>NZ_JBDHNH010000001.1:0-1112500 GCF_039766235.1 Streptomyces changchenzhani | reverse complement strand
CGTCCTGCTGACCGGCGCGGTCACCGCCTCGGTCGGCGCCCTGTCGATGGGGCTGGCCGGCAATGTGCAGATGACCGTGTTCTCGGCGGCCCTGCTCGGTGCGGGTACGGCGGTCATGCAGCCGGCCCTCGCGACCATGATCGTGTGGTCGTCCACCGCCGCCACCCGTACGCGTGCCTTCGCCACCCAGTTCTTTCTGCAGAACCTCGGCCTCGGGGTCGGCGGGCTCATCGGCGGTCAGCTCGTCGACAAGAGCCGGCCCGACAGCTTCCTGCTGCTCTTCGGCATCGAAGCGGTGATGTTCCTGGTCTTGGCGGGCATTGTGGCGGGCGTCAGGCTGCCGCGTGTGGCCGGCGTCCCCGGCGCCGTGCCGACGAACGACGCGGCCGGCCAGGGCGGCTTCCGGGTGCTGATGCGGCACAAGGCCATGGTGCGGGTGTGCGTGCTCGGGTTCGTACTGTTCTTCGCCTGCTACGGGCAGTTCGAGTCGGGGCTCGCGGCGTACGGGACCGAGGCGGCCGGGATCGATCCCTCGACCCTCGGGCTCGCGCTCGCCGCCAACACCGCGGTCATCGTGGTCGCGCAGTTCGTGGTGCTGCGGCTCGTCGAGCACCGTCGGCGTTCGCGGGTCATCGCGCTGGTCGGGCTGATCTGGGCCTTCGCCTGGATCGTCGCGGGATACGCGGGGCTCGGGCACGGCAGCCAGACGATGGCGACGGCCGCGTTCATCTCGACGTACGCGCTCTTCGGACTCGGTGAGGCCATGCTGTCGCCGACCGTCGCGCCGCTGGTCGTGGACCTGGCACCGGAGTCGATGGTCGGGCAGTACAACTCGGCCTTCGCACTGGTCAAGCAGCTCGCGCTGGCCCTCGGTCCGGCGGTGGGCGGGCCCATGGGTGCCTCGCTGCACGCGCCGTACATCGTGACCTTCATCGTCTTCTCGCTCGGCATCAGCGTGCTGGCGCTCCGGCTCGGCAAGCGGCTCACCCCGGCGCAGGACCGGCCGGTGTCGGTCAAGTCGCTCGTGGTGGCCTCCTCCGTACCGGAGCTACAGCAGACGGAACGGCAGGCCGAGCCGGTCCGCTGAGCCGGGCGGCTCAGGCCGCCGGGGCCGGCAGGGCGAATTCGCACCAGACCGCCTTGCCGCCTCCCGGCGTACGGCGGCTGCCCCAGGACGATGCGATCGTCGCGACGATCGAGATGCCGCGGCCCGCTTCGTCCGCCGGGTCGGCCCGGCGGCGGCGCGGCAGGTGGTCGTCGCCGTCCGTCACCTCGATGATCAGGCGGCGGTCCGTGCGACGCAGCCTCAGGCGCATGGGCGGGGTGCCGTGCTGGAGGGAGTTCGCCACGAGCTCGCTGGCCGCCAGGACGCCCAGGTCGCACAGCTCGACCGGGAAGCGCCAGGACGCCAGGACCCCCGAGGCGAAGGCCCTGGCGCGCGGCGCCGCTTCGATGCCGCCGAGCAGCTCAAGCGCCGCGTTGTGGAAGAGCTCCGCGTTGTGGCCGGTGCGGGCGGGGTGCTGGACGACGAGCACCGCCACGTCGTCGTCGTGCTCGGCGGTGACGCCCAGGGCGCGGATCAGCCGGTCGCAGACGACCTGCGGGGTGCCGGTCGCGCCGGCCACTGCCGTCTCCAGGCGGTCCACGCCCTCGTCGATGTCCTCGCCTCGGCGCTCCACCAGCCCGTCCGTGTAGAGGACGGCCGTGGAGCCCGGCGGCAGGCCGATCGTGCCCGAGGTGTGCATCCAGCCGCCGGTGCCGAGCGGGGGGCCCGTGTGGTCCTCGGCGCGGCGGACCGTGCCGTCCTCGTCGCGGACGAGGATCGGGAGGTGGCCCGCCGACGCGTAGACGAGACGGCCCTCGTTGGGGTCGTGGACGGCGTACGCGCAGGTGGCGATCTGGCTGGCGTCGATCTCGGCGGCGAGGCCGTCGAGCAGCTGGAGCACCTCGTGCGGCGGGAGATCAAGACGGGCGTACGCCCTGACCGCCGTGCGGAGCTGGCCCATGACGGCGGCGGCGCGCACGCCGCGGCCCATCACGTCACCGATGACCAGGGCCGTACGGCCGGCGCCGAGGGTGATCACGTCGTACCAATCGCCGCCGACCGCCGCTTCCGTGCCGCCCGGCTGGTACGTGGCGGCGATGCGCAGGTCGTCAGGCTGCTCCAGCTCCTGCGGGAGCAGCGAACGCTGGAGGGTGACGGCCGTCTCGCGCAGCAGGCGCTCGCTGGCGCGCAGCCGCTCGGCGGCCTCCGCGTGGTCGGTGACGTCGGTGGCGAAGACAAGCACGCCGCCCTCGCCCCCGCCACGCCCCGGGGTCTCAACGGGCGTGCAGGTGACGGTGTACGAACCGCCCTTGGCGATCTTGCGGGACTTGACTGTGCGCGGTGTGCCGCCGCGCAGAACCTGGTCCATGAGAGGGAGCAGTCCGAGCTCCTCCAGCTCGGGCAGGGCGACGGCCGCCGGGGCGCCGGGCTCGCGCGGGCCGAAGGCGGTGGCGTAGGCGTCGTTGACGTACGCGACGCGGTGCTCGGGCCCGTACACGAGGGCGACGAGCGCGGGGAGTCTGCCGAGGATCTCGCGGACGGAGAGCTCGTCCAGGGCAGGCACGGCGTCCAGGGAGTCGCCTCCCGGCGGGTCGGAATCGTGCCCTGCCCGCTGGGCGTACTCACCGCGGGCTGCCGGCACGGAGCCGCGGTCGGTCCGCGCTGCTGCGCGGCGCTGCGTTCCGGGGAGACGGGCGCTCCAGCGCGTGAAGTTCACTGACGTTCAGGCCTCATGGTGTTGTCCGGCCGGCATGGTCGGGGTTTGCTGCCCTGCCGGGTGTCACTTCGGGGGCGCCGCCGGGCGGCTACAGCGGGTCACTCTGTGCAGATGTGAGCCCACCTATGGTCACACGTCCATTGTGACCGACCGCACTGACAGTCGTCAGGGCGTCTTGGGAGGATGCCCACCGGCCGCCAGTTCGAACTCGGCGCGCGGGTGTTCCAGCGACCCGAGTGAGACGATCTCGCGTTTGAAGAGCCCGGAGAGCGTCCATTCGGCGAGTACGCGTGCCTTGCGGTTGAAGGTCGGCACCCGGCTGAGGTGGTAGGCGCGGTGCATCAGCCAGGCCGGATAGCCCTTGAGTTTCCGGCCGTAGACGTGCGCGACGCCCTTGTGGAGGCCGAGCGAGGCGACGGATCCGACGTAGGAGTGCTCGTAGTTCTTGAGCGGTTGGCCGCGCAGCGAGGCCACGATGTTCTCGGCGAGGACCTTGGCCTGGCGCACGGCGTGCTGGGCGTTGGGCGCGCACTCCTTGCCGTGCTCGTCCGCGGTGAGATCGGGTACGGCGGCGGCGTCACCGGCCGCCCAGGCGTGCTCGGCGCCGTCGACCTTGAGCGCGGCGGTGCAGGCGAGGCGGCCGCGTTCGTTCAGCGGGAGATCGCTGGCGGCGAGGATCGGGTGCGGTTTGACGCCGGCGGTCCATACGAGCGTCCGGTTGGGGAAGCGGGAGCCGTCGTCGAGGACGGCGACGCGGTCCGCGCAGGAGTCGAGGCGGGTCTCCAGGCGTACGTCGATATTGCGTCGGCGCAGCTCACGGATCGCGTACTGGCCCATCTCCGCACCCACTTCGGGGAGGATCCGGCCGGACGCCTCGACGAGGATCCACTTCATGTCCTCGGCCTTGATGTTGTGGTAGTAGCGGGCGGCATACCTGGCCATGTCCTCCAGCTCGCCGAGCGCTTCGACGCCCGCGTAGCCGCCGCCGACGAAGACGAAGGTGAGCGCCGCGTCGCGCAGTGCCGGGTCGCGAGTGGCGGACGCGATGTCCATCTGCTCGATGACGTGGTTGCGCAGGCCGATGGCCTCCTCGACGGACTTGAAGCCGATGCCGAATTCGGCGAGGCCGGGGACCGGGAGGGTGCGGGAGACCGAGCCGGGGGCGAGGACCAGCTCGTCGTACGGCATCTCGATCGGCCCCGTGCCCTCCTCCTCGGTGGCGAGGGTGGCGACGGTCGCGACGCGCTTGGCGTGGTCGATCGACCTGGCCTCACCGATGACGATCTTGCAGCGGTCGAGCACGCGGCGCAGCGGTACGACGACGTGACGCGGCGAGATGGAGCCGGCCGCGGCCTCGGGGAGGAAAGGTTGATACGTCATATAGGGGTCGGGCGTCACCACGACGATCTCGGCCTCGTCGCTCTTCAGCTTCCGCTGGAGACGCAGTGCGGTGTACATCCCGACATAGCCGCCGCCGACCACGAGAATCCGGGTACGGGGCGTGGATCCGGGGGGCGACCCCGGTGAGTTATGAGCTTTCACCACCCCATGACGCAACGCCATCAGGACTTTGTCCACAGGCCCAGCAAATTGTGTGACCGGAGGTCATGGCGGGTGCGGGGTGCGGAATTTCTCGACTGTTTCGGAAGGTTCGCAGGTCAGGGCATGGGGATGGCGGGTGGGCAGAGGCCGAATCAGGAAGGTTTCGGTCCATACTCCGATCGGGCGGGCGCTCCGTGCGGAACTACCCCCTTCTGAATCCACTCCCGCTCAACTATGTTCGTATCTCGTCGGAGCGACCAGATTTGCGCTCCTGACAGTCAGGGCGGGGAGTCTCCGGGGGGAGACATCATTACCGGGGGAACGCTGATGCGCATTCAGGACTCTCATTGGCAGACTGCTGTCGCCACAGACAGCAACGGGCGGGTGGCAACGGGTGGATCCCGTGCCGCGCCGCTGCGCGTTGACGCACAGCGCAATCTTGAACATGTTTTGAGGGCGGCTCGCGAGGTCTTCGGCGAGCTGGGTTACGGGGCGCCGATGGAGGACGTCGCGCGACGGGCCAGGGTCGGGGTCGGGACCGTCTACCGGCGGTTCCCGAGCAAGGACGTGCTGGTGCGCCGCATAGCCGACGAGGAGACCTCCCGGCTGACCGACCAGGCGCGTACGGCCCTGGGCCAGGAGGAAGAGCCCTGGTCGGCCCTTTCGCGCTTCCTGCGTACATCGGTGGCTTCCGGCGCGGGGCGACTGCTTCCGCCGCAGGTGCTGCGGGTAGGCGTGGACGTCGACGAGTCGACGGTGGTCCAGGGCGGAGCGCGGGTGCCGCAACAGCGGCAGGCCGGGCTCCCGGCGGGGCCGGAGCTGCGGCTGGTCGAGCAGCGGACGGAGCATCGGGCGTCCGGTTTCGGTCTTGGGGGCCTGGCCGACGGCGACGGTGACGACTCGGGCGCGGCGACGCTGCTCGCGGTCGTGGGGCAGTTGGTGGACCGGGCGCGTGCGGCCGGTGAGCTGCGTGGCGATGTGACGGTGGCCGATGTGCTGCTGGTGATAGCCACGGCTGCGCCTTCCCTGCCGGACGCGGCGCAGCAGGCGGCGGCCTCCGCACGGCTGCTCGATATCCTGCTGGAGGGGCTGCGGTCCAGGCCCGTGTGACGCGGGCGTCGGGTTCTTTTGCCTGCTTCTTGCACGTGTAAGGGGGGTGATGTGGCTGGTTCGGCGAGGCTTGTATGTGGCTGGCTCGGCGGGGCCTGGCGGATGTCGTCACGCGGATGTCATCACATGGCCGTCATCACGCGGATGTCATCACATGGCCGTCATCACGCGGCTGTCATCACATGGCGAAATAGGGGGCTCGTGAGGGTGGTTGAGCCTTCCCCGATGGGGTGAAGGCTAGTGCTCGCATCCGGTAAAACACCCCGGACGAGTGGTTGCCGGGCATGAGTGGCGGTCCGTGGTGCACCCTGTGGGACTCTTGGCCGGTGTTGCGGTCTGAGGGTGCTTACGGGGGCTTCCGCTATGGGTGTTGAGGGGCGGGACGAATCGCTCGAAAGTCCTGGCGGTGCCGGGCAGGCCGGCGGCGCCGGTCCGGCGGCCGGTGGTCTGCCCGCGCGGCAGGTGCCGAACCAGGCCGGGCCGGGCCGCACGGGCGGTGACGCCGAGGGCGGGACCGTGCTCCCCGGGCCGTGGCCGCCTGCGGACGCCGAGGACGCGGGTGTCCCGTTGCAGCGCGAGGGCGGCAGCGGCAGCGGGCCGCTGACGGAATCGCTCCAGTCACCGCAGTCTCCTTCGGCCGAAGCTGTGACGGCCCCCGACGCGGCGCTGATCCAGCGGATGCGGGCCGGTGACGACAGCGCGTACGAAGCGCTCTACCGGCGGCACTCGGAAGCCGTGCGCCGGTATGCGCGTACGTGCTGCCGGGACGGGCACACCGCGGACGACCTGACGGCCGAGGTCTTCGCGCGCACCCTGCAGGCGGTGCGCGGAGGTGCGGGTCCCGAGCAGGCCGTGCGGGCCTATCTGCTGACGACCGTGCGACGCGTTGCCGCGGCCTGGACGAAGACGGCCAAGCGCGAGCAACTGGTCGAGGACTTCGCCCTGTTCGCCGCGGAGTCCGCCCGGTCCTCGGACGTGTCGAACGAGGACACGCTGGATCTGGGCGCCGACGTACGGGCCATGCACGAGGCCGAGCAGACGCTGGCCATGCAGGCTTTTCGCAGTCTGCCCGAGCGCTGGCAGGCCGTCCTGTGGCACACCACGGTCGAGGAGGAGTCGCCGAGCGAGGTCGCGCCGCTGTTCGGGCTGACGCCCAACGCCACGGCGGTGCTGGCCAGCCGGGCCCGCGAGGGTCTCAAGCAGGCGTATTTGCAGGCCCATGTGAGCTCCGCCCTGACAGCGGGTGGTGACTGCGCGCACTACGCAGACCGCCTCGGCGCGTACGCCCGCGGCGGTCTGCGGATGCGGGCCGAGCGGGGGCTGCGCAAGCATCTGGAGGATTGCGCGAAGTGCCGGGTGGCCGCCGGTGAGTTGAGTGACGTCAATGCCGGGATTCCCGCCCTGCTTCCGGTCGCCGTCATCGGCTGGATCGCCGGTGGGTTCACGCTCAAGGCCGCCGGCCTTGTGGCGGGTGGCGCGGCAGGTGCGGCGAGCGCGGCGGGCGCGGGTGCGGCTGCCGCCGCGAGTGGCGGGAGTACGTCCGGCGGGGCAGCGGGGGCCGCCGCCGGTGAGGCGATGGGTGCGCCCGCGAAGGCGGCGATCGCTGCGGCGGTGGCTGTCGCGGTGGCCGCGGGGGTGGTGTTCGCCCTCGCCGGGGACAAGCCGAAGCCCGCGCCGAAGCCGCCGGTTGCCAAGCCGCCGGTCGCGCAGCCCGTCGTACCGCAGGAACCGAGCCCCGAGCCGAAGCCGCCGGCGCGTCCGGCGCCGCGGGTGGTGCCGCCGCCGGAGCCGTCCCCCACGCCGAAGCCGGCGCCTGCGAAGGCGAAGCCGAAGCCCACGCCCAGGCCGGCCGCGCCGAAGCCGCCGGAGCCAGAGCCGGAGCCGCCGGTCAAGACCACTCCTCCGCCGAAGCCGAAACCGACCCCCCCACCGCCTCCTCCGCCGCCCGCGCCCATCGTCTATCAGGTGAACAGGCTGGACTACGGGGTGTTCGGCGACCACACCAAGCCCGAGGTGCGGATCGGCGAGAGCAGCTGGCTGTGGCAGCGCTACGGCATGTCGATCGGCGGCAAGCAGTACGGGCACGGGGTGACGGTGCACGGATCGTCCTCGGTGACCATCGACCTCAATCGCAGCTGCACGACGTACGACGCGTTGGCGGGCGTCGACGACATGACGATGGGGTTCGGGGCGGTGCGGTTCTCCGTATACGGGGACGGGGCGCTGCTGTGGAAGTCGCAGGTTGTGCGGGGGAACGACTCGGCGGTACCTGTCCATGCGGATGTGTCGGGCCGGACGACGATTCGGCTCGTGGTCGAGCCGCATGATCCGTTCAGCTCGGTGGTGCTTTCTGACTGGGCGCAGTCGCGGATCAGCTGCGGCGACTAGTGGGGCGAGGGGTGGGCCCTGCGGGGCTGTCCCCACCCCGCCCCTTCCCGAAGTCCTCAAGCGCCGGACGGGCTGATGTGCAGATGCAGCGGGCACGCGGGTCGCCCTCTCGTCGCAGCGCGCGAACGGCTGCCCGGTACGTCCTGCTGCGGTACGGCCGGGGCGGAGGACCGCCCCTCGCCTCATGTCTGCTCGCATTCGACCCAGAGCAGCTTCCCACCGCTGCCAGGCAGCCCATCACCCAGCAGACACGCGCCCCAACTGTCGGCGCAGAGCCGCACGATCTGCAGCCCCCGCCCGGACTCGGCCAGGCAGCCGGGCATGGTCAGCGTGGGAAGGCTGCCGTTGAACGGCGAGGGGATGCCGGCCCCCACACCGTGCGTGCGGAGCACGGCGCGGAGGGTGGAACGGGCGATGCCGGGGGCGCGGGGATCGTGCGGGAGTCGCAGGGTGTACGTCCAGGGCGGCGATACGGTGGCCATGGAAGTCTCCGATCACGGGGCAGAGTTGGGCGAGATGGTACGTGTCGGTACGTGCGATGCCCGGTGACCAGATCGCTCCGTCGAGCGGGGTGCTTCCAGGCGGTGGCCAGGACGCCAAATTGCCGCAGTGGGATATAACATTCACCCAATTCGGAAGCATCTATATGCCATCCACTCGTGTGGGTGACCCATCCGCACCGAGGAGCGAAACCCATGCCCGTGAGGAGCAACCCGACGGGCCGTCAGCAGCGGCTCGGCAGTGAGTTGCGGAAGATGCGCGAGCGCACCGGCCTTACCGCCACCGAGGCCGGCAAGCTGCTCGGCATCAAGCAGGCCCAGGTCAGCAACATGGAGACCGGCCGTCTCGGCGTAAGTTCGGATCGAATCCGCACCCTCGCCTGCCACTACGACTGCGCCGACCGCGATCTCGTCAATGCGCTCATGGCCATGACCGGCAACCGCAGGCGCGGCTGGTGGGAGGAGTCCCGCGGCATCCTGCCCAGTTCACTGCTGGACCTGGCCGAACTTGAGTACCACTCCACGCAGTTGCGCGGTGCCATCACGGCGCACATCCCCGGCCTGCTCCAAACCAGCACCCACGCGCGGGAGATCTTCCAGCAGGCCGTCCCGCCGATGCCTCCGCCGGAAGTCGAGCACCGTGTCTCGTTCCGCATCAAGCGTCAGGCGATCCTCTACGGAGACGCACCGCGCCCGTACCAGGCACTCATCCACGAGGCCGCACTACGTATCGAAGTCGGCGGCCCCACCGCACTCCGCGATCAATTGCAGCACCTGCTCGACATGAGCGAGCAGGACCACATCGCCATCCAGATCGTGCCCTTCACCGCAGGCGCGATCCCCGGGTCGGGTCAGTCCATCTACTACGCGCATGGCCCGGTTCCACAGATGGACACAGTGCACCTGGACCAGTCCCACGGCTTGGCGTTCCTCGACGCCGAAGCGCAACTTGCCAAGTACCGGCTCCTCTTCGACAGAATCGAATCCGTCGCGCACTCTCCGGCGGACAGCCGGGACATCATCCACAGCATCAGCCGGCACCTGTGAAGGGAACCCACATGCGTACGCATGACTGGCAGAAGTCCTCGTACTGCGCCCAAGGCGACTCCTGCGTACACGTGGCCGCATCAGGTGGCACGGTCAAACTGACCGAAAGCAGCGACGCCACCGGCGCGATACTCCACACCACCCCCGACACCTGGACCGCATTCCTCGGCAGGGTCAAGAAGCGCGCGCCCCATGCCTGACATCCCCACCGACCTCGACTGGATCCGGGCCGCCCCTGAGGGCGAGGACGGCCCCGGCCCCTGGATCGAGGTCGCCTTCGGCCCGGAGGACCTGGTCTACCTCCGCGAGACCAGCGACCTCGGCAACGTCGTCACGACAACCCAACAGAAGTGGGACGCGTTCGTACTCGGCGTCCAGGCAGGCGAGTTCGACCACTTCGCCGAACTCGACACCCATAACCCCGCCACCTGACGGCCGGGATCCTTGGGGCCTCCGTGGTCCGAGACTTCGGAGAGATGGAAGTTTCGGTCCGCAGCCCGAGGTAACTGCCGCTGCCCCGCCTGGCCACCACCACACCTACCCGCTGGGAGTCTTGCGCGCAGGGACGGACACTTCATGTCCGAGATAGGAATCCTTTGGCGTCTGTTCCCGTACAACGAGGCCGGTCTCGACAACTACCAAGTCCGCCAATACCCGGCCGGGTACCGGCACATCGCCCTCGCTATGGCGGCTGCCGCCCACCTGGCCGCCGTCCGGGCAGCCGCTCATGAAAAGGGGGACACAGCCGCGACCTGATCCCACTGAGCGTGACCGAGATCCGCCGCCTGCTGAACAGATTCGCCCACACCGTCCGGCACGAGGCCGAGCACGTCCTGCACTGGCCACGCCGGCGACGCCGCCATCAACACCGCGCCCGCCTCAGCCACTACCGCCGCCGAGGCCACCGACCCCCATAACTGCGGCTGCAGTACTAACTACTCTTCGTCATCTGAGATGCCGCCACCCGCGACAGCGCAGTAATGAAGAATCTCTACTGACCAGTCCTACCAGGCCGCAAAAGGCGTGATTCCTGACAAATTTGGATGCGCCAACTCGAGGGCAACCTTAAAGTCGTGCGCCAGCCCAGACAGGAGAAGAGTGACTTCTTCCATTGTGGCCGTCTCGCTATCGGGGGTCGGGGTCCAGGCGGTTCCAGAAGAACAGTGAATCGCGATCAGATCACCCAAGGGGAGAAAGGAGACTCGCCGTTCAACTCCCTGCCCGTAGAAATCTATTTCAGCATCTCCACCTCCGCGCAGGGAATCTATAACGTCGGGCAGTTGCTCAATTACCGTGGATAGATCGTAGGAGACGTCAACCGGCCAGCAGTCCTGCCCGAACCCGCCAACTGCGAATTGGCAATCAGAAGTTGATAGCAACTCGCAAAGGTCCATAACCAGTGAATCGTAATCACTGGAAGGGTCAATATCTGGCGTCGACTTGATTCGCTCCAGAGGGGGTGTGATATTCATGTGAAATTGCACTTTTTGCTCACTTTGCTACAGGGAACACGCTTTTGTAGCTACCGTCCGGTTTTGGGATCATCCTCACATGGGTGGGTTCAATGATCCCTCCATCTGGTTTGATTACCTGCCCCAGACCCTCGGGTATGGGGATGTCTCGAACCCCACCTTCCGGATCATAGTGCACTCTTAGGAATTCCAAAGCCTTGGAGTTATCCAACCACTGCCCCTGGTCATTCCCAGTGCTGCGTGCACGATCAGTCAGTTGCTGTGTCTTCTTGACGCCTTCTCCGTGTTCACTGAAGGTGTGCCCGAATGTTGGGCGGCTCTTCTCGTTCCAATTGAGTTCCTCAGCCGACTTCTTACAGGGGGCGAGGCCGAGGGGGTCCGTCCAGGAGTGAGGGTTTGATACATAGGTGACGGGATTGAGGGCGGGCGCCAAACCAAGAGGGTCGAGAGTTACGTAGCGGGCGGTTTCGGGGTCGTAGTGGCGATGAAAGTTATAGTGGAGGCCCGTCTCCAGATCGAAATACTGGCCGGGGAAACGTAGCGGAGTGTACGTCGTGCTCGTCGCCGACCAACTGGTGGCGCCCCAGAGCGTGCTGTGGCTTCTCCAGGCGAGGTTGCCGGCCTCGTCGATGAGTTCGGTCGGGGTACCCACCAAGTCGGTGATGATCGAAAAGAAGCGTTCGTCGACCGTCTCTTGCTGTGTGCCCAGCGCGAGAAGGCGTTCGGTCTGTGCCAGGGGGTACAGACCGTCGTGGTCCCAGGTGAGGGCAACCGGGTTGGGCAGGGCTCCGGATCGGGTCGTTTGTTCGCAGAGTGTCGTGCCGTCCCAGGTGAAGTCGGTCTGCTCCAGGACAGTTTCGCCATCGTCGGCGAAGCGTTGCTTGGCGATGCGGCGGCCGAGTGGGTCGTACCGGTAGCGCCAGGTCGTGCCGTCGGGCGTGACGACTGAGGTGAGGCGGTCTTCGGCGTTCCATGTGTAGCGCCAAGTGTCGGGTTTGCGGGAGAGGCGGGTTTTCTGGCGGAGGATCGTGCGGCCTTGGGCGTCGTGCTCATAGCGGACGTTGCCCGCCCGGATGATGTTCGTGCCTGTGTAGGCGCGCGTGCCCGTGGCTTCCTGGCCGGGGTGTGTGGTCGGCCAGGAGGCCTCGGTCTGGTTGCCCGCTTCGTCGTAGGCGTACCGCTCGGTCCAGTTCGTGGCGTGGACGGCTGTGACCCGTCCGGCTGCATCCAGATCGAAGCTGCGGGAGCCGCTGCGCTGGTCGTCGATGGCGGTGAGGTTGCCGTCGGCACGGTAGGTGTAGGTGCGGCGTTGCAGGGAGGCACCGTTGCCGGTTATCTGCTGGTTGGTGAGGCGGCCTACGGAGTCAAATGTGTGGGCGAAGGTGACCGGTTCACCCACTCTGCGGGTGAGTTCCTGGCCGACTGCGTCCCGCTCAAAGGTGAGCGTGCGGCCCGATGTGGTCAGTTCCGTACGGTTGCCTGCCGCGTCGTACGACCAGGCGCTGACCGCCCCCGTCGGGGTGGTCCTGCCGACGCGGCGGTCGAGGGCGTCGTAGGCGAAGGAGATCGTGCGCCCGTTTACAGTCTCGGATCTGAGGCGGCCGGTGCGGTCGCGCAGTCTCGTCAGCGTCGCGTCCGGGCCGGTTGCCTGGGCGAGCTGATCGAATATGTCGTACTCAAGTGTGGTGATCGCACTCTCGGCGTCCTTGCGGACGATCTGGCCGAGCACGTTGCGTTCGAACCGGATGATCTGCCCGAGCCCGTTCCTCCGGGCGGTCAACCGGCCTGCGGCGTCATACTCATAGGTGAGTGTGCGGTCGTCGAAGTCCGTTTCAGAGGCCGGGCGACCAGTCGCGTCGTAGCTGTAGTTCCAGGTCAGGCCCTGTGGGTTGGTGACCTGTGTCAGTTGCAGATTGGTGTTGTGGGTGAACTCGTACCGCACGCCGTCCGGTCCAATGCGCGCGACGAGCAGGTCGAAGTCGGTGTATTCGAAGCGGGTGGCCGCGCCCATGACATCGGTGTGCGACACAGTTGCCCTCGCCGTCGTAGGTCCAGGTCTCCTGACTGCCGTCCGGCTCCGTGCGGCGGGCGAGCTTGCCTTCTACCGTCCATTCCAGGCAAGTCGTGGCCCTCAGTGGATTGGTGATCGTGGTCACGCGGCCGAAGGCGTCCCGCACGTAGCAGGTACGGGCCCCCAGCGGATCGGTGACTTCGAGAGGCAGGCCCGCCTTGTCGCAGCGGACGCCGGTGCTGTGGCCCAGCGCGTCCGTGACGGAGGTGACGTGACCCGCCTCGTCGTACGCGAACCTGGTCGTCGCGCTCGACGGGTCG
Organism: Streptomyces changchenzhani; assembly: GCF_039766235.1. NCBI lineage: Bacteria > Bacillati > Actinomycetota > Actinomycetes > Kitasatosporales > Streptomycetaceae > Streptomyces > Streptomyces changchenzhani. Next base: position 1,099,348 of record NZ_JBDHNH010000001.1, on the reverse strand, counting down.
GTGACCGAAACGCGGTTGCCTCGATCGTCGTAGACCTGGCGCACGACCGTGCCGTTTGGGCTGGTCACTCGGACCGGGAGCCCCTGATCGTCGTATACGGAGGCCGCCTGCCTCCCATCCGGCCGGGTCACGGACATGGGGAGGCCCGAGGCGTTGTACGTCGTCCTGCCGGTTTGGCCGAGCGGGTCCGTCACCGACAGCAGCCGGTTGTAGGAGTCCCGCTCAAAGCGGGTGACGGCACCGGCCGGGTCGATCTCCGCGACCACCTGGACTGCTTCGTTGACCAGGAAGCGGGTCGTGTGGCCGAGTGAGTCGGTGATGGCAGTTGCCCGCAGGCTGCTCTCCGGGTCGGTGTCATAGGTGAGCCGGGAGTTGAGGTGGCCGTTGCTCCCGGACTGGGAGGTGCAGCGGTGGTGCTCGTCGTAGACGTAGTCGAAGTGGCTGCCGTTGGTGTCGGTCCATGAGGTGATGCGGCCCAGCTCGTCGTAGCCGAAGCGCAGGGGGATGCCGGAGGAGTTGGTGACCTCCGTCAGGTGCCCCTCGGTGTAGCCGTAGCGGAGGATCTCCTGGTCGGTGCCGTCCGCCGCTGCTCCCGCCAGGTGCAGGGCGGTTATTCGGTCCTGGTCGGTGGTGAGCTTCAGGTGGTAGCCGCTGTGGTGCACGATGCCGGTCGGGGCGCCGGCCGCGTCGTGCTCGTAGGCGATCCAGCGGCCGTTGCGGTCGTCGATCTGCTTCAGCAGCGCCTGATCGTCTCCGTGGTCCGCAAAGTGCCACACCTGCCCCGACGCGGGATTCGTGACCGTATAGCCACTCAACTCCCGGTCGAGTGGCCAGCGTTGGCCGTGTGTGGGCATGGCCGGAACGCCTGGTGCGGGGTGGGGGTAGGCCAGCAGGCTGCCGTCCTCACGCGCGAAGATCACGCCTTGGGAGTCGATCTCCAGCCGCTGATCCGCCGTGCTTGCCCAGGCCGGACCGAACCAGCGGCCCGCACGGTACGAGGACTCGAAGATGCGCTCAAAGGACAGCGGCAGCGAGCCCGGCAGGACGACGTCCGTCTGAGGCAGCAGCATCCGCCCTGTGGCGACGTCGATCGGGTCGACTTCGCATCTCTTTGCGCTGCACTCGATGGCCGGCTCATTGGGGTGGGTTCCCGGACCGTGTCGCCCCGGGGCGGGCGGCTTGTCGGGCAGCTTGGACACAAGCCCGCGCCCGAACCCGAGCCCCTTCGGCCCGGCGATCTCCGGAATGAGCCGGCCGCCAAATTCGCTGGGGTCTGCCTTGAGCGTCTCCCATGTGTTCTTCAGCGTCCGGTCCGGGTGCGCCGCGCTGGATGCCAGGCCGTTCAGCGTCAGGTTCAGGTTCTTCTGGTACTCCGCCGGGTGCGTGAGGTTGTACACCTCCATCGGGCTGACCGCACGGACGAAGTTCAGGAGGCCCGCCGTGCCCTTGATCACGCCGGCCCCCGCGTGGGCGCTCTCGATGTTCAGGGCCATGCCCGCGTCGGCCGCATTGGCCAGGGCACGGGACGTGGCCGGGGGCTCCGCCGGGGCGTGCGCCAGGGCTGCGGCCACTGCCTTCTTCGCGGCCTCGCCGGCGTCGTCGCGCTGGCGGCGGGCTGCCTTCAGGAACTCCTGAGCGTTCTCTTGCTCGGCCACGCCAGGGTCCTTGAACGGCTCCGGCTTCGGGCCTGGCTCCGTGGCAGCCTTGATCGCCGCGTTGTACGTGTCGACCCGCTTGTTGTACGCCGCCACAGCACTCGCCGAAGCTTCCTTGCCGCTGTTGTAGCGGATCATCGCCTCGCGCGCCTGCCCCTGCGCCCACAGGACAGCGTCCGCGTACCTCTCCAGCGCTGCGGCCGCCTCGCCGCACGCGTCCGCAGCGTGCAGCCAGTCCTTGGGGTGCATCGCGAACTTCGCGCGAAATGCCTCGGCCGCCTCGCCCCTCCAACGGGACGAATCCAGCTGCTTCATCCCGTCGCCGACCCGGTCGAACGCCCCCTTGAAGTCCGTCAGATGCTTCGTACTCCCACGGATCTTGGCCGCGTCGCCGTGGATCAGCTCTTTGGGGTCCTCGCTCTGGCCGAGCTGCTTCTCGGGGATGTCCACACCGAGGGAGGAGGCCTGCTTGTCACCCCAGGCCTCGAACGCATCCCCAACTCGGCTGGCCCCGACACGATCCAGCCCTGCCCCGACCTTCTCGGTGCCCCAGTCGACACCCTCGCCGACCTTGTGCTTGCCCCACTCGACACCTTCTTCGAGCTTGCCGAGCCCCTTGTCGGCCAGGTCCCCGAGGTCTCCCAGGCCCACCACTAGTTCTGCCCCCAGTACGGCTACTTGGCTTGGTCGACGGCTGCCTGCGAAGGATTGAGCTCCTCGCGCAACTCCTTGTCCGCGGCTGCGTGTTCATCGGCGGTTATCTGCCCCAAGCTCTCCTTGAGATCGAGTCCCGCGTCCTGCACATCGTATTTGGTGTCCTGCCGACTCTGCTGAACCTCCGCATCGGCCTTCACCATTGCCTCCACGCTGAAGTCCGCGCCGTCCCACCGCGACTGCCCGCGGATTTCGTCCCAGCTCTTGCCGGCGACCTCATCCTCACTCAGGTGTGGATTGCCATTGATCGTATTCGCCGCGATCTTGAACGTGCCGGAGATGTACTGCTCGTGCTCGTGATAGATGCCGGCCGCCAGCCCGACCTTCAGGGCGAATACGTTGCCCTGATTGACGATCGCGCGTACGCCCCACTCCCAGCGCTCGCAGAACGTCTTGAACTCCGCCGTCAGCCCGTCATGCCCCAACTCCATGCCCGTCAGCGCCAGATCCGAGAAGCCCCGGCCGGTGCTCGCCTCGCCGACCATGCCGATTTCCTTCAGCTCGGCCAGCGACTTTGTGATGCCCTCCGAAATCAGCGCCAGGGCGCTCTTCGACGCTTCCAGTACTGGTTCTGCCCCGCTCATGCCCCGCCCCCGTCATGCCTGTGCACGTCCGCTTCCAACTCCACTGCCACGGCATCGGGCACGACCCCGGTCACCGGCGGAAAGAGCATCCCGTCGACACTGCCCGCGTCCAGCGCCACCCCGGCCGGCACGCCCAGCATCGGCACCATCGCGTCCAACAGTCGTGCGCCGAGCACCCGTTGGTACTCCCACTCCCGACCGGCCCCGCCCTGTGCCCGCGCAAACTCCGCCAGCGTCTCCTCGTTCGAGAACGCGAGAATCCAGCGCACGCCACTCTGATCCGCCGACCAGAGGCTCCCGCGCTCGTCGAGCGGCACCAGCACCGCCGTACGCCGGAACTCCCCCAGAATCACGGCGAACCGCCGCCGAGCAGCAACGATCTCATCCTCCGGAGAGGTGACTGGTACGGCCTCGGCAGCGGCCGGAACCATCGTTGAATCCGCCAGATCAGCCAGCCTCGACCGGCGTTGTGGCTGCAGCGCGTCGACCCCGTTTATGGTCATGTACGAAATCCTCACACGCCCACATTTTCAGCAGCAGGCGCCCTACAGGCTCCGCCGCGGCGGGACTCCGCCCGCCACCGCCCGTTGGCGGGGGGCCGCCGTGCCCGTCCAGCACGTGCCGCGTCGTGATACCAGGCGGCGCAGCCACAGTTCCGTGGAGACCAGGTCGGCCAGGCCGTCGAGGGGGACCTGCTCACCCTCCGCCGCCGCCCGCAGTGCCTTGCGTACGACGCGTGCTTCGACGATTCCCGCGTCGGCCAGCAGCGGCGCGTCGAACAGCGCAATCAAGTCACCCAGCGCCGCCCGCAGTCCGGCCCGGTCGGCCGCGGCCGACGAGGCGTGCGAGGTGGCGCCCCAGCCCGCGGGCAGGTCCTGGATGCCCACGCCGGACAGGACGGTGCGCAGGATCGCGGCGCGCGCGCCCGGCTGGACGCGGAGGGCTTCGGGGAGGGTGCGGGCGGCCCGTACGACCTGATTGTCGAGGAAGGGCGCGTGCAGCCGCTGGCTGCGGACCTCCGCGGCCTGTTCGAAGACCCGGTGGTCGGCGGCGGCGCGGGTCAGGGCGCCACGCGCGCGTGCCTCTCCGGGGCGCTGTACGGACGAGGGGCGCGCGGCGGAACCCTGGAGGCGAACCGATACTTCAGCAAGCGCCTCGCCCGTCAGCCAGCGCGCGGCCGGGCCGGGACGGCTCCAGGCGAGCGCGGCGAGCGACGCGTCGAGAGCCCCCGCGCCGTTGCCCGCGCCCCATGCGCCCGGCTCGTCGAAGCGGCGTTCCATCAGGCGGGTGGCCGCCTCCTCGATGCCCGTGCGGTACGGCGTACGGGCGAGGCGGCGGGCGGCGCGGTAGACGGTCAGCGGGAGGAACAGCGAGTGCGCGGAGGGCCCTTCGACCTTCGCGAGCGCCGCGACCGGGCGCAGCAGGTCGCGGCGGCGGCGGTCCATGAGGAGGTCGGCGAGCCGGGCCGGGTGTGCGTCGAGGACCTGACGGGCGCCGTGCCCGGTGAAGTGGTCGGCGCTGCCCGCGGCGAGGCGGCGGCGGTGCCGCTCGGCGGTGACCAGGGACGGGCCGGGCTCGTCGGTGAGGGGCCCACTGTCCAGGTCGGCGTACGGGAGGGCCTCTTCGCCCCCGGCGACGACGACGTGGTGCAGCCGGGGGTTGGCGGCGATGGCTCCGGCCCGTTCCAGTTCGGCCTCGCTGCCGTGCGCGTCGGAGACCAGGTCGTTGAACGTGACGGCGAGCAGGCGCTCCCCCGCGCCCGTGCCGTGCCCCAGGACTGTGCCGGGCATGCCGGGCAGGCCCGCGGCGAGGAGGGCGAGGGTGGCCGACGCGCTGCCGCCGGAGAGGTCGGCGCCGATGCCGGGGACGGGCGCGCCCCGGGCCGCCCGCCGTTCCGCGGGTCCCATGCCGGGCACCGGGCCCGGGTCGGGCGACATGGTCTCCGGGGCGTGCCGGGGTGCGGTGAGCCTGGCCCGTACCGCTTCGACCAGCGCGTCGCGCACGAGGTCCACCGCACGCTCCGGGTCGAGTTGGGGCGCGGCCACGGCCAGCGACGCCACCTGCTCGTATCCGGTGATCTCGCGGGAGCCCTCGCGCAGGACGAGGGCGTGGCCGGGCGGGATGCGCCGCACCCCCGCGTACGGCGTGCCGTCGCGCAGGGCCTCGGGCACGTCCGGGCAGGCGAGCAGCGCCGCCAGGTGGCCGATGTCGAGCTGAGCCTCAATGAGGTCGGCGAGCGGAAGCGCGGCGGTGGCGTACGCGGTGCCATTGGCCCAGGGCGTATGGAAGACGGGGCGGGCGCCTGCCAGGTCACCGACGACCGTGATCCGTCTGCCGACCTGGACGACGACCGTATAACTGCCGGACCACGCGGTGAGGTGCCGCAGTGCGCCGCCGCGCGCCGCGAAGAGGCCGACGCGCAGCTCTTCGTCGGATGCTCCACAACAGCCAAGGACGGCAAGGCGGGTGAAAGTGTCGACGGTGACGGTGCGGACCTCGTCGGGGCGCCAGTCGCCGACCGCCCACAGGGGGTCGGGATCGCCCCACAGGAGCTGGGAGCCGACGGGGTGCACGGTGCGTGCCTCGTCGTCAGGGCCGCCGGCCGGCCCCACCACGCCTGCTGTCCCGACGGCGCCGACCGATCCGACCGCCCCGACCGTTCCGAAGCTCGCGGCGATACTGCTCCACCCCACCAACCACCGCATCGCCGCCTCCACAGGCTGTGGACAAACCAAATCGCACGCATCGAAGTCGCTTTGGGACCATGCTGCCACGACAACGGCGTACTGGAGGGGCTACGGGATGCGCGCGGGCAAGTCAAGGGGGCCTCTGCGCGCGGCGTTTGAGCGAAACGCCACAAACGTCCGTGTGTCGACCGGGGTTGGGTTCAGATGACGGGTCGACAGCAGGACGGACCGTGCGGGCCGCGAAACGGCCCCGGATTCGGCCTGGAACCGGCCTGGAACGGCAATTGACGACAGTCGTGATTCAGCCATTCTCAGGGCGTGTGAGGGCCATGAGTGAACGTACAGTCCGGGAGGCGCTGTTCGCCTCCCGGACCGGTCCGCCGCCCGCGGGGATGTAGGCGGCGGAGTCCCCCAGCCCACTGGATCCAGTGCAGCGGGCCGACCCACGCGACTTCCATGGAAGCGCTCCCGTACCGGCAGGACGAGAGCGCAGGCTGGGCGCACTGCCACACACACGGAGCACGGGGCGCGCCGTGGGAGCTTCCGCCCGAACAACAATCTCGCCATCCGGAACGCCGCCCCTTAACGGTCGGGATGCGGAGAACTACGCTGGGTGCAACTGATGTCCTGCGCAGGACGCATATTCCGGCTGGGCTGGCCGCGTGGTTGTGCGGGCGGGAAAGCCGGGAATGTCCCGCCGGACGGCCGTCTGTGTCGAGGGGTGGCGCATGTCCAGGGAGCAACGCGGGCCGAACGAAAAGCTCGGCACGGTTCTCGCCCTCGCGGGAATCAGCAACGCAGGCCTGGCGAGGCGGGTCAACGATCTCGGGTCTCAGCGTGGCCTGACACTTCGGTACGACAAGACTTCGGTGGCCCGGTGGGTCTCCAAGGGCATGGTGCCGCAGGGCGCCGCGCCCCATCTGATCGCCGCCGCGATCGGCGCCAAGCTCGGGCGTCCCGTACCGCTGCACGAAATCGGTCTCGCGGACGCGGATCCGGCGCCCGAGGTCGGGCTCGCCTTCCCCCGTGACGTGTCGGCGGCGGTGCGTTCGGCGACCGAGCTGTACCGGCTGGATCTGGCGGGCAGGCGGGCGGGCAGCGGCGGAATCTGGCAGTCTCTGGCCGGCTCCTTCGCGGTCAGTGCGTACGCCACACCCGCGTCCCGCTGGCTGATAACCCCGGCCGACTCGTCGGTCGCGCGGGACTCCACCGCCGCCGAGAGCGCGTCGGACGCGACGCCGCTGCGGGTCGGGCACAGCGATGTGGTGAAGCTGCGAGAGGCAGCCGAGGACGCGCGGCGCTGGGACTCCAAGTACGGCGGTGGGGACTGGCGTTCCTCGATGGTGCCGGAGTGTTTAAGGGTTGACGCGGCGCCGCTGCTGCTCGGTTCGTACAGCGACGAGGTGGGCCGCTCGCTCTTCGGGGCGACGTCCGAACTGACCAGGCTGGCCGGGTGGATGGCCTTCGACACTGGTCAACAGGAGGCCGCCCAGCGCTACTACATCCAGGCGCTGCGGCTCGCGCGGGCGGCGGCGGATGTGCCGCTGGGCGGGTACATCCTGGCGTCGATGTCGCTCCAGGCGACGTACCGGGGCTTCGCCGACGAGGGCGTGGACCTGGCGCAGGCGGCCGTCGAGCGCAACCGGGGGCTCGCCACCGCCCGCACCATGAGTTTCTTCCGGCTGGTGGAGGCGCGCGCACACGCGAAGGCGAGCGACGCGCAGGCGGCCGGCGCCGCGCTGAAGTCGGCGGAGGGCTGGCTGGAGCGCTCGCGGGACGGCGATCCCGATCCGACGTGGCTCGGCTTCTACTCGTACGACCGGTTCGCGGCCGATGCCGCCGAGTGCTACCGCGATCTGAAGGCGCCGCGCCAGGTCCGCCGCTTCACGGAGCAGGCACTGTCACGGCCGACGGAGGAGTTCGTGCGCTCGCACGGGCTGCGTCTTGTGGTGTCGGCCGTCGCCGAGCTGGAGTCGGGAAACCTGGACGCGGCCTGCGCGGCGGGGACCCGGGCGGTGGAGGTCGCGGGGCGGATCTCGTCGGCGCGGACCACGGAGTACGTACGGGATCTGCTGCACCGGCTGGAGCCGTACGGCGACGAGCCGCGGGTCGTGGAGCTGCGCGAGCGGGCACGGCCGCTGCTGGTGGCGCCGGCGTAGGACGTCGGGTCTTGGTCCTTGGGCCTTGGGCTGTGGTCCTCGGGCCGTCGCGCTTCGCCGCAGGAAGTGGGCGGGGCGGGGCGGCCCGGCCCTGGTCCGAGGGCATTGTCAGTGGGCCGGTGCATCATCGGTAGTCCGGGGCGCGCTCCCTGCGCTCCTCGGGGTACACGGCCGGGGTGGGAGGTGAGACCAATGACGTATGAGGGACACGACAGATACGGCCGCTACGACTGCGATGTGCTGGTCGTCGGCGGCGGCATCGTCGGGCTCTCTTCCGCGTACGCGATCACGCGCGCCGCGCCGGGCACGCGCGTGGTGCTGCTGGAGAAGGAGCGAGGCCCTGCTCTGCACCAGACCGGGCGCAACAGTGGGGTCATCCACAGTGGCATCTATTACCGGCCGGGCTCGCTCAAGGCGAGATACGCGGTGCGGGGCGCGGCGGAGATGGTCAAGTTCTGCGCGGAGCACGGCATCGCGCACGAGATCACCGGCAAGCTGATCGTCGCCACCGGTCGCGCGGAGCTGCCGAGGCTGCACGCGCTGGCGCAGCGCGGCCGGGAGAACGGGATCCCGGTGCGCGAGCTCGGCCCCGCCCAGATCGCGGAGTACGAGCCCGAGGTGCGGGGCCTGGCCGCGATCCGGGTGGGCTCGACCGGGGTGTGCGACTTCGGGGCGGTCGCGGCGCAGCTCGCGGAGAGTGTGGGCGCCTCGGGCGCGGAGATCCGTTACGGCGCGGAGGTCACCGCCGTCGACCGGCGCCCCTGGGGCGTCGCGGTGCGCACGACGGACGGCGCGGTGCTGCGGGCGCGGGTCCTGGTGAACTGCGCGGGGCTGCACTGCGACCGGGTGGCGCGGCTCGCGGGCGACGATCCGGGGATGCGGATCGTGCCGTTCCGGGGGGAGTACTACGAGCTGGCCCGGCCCGAGCTGGTCCGTGGCCTGGTGTATCCGGTGCCGGATCCGGCGTTCCCGTTCCTCGGGGTGCATCTGACGCGGGGCATCGGAGGAGGCGTCCACGTCGGGCCGAACGCGGTGCCCGCGCTGGCCCGCGAGGGGTACGCCTGGTCGACGATCCGGCCCCGGGAGCTGGCGGGCACGCTCGGCTGGCCCGGATCCTGGCGGATAGCCCGGCGGCACTGGCGATACGGCGCGGGCGAGCTGCACCGCTCCTTGTCGAAGCGGGCCTTCACCGACGCGGTGCGCAGGCTGCTGCCGGCCGCGACCGAGGCGGACCTCCGGGTGGCCCCGGCGGGGGTGCGGGCGCAGGCGGTGCTGCGGGACGGGACGCTGGTCGACGATTTCCTGATCCGGCAGGCGCCGAGGACGATCCATGTCCTGAACGCGCCTTCACCGGCGGCGACGGCAGCGCTGCCGATCGGGCGGCAGGTGGCGCGGAGGGCGCTGGAGGTTTTGGGGGTGGGGTAGGGGGCCAGCCCGCCGCAGGCGCCCCCGCACCGCCACCCGCACCCCGCATCCCCCGCTCCCACCCCCCGTAGAATCAACGCATTGTGTCTGAGTCTCCCGATACGCGCCCCGCCGCGCCCGCCGCCCCCCTCCACCGCCCCAAGGGCGAGCCCCGCTTCCCCGGTGGCCCCGCGCCCGATCCCGCCGGGTCGCATCACGAGCGGCGGATTCGTAGTTTCCAGCCGCGGCGCAGCCGGGTCACCGCCGGGCAGGTCGATGCGCTGGAGCGGCTGTGGGCCCAGTGGGGGCTGGACATCGACGGGCTGCGCGTCCTGGACCTGGACAAGCTCTTCGGGGGCGGCGGGCTGCCTGTCGTCCTGGAGATCGGGTTCGGGATGGGCGAGGCCACCGCGCAGATGGCCACCGACGACCCCGCCACCGGCATCCTCGCCGTCGACGTGCACACCCCGGGCCAGGGCAACCTGCTCGCACTCGCCGAGCGCGCCGGACTGACCAACCTCCGGGTGGCGAACGGCGACGCGATCATCCTGCTCCGCGAGATGCTCCCGCCCGCCTCCCTCGCCGGGCTGCGCGTCTACTTCCCCGACCCCTGGCCGAAGAAGCGCCACCACAAACGGCGCCTCATCCAGCCGGAGTTCCTGGACCTGGCGGCCACCCGCCTCATGCCCGGCGCGGTGCTCCACTGTGCGACCGACTGGGAGCCGTACGCCGAGCAGATACTCGAAGTGCTCACCGCGCACCCCGAGTTCGAGAACACCCGGCCGGACGGCAATTACGCGCCACGGCCCGCCTTTCGGCCACTTACCCGGTTCGAGGGCCAAGGTCTCGACAAGGGCCACGCCGTGCACGACCTGCTGTTCCGCCGCCGGTAGGCCCCGCCGGTAGGCCCCGCCGGGGCGCAGGGCGGCATCGCCAGTTGTCAGTGCCCCTCGTTAGGGTCGTCGGGTGTACGTGTCGCCTCCGCACCTCCGGCAGGATCCGGCGGTCCCGGACTGTGAGCAGCAGCCGCAGTTCGCCGCCGTACCGGCGCGTGCGCACTGGCGCTACCGGCCCCGCCGCTCCTTCTGGCACAAGAAGGCGGTGAGCGCGGGCGCGGTGATCACGCTGCTCGCCCTCTGCGCACTGGTGATCCTGGCGATCGTCCGCGACCAGACGGGCACCCAGGGCTTCCTGGTCGGCCTCGGTCTGGCCGTGCTGCCGGTGCCGTTGCTGATCACGGCGTTCCGCTGGCTGGACCGAGTGGAGCCGGGCCCCTGGCGGAACCTGTTCTTCGCCTTCGCCTGGGGCGCGTTCGCCGCAGCTCTCGTCGCGATCATCGCGAACAGTTTCGCGACCCGCTGGATAGCCACCGCCACCGCGGATCCGGCCGGCGCCGACACCCTCGGCGCCACCGTGATCGCCCCGGTCGTGGAGGAGAGCGCGAAGGCGGCAGCAGTCCTGCTGATCTTCCTCTTCCGCAGCCGCGACTTCAACGGGATCGTCGACGGGGTGGTCGTCGCGGGCTTCACCGCGACCGGCTTCGCCTTCACCGAGAACATCCTCTACCTGGGCAACGCCTTCGGTGAGGACCAGGAGATGGGCGCCTCCGGCTTCGCGTCGGTGACGGCGGCGACCTTCTTCGTACGCATCGTCATGTCGCCGTTCGCGCACCCGTTGTTCACCGTGCTCACGGGCATAGGCTTCGGCCTCGCCGCGCTCGCGCCGCCGCACCGGGGGCGGGTCCGGCGTATCGCGCTGCCCCTGCTCGGCCTGGCTTTCGCGATGGGCATGCACGCCCTGTGGAACGGTTCGGGGGCCTTCGGCGAGTACGGCTTCTACGCGGTGTACGCCGTTTTCATGGTCCCCGCCTTCGGTCTGCTGACCTGGCTGGCGGTCTGGACGCGCCAGCGCGAGTTGCGCACCGTCTCCGCCGCGCTGCCCGCCTACGCGGACGCGGGCTGGCTGGGCGCCCACGAACCGCTCGCGCTGTCCTCCATGCGCGCCCGCTCGCTGGCGCGCGATGCCGCGGCCCGGGTGCACGGCGGCCGGGCGGCGGCTCGTACGGTCGCGGAGTACGAGGCCTTCGCGACCTCCCTGGCCTTTCTGCGCCACCGGGCCCGCCGCGGCACTGTGGGCCCGGACTTCGTGGCGCGCGAGCAGGAGCTGCTGCACCATCTGTGGCAGCGCAAGGGAGTGGCCGGGCCCGCGCTGGAGTACGCGGCGCGGGCGACGGGCCGGGTGTGGACGCCGCCGCCCCGGGCACCGTTCCACCCCGCGCCACCACATACCGCCGCGCCGCCGTACCGGCCCACACCGCCGTACCACCACCCCATACCGCCGCAGCGTCCCGCGCCGAAGCCGGGCTACGCCCCCCACCAGGACTACCCGACGTACAACCCGTACCGGCAGCTGTAGGCGCCATCAGGCCAGGTCAAGGGGTGGCCGGGTCAGGCCGACGCGGCCGTGAGCCGGCCCGGGGTCTCAGACGCTGAGGCCCTTGCCGCGCAGCCAGGACGCCGGGTCGACGCCGTCGCCGCCGGGTGTGTGCACTTCGAGGTGCAGGTGCGGGCCCGTCACATTGCCGGTGGCACCGACGTTGCCGATGGTCTCGCCCGTGCCGACATTGCCTGAGGTGACGCTCATCGAGGAGAGGTGGCAGTACCAGATCTCCGTACCGTCATCGAGTTCGAGGACGATGCGGTAGCCGTACGAACCCGACCAGCCCGCCGACTTGATGGTCCCGCCGTGCACGGCCTTCACCGGCGTGCCCGTCGGGGCGGCGAAGTCGAGACCGGTGTGCTGACCGGAGGACCACATCGCGCCGGACTGGCCGTAGGTGGAGGTGAGCGTGTACGAGGAGGTGGGCAGGGAGTAGCTGGCGGCCAGGTTGGCGAGCCGCTTCGCCTCGGCCTTGGCCTCGGCCGCTTCCTCCGCCTTGCGCTTCTTCTCGGCGGCGTCGGCCTTCGCCTCGTCCTGCTGGCCCTTCGCCTCGGCCGCGGCCTGCTCGGCGGCGGCCGACTCTGCGGTCTGCTTGGCCTCGGCGTCCGCGGCGGCCTGCTGCTGGTCGGCCTGCTGGAGGATGCGGGCGCGGAGCACCTCGCTGGCGTCGGTGGTGCCCTGCTGCGCGTCGGCGGTGCTGACACCGGCCGTGGTGAGCGGGGTGGCTGCGACGATCGCTTCGCCCGTGGTGACGCCGGAGTCGTCGTCCGAGTCGTCGCCGAGCAGGGCGCCCATGCCGGGAAGGGACTTGGCGTCGGGGAGCGAGTCGGTTATCGCGTCGGGAAGGGAGATCGAGACGGCCGGCTTGTCCTGCGCGGTGGCGATGCCGCCCGCGCCGACCGCGGCGATGACACCGACACCCAGAACCGTCGAGCTTCGGGCGATGCCGCCGCGCTGCTTGGCCACGCGGTGCTTGCCACGTACGGGACGAATGGAGTCCTCAGTGGGATTCCACTCTTCCCAGTTCCCCTCCCCGCGGATGAGGTCAGCGGGGTCGTTCTGCACCCCGTAGGGGGGCAGGGGGGCTACTGGGGCAGGGGTGTTGGACGCCACGGAGGCGTGCTCCTTTCCTTCCTTCTCGCCTACCGGGTTAGCTGACGGGTTCGGAGCAGGAAGGTCTCCTACGGGCCAGGTTCGGCCCGATTCACCCCAAGGAACATGGTTCCCCGGTTCCCTTGCGGAATTCGGCGCGTGCGCACGGTGCCGCCTCTTGCGACGACTGGGACAACCGCGCTGCGTTATCGAACGTTAATAGAGACACGGTCCGGTTCCAAGCCGTTCCAGATGATCGTTAACGACTTCGCCACAGACTTAGCGGGACACAATCGGTCACAGTGGGTCGAGTTGATCGCCACTCAGGAAACATCGTTTTCTTGACGGTTCATCAACTGTTATGCGCAGTGGTGCATTATGACTACAGAGCGTGGCAACACGTCCGAACGTGACTGTTTCAGCGCCCGCCGGGATCGGAACGCGACCCGGACCCACCCGCCGCACCACCGGACCCACTCGCCGCACCGCCCGCCGCCTCGGGCCTCTGCTGCCCGGCCCGCCTGACGATCTCCACGGTCCTGCGCCGGTCCTGCTGCCCCTCGGAGGGCCGCCCGACCGCCAGCAGCGCCATGTCGTCCGTGGACCGGCCGCCGGTGTGCAGCCGTACGTCGTCGATGATCGCGCCCAGCAGTTCCTCGGGCCCCGGAAAGATCCTGCCCCGCAGCCGCGTCTGCGGGTCATAGAAGACGCCCGCCGCGTTGCGGGCCTCGGACAGCCCGTCGGTGTAGAGGAGGAGCGTCGCCCCCGCCGGGTAGGCGAACTCCCGCGCCCGGTCCGGCCACACCCCCAGCTCGGCCATCCCCAGCGGCAGCGCGGCCTCGGCCGGCTCGATGACGTCCAGCGCCCCGTCGGCGTACAGCAGCAGCGGCTCGGGATGGCCGCGGTTGACCAGCCGTACGACGCCACCGTCCCGCGAGATCTCGGCGAGCACGGCGGTGGTGAAGCCCTCGAAGGCGTCGAGGCCGTCCCGCCGCGTCCCTTCCCGCGCCAGCGCCCGCTCCAGCCGCTGCGCGACGCCTTCCAGCGAGGTCTCCTGCTCGGCGGCCTCCCGAAAGGCCCCGATGACCACGGCGACGGCCTCCACGGCGTCCAGCCCCTTGCCCCTGACGTCCCCCACCACCAGGCGCACGCCGTACGGAGTGTCCTGCACGGCGAAGAGGTCGCCGCCGATGAACGCGTCCGCCTGCGCCGCCTCGTAGCGCGCCGCGACGTGCAGTCCGGCGATCCGGTCGGCGGGCGTCGGCAGTACGGCGCGCTGGGCCGCCTCGGCGATCTCCCGCGCGGAGGCGAGCCTGCGGTCGCCGCGCCGTACGACGCGGTTGATGACCACCGCGAGGGCGGCCACGGTGACCACGGTGACCAGCTCGGTGATGGCCTCGACCTCGGTCGCGGTTCCGGTGCGCTGGTGCAGCCCGGCGACGGCGAGTGTCGAGGCGACGCCGGTCACCACCGTGTTGCTGAGGGAGAAGAGCGGCGCGGCGATCAGCGGGGCTGCGGCGAAGAGGGGCGACGCGGTGAAGTTCGACGGGGTCAGGACATCGAAGAAGAATCCGCCGACGATCAGCAGCGCGGGCATCGCCCGGACGAACCGCCGGGTCGTACGGGCAGCACCGCCACCCGCTCCACCTTGCTTCCCCACCTGTGGTCTCCTGCCAGTCCGCACCCGGTTGCGGACGGTACCGCGCCCCACCCAGGCTGGCCGGAGCCGCGCCGGACGGCTATCCGGGGTCGGCCAACTGGGGGACAAACGGGCAGTGCGGGCACCGGAAGGCACGACAAAGGCCCGGACTCGATGAGTCCGGGCCTTCATCCACTACTTCAGTAGCGGGGGCAGGATTTGAACCTACGACCTCTGGGTTATGAGCCCAGCGAGCTACCGAGCTGCTCCACCCCGCGTCGGTAGACCTGACTCTACGCCATCGGTGGAGCACCGCTCCACCACTTTCCCGGGGGCCACCGGGCCGCGGGACCCGCCGTAAGGAATCCGTCATCAGGCAGCCGAGGTCAAACAGCGCCCGGCTCCCGTTGACTGGGAATCAACGACGCTACGGACACTCACGGGAGAACGACATGGGACGCGTACGGCAATGGCTGAGCAGACCTTTGGTCCTGGGCGCCCTGGTGGTGGCCGCACTGGTGGCCGGGGCGGGGCTGTACTGGTTCGAGCCCTGGAAGCTGGTGCAGGACGAGACCGTACGAGAAGGGATCCCCACCGCCGCGGCCGTGGACGAGTCGGCCGAGGACTCGTCCGGCACCCCGGCACCCGAGGCACCGAAGGCGCCGGTCACGCTGGCCACCGGTGAATTCATCAGCCACGAGCACCGGACCTCGGGCACGGTACGGATCCTGCGACTGCCCGACGGCTCGCGCACCCTGCGCCTGACGGGGCTGGACACCAGCAACGGCCCGGATCTGCGGGTCTGGATCACCGATGCGCCGGTGAAGGAGGGCACGGCGGGCTGGGGCGTGTTCGACGACGGGAAGTACGAGAACCTCGGCAGGCTCAAGGGCAACAAGGGCGACCAGAACTACGCCCTGCCCGCCGGTCTCGACCTGAGCCGGTACAGCAGCGTGAGCATCTGGTGCGACCGCTTCAACGTCTCCTTCGGAGCGGCGGCGCTCACTCGCGGCTGAACGAAGGCTCCCTGGAACGACGGAACCCCCGTCGACACAGGTCAACGAGGGTTCCGACCCCGAAGGATTCGGTAGGCCGTGTGGGACTCGAACCCACAACCAACGGATTAAAAGTCCCGGCAGGATCCTGCCGGGACTTCCGTCAGCTTCCGCGCTGGTCCAGAAATGCCTGGTCAGAGAAGTGTCGCTTGCTGTCCGGTCCAGGACTGTGCGCGTCGTGTCAGCACGTCCGCTCACGCATCGCTCACGCATCCAGGTCCCCGTTGAAGACGGCCAGGTCAACACGCTTTCCAAATGTTCGTCAGGGGGTTCAGGTACGGACGTGGGCGTCCTGACCTGCGGGGGAGTGGCTGGGGCGACGACCTTTGCACGGCCTCGGACGCGGGTGAACGCAACCAGAACTGCAACCAGTGTGGTGCGGTTACGGACTCACAGAACCGGTGTGACTGGCGAGGCTTTGTCGGGTGTGCCGAGCTGGTGTCCTCGGTCAGGCGGGGGCAGGCTGAGGAGTACACGGGCCGGACTGTGATCGTGCGAAGGGGCATGAGGATGATTCAGGCAGCGGATGTCCGGGAGTGGCGTAGTTACGACGTGGTCGACTTGGGCGGGCACAGGGTCGGTGCGCTGGAAGCCATCTACGTGGACACCAGCACGGACGAGCCGGCCATGGCCACCGTGCTGGTGGGGCTGCCCACCCGTCGCAGGCTGGTCTTCGTCCCGCTGGACGGCGCGATCGTGGGGCCGGGCTACGTCAAGGTCGACTACGCCAAGGAGTTGGTGAAGGAGTCGCCTTCGATCGGTACGGACGACGTTCTGCCCGCCGAGGATGAAGAAGCCGTCTTCCAGCACTATGGCCTCACCTACCGGCCAGGCGCGGGCGGCGAGCGGCAGCTCGCCCGCCGCTGAGCGCCCGCACCCCAGGAGGTATCCGCGTCGTGATGGTCTTCCTGATCCTGGTCATCGTGGCGATGGTGCTGGGCATCATCGGCGCCGCCGTCGAAGGGCTGCTCTACCTGCTGGTCATCGGCATTCTGGTCTTCGTGGTGGCCCTGGTGTACCTGGGCATGCACGGGCGGCGTTCCGGACGCCGCCACATCCGCTGAGAAGGCCGGGTGACCTTCTGCACCTGGCCTGTGCTGCGGGGATAGCGGTGGGTGACCGTTCGGGATGCGCGGGAGTGGGGGTGCTGTTTCGCTGGTGGCATCCGCTCTCCCCTCAGTCCGCAGGAGTGATCATGAGCGTTGCAGGCGAGTCCGGCAGCCGTGCCCAGCAGATGCGTGACCAGGCGGCGAAGCTTGAGCAGGCCGCGGAGCGTGCCACCGACCCGGCGGAGCGACAGCGGCTGAAGGAGAAGGCCCGCCGGATCGAGGAGCAGAGCAAGAAGGAGAGCGAGCGGGGCCTCGGGGACGTCGCCCCCATGTGACGGCCCTGCGACATCTACCGGCCGGTGGCTGCCCGCACGATCTTCTCTGCGTGAGGGAGACACCGGTCGGTGTCTTGCGTCCAGCGCCCGCAGCGGACGGTACTCGTCGCGGTCCGGGCGCGTCAGGTGCTGAGCAGGCGGTCGAAGAAGGACCGGTATTGGCGTAGGGCGAGGCGCAGGTCCTCGGTGGCGACCTCCTCGCCGCGGTGCCATTGGCTTTCGAGTCCCTGCTTGTGGTCGGCGAATGTGGTGGCGAGAAGCTGCATCACCTCGGTGACGAGCCCGTCTGCCGCCAGCACCGACTGCTTCGGGTCGTCAACGAATCCCTGCTGGATCTGCTGCCACCGGGTACGGAGACCTTCTGCCGCCTGGGCCCCGAGGAGCGGGGCGGTATCGGGCTCCTGCGCCGACTCATCCTGTTCGCCGGGCACAGCGTCCGGCTCTCCTCCGGCGTCGTCCGTGATCCTGGTCCTGGGTGCAGCCCCCTCGTCTTCGGGATCTGCTGTCAGGTCGTCGTCCGGGGGCTGCTCAGATGCTTCTGTCTGGGGCCGCGCGATGTCCTCGGTGGACAGCGTCTCTCCGGCGGGCTCGGCGTACTCGTCGTCGCGCCCGTATGGTCCTTCTCTCTGCATGTCCCTTCACCTCCATGCGGTGGCGAACGGCCGCTTGCGGCTGCTGGGCACTCAGCGGCGTTCTTCATCCGGCGAAGCAGTGTCGTCTTTCAGCAGTTCCTCGAAAAGCGCCCGGTAGTGGACCATCGCGCTCCGTAGTTCTTCCGTCGTGGTGTCCCTGCCGCCGGCACGCCCGTTGATCTCATGGGCGATTCGGTAGTGGTCCAGCGTCAGGGAGTGTTCGACCGAGAGGTCCCGCTTCTGCTGCTCGTAGTTCTCCGTCGGGTAGCCGCGCTCGCTCATGAGCGTGGTCACGAGCCGGTCCGCCTCACCCACAGCCTGGTCGGGACTGTCGACGAAGTGCTCCTGCACGCTGGCCCAGTCCCGGGCATAACGGTCCCGGACGGTGGAGGGCAGCGGCCTGATCTCCAGCGCCTCATGCCGCTCCTCCCTCTCCTTGAGGTCGCGCTCGGCCGCTCCACGGCTCTGACCCGCGTCGACCGTGCGGTCGTATTCGGGCCCGAACTGGTCCCGAAGGTGCCGGCGCCGGGTCATGGTCCGCATGGTCAGCGCGACGGCGGCCAGGACCACCACGGCGGCCACGATGATGACGATGGTCCACATCGCATCCTCCACTCGTTGACAGCTCACACAGGCAGCCAGAACCGGGGCGCGCGAGCGTCACCGCCGCGGGTGCCGTCCCTTGGTGTGTCACATTCCAGAATTTCACACATCGTACGAAATGCCCCATTGGGAAGGTATCGGTGATCCACCGCGTGCCGGACAACGACCGGGGCCGGGGACGGCGGCGGAGACGGTGGTGGCGGGCGGGTCAGTGGGCCGGGCGTCGGCGGCGTAGTACCGACCTCACGGCGAGGTAGAGGACGTCGGCGATGAGGAGCAGTACGCCGACGGAGACCAGGTACAGCATGCCTTCGACGGTCGCGCCGAGGATGATCAGTGCGATCGCGGCGATCAGCAGGGGGTAGAAGAGGGCCATGGTGTGATGCCTTGGTTCGCGGGTGTGCGTGCCGGAGGCGCGGCAGGCTGGTCGTACGCGTCCTCGGCGTCGGGGATCGTGCGGCAACGGGGTGATTCCCGCGGGGGTCAGGGGCGGCTACCAGTAGTGCCGTCGTCCGCCGACCTTGTGTCCGACGGA
Organism: Streptomyces changchenzhani; assembly: GCF_039766235.1. Classification (NCBI taxonomy): domain Bacteria; kingdom Bacillati; phylum Actinomycetota; class Actinomycetes; order Kitasatosporales; family Streptomycetaceae; genus Streptomyces; species Streptomyces changchenzhani. Next base: position 1,080,766 of record NZ_JBDHNH010000001.1, on the reverse strand, counting down.
TCCCAGGATCCACAGGATGATGCCGATGACGACCAGGATGATCCCGATGGTCCAGAGGATGGCGATGCTGGCCACGTAGCCCACGACCAGCAGGATGATTCCGAGGACGATCATGATGTCCGCCGATCTCACGGAGGGATGCAAGGCCCCTGCTCCCAGGATAGATCCGCCCTCTGACTGTGGCTTCCCGGGCAGGACGGTCCTACCGTGGAGAGACAGCGAGCAGACCTTTGGAGCGCGCCATGTTCGTCATCCTCGGACTCCTCCTCCTGATCACTGCGCTGGTCGTCGGGGTGGCCGGCGTTGTTACCAACGACGGCGGGGCCCACGAGCTGACCGGCGGATTCTCCGTTTTCGGCTACGAGGTCACCGGCTCCACCGGCACCCTCTTCCTCTACGGAATCGTCGTCGGGGCCGTGGCCCTGCTCGGGCTGAGCCTTCTCCTGGCTGGTGCCCGTCGTACCTCTCGTCGTGGCCACGACACCGGCCCCGTCCCCGAAGTCAACAATTCGCGCCGAGGGACAGCCGCCGTCGGCAACGACCGCGCCGACGTCGTAGACCAGCGTGGCATCGCCCGCCCACAGTCGACGGGTGGGCGAGAGTCCAACCCGGACGAAGAGCACCGACGGGGGCTGAACCCGTTCAAGCGCCGATCGGAGCCCCGGTAGGCCGCCACATACCGGCGCACGACTTACGAAGGGTGGCCAGCGATGAGTATGGCCAAGAAAATCGCGCACAAGGCCGAAGCGGTCAAGGGCGGTGCCAAGAAGACCGTCGGCCGCGTGACCGGTAGCTGGCACCTGCGGACCGAAGGCCGTGGTGACCAGGTCAAGGGCAACGCCAAGCAGGCCGGGGCGAAGATCAAGGACGCCTTCAAGCACTGACCACTGCGCCCGCCCTGCCGGCCTCACGGCAGGGCCCCGGAGGTGCGAGGTATGGCCATCAAGAAGGGTGCCGCCCAGGCCAAGTCCCAGGGGCGGCGTGTGTCCAACAGTCGCGCCATGGAGGTCCTGTCCAGGGTCGGACTCTCTGCGCGGGGTGTGATCTACGTACTGGTGGGGCTGCTGGCCGTGCAGATGGGTTTCGGCGGCGACAGTGGCAAGGAGGCCGACCGGTCCGGTGCGGTGAGGACCATCGGCGAGCAGCCGTTCGGCCGGGTGCTGCTGTGGGCGCTGGTAGTGGGGCTGGCGGCGATGGCGCTGTGGCGGCTGTCCGAGGCCGCATTCGGACAGGCGGTGACAAAAGGACCCGCCGCCTGGGCTCTCTGGGGTTGGCCGTCTTCTACACCGTGATCTGTATCGGCGTGGTGCAGACCGCGCTGGTCGGCGGCTCCGCCGGGACGCCCGCGCCGGCGACGAGACGTCGAAGGAGTACACCGCGAGGGTGCTGAACTGGCCCCTCGGGCGGGTCCTCGTCGGCCTGTTCGGGGCCGTCCTGGTCATCGTGGGCGTGGTGATCGTGGTGCGCAGCCTGATGCGGAAGTTCGAGGAGAATCTCCGGACGGGCGAGATGAGCCCGACGACGCGGCGGGTCGTCGCGGGGCTGGGCATCGTCGGCGGCGTGGCGTGCGGCGTGGTCGCGGCGGTGGCCGGGCGCGGCCGCGCGGCGGTTCCGCGCAGAACGTGGCGGTCGGAGCAGCTGAGATGCTCTGGACGCAGGCGCTCATGCGGGAGGTCGCACTGGAGGAGCGAGCTGGCCTCGGCTTGGGTGCAACTGACCCCTTCGCCCCGTACGCACTTGCCGAGGAACACGGCATCGCTGTCTACACCCTCAGCGATCTGCTCGGCTTCGGGATCGGCACCGAAGCCTTCAGTCACTTCACGTCGAGCAGCTCGTCGGCTTGGTCGGCCGCACTGGTGCCCCTGGGCACAGCACGGGTCATAGTCGAGAACGAGTCGCATGCCATGGTCCGCCGCCGGTCGAACACGGCTCATGAACTTGGCCATCACCTGCTTGAGCACCCCTTCGACGACGTGATCTTCGGCGAGGATCACAAGAGGCAGTTCAACGAGCAGCAGGAAAAGCAGGCGGCCTTCGGGAGGCGAGCTGCTGATCCCGCTTGCCGCAGCGGAGCGCATGGCGTTCGACGGCTGGGACAACACGCGTGTCGCGGCGGCGTACGAGGTGAGTGAGCAGTTTGCACAGATGCAAATGAAGGGGCAGCGAGTGCGAGCGCAGCGAGCCGCGCATAAGCACGGATTCCAGGCGCCAGCCGGGCGCTCACGGCCCTGACATCTGCTCGGTTCGATCCTGAGATCACCGGGCGGCGATGTTGCGCGTCTCAGAGCAACCTCACTCCGACCTGCTGCACGGCTTCCACGCCAGAGATAAACCTCAGACGACGAGTGCGCCGACTCTTCCCGTCAGGACATCTCAGCGTCGAGGTCCAGCGCCTCCTGTTCCACGGCGAGATAGGTATCTGCTGTTGCGGCCTCAAGGAATCCATCCTCGGCCGGCACTGTGAGCTGTGGCGTGATCTGGATAAATTCCTCCCAAGGGCTCGCCTCGCCCTCATCGAATCCACGTCTCGCGGCTTGGCGGAAGTCGTCTTGCCTGCGCTCTCGGAACGCGCGCACACGTTCGTCTCGCCTTGCTACGTGTCTGTCGTACTGCCGCTCGCTCACGTCGCTGGGCGCCATCATGATGATGGAGTCCGTGTGCACGTCAGGCAGCCGTCGCGCCGATTGCTCAGGATGGCTCACGGGCGAGGGCCCCTGGATCTCGGCGACCATGGTCCTGTCCATAGCTGTCAGTGCTCGGCAGGCGCCGAAGAGGCGTCGGGACATGCCGATCAGCAGATCCGTGCCCGGCAGTCGCCCAGTCAGCATGTCGACACCACCCCGCTGGTTGATGTCGGAGCCAGTTGCTTCGCGGTCGAGTCGGCGTCTCAGGTCGGATGTCGCATCGTCGCTCTCCAGGAGGTGAACGAGTCCACCAGCTCGTTGCTGTGGGAGTTCGTGGTTCCGCCCACCCACAGCGGTGAGCTTCAAACTGCCCGGGGCGAGAGATACCAGAGCGAGGTACATCAGCATGCGTGCCCGCGCGAGCTCCACGAGCGCGTCGTCGTCGTGCTCCGGCGGGCTGGCGGTCTCCGAGGCGGAGGGGCTGCTCTCGATGTCGATCATCATGAAGAGTCGCCGCTGCAGGCTCGTGCCACAGAGCACCTTCTGGTGGGCCTCGGGCACGAGACAGCCCACGTCCAACTGCCTTGCCCCTTTCCGGCGGCTGCTCGTGCCAAGGATGCGGCCTCCCTTCGCTTCCACCAGCCAGAGGTCGGACGTCGAGGTGTGGGTGCCGAAAAGGTCGGGCAGGCTTTGCGCTGCTTCCAACCTGGCAGCGCGCCTGGAGGTATCGCGCTTTCCGCGTGGGTGGTAGGGCCGAGGCCCATGAGCCCCCTGCAGGCCCACTCCGCCATCGTCATTCCGACGTGATAGCCGAAGGCCGAGCGGGTTGAGCTCTCAGTTCGGTGCGTGTAAACGACGCTCGGTACCACCCCGTGGCCCACGGGGTGCTGGTGGTGTGTCGTCGCCACATTGCGAACTAGGTATGCCGAAAGTGGGGATTGCCGAGCACTAATCTCGCGACGGGCCAGCCGGGGCACGGCAGCGATCCACGGCGCGATGTCACGGCCCACTGTGGTGGCGGCATCCAGGACGTCGCGCCACGTGGTCGGCACAAGATAGTCGCCGTTGGGCGGCATCTTCACCGGAGTTGGCCATACTTGGCCTGCCTGGGACAGGGCTGCGGCCTTGGGGCGCGGCGCTGGCTCCAGGGGTGAGCTCCGTCGTACGAACACTGGTACGTCGAAGGCGTCCGGCGCCGACAGAGTGATGTCGGCGACCTCTTGTGGCGGCAGCATCCCGCTACTCTGCCAGAAGAGGCAGGAATCGAGTTGGCGGAAGAGCACGTTCTTCAAGGCCCATTGCGCGAGGAACTCACCGGTGAACTCGTCCAGGGCTCGAATGGACCGCGACACCCTTCTCTGCGCCCAGTCCTGCCACGGCCCAAGCCGGTCTCGTGCCTGACCTATCCGGTTGACTTGCTCATGTTCAGCGCCGGACAGGCCCCTGGTCACCGAGTTGGTCGCTGGGACTGGACCCCGCTGCCGGAGAAGATCGCGATGTTCAACGCTGAAGAGCGCTGACCGTCGTACATCAGTCGTAGAGACGGTCGTCGATGCCCCGGACGCACTGCTCGTTCTACCTGGGAGCGAGCGGGTGTCGGGCACTGGAGCCCCTGACCGAGGCTGCCCGCCTGTTGCTCCGCACCGTCGAGCGTGTCGTGATGGCGTGAGATGTGGGCCTGCTGTGTGTGCTTCGGAATGCGCTGCCCTATATCCGGGAAGGTCCAAGCCATGAACGAAGCACTGACAATTTGGGCGCGTCAGGTGGCAGCTGCGGAGTTGCGTGTACCGCTTCCTCGCCGATGGGCGCACTCGCAAGGGGTCGCGCGGCGCGCGGCCGAATTGGCGACGGTCCTGGGCGGTGACGCGGACCTGCTGGCGTCTGCCGCTGTGCTGCACGATGTGAGCTACGCCCCGCGGCTGGCTGTGACCGGCTTCCATCCGCTGGATGGCGCCCGGTTTCTCCGTGACGTCCATGCTGCGGATGAGCGGTTGGTGCGGTTGGTGGCGAACCACTCGTTGGCGTTGCTGGAGGCTGAGGAGCGCGGGCTGCGGGGCGTGCTGGAGGCTGAGTTTCCGTTGCTCGACGACCGTCGGCTCGTGGATGCATTGGTGTACTGCGACATGACGACGACGCCCGATGGGGAACGCACTTCTGCAGGGGCCCGGCTGGCGGAGATCATGGATCGCTATGGATTGGGCAGTGTGGTGGGGCAGTTCATCCGGAGGGCATCGCCGGAGATTCTTGCTGCTGTCGGGCGGGTGGAAGCGGCGCTGGCGGCTCAGCCCAGGTAGGGGTACGTACCCGCGAGGTAGTCGCCGATCTGCTGGCGCATGCTGCGGTGGATGTCGTACTGGTCGAGGTCGGCGGGCAGGACGAAGCGAACGCCGTCTGCCTCGTCGTTGATGGTGGGCTCGCCTCCGACGGGGCGGCCGATGTACGTGTTCTCGTACTGCTGGCGGATCTCGCCGTCGGTGTAGGCGACGATGTGGTTCGGGTTGGTGTAGACGCCCAGGAAATCGGTGATCTCGGCGATGATGCCGGTCTCTTCCAGGCATTCGCGTACCGCGCACTGTGCGGCGGTCTCGCCGATGTCCTGAGCGCCACCCGGTAGGGCCCACTGGCCCGTGTCGCGCCGGCGCTGGAGCAGGATGGCGCCCTTGTCGTCGACTACGAGCAGGTTGTTGGCCGGGACGAGGGTATTCGCCTTGGGCGCCTTGGGATCGTTGTAGTACTCAGTCCTGCCCACGTGAAGAGGTCCCCTCCTGGTCCGGCGTCCAGGACCGTGCGGTGGCCCAGACTGCTTCGAAGCTCTGAGCGTAGTTGTCGAACCACCCCGTGGCGTCGACTCTTTTGAGATGCAGCAGAGGATTGGCGCTGGCCGGCTGACCCCAGACATGCGGGTTGACCAGCAGCTGGTCGTCGTAGCGGAACAGGGAGGTGTAGAGCGTGGTGTCATGCAGTCGGATCTGGCAGCCCGGCTCGGACAGCAGGGGGCGGTAGTAGGTCAGGGAGGCGCGGATCTTGGCGGCGAGAGTGTCGCCGATGCCTTCCTCGCGGCCACGGATGGCTGCGGCCTGACCGTTCGATTTGCCGAAGCACAAGCGGACTTGGATGCCCTCGGCCGCGCGCTCGGCGAGCATCTTGGCGACGTGCGGGTTGGACTGGGCGAAGAACGTGCCAGAGAAAACAAGCACGCTGATCTGCTCCTGGGCTCCTTTCAACAGAGAGAGCCACGTGTCCCGAGGAACGCTGGCGCGGTTTTGATGGGTGCCGACGAGCTCGACGTCCAAACCGGCGGTGGTTTGGCCCGCGTTCAGCAGCAGAGCGGGCCAGAGGAACGTCTCCTCCACCCTTAAGTGTTGGGCGGCACGGAATCGGTGGCGTGGGTGTGGGACGCGTCCGCCGAGCCAGCGACCGACGGTCTTCGGGTCTACCTCGCAGGCTTCGGCGAGCGACTCTGGGGATACGCCTCGTTGTGCGAGTACGGAGTGCAGTCGCTCGTTCACAGCGCCATACAAGCCGAGACGGCCAGGGGCGGGCAAGGACGCTGCGGGACGTTCCCGGACAGCTGACACCTCGGCTGGGTTATTTACGCTGTCGGTATGGAGCTCATCGTCCTGTGGGACATCGACCACACGCTCATCGACAACTCAGGCGTGAGCAAGGAGATCTACGCTGCTGCGTTCGTGGCGCTGGCTGGGGCCGACCCGACGGAGTCGGCGCGGACGGAGGGCCGCACGGATCGTCTGATCATGCGCGACATGTTCCAGCGGAATGGGCTGCCCGAACCGGACTGGGCAGCAGTCGAGGCTGCCCTTGCCCACGCTGGAGCGCAACGTGCCCACGATCTCAGCAGGCGCGGAACGGCCCTGCCGGGTGCACGTGATGCCCTCAAGGCCGTCTCGGTGCAGGAGAGTTGGGTCTCATCGGTTCTGACCGGCAATATCGCGGCTAATGCGCACGTGAAGGTGTCGGCCTTCGACCTTGCCCCCTTGCTTGATCTGGCTGTCGGCGCTTACGGGGCCGATGCCCTCCAGCGTCCCAGCCTCGTAGCCGTTGCCCGGGAGCGCGCCCAGCGGCTTCGGGGCGTACGGGAAGACGTCCCTGTCGTGCTCGTAGGAGACACGCCGAGAGATGTTGAGGCTGCCCTCGTCACAGGCTCCGGGATCATCGCAGTCGCGTCTGGCGTCCACAGTCCCGAGGAACTGGCGGCTGCCGGCGCAGCTGTGGTGCTACCGGATCTGACGGACACCGCCCGTGTTCTCCGGGCCCTGGAGAGCTTCGCGGCACACTGAAAACGTCCCAGGACGTCCTCGGATCGTCCGGATACGCGGTGATGCGGTCCGGTGTCATTCCGTCAGCATCAGGTCTCCCACCAGGCAACTGCCCCAAGGAGACGCACATGATCGGGGAAGTCACCGGGATTCGCAGGATCCGGATGCTGTACCTACAGCTGCTCTACCGCTGCAACTTCGAGTGCCTGCACTGCTTTCACGGCAAGAGGCTCCAGCACGCCGACGCCTTCACCGCGGACGAGGCAATCAACCTCCTCACGCTCATGCGCGATCAGTACGACACCGAGGCTGTCACCTTGCTGGGCGGCGAGCCGTTCGTCTACAGAGACCTCACCCAGGTCGTCCGGTATGCCAAGCAGGAACTGGGCATGCAGGTGGAGATCTGCACCAACGGCTATCGGATCGTGCGCCGGCTGACCGAGATCGCCCCTCACCTGGACCTGCTGCGGGTCTCGCTGGAGGGCGTCGGCTCGACCAACGACCACATCCGCAAGCACGGGAGCTACCAGAGTGCGCTGAGCGCGCTCGATACCGCCCGCGGGCTCGGTGTCCGCACCGGTGCGACCATGACGGTCACCTCGCGCAACATCGACGAGGTGCTGCCGCTTGCCCGAACCCTGCAGTACTACGGGGCAGAGCAGTTGAAACTCCACCACCTCCGGCCGGTTGGCAACGCAGCCGCTCATCCCGAGTTGCTGGTCACCGACCCCACGGCCTACATCCGCCTTCGAAGCGAGCTCGCAGCAGCCGAGCTGGCCATCGAGGTGATCGTCGACGAGGACTTGTCCGAGCACGGTGCCCCAGAGGTCTGCGCTCCTGAGGGAGGCCCCAAGGCCATCGAACGGATCGAAGCCGACCCGCGTGGCGCACTGACCATGTCCTGCAAGGCCGTCGGCAAGGACTCACACGCCTTCTGGTACGACAAGCTCGCCGACCACATCGACCACCGGCCGTCCGCCACCGACGAACTCACCCTCGCGGTTCCGGACGTGGTGTACGGACGTGTCTGACCAAGCGCCGTTCGAGTGCCTCGAAGGGCTCCGAGGAACTGGCAAATCGACCCTCGCACCCATGCTTGCGGTCGCCCGTGGCGCCGTACTGGTCCCGACCGTGCCCCTCACCCACCAAGCACTGCGGCGGGAGGTAGACCAGCTGGGAAATGTAGAAGCCCGCATGTGCTTCTACCTCTCTGCCCTGTTCACCGCAGCTGTTCAGATCCAGCGGTATCTGTCCGCCGGCACTCCGGTCGTCGTCGAAAGCTACTTCGCCCGTTGCCTGGCCAACCACCTTGCCTTCGGGGCCGATCTCTCCGTGGCGCTGCCGACTGACCTGCCGCAGCCCGTCACCTACTACCTCGTCTGCGCGGAGGGTGAGCGTCAGCGCCGCCTCGCCAGGCGCGAGAAGCCCGTTTCCCGTTGGGATGCCCTCGCAGAGATCACAGCAGATCAGATCACCGACGCCTACACCTCGTTCCCGATGCACCACGTGGACACCACCGGACTCACCCCCGGCGAGGTGCTCCAGGCCGTCCTGACCGCCAACCTGCAAGGAGAGCAAGCCAGTGCAGACACCGAGCATGTGGCGGCACACCCTTACCTTCTTCCCGCAGTTCCTCGCCATGCTGGAGGAGCGTGCCGGGCCTGACTCCACTGTGGCGGTCATCGGTGCGAGCGACGGAAGACTCGTCTTGCCACTGGCTGCGGCCGGCTACCGCGTCATCGCCATCGAACGCGACCCGCTCGCCCTTCACGGCGGCGAGATCCAACTTCCGGGTGACAAGACCGGTCACGCGATGGGGCTAATCGACCGGCTGAGGCACGAAGGGCTCTACGACCGTGTGCAGGTCGTAGAGGAGGACTTCCTCGCAGCGGAGCCTGCGACCGACCGCTGCGACGCAGTCTGGACAAGTTGCTCGTGGCATTACAGTGCCAACCATCACCGGCCGTTGGGCGAGTTCGTCGACCGCATGCAGCGTCTGGTCCGGCCTGGCGGTCTGTTCGGCGCGGAGTTCATGATGCCCATCGAGCAGCGCCACCAGATGCTTGAGCACTACACGTCCCCGGAGAAGCTCCGGCGCTTCTTCATCGGTGACTGGGACGTTCTGGTCACTCTGCGGAGTCGAGTAGCCGGGGGGAGTTTCACCCCCCGGCTCTCGCAGAACCGTGCGTAAAGATCTCTCTTTACACGGCTCTTGCCGTTCTGATCACCAGGCTGAGGACGCTGCGGTGGTCACCTTCCAGTGCGCGAACATACGGGGGTATCGCTGGGCGATGTCCCGCATCTTCGAAAGGGCCTTGCGCAGCGCCGCGAGCCGCTTGTACTTCTTGCGGATCCATCGCACCAGGTAGGCGTTGATGCGCTGTAGGAGGGGGGTCAGGGCCGATTGGTAGAAGCGGCCGTAGTAGTTGACCCAACCCGCCACGATCGGGTTGATCCGTCGGGCGAGTTCCACGAAGGAGAGATCGGACCGTCGGTGAAGACGCCAGCTGCGCACTTCCCCGCTGATCCGTTTCAAGGCGTCCTTGCTGATTGCAGGCTCGAAGGACAGGAAACGCCTGCCCCACTTGTCCTGCGACTTGCGCGCGCGGAACGTGTACCCGAGGAAGGTGAACTCCATGTGCTCATAGGAGCCCTGGCGTTGCCCGTCCCGGCAGTAGACGATCCTGGTCTTGTCGGGGTGCAGTTGCAGCCCGACCTTCTCCATCCTGTCCGTGAGCGCGGCCAGCACTTCGCGGGCCTGACGCTCAGTGACGCAGTGCACGACGGCGTCGTCTGCATACCGTTCGAACGTGACGGTGGGATGCTCCCGGGCCAGCCACATGTCGAACGCGTAGTGCATGAACAGGTTCGCGAGCACGGGCGAGACCGCTGATCCCTGTGGGGTTCCACGGTCCCGCTGTTGCAAGGTCCCGTCGGGCAGTTGAAGCGGCGCTTGGAGCCATCGCTTCACATATAAAATCACCCAGACGGCATCGGTGTGCGCTTCCACTGCCTTGACGATGAGGTCCCATCGGACGCTGTCGAAGAACTTCTGGATGTCAAGCTCGATCACCCAGTCCTTCTTCCAGCAGCGTCGTCGGCAGGACTCCACCGCATCCAGCGCCGAGCGCCCCGGCCGGTAGCCGTAGGAATCCTCATGAAAGACGGGCTCGGCCCGGTCCATGAGGTGCCTGGCGGCTACGGTCTGGGCAACTCTGTCGGCCACCGTGGGCACGCCCAAGATCCTTGAGCCGCCGCGGGGCGACGACTTGGGGATCTCCACCGCACGTACCGGCGGCGGGAAATACGTCCCGGACGACATACGATTCCAGATCTTGTACAGATTGTTCTTCAGATCCTTGTCGAAGTCCTCAAGGGACTGCCCATCCACACCGGGCGCACCCTTGTTCGCCTTAACTCCCTTGTATGCCTCCCAGACTTCCCGCTTCGAGATCTCAAACGGCTTGCCTGTTGACTTCAACGTGTCCATATAGTTCCTCCCGGAGAGCGTCCGGTTGTCTAGATACACAACGTCACGAATAGCCCGACCCCTTCGCTCCACCTCTATTACAGAGGCTTCATCACTACTACGAGCCGGTCCGCCGGCGCGCCTCGTATCGGTACTCGATCCCTCGCGGTTTCAGCCGCTTGGGACACTCCCTCTCGCCACCCCTACCAGGGCAGACAGTGCCGAGGAGCGCCTTCTCCTGTTCCGTACGGAAGCGGCAGATCAGGCTCACGTCGTCTTCATGCCGGACACCGCCTGGCCAATAAGCGGGCACCCGCCAGGCTCATCCCGGAACCCGTTGTACGTCCCGGTTCTGATGTCGTCTAAGAATCTTTCGACACTTCAGCAACGATTCACTTGCGTTCGTCTTCCTGATCCCCACCTGACGCCTCTTACGACGCCTTTTCCTCAATCGCTCACCACGACAGTCATTAGCTAGCGCAGCATGAGGCGGTTTGAAGCCTCCCCCGCAGGGCGGCTCCGAAGGGCCAAACACCTTCATCTCCCGTACAGCACTACTTCAAGGCAGCTTTCCTACAACCAGCTCCTCTACGTATTCAGGACACACCCAACGAATTCACCGAGCAGGCGCACGTCGGACAGTTGCAGGACCACACCCACCGCATGGGTCTCCTCCTCGCTGCCCGTGCATTCACCCCCTCCTAGAGCCACGGGAAGAAGGACACATGAAGCACGAGTACGAGGCAAAGTTCCTCGCCATCGACGTCGTCGGCCTCCAGGCCAAGCTGACTGCTCTCGGAGCCGTCCAGGCGTTCCCACGCACCCTCCTCACGCGGAAGATCTTCGAGAACGACGCCCTTGAAGGTGGTGCCTGGATTCGCCTGAGGGATGAGGCCACTCGCTCCACGCTCACGCTGAAGCAGGTCACCGACCCCACGACGATCGACGGCACCACCGAAATCGAGACGGAGGTATCGGACCTGCACGCCATGGCTGAGATTCTCCGCAGCGTCGGCTTGCGCGAAGTCCGCTACCAGGAGAACTACCGCGAGGAATGGCGCCTGGGTGAGGTCGCCTTCGACTTCGACACCTGGCCGGACCTCCCCACGTTCGTCGAGATCGAAGGTCCCGACGAGGCATCGGTCCGACAGGCGGCAGACCTGCTCGACCTCGACTACTCGAAGGCCCGGTTCGGCAGCGTCGACGAGATCTACAAGAGCGAATCCGGCCGCGACATCCTGGCCGAACCCACTCTCCTCTTCTCCGATGCCGGCAAGCCGGCGTCAGCCAGGGCAGCCGCCCCGAGCGAGTGATCGCGAGGGTTGAGTTGTGTTTATGGACGTGGCCACGACGCCTCAGGTCATACCTGGCATCGCTGAATTCGCCCGCGGTGGATTGCCCGCAGCAGCGGATACCGACGACGGCAACACGTGGATTGACGGCTACTGCTGGCTCTACTGTGGCCGTAGGTGGACCCGCGTTCTGTGGATCGGCCCCGTGAGCATGGCCGGGGCCCAGGCAGCGATGTACGCGTGTGGCCCGTGCATCCGGGCCCTACAAGATCAGGTCTGGCAGTCCATACTCCTTCGCGATGAACCGACTCGTCTGGCCCCGCCGAGCACGCTGACGACGGCCGAGCAGCCTGGCGGACGCCGCGTTGGGAAGCATCGTGCGCGGGGTGGCCTGTTGCGTCGTAGGTGAGGCCGATGACCGAACACAGTGAGCCTGTGACGCCTCTTCACAGTGAAAGCTCCGCGCGCATAGGAGCACTCCGGCTGGGCCGGTCACCACGCCTGGTGACCGGCCCAGCAGCCGTTGTTGCTCAGGCGCCTTCGCCTCGACGGTGGCTTCTAACGACGATGACGGCGTTGTCGGTCTGCTGGTGCGGCAGGGGCCTTCGAAGCGGGCTCTGGCTTTGTGGCTTGCAGCTCGGCGGCCTGTGTTGTGGTGCGGCGGCGGGCTGCTTCGGCTCGGCGGTTGGGGGCGGGGTCGCGGCTGGTGTGCTGGATGCGGGTGATCAGGACGCGGGCGGGCCTGTGGGCGGTGCCGAGCTCGCGGCGGGCGGCGGCTTCCTTGAGGAGTTGGTGGGGTTGGTGGCCGCCGGCTTCGGCGTCGGCGAGGACGGTGGCGAGGGCGGGCCATCCGGGGTCGGCGAGGATCCGCTCGGCATGTTCGGGAACGGCGGCGCGTACGTCGTTGGCCAGGGTGTGACGGGTTTCGTCCTTGGGGCGGCGGGCTTCGAGTTCGGTGAGTGTCTGGGTGAGCGCGTCGTCGGCTGCGGACTGGAGATACTCGACGGCTTGGCGGGCGGCGTCGGTCTGGTGAGCATGGCCCTTGGCCTCATGCCAGCGCCCGGCGAGGATGGCGGCCCAGACGAGTGCGGCGGTCAGGGCGGCGAGGGCGCTGCCGTCGGGGCCGGTGGCGGTGTTGGCGATGTCGCGGGCTGCGGTCCGCAAGGCGTGGGCGGCACGGTCGTCGGCCCGGATTTGAGAGCGCTGGGCGCGGGCGAATTCCCTGCTGGCCGCTTGCAGTTGGGCGCGGAGGCCGGCGGGGGCTTTCTGGGCGGTGGCTTCGATCAGTTCGCCCGGGGCGGTGATGTGAGCCTGTGTCCGTGCGTCCCGGCTGCTGTCGCTGCCTGTGCTTGTGATCTCTGTGTGGAGGGCGTCGAGGACTTCGGTGGCCTGATGCCAGGGGGTGGTGGGTCGGCTGCGACGGGCGGTCGGGTGTTCCTCGGGCCCACTGGTCTCCAGGCGGGCTGTCAGCTTGGGCAGGGACAGATGGGGGGCGATCTTCCCGCCGGGGTGGAAGATCTGCTCGTCGTCCTTGTTGAGGTCGCCGGGGCGGCCGACGGCGTAGCCGAGGAGGTCTCCGGACGGCCCGCGCTTGGGCTTGACGAGGATGCCGTCTGCTTCGAGGTAGGCGAGGAGTTCTTCCGCGCTGCTCGCGTGAGGGACGGCGGCGCGGATTCGGTCCTGGAGCCACCCGCGGCTGGTCTGCTCCCAGCCGAGGCGCTCGGCCTTGTGCATCTCGGCCTGGGTGGGCCGGCGGGCGGCGGTGCGGTCGCCCTTCTTCAGTTGCCGCAGGCCGTAGTCCTTCTGAGTACACGTGGGACGCCATGCGCTGGTTCAACGGCCAGGTGGTGGACTTCGGGACTGAAGACACGATGCTGCGCAACTTCCAGGCCCATGCCAGCCACCAGCGCGCCGTCCTCGCCGCCATCGAGGGCGAGAAACGCGAACGTTGGAAGGCCGAGACAGCCACTAATCCCGCCGAACGCGAAGAAGCCCAGCGCGCCCAGGGCCACTACGCGAGCTGGCCGCAGAGGCCAAGTACCGGCTCCGCAGCGCCCGCGCCTTCATCCGCGAAGACGGCGGCACACCACCCCACCTCCCGCTCGAACTCGTCGACGTCGACCCACCCGACACCAATCCCCAGGAGGAGAAGGACTTTTGAAGGGCTCCACCCACCGCCGCTGCTATTGCCGCGATCCCACTACGGGCAAGCCGCTCGGCAAGAAGTGCCCCAAGCTCACCAGCCGCAAGCACGGCTCCTACTCCATACGCCAGGAACTCCCGCCACGCGAAGACGGAACACGCCGCTCCTTCAACCGGGCAGGCTACGAGACGCTGAAGGCCGCACAGACCGACCTGGACCACGTGCGAGTCCTTGTCTCCATCGCCGACGCCGACGATGATCACGACCTGGCCCGCATCGCGGGATTGCTCGAACAGGTCGCGGACGAGAAGGCTCCTCTGCCCGACATCGAGGACACCCGCAGGCGCTTCAGGGCTGGCTTGGACCTGATCGGCCGGCGGACTGTGAGCGAATGGCTTGATCAGTGGCTTTCCTCGAAGAAGTCACGGAAGACGACGCTCAACGGGTACGCCTCGCACATCCGCGTCCATCTGAAGCCGCGCATCGGCCACGTCCGCCTCGACCGTCTCAATGTCGGCCACCTGGTGGAGATGTACGACGGCATAGCCGATGCCAACGAGGTAATCCAGGCGGAGAACCTCGAACGGCGCAAGCAGATCGCCAGGTGCAAGCCCAGCAAGCCCGGCCGCCCCGTCGCAGCCGAACGGGCACTGCTCGGCGTCGAGCGGGCAAAGCTCGCCGAGATGAAGCCGTTCCGGAAGATCACCGGCCCCGCCACGCAGCAGAGCATCCGGCGCACCCTGCGCGCGGCTCTGAGCTCGGCAATCGCCCAGCAGTACATCACCTTCAACCCGGCCTCCCACGTCGAGCTGGAGTCCGGCAAGCGCCCGAAGCCGCTCCTCTGGACCGCACAGCGCGTGGAGCGCTGGCGTGCCACGGATGAGCTGCCCTCAGCCGTGATGGTCTGGACGCCCGCGCAGTTCGGGACGTTTCTGGACGCAGCCGAATCCGATCGGCTCTACGTGCTCTTTCACCTCGTGGGCACCCGCGGCCTCCGACGGGGCGAGGCCGTTGGCCAGAACTGGACCGACGTCGACCTGGACGGCGGCCTCATCACACCGGCCAAAGAGATCGTGGTCGACGGCTGGGATCCGTACGGATCCGCCCCCAAGACGGACGGCAGCGCCAGCACGATCGCCCTGGACAGCGTCAACGTCGCGCTTCTGCGAGAGCACCACGAGACCATGCTGAAAGCCCGGGAAAAATGGGGCGACGCTTGGAACGAGACCGGCAAGGTCTTCACCCGCGAAGACGGCTCCTGGCTGCACCCCGAGATGGTCTCCGAGACGTTCCGACGCATCCTCGCCACCACTGATCTGCCGCCGATCACCCTGCGCGATCTGCGCCACGTCACGGCCACTCTCACCCACGGCGCGGGCGGCGACCTGCACACGATCAAGGAGACGCTGCGCCACTCCACGATCACGCTGACCTCGGACACGTACACGAGCCTGCTGCCTGAAGTCGACAAAGCTGCCGCAGAAGCCGCCGCTGCTCTGGTGCCACGTGCTCGCAAAACCCCGTCTATAGCGCCTCCTGTCGGGCCGTCCGCTCACGCATCGCTCACGCACGAGGGCGAGAAAGACAAAGCGCCTCGACCGGCCGAAGCCGATCGAGGCGCTAAGTAGCAGGTCAGAGGCCGAAACCCCTCCCTGTGACACGTAGGCCGTGTGGGACTCGAACCCACAACCAACGGATTAAAAGTCCGCTGCTCTGCCAATTGAGCTAACGGCCCTCGGCAAGGCACCCCTGAGCATAGTCGCACCGAGCCCGGCAGCCGATCGGGTATCGGTTGTCGGGCCCGTCGTGGCTCGCGCCGGGCCCGGAACCGAGCCGTGGGCTTCCGGTGGGTTCGCGGTAAGTAGCTGGTCCGGAGCGGGAGTTGGCCGGTGCTCGGGCAAAGAAAAGCGGGCCCGTTCGTGAAGAACGGGCCCGCTTTCAGTGGTTCAGCAACCTAGTGGACCGGCGGCCTGCGCCGCCGGGTCCGCTTGATCAGCTGCGCTTCCAGCGCGGCTTCTCGTCGCGGCGGCCGAAGGAGCCGGTGCCGGTGCCGGTGCTGCCGCGGTGGTCGTCGCGGCGGCTGGCCGGGCGGTCCGAGCTGCCGGCGCGGAAACCGCCGCCGGTGGCCGGACGGGCCGCGCGGTCGTCGCGGTTGAACGGGCGGTCGGAGCCGCCGCCGGAGCGGAAGCCGCCACCGGTGGCCGGACGGGCGCTGCGGTCGCCGCCGCGGTCGTCACGGTTGAACGCCGGACGGCTGCTGCTGCTGCCGCTGCCGCTGCCGCCACGGTCGTCACGACGCTCGCCACCGCGGTCGTCACGGTTGAACGCGGGGCGGCTGCTGCTGCCACCGCGGTCATCGCGGTTGAACGCCGGACGGCTGCTGCCGCTGCCGCTGCCACCGCGGTCGTCGCGGTTGAACGCGGGGCGGCTGCTGCTGCCGCCACGGTCGTCACGGCCCTTGTAGCCGCCACGGTCGCCACCGCGATCGTTGCTGCCCTTGTAGCCGCCACGGTCGTTGCTGCCCTTGTACCCACCGCGGTCGCTGCTGCCACCACGACGCTCGAAGTTGCCGCGGTCGTCGCGACGCTCCGCAGCCTGCCTCTCCGCCACAGCGGCGGCTGCCGCTGCCACGGCGGCGTTCTCGGCCTCGGCGGCCGCCGCCATCTCCGCGATGGCCTCGTCCGGGTCCTCGCCACGCTCACGCGCGGCGCGGGCGACCAGGCGGTCGGCCTCCTCGCGGAGCTCGGTCGCGCGGCGCGTGGTGCGCTCCAGCTCGCGGCCCATTTCCTTGACCTCGCGCTCCGCCTGGTTGGCGGCGTTGTTCGCGGAGTCGGCCTGGACCTCGGTGAGCGAGCGGGCGCCGGTGATCTCGGCGACCTCCGGCTCGAAGACACCGGCGCCGGCGACGATGTGGCGCGAGGCCTCGACGCCCGCGTCCTCCATCATGCGGAAGATCTGGCGGCGCTGGTGCGGCAGGGACAGCGATACGACGACGCCGGACTTGCCGGCGCGGGCGGTACGGCCCGAGCGGTGCAGGTAGTCCTTGTGGTCGCCGGCCGGGTCCACGTTCAGGACCAGGTCGATGCCGTCGACGTGGATGCCGCGAGCGGCGACGTCGGTGGCGACGAGGGCGTTGACGTAACCCTTCTTGAAGTCCTCAAGAACCCGGGTACGGGCGCCCTGCGTCATGCCGCCGTGCAGTGCGTCGGACTTGACACCCGACTCGCGCAGCTGCTCGGCGATGCGGTCCGCGCCCAGCTGGGTGCGGACGAAGATGATCGTGCGGCCCTTGCGGGCGGCGATCGCGGCCGTGACCGGCGCCTTGTCCTTCGGCTTCACGACGAGGACGTGGTGCGTCATGGTCGTGACGTTGCCCTGCGCGCTGTCGACCTCGTGCGTGACGGGGTTCGTCAGGTAGCGCTTGACGAGCGTGCTGATCTCGTTCTCCATGGTGGCGGAGAAGAGCATCCGCTGGCCGCCGCCGGGGATCTGGTCGAGCAGCTCGGTGACCTCGGGCAGGAAGCCCAGGTCGGACATCTGGTCGGCCTCGTCGAGAACGGCGATCCGCACGTCCGCGAGCGAGCAGGCGCCGCGGTTGATGAGGTCGCGCAGACGGCCCGGGGTGGCGACGAGGACGTCGACGCCACGCTCCAGGGCGTACATCTGGTTGCTCATGGACGTACCGCCGCAGACGACCTTCATCTTGAGGCCGAGCACGTCGCCGTACGGCTGGAGCGCGTCCGCGACCTGCATCGCGAGCTCACGCGTCGGGGTGAGGATGATGCCGCGCGGCTTCTTCTTGTCGGTGTGACCACCGGACAGCGTGGCCAGCAGCGGCAGACCGAAGGAGAGGGTCTTGCCGGAGCCCGTACGGCCACGGCCCAGGATGTCCTTGCCGGCCAGGGCGTCCGGGATGGTCGCGGCCTGGATCGGGAAGGGCGCGGTGACGCCGTTCTGAGCGAGCTTGCGGACGATTCCGTCAGGCAGACCCAGGCTGCCGAACGTGACGGTCGGCTCGGCGTCCGCGTCGTCGGCAGTTGCGTCGTCGGCGACTGCGTCGTCCGTGGCCTCGACCTCGACGGCCTCGGTCTTGGCGGCGGCGTCGGTGGCGTCGGGGATGTCGGTGGCCTCGGCGGCCTCAACGACGACCTCGGCGGCCTCCGCGATCTCGACAACCTCGATGATCTCGGCGGCTGCGTCCACGTCCACGACGGCGGTGTCCACCGTCGTGGTGTCTGCGGTGGTGATGTCTGCGGTGGTGTCTACAGCCTCGATGATCGCGGCGGTCTGGTCGACCGACTCGTTCTCGGGCATGGCGGTGCGGTCAGTGCTGGAAATGGACATACGAAATGCGAAACCTTCCGGAGTCTCGGCACGCGCCCAAACTCCGTGAATCGCAATTCGACCGCCTCAATGCGGTCAAGCACGGCAAGGGAGAGTACGCGCCACGGGGCGCTCTTGCTCTCGTCTTTTGCGAGAACTCAGTGGCGCCGGGCAATGGGATCAAACGATCTATAACCATACGCACCCTCCCCCGCTTATGGCAAACCGGCACTCCTACATCGGCCCCACCTGCGGTGATGCCGTCGGCTCACGTGAACTCACGCGCTGTTCACCCATCCCCGCGGCCCGCATGTCGGCCGTCGGTGAAGTGGAAGGTCCGGGCGAGGTCGTAGGCGGCTCGGGGGTCGGCTCGGGCGGCGGCTCCGACACCGGAGGCTCCGGCGTCACGGGCGGCTTGGGCGGCGTGGGCCCGCCGCCCGTGGGCGTCGGTGTGCCGGGGCGCGACGGCTTGGGCCGGGTGGCGCCGATCCCGGTGCCCGGGTCGGGCGGGTCCGCGGTGGGCCCGGCCGATGCGCCGGGCTCGGCGTCCGCGCCCTCGTCACGCGGGTCGTCCTTGCCACCCTTGCCGTCCTTGGCGCCCTTGCCGGCCTTGCCGGCGGTCCCGTGCTCGCCCGTGTGCCCCTGCCCCGTCCCGGGGCGCCCCGAGTCGGCGCCCACCTCGGCGACCGTCCCCTGCCGCGCCGCGGGACGCGTCGGCGAGGGCTTGCCCTCCTCGTCGCCCACACTCATACAGCCTGCGGACGCCGCCACCGCGAGCGCGGCGGCGGCCAATCGGACAGGGATGTTCAACTGGCGCACTGGGCGGCACCTCCGGGGCACGGCGAACGGGGTTCACCTGTCCAACTCCGATTCACCCGCAAGGGACACGCGCGGGGCACATCGGTTACGACGCGGATCGCCCCTCGCGGCGCCCGGCGACCACGGCCGGGCGAAGGCGGCCCGGCTACCGACGGCCCGGCGACCACGACGGCCGGTTACGGCCAGGCGACGAGGACGCCCGGCACCACGGCCCCCCGCAGACCACGGCAGCTCCGGCTACCGCAGCAGCCCCCGCGCCAGCTCCAGGCCCAGAAAGACCGCACCGAGCCCTACCAGCAGGGACCCCGCCACGTTCGCCGCCGCGAGGAACGTCCGGCCCCGCTCGGCCAGCCGCAGCGTCTCGTACGAGAAGGTCGAGTACGTCGACAGCGCCCCGCACAGACCGGTCCCGAGCAGCGCGTACGTCGCCGAGGACACCAGCGCCCCGGTCAGCAGCCCGAGCACCAGGCTCGCCGTCGCGTTGACCACGAACGTCCCCCACGGGAACACCGAGCCGTGCCGCGCCTGCACCGCACGGTCCGTCAGATACCGCAGCGGCGCCCCGACCGCCGCCCCGACCGCCACCAGCACCCAGGTCATCCGGCCACCTCCGCCACCACGGCCCCCGCGCTCACCGCGCCGCCACCCGCGCCACACCCGCCCGCGTCACCGCGGCCGCCGCCCACACCGCGCCCAGCGCGGCCACGAACGTCCCGGCGGCGTACGCCATCGCCGTGACCGCCTCGCCCTCTTCCAGCAGCTGCGCCAAGTCCACGGCGTACGTCGAGAAGGTCGTGAAGCCGCCCAGCACTCCGACCCCGAGGAACGGCCGGACCAGCGCGTGTCCCCGGCCCTGCTCGCTCACCAGCACCATCAGCACGCCGATCAGCGCGCTGCCCAGCACATTGACGCCGAACGTCGTCCACACGCTCCCGGGCCACAGCAGCGCCGCGCCGTACCTGGCCAGCGCCCCGAGCGCGCCGCCCACCGAGATCGCCGCGAGGACGAGCCACTTGCCACGCCCGGTGGTCTCGGCGCGGTCGGCGGGCACGCGGAGATCGACGTCCGGGTCGATCGCGTCACTCATCGCGACTCATCGCGGGCACCCGCCACCGCGCCCGCCCACCGCACCCGCCGCCGCGCTCACCGGCTCATCCGTAACCCAGCGCGTGCAGCCGCGCGTCGTCGATCCCGAAGTGGTGCGCCACCTCGTGCACCACTGTGATTTCCGTCTCGGCGACAATCTCCTCGCGCGACGTGCACATCCGCAGCGTCGGCCCCCGGTAGATGCTGATCCGGTCGGGCAGCACCCCGGCGTACCACTCGCCGCGATCGGTCAGTGGCGTGCCCTCGTACAGCCCGAGCAGCTCGGGCTCGTCCGCCGGCGGCTCGTCCTCCACGAAGATCGCGACGTTGTCCATCAGCCGCATCAGCTCGGGCGGGATCCGGTCGAGGGCCTCGGCGACCAGTTCTTCGAACTCCTCACGCGTCATCTCCAGCACCCGGCCATTGTCACCGAATTCCGCGCGAGTGTCCGGGCGGGCATAGGGACCCTTCCGCAGGGGAATACGGGAGCAATGGCCCGAGACCCGTTCCGTGCCACGTATCTCCGCGTACGACGCCACTACCGCTCCCACCGCGTCTCCCCGACCAGCGCCCTCGTGCACGCCCCGCACCCCTACGCGCGGGCGCTCGGTCTGACGGCGGTGGTGCTGCTCGGCGCCTGGCTCGGGCTGCTGATCGTCGGGAGCGTCCGTACGCCGGTCGGCCCGATGGACACGAACATGACGCTGCGCCCGTCCCTCTCCGGCGGCACCAAAATCAACGTCTCCCCGCTCGGGGCCCTGGAGCTCAACACCCACATCGCCCCGATCCGCCTCGACGTGGACGTCGACCAGCTCGACCCCGTCCGCTCACAGGCCCTCGTCGAGCATCCCGAACGCCTCTCGGGCCTCCAGGGCGAGGTCACCGGCGACGTCTCCGCGGGCGCCACCGAGCTGGCCGTGCGCTCCTGCGTCGCCGTCGTCTCGGGGGCCACCGCGCTGGGTCTTGCCGTCTACCGCCGCCCGCGCAAGGCCCTCGCCGCGGGCGGTCTCGCGCTGGCCCTGCTCACGGCATCGGGCGTCAGCGCGTACGTGACCTGGAATCCCAAGTCGGTCCTGGAGCCGAAGTTCTCCGGACTGCTCTCCTCCGCGCCCTCCGTCGTCGGCAACGCGCGCAGCATCGTCGCCGAATTCGACGTCTACCAGAAGGAACTGGCGCGGCTCGTCACCAATGTGACCAAGCTCTACGACGCGACCTCGACCCTCCCGACGTACCAGCCGGACCCCGCCACGATGCGCGTGCTGCACGTCTCCGACATCCATCTCAACCCCGCGTCGTGGCACATCATCGGCTCGCTGGTGGAGCAGTACGACATCGACGTGATCATCGATTCCGGCGACACCATGGACCACGGCACCGGCGCCGAGAACAGCTTCCTGGACCCGATCTCCGACCTCGGCGCCCCGTACATCTGGGTCCGCGGCAACCACGACTCGGCGGTCACCCAGAAGTACCTGCGCGGCCTCAAGGGCGTACGCGTCCTCGACGAGGGCAGCGCGGTCACGGTCGACGGGCTGCGGGTGGCGGGCATGGGCGATCCGCAGTTCACCCCGGACCGCTCGGTGGAGGCCGAGGGCGACCCGGCGGAACGCATGGCGGGCATGCGGCTCGCCTCCGCCCTGCGCGACCAGGAGCGAGCCGGCACCCCCGTCGACATCGCGGTCGCGCACAACCCGGTGGCGGCCCGCGAGACCGACGGCGAGGTCCCTCTCGTACTGGCGGGGCACACGCACAACCGGAAGACCGAGGTCATGAAGTACGGCACCCGGCTCAGGATCGAGGGCTCGTCGGGCGGTGGCGGGCTGCGCGCCCTGCAGAACGACAAGCCGGAGAAGGTCCGTACATCGGTGCTCTATCTGGACCGTACGACCAAGCGTCTGCAGGCCTGGGACGAGATCACCCTGGGCGGCCTGGGCCTGACGACGGCGGAGGTCAGCCGCCACCTCCCGAAGGAGAACCGGCCGGGTTGACCCCTTCGCCTATTCGGTTTGGCTGACACCGAAACGCCGTAGTAGAGTCTCCGACGTGCCCAAGGGCGCGGGTCAGGGCTTGACCATTCTGAGACCCCAGCGGTCGACGGAGAAGCGGAACCTCTTGAGGGGAAGCGGAGTCACATGCTTCTGAAGTCCCTTTTCCTGGGGGTGAAAGACACAGAAGCAGCAACACTAGCTGTCTTGCCCTCATCGTCTAGTGGCCCAGGACGCCGCCCTTTCAAGGCGGTAGCACGGGTTCGAATCCCGTTGGGGGCACGCACCACCCTGTGCGACACTGAGTCGCACAACAGCTTGGTCCTGTGGAGCAGCTTGGAGTGCTCGCCACCCTGTCAAGGTGGAGGCCGCGGGTTCAAATCCCGTCAGGACCGCTGCAACCGTAAGGCTGCGTGGCTGGGTAGCTCAGTTGGTACGAGCGATCGCCTGAAAAGCGATAGGTCGCCGGTTCGATCCCGGCCCCAGCCACTACACATCGAAAGGCCCCGTCCGGTGGACGGGGCCTTTCGCGTTACCCCTCTGCCGCCGCCCTGCGCCGCCAGGCGCGCAGGGCGAGCACCAGGCCGACCAGGGCCACCACACCGGCCAGCAGCGCCGCGTCCGGCACCGCCTCGCCGAGGCCGTTCGCCCACTCCTCGACCGCGAACGAGTCGTCCACGTCGAGCAGTCCCGGCAGGGCCGTCGTCCCGTCGAAGGCGAGGAAGAGCGTGCCGAGGACGATGAAGAAGAGCCCGGAGAGCAGCGAGGTGGTGTGCAGCTCGAAGCGGCCCAGGGTGAGCGTGCGCCCGCGCAGCCACTGCCGCTTGCCCAGGTCGAAGCGCTCCCAGAGGAGTGCGAGCAGGAACAGCGGTACGGCCATGCCCAGCGCGTAGACGGCCAGCAGCAGTCCGCCGTAGACCGGGCTGCCGCTGACCGCCGCCACGGTGAGGACGCTGCCGAGGATGGGGCCCGCACAGAAACCGGCCAGACCGTAGACGGCCCCCAGCGCGTACACGGACACCGCGGTGGTCGGGCGGATCCGGCCGGACAGCGCGGCGATACGGCGTGACGCGAAGCCCATGCCGAGGATCTGCGCGACACCGAGCACGATGATCAACCAGCCGCCGAACAGGACGAGTTGGTCACGGTGGCCGTAGAAGAGCCGGCCGGCGTACGAACCGGCCGCGCCCAGCGGCACCAGGGTGGTGGCGAGGCCGGCGTAGAAGATGCCCGTCCTGGCCATCAGGCGTGACGTGGAGTCGATCGAGTACGCGAAGAAGGCGGGCAGGAGCAGGGCGCTGCACGGGCTGAGCAGGGCGAGCAGACCGCCGAGGAAGGCGGCCAAATACCCGATGTCCGGGCTCACTTGTCGCCCTTCGCGTTCTTCCCCGAGGCGGCGCTCTTGGCCGTCTTGGCCGCCGCATCGATGGCCTGGGTGAAGACCTCGGCGGGCTGGGCGCCCGCGATCGGCCTGCCGTTGACGAGGAAGGACGGCGTGGAGGTGGCGCCCAGCCGGTACGCCTCGTCCTGGTCCGCCTTCACGGCCGACTTGGCGGCCTCGCTCCCGACGTCCTCGGTGAATCGGCCGAGATCCTTCACCCCGGCCTCCTCGGCGAGTGCCTTGACGCGGTCCTCGCCGAAGCCCTTCTCCTTCGCGCCGTCCGCGTACGCGGCGGCGTGGAACTGCCAGAAGCGGTCCTGCTGCCCGGCGGCCCAGGCACCGCGGGCCGCCGCGTCCGACTCCTTGCCGAAGATGGGGAAGTTGCGCCACTCGATGCGCAGGGTGCCGTCGTCGACGTACTTCTTGACCAGGTCGGGCTCGGTGTCGCGGGCGAACTTCCCGCAGTAGCCGCACTTGAAGTCGGCGTACTCGATGAGCACAACGGGTGCATCGGCCCGGCCCTGCGCGAGCGTGTCCTTGGCATCGCGCCGGGCGAGCTTGGCCAGCTCGGGATAGACACCGGCCTGCGGGTCGGCGGACACCTCGGCGGCCGGGGAGTCGTCGGCGGCGGCGGCCGAGGAGGCGGCATCGGGCTTGGTGGCGGTGTACGAGGCCACGCCGAGCAGGATCGCGGCGGCGGCGACGGCAGCACCGATGGCGAGGCCGCGGCGGGAGGCCTTCCGGGGGGTGGACTTGGGGGTGCGCGTGGGCTTGGGGGTGCTCATGGGTGTTTCGGTGCTCCTGAACGGGATACGGCGCCCTGGGCGCCGGAGGCATGGGAAGTGGCGGGGCACGCGCGCTGCGGCCGGGCAGACGGGCAGACGGCAGGGGTGCGCGGACGGTCTGCGCGCAGGGCCTGTGCGGGACCTGCCGGGCGCCGGGCAGCACCGGCTGTACGTCGACCAGTGCGTCGGAGTCGGCGTCGGCCTGTGCATCGGCGTCGGCTCGGTGACCCGGCTCGGTGATGCGGCAGCCCGGAGGCGGGCGGGGCCTAGACCCGCAGGACGGAGAGGTCTATCGGGGAGGGCGGGTCGAGCGGCGGCGGCCCGGGGTCGGGGGTGAAGGCCGGCAGCACGTCGTTGATGCCCCAGGAGCCCGAGGCGGCGCGGGCGTCGTGCAGGGCGTGCAGCAGCTCGTACGAGGAGGAGCCGCGCGCCGGGGTGCCGGAGCCGGTCCCGCTGTCCTCCCCGGGACTCTTGCCGCAGCCGGGCACCTCCCGGTCGCCGACGGCGGCCAGGGCGGCGGACACGGCAGCGGGCGCGGCGGCGGACACGGCGGCGGCCGGGAGGTGCCCGGGCACGAAGGCGGCCCCCGCGTCAGCCACCGCCGCTTCGGCCGTCGCAACCCCCGCGGCTGCCCGCCCAACGGGCCCCGGCGCGGACCCCGCCGCCATCGCCCCCGAGCACATCAGCAGCGCGAACAGCGCCCCCAGCAGGACACTCACCGTTGCCGCGCCGCGTCGCCGCGGAGTGCCGGCACGGGACATGGGCTCGGCCTCTCCTCGGTGGGCGCGCGGGGTGCGCGGGGTACGTACGCGTCCCGAAAGACTAGATGCTGCGCGGGCAGCCCTACCGCCCGGGTCGAAACCGCCGCGAAACGGCCACCCCGAAAAATGGGTTCGCCACTCGCGAGCGGCGGGTGAGATCCTGGGTCAGGTATGTCTACTTCCTTTGCCGACCTTCAGCCCGTGCTCGGGGGGCTGCCGCTCCGCGACGCCCACCGGCTCGGCCGCCGTCTCGACGGCGCCCGTCGCATCCGTAACCCCGAGGCCCAGCAGGCCGCACTGGACGAAATCGCGGCCGAGGCCGGGAAGTCCGCGGCCCGGCTGGCGCAGCGTGCTGCCCGCATGCCCAAGATCACGTATCCCGAAGAGCTGCCGGTCAGCCAGCGCAAGGAGGACATCGCGGCGGCGATCAGGGACCACCAGGTCGTGATCGTCGCGGGCGAGACCGGCTCCGGCAAGACCACCCAGATCCCCAAGATCTGTATGGAGCTGGGGCGTGGGGTGAGGGGCATGATCGGCCACACCCAGCCCCGCCGGATCGCCGCCCGTACCGTCGCCGAGCGCATCGCGGACGAGCTCGATACGCCGCTGGGCGAGGCGGTCGGCTGGAAGGTGCGGTTCACCGACCAGGTCAACCGGGACGCGACCTTCGTCAAGCTGATGACGGACGGCATCCTGCTCGCCGAGATCCAGACGGACCGCGAGCTGCTCGCGTACGACACGATCATCATCGACGAGGCCCACGAGCGGTCCCTGAACATCGACTTCCTGCTCGGCTATCTGGCCAGGCTGCTGCCCAAGCGCCCGGACCTCAAGGTCGTCATCACCTCGGCGACGATCGACCCGCACCGCTTCTCCCGGCATTTCAGCGACGCCCCGATCGTCGAGGTCAGCGGTCGTACGTACCCGGTCGAGGTCCGCTACCGGCCGCTCCTCGAAGACGACAGCGACGATGTCGACCGCGACCAGATCAGCGCCATCGCGGACGCCGTCGACGAGCTCCAGCACGAGGGCCCCGGCGACGTCCTGGTCTTCCTGTCCGGCGAGCGCGAGATCCGCGACACCGCGGACGCGCTCAACAAGCGGAACCTGCGCCACACCGAGGTCCTCCCGCTGTACGCGCGTCTCTCGCACGCCGAGCAGCACCGCGTCTTCCAGCGCCACACGGGCCGCCGGATCGTCCTCGCCACCAATGTGGCCGAGACCTCGCTGACCGTTCCCGGCATCAAGTACGTGATCGACCCCGGCACCGCCCGTATCTCGCGCTACAGCCATCGCACGAAGGTGCAGCGGCTGCCGATCGAGCGCGTCAGCCAGGCCAGCGCCAACCAGCGCAAGGGCCGCTGCGGCCGTACGTCCGACGGCATCTGCATCCGGCTCTACTCGGAGGACGACTTCGTCACCCGTCCGGAGTTCACGGACCCCGAGATCCTGCGTACAAACCTGGCCTCCGTCATCCTCCAGATGACCGCGGCCGGCCTGGGTGAGATCGAGAAGTTCCCCTTCATCGACCCGCCGGACCACCGCAACATCCGCGACGGCATCCAGCTCCTCCAGGAGCTCGGCGCGCTGGACCCCGCGCAGAAGGACCCCAAGAAGCGGCTGACCGGGCTCGGGCGCAAGCTCGCCCAGCTGCCGGTCGACCCGCGGCTGGCCCGGATGGTCATCGAGGCCGACAAGAATGGTTGCGTACGCGAAGTCATGGTGATCGCGGCTGCGCTCTCCATTCAGGACCCGCGTGAGCGCCCGGCCGAGAAGCAGACCCAGGCCGACCAGCAGCACGCCCGCTTCAAGGACGAGACGAGCGACTTCCTCGCCTTCCTCAACATGTGGCGGTACGTCCGCGAGCAGCAAAAGGAGCGCGGCTCGTCGAGCTTCCGCCGGATGTGCAAGCAGGAGTACCTCAACTTCCTGCGCATTCGTGAATGGCAGGACATCTACGCGCAACTGCGCACGGTCGCCAAGCAGATGGACATCCACGTCAACGAAGAGGACGCGCCCGAACAGGCCGTCCACACCTCGCTGCTGGCCGGTCTGCTGTCGCACATCGGGCTGAAGGACACCGAGAAGAACGAGTACGTGGGCGCCCGCAACGCCAAGTTCGCGATCTTCCCGGGCTCGTCGCTGTTCAAGAAGCAGCCGCGCTTCATCATGTCCGCCGAGCTGGTCGAGACCTCGCGCCTGTGGGCGCGGGTCAACGCGAGGATCGAGCCAGAGTGGATCGAGCCGATCGCCGGGCATCTGCTCAAGCACACGTACAGCGAGCCGCACTGGGAGAAGGACCAGGCGGCCGTCATGGCGTTCGAGAAGGTCACGCTGTACGGCGTGCCGATCGTTGCCCAGCGCAAGGTCAACTACGGGCGGATCGACGCGGAGACGAGCCGTGATCTATTCATCCGCAACGCGCTCGTCGAGGGCGACTGGCGCACCACGCACCAGTTCTTCCACGACAACCGCAAGCTCCTGACCGAGGTCGAGGAGCTTGAGCACCGCGCGCGGCGCCGCGACATCCTGGTGGACGACGAGACCCTCTTCGACTTCTACGACCAGCGCATCCCCGAACACATCGTGTCCGGTGCGCACTTCGACTCGTGGTGGAAGGACAAGCGCCGTGAGGAGCCGGAGGCGCTCGACTTCGAGCGCTCGATGCTCATCAACGAGAAGGCCGGGGACGTCTCCAAGGACGACTACCCGGACTCCTGGCGCCAGGGGAAGCTCAAGTTCCGGGTGACCTATCAGTTCGAGCCCGGCGCGGACGCGGACGGCGTCACCGTCCACATCCCGCTCCAGGTCCTCAACCAGGTCACGTCCGACGGCTTCGACTGGCAGATCCCGGGCCTGCGCGAGGAAGTGGTCACCGAGCTGATCCGCTCCCTGCCCAAGCCGATCCGCCGCCACTACGTGCCCGCGCCGAACTACGCCGGGGCCTTCCTGGACCGGGCTGTACCCCTCCAGGAGCCGTTGCCGCTGACGCTGGCGCGCGAGCTCAAGCGAATGGTCGGAGTGCCGGTCGCCGCCGAGGACTTCGATCTGGACCGGGTTCCGGACCACTTGAAGATCACGTTCCGGATCATCGACGAGCGGCGCAAGAAGCTCGCCGAGGACAAGGACCTCGAAGCGCTCAGGCTCGCGCTCAGGCCCAAGGCCCGCAAGGCGCTCTCCCAGGCCGCCGCGGCGACACCGGGACCGACGGGCGAGTCCATCGAACGTACGGGCCTCACCGACTGGACCATCGGCTCGCTGAGCCGGGTCTTCGAGACCAAGCGGGCCGGGCAGCCCGTCAAGGCGTATCCGGCCCTCGTCGACCAGGGCGAGAGTGTCGCCGTACGCCTCTTCGACACCGAGGCCGAGCAGCAGCAGGCGATGTGGCGGGGCACCCGCAGGCTGATCCTGCTCAACATCCCGGTGAACCCGGCCAAGTTCGCCTCGGACAAGCTCTCCAACCAGCACAAGCTGGCGCTGTCCCGCAATCCGCACGGCTCGATCCAGGCGCTCTTCGAGGACTGTGCGACGGCCGCAGCCGACAAGCTGATCGCGGACCACGGCGGGCCTGCCTGGGACGAGGAGTCCTTCCGGAAGCTGTACGACAAGGTGCGCGCCGACCTCGTCGACGCGACCGTGCGGACGGTGAACCAGGTGCAGCAGATCCTGGCCGCCTGGCAGGCCTGTGAGCGCCGTCTGAAGACCTCGACGAGTCTGGTCCTGGTCAACAACCTCACGGACGTACGCGATCAGTTGGCGACCCTCGTGCCGCCCGGCTTCGTCACGAGGACCGGGCTGCGCAGGCTGCCCGACCTGATGCGCTATCTGGTCGCGGTGGACCGCCGGCTCCAGCAGATACCGACGGCCGTGCAGCGCGACACGACGCGCATGGAGAAGGTCCACGAGATGCAGGACGAGTACGCCTGGCTGCTGGAACAGATGCCGCAGGGCAGGCCCGTTCCGCGGGAGGTGCTGGACGTCCGCTGGATGATCGAGGAACTGCGCGTGAGCTACTTCGCGCACGCCCTGGGCACCGCCCAGACCATCTCCGACAAGCGGATCATGAAGGCGATCGACGCGCTGGCGCCGTAACGGGGCCTTCACCGGGAGCGAGTTCGACCGCACCCTCTGACCTGCTGTACAGTCTGTCTTCGCAGCGCCACGCAGTACGGCAACGCGAATCAAGGTCCTGTGGAGCAGCTTGGAGTGCTCGCCACCCTGTCAAGGTGGAGGCCGCGGGTTCAAATCCCGTCAGGACCGCAGTAAGCAGTGAGGGAAGGCCCGGATCCGCAAGGATTCGGGCCTTCTTGCGTCTTGACTGCGCCGGCCGCGACCCGGTACGTAGAACAACAGGGCCTCAGGGGGCTCGCGCCGGAGGTGACGCATGGCCGCATCCGAAGTCAGGGTCAGACACGAGACGCGCGCGCTGTTGCGTGCCCACCTGGCGGCCGCGTTGGGCTTCCGGCACCTCACCAGACACTGCCCGGTCTACCACCGGCTCCTGCGGCTCGCCATGGAGCCCGAACCGGCCCGGGACGAAAGTCCCTCGTCCCGGTGACCAATGACGCTGCACGGCGTCACTCGGCAGTGGCAGGCTCGGAGTTGGCAAGACTTTTGCCGTGTGACGGGAGTCACCGAAAGAGTTTCGGGAAGAGGTCAACTTACTCCCCTCCTACAACAGGTCAATTTAATATGTGCAATTGCACCGCCCTGCGAAGACCGTCCCGGGGTCGCGTGCGGGAGGGTGCCGGGCCGCTGCGAGCGGGCCGCAGAGCACCCGCGGAACGTCCGCGAGCCGGCCGACGACCTGGCCCGGGCCAGGTCACAGCGGTCGTCGGCGGCGCGCTCAAGGCATAAAACTCAGGGCATAAAAAGATCGCGCTGGACCCGGCGGAGTCCAGCGCGATCAACGGCACACCCGTACTGAACTTGCGTGGATGTGGAGTCCGTTGGGGCGGACTCCAGCCGTGTGGTGCTCACATGGGCTTTCCGGGTTGGGGGGCCCGGAAGATGCCCGTTAATGCGGGGTTGTGCGGGTCATGCGGTTGTTCAGGCCTCGCTGCGCTGCTGCGGAATACCCGCAAGCAGTGCGCGGACCTCTGCCTCGCGGTAACGCCGGTGTCCACCAAGCGTGCGGATGGACGTGAGCTTGCCGGCCTTTGCCCAGCGCGTGACCGTCTTAGGGTCCACGCGGAACATCGTGGCGACCTCAGCCGGGGTCAGCAGCGGCTCGGCGTCAGGGGTGCGAGCGGTCATGAGCGGCCTCCTCGGGAGAACCGAACCATCACGGTTCTTTCCTCTAAATTCTGCACCTTGACCCGCGTTGCCCGAAATGGCGGACGCGGGCCGAGTCGGTTATAGGACGAACGGCTTGTCCTCGGCACTACAACTACACCATCCGTCCAGCCACGTCGGCCAAACCGATGGAATTGCCCTCCCAGGTGTTCATCAGCGACGAAGCCGATGGACCATGCCATAGCGGACAGTTACGTCACGGTGACGATCAGTCACAGAGCGATCAGGAGCCATCAGACCCCCCATAGCGCGCAATGCCGAGATTTCCGCCCTTACTCGGACGGAAGGAGCCCCTACCGGACTCCTTGTCCTATTTTGGCATGAGGATGGGGGATGGGCGCAAGAGCCCGCTAAGTGCCGTCCGTCACGCTTGAGTCAAAGGCCCGGATCAGGACCTACGTCCCGGCCCTTCGGCACCCCGGCACATTCCCAGGAGCCCCTCAGCTCGCGAACTGACGCTCCCGCACCGTCCGCCACCGCTCCATCAGCCGCGCGTACGCCTCGCTGGCCCCGGCTCCGTCACCCGCCCGCAGCGCCGCGATCCCCTCGGCCACGTCGGCCGCCGACACGTCCTCGGCGAAGTGCTCGTCCGGAAGCGTGTGGACCAGGCCGCCGTAGTCGAGCTCGACCAGCGACCGGGGGTGGAACTCCTCCAGCCAGCGCCCTACATCCACCAGGCGGTCCACCAGGCCCCCGATGAGCAGCATCTCGACGCCCTCGTCACCCTCGTCGTCGCCATCGCCCGCACCGCCGTCGCCCCGGCCGTCGCCGAGCAGCTCCCGCAGCGCCTTCAGGGCCCGCGCCACCCGCCGCCGCGCCTGCACCATCGGCGTCCGGTAGCTCAGCGCGGGCGCCACCCCGTCGCCCGCCTTCGTGTACGTACGCTCCTCGCCCGCGAACAGCGCGAACCAGCTCACCGGCACGTGCCACACCGCGCTCCTGATCCACGGCCGCGCGTCCGGATTGCGCTCGAGCCACCGCCCGAAGTCAGCGGCCGCCTGGCGGCGTACGACGGGCGGCAGCGCCGCGTCCAGCAGGGGCTCGGGAAACAGCTCGGGAAGCTCCTGGACGGCCAGCCAGCCCCGCAGACGGGTCCGCCACGGGCAGACGCACACCACCCCGTCCAGCTCGGCCACGAACGCGTCGCCGCTCTCGTGCACCGGCACCGCGACCGGCGGTGTCGGCAGCAGGTCGGCCAGGGAGCGCCTCAGCTCGTCCTGGGCGGTGGGAAGGTGCTCCCGCCGCGCGTAGCCCGCCCAGTGGCCCCGCTCGGGCTCCGGGAAGGCCGCCAGCGGTTCGTACACCCGCAGATACGAGACGTACGGGACGATCACCGATGACGCCTGGGCCACGCCTGCTCCTCACTCGGACGGGTCGGACGGAACGTACGGAACGGGTCGACGGAACGGGTCGGACGGTTCGAACGGAATGGATCGGACCGAGTGGAATCGTCCCACGTGCGCCCTGCCGGAGGGTGATCCTGAGCACTGCGGTCACCCGGCGGCCCGCCAGGTTCTACGCTCTTGCCCATCAGCCCTCCCCACCCGCAGGAGGGCACCGCCGCTTCGTACTTGGGAGTCACCACCGTGACCGACGCATCCGACGGCGTCCTGCACACCCTGTTCCGATCGGAACAGGGCGGCCACGAGCAGGTCGTGCTGTGCCAGGACCGCGCCAGCGGCCTCAAGGCCGTCATCGCCATCCACTCCACCGCCCTGGGCCCGGCCCTCGGCGGCACCCGCTTCTACCCGTACGCGAGCGAGGAGGAGGCCGTCGCCGACGCCCTGAACCTGTCGCGCGGGATGTCGTACAAGAACGCCATGGCCGGCCTCGACCACGGCGGCGGCAAGGCCGTGATCATCGGCGACCCGGACACGATCAAGAGCGAAGAGCTGCTGCTGGCCTACGGCCGCTGCGTGGCCTCGCTCGGTGGCCGGTATGTGACGGCCTGCGATGTCGGCACGTACGTCGCGGACATGGACGTCGTGGCGCGCGAGTGCCAGTGGACGACCGGCCGGTCCCCCGAGAACGGCGGCGCGGGCGACTCGTCGGTGCTGACCGCCTTCGGCGTCTTCCAGGGCATGCGGGCGAGCGCCCAGCACCTGTGGGGCGACCCGACGCTGCGCGGCCGCAAGGTCGGCGTCGCCGGCGTCGGCAAGGTCGGCCACCACCTCGTCGAGCACCTCCTGGAGGACGGCGCGGAGGTCGTGATCACCGATGTGCGGGAAGCGTCCGTGCGCCGCGTCACCGACCGGCACCCGCAGGTGACGGCGGTCGCCGACACCGCGGCGCTGATCAGGGTCAAGGGCCTCGACATCTACGCGCCGTGCGCCCTCGGCGGCGCGCTCAACGACGAGAGCGTGCCCGTGCTCACCGCCACGGTCGTGTGCGGCGCGGCCAACAACCAGCTGGAACATCCCGGCGTCGAGAAGGACCTCGCGGACCGCGGGATCCTCTACGCACCGGATTACGTGGTGAACGCAGGCGGCGTGATCCAGGTCGCCGACGAGCTGCACGGGTTCGACTTCGACCGGTGCAGGGCGAAGGCCGCGAAGATCTACGACACCACACTGGCGATATTCGCACGTGCGAAGAGTGACGGCATCCCTCCGGCCGCGGCGGCCGACAGGATCGCCGAACAGCGGATGTCCGAGGCACGCGGACGCTGACCCTCGGTGGGCGCCGGCCCGGCACCGGCGAGAGATGGCTCACGCCACTCGGCGGGTCGGCCCTCCAGAAGAGGTTAAAATCGCGGTTGACCAGCGAGTACAGGGCATCTCGCGGGTTCTGCACCGGGGCATGTCATGCGGACGGCGTACCGTATGGCCGCGGAAGCAGGTACCGTTGAAGTCCTGCGGACCGGCCTCTCCGAGGAGAGACCGTTCCCAACCATGAACGGGTGTCAAGACTCTGGGGCCATCGAGCCCCGTCACCGAGGGGGTCGAGCCATGGGGCGCGGCCGGGCAAAGGCCAAGCAGACCAAGGTCGCCCGCCAGCTGAAGTACAGCAGCGGCGGGACAGATCTGTCGCGTCTGGCCAATGAGCTGGGCGCTTCGACTTCGCAACAGCCGCCGAATGGCGAGCCGTTCGAGGACGACGACGAAGAAGACGACCCGTACGCACAGTACGCGTCGCAGTACAACGACGACGGGGACGAGGACGACCAGTCCGGCCCCTCGGCGCAACGTCGCGGCGCTTGACGTCGTACGGCCATCACCTGACCCGGTCCGGGGCGCGAGCCCGGGACCGGGTTCTGTGCTCCCCGCGGGGACTGTGCTCCCGGCGAGGACTGTGCTGCCCACGAGGACTGTGGTTCACGGTGCCTTCAGCAGCTTGTCGGGTGCTTCCCGACAAGCTGCTTTCAGGTGTCCTCGGCTGGTCCTCAGCGTGAATAGGTGCCGGTCAGCGTGGCGCCCTCGCGGTGCTCGCCCCGCTCGGTGATCTCTCCTGCGATCCAGGCGGCCACACCGCGGTCGGCGAGGACCGACAGAGTCACGTCCACCGACTCCTCCGGGACGACGGCCATCATGCCGACGCCCATGTTGAGGGTCTTCTCCAGCTCCAGCTGCTCGACGTTGCCCGCCTTGCCGACCAGGTCGAAGACCGCGCCGGGGGTCCAGGTCGAGCGGTCCACCGTGGCGTGCAGGTGGTCGGGGACCACCCGGGCCAGGTTGTTCGCCAGGCCGCCGCCCGTGATGTGGCTGAAAGCGTGCACTTGGGTGGTGCGCGTGACGGCCAGGCAGTCCAGCGAGTAGATCTTGGTGGGCTCCAGCAGCTCCTCGCCGAGCGTCCGGCCGAACTCCTCGACCTCGCGGTCCAGCGACCAGCCGGCGCGGTCGAAGACCACATGCCGCACCAGTGAGTACCCGTTCGAGTGAAGACCGGAGGACGCCATGGCGATCACCGCGTCCCCCTTACGGATACGGTCCGCGCCAAGCAGCTGGTCGTACTCCACCACGCCCGTGCCGGCTCCCGCGACATCGAAGTCGTCCTCGCCGAGCAGACCCGGGTGCTCGGCTGTCTCCCCGCCGACCAGGGCGCAGCCCGCGAGGACACAGCCCGCGGCGATGCCCTTGACAATGGCCGCGACACGCTCGGGATGCACCTTGCCGACACAGATGTAGTCGGTCATGAAGAGCGGCTCGGCGCCACAGACGACGAGGTCGTCCACGACCATGCCCACGAGGTCGTGGCCGATCGTGTCGTACACGCCCATCTTGCGGGCGAGATCGACCTTCGTGCCGACGCCGTCGGTGGCGGAGGCGAGCAGCGGACGCTCGTAGCGCTTGAGCGCCGAGGCGTCGAAGAGACCGGCGAAACCGCCGAGGCCACCGAGGACCTCGGGCCGCTTCGTCTTCTTCACCCACTCCTTCATCAGCTCTACGGCGCGGTCGCCGGCTTCGATGTCGACGCCCGCGGAGGCATAGCTGGCACTGGCACCGGTGCCCGCGTGCGGAGCATGCTCAGAAGATTCAGGAGGCATGGCGCTGGGAACTTTCGTGTCGTGAAACGGGGCGTTACGGGCGGCGGAGCGCGTCGGCTGCGGCCGTGTTGGCCGGGCCGGCTGCCAGCTCGCTCTCCAGGAGCTGCTTACCGAGCAGCTCCGGGTCGGGAAGGTCCATCGGGTACTCACCGTCGAAGCAGGCACAGCAGAGGTTCGACTTCGGGATGGTGGTCGACTCGATCATGCCTTCGAGGGAGATGTACGACAGCGAGTCCGCCCCCATGGATCTGGCGATCTCGTCCACGGACATGCCGTTGGCGATCAGCTCCGCACGCGTGGCGAAGTCGATGCCGAAGAAGCAGGGCCACTTCACCGGCGGCGACGAGATCCGAATGTGGATCTCGGCGGCGCCCGCCTCGCGGAGCATCTTGACCAGAGCGCGCTGGGTGTTGCCGCGGACGATCGAGTCGTCGACGACCACCAGGCGCTTGCCCCGGATGACTTCCTTGAGCGGGTTGAGCTTGAGGCGGATACCCAGCTGTCGGATCGTCTGGGACGGCTGGATGAAGGTCCGGCCGACATAGGCGTTCTTGACCAGTCCGGCGCCGAACGGGATTCCGCTGGCCTCGGCGTAGCCAATGGCGGCCGGCGTGCCGGATTCCGGTGTCGCTATCACCAGGTCGGCTTCCGCCGGGGCTTCCTTGGCGAGCTTGCGGCCCATCTCCACCCGGGAGAGATAGACGTTCCGGCCGGCGATGTCGGTGTCGGGACGAGCCAGATAGACGTACTCGAAGACACACCCCTTGGGCTTCGCTTCCGCGAATCGGGAGGTGCGCAGTCCGTTCTCGTCGATGGCCAGCATCTCGCCGGGCTCGACCTCACGGACGTAGGCGGCGCCGCAGATGTCCAGGGCGGCGGACTCGGAGGCCACCACCCAGCCGCGCTCCAGACGGCCCAGGACGAGCGGGCGGATGCCCTGCGGGTCCCTGGCCGCGTACAGCGTGCCCTCGTCCATGAAGACGAGGGAGAAGGCGCCCATCACCTGAGGGAGAACCTTTGCGGCGGCTTCCTCGATGGTGAGCGGCTTGCCGTCGTCGTCCGTCTGACCGGCCAGCAGA
Source organism: Streptomyces changchenzhani (assembly GCF_039766235.1). NCBI lineage: Bacteria > Bacillati > Actinomycetota > Actinomycetes > Kitasatosporales > Streptomycetaceae > Streptomyces > Streptomyces changchenzhani. The sequence continues at coordinate 1,044,964 of NZ_JBDHNH010000001.1, read as the reverse complement.
GCGGTGATCAGATCGGTGTCGTTGGTCGCGGCGACCTGAGTCGCGCGGCCGTTCACCTTGGGCAGGGCGGCGACCATCTCGGCGAGCTCCGCCGTGTTGACCAGGTTGCCGTTGTGACCCAGCGCGATCGATCCGTGCGCGGTGGCACGGAAGGTCGGCTGAGCGTTCTCCCACACCGAGGCTCCGGTGGTGGAGTAGCGGGCATGGCCCACCGCGATATGACCCAGGAGGGAGCTGAGAGATGTTTCGTCGAAGACTTGCGAGACCAGTCCCATGTCCTTGAAGACGAGGATCTGAGACCCGTTGCTCACTGCGATGCCCGCGGACTCCTGTCCACGGTGCTGCAGGGCATACAGTCCGAAATAGGCGAGCTTGGCGACCTCTTCGCCCGGAGCCCAGACACCGAAGACGCCGCAAGCGTCCTGGGGGCCTTTCTCTCCGGGGAGCAGGTCGTGGTTGAGTCGTCCATCACCACGAGGCACGGCACCGAGTGTAGGCGAGATCGACCACTGGTCCGAATTGGGGACGCGGACGGGCGCCCACCTGGGGTGGAGCGGACGGTCCCGACCAATGTCCGGATCAGGGGTACGAGGGGGTATGTGACGGATACACCCGTTTTGGGAAGGCGCCTCGGAATCGGGGCGGAGTGGTGGTGCGGGTGGGGGCTCCGCGCGGGGCGGCGACGGGCCGCGGCACTCAGTGCCACCGGGTGATTCCGGAGGGTCCGCGAGGCGGGCCTCGGCCGGCCCCCGGCGGGTCTACTTCTGCTTGGCGGCCCTGGCCTCCAAGCCGTCGCCGCCCGCGGCGGTGAGGGACAGCTTGGATCCCTTGATCTCGTAGTCCGCCTTGCCGTCAAGGATCTTGAGCAGGTCCCGCTCGGTCCGCATGGCCTCCGGTGTGCACATCTTCTTGGTCGTCGCCACCTTGGAGAAGGTGATGGTGGACCCGGCGACGGCCGCCTTGCCGCTGAGGTGGTTGCAGCTGGTGCTGCCGCCCACCGAACCGTCCTTGGCGAAGATCAGCTCCGCCTTGCCCGCCGTGTCGGAGGGCAGCGAGGTGACGCTCTCGCCCTGGACGAGTGATTCCACGTCCCACTTGGTTCCGGTGAGCTTGGCGTTGGGCTCCGGGGGCTCGGCCGACATCGCGATGCTGTCGCCCTTCGCCGTCGTCAGCGTCAGGCGGTCGTCGGTGACCTTGCCCTTGAGCTTCCCGGCGAAGGCGGCCTGCAGGCTTCCCTCGAACTTCTGGATGTCCTTCTCGCAGGCCATCTCCGTGGACTGGACCGTCCCCACCGTGACCGTGTCGCCCTTGACGGTGGCTTCGGCTCCGAAGGAGTTGCAGCCGCTGTTGCCGTAGGCGCGGCCCTTGTCGTCGATCGTGACCCGGGTGCCCTTGGGCGCGGGGATCTTCTTGCCGTCCACGGTCACGCTCTCGACGGCCCAGTCGATCCCGGTGACGGCCAGGTCGGGCTTTACGGTGCCTTCGCCTCCGGCGTTCGATCCGGTGTCGGTGCCGCAGGCGGCCGCGGTCAGGGCGAGGAGGGCGAGGGCGGTGACGGGGAGGCGCGTGCGTGTCATATCCATGGCGATGGGACGGGGGGAGTGGTGCATCCGGTTCCACTTGGGGGTCGGGGGTCCGCTTCGCGGGGGCGCCTGCGGCGGGCTTGTCCCCTACCCAAGAATCGGCAGCAGCTGCGAAAGGTCCGCCCGCTCTCCGCTCGCGCTGACCTTCGCCTCGGCCCGTGCCTCCGCCCAGCCCAGCCGGCCCGTCGCCAGCCGGATCCACGTCAGCGGATCCGTCTCGACCACGTTCGGCGGGGTGCCCCGCGTGTGCCGGGGGCCCTGCACGCACTGCACCACCGCGTACGGCGGGATACGGACCTCCACCGAGCCGCCCGGTGCCTTCACCGCGAGCGCGTCGGCGAGCAGCCGGGTGCAGGCCGCCAGGGCCTGGCGGTCGAACGGGACGGTCAGGCCCGTGGCCCGGTTCAGGTCGTCGGTGTGGACGGTCAGCTCCACGGTGCGGCTGACCAGGAAGTCGTCGAGGCGCATCGCGCCGGGGCGGGCCGCGACGAGCCGGTCGTCCGGCGTCGCCACCAGCAGCTCGGCCACGCGCACCGCCGTACGGTCGAACAGCGTGAACAGCGCATCGGGGTCCGGGGCCGAAGCGGCGATTCCCCTGGTGTCCTCGGAGATGTCCCCGGCGTGCCTGACCGTCGCGAACGGCCATTCGAGGAGGGTGAGTTCCTGCTTGAGGGGTGCGGGCCCCTCCAGGTTGCTGCTGATCGCCCCCACGACCATCGTGAGATGCGCCACCAGCTCGTGGACCGTCCAGTCCCCGAGGCGCGTCGGCAGCGCGAGCTGCTCGGGCGTCAGCGTGCGCAGCGCCTCCCGCACATGGTCGATCTGCGCGAGGACGGCGGCGCGGGTCTTCGCGGGGTCGTAGCGGCGGGTGCGCTTCTGGGCCGGAGGCATGGAACCGACATTAACTGCTGGGTCCGACACCGACGCCGGTCCAGGAGAACGGGATGCCGTAGGGAATCCCCCGCAAGGTCCCGCACAAGGTCCCGCGCAAGGGAGAGACAGCTGTGCCCCCGCCCGAACGGTCCGGGCGGGGGCACCAACCATGCTCGTACTGTCAGGCTGTCGGCTGTCGACTGTCAGGCGAACAGGCCCGGGATCGTCTCTTCGTGCGCCGTACGGAGCTCGCTCAGCGGGATGCTGAACTGGCCCTGCACCTCGACCTCGTCGCCGTCCACCACACCGATGCGGGTGACCGGCAGGCCACGCGCCCCGCACATGTCGTTGAACCGGAGCTCCTCGCTGCGCGGCACGGACACGATCGCCCGGCCCGCCGACTCCGAGAACAGGAAGACGAACGGGTCCAGCCCGTCCGGCACGACCAGCCGCGCGCCCTTCCCGCCCCGCAGGCAGGACTCGGTGACGGCCTGGATCAGGCCGCCGTCGCTCAGGTCGTGCGCCGCGTCGACCATGCCGTCGCGCGAGCCCGAGATCAGGATCTCGCCGAGCAGCTTCTCGCGGTCCAGGTCGACCTTGGGCGGCATGCCGCCGAGGTGGTTGTGCACGACCTGGGACCAAGCGGAGCCGCCCAGTTCCTCGTGGGTGTCGCCGAGCAGGTAGAGGAGCTGGCCCTCTTCCGCGAAGGCGACCGGGGTACGCCGCGTCACGTCGTCGATCACGCCGAGCACCGCGACAACGGGCGTCGGGTGGATGGCCGTGTCGCCGGTCTGGTTGTAGAGCGAGACATTGCCGCCGGTCACCGGGGTGCCCAACTGCAGGCAGCCGTCGGCCAGTCCGCGACACGCCTCCGCGAACTGCCACATGACGTCCGGGTCCTCGGGGGAGCCGAAGTTCAGGCAGTCGGAGATCGCGAGCGGCTTGGCGCCGGACGCGGCGACATTGCGGTACGACTCGGCCAGCGCCAACTGCGCGCCGGTGTACGGGTCGAGCTTCGCGAACCGGCCGTTGCCGTCAGTTGCGATGGCGACACCGAGGTTGGTGTCCTCGTCGACCCGGACCATGCCGGCGTCCTCGGGCTGGGCCAGCACCGTGTTGCCCTGCACGAAGCGGTCGTACTGGTCGGTGATCCAGGACTTCGAGGCCTGGTTCGGCGAGCCGACCAGCCTGAGGACCTGCTCGCGCAGTTCGGCCGAACTCGCCGGCCGCGCCAGCTTGTTGGCGTCATCCGCCTGCAGTGCGTCCTGCCAGGACGGGCGGGCGTACGGCCGGTTGTACGTCGGGCCCTCGTGCGCCACGGACCTCGGCGGTACGTCGACGATCTGCTCGCCGTGCCAGAAGATCTCCAGCTGGGTGCCCTCGGTCACCTCACCGATGACGGTGGCGATGACGTCCCACTTCTCGCAGATCTCCATGAAGCGCTCGACCTTGCCGGGCTCCACGATCGCGCACATGCGCTCCTGCGACTCGCTCATGAGGATTTCCTCGGGCGAGAGCGAGGAGTCGCGCAGCGGAACGGTGTCCAGCTCCACGCGCATACCGCCGGACCCCGCCGAAGCCAGCTCCGACGTCGCGCAGGACAGACCCGCGCCGCCCAGGTCCTGGATGCCGTCCACCAGGTCCTCGCGGAAGATCTCCAGGGTGCACTCGATGAGGAGCTTCTCCTGGAAGGGGTCGCCGACCTGCACGGCGGGACGCTTGGTGGGCTTCGCATCGTCGAAGGTCTCGGACGCGAGGACCGAGACACCGCCGATGCCGTCGCCGCCGGTCCTGGCGCCGTAAAGGATCACCTTGTTGCCGGGGCCGCTGGCCTTGGCGAGGTGGATGTCCTCGTGCCTCATGACGCCGATGCAGCCGGCGTTGACCAGCGGGTTGCCCTGGTAGCACTCGTCGAAGACAACCTCGCCGCCGATGTTCGGCAGGCCCAGGCAGTTGCCGTAGCCGCCGATGCCGGAGACGACACCGGGCAGCACCCGCCGGGTGTCGGGGTGGTCGGCCGCGCCGAAGCGCAGCGGGTCGACGACGGCGACCGGGCGGGCGCCCATCGCCAGGATGTCGCGGACGATGCCGCCGACGCCCGTGGCCGCGCCCTGGTAGGGCTCGATGTACGAGGGGTGGTTGTGCGACTCGACCTTGAAGGTGACGGCGTAACCCTGGCCGATGTCCACCACGCCGGCGTTCTCGCCGATGCCGACGAGCATCGCGTCGTTCGGCGGGATCTTCTCGCTGAACTGCTTGAGGTGGACCTTGCTGCTCTTGTACGAGCAGTGCTCGGACCACATCACGGAGTACATGGCGAGCTCGGCGCCGGTGGGGCGGCGCTCAAGGATCTCGTGAATGCGCGCGTATTCGTCCTGTTTCAGGCCGAGTTCGGCCCAGGGCTGTTCGGCATCCGGGGTGTCGGTCGCGTGCTTGACCGTGTCGAGGCTCATGCGTTGACCAGCTTCTTGAGGATCGAGGTGAAGAATCCGAGGCCGTCGGTGCGCCCGGTCCCGACCAGCGGGTCCACGGCGTGCTCCGGGTGCGGCATCAGGCCGACGACATTGCCCGCGGCATTGGAGATGCCGGCGATGTCGCGCAGCGAACCGTTCGGGTTTCCGTCGAGGTAGCGGAAGGCGACCCGGCCCTCGGCCTCCAGCTCGTCGAGCGTGTGCTCGTCGGCGACGTACTGGCCGTCGATGTTCTTGAGGGGTACGGAGATTTCCTGACCGGCGGCGTAATCGGCGGTCCAGGCGGTCTTCGCGTTCTCCACCCGCAGCTTCTGGTCGCGGCAGATGAAGTGCAGGTGATTGTTGCGGAGCATCGCGCCGGGCAGCAGGTGCGACTCGGTCAGCACCTGGAAACCGTTGCAGATTCCGAGGACCGGCATACCGGCCTTCGCCTGCTCGATGACGGTCTCCATCACCGGCGAGAAGCGCGAAATCGCCCCGGCCCGCAGGTAGTCGCCATAGGAGAAGCCTCCCGCGAGCACCACCGCGTCGACCTGCTTGAGGTCCTTGTCGCGGTGCCACAGTGAGACCGGCTCGGCGCCCGCGATCCGGACGGCGCGCAGGCTGTCCCGGTCGTCGAGCGTCCCTGGAAAGGTGACGACTCCGATGCGAGCGGTCACTTCGGCTCCTCCACCTTCACGGTGAAGTCCTCGATGACGGTGTTGGCGAGGAAAGTTTCGGCCATCTCATTGATGCGGGCGAGGGCGGCGGCATCGACCGGCCCCTCGACCTCCAGCTCGAAGCGCTTTCCCTGACGTACGTCCGCGATTCCCTCGAAGCCAAGCCGGGGCAGTGCACGCTGCACCGCCTGGCCCTGCGGGTCGAGAATCTCGGGCTTGAGCATGACGTCGACTACGACGCGTGCCACGGGCACTCCCGGTGGTGGTGTGGTGCGTAAGGCGGTTCAGTCAGCGTACCCGCCCGGAGATTCTACGCGGGTAGATATAGGTTGACTCCGATCACGTTCCGGTATCGGCGGCGACAACCCGAGGGAAAATCGAGGAAAAAATGGGCGCCTCCGATTGCGCACGGACACGCGGATGAAATTAACTGGGCTTCACAATGCAATGCTTGTCGATGTACAAAGGAATAGCGACAAAATCAGCATTGCCCCAAATCCGCCGGATGACCGGTGTCGCCGCACGTCAGACGCGGTGTTGCCGCAGGAAAGGACCGATATCCGTGGCTCAGCGCGTCGTGGTCACGCTCTCCGACGACATCGACGGAGGGGAAGCAGCGGAAACGGTCACGTTCGGCCTGGACGGGAAGTCGTACGAGATCGACCTGAATCCCACCAATGCAAAGAAACTGCGCACCTCCCTGGAGCCGTTCCTGGAGGCGGGCCGAAAGCAGTCGAGGTCCGGCAAGGTCTACCGGCACACCGATGTCGCCCCCGACCCGGCGGCCGTCCGTGCCTGGGCCCGCTCGCACCAGATGGACGTGCCGGCCCGCGGCCGCATCCCGAAGAAGGTCTACGAGGCCTTCACCGCGGCATCGGTCTGAGGCTTGCGGTCGGCCGCGGTCCCCGGACCGGGGACCGCGGCCGACGTGCGACGGGGGCGCCATCGGGACCTCGGCCGACGCCCGGCGGAGGTACCGCCGGGGGGTGACCGTGGCCCGTCCGAGATCTGACCGAACTACCGACTTGCATTGCACCCCTGCTCGTCGGCTAGAGTTCGGAGCACGCCGAAGGGCAAGGCCGAAAAGCCGGGCCCCAAGCAGCATGCGGGTGTAGTTCAGTAGTAGAACATCCCCCTTCCAGGGGGAAGGCGCAGTGTGCAATTCCTGTCACCCGCTCTGCATCGCTCACCGACCACTCCGGTGGATCCGGTAGGATGATGCTTGCACCGCCCGCACGTCCGGGGCTGGTTGCATTGCGGACGTAGCTCAGTTGGTAGAGCGCAACCTTGCCAAGGTTGAGGTCGCCAGTTCGAACCTGGTCGTCCGCTCAGCGAAGTAGAGCAGTACGAAGAAGGCCCCGGTCCACGCGACCGGGGCCTTCTTCGTGTGCGCGCTCCGACTGCGCGCCCCGACTGTGCCCCCCGATGACATTTGTCATGAGCTCCGGTGACAGCGCGCACTGCCGCCGGCCGTCTCCCGGCGGAAGTCTGGAGACATGACCACCCATGAATATGTGATCGAGGCCGAGGAGCTCGGGCGGACCTACGCCGGCGGATTCGAGGCCGTCCGTTCCCTCTCCTTCTCCGTGGCGCGCGGCGAGCTCTTCGCGCTGCTCGGCACCAACGGCGCGGGCAAGACCTCCACCCTGGAACTGATCGAGGGCCTGTCCCGGCCCAGCTCGGGCCGGGTGCGGGTGCTCGGCCACGACCCGTACACCGAGCGCGCCGAGGTCCGGCCCCGGATCGGCGTGATGCTCCAGGAGGGCGGCTTCCCGTCCGAGCTGACCGTGCGTGAAACGGGGCGTATGTGGGCGGGGTGCACCAGCGGGGCGCGGCCGGTGGACGAGGCGCTGGAGCTGGTGGGGCTCGAAGGGCGTGCGGGCGTACGGGTGAAGCAGCTGTCCGGGGGTGAACGGCGGCGGCTCGACCTGGCGATGGCCCTGATCGGCCGACCCGAGGTGCTCTTCCTGGACGAGCCGACGACCGGCCTGGACGCCGAAGGGCGGCGCGACACCTGGGGGTTGGTGCGCGAGCTGCGGGACGCGGGCACGACCGTACTGCTGACCACGCACTATCTGGAGGAGGCCGAGCAGCTCGCCGACCGGCTGGCGATCATGCACCAGGGGCGGATCGCCGCCGAGGGGCGGGTCGAGGAGGTGGTGGCCGCGTATCCCGCGCAGATCTCCTTCGAGCTGCCGGACGCCTACCACCTGGGGGATCTGCCGCCGCTGCGGGCGCTGGGCGTCTCGGGACACGAAGTGAAGGGCCGCACGGTGCGGCTGCACACGGCGACGCTCCAGCAGACCGCCACCGGGCTGCTGACCTGGGCGTCGGACGCCGGGGTTGAACTGCGCGGGCTCGATGTGCGGTCCGCTTCGCTGGAGGAGGCCTTCCTGCACATCGCACGGGAGGCGAAGGCTGGTACGCCGCAGACGGCGCAGCGGGCAGAGGTGGGGGCACGATGAGCACGGTGACCACAGTGGATCCGGCGGGCGCGAAGGCCGGATCGGGCCAGGTACGTACGACCGCGGTGGGGCGGGTGGCCGCGCTGACCCGGGCCGAACTGACCCTGCTCGTACGGCACAAGGCGGTTCTCTTCACCGCGCTGGTGCTGCCCATCGGACTGACCGTTGCGATGCGCCCGGCCTTCGACGACATGGACCTGGACAAGGCCGGACTGACGATCGGCTCGGCGGTGATGCCGATGGCCGTGGCGTTCGTGCTGCTCTTCGGGGTGTACTCGGCGCTGGTCTCGGTCTTTGTGGTGCGGCGCGAGGAGCTGGTGCTCAAGCGGCTGCGCACCGGGGAGCCGGGGGATGCGGAGATTCTGACCGGGACGGCGGTCGCCACGATCGCGGCCGGGATCGTGCAGTGCGTGGTGCTGGTCGTCGCGGGGGCGACCGTCCTCGGCATGGAGATGCCGGAGAACCCCCTCCTCGTGGTGACCGGGATCCTGCTCGGCATGGTGCTCTCGGGCACGCTGGCGGCGGCGACCACGATCGTCACGAGGTCCGCGGAGGGTTCGCAGCTCACGATCATGCCGATGATGCTGGTGTCGATGGCCGGCTCCGGGGTGGTCGTACCGCTGGAGATGCTGCCCGACAAGCTGGCCTCGGTCTGTGAGCTGCTGCCGCTGTCGCCGGTGGTAGAGCTGGTGCGCGGCGGCTGGACCGGACAGCTGGGGGCGTACGAGGCGCTGGGCGCCGTCGTTACGGCGGTGGCCTGGACCGTACTGTCAGGATTCGCCGTACAGAGGTGGTTCCGGTGGGAGCCGCGGCGATAGCGGCGGGGGAATCCGAAGGAGTGTGGGAGCGGGCATGAGGCGCATCTGGCGCAAGCGGAGCCAGGCCGAGCAGCTGGACCTGTACATGCGCTCGACGCTGTACGTGCTGCCGTGGTCGTTCATGGCCGGCTTCCTCGTCCCCGTTGTGGTGTCCCCGGACCATGAACCCGGCGCCGCCGCCCTCGGGCAGAGCCTGTTGGTGCTCGGGGTGGCCCAGTGCGCGGTGGCGATGGACACGATGCGCCGCGCGCTCGCGCACTATCTGGACGCGGCGCCCGTTCCTCGCCTTTCGGCGGGCGTCGCCCTGGCATTGGGTGCCTGCGTGCTGGGGCTGTCGGTGGCCCTCCAGGCGTCCGGCGGCATCGGTGACGGGGCGGCCCTGGCCCAGCTGCTGCCGTTCGCCCTGGTGCCCACCGCGATGTCCGTGTACATGCTGTCGACGATGCGGCGGCTCCTGTTGTGGACCGTGCTGGTCGCGGCGGCCCTGGCCGGGGCGATTCTCGCGATCGGGGAGGACGCCGGACTGGCCGTGGGCTGCGCGGTGGCCGTCCTGATCACGGCGCTCTTCTCGATGTTCGCCGCGCGGTCCACGGCCTGGTTCCTGTCACTGGTCTGGGAGCTCGACCGGGCCCGCGGCGCCCAGGCGCGGCTGGCGGTCGCGGAGGAACGGCTGCGGTTCGGGCGGGACATGCACGACGTCATGGGGCGGAATCTGGCCGTGATCGCGCTCAAGAGCGAGCTCGCCGTGCAGCTGGCGCGGCGCGGCAAGCCGGCGGCGGTGGACCAGATGGCCGAGGTGCAGCGGATCGCCCAGGAGGCGCAGCGTGAGATCAGGGATGTGGTGCGCGGCTACCGCGAGGCCGACCTGCGGGCCGAACTGGAAGGTGCGCGCGGGGTGTTGAGTGCGGCGGGCATCGACTGCCGGGTGAGCGGCGACGAAGGTACGCAGCACCTGCCGGCTCCCGTGCAGTCGGCGCTCGGGTGGGTCGTGCGGGAGGCGACGACGAATGTGCTGCGGCACGGGGACGCCAATATCTGTGTGATCTCGCTGGCGGCGACGGGCGAAGTGGCCACGTTGGTCGTGGAGAACGACGGGGTGACGCAGGGGACAGAGGGCCCGGGAGGTGGCGGCGCCTCCGGGCGCTCCAGCAGTGCGGGTGGTTCCGGTGGCGCGGGTCTCGCGGGGCTCGGTGAACGGCTGGCGGCGCTGGACGGCACGCTGGAGGTGGGCATACGGGACGACGGCCGCTTCCGGCTGACCGCGGAGGTGCCGCTGGGCGGGGAGGTGCGGGATGGCGGGTCCGGGGATGTACGGGCTGCCGGGGAGACGCCGCCGGAATCGCGGGTGCCGCTGAGCCGAGAGGTGCCGAGATGACCGCTCCCCCTGAAACACCGGTTCCGCCCGTACCGGCTGTTCCGCCCGTCCGGGTCCTGCTCGCCGACGACGAGCATCTGATCCGGGGTGCGCTCGCCGCGCTGCTCGCGCTGGAGGACGATCTGGTCGTCGTCGCGCAGGCGGCCACCGGGCCCGAGGCGCTGGCCATGGCGCGGGCGTACCGGCCCGATGTCGCCGTGCTCGATCTGCAGATGCCGGGCGCCGACGGTGTGAGTGTCGCCACAGCGCTCCGGGCCGAGCTGCCCGACTGCCGCTGCATGATCGTGACCAGCCACGGCCGGCCGGGGCATCTGAAGCGGGCGCTCGCGGCGGGGGTGCGGGCGTTCGTACCCAAGACGGTCAGCGCGCAGCGGCTGGCCGAGCTGATTCGTACCGTCCAGGAGGGAAACCGCTATGTGGACCCGGAGTTGGCGGCCGACGCGATCTCCGCGGGGGATTCGCCGCTGACCGCGCGCGAGGCGGAGGTCCTGGAACTGGCGGCGAATGGCGCGCCCGTCGCGGAGATCGCGGAGCGGGCGGCGCTCTCGCCGGGGACCGTACGCAACTATCTGTCGTCGGCCGCGTCGAAGATCGGGGCCGAGAACCGGCACGCGGCGGTGCGCATCGCGCGTGAGCGAGGTTGGGTATAGTGAACTCCGCACCTTCGGGTGCACGCGGACGTAGCTCAGTTGGTAGAGCGCAACCTTGCCAAGGTTGAGGTCGCCAGTTCGAACCTGGTCGTCCGCTCGGTGAAGCAGAGCAGTACGAAGAAGGCCCCGGTCCACGCGACCGGGGCCTTCTTCGTGCGCTCGGGCCCCCGATCAGCTCCAGGAGATGCCGGTGAGCAGCTCGTACGCCTCCAGGTACTTCGACCGGGTCGCGTCGACGATCTCCTGCGGGAGCGCGGGCGGCGGCAGCTCGGCCTTGCGGTCCCAGCCGGAGGCGTCCGAGGTCAGCCAGTCGCGGACGTACTGCTTGTCGTACGACGGCTGGGCGTGGCCGGGCTCCCAGGTGGCGGCGGGCCAGAACCGGGAGGAGTCCGGCGTCAGCACCTCGTCGGCAATGATCAACTGCTCGCCGTCGAACCCGAACTCGAACTTCGTGTCGGCGAGGATGATGCCGCGGTCGCGGGCGACGTCACGGGCCCTGCCGTAGACGGCGAGGGTCGTCTGGCGCAGCTGGGCGGCGGTCTCGGCGCCGGTCTGGCGGGCGACTTCCTCGTAGCTCACGTTCTCGTCGTGGTCGCCGACGGCCGCCTTGGTGGCGGGCGTGAAGATCGGGGCGGGCAGCTCCGAGCCGTCGACCAGGCCCTCGGGCAGCGCGAGCCCGCAGACCGTGCGGGTCTGCCGGTACTCGACGAGGCCGGAGCCCGAGAGGTAGCCGCGGGCCACGCACTCGACCGGCACCATCTTCAGCGACTTGCAGATGAGGGTGCGCCCCGCCCAGTCCGCCGGGGCGCCGGGCGGCAGCTCCGCGGAGACGACGTGGTTGGGGACGATGTCGGCGAGCTGGTCGAACCACCAGAGCGAGAGCTTGGTCAGCACCCGCCCCTTGTCGGGGATCTCCGTGGGCAGCACCCAGTCGTACGCGGAGATGCGGTCGCTGGCGACCATCACGAGGTCGCCCGCCTCGTTCTGGTAGAGGTCACGCACCTTGCCCGTGTGGAGGTGGGTCAGGCCCGGGAGCTGGAGCGGCTCGGGCTTTTCTACGAATCCGGACACGGTTCCTCCGCGTAGGTTGATCCAGGAGCGTTGCTGATTCTCCCGCATGCGGGCCGGGGGCGTCCGGGCGGGTCTCGGCCACGTCGCTCCGGCCTTGTCGCTTCAGTCGCTTCCCCATCGCTTCCGGGTCGCTTCCGGGTCGCTTACCGGTCGCTTCCCGGTCGCTTCTCAGTCCCGCTTGCAGATGTGGTCGAGCAGGTTGGCCGTTGCCCGCTGCACGCGGGAATCGACGTGTCCCGGGCGGTCCAGGGCCGGGGACCAGGCGAAGGTGCCCGAGGCGAAGACCAGGGCGCCGCTGGGGGCCCGGTAGAGGGACGTCTCCTGGTGGCGGCGGGTGCCCGCGCCGTCGCGGTACGGCGAGTGGGAGAGCAGGATGCGGCCCTGGTGCTCGGGGAGGGCGGTGCGCGGGAAGTACCGGTCGGCCTCGCCCGCGACCAGTCCTTCGATCTCGTCGTTCTCCACGGCGCCGGTCGCCTCCCACAGCCAGTGGCCCGCGTTCCGCACGACCAGGGGGCGCGGCTCGGGGACCCTCCCCGCGTACTGGATGCCCAGCAGCTGCTGCTCGGGGCGGTCCGCCTCGCGCCACAGGGCGGACTTACCGGGACCGTGCCGCTTGTGGCAGGTGAGCAGGCGGTCGGCGGTGCCGGACGGCGACGGGCTCAGCTCCACCTGCCAGTACATGGTGTTGGCCGAGAGGAAGACGAGGGAGGTGCCGCCGGCGCGGGCCAGCTCGGCGGTGCGGCGCATCGGGACCGACCAGTACTCGTCGTGCCCCGGGAAGACCAGGCCCCGGTAGCGCGTCGGGTCGATGCGGCCGGCGTGCAGGTCGCTGGCGTCGGCGTAGGCGAGGTCGTAGCCGTAACGCTCGGCCCAGCGGATGAAGTCGTACGCGTGGCCGACGTGCAGGGGCAGGCCCGCACCCGCGTAGGGGCGGTCGAAGGAGACCGTGACCGCCGCGTCCTCCTCGCCGAGGAGCCGGCCCATGCTGTCCCACGCGTGGTAGAGGCTGGCGCCCGTACGGCCGTCCTCCGGGTAGAGGTTGTACGCCTGCCAGGTGATGTCGGGCAGGAGCAGGAGCAGATCGGCGGGGTGGTCGTCGCGGACGGTGAAGGGGACGTGGGAGCGGTAGCCGTCGGCGGTGGTGAGCACGGCGACGTACGCGCCGACGTTCCAGTACGACGGGATCTGGAGCCGCCAGGAGAGCCACCAGTGGTGGCAGGACACCGTGCGGTCGGCGGTGAGCGGGGGCGGCTGGACGATGCCGGACAGGCGGGGGCTGGTGGTGATCTTGGCCGCGCCGTCGCCGCTGTAGTGGCCGATGCGGTAGATGTCGACGGAGAACTGCTGGGGCGGGTCCACCGTGATGTGGAAGTCGATCGCCTCCCCGGGCGCGGCCGCGCCGGGGGACACGAAGCCCTTGATCTGCTGGCGTACGTCGTCGGCGGTGCGGGGGGAGCCGGTGGTGGCGCCGCGGGGGCGCGGGACCCTGGCCCCGGTGGCCGAGTCGATGTGGTCGACGTGGTCGCCGTACTCCGGCTGCTCGGCGTACCAGGGGATCACCTGCCCGCTGTCGCCGAAGTAGTGCTCACCGCCGCGCAGCCAGGGCAGCGGGCCCTGTCCGAACGGGTCCGAAACGGCATGCGCGAGGGCGCCCGATTCCCAGCGCCGGCTGTACTCCGCCCCCATGCCGCTCCCCTCCCTCGATCCCCCTGGACAACAGTGGTGCGCCACCTGTCAGCTACTTGCCCCAGCACATCACATAACGCACGCACTCCGTCACCCTTCGTCGCGAATTGACGTGAACGGAACGATGGAGTCCGGGGGTTGGGGGTCCGTGCTAGGCAGGGGCGGTCGGCCGGGCAACCGGGGGGCGGACCCGCCCGCCCCGACCCGGGGACGGACCGTCGCCCCTCGGACCGCTGCCCCTCGGACCGCCCGCCCCTCGGACCAGCCGCCCCTCAGACCAGCCGGACCGGCTTCTCCGGCCGGACGCCGACCGACGCCAGCCACTCGCGCAGCGGCTCCGCGTCACCGTCCTCGACCAGGCTCAGCACCCGGCCCGCCAGGTCCGCCCGACGCTCACCGTCGACGAGAAGCGTCGGCCCGTCGAGCCAGTCCAGGCCGGGTGCCGCACCGGCCGTATCGACGGCGGCGCAGCAGACCATCGCCGTGACGTGGTCGGCGAGCAGCTCCCGCCCTGTACGCGGCGGCTGGAGCGGGAAGAGCGGGAGGGGGCCCATGTCCCAGAGGTCTTCGTCGGTGAAGCCGCTCGGCGCGACGGGCGGCGCCGCCGCCTCCTCACGGGCCACTTCGGCGCTGATACACGCGGCGAGCGCCTCACCGGCCTCCGAGCCACCGCCGCCGCCCTCAACGGCCTTCGCGTCGCTGCCCTCGTCACCCTCGTCGCCCTCGGCGGCTGCGGCGGCTTCCGCGGCGCCGTACTCACCGCTGTCATGGCCGCCGTCCGCGCCGCGGTCCAGCGTCAGGTGTGCGATGACCCGCGCCAGCGTCGGGCCCACCGGATCCGCCGGGTCCGCCGGGCGCCGTACGCCCATGTCGTCCAGGACCCGGTGCAGCCGTGCCGCGTCCGCACGCCACTTCCGGTCGACGACCTCCTCCGGATACTGCTGCCAGTCCACCGGCGACCAGTCGGGGCCAGGCTCCGCGGGCCCGCCGTGGAAGAGCCGGGCGGCGAGGAGCGAGGTGGCCTCGTCCACCGCGCCGGGCTCCTCCAGCAGGTCGCACGCGGGGCGCTCGCCGAGCCGGGAGGCGAAGCCCTCGGCGAGGCGGTCGCGCCGGGAGAGCTCGGTGAGGGCGGAGACCACGCCCGCGTCGAGGCGGGACGGCCAGCGGCCCATGCGCCAGGCGGGCAGCGCGACCCGGGTCAGCAGCCGGTCCCAGCCCGCGTAGGCGAGGCCGACCTGCTCCTGCGCGACGATCCGCAGCCCGTAGTCCACGGTCAGCGCCCGCTCGGACGCGGCGGCCGCGACGCCCCGCTCCATCTCCGCGGCGTGCACCCGGCAGGCGCGCAGCAGCAGCCGGGACACCCAGCCGACGAAAGCGAGCGGGATCTTGCGTATCGCGCTCTGTCCGGGCCTGGCGGAGACCGCGACCGCGGCGTCGAGCCCGCGCACGAAGCGACGGGCGGCGGCTATGTCGGGGTGGGCGGAGGGGCCCGTACCCGCGACGACCGGCGCGAGCACCGCCCGCAGCTCGGCCACCCGCATCCACCACAGGAAGGGCGAGCCGATGACCAGCACCGGGGCGGCCGTCGTCCTGCGCCGGCCGCGGGTCGGCAGGGACGGGGACGCCGAAGCCGGATGCGTACGGTCCTCCAGCCAGCTGTCGCAGTCGGGCGTGAGCGCCACGGCCGACGGCGCCGGTACGTCGAGGCGGTCCGCCAGGTCCCGCACCAGGCGGTAGAGATCGGGGGCGGACGACTCGGCGATCTCCACGGTCGGGCTGACAGCTGGTCGTGCCCGCACGATCACGGCCGCGACGGCGGCCGCGACCAGCAGCACCAGCACCGCACCGACAGTCACCGCCCAGCGCGCCGCGTCCCAACTACCGCCGCCGATACGGTCCGTGGCGCCTCCCACGAGCAGCACGACGGCGACGGCCGCGGGCAGCAGGGCGACCGCCAGCGCCGTGCTGCGGATACGCAGCACGGACAGCGCTCTGGAACGCGCGGACCGCACGCCCTTCTCCACATTCAAACCGGTACCGGACACAGCCGGACGTCACCCCCTTCGCCCTGCGACGGCTTGCTCACTCCCCCACTGTGGCACCGACCACTGACATCGCAATGCCGGTGGGCCATGTGCCGGAACGCTTTCGCCGCACCCTAGTTGGGGGTTCGACATGCGTCAGCCGGATGGCCCAGCGGTCACTCGATGGAATGGCTTTGGCTAAGGGTGCTGACGTGAGGGGGCCGGGAGCGGGGTTGCGAAAAGGGCCCGGCCGTGTCAGGGCCCGGCCGATCGGAGGTCCGGGCCCCTGGCACTGCCGGGGGCCCCCGGCAGTGCCAGGGGCCGGCAAGTGCGGGGCCCCCGTCGCTGCGGGCCCCCCGGCAGTGCCAGGGGGCCCGCAGCGACGCTCAGGCCTCACCCAGGCCTCACTCAGGCCTCGGAGGCCGCCTTCTGCGCGATGTCCGTACGGTGCTGCGACCCGTCGAGCCGGATCCTGGCCACCGCCGCGTACGCGCGCTCGCGGGCCTGCGTCAGGTCCGCTCCCGTCGCCGTCACGGAAAGCACCCGGCCGCCCGCGCTCAGGACGGCGTCGCCGTCCTGCCTGGTCCCGGCGTGCAGGACGTACGCATCGGGCGCGTCCTCGGCCGCCACCGCGTCGAGGCCCTCGATCGGGTCCCCGGTGCGGGGCGTGCCGGGGTAGTTGTGCGAGGCGATGACAACGGTCACGGCCGCGTCGTCGCGCCAGTTCAGCGGGGGTTCGGTGTCGAGCGTGCCATTGGCGGAGCCCAGCAGGATCCGGGCGAGCGGGGTCTTCAGGCGGGCCAGGACCACCTGGGTCTCCGGGTCGCCGAACCGGGCGTTGAACTCGATGACCCGCACCCCGCGCGAGGTGATCGCGAGGCCCGCGTACAGCAGCCCCGAGAAGGGCGTGCCGCGGCGGCGCAGCTCGTCGACGGTGGGCTGCAGGACGCTCTGCATGACTTCGTCGACCAGCTTGGGGTCGGCCCACGGGAGCGGGGAGTACGCGCCCATGCCGCCGGTGTTCGGGCCCTCGTCGCCGTCCCGGGCGCGTTTGAAGTCCTGGGCGGGCGTCAGCGGGAGGACGGTCACGCCGTCGGTGATCGCGAACAGCGACACCTCGGGGCCGTCGAGGAACTCCTCGATGATCACGTTTGCGCAGGCCAGCGCGTGTGCGCGAGCTTCTTCGAGGTCGTCGGTGACGACCACGCCCTTGCCTGCGGCGAGGCCGTCGTCCTTGACGACGTAGGGAGCGCCGAAGGCATCGAGCGCGGCGTCGACCTCTTCGGGGGTGGTGCAGACGTAACTGCGGGCGGTGGGGACGTTCGCCGCGGCCATCACATCCTTGGCGAAGGCCTTGGAACCTTCCAGGCGGGCGGCCTCCCCGGACGGGCCGAAGCAGGGGATCCCGGCCGCGCGCACGGCATCGGCGACCCCGGCGACCAGCGGTGCCTCCGGGCCGACGACGACGAGGCCGGCGCCCACTTCGGTGGCGAGCCGGGCCACGGCAGCACCGTCGAGGGCGTCGACCGGGCGCAGCTCGGCCACCTCGGCGATTCCTGCGTTGCCGGGGGCGCAGTACAGCGCGGTGACGTCGGGATCGAGGGACAAAGAGCGGCACAGGGCGTGTTCGCGGGCGCCGCCGCCGATGACGAGGACCTTCACGGGGTGCAGCCTAGCCCGCGCGCCGGGGTCCCCCCGCCGGGCAGCTCGCCCGGCGGTCCGGCCCTACTCGTTGTTGTTGAACTCCTCGACGACCGTCGCGCCCAGCTCCCGCACGATCAGGTCATGACCGGACAGCGCCGAGTCGACGAGGTCCGCGTCGTCCTCCTGCGGTACGTCGTCCTCGATCGCGACCCGCGGCGGCGGGGGTGCGTCCGAGCCGTAGGAGGAATCGGACGCGGGCCCCTGCGGTGCCTGCTGCCCCTGCGACTGGGGCGGCTGCTGCTGCCTGCCCTGCGACGGAGGTGCGGCGGACTGGCCCTGGGGGGCGGACGGGGCGGGGCCGGCGGCCTGGACGGGCGGCTGGGCGGGGGCCGGGGGCCGTCCGGCGAAGCCGCCTCCGGCGCCACCGGGTGACGGCTGGGCGCCGCCGCCGGTCGGGTCGACGAGCGCCTCGACCTTCCACTTCACGTTGAAGGACTCGGCGAGCGCCTCCTTCAGGACGTCCTCGCTGCCGCTGCTCGCGAAGTTGTCCCTGGCCCCGGCGTTGATGAAGCCGATCTGCAGGGTCGTCCCGTCGAAGCCGGTGACCTGGGCGTTCTGACTGAGCAGGATCCAGGTGAAGCGGCGCTTGTTCTTCACGGCCTCCAGGACGCCCGGCCACATGCTCTGTACGTTCAAAATGCCCTGGCCGCCCGCTGTGGGTGCGGCGGCGGGGACGGGCGCGCCCGCCGGGGCCGTCGCTGCGGGGGCGGCCTGCGCGGGCGCGGCGGGAGCGGGCGTTGTCGGCCCCTGCCCCGGCGCCGAGGCCTTCGGCCAGCCACCGGGCCGACGCGCGGGCTCCGCGGCGGGGGCGTGAGCAGGGGCGGCCGGAGGGGCGGCGGCGGGGGCGGACATCGCCGGAGCGACGGCCGCGGTCATCACGGGGGCGGGGGCTGCGGCGACGGGCGCCGGGGCCATCGGAGCGGGCATCGCAGCAACAGCCGGGGGTGCGTCCGCCCGTACCGCCGCATGTGCCTGCGCCTCCGGCCCCGGGACGTACCCCACGGCGGGGCCGGGGGCCGCGGCCATGAACGCGCCGCCGTTGCGCTCCAGCCTGTCCAGCCGTGCCTGCAACGAACGCTCGTCGTCGAAGGCGGCGGGCAGCAGCACCCGGGCGCAGATCAGCTCCAGCTGGAGCCGCGGCGACGTCGCGCCGCGCATCTCGGTGAGCCCCGTGTTGACCAGGTCCGCCGCGCGGCTCAGCTCGGCCGCGCCGAACACCGAGGCCTGCGCCTGCATGCGCTCCACGACATCCGAAGGCGCGTCGATCAGGCCCTTCTCCCGCGCGTCCGGCACGGCGGCCAGGATCACCAGGTCCCGCAGCCGCTCCAGCAGGTCGGCGACGAACCGGCGCGGATCGTTGCCGCCCTCGATGACCTGGTCCACGATCTCGAACGCGGCGGCTCCGTCGCCCGCCGCGAAGGCGTCCACGACGGAGTCGAGCAGTGAGCTTTCCGTATACCCGAGGAGAGAGGTCGCCATGGCGTATGTCACACCGTCCTCGGCCGCTCCGGCGAGCAACTGGTCCATGACGGACATCGAGTCACGCACGGACCCGGCCCCGGACCGCACGACCAGCGGAAGCACCCCGTCCTCGACGGGAATGGCCTCCTTGCCGCACACCTCGCCGAGATAGTCGCGCAGCGTCCCCGGCGGCACCAGCCGGAACGGGTAGTGGTGGGTCCTCGACCTGATGGTCCCGATGACCTTCTCGGGCTCGGTCGTCGCGAAGATGAACTTCAAATGCTCCGGCGGCTCCTCGACCACCTTCAGCAGGGCGTTGAAGCCCGCCGGGGTGACCATGTGCGCCTCATCGATGATGTAGATCTTGTACCGACTGCCGGCGGGCCCGAAGAACGCCTTTTCCCGCAGGTCACGGGCGTCGTCCACACCACCGTGCGAGGCGGCGTCGATCTCGATGACATCGATGGATCCGGGCCCGGTACGGGCGAGATCCAGGCAGGACTGGCACGTGCCGCAGGGCGTGGGCGTGGGCCCCTGCACACAGTTCAGACAGCGGGCCAGGATGCGCGCACTGGTCGTCTTTCCACAGCCGCGCGGCCCGCTGAACAGGTACGCGTGATTGACCCGGTTGTTACGCAGGGCCTGCTGGAGCGGGGCAGTGACATGCTCCTGCCCAATGACCTCGGCGAACGACTCGGGACGGTAGCGGCGGTACAGCGCAAGGGACGACACGTATACGAGGTTATCGGGACCCACTGACACTTGTTCCCGCGCAAACGAAAACGCCCCCCACGCACCCGCCAGAGCCCACTTACCCTTGCTGCCTTCCGGCCCTGGGGGAGTTCGGTGAGATAGCGCCACGTGAGGGGCTGGTCCCCACCCTAGCGGATGGCCCCCCCCGGAAAACGAGCCGGGCCCCGGCCCCGGGAACGTGTTCGCGAGCACCCCTCAGCGTCTTGTATTGTTTGCGGCGGAGGATTCGCATAGTGGCCTAGTGCGCACGCTTGGAAAGCGTGTTGGGGGCAACCCCTCACGAGTTCGAATCTCGTATCCTCCGCACCCGCCCGCCAGGGCAGATGTAGGGCCCGACCGCACTGCGGTCGGGCCCTACGTTGTTCCTCGGCTCACTTTTCGTCGCGTACAACAGCGGCATCACATCTGACGCACCGAGCCCGGCAGCTTCGCAGCCCTCAATCCCGAGACATCGGCCATCCCTTCAGGTGAAATGTAACCAGAAGCGGGCGAAATGTAACTGCCCGCCGGTTACATTTGCTTCATGGCCACAGAACTGGACGCCCTGATCGCAGAGTTGCGAGCAGCGGGCGGTGACTGCACCAATGTCGAGGTGAAGTCTGCGGCAGGCGGGTTGCCGCAGTCGCTGACCTCGACCCTCAGCGCGCTGGCGAACCTCCCCGGTGGCGGCACCATCATCCTGGGTCTGGATGAGCGCTCCGGATTCCGTCCTGTCCCGCTGTCGAATCCGCAGGACCTGAAACAGGGACTGGCACTCAAGGCTCGCGCCTTCACCCCACCCGTCCAACTCGACATCAGTGATGGAACCGTCGACGGCCATCCCGTCGTGGTCGCCATCGTCCACGAATGCGCCCCCTCCGCAAAGCCCTGCAAGGTCACCGCCTCCGGAGCCGCCTACCTACGCGGGTACGACGGAGACTTCGAACTCTCCGCGCTGGAGGAACAGGCGTTCCTCGCCACTCGACAACCACCGCGCTTCGACCGGGAACCAGTCGACGAGGCGACCTTCACAGACCTCGACGAGGAACTGCTCTCCGAGTTCCTCCGCTCGGTCCGCGAACGAGACCCCCGCGGCCTGGGCCGCTTCACCGACGACGCCGAACTGCTACGGCGCGTCGGTGTCACAACAGCCGAGGGCGTCCCAACAGTCGCGGGAGTCCTCGCTCTCGGCGTGCATCCACAACAATGGTTCCCACGATTCGTCATCCAGGTGTCCGCCGAACCACTTCCCGGCGACGCCCCCGGCACCCGTGCCCGTAATCAGGCCACGGTCACCGGCCCGATTCCCCGCATGCTCGACGAAGCACTCGCCTGGGCCCGTCGTACCTTCGACACCACCATCGTGTCCGCCCCCGACGGAACAGTGCACGACCGCCTCGATTACCCATTCCTCGCGTTCAGGGAACTGATCGCCAACGCCCTCGTACACCGGGACCTCGACAACTGGTCCGCCGGCCTGGCGATCGAGGTACGGCTGCGCCGCGACCGGCTCGTGATTTCCAACCCCGGCGGCCTGTACGGAATCACCGTCGAACGCCTCGGCCATGACGCGGTGACCTCAGCGCGCAACGCCCGACTCGTCGCACTGTGTCAGCACGTACGCACCCCGGAAACCGGAGCACGCGTCATCGAAGCACTGGCATCCGGCATCCCCACCGTCCGGACAGCGCTGGCGGAATCCGGCCTGCCGCCGGCGCACTACGTGGACGCGGGCATCCGCTTCACGGTCGTCCTGCACCGAACCACATCGACGCCTCCGAGCATCGGCCTGAACGAGTCCGAGCAACGCGTCTACGACGCATTGGTCCAAGGCCCCCAACAGGTGACCGACCTCCAGAAGCTTCTTGGTCTGTCCCCTGCCAACATCCGCAAGATCCTCCGCGCACTGCGCGGACACGGACTGATCGAGCAACTTGGGGGAAGAGGCCGCTCAACCAGCTACCGACGTCCCCCTGAATAGACCACCACGAAGACGGAGGCCCTCGCTCCAAGCCGCACCGCAGTTGCAGTTCCCGTTGCATTCGCCTCCGCCCGACAGCGTTCAGAGCGCGCCCAGCCATCTCCGACAACCCTGGAAGTGGATCCCCTGGCTCGTCGTCACCGACAGCGCGGCCCGGCGCCTGGTCTGAGTACAGCCTGCTGTACCCCGTCTCGGGGTGCCCACGGCAATGATCCGTGGCCCCGGGGCTGGTGTGCTGGACGCATCACACCAGCCCCATCCGAGAGGACATGCGGTGACCGTCCAGACCACCTCAGGCATCCGAGGCGCCTTCCAACGCGCCCCGCTGACCTGGTTCTTCTTCCTCGCGTACGCACTGAGCTGGCTGGCCTGGACGCCGTACATCCTGTCGGAGAACGGGCTGGGCGTCTGGCACCACGACTTCGGCTCCGGCGGCTCGGGCCAGATCCTGGGCGTCCTGCCGGGCGCGTACCTCGGCCCGATCTGCTCGGCCCTGCTGATCACCTCCCTGACCGAGGGCCGTCAGGGACTGCGGAACTGGCGGGCCCGCATGACCAAGTTCCGGGTCGGCTGGCAGTGGTATCTGCTGGTGATGGTCTCGGTCCCCGCCGCGCTGACCCTCGCCTCCGTCGCGCTGACGGACACCGAACCCGTACTCCCCGGCGCCATGGTGCTCGCCATGTACCTGCCCGGCCTGCTGATCCAGATGATCACGACCGGCCTTGCGGAGGAGCCCGGCTGGCGCGAGTTTGCCATGCCCCGGATACAGAACCGCTACGGCCCGCTGGTCGCGACCCTCGTCGTCGGCCTCCTGTGGGGCGCGTGGCACCTGCCGCTGTTCCTGACCGACTGGGGCGGCGGGCGGGGCCTTGACCCGATGGGCGTGGTGGAGTTCATGGTCACCGCACTCGCCTTCAGCGCCGTCATGACGTGGGTGTTCAACCGCTCGGGCGAGAGCATGCCGCTGGTCATGCTGCTGCACACCAGCGTCAACAACTTCTTCTCCATGGCCTGGGCCGACATGTTCCCGAAGCTGACGGACAAGCAGGGCTCCCAGGCGTTCCTGGTGGCCGCCGTCACGGCGGCGCTCATCGTGCTGGCCGCCACCCGGGGCCGTCTGGGCTTCGCGGCCGAGCCGTCCGTACAGGCCACGGAGCCAGCCGCGGACCCGGTACCGGTACCGGTACCGGTACCGGTCTCGGGCGGTGTCACTCCCCCTCCGGCGGCCAGCTCTCCCCCCACCCCGTATCCCTCGCGGCCCGGTACAGGTGACCGTGGCGCTTCGTGACCGTCTCGCAGCTAACGCCTCGGGCCCCCGACGGCGTAGACCGCGGTGCCGGTGACGGCCAGGACGAGGGCCGTCCAGGTGCCGGCCGCCGTGCCGGGCGGCAGCAGCATCCAGGTCAGCACCTGCGTCGCCACGTCCGTCGAAGGCGGGACGACGAAGGAGGACGACAGCCACGCGAACGGCAGGATCCACGCGTACTGCCTTCCGCACCAGGCCGCCCCGATGGCGACGAGTCCCATCAGCCCCGCGGTGTTGCGCACGACGAAGGCAGGGGAGGCCGGCTGCCCGCTCATCGTGTGCACCGCCAGCAGCACCGCGCCGATGAGCACGCCGCAGAGCAGCACGTGCGCCGCCCGGCGGGGCATCCAGCGGATCGCGGCCGTCCGGTCCAACGCGAGGTCCTGCCCGCCGAGTCCGACCGAGACCGCCGTCGCCCCCGCGGCGAGGACGAGCGTGGACAGCCGCGGATCTCCCGGCCCCCCACCGCCGATCCGGGCGAGTGCCCACACCGCCACCGCGGTGATCACCACCGCGGCGAGCGAGGCGGGCGCCTGCCGCGAGCGCGCGTACAGCGTCAGCCATCTCACCGGGACGCACCGCCGGTCAGCGCGGCGAGCGGGTCACCCGAGCAGGAGACCGCGGCGGCGTGCATGGCCCTGATCCGCTGCCGCTGCTCCGACTGCGGCAGCGCGACGAGCTTCTTCCACACCGGGCGGGCCACGTCGGCCTGGTAACTCGCGCCGTACATGGTCCCGTCGATCGGTCGGAGGTCCTCCCCGAGGGCCCAGGCGGCCCCGATGCTCTGCGTGGCGGTGTCCTCCAGCGTGCCGCTCTCGATGCTGCTGCGGGGGTAGCACCCCGGGGCCAGGCCCTGGGCGACCAGGGCCCGGGCCAGCTGCTTGCCCTTGGCGGCGTCGATCATCGGGTCGTCGAAGTCGATGAGCACCGAGTCGCGCGACCGTTCCGGCCTGGCGCCGATCGCCCTCAGGACGGTGGTCTCGTGGATGGTGACGGGCGCCCGGTCGCCCAGGGCGCCGCGCAGCAGGCGCAGCGCCTCCCTGCCGGGACCCGCCAGGTCGTCGAGCCGCGCCCGCCGGGCCGTCGTCACGCACACCGGGCCGTCGCACACCTGCGCCGCCGCGGCCCGGTCGACGACGTACGTGTCGCGGGGGTTGGCCGGGAGCACGAGCAGGGCGATGGCCCCGCCCGCCAGAAGGGGGGTGAGGGCGAGCAGCCGGGCGCGCGGGCCGGCGGCGGCCAGCAGCGCGAGGCCCGTCGCGGCCATGCCGAGCAGCCAGATCGTCTGCCCGAGGTGTACGGGCACGGAGAGCGTGAGGAGCGTTTCGCGTACATCCGCCACCGCCGGCGACAGCAGCGCGAGACGGTTCGGCGCGGCCGAGGCCGGCACCGCGTCGTCCGTGGTCTGCCGCAGCAGGAAGCTGGTGAGCACGAGGGCGCCCACGGCCAGCGCGGGCGGGGTGAGGGCGGAGGGCAGGGCCCGCGCGACCCCCATGCCCAGTACGGCCACCGCGGCCAGCGCGAGCGCCGCCACCAGCGAGATGGGCAGCCAGCCGAGGTGGGTGTACGAGGCGTCGCCGGCGAGCACCCGCACCGCGCCCAGGAGGACGAGGAGCGCGAAGGCCGAGACCAGCGTGAATGCCATGACGCCCGCCAGGGCGGCGGCGCGGTGCCGTGCGGGTCGCGGGGTGCTGGTCAGCAGTTCGGACATCTTCGAGCGGGGGTCGCGCAGCCCCTGGAGCGCCCCGAGCCCCACAGCGAGCGGCCACAGGAAGGTCAGCAGGTAGCGGGTCCACAGGGCCATGGAGGTCCACTGGGCCGTCCACAGCGCGGTGCCCTTCCACCACGGTCCGGAAACGAGAAACAGGAACGCGAGCGCGGTCGCCAGGACGACGACGCCGGCCCACGGGGCGACGGACCGCCTCAGTTCGATGCGCAGGATACGGAGGTTCACCAGGCGCCCTTCGTCGGTACGGGGTCCAGGAGCAGCGCCGAGTAGCCGCGCTCCAGCGGGCTGTCGCCCACGTGTTCCGGGCCGCCCGCCGCGGCCAGTTCGCCCGGGGCGCCCTGGAAGATCAGCCGCCCCTCGGCGAGGAGCACCACGTCGGTGCAGGCGGCGGCCACGTCCTCCACCAGATGGGTCGAGACGACCACGCAGGCGTCCGTCCCCAGCTCCTGGAGCAGTTTGCGAAAGCGCAGTCGCTGCGCCGGATCCAGGCCGACCGTCGGCTCGTCCAGCAGCAGGATCGACGGGTCGTTGACGATGGCCTGGGCGATGCCGGCCCGCCGCACCATCCCGCCCGACAGGGCCTTCATCCGCTCGTCGGCGCGGTCGGCCAGGCCGACCCGCTCCACGGCGCGCTGCACCGCCGCGGGGATGTCCGCCCTGGGCACCTCCTTCAGCCATGCCATGTACTCAACGAACTCGCGCACGGTGAAGCGCTTGTAGTAGCCGAACTCCTGCGGCAGGTAGCCGATCCGGCGGCGCAGCGCACGGTGCTCGCCCAGCCCGCCCATGGACTCCCCGCGCAGCTCCAGCTCGCCTCCGGTGGGGCGCAGCACGGTGGCCAGCGCCCGGATGAGGGTGGTCTTGCCGGCCCCGTTGGGACCGAGAAGACCGTGAACGCCGGGGCCCAACGACAGGTCGAGCCCGTCGACGGCCATCCGGTTCCTGCCGACCCTGACCTTCAGCCCGGCCGCCCGGATCTCCCAGGCGTAGGCCGTGGGGGCGATGTCGGCCCTGCTCACTGCGGGCATCATGCGCTTCCTCTTCGCTCGGGGTTCGCTCGGGGGTTCTCTCGGTGGTTCTCTCGGTGAGGGGAGAGGTCAACGGTGGGCTCCCAGCACGGTGTACGCGCCCCTGCGGGCGATCACGACGCCGATGCCGAGCGCGAGGATCAGCCCCCACACCGGCAGGCTGTCCGTCTGCAGAGCGAAGGCCGTACGGCTGGTGGCCAGGGTCGGCGCCGCCACCACCGCGGCCCACGCGGCCACCAGTGCGACGGCGGCGCGGGTCACGCCGATCACTCCGCCGAGCGCCAGGGTCATCGAGGTGAAAGCCAGGCAGGGCAGCAGCCACTGCGCCGCTGCTACTCCTGTCACCCCCGTCGCCCATCCCCCCGCCAGCAGCGTGGGGATCACCACGGCGAGCACTGAGACGGTGCGCCGCAGCACCAGTTGCAGCCCCGCCCTCGGCGTGGAAGCCGTCAGCTCGTACGCCGGGTCCAGGCCGCGCGACCACGAGGCCGCCACGCCGCACACGGGCAGGACGGGGGCGAGCAGCAGCACCAGCGACACCTGACCGGGGCCGGGTTCCACCAGGTCAAGCAGCAGTGCGAGCAGCGTCACGGCCAGGACCATGGCCAGCCACGGCGTCATGGCGGGCGTCGTCCACGCCGACAGCCGTGCCCGGAGCCGGCGCCGCGGCGCCTGGACGGCCGCGGCCAGTTGGTGTTCGAGCTCGGACCAGACGGCGTCGGTCAACGCCGCCACGGCGGGCGCCTCTGCCATGACGGCAGCCGACAGCCGGTCACGGCAGACCCGGCACCCCTCCAGATGGGACTCCAGGGCCCATACCTCGTCCGCGACGAGGTCCGTGTCGCCGCGCGCGTACCCGTCGATGAGCCGTGCCGACGCGTGTTCCATGTTCATGCCAGCGCCTCCCGCATCGTGATCCGGGCCCGGCGGGCGCGGGTCTTGATCGTTCCCTCGGGCAGTCCGAGCAGAACGGCGGTCTCCCGGACGGACAGTCCGTCGAGCACCATGGCCTGCAGTACCTCTCTGAGCTCCGGCGCGAGGTGCCGCAGTGCGTCCCCGACGTCACCGCCGACGGTCGCCGCCAGCGCCTCCTCCTCGGCGGCGGGCGCCATGGGGTGCGGAGCGGCGGCGGGCGGCGGCTCCGCGTAGTGGGCCCTGCGCCGGAACGCGTCGACGAGGCGGCGGGCCGCGATCGTCCACAGCCAGCCGACGGCCGTTCCTCCGGTCCGGCTCCCGACGAAGGAGCCCGCCGCCCGCCACACCGCCAGGTACGTCTCCTGCATGACCTCGGCGACGATCTGCTGGTCGGCGCAGCGGCGGCGCAGCCGCACCGCCAGCCACGGCGACGTGCGCCGGTACAACTCCTCGAAGGCGGCCCGGTCGCCCCGGGCCACCCGTCGTAGGAGACGCTCCTCGTCCAGCTCCTGCGGCGCTGCCGCCCCGACTCGTTTCACACCTGCTAGACGTCCGGCCGGGGCGACGGGTTTTCCCCAGGGAGTGATCCGGGTCACGTTCGGAGCGGAGTTGCGGCCGGGCGCCCTTCAGCGCCATGTGCGGGAGCAGCCGGTCCTCGCCGATAGTATCGCTAGGGATAGTATCTCCATCGATACTATCCTTAGCTGGAGGCTTGCCATGCGCCGTTTCATCGGGCGGGACCGCGAACTGAGCGTGCTCGGCAAAGCCTTCCAAGCAGTTCACGATGCCGTCGGGGCAGCGAAACCCGGTCAGTGCATCCTCATGCGCGGACGGAGGCGGGTCGGCAAGTCCAGCCTCGTCGAGGAGTTCCTGCGGCGCGCCGAGACGCCGTATCTCTTCTTCACCGCGGCAGGCGGCACGGCGGAGGACGAGCTGACGGAGCTGCTCGACGCCGTCGCCAGATCCACCCTCCCGGAGCGGGAGCTGTTCTCGGAGGAGACCCCGGAGCAGTGGAATGCCGCGTTCAGGCTGCTTGCGGAGATCCTGCCCGACGACAGCCCGAGCGTGGTCGTCATCGACGAGGTTCCCTATCTCATGGACCGCATCGACGCATTCGAGGGCATGCTCCAGCGGGCATGGGACCGCCTGCTCAGCCGCAAACCCGTACTCCTCCTCTTGGTCGGATCCGATCTGTCGATGATGGAGGCGCTGAACAGCTACGACCGCCCCTTCCATCAGCGAGGCCGGGAAATGGTCGTGGGACCGCTGAACCCGGCCGACATCGGCGAGTTGCTCGACCTGTCGCCGGCGGCCTCCTTCGACGCGGCCCTGATCACGGGCGGTCTCCCGCTGATCTGTGCGGAGTGGCGGCCCGGAGCGGATGTCTGGGAGTTCCTCCACGACTCACTGGACAACCCGATCTCGGCGCTGCTGGTCTCCGCCGAGCGCTCACTGGCCGCGGAGTTTCCGCCGCAGGCGATGAGCAGGGAAGTCCTGCGGGCCATCGGAAGCGGGGAGCGAACCTTCACCAACATTGCGCGCGCCGCCGGCGGCATCGCCCACACCACTCTCACCCGAGCCACAGATGTCCTGACCGAGAAACGGGTGGTGGCAGCCGAACTTCCCCTCTCCCTGCGGCCGTCGAAGGAACGCCGCTACCGAGTGGCCGACCCCTACCTGCGGTTCTGGCTCGCGTTTCTGGATCCGCACATGGCGGAGATCGAGCGGATGCGGGGAGACCTCACGCTGAGCCGGATCAAGGAACAGTGGACGAGCTGGCGGGGCCGCGCGATCGAGCCCCTGGTCCGAGAATCCCTCGCCCGTCTCCTGCCGGACGGGCTCCTGCCCGCCGCCCCGGCGATCGGCGGTTACTGGACCCGCAGCAACGGCGTCGAAATCGACCTGGTGGGCGCCGACCGGCAACCGGTGGCCAAGCAGTTGCTCTTCCTCGGCTCGGTCAAATGGCTGGAGAACTCCACATTCAACAACCACGACCTGGCCGCGCTGCAGAAGCACCGGGCAGCGATCACCGACGAGCCGCTACCTCTCGTGGCGGTCTCCCGCAACGGGACCAGTTGTTCTGGGCTCGAGGCGGCGTACGACCCCGAGGAACTGCTCAGCGCCTGGCGCAGGGCATGAGGAGAGGCCGGGCTCCGTGGTTACGGCCTGGCCGCCGATCTGGCCGAGCCCCAGCGTCAGTTGAAGCAGGCTCTGGAAGAGAACCCCGGCGGCAGCGCCCAGGGCAGCGCGCGCCTCCCGCTGGAATCGCCGGGGTTCGGAGTACACCCCGTCCCTGCTCAAGCCTCTCAACCCGAACGCGGAGATGGCCCGGGGCATCGCGGACCGGATCGCCCGGGCCGTGCGGTCCGCCGCCGAGATCGACGGCAGGTACGCGCGGACACTGGAAAAGCTCAAGGCAGCCAAGGGACTTGATGTCACTGCGGCATCTGGACCCCGGCCACTATTACGGGATCGACATCTCGCCGGACATCCTGGTGTCCGCCAAGGAGACTGTGACCAGGTACGCGCTCCAGGACAGGCTCCCGCATCTGACGATCACCCAGAATCTCACCCTCGACTTCCTGCCCGACGGGTACTTCGACGTGGTGCACGCGCACAGCGTGTTCTCGCACTCGCCCATCGAGATGATCGACGAGTGCCTGGCCCATGTGGGGCGAGCGCTGGCTCCCGGCGGCCACTTCGACTTCAACCCTGGGGACGGCCGCCGGGCAGCCCGCCGGGCTGCTGAAGGCCGGCCGGGCCCTGGTGCTGAATACGGTCGGACACCTCCGCCGAGCGGGAGGGGAGCGAGTTCGGCGACCCGCTCCAGCGGATCCGGGCTGCGTGCATGCCCCCGGGCGCCGGTGCTGATCAGCGGGGGACCACGGCCCGCTTCAGCAGGTCGTGCAGGGTGGACTGCTCCTGGTGGGTCAGGCCGGCCAGGGGGGAGTCCTGCACCAGGAGGCCGATGAGGCGCTTCCGCAGCGCGACGCCCTCCGGGGTGAGAACCAGTTGCTTGGCGCGGCGGTCCGTGGGGTGCGGGCGGCGCTCGATCAAGCTGAGCTTTTCGAGCTTGTCGACGACGAAGGTGGCGTTGGAGGGCTCGCAGCTCATGCGCTCGGCGAGGTCCCGCATCGTCATCGGACCCGTCATCTCGCGCAGTGCGGTCGCCTGGGGGGCCGTGAGTTCCAGCTTCGTGGCGCGCTCGCGCACATGGTCCCCGATCTGCCGGGCCAGCCCGTTCACCAGCCCGCAGAGCTCCCGCTCAGCGATGGCCGCGGGCATGGCCTCGGTCATCGCCTCGGGGGTGGCCTGCGGGGTGGCCTGCGGCACGGGCTTGGTCATGGGCCCAGCCTAGCAAATCCATCAAGCACGGATATTACGAGCTTGAATCATTCAAGCTTGATGCATATGCTCCGGCCATGAGCCACGACGAACGACTCCGACGGCCCGCCGGCCTCCGCTCGCTGCACCTGGGCGAGACCAAAGTGACGTACATACCCGACGGGGCGGTGCAGCTCGTGCCGCGCCGCTGGCTTCCCGGCACCACCGACGAGGTGTGGGCCGCGCACCCCGAGTACCTCGACGCCACCGGCCACCTGGTGGCGAGCATCGGCGGGCTGCTGGTGGAGCGGGACGGCCGGGCGCTGCTGATCGACGCCGGATTCGGCCCCCAGTCCCTCCCCGCCGAGCCCGGCAACCCGCACGGCGCCATCCACGGCGGCGCCCTGTTGGACAACCTGGCGGCGGCAGGCCGCAGGCCCGAGGAGATCGAGGCCGTGGCCATCACCCATCTGCACCTCGACCACCTCGGATGGGCCTGGCACCCCGCGCCGGGCAGCGACCGGCCCGTCTTCACCGGCGCCGAGTACCTGGTGGCCGAGGCCGAGTGGTCGCAGCGCCACCTCACCGAGGCGCACGGCACCAGCAAGGAGATGCTCACCGCGCTCGCCCCGCAGGTACGCACCTTCGCCGACGGCGACGAGATCTTCCCCGGCGTACGGGCGCTGCCCACTCCGGGTCATACGGCAGGCCACACCGCGTACGTCATCAGCTCCGGCGGCCGGCGCCTGATCGCCTTCGGCGACGCCTTGCACTCGCCGATCCAGGTCGCCCACCCCGAGTGGTCCGCGGCCTCCGACCATGACGCGGAGCAGTCGGCCGGCTTCCGCCGCGACCTCGTCGCCGAGCTGGCCAGGCCCGACACCCTGGGATACGGCGTCCACTTCGCCGACGTGGTGTTCGGGGAAGTGGCGGTGCACCGCGCCGGGGAAGGGCACGGGCACTTCTGGCGACCCGTCTCCGCGTGAGCGGGGCGAAGGGCGGCGTGAACCGGGCGAAGGGCAACGCGGCTCGGGCGAAGGGCGGCGTGAACCGGGGCAACGGCGCGGTGAACCGTGGCAACGGCGCGGTGAACCGTGGCAACGGCGCGGGAGTGGCCGCCACCGGGCACTGGCCCGGCATCGTCGCCGTCGCCCTCACGGCGACCGTCGCCGTGATGCCCGGCTTCACCGTGGGCGCCCTCGCACCCTCGATCCAGGCCGAGCTCGGCATCTCGCGCAGCAGCATCGGGCTCGCGATGAGCGCGTTCTACGCCGCCACCGCACTCGGCTCGCCCTTCACCAAGCGCCTTGCCGCCAGGCTGCCCGTCCCCGTGGCGCTCGCCTTCGCCTCGCTCGTGGCGTCGGCCGTGCTGCTGACGGCATCCCGGGTGACCGGATTCGCGGCGCTGACCGCGGTGTTGGTGCTGGGCGGGCTGAGCAACGGCCTGGTCCAGCCCGCCGCCGGCCGGCTGATCGCGGCGCGCGCCCCCGCGCACCGGCGTTCCCTGGCCGCCGGCCTGGTCGGCGCGGCGCTGGGGGCGGCCACTCTCGTCCCGGGCCTGCTCGTCGCCCTCGTCGTCGAGCCCTACGGGTGGCGTACGGCGATGCTGATCGCCGGGGTCGTCGCCCTGGTCCCCGCCGCCCTCGCCCCACTGGCCCGCATCCCCGGCGGGCCGCCGCCGAAGCGGGCGTCGGACGAGAGCCACGACCCGCGCACCGTCCGGCGGGTGCTGGCGCTCTGGGCGTTCGCGGCGGCGCTGTCCGCGGCCGGGAACAACGCGGTGGCGTCGTACTTCGTACAGCTCGGCGCCGACTCCGGTCTGGCCGTCACCGTCGCCGGCAACATGCTGACGATGAGCGCGCTCGTCGCCATCGCGGTACGGATCGGCGCGGGGGCCCTGACGGACCGGGCACCCCACCGCAACCCCGCGGTGATCGCGACGATGATGCTCACCGGGGGCGTCGGGCTCGCCCTGATCTCCGTCGGCTCCCCGGTGACCTTCGTCATCGGCGCGGTACTGGCCTTCTCCGCCGGATGGGGCTGGACGGGACTCCTCCTCGCCGCCACGCTGCGGCTGGTCCCCGGCCGGGCCGAGAACGCGGGGCACACCGTCCAGGTCGGCATCTACGCGGGCGCCACCGTCGCCCCCTTCGCCTTCGGCGCGCTCTCCAGCACCTTCGGCTTCGCGAGCGCCGCGATCGTCGCCGCGGTGGCGGCGGTCGGCGGGGCCGCGGCGACCGTCGCCGGGGCGGTGGTGCTGCGGCGGGGCGGCGGCGGCGATCGCGGCGTACGGTCCGGGGCCGCTGCGGACCTCTCCCCCGCACCGGCTCAGTGAGTCGCGGGGGCCTTGACGGGTTCCATCGCGACGGCACCGGCAGCCACGGCCAGCGTCCCGCCCCTCCCCGCCTTCCTCCCCGCCCGCAGCCCGAACGCGCCGACGAAGGCCGCGAGCAGCGCCGCGACGAACGGCACGAGGAGGGCGGCATGGTAGCCGTCGAGCATCGCGGCGGGTGAACTCGACGCGGTGGCCGCGACGTTGACCGCGGTGACGGCCGAGAGGCCGAGCGCGGCGCCGAACTGGAAGGACGTATAGAGGAGCCCGCCCGCCAGGCCCTGCTCCTTCTCCGCGATGCCCTCGGTGGCGACGATGGTGAGCGGGCCGTACGCCAGCGCGAAGGCGAGGCCGAGGATGATCAGGCTCGGGAACATCGCCAGGTACGTCCAGTCCGCGCCGACCGGCAGGAACAGCCCGTACGAGAGCACGGCCAGCAGCAGCCCGCCGAAGATCACCCGGGCGTTGCCGAACCGGGCGACCAGCCTGGGGGTGAGGGTCGGTGAGAGGACCGCGTCGATGCCGATGACGAGCATCGCGAAGCTGGTCTGGATCGTCGACCAGCCGCGTAGTTCCTGGAGGTAGAGGACGACCAGGAACTGGAAGCCGAAGAAACCGGCGGCGAAGAGCAGCCCGGCGATGTTCGCGCGGACCAGCGGACCGTTGCGGAGGATTCCGAGGCGTACGAGTGGGGAGCTCGCCCGGCGTTCGATCGCCACGAAGGCGGCGAGTGACACCAGTCCCGCGGCGAGCGTGCCCGCGGTCCAGCCGATGCCGGTGTGGCTGGCGCGCTCCACGCCGAGCACAAGCAGCACGATGGCGGCGGTGATGGTGACGCCGCCGGCCACGTCGAAGCTCTCGCCCGTCCGGTCCGGACGCGGCGACCTGGGCACAAAGGCGAGCGCGGCCAACAGGATGACGAAGGACAGCACGACCGGGGCGAAGAACACCCAGCGCCAGCCGACGGAGGCGAGCAGACCGCCGATGACCAGCCCGATCGAGAAGCCGCCCGCGGCGGTGCCGGAGTAGATCAGCAGGGCCCTGTTGCGCGCCTCGCCCTCCGCGAAGCTCGTGGTGATGATGGACAGGCCCGCGGGGGTCATGAAGGCGGCGGCGACCCCGGTGACGAACCGCGCGACGATCAGCATCCAGCCCTCGGACGCGAAGCCGCCGAGGCCGGAGAAGAGCAGGAAGACGGTCAGCCACAGGACGAACATCTGGCGGCGCCCGAAGAGGTCGGCGGCCCGGCCGCCCAGCAGCATGAATCCGCCGTACCCCAGGACGTACGCGCTCATGACCCACTGGAGCTCGCCGGTGGACATGCCGAGATCGGCCCGGATGGACGGCAGGGCGACGTTGAGCATCGCGATGTCGATGCCTTCGAGGAAGATCGCGCCGCACAGGACGAACAGCACACCCCAGTGATCCTTGCGCGGGGTTCCGCGCACACTCGGACCACTCGGACCACTCGGACCACTTGGCGCACTCGGCGCACTCGGCGCACTCGGCACACTCGTACTCATGGGACTTCCTCGGCGGTGAGAGGATGTTGTCGGCTCAACCACCCTCGATCGGCGCCGGTGGGGGAACAACTGCGAAGACCGCAACGTTCGTTCAGTCAGGCTTACCGATCCGCGTTGACCTGGGAGTTTTTATGGAGCACGACGAGCTGGAGTGCTTCCTGATCCTGGCCGATGAGCTGCACTTCGGCCGCACCGCCGACCGGATGCGGCTGTCCCGGGCCCGGGTGAGCCAGCTCGTCCAGCGCACCGAGCGCCGCATCGGCGCCCCGCTGTTCGTCCGTACGAGCCGCCGCGTCGCGCTCACCGACCTCGGCCGGCAGCTTCGCAACGACCTCGAACCGCACCACCGTGCCATCACGGCGGCAATCGTGCGGGCCACCGCGACCGCCCGGAGCATCGGCGGGGTGCTGTTCGTCGGCTTCGCAGGACCGCCGGCCGGGGAGGTCGTGATGAGGGCGGCGGAGGCAATGCGCGTGGACCACCCCGGGCTGAGCGTGGAGATCTGCGAGGTGCCGCTCTCCGATCCGTACGGGAAGCTGCGCGACGGCGGTTACGACGTACAGCTCACGGAGCTCCCGGTGCGCGAGGCGGACCTGGGCAAGGGGCCCACCCTGCTCGCCGAGGAGCGCGTGCTGGTGATCGCCTCCGGGCATCCGCTGGCCGCGCGGGACTCGGTGTCGCTGGAGGACCTGGCCGACGTACCGCTGCTGACCATCGACGGTGACGTCCCGGAGTACTGGCGGGAACACCACGCGCCGGCGCGCACGCCCAGCGGCAGGCCGATCGCCCGGGGCCCCGGCATCACCAATATGCAGGAGGCGCTCATGCTCGTCGCGGGCGGCAAGGGCGCAATGTTGTCGGCCGCGCACACCGCGACGTACTTCGCCAGGCCCGGTGTCACCTACGTCCCGTTCGAGGACGCCGGTCCTGTCGGGTACGGCCTGGTGTGGCGCGCGAAGGACAACACCGACGCGGTCAGGGCCTTCGCCCGCAGCGCGCTCGTGGTGTCGAGGGGCGTGGCGTCGAAGGATGCGACGCCCGCAGCCCCCCGCAGGACAACTGGCCCAGTCGAGCGGCATGGAATTGGACCAGAACGGTCGGCCAAAGCTCTTCTACCGTCAAAGGCATGACGAATCGGACAACGACCGAAAGCGCCCACCGATCAGCCAGGGCGGCCACGCTTCGAGCACTGCACGTCCCCGGCACACCCGCCGTGCTGCCCAACGCCTGGGACGCTGCCTCGGCCCGTACCGTGGCCGCCGCCGGATTCCCAGCCGTCGCCACCGGCAGCGCGGCCATGGCCCCGGCGCTTGGCTACGAGGACCACGAGGCGACGCCGCCCGGCGAGATGTTCGCCGCGCTGACCCGCATCGTGCGGGCCGTGGACGTGCCGGTCACCGCCGACCTGGAGCGCGGCTACGGCCTGCCACCCGCCGAACTGGCCGCGCGGCTGGCGGAGAGCGGGGCGGTGGGCTGCAATCTGGAGGACTCCGACCCGCGTACGGGCAAGCTGATCGACGTGCGTGAACAGGCCGATTTCCTCGCCGCGTTCCGGCAGGCCGCGCCCGAAGTGGTGATCAACGCGCGCGTGGACACCTTCCTGTACGGATCCGGCGAGGGAGCGGCGGCCGACGAGTCGCGGCTGGCGGAGGCCGTGGCGCGGGGCCGGGCCTATGTCGCGGCGGGCGCCGACTGCGTGTACCCCATCTCCATCTCCGGCCTGTCCGACCGGACGGTGCGCTCACTGGTGGAGGGCATCGGCGCGCCCGTCAATGTGGCGTACGGGCCCGGGAGTCCGCTGACCTTCGAGGAGCTGGCGGCGGCGGGCGTGGCCCGGGTGACCTTCGGCCCCGGCCTCTTCATCGCGGTGCAGCAGCATCTGGCCGGGCTCGTCGAGGCGATCCGGGACGGACGGGATCCGTACGCGGGCATCGCGCTGGGGTGAACAAGGAGGTGCGTACCGGGGCGCGTTCCGGAATGAGCGCCGGAATGAGCGCCGGAGTGTGTGCCGGGTGAGCGCCGAGGGGGTGCGCGAATCTTCCCCAACACATGGCCGAAGCTTGACTATTCGTATCCGAAAGGTCGCTCTAGGGTGATATTGCCCGAGACCCCGGCAGCGCATCGGCTCCGCCGTGCGCCCACGTGACCAACGAACCGGGGTGGGGACATGCACGAGCGACTGCGCAGGACGGTGCCTGTGGTCGGCTCGGACTGCGGGCCCCGGACGGAGATCGGCACAGGGACGAAACCGTTGCCCATGGCAGGTACACCGCATGGCGCAGGGGGCGCCTCCGCCTGTCACGAGCCTCTTTCGTCCTTCACCGAGGGGCGGCCCCCTGCCGACGGGGCCGCCCCGCACACCACTCACACTGACCGTTCCAGGGCCGGGCCGAGCGCACCGGTCTGATCGATGCCCCCTGCTCCGCGGACCCGCGCGGCAGGGCAGCGGTCTTCCCCGGAGCGGGAGCACCTCCCCCGTGGTTCCCATGCGGCCCCGGGGAAGGCCGCGACCAACGGGTGGTGGGCGTCGACGACGTACGAGACCACCGGGGGCAGCAGCCGGGCGACGGTGCCGGACCCGGGGACCAGGGCCACCGCTTCGCCGTCCAGGCAGAGCAGGCCGACCAGTTCGACGTACGGCACACCTCGGCGGGCCACCGCGAGCCGCCCCGCGATGGCCCGCGCCAGAACGTCCCGGCACACCCGATCAGTCAGTCGGAGCGCGATCAGGCCGACAGACCGTGATCGTCGCGACGGCCGACCTCGATCGGCGTGATCGGCTGGCCCTCCATGATGTCGATGACGGTGAACGCCTGGTCCAGGCCCGTCATGCGCAGTACGCGCCACACCCTGGGGACGGGACGCACAATCCGAATACTGCCTCTCCTTCTGACCACTTGGGCCCGGATCCGCAGGAGCAGCCGCAGGCCACCTGCGTCCAGGAAGGTCGCGGGACGCAGATCGACCACTACGTCGGGGCGGGGGCGGTCACAGATCGCCTCCGCCCATTCGCACAGCACGACGGTTGCCCAGATGTCCAGCTCACCATGGAGCTCGATTACCAGGACCCCTCCTATGGTGCGGTCCCGCAGAAAAAAGGTGATCTCGTCGACACTCACGGCCAACCCCCGGCATTCTGCTCAGGCTTGAGGCGTCACCGGCCGCTACGCGGAACCGCTGACGGAGCTTGCGCGAAGCGCCGCCGGGGTCTGGGGCGGCACACAGCGATATGTCGTCATCGTGCCCCACTAAGGCCACCTTGTATCCCTCCCCGGCAGTGCGATCGCAGGGCCAAGGATGCGCCTGAATGCGCGAGCGCACTCACCCCTTGCATGTGCCGCGTCACATCACGGGGACGAAGGGGGGGACCGAATCGGTAGGAACAGTGAAATATGGCCGAAAACCCCGAGCCCGGCCGGGGGCACGGCCGTGGGGAGAGCCTGAGCGAATAGACGGGAGAGGGGGCGCACGTACGCCCGCACCCACACCCATACCTTCACTCTCGGTGACTGTCAGACCCGGGCGGCAGAATGAAGGACCGGGCGCCACCGGCACGGCGCCGAGTTGTTCGAGGTATTCAAGGAGATCCGGAATGTCCACCGATCCGTCCAACCCCGAGCCGACCGCAGCGGACCTTCACAGCGTGATCCAGGTTCGCGGCGCCCGGGTGAACAACCTGACGAACGTATCGGTGGATCTCCCCAAGCGCCGGCTCACGGTCTTCACCGGCGTCTCGGGTTCCGGCAAGTCCTCGCTCGTCTTCGGGACCATCGCCGCGGAGTCGCAGCGCCTGATCAATGAGACGTACACGGCGTTCATCCAGTCGTTCATGCCGAGCATGGGCCGCCCGGACGTCGACTCGCTGCACAATCTGAGCGCGGCCATCGTCGTCGACCAGGAGCGGATGGGCGCCAACTCCCGTTCCACGGTGGGCACGGCGACCGACGCGTACACGATGCTGCGGATCATTTTCAGCCGCCTCGGCATACCGCACATCGGCACATCGACCGCCTTCAGCTTCAACAGCGCGGAGGGCATGTGCCCGGAGTGCGAGGGCATCGGCCAGGTCTCGAAGATCGACATCGATCAGCTGGTGGACCGTGAACTGTCCCTGAAGGAAGGGGCGATCACCGTCCCCGGGTTCGCGGTGGACTCCTGGTACTGGCAGGTCATGGCGGCATCCGGGCTCTACGATCCGGACACCCGGCTCGCGGGCTTCACCGCCGCCGAGTGGGAGGACTTCCTGTACAAGCCCGCCACCAAAATCAAGGTGGGCAGCAACAACCTCACGTACGAGGGCCTGGTCACCAAGGTCCAGCGGGTCTACCTCTCCAAGGACCGGGACTCGATGCAGGGCCACATCAAGGCCTTCGTCGACCGCGCCGTCGTCTTCACCGACTGCTCCGTCTGCGGCGGCACGCGACTGAGCGCCGCCGCCCTGTCCTCGGTGATCGACGGGGTGAACATCGCGCAGTGCTCGGCCATGCAGATCAGCGACCTGGCCGCTTTTGTCCGGTCCATGGAAGACCCGTCCGTCGCGCCGCTGCTCGCCACCCTGCGCGACACCCTCGACTCGCTGGTCGAGATCGGCCTCGGCTATCTGAGCCTGGACCGCACCTCGTCGACACTCTCCGGCGGTGAGGCCCAGCGGGTGAAGATGGTCAGGCACCTCGGCTCCAGCCTGACCGACGTGACGTACGTCTTCGACGAGCCCACCATCGGGCTGCACCCGCACGACATCCAGCGGATGAACGACCTGCTGCTGCGCCTGCGCGACAAGGGCAACACGGTCCTTGTGGTCGAGCACAAGCCCGAGGTGATCTCCATCGCGGACCATGTGGTGGACCTGGGTCCGGGCGCGGGCTCCGGCGGCGGGCAGATCTGTTACAGCGGAGATGTCCCCGGACTGCGCACCTCCGGGACGCTGACCGGGCGACACCTGGAGCACCGCGCACGGCTGCGCGAGACGGTGCGCGAGCCGCGCGGCAAGCTGTCCATCACGGGCGCCGGCCTGCACAACCTCAAGGATGTCTCGGTCGACATCCCCACGGGCGTACTGACCGTGGTCACCGGGGTCGCCGGATCCGGAAAGAGCTCACTGATCCACGGCTATCTGACCGGCCGGGACGGGGTGGTGGTCGCCGACCAGTCCCCGATCCGGGGCTCGCGCCGGTCCAATCCGGCGACGTACACCGGGCTGCTCGGCCCGATCCGTACCGCCTTCGCCAAGGAGAACGGGGTCAAGGCGGCGCTGTTCAGCGCGAATTCGGAGGGCGCCTGCCCGAACTGCAACGGTCTTGGCCTCGTCTACACCGACCTGGCGATGATGGCCGGGGTGGCGTCGGTCTGCGAGCAGTGCGAGGGCAAGCGGTTCACCCCCGAGGTGCTCACGTACACGCTGCGCGGCAAGAACATCAGCGAGGTTCTCGGCATGGCGGTGGCGGAGGCCCGCGACTTCTTCCCGTCCGGCCAGGCGCGCGCGATCCTCGACCGGCTCGCCGACGTCGGCCTGGGCTATCTGCGCCTCGGCCAGCCGCTGAACACGCTGTCGGGCGGCGAGCGCCAGCGGGTCAAGCTCGCCATCCACATGGCGGAGAAGTCGGCGACGTACGTCCTGGACGAGCCCACGACCGGCCTGCACATGGCAGACGTGGACCAACTCCTCGCGCTGCTCGACCGGTTGGTCGACGACGGCAATACGGTCATCGTCATCGAGCACCACCAGGCGGTCATGGCCCACGCCGACTGGCTCATCGACCTGGGCCCCGGCGCGGGCCACGACGGCGGCAAGGTCGTCTTCACCGGCACCCCGGCCGAGCTGGTCGCGACCGGCCGGACACTGACGGCGGAGCACCTGCGGGCGTACGTGGGCGGGTAGCGGGGGGGGCGGGGGCGGGGGCTCAGAAGTCGTCGCAGCCTGCGATCGCAAGGGGACCACTGGCGGTAGCGGTCGTGGGCTCCTTGTCATCCACAGTGACGGTGCAGGTGACTGTGCCGCCGTCGGCCCCGGTAACGACGGTGAGATGACCACCCTTCAGAAAGCCGGTGGTGTCCACTTCCTTGCGCCAGGGCAGCCGGGCATTGGACACGGAACTGCTCGACAGATTGCCGTCACGCCAGGTGGAGTACGTGATGCTGACGTCCTTGGCGTTGCCGGTCACCGCGTATTTCACCTTCACGACGCGCTCGGACTCGTCGTCGACCGCGTTGATGAACACGGCCATGACCGCGGCGCAGCCTCCGATGAGGAGGATCGCGATGCCGAGGACGATCCAGGGCCAGACGCGGCGCTTCTTCGGGGGCGGCGGGTAGCCGTAGCCGGGCGGCGGGTAACCGGGAGGTGGATAGCCTCCGGCGCCTCCGGCCGGGGGCCGGGGGCCCCACTGCGGCCCGCCGGGTGTGCCACCGGGCGGCTCGGGTGGTGGCGGGGCCGTGTCCGACATGGGCCGGTGTCCTTCCAGAGGCACCCGCCCGCCCTGCGGGGCGAGCGGTTCGCGCCCCTCGATCATTGGGCCACCCACCCCCGAACGCCCTGAGGAGATACGCCGCCCGGGTGAGGGCGGCCCCGCCCGCCCGGGAGTTACCGGCCGACGAACCCGCGTCGCCGGTTCTGCGCTGGCCGGTCACGGCGGTCGTGCGCGATCATGGAGGC
Organism: Streptomyces changchenzhani; assembly: GCF_039766235.1. Classification (NCBI taxonomy): domain Bacteria; kingdom Bacillati; phylum Actinomycetota; class Actinomycetes; order Kitasatosporales; family Streptomycetaceae; genus Streptomyces; species Streptomyces changchenzhani. The sequence continues at coordinate 1,004,602 of NZ_JBDHNH010000001.1, read as the reverse complement.
ATGAGCACCGTCATGCGAATCTCCCAGCAGCCGGAGGCCGACGAACTGCTCGGCCGCAGCCCGCTCGCCGACCTGGTCGGCATGCTCCTGGACCAGCAGGTCCCGATGGAATGGGCGTTCGCGGGCCCGTACACGATCACCCAGCGGGTGGGCGGCGACGACCTGGACGCGCACCAGATCGCCGCGTACGACCCCGAGGCCTTCGCGTCGCTCCTGTCGGCCAAGCCCGCCGTGCACCGTTACCCGGCTGCCATGGCCAAGCGCGTTCAGCAGCTGTGCCAGTACCTGGTCGAGCACTACGACGGCGACGCGAGCGCGGTGTGGCGCGATGTCGCCACCGGCAAGGAGCTGCTGGCGCGGCTGAACGCGCTGCCCGGCTTCGGCAAGCAGAAGTCCCAGATCTTCCTGGCGCTCCTCGGCAAGCAGCTCGGGGTGAAGCCGAAGGGCTGGCGCGAGGCGGCAGGGGCGTACGGCGACGCGGGCGCATACCGCTCGGCGGCGGACATCACGGGTCCGGAGTCACTGGCCAAGGTCCGCGCGTTCAAGCAGGCCGCGAAGCAGGCTGCCAAGCAGAAGGCCGCGGAATAGCCCGGAGGCGTCGCAGCCCCATGGCGGTGCGACGGAAGGGGTGGGGGCCGCCATAAAGCCCCGCCCCATTCACCCCATCCACCCCATCCACCCAACCCCGGCTCCCCCTCACCGCCTCCGCCGTGCCGTGCCGAAGATCGACCGGGAGATCTCGCGTCCCAGCTGCGTCCCGATCGACCGCGCCAGCGACTTGAAGACGCCGCTGCCCACCACCTGCTCGGCGAGCGACGCGTCCCCGTCCCCGTCCCCCTTCGACGCCCGCGCGGGACGCAAGGCCTCGCTCGAAGCGGCGGCCTGGTCCTTCGCCTGCTCCGCCTCCAGCGCCACCCGCACCGCCTCCGCGTCCGCGGTCTGCTGCTGCGCCGTGAGCTTCTCGTACGCCGATTCGCGGTCCACCGGCTCCGCGTAACGCCCGTAGAGCAGCGACGCCTTCACGGCCAGTTCCAGCGCCGCCGCGTCGACCGGGCCCATCAGCGATTCGGGCGCGCGCAGCCGGGTCGCGGCGACCGGGGTCGGGGCGCCCTTCTCGCTGAGGACGGTGATCACCGCTTCGCCGGTGCCGAGCGCTGTCAGCAGCTCCTCCAGGTCGTACTCCGAATGGGGGAAAGTTCGTACGGTCGCCTTGAGCGCCTTCGCGTCGTCGGGCGTGAAGGCCCGCAGCGCGTGCTGCACCCGGTTGCCGAGCTGCGCGAGCACGTCCCCCGGCACGTCCTTCGGCGTCTGCGTGACGAAGAAGATTCCGATGCCCTTCGAGCGGATCAGCCTCACCGTCTGCGTGATCGACTCCAGGAACGCCTTAGAGGCGTCGTTGAAGAGCAGATGTGCCTCGTCGAAGAAGAAGACCAGCTTGGGCCGGTCGAGGTCGCCGACCTCCGGCAGATCGTTGAAGAGGTCCGCGAGCAGCCACATCAGGAACGTCGAGAAGAGCTGCGGCTTGCCCTGCACGGCGGGCAGCTCCAGTACGGAGACCAGCCCCCGCCCGTCCGGCGCCGACCGCAGGAACTCGCTCGTGTCGAACTCCGGCTCCCCGAAGAAGTCGCTCGCGCCCTGCTGCTCGAACGCGGTCAGCGCCCGCAGGATCACCCCGGCCGTCACCGACGACAGCCCGCCGATGCCCTTGAGCTCGGCCTTTCCGGTGTCCGACACCAGAAAGGCGACCACGGCCCGCAGGTCCTTGAGGTCCACCAGCTCCAGGCCTTTGGAGTCGGCGTAATGGAAGATCAGCCCGAGCGACTGCTCCTGCGTCTGGTTGAGCCGGAGCACCTTCGAAAGCAGCACCGGGCCGAAGCTGGTGACCGTGGCCCGCAGCGGAATGCCGGGGCCGATGCCGCCCAGCGCGTAGAACTCGCAGGGGAAGCCCGTCGCCTCCCAGGTCTGCCCGACCTGGCCGGCCCGCTCGCGTACCTTCTCGCCGTCCTCGCCGGGCGCGGAAATGCCCGACACATCGCCCTTTACATCGGCCAGGAAAACCGGCACACCCTGCGCCGACAGCTGCTCGGCGATCAGCTGGAGCGTCTTGGTCTTGCCGGTGCCGGTGGCGCCCGCGACGAGCCCGTGCCGGTTGAGCATGGACAGCGGGATCCGGATCTGTGTATCCGGCAGGCACTCGCCGTCCCAGAGGAGGGCGCCCAGTTCGAGGGCCGGTCCGGTGAAGGCATAACCCGCGGCAATGGCCGCCACATCGTCAGCCGAACCGCCGGAGTCACCGGAGGGGGTACTTCCGCTCATGATTTGCTCCCGTTCTGGCGCTGAATACGACCTTTGCACCCCTGCCTCATGGCTGCGCCCGGAGGTGCTTGCCCGGTAGGCTTTCCGTGTGATCTTCAAGCGCATCGGAAACGGCCGTCCTTACCCCGACCACGGCCGGGAAAGCACCCGCCAGTGGGCGGACGTCGCGCCGCGCCCGGTCCGCCTCGACCAGCTCGTCACCACCAAGGGCCAGCTGGATCTCGAAACGCTGCTCGCGGAGGACTCGACCTTCTACGGCGACCTTTTCGCGCACGTCGTGAAGTGGCAGGGCGACCTCTACCTGGAGGACGGACTGCACCGCGCGGTCCGCGCCGCGCTCCAGCAGCGCCAGGTGCTGCACGCGCGCGTCCTCGAACTCGACGGCATCTGACCGCGCCGCCCGGCGCACACCGAGCGGCCGGGGCCACCCGCCCCGCACCCCGTTCGGTGCTCCGTCAGCGCTCCCTCAGCGCTCTGTTCCGTGCTCCATTCGGTGCGTCCGGTCAACACCCAATTGAGCCTTTTGGGTTGGAGTGCCGGTCAGTCGTTGATCATTTAGTAGGAATCACCTCATGAGCGCACTACGCTGCGCCCATGAGCATGCTGACTCCCCCCGGCATGGGCGGAAAGTACCGCATTACGGGCGACAAGTTCCCGCGTATGCGCCGCCCTCGTCACCGCAGCAGGATCGTTCTCGTAGTGGTGGCCGCGGTCCTGGCCCTCGGCCTCATCGGCTGGGGGACGCTGCAGCTCATCGACGTCTTCACGGGCGGTGAGAAGAAACCCACGGCGTCCGGCCGCAAGAAGGACGACTGCAAACCCTCCGCGCCACGGGCCTCCCCGTCGGCAGCCTCGGTCAAGGCCCTGCCCACGCCGGGCAAGATCAAGGTCAACGTCTACAACGCGACACCGCGCGGCGGCCTCGCCAAGGAGACGGCCGACGAGCTGAAGAAGCGCGGCTTCGCCATCGGCAAGGTCGGGAACGCCCCGTCGGAGTACGACAAGAAGGTCAAGGGCACCGGAATACTGCTGGGCGCCCCCAAGGACGTGGCCGGCGTGCTGCCCGTACTCGGGACGCAGCTGAAGAAGGCTGAGCAGAAGGCCGACGCCCGTACGGGTACCGAGGTCGACATGATCCTCGGCTCGGCCTTCAAGAAGCTGGACACGAAGAAGGACGCGGACGCGGCCTTGGCCGCACTGGCCAAGCCCGCCCCCGCGCCCTCCGCGAAGTGCTGAAGTACTGCTCAAGTACTGCTCAAGTACTGCTGAACCACCGCTGACGTACTGCTGAAGTACGGGACCGGTTATTCGGCCGAGCCGTACATCCGGTCGCCCGCGTCACCGAGGCCCGGGACGATGTAGCCGTGCTCGTTGAGCCGCTCGTCGACCGAGGCTGTGACCACGGTGACCGGCGCACCGGCCAGCTCGCGCTCCATGACCTCCACGCCCTCGGGCGCGGCCAGCAGCACGACCGCCGTCACATCGTCGGCGCCGCGCTTGATCAGCTCGCGAATCGCCGCGACGAGGGTGCCGCCGGTGGCCAGCATCGGGTCCAGTACGTACACCTGGCGCCCGGAGAGGTCTTCCGGCATCCGCGTGGCGTAGGTGGACGCCTCCAGCGTCTCCTCGTTGCGGACCATGCCGAGGAAGCCCACCTCGGCGGTCGGCAGCAGCCGGACCATCCCGTCCAGCATGCCGAGACCGGCCCGCAGGATCGGTACGACCAGGGGGCGCGGGTAGGACAGCTTCACCCCCGTCGTCCTCGACACCGGGGTCTGGATGTCGACCTGCTCGGTGCGCACGTCCCGGGTGGCCTCGTACGCGAGCAGGGTGACCAGCTCGTCGGCGAGGCGCCGGAAGGTCGCAGAGTCGGTGCGCTGGTCGCGCAACGTGGTGAGTTTGTGCGCCACCAGCGGGTGGTCGACGACATTGATCCGCATGCCCACAACAGTAGCCGGGTGCGGGAGCCCGTTGCGCTGGCATCAACCCCCTGTCCAGAGGGAAGGTGGGGTGCAGGAGAAACCCAGCGTGGGGTGGTGTGGCCGATGCGGGACGGGGAAGAGCCCGAGCAGACTCGGGACGAGCAGCCGGAGCCGGAGAGCGAGGCCGCCCGACGGCGCCGACGCGCCCACTTCCTGCGCGAACTGCACGAGGCCAAGGAGCTGCGCGACCGGGTGAAGCCGCGCACGGCCCGCGCCGCGCGGATGCGGCAGCAGATGCGGATGCGCACCTTCCGCTGGTAGCGGCCGGCAGCGGCGCGCCCGGAGGCCCCAGCAGGCTCGGCGGGCCTCCGGGGCGGGTCCCTACACGGCTCTGCCAGGGCTCCTGCCAGGACACTCGTACTCGGAGTACAAGGGGATTCGGAGCGCTCCGTAGGGGGCTCCTGCTCGGACTCCGAGCAGAATCGGAGCTGACTCCGAGCAGAATCGGAGCGGAATCGGAGCTGACTCCTTCAGGACTGGTACACGACGCAAGAGCGGAAGACCTCTCGCTCAGCCTTCGTTTCTGCCACGATTCCGAGTGGGCGGGACCCAGAGCTGCAAAACGGTTTCTCCCGCCCAGCGACACCCTCCGGCCGGGAGGACTTCCAACCGGCACTTCTCGAGACCAGTGGGAGAGTCACGGTGTACTTCGCCGCACTGCTCGCGCGCACCGAAGACGGGTGGAAAGCGAGCGACACGGAGCTCGACGATGTGGAAACCCTGTCAGACCTGACCGATCTGGCCCGCGAGGCCACGGTCGACGACGACACGGTGATCGTCTTCATCGAGCAGGAAGACGCATGGTTCGGCCTCGTCCGCGTGGACGGCGAGGAGGACCCGCGTATCTATGTCTCAGACGCGGCCGCGGCCGCCCGTTCCTCGTACGGGGAGATCCTGCTCACCGACGAGTTGCTCGGCCGCGATCCCGAGGATCCGGACGTCCTGGAAGAGCTCGTCGACCTCGACGGGACCGAGGACGGCGAGCCGGACCAGGAAACGGAAGTGGAGGACGACGGGGAGGAGAGCACGCCGGGCGACAGTGCTGTCGTGCCTGCGGGCCCGCTCGGCGACGCGGGGGTCCTGGCGGACCTCGGCCTGTCCGAGAAGGATCTGATGGCGCTCGACACGGACGCGCTCGCCGAGATCGCTGACGTCCTGGGCGCCGCCGACGTACTGGAGACCGTCCAGTAGTGGCCGCGGCTCATCCAGTACCTGATCATCCACTGCCCGATCCAGTACCCGACCCGGTACGTGATCCCTGGCAGGCGCCGATGCGTCTTGCCCTGGACGAGGCAGCACGGGCAGCGGAGGCCGGCGATGTGCCGGTCGGCGCCGTCCTGCTGGCTCCCGACGGCTCGCTGCTCGCGGCGGGCCACAACGAGCGCGAGGCGACGGGCGATCCGACGGCGCACGCCGAGGTCCTGGCCATCCGCAGGGCGGCCGGGAAGCTCGGCGGGTGGCGTCTGACCGGCTGCACACTGGTCGTCACGCTGGAGCCGTGCACGATGTGCGCGGGGGCGCTCGTCCAGTCCCGGGTGGACCGGGTGGTCTACGGCGCGCTCGACGAGAAGGCGGGCGCGGCCGGGTCGCTCTGGGACGTCGTACGGGACCGGCGGCTCAATCACCGGCCCGAGGTCGTCGGCGGCGTACTCGAAGCGGAGTGCTCGGCCCAGCTGACCGCGTTCTTCCGGGACCGCTGAAGGGCGGGCCGGAAGCGGGCGCGGGACGGGCCTGACACGGCCGCGCGGTCACCTGCCGGAACGGATTTTTAGCACGGCCCACCGTGGGCTAAGCTCAGTCTCGGTAGCGTGTCCGAGCGGCCTAAGGAGCACGCCTCGAAAGCGTGTGAGGGGGCAACTTCTCCGTGGGTTCAAATCCCACCGCTACCGCTCTGACCAGACAGAACGAAGGGCCCGACTCTCGCGAGTCGGGCCCTTCGTTCTGTCTGGTCTCAGTTCTGGTCTCACTTGCCCTGATCGGGTGCTTCTCCGGGGAGATCAAAGGAACAGCACGGCGACGAACAGCCGAAGGCCCCGGCCGGGGGGTGGTCGGGGCCTTCGCGTGGGACGGGGGAAGCGGTATCGGGGGGACAAGCCGCTTCCCCCGGTGAGAACAAGACCTGCAAGTCCGGCCGCATCCGGGGGAAGCCCGCGGCCGGACCCCGCAGTGAGGTCCTGGTCCTCGCCCTGCGGATTCCTGCCAGTTCCGCCGGGCTCGGGTCCATCCTGCGCCTTCCGCATGGGGCGACAGGCGGGCAAAGGGCCCGGATCGGCGGGCCATAGGTCCTTAAAGGCTGAGTGAGTGATCGCCGCGACCTCTGGGCAGGCTGATTCTGCCGATACACTCTCCCGACTGCACAGGGGACCGGCAGGGGAGGCCGCACGCATGGTGCAAACCAAGAAGATCGCGCTGTACGTGATAGTGGTCTTCGTGCTGTACACGATCATCACGTCGCCCGGCAGGGCTGCTGATCTTGTCCAGGTAGGGTTCGAAGGCATTGCCAGTGCCGCTCAGGGCGTCGGCGAGTTCATGTCCGAACTGGTCCAGTGACCAAACTGATCCGGTGACCGACCTGTTCCACCGACCGGTCCGATCCACTGATCGACCGGTGACCGATCCGGGCGCCCTCCATCTCCAAGGAGTGCTTCTTGATCCGCCATCTGGTCCTCTTCAAGCTCAATGACGGTGTGCGGCGGGAAGAGCCGCGTGTCGCCGCCGGCGTGAAGGCCTTCCAGGAGCTCGACGGGGTCGTTCCCGAGCTGGAGTTCTGGGAGTGCGCCTGGAACATCACCGACCGGCCCATCGCGTACGACTTCGCCATCAACTCGGCGGTACAGGACCGCGATGCGCTGAAGCGCTATGTCGAGCACCCGGCCCATCAGGCGGCCGCCGGACAGTGGCGCGAATTCGCCACGTGGGTGATCGCCGACTACGAGTTCTGAGACCCCTCCGCACCCCACCCCACACCGTGCCGGTGTGGGGTTTATGCGTTGATAAGCCCCAACTTGCCCTCAACACGGCGATATACGGTGCTTGCACACAGTGCACATGTCTTGTGATGCTATGACCGCTTTTGACGGATGAGTTGACCGTGGTTGACCCGAGGAAAGGGGTGGCGCGACCGTGCCTGCCAGTACAGCGCCTCAGGCTCCGCCCCAGCAGATCCAGCACAGCCAGCACGCCCAGCACGGCCAGCAGAGCCGTCCGGGCCCCCAGCTCCCGCCCCTCCCCCCGGAGACCGCCCCCGACCCCGCCCCTGATGCCGCACCGGCCAGGAGTCGTGGTGCCGACACCCGGGCGCTGACCCAGGTGCTGTTCGGCGAGCTCAAGGTGTTGGATCCCGGGACGCCCGAGCACAGCCGGGTGCGCGGGGCGCTCATCGAGGCGAACCTGCCGCTCGTGCGGTACGCCGCCGCCCGCTTCCGCAGCCGCAACGAGCCGATGGAGGACGTCGTACAGGTCGGCACGATCGGTCTGATCAACGCCATCGACCGGTTCGACCCCGACCGCGGGGTGCAGTTCCCGACCTTCGCGATGCCGACCGTCGTCGGCGAGATCAAGCGGTACTTCCGCGACAACGTCAGGACCGTCCACGTACCCCGCCGGCTGCACGAGCTGTGGGTCCAGGTCAGCGGGGCCACCGAGGACCTCACCACGGCCCACGGGCGGTCCCCCACGACCTCCGAGATCGCCGAGCGGCTGCGCATCTCCGAGGACGAAGTGCTGGCCTGTATCGAGGCGGGCCGGTCGTACCACGCGACCTCGCTGGAGGCGGCCCAGGAGGGCGACGGGCTGCCGGGCCTGCTCGACCGGCTCGGATACGAGGACCCGGCATTGGCCGGCGTCGAGCACCGGGACCTCGTGCGGCATCTGCTCGTACAACTGCCCGAACGCGAGCAGCGGATTCTACTGCTGCGCTACTACAGCAATCTGACGCAATCTCAAATCAGTGCGGAATTGGGCGTGTCCCAGATGCACGTGTCAAGACTGCTGGCCAGAAGCTTCGCGCGACTCCGATCCGCAAATCGAATCGAAGCGTAGCCGGAACGGGTACTCCCGCAGGATGGCCGAAAAGCCGCACACCCCCTCTTTCCTGCGCAGATTTGTCGACTTGGCGCTACAGCGTGTTGCCGACATGTGACATTCTGCTGGAACCGCGTTTGCCGCAGCTCCGCCACCGGTATTCAGGTGGAGGCTGCTTCCTCCGAACGGGAGCGCCCGCCGCTACCGTCCGCGACCTCAAGGGGGTGGCATGTCCGCAGAACAGGGCAGCTCAAAGGTGCTCATCAAGGCAGTGCCCGCCGTGCTCGACCACGTGGCCAAGCCGGCAATCGTGTCGACGCCGGAAGTCATCGACACACGCACTCTGTCCCGCTCTCTCTTCCTGCGGCTTGCCGCTCTCGACAAGGACAGCCCGGAGCATACGTACGTTCGAGACACTCTTATTGAGCTCAATCTCCCCCTGGTTCGTTACGCATCGGCCCGTTTCCGCAGCCGGAACGAGCCGATGGAGGACATCGTCCAGGTCGGAACGATCGGGTTGATCAAGGCGATCGACCGGTTCGACTGCGAACGCGGGGTGGAATTCCCCACGTTCGCGATGCCGACGGTGGTCGGTGAGATCAAGCGCTTCTTCCGCGACACCAGTTGGTCGGTGCGGGTTCCGCGCAGACTGCAGGAGTTGCGGCTCGCGCTGACCCGGGCCAGTGACGAGCTCGCGCAGAAGCTCGACCGCTCGCCGACCGTGCCCGAACTCGCCGTGGTGCTGGGGGTGTCGGAGGAGGACGTCGTGGACGGCCTCGCCGTCGGCAACGCCTACACCGCCAGTTCGCTGGACACGCCCTCCATCGAGGAGGACGGCGGCGAGGGGTCGCTGGCCGACCGGCTGGGGTACGAGGACAGGGCGCTCGAAGGCGTCGAGTACCGCGAGTCCCTCAAGCCGCTACTGGCCAAGCTGCAGCCGCGCGAGCGCCAGATCATCATGCTCCGGTTCTTCGCGAACATGACCCAGTCGCAGATCGGCGAAGAGGTCGGCATCTCCCAGATGCACGTCTCGCGCCTGCTGACCCGCACGCTCGCGCAGCTCAGGGAAGGGCTCATCGCGGACTGAGCCAACGACTCACCCCTGGGACCCGAGTGACTCATGGTCAGTCCTGCTGACGGGGTTTCCAATTGACGGAGCGTCAGACAAACTGGCGCGATGCGACGTCATGGTCTGATAGACGGCCGCCGAGGTGCCGCGCTGGGCGCCTCGGTGGCTGTGCTGTGTCTGGGCGGGGTTCTGGCCGCGTGCGGTGGCGAGAGCGGCGACGACGGCTATGCGGCGGTCGGCGCCGCGGGCTCCTCGCCGGATCGGGCACCGGGCCGGGCCGTACCGCCCGACGGCGAGGTCGAGCTGGTGCCTCTGGTGCCTCTCGACGACCGGGCTCGGGACGACGGCGGAGGCGAGCACCCCGCGAAGGGCGGCGGGTCACCGGCCGACGGTACGGGCGAGAGTACGGGCGAGGGCGCGTCCGGCGCCGCGATTGGCGACGGCAGCGGCTCGGGCGGGAAAGCGCCGGACCGGGGCGCGGCCGGCGGCGCGGGGACACCCGCCGCACCGGGCGGCAGTGGATCGACCCCCGGTCGTACGGGCGGCGGCACCGGCGGTGGTAGTGGCGGTGGCACACCCGGCGGCCCGACTGCCCCTGGATCACCGGGGGCGGGATCGCCCGGCACGGACCCCGGATCGCCGCCCACCACCACGCCCCCACCCCCGCCTCCGCCGCCCGCGCCCGCGCCCGCCGCGCTCAAGGTGGGCGAGCCCGTGCGCGCGGCGGCCGGGAAGCGGTGGTGCGAGAAGGTGACCGTACGGTTCCGCAATACCGGCGGCTCACCGGTCAGGTCGGGCAGCGTCACCTTCGCGACGCACATCATCGGCGCGCTGGGGGTCGACTGGGGCACCCGGTATTCGACGCAGCCGCTGCCAGGGCCGATCGCCGGGGGCGCGGCCGTGAACAAGACGTACACCGTGTGCGTGGACGCCTGGCGGGTGCCGTTGGGCATGCACGTGGAGACCCAGGACGTCACCGCCGACTGGAAGTGACACCCGGGCCGGGGGCACCGGGCCGAGGGTGGCGGCGGAGGTCACCCCGCCGGGAGTGACGGCGGGAATGGCGCCGGAAGCGCCCCGGCCCGGCAACCCCGCAGGGCCGCCGGGCCGGAGGGACTCCCGCAGCAGCAGCCGGGGCGACCGGAGAAACGATCAGCCGAGCGCGAGCCAGGCGACCGCGGCAAGGATGACGATGACGGCGACGACGCCGACGATCAGTCCGGTCTTCGGGCCGCCCGAAGAGACCGCCGCGGCCGGCTGCTGCCGCTGCGGTTCGCCCTCGTCGACGAAGGCGCGGAACATCTGAGTGCTGCCCGCCGGGTCGCTGTGACCCTCGGGACCCTGGGGGGCTTGGGGGTTGTGTGCCATGGGGCAGGACCCTAGCGAAGAAGGGGCTCCCGGCACACCCCGGCCCCCCAACCCTCGCGATCTGCGGCTTTACCGGCAGTACGGACGCCCTTGACCCGCCCCGCATGGAGGCTTTTGGGTTCCTTTACTCCTTGCGGCCCGAATTAGTTTGCCTGTAGCAACCAACCTCTTCTATGGTTGCCCTAAGCAACAAGATGATCGGAGGTGCCCATGGCCGCGCAGAGTCAGTACGCGGAACTGGCCCGGCAGCTCAGCGCCATCGGCGCCGTAAAGCGCGATCTCGCCAAGATCCTCCCCGCTCACTGCCCGGCAGGATCGGCCGCGGTGCTCACCCTCCTCGACCGTCACGGCGAGATGCGGATGAGCAGGCTGGCCGAACTGCTCGCGGTCGACATGTCGGTAACCAGCCGGCACGTAGCCCATGTGGCGGAGCGCGGCTGGATCGACCGGGCCCCCGACCCCGGCGACAGGCGTTCGCGCATCCTGCGGCTGAACCCGGCGGGCCGGGCGCTCCTGGAGGAGCTCTCCGAGCGCTACGCCGCGACGCTCGCCGGGGCCCTGGACGACTGGTCCGACGACGAGGTCGGACAGCTCAACACCATGCTGGCCCGCCTGCGCGACAGCTTCGGCGACTGCCGGGCAAGGGCCCCGCACCACTTCGAGCAGGACGGTGGCTCCGAGGCCCGGACGCCCGCGGTACCCGTAAGACCCGTAAGACCTGCATCACCCGTAACACCCGCAACACCCGCGTAAAGCAAAGGAATTCAATGGCTACGACCACACCAGTCGGTGTGCGGGGCGGCCACGCCAAGCAGGGGTCACACCACTCCTCCGACGGCGCGCCGATGACACACCGGCAGATCATGGAAGCCCTCACCGGCCTGCTGCTCGGCATGTTCGTCGCGATGCTCTCGTCGACCATCGTGTCGAACGCCCTTCCCGAGATCATCAAGGATCTCGACGGCACCCAGAGCGCGTACACCTGGGTCGTCACCGCCGCACTTCTCTCCATGACCGTGACCACCCCGCTGTGGGGCAAACTGGCCGATCTCTTCAGCAAGAAGCTGCTGGTCCAGATAGCACTGGTCATCTTCGTGATCGGATCGGCGCTCGCCGGTCTGTCGCAGAACACCGGCACCCTGATCGCCTTCCGGGTGCTCCAGGGCATCGGCACCGGCGGTCTCGTCGCGCTCACCCAGATCGTGATCGCCGCGATGGTCTCGCCCCGCGAGCGCGGCAGGTACGCCGGTTACATCGGCGCCACCTTCGCCGTCGCCACCGTCGGCGGTCCGCTGCTCGGCGGTGTCATCACCGACACCGAGTGGCTCGGCTGGCGCTGGTGCTTCTACGTCGGTGTGCCGTTCGCGGCCATCGCCCTGGTCCTCCTCCAGAAGACCCTCAAGCTTCCGGTCGTCCGCCGCAAGGTGAAGATCGACTGGCTCGGCGCATTCTTCCTGGCCGCCTCCGTCTCCCTGCTGATGATCTGGGTGACCCTCGCGGGCGACAAGTACGAGTGGAACTCCTGGCAGACGTACGCGATGCTCGGCGGCACGCTCGTGCTCGGCCTGCTCTTCCTCCTGGTCGAGACGAAGGTCAAGGAGCCGCTGATCCCGCTGCGCTTCTTCCGTAACCGCACGATCGCGCTCACGTCCTTCGCGAGCCTCTTCGTCGGTGTCGCGATGTTCGGCTCGACCGTCTTCCTGAGCCAGTACTTCCAGCTGGCCAGGGACAAGTCGCCGACGATGTCAGGCGTCATGACGATCCCGATGATCGCCGGCCTCTTCATCTCCTCGACGGTCTCTGGCCAGATCATCACCAAGACGGGCCGCTGGAAGGGCTTCCTCGTCGGCGGCGGTGTGGGTCTTGTCGCGGGCCTCGGCCTGCTCAGCACCATCAGGTACGACACGGAGTACTGGCAGGTCGCCATCTACATGGCGGTGCTCGGCCTCGGTCTCGGCATGATGATGCAGAACCTGGTGCTCGCATCGCAGAACCAGGTGGAGCCGCACGAGCTCGGCGCGGCCAGCTCGCTGGTCACCTTCACCCGCTCCCTCGGTGGCGCGGTCGGCGTCTCCGCGCTCGGCGCGGTGCTGTCCAACCGCATCGCCCACTACGTCGAGGACGGTCTCACCGCCCTGCACATCAAGCCCAGCGCCGGTGGCGGCAACACCATCCCGGACATGGACGCCCTGCCGGCACCGGTCAGGACCGTCGTGGAGAGCGCGTACGGGCACGGGGTCGCCGACCTCTTCCTGTACGCGACGCCGATCGCGCTGATCGGTCTGATCCTGGTCATGTTCGTCAAGGAGGTCGCCCTGAAGTCGTCCGACGGACCGGCCGCACCCGCCGAGCCGGGCAACGGCCCGGCCGGTGCCGGTGAGACACCCGGTGAGATGCTCGGCGAGGAGGCCGCAGGCGTGGCCGGGTTCCAACTCCGCGACCCGGAGCAGGATTCCGCCGCACGGCTCGTGACCACACCGCTCGTGACCGCACAGCTCGCGGTCACACAGCTCGCGGTCACGCCGCCGACCGGCAAGACGCTGCACGGCACGGTCCGTACCGCCGAGGGAACAGCCGTGTCGCACGCCGCGGTCACGCTGATCTCGCTGGCCGGACGGCAGTTGGGCCGCACCGTGGCCCAGGACGGCAGGTACGCGCTGGACGCCCCGGCGGCCGGTTCGTACGTACTGATCGCCTCCGCCGACGGCTTCCAGCCGCAGGCATCCACGGTGGTCGTCGGCGACGAGCCCGTCGCGTACGACATCCTGCTGTCCGGTACGAGCGGACTGCTCGGCACCGTGCGCGCCACGGACGGCGGGCTGCCCGTCGAGGGCGCCATGGTCGTGGTGACCGATGTCCGCGGCGATGTGCTGGCCACCGGGAAGTCGGGCGGCCAGGGCGAGTTCACCTTCGGTGAGCTGATCCCCGGTTCGGTGACCGTCGCGGTGAACGCGGCCGGTTTCCGGCCGATGGCACTGCCGGTGGACATCGGCGGCCAGGGCGTCACCCGGATCGAGGTCGCGCTGAAGTCCGGCGCGCTGGTCCAGGGCACGGTACGCGGCGGCGCCGGCCGGCGTCCGCTGGCCGACGCCCGCGTGACGCTGATGGACGCGGCCGGGAACGTGGTCGCCACCTCGACCACCGGGGACGACGGGGCGTACGCCTTCGCCGACCTCGACTCGGGCGAGTACACGGTCGTCGCGACCGGCTACCCGCCGGTGGCGGGCGCGCTGACGGTCGCGGGCCGCGGAGTCGACGGCCACGACATCGAGCTCGCCCACCCCGGCGAGTAGCCCTCACAGGCACCCACAGGCCCCCCTCGGCGGGCCGCGCTCCGAGCGGAGGCGCGGCCCCGGCCGAGCGGGTGGAAATGGGCCCCGGAAGCGGCGGCGGGCAGGGGACGGCCCGCCGCCCCGTCCGGGGCCCGCATCATTTCGGCAAGGAGAGAAAACGGGATGGGACTTCGCGCACAGGTACGGACCCGCGACGGCTGGGCCCTACAGCACGCGGTGGTGACCGTGACCGACATGACGGGCACCCAGGTGCTGAGGGCGGACGCGGACGAGGAGGGGGCGGTAAGGACCGATGTCCCCCTGCCCTCCGGTCCTTACACGGTGGTCGTGACGGCCGCCGGCTACGCCCCCACCGCATCGACTGCGCTCGTCACGGCGAGCGGCCGGGCGGACGCGGGCACCTTCGTACTGGCCCGCCAGGGCGGCGTCGAGCTGCCGCCACCAGGCCCCTGGACCATCGACCCGGCGCACTCCTCGGTGGCCGCGGTCGCCCAGCACCTGGGCATCTCCAGCGTGCACGGCCGGTTCACCGGATTCGGCGGGCGCATCGAGATCGCCGAGGACCTGGGCAGGTCGCGGGTCGACGCGGTCATCGGCGCGGCAAGCATCGACACGGGCAACGGCATGCGGGACGGGCACCTGAAGTCGCCCGACTTCCTGGACGTTGAGCAGTTCCCGGAGATCACCTACAGCGGTACGGGCATCGCCCCCGCCGGACCCGACCGGTGGACCGTGCACGGCGAGCTGACCCTGCACGGGATCGCGCGCCCTGTCGATCTTGACCTCAGCTACCTGGGGACGGGCCCGGACCCGTGGGGCGGCGTACGGGCGGCCTTCCGCGCGACGGCCGAACTGCGCCGCGAGGACTTCGCCATCAACTACAACCAGGTGGTCCAGGCGGGCATCTCGGCGATCGGCGCGACGCTGCGGGTCGAACTGGATATCCAGGCGGTGCAGGGGAAGCAGCTGCCCGAGTCTTAGACCGGTCGGTTAGACCGGTCGGTCTTAAGGTCGCCCCATGACACCGAACATCGCGACCAATACAGCAGTGGAACTCGACCGGTTGCTGGAGTTCGTACGACCCAGGCACCGGGCGATCCTGCTCACCACCCGCGCGGACGGCACCCCGCAGGGCTCGCCGCTGACGTGCGGGGTGGACGACGCGGGGCGGGTGGTCGCCTCGACCTACCCCGAGCGCGCCAAGACCCGTAACGCCAAAAGGAACCCGCGGGCGAGCGTGATCGTCCTGTCGGACGACTGGAACGGGCCCTGGGTGCAGATCGACGGGTCAGCGGAGGTCATCGACGCACCGGACTCGGTGGAGCCTCTCGTCGAGTACTTCAGGAACATCTCGGGGGAGCACCCGGACTGGGACGAGTACCGGGCCGCCATGCTGAAGCAGGGCAAGTCGATCATCCGGATCACCCCGGAGCGCTGGGGGCCGATCGCCACGGGCGGCTTCCCGGCCCGTCTCGCGGCGGAGTAGGGGGCGGTGCGACGCGGGGGCGGTGGGTGCGGGGTGCGGGGTGCGGGGGCGGGCACCGTTCCCACACCCCGCACCCCGCACCCACGATCAGCGTTCGCGCTTCGCCTCGACTCCGGCGATCAGCGGGTCGAGCGCGAAGGCGAAGTCAGCTCGGCGGCGAGCCTGCGCATGGAGAACTTCGCGAGCCCCTCCGCATCCAGCAGCCGTACCGGACACAACGCGGGACTGGTATCGCGTGGCCGCGTCAGGTCGCGGACGTCAGGTCGTAGAGGGTCGTGCCGTCGACGGTGACCTTGGTGAAGTTGGCCTCGATCCAGGTCGTGATGGCACTGGAGGAGCCGCCACCGGGACCGCCCCCCTGCTCGCCACCGCGACCGCCTCCGCCGCCCTCGCCGCCCGCGAGGAAGTAGTGGATCTTGCCCTGCTGTACGTACGCCTTGAACTGCTCCAGGGTCGGGGACGGGTCGCTGCCGTTGAAGCCGCCGATCGCCATGACGGGCTGCTGGGTGGCGAGTTGGTAGCTCGCGGCGTTCTGCGCACCGATGGCCGCGGCGGTCCAGGTGTAGTCACCGGCGTTCTCCGTGAGCCTGGCCTCGACCTCGGCGCTGACGCTCTGGCCGTTGAGGAGGCCACCCATACCGCCGCCGCCACCGCCACGGGCCGCGCCTTCGGCTGCGGCGCCGGGGGCGTTGGGCATGACACCGGCGGGGGGCTGACCCCCGCCCTGCTGGCCGCCGCCCTGCTGACCGGCGGCTGCCGGGGGCATCCGCATGCCGCCGCGCGTGCCACCGCCCTCGCCGGCGCCTCCCCCGGGCCCGCCGCCGCCGAATCCGCCCCGCGCCGAGGCCGGGCCCGCCGTGACGATGGAGCCGGTGTGCGCGGTGCCGACGGTGGAGAGGGCGAAGGCCGTCGGTCCGGCCAGCGCCGCCGCGAGCCCGAGGCCTGCCGCCGCGAGGGCGACCCTGCGGTTCGCACGCCCCGCGAACAGCAGGCCAAGTGCCGCCGCAAGACCGGCGATCAGAATCACCCAGCGCAGCCACGGCAGCCAGTCGGCGGTGCGC
Organism: Streptomyces changchenzhani; assembly: GCF_039766235.1. Lineage (NCBI taxonomy): Bacteria > Bacillati > Actinomycetota > Actinomycetes > Kitasatosporales > Streptomycetaceae > Streptomyces > Streptomyces changchenzhani. Next base: position 988,004 of record NZ_JBDHNH010000001.1, on the reverse strand, counting down.
GCCAACAGGACGTACGCCCAGACCGCCGTCGCGGCGACCGTCCCGGCCAGCGCTCCGGCGGCGACCAGTGAACGCCGCTCCTCCCAAAGGACGGTGGCGCCCATGCCGACCAGGGCGGCGATGTACGGAGCCAGCGCGACCGTGTAGTACTCGTGGAAGATCCCGGCCATGAAACTGAAGACGGCCATCGTCATCAGCAGCGCGCCGCCCCAGGCGACGAACGCCGCGCGGGCGGTGTCCGTGCGCTTGGCCCGCCAGGTGATGACGAGCCCGGCGACGAGCAGGATCAGTGCGGCGGGCAGCAGCCAGGAGATCTGGCTACCGATGTTCGTACTGAACATCCGGTCGATCCCGCTCTCGCCACCCATGCCACCGCCGCCACCACGACCGCCGCCGCCACCGATGCTTCCTGCCTCCTCGCCGTTGATCCGGCCGAGGCCGTTGTAGCCGAAGGTCAGCTCCAGGAAGCTGTTGGTCTGCGAGCCGCCGACGTAGGGGCGCGAGGCCGCGGGCATCAGCTCGACGATCGCGACCCACCAGCCGCCCGACACGACCAACGCGACTGTGGAGAGGGCCAGTTGGCCGATGCGTCGACGTACGGTCGTGGGCGCGCACACCGCGTACAGCACCGCGAGCGGCGGCAGGATCAGGAAGGCCTGGAGCGTCTTCGTCAGGAACGCGAAACCGATCGCCACCCCGGCCCACACCAGCCACTTCGTCCGGGCGTCCTCCAGCGCGCGCAGCACGCAGTAGACCGCCACGGTCATCAGCAGGGCGAGCAGCGCGTCCGGGTTGTTGAACCGGAACATCAGCGCCGCAACGGGCGTGAGCGCCAGGACCGCGCCCGCGATGAGCCCGGCCGCGGGGGAGAAGCGGCGGCGTACGGCGGCGTACAGCACACCGACCGTCGCGACGCCCATCAGGACCTCGGGGACGAGGATCTGCCACGAGCCGAGCCCGAAGAGCCGTACGGACAGGGCCATCGGCCACAGTGCGGCGGGCGGCTTGTCGACGGTGATGGAACTCGCGGCGTCGGAGGAGCCGAAGAAGAACGCCTTCCAGCTCTCGCTGCCCGCTTGAACGGCGGCGGAGTAGAAGGAGTTGGCGTAACCGGAGGAGCCGAGGTTCCAGAGGTAGAACACGGCGGTGGCGAGCAGCAGCCCGAGCAGCGCGGGACGGACCCAGCGCGGGTCGTCCGGCCGGGGCCGGAGCATGGGCATTTGTCGGAGTCGGGAACTGAGGGCGGTCGCGGTCATCGTGCGTTCCTTGAGTAGTCGATGTCTCGGGCGTCTTGGGTGTCTTGGGTGTCTTGGGCAGCGCGCCGGTCGGGGAAGACCCAGGCGCGGAAGAGCAGAAAACGCAGCACTGTCGCGGCGAGATTGGCGGCGATCAGCACGGCCAGTTCGGTGCCGTGGGAGGGCGCGCCGGCTGCCGCGCCGAGGGCGGCGAGCGAACCGCTGGTGAGGGCGAGGCCGATACCGAAGACGACAAGGCCCTGCGCCTGGTGGCGAACGGCGCGGTCTCGTCCGCGTACGCCGAAGGTGAGCCTCCGGTTGGCCGCCGTATTGGCGACCGCCGACACCAGCAGGGCAAGAGCGTTGGCGACCTGGGAGCCGACGCCCATCCGGAAGAGCGAGTACAGCGCCAGATAGGCCAGGGTGCTGAGCGCGCCCACGACGCAGAAGCCGACGAGCTGGCGCGCCAGTCCGCCGGGGACGCCGCCGATCGTACGGTCGCGCGGGTCGTCACCGAAGGGGCGTGCGAGCCGGTCGAGGGGGAGCGCACCGAGGGCCAGCGCGCGCCCCACACGCCAGACGCCCTTGAGGTCGTCGACGGCCGTCCGCACGAGGTGCACCGTGCTGTTCGGGTCGTCGATCCAGTCGACGGGAACCTCATGGATGCGCAGGCCGGCGCGTTCGGCGAGCACCAGCATCTCGGTGTCGAAGAACCACCCGCTGTCCTCGACCATCGGCAGCAGCCGCTCGGCGACGTCCGCCCGTATCGCCTTGAATCCGCACTGTGCGTCGCTGAAGCGGGCGGACAGCGAGGACCGCAGGATGAGGTTGTACGTACGCGAGATGAACTCCCGCTTCGGCCCGCGCACCACCCGCGACCCTCCGGCGAGCCGGGAGCCGATCGCCAGGTCGGAGTGGCCCGAGATGAGCGGGGCGACGAGTGGCAGCAGCGCCTTGAGGTCGGTGGACAGGTCGACGTCCATGTACGCGAGCACGGGCGCGTCGGACCACTCCCAGACGGCGCGCAGCGCACGCCCGCGCCCCTTCTGCTCCAGCCGTACGGCGGTCACTTCGGGCATCAGCGCGTCGAGATAGGCGGCGACTTCGGGCGTGCGGTCAGTGCTCGCGTTGTCGGCGACGGTGATCCGGAAGGCGTAGGGAAAGGTGCGGGCGAGGTGGTCGTGCAGCCGGAGCACGCACGCTTCGAGGTCCTTCTCCTCGTTGTGGACGGGGATCACGACATCAAGCACGGGGGCGCCGCCGGCCGTACCGACGGGAAGATGTTCCCTGGCCGGAAGGGCGCCCGCGGAAGTATCGGTTCGCATGACACCGACCCTGGTCAACGGGCCTGTCAGGAGGGTGTGGTGAGGCTGTGGGGTGGCTGTGAGTAGGGGGTTACATCCCGGGAGCGGGTGGCCCCGAGAGCGGGCGGTGCGCGCGGGTGCGGGCCGGAGCGGGCGGGGTGCGGGTGCGTGGGCCGCTGCGCGGGGCTTGTCCCGTACCCGCCCCTTCCCGAACTGGGGGCGAGCCCCCAGCCCCCGGACGCCCTACGGGCGTGTCCTCAAACGCCGGGCGGGCTGAAAGAAATCTTTCAGCCCGCCCGGCGTTTGAGGACCGGGGTCTGGGGCGGAGCCCCAGTTATGGGAAGGGGCGGGTAGGGGAAAGCGCCGCAGGCAGCCCACACCCGCACCCCGCCGCACGCTCCCGCACCCTCAGCCCCGCACCCCCACCACACCCCCCGCCACCGGCATCCGCACCCCGAACACCGTCCGCCCCGCAACACTCTCCACACTCACCGCACCCCCGTGCGCCCCCACCACCGCCTGCACAATCGCCAGCCCCAGCCCCGTGGACCCGGCGGACCCGGCAGCCCCCCCGGACCGGGACCGCGACACATCCCCCCGCGCGAACCGCTCAAAAACACGCGGCAGCAACTCCGCAGAGATGCCGGGCCCGTCGTCCCGCACTTCCACTACAACGCACGCCCCACTACCCGCCACCCCCGCGCCGCCAGGCACCACCCGCACGCAAGCCGTAACAGTCGTCCCCTCCGGCGTATGCGTCCGCGCATTGCCCAGCAGATTGACCAGCACCTGCCGCAGCCGGGCCTCGTCCCCCCGTACCACCGCCGGATCGTCCGGCAGCTCCAGCCGCCAGACATGCCCCGGCCCGGCCGCCCGCGCATCGCTCACCGCGTCCACGACCAGCGGCGACAGATCAGTGCTCTCGTCCGAGAGCGGGCGTCCGGCGTCCAGCCGCGCCAGCAGCAACAGGTCCTCCACGAGCCCCGTCATCCGCGCCGCCTCCGACTCGATCCGCCCCAGCGCGTGCCGCGTATCGGGGCCGGTCTCCTCATGCCCCCGCCGCGTCAGCTCGGCGTATCCCCGGATCGAGGCCAGCGGCGTACGCAGCTCATGGCTCGCGTCCGCGACGAACTGCCGCACCCGCGTCTCGCTCTCCTGCCGCGCCGCCAGCGCCGAACCGACGTGCCCGAGCATCCGGTTGAGCGCGGCCCCGACCTGCCCGACCTCGGTCCGCGGATCCGCCTGCCCGACCGGCACCCGCTCGTGCAGCGCCACCTCGCCGCTGTGCAACGGCAGTTCCAGCACCCGCGTCGCCGTCGCGGCCACCCGCCGCAACGGCCGCAGCGCGACACCGACGATCGCCGTCCCCGCCAGCCCCGCCGCGACGAGCCCGGCGGCCGTGACACACACCTCGACGAGAATCAGCGTGCTGACCGTGTCCTGGACACCGTCGAGCGGGAAGCCGAGCACGACCGTCCCATCGGCCGTCGACTCGACCCGGTAGTCACCGAGCCCGGGAATGCCGACCGTATGAGGCTCACCGTCGCGCGTGACCGCGCCCAGCGCCCGCAGCTGCGCCGCACCCAAGCCCCCCAGATGCGCCTCCGGCCGCGACCCTTCCGCCTCGACACTCTTGGCCCCCGTACCGATCCGCCCGTCCGCACCCACCAGACCACCGATCGTGCCGAGCGGCTGCCCCGGCATCGCGACGAACTTCAGCGTGGGGTCCGCGATCCCCCCGGGCCCCCGCTGCGTGCGCTGCACCGCCGACGTCAGCTGATCGTCCAACTGCCGCTCCAGATAGGAGTGCAGCGCGATCGTCGTGACCGTCCCGATGACTGCCGCGACCACCGCGATCAGCGCGACAGCAGACAGCACGAGCCGGGTGCGCAGGGACACGGCGCGCAAGGGCAAAGGACGCATGGACCCCGCACGCAAGGATCTGGCCACCCCGCTCACACACCCGGTTTGATCAGATACCCCGCGCCGCGCCGGGTATGGATCATCGGCTCGCGGCCCACGTCGATCTTCCTGCGCAGATAGGAGATGTACAGCTCGACGACGTTGGCCTGGCCCCCGAAGTCGTAGTTCCACACCCGGTCGAGGATCTGCGCCTTGCTCAGCACCCGGCGCGGATTGCGCATCAGGAAGCGCAGCAACTCGAACTCGGTCGCGGTGAGATGGATTCCGTCACCACCCCGCGTGACCTCGTGGCTGTCCTCGTCGAGGGCCAAGTCACCCACTGTCAGGACGGATTCACTCCGTACCGCCGCAGCCGCGGCACCCGACCGCCGGATCAGCCCGCGCAGCCGCGCCACGACCTCCTCCAGGCTGAACGGCTTGGTGACGTAGTCGTCGCCGCCCGCCGTGAGCCCGGCGATCCGGTCCTCCACGGAGTCTCTGGCGGTCAGGAACAGCACCGGCACATCAGGCAGTTCGCAGCGCAGCCGGCCGAGGACGGCAAGCCCGTCCATGTCAGGGAGCATCACATCGAGTACGACCGCGTCGGGCCGGAAGTCACGCGCCGAGCGCACCGCCCCCGCCCCGTCGCCGGCGCTGCGGACCTCCCACCCCTCGTAACGCAGGGCCATCGACAGCAGCTCGGCGAGGGACGCCTCGTCGTCCACGACGAGCACCCGCACGGGGCTGCCGCCGGGCATGAGCATTTCGGTACGCATGGGGCCAGCCTGGGCCGGGCCTGTGAGAGCGCCCTTTCCCCTACCTGTGAATCCCCTGAGAAACACACCGACCGCGCCACACACCACAGCCCGCCACACACCACAGGCCACCACCTACGTCACACCACAGCGCACCCCAGCCCACCCCACCACGTCCCATCACAGCCCGAACAGCCGCTCCGCATTCCGGTAACAGACCGCCCGAAGCCAGTCGTCCCCCAGCCCAAGCCGCTCAAGCGCATCAAGCTGATGCCCATATCCATACGGAATGTTGGGAAAGTCGGTCCCGAGCAGAATCCGGTCCCCCAGCGAGGCCAGCCGCCCCCGCTCGCCCACAGGGAAGGGCGTGAAGCGTTCGGAGAAGTCTGTGAAGGCCATGGTCGTGTCGAGTGAGACCTCGCCGTACCGCTCGGCGAGATCAAGGAAATCGGTGTACTCGGGCATCCCCATGTGAGCCACCACGAGCCGCAGCCGCGGATGCCGTGCCAGCAGCCGGCCGATCGGCTCGGGCCCGGTGTGCTTGCCGGGCGCGGGCCCGGACCCGCAGTGCATCACCACCGGAATCCCGGCCTCCGCCAGCAGCCCCCAGACGGGATCGAGAAGCGCGTCGTTCGCGTCGTACGCCCCGACCTGAAGGTGCGACTTGAAGACCCGCGCCCCACCCTCGACGGCCTCCCGTACGTACGCCTCCGCTCCCTCCTCCGGAAAGAGCGTCGCCGTATGCAGGCATTCGGGGGTCCTGGCCGCGAAATCGGCGGCCCACTCATTGAGCCAGGCCGCCATCCCGGCCTTGTGCGGATAGAGCATGGAGGTGAAGTGCCGCACCCCGAACTCCCTGAGAAGTGCGACGCGTTCGTCCTCGTCATGGCGATAGGTGATGGGCCACGCCATGCCCGTCAGCGGACCGGCGGCGTCAAAATAGGCCCACACCTTCTTGAGGACCCGGTCGGGCATGAAGTGCGTGTGTACGTCGATGATCCCCGGCAGCCCGAGCCGCTCCCAGAACCGCACGACGGCGGGCCCGGCCAGCTCTGAGGAGGTCGGTTCTTCCGCTGCGACAGGGTGCATGCTCATAACACTCACCCTCGTTCCCGCACACCGCTCTGTCCACCCTCACGCCCCACAGACCACACCACCCGACACATGTGTCGAGCCACGCCCCTTCCCCCCATCAAAAGAGCCCCTCCTGCACACCACCATCACCACTCGCGGCCTCAACCTCCCGCACCGGCACGGTCGTGCCCCCGTCTCCCTTCGTCAGCGCCCACCCGGACATGAGCCGCGTATCCAGCACAAGCACTCCGCTCTCCGCACCCGCACCCGTCGCCGCCTCCACCAGATGCAGATCGGGCCCGGCCGCCGCCACCAGCCGCCCCGCTACGACCCCGCCCGCGGCCAGCTCGCTCACCACCCGCGTCAGCGGCGCCAGCCCTGCCAGCCCGAACGCACCGGCGTGGTCCACCGCCTCGAACGCCACCCGCTCCAGCGACTCCGGCCACCCCTCCAGCGCCACGGCCCGCCGATGCAACTCCCGGATCTCCGCGACCCGTTCCGGCCACCCGGGCAAGTCGTGCCGCACGGCCCGCTTCTTCGCGTACGGAATCCGGTCGGGCACCCCGAGCGCCGCCCGCAACAGCTCCTCGGTCCGCCGCGCCGCCATCAGTGGCCCCCGCCCCAGCCAGCTGAACGCCACGGCCCCCTGCTCCAGCAGCCGTACGGACCCACGCTCCTCGGCGGTGATCCCTACCTTGGCCATCCCGGCCCCGAACCACGCCAGGTACACCCGATACGTCCGCGGATCGTCGGGCACCCCGTCGGCCGCCACCGAGAACGCCCGGTCCAGCCGCGCACACTCCGCACACCGGGCCTGCGACGCCCGCCCCGCCACCACGGCCCCGAGCGGACACGCGTTCCCCCGGGCCCCCACGCAGTACCGCTCACCCACGACCCGAAAGCCGATCTCTTTCCCGTACGCCAACGGACTCACCCGCCCGCGGTCCCACCGCAGCACAGGATTCCCGTCGGGCCACCCGAGCCCAGCACTCCGCCACTCCACAGCCACGCTCCCTCTCAGCACCCCGAGACGGTCGGACGCTACCGTGCGAGGTCTCCGGGCAGGTCCTGAGCCCCGTACCGGTCGGCGAGTTCGCGGACGGTCGCCGCGAGGCGGGCCCGCAGCTCGGGTGGTTCGAGGACCTCCAGGTCGGCGCCCAGTTTCAGGAACTCGCCGTGGGCGTGGTCGAGCGACTCGATGGGCACGGCCGCCCGGGTCCAGCCGTCCGCCTCCACCACCCCACCGTCCGCGACCGCCCGGCCGACCGCGTGGCCCAGCTGCTCGCGGACCCGGGCGACACCGCGCGGCGACAGCCGCACGACCGCCTCTGCGGTGTGCAGCCGAGCGTGGAAGTCGGTGAGCCGGTCGCGCCAGTGGGCGGCCAGGTCGAAGCTCTCCGGTGGCTCGAACTGCTCGTCCAGGGGCTGTAGCTCGAGGATCTGGTCGATCCGGTACGTACGCGCGGTGCCGCCGTCCTCGGCGGCGACCAAGTACCAGCGGCCGGCCTTGAGCACCAGTCCGTACGGCTCCAGCCGCCGCTCGACCTCGCTGGGCGCCTTCCACCGCCGGTAGCGGACCCACACCGCGTGCCGGCCCCAGACCGCGGCGGCGACGGCCGCCAAGTGCGGCGTCTCGTCCGCGTTCCCGTACCAGTCGGGTGCGTCGAGGTGGAAGCGCTCCTGGATCCGCCCGGCCTGCTCCCGCAGCTCCGCCGGGAGGGCGGCCCGCAGCTTGAGCTGGGCGGCGGCCAGCACCTCGCCGAGGCCCAACTCGGCCGCCGGGCCGGGCAGCCCGGCCAGGAAGGCGGCCTGCGCCTCATCGGCCGTGAGCCCCGTCAGCCGAGTGCGGTACCCGCCGAGCAGCCGGTAGCCGCCGCCGTGCCCGGCGTCCCCGTACAGCGGGATACCGGCAGCGGCGAGCGCCTCGACGTCCCGGTAGACCGTCCGGACCGAGACCTCCAGCTCATCAGCGAGCTGACAGGCCGTCATCCGCCCCCGGTTCTGAAGGAGCAGGAGCAGCGAGATCAGTCGGCCGGCGCGCATGGCTGCCAGTATCCACTGACAGGAGATGACAGTGGATCGGCTCTACCCTCCGGGGCATGAACGACTTCGACTTCCTCCATGGCTCCTGGGACGTGGCCAACCGCAGGCTGACCGAGCTTCTGGTCGGCGGTGACAGCTGGGAGGAGTTCCCCGGCCACGCCGTCGTCCGCCCATTGTTCGGCGGGAGCGGCAACATCGACGAGATCACCTTCCCGACCCTGGGGCACCAGGGCGTGACCCTCCGGCTTTTCGACCAGGTGCGCAGGGACTGGTCCATCCACTGGGCCGACAGCCGCACCGGCCGGCTCGACCCGCCCGTCGTGGGCACTTTCGCCGGCGGCCGGGGCGACTTCTACGGCGAGGACACCTATCGGGGTCGCCCGGTCCGGGTCCACTTCGTCTGGCGGCGGCTGACGGCCGACTCGGCCCGCTGGGAGCAGGAGTTCTCGGTGGACGGCGGGCAGAGCTGGGAGCTCAACTGGGTCATGGAGTTCAGCCGGGCCCAGTCGGAGGACGCCTCGTGACCATCGTCGAGCTCCGGCAGTACACCCTCCACCCGGGCGCCCGCGGCACCCTGACCGAGCTCTTCGAGCGGGAGTTCGTGACCGGTCAGGAGGCCGTGGGCATCACCGTCGGCGGCCGGTTCCAGGACCTGGACGACCCGGACCGCTTCGTCTGGCTTCGCAGCTTCCCGGACATGGCGGAGCGGGCGCGAGCGCTGCACGCCTTCTACTACGGCCCCGTCTGGCAGGCGCACCGCGCGGCGGCCAACGCAACCATGCTGGACTCGGACGACGTTCTCCTGCTGCGCGGTCCGGGCTTCACCACCCCGGACGGCGCCGGGCCGGTCGTCGCGACCATCTGCCATCCCCTGGACGCCGCCGCCTTCGCCGACCACTTCGAGCAGCATCTGCGCCCGGAGCTGACCGCCGCCGGGACACCGCCGCTGGCGGTTCACCGCACCGAGCACGCGGAGAACACCTTCCCCGCTCTACCCGTGCGGGCCGGCGAGGACGTCCTGGTGTGGTTCACGGTAGGGGAGACAGCACCTCTGCCGGACCTCTCGGCATACCTGAAGTCCGCCCCGGAGCAGCTGCGTCTCGCGTCGGTGCCGCGACGCTCCTAGTTCCCGGCCCCGGCGGCGTCGGTCCGCGCCTGGTCCGCCAGTCGGCGCTTGGCCTCGTCCCAGCCGATCGGCAGCTCCTCGACCGGGACTTCCCAGAAGGTGAAGGTCGAGCGGCGCATGGTCGGGCGCAGCCCGTTCATGATGCTGCGGTGCGGCTCGGCCTTCGCGTAGCCGTAGAGCGCGTCCCGGCTCTCCCACGCCGACAGCGTGTAGAAGGAGCGCTTGACCGGCCGGGCGATGAGAGAAGCCCCGAACGCTCCCGGCGCGGAGCGCACCTGCCGCCACGCGGCGAGCGACTTCAAGAAGAAGCGCGGTACGTCCTTGAGGGAGCGCACCTCGAAGTGGGAGGCCATGACGACCGCACGGGTGTGTGGCGGCGCGGGGTTCGGCTTGACCCAGGGCAGTGTCGGCATCGCACTTCTCACCTTCGTAGGTTGGGCAGTGGCAGTACCTATACTAGAGAGTGCCACTCTCTAATTGCTAGACGAGAGCGAGACCCAGGTGCGGATATCCGAGTTGAGCCGCCGCAGCGGAGTGCCGATCACGACCATCAAGCACTACCTGCGCGAGGGCCTGCTGCCCCCCGGCCGGCCGACATCCGCGACCCAGGCCGAGTACGGGGAGCCACACCTGCGCCGCCTCCGGCTGGTCCGCGCCCTCATCGGCGTTCGGGGCCTGTCGGTCGGCACCACCAAGGAACTGCTGAACGCGGTGTCGGAGAACGAGACCGACACCCACCAACTGCTCGGCCTGGTCCTGGGCGCGAGGCCGGCCACCGAGCCCGGGACCGAGTCGGCCACCGAGCCCGTTGCCGCCCGCCCCGGCGACACCGACGCACTCCTGACGGAGATGGGCTGGTCGGTCTCGGAGCACGCCCCCGCCAGGGACGTCATCACCAAGACCCTGGAGACCCTGCGCTCACTCGGCCTGGACTACGACTGGCGGTCCCTGATCCCCTACGCCGCTCTCGCCGAGCAAACCGCGACCCTCGACCTGGACCAGCTCACCGACACCGCAGACCCCCTCGAACGCGCCGAACGGGCCGTACTGCTCACCGTATTGCTGGAGCCCGCACTGCTGGCCCTGCGCCGCCTGGCCCAGGAGGACAAGTCGGCCAAGCGGTACGGCGTCTGACACCCCCGGAGGCCACACCGATGGGACGACTGTCGTGGTCCCCCACCGGGGGGGCCTCGGCCAGACCTGAGCCCAGCCCCGAGCCCAGACCTGAGCACTGCTGTACTTCGCTGCGACCGGGCCTTGGTCTCCGAGTGCATGGCTAAGGTGACCGCACGGTTCGCCGACAGACCGCATGCGCCCCAGGTACGCGCCCTGGGGCGCTTGGGCGACCTCGATGTCTTCTGGAACACCCTCGGCGCCCCGCTCCGGAGCCATATCGAAGGCCTGATCAGCGGGATGGCCCAAGTACCACGACTCACGCTAACTGCGGAAGAGACCCGACTGCTCTCACTCGTCGGAGTCGATGAAGTACGCCAGAGCCTGCCGGTCCTGGAGAGTGCCTTCGCGCAACTCACTCCCCTGTTGCGGGCCACCGTGATCAGCCAAAGGCCCAGCCGGTACTTCGCCCAATTCCTGCCAGCGCTGCTGCAGCGCGAGTCCGCCTTCAACTACCGCATGGCCGAGTCGCTAACCCGTCTCGCCATTCTTCCCAGTGCCACCCACCTCGACGAGCAACACCTATCGGCCCTACTGATTGCGTGGGCTGAAAACCACGAGTGCCGGTACGCAGCGGAGATGCCGACGAACGCTGTAACGCTCTTTCAGAACACACAGCACCTGCGACCGGGCGACCTGCGCATCTGGCGTGACTTTGTCACGCAGGTGCGAACTTTCGTACCGAAAGAGGAGTCGTTCGATGGCTACTACCACCTCAACGAACTGGCCACCGCTATCGGTATGTGAGCACTGCTACCGTCGACTTGGGTCCGACTTTGGGTCCCGGCCGCAGACATGCAGCAGCCACAACAGCGTTTCACCCGGGCTGCTGCATGCCCGCGCTTTCAGCGCACCGCGGCATGCAACCTCATGAGACGACACATCTAGTCCGCACGGCGGCGACAGGGCCAACCGCCGTTGCAGCGCGGGATGACCAGACACCGGTCGGCGGGCTCCGTCGGCCCGGCGGAGGAGTCGGAACTCGCGGCACGTCCGCCGTCGTATCGGCGACAACGGCCAGGCCCTTGGCGACATTACGTCGCTGGCGGCGTTCCGATCCCCTCGGCGCCGATTTGGCTCCGAGCATAAGCCTGACCGGCGGGACTGGCGTTTCATGACCGGGTGGTACGAGAATACGCGACTATGTCCGATACTTTCTGGGTTGCGCTCGGTTCCATAAGCACCGCCGCCGGGTTCGGAGTGGTCGCCTGGCAGTCGGCCCTCACGCGCAAGGCCGTCAAGGTCTCGCAGGACGCGCTGGAAGTGGCGCGGAACGCCATCATCGTTAACGAGGCCGTGGCGATCGACGCCGCCCGCGCGCGCTTGGACGCGCAAGCTCCAGCGGTGAGCGTGCGTCTCACAGACGTCCAATGGCCCCCGTACGCCTGGTCACACGTCGGGATGCCTGTAAATCCGTGGCCTGCGGGCTACGAGTGGCACTTCCCGGAGAAGCAGGATGAGCGAATCGTTCTGCAAGCCCGTGTCATGGTTCAGAACCACGGAGACCGCCACGTCAACGTCGAGTACGGGGGCGACCTGGTCCGTGAGGTGGAGCACCGCCCTCGTCCTGCCTCAGGACACGCCCTGTGGCCCCACCAGGGCAACGGCGTGAGCCCCAACCTCTTCCTGTACAAGGATTTCACGATCAAGGAGCTCTCGGAGAACTACGAGGCGAGCCAGGAGGGCCGCCCGCTGCCGCACCGGGTGACAGGCACCATCACCGTGCACGACAGTCGGGACAGCGGCGTCACCGACACGTGGGAGCTTGAGCTGACTGGCTGCCCGGTCCGGCCGCGCCAGAGCCGCACGGGCGTCTGGCTCATTGACACCGACATCGACACCGGCTCCGAAGCTCTGGAGTTTGCCTCCCATCCGGCGTTCGAGCGCACCTACTGGATCTCGCGTCAGCGCGGGCAGCGCCTACCCGATCCCACGTACAGCACCAGAGGCACGAGCGGCAACCGTAGTCTGCCTCCCTCGTCGCCCCCTCAACTGCCGTAAGCAGGTTGGGCGCCTCGTCAGCTAAGCCGGCGAGGCGCCCGCATCGTCGCGGGCTGCGGTCCTCCAGCTACGGCGTACCCTGCGAGCCAGCAACGAGACGGGGCTTCCGGAGTCGCGCGAGCTACCCTGCAGGTAGTCGGGTCTCTTCAAACAGGTTGAGGCACGGTCACGGAGCGACTGCGCGAACGAGGAGCGTCCCGATGTGCCCAGGGTGAGGGGCATCGAGGACCTGCGCGTCGGCTGTCGTGAACCCGGCCCGGGTAAGTAGGCGCTCCCACACGGCCGGACGGTAGCTGTAGCGGTAGGCGAACATCGCCTTGCCCGCGAAGCCTCCCTTGTACATGCCCTGCGGCCCGTACGCGCCAGGGATGGCTGGAGGTTGCGAAAAGACGAAGACGCCACCGGGCTTGAGCCGCTGGCGCACGAGCGGGAAGAGACGGCTCGGGTCGGCGAACCAGGCGGCTCCGAAGATCGAGTAGATCGCGTCGTACGCGTCCTCGTGCTCACTCAGGTATTCCAGGATCTCGGAGCACACGAACTCCGCGCCGGTGCTGGCCCACTTCGTGGTGGTCTTCTTGACCATGATGGGAGACAGGTCAACGCCGCGAGCGGCGATGCCGCTCGGGGCGAGGTAGGCGAGGGCGCGGCCGGTGCCGCAGCCGATCTCCAGGACGGAGCGCGGGTTGCCGAGTAGTTCTGGGCCCGGTCCGTGACCGGCGTACTGAGTCCAGCAGAAGCTCGGCTCCGCGTCGTCCTTGAAGGCGGAAGCGGCGAAGGTGTCCCACAGCTCCGTCTCGGCGCCGATGTCGTGTTGTGCGGGCAAGGCAATTCCTCTTCGCAAGGGCTGGCCCCTGTCCTCCGGGGGGACTGAGGACAGGGGCCAGCGTAGGACCGTTCAGTGGCTGTCGGGGACCTTGTTGTCGCACGGCGAGCAGTCTGTGCCGTCGATCGCCCACAGCTCTTCGTCGATGTCAAAGCCGATGGACTCCAGGAAGTCTGCCGTGCGCAGGCACAGGCCATCGCGGCGGCGTTCGATGAACGGGGCGTGGTGCTTGTAGCGACCCTCGTTGTACACGTCGCAGAGGGCCCACCACACGGGCGTGTCGAGGATGAGCTGGTGAACTCCGATGTCGACGAGCTTGCCGACTCCGAGGTGGACCTGTGGGTGCTCCATGCAGCCGATGGTGTACATGACGGCGTTGCCGAGGATCCGCTCGGCCATGTCACGGACCATCGTGTGGTCCCGCAGCAGTAGGGCGACCTCGCGCTTCCACAGGGTCATGCCGCTATCCAGCACGTTGATCGTCAGGTGCTTGATGTGGGGCTGGACGGCGTTGAGGAGTTCTTTCGGGTCCCGCATGCGGGTGCTGGCGGGTCGGTCGAGCGTGACGGTCATGGACTACTCCTTCGGAGACAGGTCGTGCCGTACCGATTTGAGCCCGTCCCGCCTGTCAGCCTGAATCGGCTGAAAGCGCGGTGCGGGCGCCTTGCGGATCCCGTTCCAGCGAGGGCTACTTGGAGCTTGGCTGAAGCGGGTGTCTTGGGTGGAGTCCTGGCGGTTGTAGCCGTGGCAGAGACAGGTGCAGCGGTGCACGAGCAGGAGTCCGGCGCCCCAGGGCAGAGGAACGTCCTCCGCCTGGCCACACTCCGCGTGCAGGTACTCGTAATCGAGGCGGAGAGCGACAGCGCACTCCGGAGACAACGAGGCGGTCTCGGTGGTGGGATCGCTCATCGCACTGCCCTCAAGACCCGGTGGTGAGGGCACGCACAGGGAGGGAATTCCTGCCCGAGACTTGTCGCCGATCATTTCTCGCCGCCTTGTCGGAGCGCCTCTGCCAGCCGCTTGGCGACGTCGGCACGTACGCGCCCTAGCTCCACGAGCCCAAGAGTGGGCGAGCCGGCATCCACTGCGAGCGACGGCAGCACTATGCCTGCCTGAGAAAGGGCCGACCTCAGACACTCGGTGGCCACGAAAGGATCGACGTCCTGCGCCTGGTGTGCTCTAGCCATGAACGCGACGGTAAGGAGGGGGAGTTATGAGACGCCATGGAAGTTGCGCGAAGTTGCTCTCCCTCTCGACGAAGTTGCGTAAAGTTGCCAATTTAGGCCGTCAGAACCAGAAGCGCAGGGCGTTGGCCTCATGGAAGCTTGAGAGATCAGTCCCCTGACGGAAGGACGTGATCATGACCCGACGGCTGCGTTGCAACGGCACGGGCAGCGGCGTCAACGGATGCCCGTCCATTCATGAAGACCTCGACACCGGTGAGGTCATCGTGCACGGCCCTGCCCTCACAGACCCTGACGACATCGCCCAGCTCCGGCACCTGAACGAGGGCGAGGTACCCATCGTGGTGCCGCGCGAGCTGCTGGTCGACTTCGGCCCGAAGGAGGTCGTCCGAGTGCCGAACATCATCGGGCTGGACGAGTTCGACCGACTCTTCACGCAGTTCGAGCACACGGCGTGGCGCCTTGAGACCCGCCGTAGGTACGCGTCTGACGAGCTCACGGACACTTACGCCCAGTTCATCCAGGGCGAGCCGGTCAACTGGTGGGGAGTTGACGCGGAATGGTGTGCAGAGCGCCGTGAGCAGATTGCGCTCGGCAAACGGTTCGAGCGTGTCCGCATGGTCGACAACCCGCCGACAGCTGGCCAGCTCTATCTACTCGACAACGCGCGTCGCAACAGCGCCGTCGGCGAGAAGATCCTCAGTCTGTGGCGAAAGGAAGCCGACGGCCTTGGCCTGCGTACAGAAGATTTCTGGATCTTCGACTCGCGGCTGGTCGCTCTGCTCAACTTCGACGACGCCGACAACTTGGTCAGCGTCGAGCTGATCACGGAGCCTGCAGCAGTACTGCGGTACGCCATGGTGCGCGACGCGGTGCTGCATCATGCCATCCCGTACGAGGAGTTCGCGGCCCGGTTGACCGCGAAGGAGGACTGAGACAGGTGCGTACCGGTGAGCACGGACTACCAACAGGCGCGGCAAGCACTCGGGGTACGGCTGCGCGAACTCCGGCTCTCCGCCCCTGGGGGCCGGCTCACCGGTACGGAGCTCGCCGAGCAGTACGGGTGGAACAAGTCCAAGGTCAGTAGGCTGGAGAACGGCAGGCAGACTCCCACACCCGATGACCTGCGCAAGTGGGCGGAGGCAACCGGCCAGACCGAGGCCTACGACGAGCTAATGGCGCGCCTCCGCGGCTTCGAGTCCCACATTCGGTCATGGCGGCGACAGCTGGCCTCGGGACACAAAGCGGTCCAGGACACCCACTTGAGCGCTCATGCCGACGCCTCCGTGTTCCGTGGCTGGGAGTCCTCCATGATCTTCGGAATTCTCCAGACGCCGGACTACGCCCGATCGATCTTCACGAGATACGCAGAGCTCCAGCGCTCGCCGCGCGACACCGAGGAAGCAGTACAGTCCCGCATGAAGCGGCAAGAGGCGCTGTACGACTCCTCGAAGCGTTTCCATCTCATCATGTGGGAGGCCGCCCTTCATGCCTTGATCTGTCCGCCGTCGGTACTTGCGGCCCAGCTCGACCGCCTCGCAGGAGCCGTCGGCCTGGTCACCGTAGAGCTAGGGATCATCCCGATGTCCGCCTCGCTCAAGATCCCCCCGGCCACAGCCTTCTGGATCTACGACGACCGCCAGGTGATCGTCGAGAACTGGCACGCGGAGTTGTGGATCGACGACGAAGCCAGCGTGGACACCTATCTGCGGACCTGGAAGACGCTCCGGGAGTCCGCCGTGTATGGCGTCGACGCCCATAACCTCATCAATGCAGCGAGACGGACGTTGAACTCACGCTGAGTCCATCACGTCCGAGAGATAGCAAGTGCGTTCCAGAATCCAGGGACGCGCTCAGCTCACTTAGCAAGCGACCGGAAGAACGCCGTTGCTGACATCTGCCGTGCAGGCGGTGCAGGCGCCTGCTGCTGAATGTAGGCCGCCTCGGCCGCCGTTTGCGGTCTGGCCCACGAGGAGGCGGTGACCGGCTCCTGGGGCCCGCTCGGCGCTTCGGGTCCCTCCGGGCCACCAGGACCGCCTTTTTCATGGGGATCCACCAGCCGTCGGTGCACCGACGCACGTTACTCAGGTGTGTGAAGTCTTTGCCCTTGTACTCGACTTCGACTTCCAGCACCTCATTGACGTGCTCCGGACCAACGATGAATCCGTAAGTCCTGTGCGGCCAGTGGTGGACTGTCCACTCGTACTCTGCGTCCTCCGGCCTGAAGGTGAGCTTGCGAAAGGATCTCCCGTTGCGGGCACGCTTCTCCTCCACCTTTGTCAACCGTGCTTCGAAGGAGGGCGGTACAACTTCTCCACAAACCTTGTGGAAGACCTCGGGACTGATGCCCAGCTCCTCGTAGACGATCTCTTCGATGGTCGCCTCTCGGCCAGGGCTGATGCGTTCTCAGATTTCGAGATCGAGTAGTTGGAGTGCGTGGTCGGGTCGTGACCGGTAGTGGTCGGTCGCGGCGGCGATGTTCGCTCCTCCCTTCTGCCGGATGAGGCCGATGGCGAGGTTGCGGAAGGTGGCCATGGCGCGTGGTGCGGTGCCGGTACGGACGCGGGAGGCGTCCTCGGTAAACGTCACGTCCCTGACGTGGTGCAGGGCCTCGACCTGCCAGTGTCCGCGGACGAGCTCGGCGAGCCTGTCCGGGTCGGCCTGCTCGGGAGCGAGGCTGGTGACGGCGTAGACCGTTGTGATCGTGGTCTTGCCGGTGGTGCGGCTGGTGCGGCGGCGTTTGACCTCGATTCCCTGGACAGCGTGAGGGAAGAACAGTCCGGGCTTCACGGTGCAGACCTTCAGCCGGCGGATCTCGCGGCGTCCGTGCCCGTTCTCGCGGACGCGGTGCTGGAGCGGGATGTCGCGCCAGGGCAGCCGGCGCATCTGGCGCCGGAGGTTCTTCTGGTTGCCCTTCACGATCAGGATGTAGTGGCCGCCTCGCTCTCGGATCTGCTCCGCGTGGCCGGTCTGGGTGTGCATCGCATCGGCGGTGACGATGTAACGGCGCAGGTCGAGCCGTTCCAGCAGCGGGGCGAACGCGGGGATTTCGTTGCGTGTGTCCTGAATACGTAGAGGAGCTGGTTGTAGGAAAGCTGCCTTGAAGTAGTGCTGTACGGGAGATGAAGGTGTTTGGCCCTTCGGAGCCGCCCTGCGGGGGAGGCTTCAAACCGCCTCATGCTGCGCTAGCTAATGACTGTCGTGGTGAGCGATTGAGGAAAAGGCGTCGTAAGAGGCGTCAGGTGGGGATCAGGAAGACGAACGCAAGTGAATCGTTGCTGAAGTGTCGAAAGATTCTTAGACGACATCAGAACCGGGACGTACAACGGGTTCCGGGATGAGCCTGGCGGGTGCCCGCTTATTGGCCAGGCGGTGTCCGGCATGAAGACGACGTGAGCCTGATCTGCCGCTTCCGTACGGAACAGGAGAAGGCGCTCCTCGGCACTGTCTGCCCTGGTAGGGGTGGCGAGAGGGAGTGTCCCAAGCGGCTGAAACCGCGAGGGATCGAGTACCGATACGAGGCGCGCCGGCGGACCGGCTCGTAGTAGTGATGAAGCCTCTGTAATAGAGGTGGAGCGAAGGGGTCGGGCTATTCGTGACGTTGTGTATCTAGACAACCGGACGCTCTCCGGGAGGAACTATATGGACACGTTGAAGTCAACAGGCAAGCCGTTTGAGATCTCGAAGCGGGAAGTCTGGGAGGCATACAAGGGAGTTAAGGCGAACAAGGGTGCGCCCGGTGTGGATGGGCAGTCCCTTGAGGACTTCGACAAGGATCTGAAGAACAATCTGTACAAGATCTGGAATCGTATGTCGTCCGGGACGTATTTCCCGCCGCCGGTACGTGCGGTGGAGATCCCCAAGTCGTCGCCCCGCGGCGGCTCAAGGATCTTGGGCGTGCCCACGGTGGCCGACAGAGTTGCCCAGACCGTAGCCGCCAGGCACCTCATGGACCGGGCCGAGCCCGTCTTTCATGAGGATTCCTACGGCTACCGGCCGGGGCGCTCGGCGCTGGATGCGGTGGAGTCCTGCCGACGACGCTGCTGGAAGAAGGACTGGGTGATCGAGCTTGACATCCAGAAGTTCTTCGACAGCGTCCGATGGGACCTCATCGTCAAGGCAGTGGAAGCGCACACCGATGCCGTCTGGGTGATTTTATATGTGAAGCGATGGCTCCAAGCGCCGCTTCAACTGCCCGACGGGACCTTGCAACAGCGGGACCGTGGAACCCCACAGGGATCAGCGGTCTCGCCCGTGCTCGCGAACCTGTTCATGCACTACGCGTTCGACATGTGGCTGGCCCGGGAGCATCCCACCGTCACGTTCGAACGGTATGCAGACGACGCCGTCGTGCACTGCGTCACTGAGCGTCAGGCCCGCGAAGTGCTGGCCGCGCTCACGGACAGGATGGAGAAGGTCGGGCTGCAACTGCACCCCGACAAGACCAGGATCGTCTACTGCCGGGACGGGCAACGCCAGGGCTCCTATGAGCACATGGAGTTCACCTTCCTCGGGTACACGTTCCGCGCGCGCAAGTCGCAGGACAAGTGGGGCAGGCGTTTCCTGTCCTTCGAGCCTGCAATCAGCAAGGACGCCTTGAAACGGATCAGCGGGGAAGTGCGCAGCTGGCGTCTTCACCGACGGTCCGATCTCTCCTTCGTGGAACTCGCCCGACGGATCAACCCGATCGTGGCGGGTTGGGTCAACTACTACGGCCGCTTCTACCAATCGGCCCTGACCCCCCTCCTACAGCGCATCAACGCCTACCTGGTGCGATGGATCCGCAAGAAGTACAAGCGGCTCGCGGCGCTGCGCAAGGCCCTTTCGAAGATGCGGGACATCGCCCAGCGATACCCCCGTATGTTCGCGCACTGGAAGGTGACCACCGCAGCGTCCTCAGCCTGGTGATCAGAACGGCAAGAGCCGTGTAAAGAGAGATCTTTACGCACGGTTCTGCGAGAGCCGGGGGGTGAAACTCCCCCCGGCTACTCGACTCTTGGCGGCGATCTGTCGCTGGGCGATGGCCGCCTGGCCCTCGTGCAGGACGGCGGCGAGCAGATGAACGGCCGACTGGGTCCCGTCGCGACTGCCCCGCACTGCCTTGCCGTCGACCGCCAGCCCGGCCAGCTCCGGGCCGGCGTTCTCGACGGGGTCGCGTGAGAAGCGTTCCAGCCAGGCACCGACGGCATCATCGAGCGCGTCGCCGTCGATCCGGGCCAGCAGACGGCCAAGCGTCGTGGCGCGCGGGAGACGGGTCAGTCCGAGCCGTGCCCGGACCTCGCAAGGACTGTCGATGGCGAACCGTGCGGTGCCGGCCAGCGTGGTGGCGCCACCCAGGACCGCCAGCAGACACAACCCGAGCAGTGCGCCCAGCTGGTAGCGGCGGCCGCGAACACGCCGGGGATCGGGCAGCCGGTCCAAGACGTCGGCCAGCGAGGAGAGTTCAGGACCGTCAGGCAGTGGGCAGGGCAGGCCGGCGTCCTTGCGGTGGCGATGCAGGACACCGATCAGGGAGGATGGCACGCGAACGCGACCCCTGTTCATGATCAAAGGCTTCAAGGACCTTGATCATCGGGGGTCGCGTTTCTCGTTCCCCAACCGGGCCAACCACCCGAACCGCCACGTACACAGGCGATCAGCTCATCTCGCCAGCTGAGAACGCATCAGCCCTGGCCTCTCGGCCAGCAGAGTTCATGATTCCCAACCTCCAGTAGATGGCTCCGCCCTTGCGCGTCAGGACGCAGGAAGCAGCAGTCGCTGCAGGCCCTTGAGAGCGAGCATGGACGCCGACCGTCCCCAGGATCTCGGGGATGTCGGCAGGCAGACGCAAGCAACGCCCGCGAGACTGTGCACGGCAGCGCCAGCGAAGAGCGTGCTGAGCCGGCAACCCTCTCAGGCGAGCGAGGCCAGGGCGGGGAGCGGGAGCGTCTCGGGGTCGTGGGCCTGGTGCGGCTGATCCGGGCAGAGGTGGTGGATCCCGGGTGTAGGGGGTGGTGGGACGTCCCCTACAAGCCGTCCCTGGTGGTGCGTCAGACGCCCTCCGGCGCCCGGCTGTAGAGGTCGTCGAGTCAACATCCGCAGGGAGGCCACCTGGGCCCCTGCAGGCGGGTCCTGGAAGTCGCCGCGTCATCCAGGTGGGCGGGCCTGGGTCTCCTCGGCGCGGGGACGGGTTCTGCGGGGCGCTGGTGGGCTTGCGGCTCCTTGCTGATGAGCACGGAGTGCTCCTATGCGGTGGTCGGGCTAGGCGGCCACGACTGGGAGTTCGGGCTGGTTGCGCTTCATCGGGACGCCGTGGGTTTGGGCGTACTCGACCCGGGCCAGGCGCCGGGCTAGACGCTCGCGCTCAAGGCGGTCAAACTCCTGCTGTTTGCGTCCGGCGGTGCCGTGCTTCTCGGCGACGTTTTCCAGAAGCTCTCGCCAGTTGTCCGCTCGTCGGTACGTGTAGCCCTCCCGTACAACCAAGCCGAACTCGACCAGGCGAAGGAGGTTCCGGCGGGCGCTGCGCGAGGAGGTGTTCAGCTCGTGTTCGGGCCGACTCCTGGTCTTCGAGGTGGTGAGCTGCTCCAGGTAACGCCAGGACGAGCCCAGGGCCTGCCACCGGCTGGCGTCGTGAGAGGGGTCAACCCGGCCAGGCGTCAAGGTGGCCAACTTTTGACCCCCACCAAACACAGAGTCTGCTGTGGGGCTGGTGGGGGTCAGAAGGTGGCCACCTCTGGCCTTCCCGTCCAATCCTCTGATGACCTGTGGGGGGATCCGAAGGTGGAAGGAGTTGGCTAGGGTGCCGGAGGTCTTCTTGACTCCTACCAAGGAAAGGAGCGTGTCCCTCGCGATCAGCCTGCTCAGGGAGTTGGTGATCGTGCCACAGCTCACCGAGGCAAGGATGGCCAGTTCCCCACGGGAGACGGTGACCTGCTTGTTCCTTCGGACCACAGCCAGGTTCTGGACGCAGGTGATGACCTTCCTTGGAGAGGAGGGCAGGGTGGCCACGTACTCCTGGGTGATCTCGATGTGCTCCACCGGGGAGAACCCGAGCGGCTCAACATGCTGCATCCGGTACCGCTGGATGTCGTCCAGCAGCCACCCCAGCGGATCTGACTTGCTCCGGACCTTGCTGGCCAGCGGGTAGGCCAAGACCAGACTGGTGATTTCCATGTCCTCCATGCCGACCGACAGCGACCACCGGTACACCCGGAACAATGCCTCGTTCCTCTGCCCGTAAGGAGCGTGCAGCGCTGCCAGCACCCGCTTCGGGAGGCACAGGTCCGACGGTTCGCTCTCCGGCGCCTCACCGGCCATCTCCTGCAGCCATTCCGGAGCGGGGGCGATCACGTCCGGGACGCTCATGTACCGGCGCCCGGAGGGGTGCGCTGACGGAGCGGCGACTACGTACCCGCCCTCCGCACGAATGTCGAGTCCTCTGTCTTGAAGGAGCGCGACCGCAGGCGTCGGTCGGCCCGGTAGAACCAGTGCCGCCCGCCACCGTCGCGACCGGTGACTTGAGACCAGGTAGAGGGGAAGCCGTGAAACTCGCCAAACTCACCACGTGAGACATCCTCTTAATAAGGAGGGCGCCACCGCCACCGCCAGCGCCAGCGCCAGCGCCAAAGGGAGAACACCGCATGCCCTGGACCAAGGACCCTGACACCTGGGCGCACCTCGGAGCCGTGGTCCGTGCTGAACGCGAGCGCCACGGGCTGCTGCAGGAGGAACTCGCTGACAGGGCCGGTGTCTCTGTCGGCAGCGTGCGCGGTGCCGAGAAGGGCCGCGTACCCAGGGGGCTGCGCTGGCCGCAGAGCCTGACACAGATCGAGAAGGCTCTGGGATGGGGTGTGGGCAGCATGCAGGCGGTCCTCTCGGGCAAGGAACCGAGCCGGCTCGAACTCGGCACCAACGAGCCCGAGCCGGAGCCCGCGCAGGCCCCAGCCACCACTGGGCAGGTCAAGTTCCGCACCGTCGGCTGGTTCCGTGAGCACGGCCGCGAGCTGATGGAAGAAGCCCTGCCCCCGGTGAACCAGTTCGGCCACCTGTGCGCCCTCCTGGATGCACCGCAGCAAGCCGTGGACGCCTACGACAGGGCCGTCCGCGAGCTGGTTGACGCCGTCAGCGATGCCCAAGGGTGGCAAAGCTGGGCGCCGTTCGGAGAACAACAGGAAGAAGGCTGATGCCAGATCCCATCAAGGGAATAACGCTCGACGACGGAACGGTCCGCTACCGCTTCGTCATCGACGTCGGCAAGGACCCGCAGACGGGCAAGCGCAAGCAGCTCACCGTCACCAAGGACACCAAGAAGGAGGCAGAGGCCGAGTACACCCGGATCAGGCATCAGCGTTCCCAGGGAACGTATGTCGCGCCCTCGAAGATGGCCGTCGAGGCGCTCGTCGACGCCTGGCTGGTGGAGGCGACCAAGGACGTCGAGGCCGCCACGAAGCGTTCCTACGAAGACGCCATGCGCTACGTCCGCACCCGCCTGGGGAAGAAGCCCGTGCAGGAGCTGACCGAGGACGAAGTCGACGCCTTGATCACCTGGATGCTCACCAAGGCCCGTCGCATCGGCGGCAAACCCGGCACCGGCCTGAGCGTGCGCACCTGCGAGCTGACTCTGGGCCGCCTGCGTGCCGTTCTCGAACTCGGCATCCGGCGCCAGGTCCTCACGAGGAACGTCGCCCAGTACGTGAAGATCCCGCGCGCCGCCCGCAAAGAGGCTCGGAAGAAAAAGAAAGAGAGGAAGCCCTGGCACGAGGATGAGGTCAGGACCTTCCTCACGCACTGCGCCAACACCCCGCTGCACGCGGTGATGCTTCTGTCCCTGGTCGGCCTGCGCCCTGCCGAGGTCGTCGGCCTGCGCTGGATGGACATCGATCTGGAGCACGGCACTGTCGGTGTCGAGATCACGCGCACGCTGGTTGCAGGCAAGGTAATCGAAAAGGACACCAAATCGGTGGCGGGAGACCGCTGGCTCCCGCTGCCCCTGGTCGTCCTGCAGGCGTTGAAGGCCTTCCATACCCGCCAGCTGCGCGAGCGCCTCAAGGCGGGCGACGGGTACGAGGCGTCCGGCCGCGTCGTGGTCGACGATCCCGGCAAGGACTGGAGGACGGACAAGCTGCGGCGCGAGGCGTACAAGCTCATGGCCTCGGCCAGCGTCCGCAAGACCCGGCTCTACGACGCGCGCCACGCCTGCCTGTCGTGGATGGCGAACAACGGCGTGCCGGACACGGTCGTCTCGGCGTGGGCCGGTCACAGCGACCTGTCCTTCACCAAGCGGACGTACGTCCACCCGGACCTTCAGTCTCTGAAGGCGGGCTCGGAGAAGCTGATGGAACTGCTCGGCTGAGCTGTAATCAAACAGTCACGGACAGCGACGCGTGAGATTCTGTGAGACGTCAACAGAAAGGCCCCGACCTCCACTTGGGAGAATCAGGGCCCTGACCTGGCGTTTCTCTGTGCACTCGGCAGGATTCGAACCTGCAACCTTCTGATCCGTAGTCAGATGCTCTATCCGTTAAGCTACGAGTGCTTGGCGTCCGGGGCGTTTCCTGCCCCGTCGGCGTTGCGAGAACAACATTACATGACCTGCGCCGCCATACGAAATCCATTAGCCGGACCCCGTCTGAGCTGCGGAAACAGCCTTCTGCGCGGCCCCCGAGCGAGCCCCTGAAGAGCACCCGAACGGCCCTGTGCGGTGCCTGCGTGGTGAGGGACGGCCGTGGACGGCCGAAGCCCCGGTCCTGGGGACCGGGGCTTCGGTGATCACACGCGGAGGCGGAGGGATTTGAACCCTCGATGGGTTTTAAAACCCAAACCGCATTAGCAGTGCGGCGCCATAGACCGGACTAGGCGACGCCTCCAGCACACGCTCTCGCCTGCGCGAGTGGGTGCGTGCAGATGATGTCACAGCCTTGCGGGCTGTCACCAATCGCTTCCCACGGTACTAGGCGCCCCGGCCGCAGAGCAAAACCGTTCCTGTGGCGCAACGCCAAGGGCTGTGGAGCGTTAGTAGGGAGCAGGGAGTCCCGTCCCTTCGTGTCCCCACGCACCCCCACGCCCCAGGAGCCCGCATGCTGCGCCGCCTCGTTCTCACCGCCGCCGCGTCCCTCGCCGCGCTGTCCGTCACCGCGCCCGGCGCCATCGCCGCCGGCGGTCCCCTCCCCGTGCCGCTGCTGCACTCCGGGGAGGACCGGCTCACCGTGACCACCTCCGAGACCGGGGACCCCGCCGCGGACGCGACGTACACGCTGGAGTGCGGGCCCACCGGGGGCAGCCATCCGCGGGCGCAGGCCGCCTGTGACCGGCTCGGGGAGCTGGCCGGGCAGGGCGAGGACCCCTTCGCGCCCGTGCCCGAGGGGCAGATGTGCACGCAGCAGTACGGCGGGGCCGCCACCGCCCGGGTCACCGGGAGCTGGCAGGGGCGGCCCGTCGATGCCGTCTTCGGCCGCGGCGACGGCTGCGAGATCTCCCGCTGGAACACGATGACCCCGGTGCTGCCGACGCTTCCCGTCGCACCGGTGCTGCCGTACGCGCGTTCCTAAAACGGACACAAGAGCGGTCCGGGGAGCCCTTCCGGCAGCGGTTTCGGCCCCGGCTGCGGGGGACTCGTACCAGGTCACGGCGGGTGTGACAGGCCCAGTTGTGCGCCCGCGCGCACACAACCTCGGTGAGAGCTCCCCCTCATCCGCCGTCGCGCGGCCATCGCCTGCCTTTAGACTCCCTCCAGTGACAGCACGCGGCCCCAGGGGCAAGATGGGAACGGCTGTCGGCAAGGTGCGGTACGTCAGGGAGGAACAGTCGTCGTGAGCAGCAGGCCATCCCGAGGCGCTGCTCGCCTCGCGGCGATACTCGACGCGCTTCCGGACGGGCTGTTGCTCGTCAATTGCAACGGCACCGTCGTGAACGCCAACACCATCGCCCTAGAGACGTTCGAGTCGCCGGGCACCGGCCTTGTCGGGCGCGGGCTGCTCGATCTGCTGCCGGGGTTCGACTCGAAGCTGATCCCGGGGTCGATGCGGCGGGCGGACGGCGCCGACGAGCAAGGGCGTACGAAGCCGACCAGGATGATGGCGCGGCGCACCGACGGGACAGAGCTCCCGGTCGAGGTGACCAGCGCGAATCTGGCGGACGGCCGCGACGCCTTGCGGGACGCGCAGCACGACCGGCAGAGCTTCACCGGCGACGAGCTCCTGATGCTCGTCGTGCGGGACCTGTCGGGCGCCATGGACACCGAGGCGGAGCTGGCCCGTTCGCAGCGCCAGACCGAGATGATCCTGCGGGCCGCCTCCGAAGGTGTGGTCGGTACGGACACGGACGGCAGGGTCGTCCTGGTCAATCCGGCCGCCGCGCAGATCCTCGGGTACCGGGCGAGCGACCTGGGCGGCAAGGAGCTGCACCCGCTCGCCGTGCACTCGCGCGCGGACGGCACCCCCTTCACGTACGAGGAGTCACCGCTCGCCGACACCCTCAAGTCCGGTCGTAAGCACCGGGTGCGCGGGCAGGTGCTGTGGGCGAAGAACGGCAAGGCGGTTCCCGTCGACCTGACGACCGCCCCGGTGCGTGACGGCGACCAGCTCGTCGGCGCGGTGATGACCTTCACGGACCGCCGCCCGTACGACGAACTGGTCGAGGAGCACGCCGAAGCGCTTGCACGGGAAACCCGGCTCCACGACGAACTGGTCGAAAAGCACACCGAAGCGCTCACGCGGGAAACCCGGCTCCGTGACGAACTGGTCGAAAAGCACGCCGAGGTGCTCGACCGGGAGACCTCGCGGTACGAGGAGATGGCCGGCCGGCAGGCCCAGCTGACCGCCGTCCTGGGCGACTCGCTGCGCGGGCCCCTTGAGGAGCTGCGCGGCGAGCTGGGGACGCTCGCCGCCGACCCGGCGGGCCAGCTGTGGCCCGAGGCGAATCAGATCCTGCACCATCTGACCGCCGGATACGCGCGGATGACCACCCTCGTCGACAACGTGCTGGGCTTCCAGCGGCTCATGGCGGGCACGGTCCAGTTGGACAAGCAGAAGGTCCTGCTCGACGCGGTCGTGGCGGCCGGTGTGGACGGTGCGATCGAGCTGATCGGGCCGGGCCGCGCGCAGTTCGCGGTGCATGCGCCGCCGATAGAGGCCGAGGTGGACGCGGTACGGCTGGCGACAGCTCTCGCGCATCTGGTCG
The DNA here is from genome assembly GCF_039766235.1 of Streptomyces changchenzhani. Taxonomy (NCBI): domain Bacteria; kingdom Bacillati; phylum Actinomycetota; class Actinomycetes; order Kitasatosporales; family Streptomycetaceae; genus Streptomyces; species Streptomyces changchenzhani. The sequence continues at coordinate 961,228 of NZ_JBDHNH010000001.1, read as the reverse complement.
CCGACGTGGCCGGGATCGACTCGACGGGCAAGGCGCCCGCAGCGCCGGCCGGTGGCGGGTACCTGGACTCGACAATCGTGGTCGCGGCGGCGCAGCGCGGTGACGTCGTACGCATCGAGGTGCGCGGGCCGTACGCCGGGGGAGACCCGGTGCACGAGCCCATCGTGCGGGGCATCGTGCAGGCGCACGGTGGGGTGCTGCAGACGCATGAGGTGCCGGGGATGGGCGGGAGTGCGTACGTACTCGAAGTCCCCCTCGGCAACGGTGCGGGGACGGTCGCTGTCGCGGTGCCGCAGCCGACGCGCCGGGACGACACGCCCACCTCGGCGCAGCTGCCCGGTCAGCAGACGGGCACGGACGGGGCCGGGCGGCGCGCCCGGCGGGCCTCCACCAACGCGTTCCTGGGCAACGAGCAGCACGAGAAGAACGAGAGCGGGGAGAACGGGGAGAACAGTCAGAACGGGCGGCCGGGCGAGAACCTCGCTGTCGGTGCCGACGGGGAGCCGGTCCCGCCGACCGGTCGGCGCAGGGCGCGCCGTGGTACGCCGGACGAGTCCGGTGGCGGTCAGCAGGAGCGTATTCCGGCCCAGAACTCGGGCGAGACCTCCGGGCCCGGCTCCGGAGGCACGGGCCGCAGGCGTGGTCGGCCCAGCCATGTCGAGGAGCCGACGGGCGGCGGCAGTGGCGGCAGCGGTGGCGGAGTCGGCAGTGATGTGGAGCTGCGCGCCATCGCCCCCGCCGGCCGGATCCCGGCGCCCGCCGAGGGCTCGGTCGTGACGGCCGCCGAGGGGGCGCACGGCACCGGGCGCGCGGCGCTCGGCGAGACGGTGCCGCCCCAGGGCGTGCCCACCGATGTCCCGATCCCGACAGGGCGCCGCGCACGGCGTGGTGGGGAGGGGGCGTACGAGGGCCCCCGCGCGCTCCCCGCCCTGCCCGCCGCGCCCCCCGCCGGGAGCAACGCCCAGCAGCAACAGCAGGCGGCCGGACGGCGTGCCCGGCGGGCGCTCGCCCCGGCGCAGGAGCGGTCCGAAGGGCACCCCCAGGGCCAGACACAGAATCAGACACAGGGCCAGGCACTGGGCCAGGGCGGTGCGCGGACCGCGTTCGCGCTGCCGCCGGCCGAGGCCGACCGGGTGCCGCCGACGGCCGGTGCGGCGGACGCCTCGCTGCCGGGTCGCCATGACGCCGTACGGTCCGATCCCAGCGCCGACCACACCCCGCCGCAGCCGCATCCGGTGACCAACCCGACGGGGCGGCGCAGGGGGCGGCAGGACGGGCCGCAGCAGCCCGCACGATCCGCCCAACTCCCCGGCGAATCCGTGCCACAGGACGCACAGAACCCGCAGAGCGCACAGAACGCACAGGCCGCCTACGGCACACCCGCCGCACCCGCCGCCCACGACACCGGCGCCGCTGTAGCCGCGCCCCAGAGCTGGGCCGCAGCCGGCGGGACGGCTCCCGTCGGGGCCACCACCACGGCGATCGGGTCGACGCAGACCTGGCCCGCTTCGGTGAGCGGGGGCGGCCGCGAGGACAACGAGGACAGTGACGAGGAGCGCGGCAACGGCAGGAACCCCACCCCCTTCGCCCCCGGCCCCGCCCCCGGGCACCAGCAGCCGCGCGCCGCACAGCCGTTGCCCCCGGCCCAGCCGCTGCCCGCCGAGGCTCCCGCACCCGCGCCGATGCCGGCCGACTCGACGCAGGGGCGTGCGTTCAGCGTGCGCACCCTCGGGCAGGGCATGCCCTTCGCGCAGCAGATCGCCCAGCAGCAGAACCAGACGCTCGGCTCCGGCCGCCGCCGCAAGCTCTCCGAGCGGCAGCAGGCGGAGCCGTCCCCGGCGTCCCCGTCCGCCGAGACCCCCGCACCGGACGAGCCGACCGCCCCCCGCCCGCATCCCCAGGGCCCGCCCCAGCAGCGGATGTCGGCGCAGGCCGAGGGGCGGGCGTACGCGATAGGAGCACCCGACGAGGGCTCCGAGGGCCCCGAGCCCCTGGACGGGCCCAACGGCGCCGTGGAGGTGGCCAACCGGCCCCAGCCGCAGCCCGTCGACGACGAGCTGCCCCCGGAGCCGCTCGACAACCCGCGCCGCCTGCTGGTCTGGCCGGCCCCCGATGTCTCCACCCAGCAGGCGCTCAGCGACCGCGGCTACCGCCCGGTGATCGTGCACTCCCGCGAGGAGGTCGACGCGCAGATCGCCGCCTTCCCCGCGGCGCTCTTCGTCGACCCGCTGACCGGGCCGATCACCCGCACCGCGCTCCAGTCCCTGCGCCAGGCGGCCGTCGCCGCCGAGGTCCCTGTGCTGGTCACGGCCGGTCTTGGGCAGGCGACGCGCGAAGCGGCGTACGGCGCCGATCCCGCCGTACTCCTGAAGGCGCTCGCGCCGCGCGACAGCGAGCAGCACCCGTCACGCGTACTGCTCATCGAGGAGAACGAGGAGATCGCGCTCGCCCTGACGGCAACGCTGGAGCGGCGCGGTATGCAGGTCGCACGCGCGGCGACGGACACCGAGGCGGTCACGCTGGCGACGCAGATGCGGCCGAACCTGGTGGTGATGGACCTGATGCAGGTACGCCGCAGGCGCGCCGGGATCGTGGACTGGCTGCGTGCGAACGGGCAGTTGAACCGCACCCCGCTGGTCGTCTACACCTCGGCCGGCCTCAGCGAGAACGAGCTCCCCCGGCTCGCCTCCGGCGAGACGGTGCTCTTCCTCGCGGAGCGCTCCACCAGCAGCGACGTACAGGGCCGCATCGTGGACCTGTTGGCGAAGATCGGCACCAACTGATCCGTACGTACGCGAACATCGCGCAAGACGGTAGAAGGGCCCCGCACCAGGCGAATTCGCCTGGTGCGGGGCCCTTCTACCGTCCGGACACCCCTAGAGCTGCGTGACGTCCAGTTCGCCCGCCGCGTACTGCTTGCGGATCACCTTCTTGTCGAACTTGCCCACGCTGGTCTTCGGGACCGCCGGGATGATCGCCCAGCGCTCCGGCAGCTGCCACTTCGCGATCCGGCCGCCCAGGAACGACTTCAGCTCCTCGTAGCCGGCCGTCGCCCCGTCCTTCAGCACCACGGTCGCCAGGGGCCGCTCGCCCCACTTGTCGTCCGGCACGGCGACGACCGCCGCCTCCGCGACGTCGGGGTGGGCCATCAGCGCGTTCTCCAGCTCGACGCTGGAGATCCACTCGCCGCCGGACTTGATGACGTCCTTGGCGCGGTCGGTGAGGGTGAGGAAGCCGTCGGCGCTGATCACGCCGACGTCGCCGGTCTTGAGCCAGCCGTCCTCGCTGAACTTGTCGGCGGGCTTGAAGTCCTCGCCGCCCGCACCGCCGTAGTACGCGCCCGCGATCCAGGCACCGCGTACCTCCAGCTCACCGGCGGACTCGCCGTCCCAGGCAAGGGCCTCGCCGGCCGGGCCCTTCAGCCGCGCCTCGACGCCGGCCGGGAAGCGGCCCTGGGTGATGCGGTACGGCCATTCCTCGTCGGCGGTGAGACCGGCGGGCGGGTTGGCCATGGTGCCGAGTGGTGAGGTCTCCGTCATGCCCCAGGCCTGGCAGAGCCGCACACCGAGCTTGTCGTACGCCTCCATGAGCGCCGGCGGGCAGGCCGAGCCGCCGATGGTCACGGTCGCCATCGAGGTGAGGTCGCGCGGGTTGGCGGTGACTTCGGCGAGCAGACCCTGCCAGATCGTGGGGACGGCCGCCGCGTGCGTCGGCTTCTCGCGCTCGATCATCTCGGCCAGCGGGGCGGGCTGCAGGAAGCGGTCCGGCATGAGCATGTTGACGCCGGTCATGAAGGTGGCGTGCGGCAGGCCCCAGGCGTTGACGTGGAACTGGGGCACGACCACGAGGGTGGTGTCCTTGTCCGTCAGGCCCATCGACTCGGCCATGTTGACCTGCATCGAGTGCAGGTAGATGGACCGGTGCGAGTAGACGACGCCCTTGGGGTCGCCGGTGGTGCCCGAGGTGTAGCAGAGGGCGGCGGCGGTGCGCTCGTCCAGCTCCGGCCAGTCGTACGTGGTGGGGCGGTCCGCGATCAGCGCCTCGTACTCGTGCACCCGCACGCTCGGCCCGACACCGTCGAGCAGCGAACGGTCACCGGGGCCCGACACGATCACATGCTCGATGGTCGGCAGGTGCGGGAGGATCGGCGCGAGCAGCGGCAGCAGGGAGCCGTTGGCGATGACGACGCGGTCGGCCGCGTGGTTCACGATCCAGATCAACTGCTCGACGGGCAGCCGAAGATTGAGAGTGTGGAGCACGGCGCCCATGGAGGGGACCGCGAGATACGCCTCCACGTGCTCTGCGTTGTTCCACATGAGTGTCGCGACGCGCTGGTCGCCGACGACTCCGAGTTCGTCGCGCAGAGCGTTCGCGAGGCGGCCCGCCCGCTCGCCGACCTCGGCGAAGCTGCGGCGGTGCGGCTCGCTCTCACCGGTCCATGTGGTGACCTGTGAGCCACCATGGATCGTCATTCCATGATTCAGAATGCGGGTCACGGTCAGTGGTACGTCCTGCATGGTGCTCAGCACGGCGTCCTCCCGGTGGGCAGCGGGTCTGGGGGCCACCTCAGAAGGAGGGGCCGCGGCAGTAAGGTTGCGCTGATTCTGCGCACGTACCACGCGGTATGTCACTACTTCGAGAGTAATTCGGGAGTAATTCGCGAGCAGTTCCGGAGTCGGCGCGAGCAGTTCGGGAGCAGGTTCGAGAGCACGAGTCCGCTGCGGGTCCGGGGAATCCGGCGATTCCCGGGAAATCAGCGGACCGTCGCCAACTCCGGGTCCTCGCGGAGCTTGCCGAGGGCGCGGGACACCGCGCTCTTGACCGTGCCGACGGACACCCCGAGCACCTCGGCCGTCTGGACCTCGCTCAGATCCTCGTAGTAGCGCAGGACGACCATCGCGCGCTGTCGTTCCGGCAGCTTCAGGACCGCGCGCCACATCGCGTCGTGCAGCACCTGCTGCTCGGCGGGGTCGGTGGCCGGGACGGCCTCGGGCTCGGGCAGTTCCTCGCAGGCGAACTCGTCGACCTTGCGCTTGCGCCACTGCGAGGTGCGGGTGTTGAGCAGGGCGCGGCGGACATACCCGTCGAGGGCCCGGTGGTCCTCGATGCGGTCCCAGGCGACGTAGGTCTTGGTGAGCGCGGTCTGCAGCAAGTCCTCCGCGTCGCACGGGTTCGCGGTGAGCGAGCGCGCGGTACGCAGCAGTACGGGCCCCCGGGCTCGTACGTACGTGGAGAACGAGGGGTAGGGCGTCGGCGTCGCTGCCTTGGATGCGCTGGTGCAGACAAGCGTGGTCATAGGTCCAAGCTAGGAGCGGGCACTACCGTTGCGGATCGGCCCCAGGTCCCGAAGGTGGGTCCGCCTCAGGTTGTAGAACGGGTGCCTGCCCCACCTCCTGAAGGTGGAGGGAGTACGCCTTTCCGTAAGGGTCGGATCTCGGGGGTGCGTGGAACAGGCGGGGCTGCTTCGCAGGTCAGCGGCGGATGCGGGCGACAGGGGCGTCGACTTTGTTGCGGTCGATGCTGATGCGGCGGCCGCCGTGCTTCTCCGTCGCGTTGCCGGCGTACTGGTGGATCCGGCGGTGCGGGTGCCAGGCGCGCGGAGACAGTGACCGCTCGCCGTACAGGGACGGCGCGGTGTGCCAGCGGGCGAACCACATCACCGTGGGCAGGTCCTTGACCCCCGCCCTGCGGGCGCCCTCCACGTGGCGCACTCCGGAATCGGCGCTGCTGTAGAAGCCGGGGACGTACCCGTAGTGGCGCACTGTGCGGTTCCAGCCGCGCACGAAGTCGAGGGTGGTGCGGGCGCAGCGGCTGTTGCGCAGGTCGTACGCCTCCATGTCGAGGTAGAGGGCGCTGCCCCGGTCCATGCCGTACGCCTTGGCGCGACGGACGGCGTGCGCGCCCTCCCGCTTGCCCTGGCGCCAGGGGGCGCGGCCCATCCTGACGGCCTTCTTGTTCCTGGCCAGCACGCAGGGCGACTGCGATCCGACGAAGACGGGCAGCACCCGCCAGCCCATCTCGTCCACGGCCGACACCCAGCGCCTGCTGAGGTTCGGCTGCTTGCGGCAGGCGCGACCGCGGCCCGCGTAGTAGACACCGACGGCCTGGTAGCGGGAGGAACGCCAGGCCCGCATGGTCGCGAGGGAGGGAGCGGTGCAGGTGTCGAAGGCCCAGCCACGGAAGTACAGGGGGCGGGGCACGGGGGCGGGAGCGAGGGGCGCGGGGGCGGGCATGGGGGGCGCGGGGGCCGGAGCGGGCGCCTGTGCGGGCGCGGGTACGGGTACATGCGCCCGTGCCGGTGTCTGCGTCGGTGTCTGCGCCGCTGCGGTCGGCACGCCGATCGTGACGGCCAGCACGAGCGCGTATCCGAGGAGGCGCGATGCCCACAGTCGTAGGTTCATAGGGAGAGTCAAGGTGCCTCCCCCGGTGCCGAGGGCCTCTCACACCCCGCCCTCAGCCATCCGCACCCAAGATCAACCCGGACGTGGGAACCCCGGTGCCCGCCGTGACCAGAGTCGTGGCCGCATCGGGCACCTGGTTCACCGAGGTGCCGCGCAGTTGACGGACCGCCTCCGCGATGCCGTTCATGCCGTGCAGATACGCCTCGCCGAGCTGACCGCCGTGCGTGTTCAGCGGCAGACCGTCCGCGGCGACGAAGTCCGCGGCCTCGCCCGGGCCGCAGAATCCGAACTCCTCCAGCTGCATCAGCACGAACGGCGTGAAGTGGTCGTAGAGGATGCCCACATCGATGTCGGAGGGGCCGAGGCCCGACGTCCGCCAGAGCTGACGGGCGACCACATCCATCTCCGGCAGCCCGGTGAGGCCATCGCGGTAGAAGCTGGTCATCGCCTCCTGGCGGCGGCCCGCGCCCTGCGCCGCCGCCGTGATCACGGCCGGCCGCTGCGCGAGGTCCCTGGCGCGCTCAACGCTCGTCACCACGACCGCCTGCCCGCCGTCGGTCTCCTGACAGCAGTCGAGCAGCCGCAGCGGCTCGACGATCCAGCGTGACGCGGCATGATCGGCGAGCGTGATGGGCTTCCCGTAGAAGTACGCCGCCGGGTTCCGGGCGGCGTGCCTGCGGTCGGTGACGGCGACATGGCCGAACGCCTCGGGCGTCAGGTTGTACGTATGGAGATAGCGCTGGGCGGCCATGGCGACCCAGGAGGCGGGGGTGAGCAGCCCGAACGGCAGCGACCAGCCGAGCGCGGCGCCCTCGGCCGATGGCTCGCGGTGCTGCACCCCGGAGCCGAACCGACGCCCGGAGCGCTCGTTGAACGCCCGGTAGCAGACGACGACTTCGGCGACTCCGCTCGCCACCGCGAGGGCCGCCTGCTGAACGGTGGCACAGGCCGCGCCGCCGCCGTAGTGGACGCGGGAGAAGAAGGACAGCTCGCCGATGCCGGCCGCCTGGGCGACGGTGATCTCGGGGTTGGTGTCCATGGTGAACGTCACCATGCCGTCGACATCGGCCGGGGTGAGCCCGGCGTCGTCGAGGGCCGCCTGCACGGCTTCGACGGCCAGCTTCAGCTCGCTGCGCCCGGAGTCCTTGGAGAACTCGGTCGCCCCGATGCCGACGATCGCCGCCTTCCCGCCCAGGGTGTCGGCTCCGCGTACGCTCATCGGTCCCCTCCCGGGACGGCCGACCGGACAGCCGACCGGACAGCCGACATCGTGGCCTGCACGGTGGCCGACACGGTGGCGAGCAGGGATTCGGCGGGCAGGGCGACGCGCACGGTTCCGGTGACATGGTCGCCGACCCCGTTGGCGCCGACGACCCGCACCTCGGCGGTGCCGTCCTCGTCGATCGACACCACGGTGCCCGTGAGCACCATGGTGTCGCCGGGGTAGTTGGGGGCACCGAGGCGGATCTTCACGGCGCGCAGCCGGGCCTCGGGGCCGAAGTGGCCGGTGATGTAACGGCCGACCAGGCCATTGGTCGTCAGGATGTTCATGAAAATGTCGGGGGAGCCCTTCTCCCGCGCGGCCTCGGCGTCGTGGTGCACGTCCTGGTAGTCCCGGGAGGCGACGGCGCCCGCGACGATCAGCGTGCGGGTGATCGGGATCTCCAGCGGTGGCAGCTCATGCCCGACTCTCATACCGGCTTCTCCTCCTGGCCCAGTTGGTCCGGCTCAGCTTCCGTAGCCGTGTCCCGCTCGGCTTCCGTTGCCGTGTCCCGCTCGGATCTCATTGCCGTATCCGCCAGCAACCGCCCCAGCTCCGCGAGGACTTCACTTCCGCAGCCCAGGTACGCGTCAAGCTGCCGGCCCCACAGGAAGTGCCGATGGACGGGATGCTCAAGGTCCGCACCGGTCCCGCCGTGCAGATGCTGCCCGGCGTGCACCACCCGCTGCCCCGCCTCCGACGCCCACCAGCCGGCGGTCAGCGCCTGTGCGGCGAACGGCAGGCCCGCGTCGTGGCGCCAGGCGGCCTCGTACGCCGTGACGCGTATCGCCTCGGTGTCCATATACGCGTCGGCGGCCCGCAGCAGCACGCCCTGGTTGGTGGCGAGCGGGCGGCCGAACTGCTCGCGCGTGGAGGTGTGCGCGACAGCCCGCGCGAGGGACCCCGCGCACACTCCGGCCTGCAGCCCCGCGAAGGCGGTCCGACTCGCCGCCAGCACCTGCTCGTACGCCTCGGGCCCCGGCCCGCCCAGCCGTTCGCCCGGCGTCCCGGTGAGCGTGAGCCGGCCCGCGGACCAGGGTGCGGTGGTCTCCACCGGTTCGACGCCCACGGTCGCGTCGGCCGTCGGTACGAGCCAGAGCCCCCGGTCCGCATCGGGGACCAGCACCCACGTGGCGTCACGCAGCCACGGCACGACGGGCACCGTACCGGTCAGCCTCGCGCCGGGCGCCGAGCCAGTCGGCCCCGAGCCGTTCGGCTTCGCGCCGGGCGTCGCCGTACCGTTCGGCGTCCCGGATACGTCGGCCCGTATCGCCCCCCGCGCGGGGAACGCCCCGGCCACCACCACCGTGCCCGCACCGATCGCGGGCAGCAGCCGGGCCCGCTGTTCCGGCGTGCCGTGCGCAGCCACCGCGAGCAGCCCGTACACGCAGGTCGCCGCGAACGGGACCTGCGCAGTGGTCCGCCCCTGCTCCTCAAGCAGCAGCACCAGGCCGAGCAGCCCCGTCTCCTCGACCGCCGCGGGCAGCCCGGCCGCGCAGAGTTCCTTCCACAGCCCGGCGTCCGTGCCGGTCCCGGCCGCGGTCAGCCTCTCGTGCGTCGACAGATCCCCGAATATGCGCGCCGCGAGCTCGCGCGCCGCCGCCTGCTCCTCGGTGGGTGTGAAGTCCATGTCAGCCCGCGCCCCCTCTGAAGACCGGCAGCTCCAATTCCGCGTCTACGCGCATGAATTCGAGCTGTACGGGCATGCCGATGCGCACCTTGTCGTAGGGCACGCCGACCACATTGCTGACCATGCGCACGCCCTCGGCGAGTTCGATCAGCCCGACCGCGTAGGGCGGGTCGAAGGCCGGGAACGCCGGGCGGTGCATGACGACGTACGAGAAGACCGTGCCGGTGCCGCTCGCCTCGACGGTGTCCCATTCGGCCGCGCCGCACGCGTTGCACCCCGGGAGCCAGGGGAATCGCAGTGTCCCGCAGCTCTCGCAGCGTTGGATCAGCAGTCGGTGCTCGGCGACCCCGGCCCAGAACCCGGCGTTGTCGCGGTTGACGACGGGCCGGGGCCGAGCCGCCTTCGTGGACTCCGCGGACTGCCGTTTCCGGTCCGCCTGCGCGTACTTGAGGATGCGGAAGCGGTGCGTACCGGCGAGCGCCCCGTCGGCCCTGACGTCCATCCGGGTCGTGACGAAGTGCCCGGTGCCCAGCTTGGTCGTCTTGCGCCCGGACACCGACTCGATCACCGCGTCGAACGTGACGCGGTCCCCGGGCCGCAGGTCCCGCAGGTACTCCTGCTCGCAGTCGGTCGCGACGACCGAGGTGCACCCCGCGCCGTCAAGCAGCTCGAACAGTTCGTCGTACGCGCCGGACCTGCCCGTGTGCCCCGAGAGGCCGCCCATCGTCCAGGCCTGCAGCATCGTCGGCGGCGCCACCGCACCCGGCCCCCTGTACGCCGGGCTGTTGTCGCCCATCGCCTCGCACCAGTGCCTGATCATGGGCTCGTTGACGGCGTCCTTGCCGACTCCGGAGGTCGCGGCGGGCTGCCCCTCGTACGCCTTCAGCCGCGCGTGGAACCTCTGGAGCTCATCAAGCATCTGGAGCTCATCCGGCATCCGGAGCTCATCGGGATCGTCACTCATGGCCCGCCCCCTCCACGGCCTTCGCCCGTTCCCGCTTCGGTCTGCGCATGCCGAGCCGCATGGTCGCCACGATCTCCCGCTGCACCTCGCTGACCCCGCCCCCGAAGGTGTTGATCTGCGCCGCCCGGTTCATCCGCTCCAACTCCCCGTCCCCGAAGGCTCCCTGCGAACCGGACCGCACCAACCCGGCCTCACCCGTGACCTCTTGGCACATGCGGTACACCGCGACCGCCGATTCGGTACTCATGAATTTCACGCCGCTCGCATCACCCGGCGCGAGCGCGTCCGCCCCCACGTCGCCGACCAGCCGCCAGTTGAGCAGCCGCACCGCCGCGAGCCGGGCGTACGCCTCCGCCAGCCGCGCCTGCACCCAGGGCCGGTCCGCGGGCCGCTCGCCGGTGTCCGGGTCGGGGGTGGCGGCGTACGCCAGCGCCTGGTCGTAACAGTCCTCGGCCTGCATCCCGATCGCCGCGAGCGCCACCCGCTCGTGGTTGAGCTGGTTGGTGATCAGGCCCCAGCCGGCGTTCTCCTCGCCGACCAGATTCGTGACGGGCACCCGGATCCCGTCGTAGTACGTGGCGGTCGTGGTCAGCCCGCCCACCGTCTCGATCGGCGTCCATGAGAAGCCCGGCGCGTCCGTCGGCACCAGGATGATCGAGATGCCCTTGTGCTTGGGGGCGGCCGGGTCCGTACGGCAGGCGAGCCAGATCCAGTCGGCGTTCTGGGCGTTGCTGGTGAAGATCTTCTGCCCATCGATCAGCCACTCACCGCCCTCGGCACCCTCACTGTCCTCACCGTCTGGGTCTCCGCCCTCGCGGCACGCGCGCGTGCGGAGTGAGGCGAGGTCCGTACCGGCGGACGGTTCGGTGTACCCGATCGCGAAGACGATCTCGCCCCGCAGGATGCGCGGCAGGAAGAAGTCCTTCTGCGCGGCCGTCCCGTACTTCATCAAGGTGGGTCCGACGGTGTTGAGCGTGACCATCGAGACGGGTGCGCCCGCCCGGTACGCCTCGTCGAAGAAGACGAACTGCTCATCGGCCCCGCGCCCCTGCCCGCCGTATTCGACGGGCCAGCCGAGCCCAAGCATCCCGTCGGCGCCGATCCGCCGGACCAGGGCGCGTTGCTCGGCCGGATCCTCGACGCGTCGCCCTTCCGGCATGACCTCACGGAAGTACGAACGGAGTTCTGCGCGCAGCTGCCGCTGGCGCGCGGTGGGAGCTAGATGCACGGCGGCGGCCTCCGACGGCGTTACGGATCAGGGTTTCTGACTGTCCGTCAGTTCCGCGTGCGCTGTCAAGGTCGAGGACCTTGCCCATCGCGCTGCCGCGCCCGCCCGCCGCTTCCTCCCCCTGCTCGCCCGCCACACCTCTCCCACAACGGGAACTGCCTGCGTGACGGCGCCCAAGCACCGTCACGCAGGCAGTCATTCACCCCGCGATACAAGCCCCGACAGGGCCGCGATTCACCAGAGGTTGGCGAAGTTCACCGCGACGTTCTCGTTCGACTGGTCGATCGCAGTGAAACCGGAGCCGTTCACAGCCGCGGTGTTGTTCTGATTGGAGGCGCCGGAACCGGTCGCCACCTGCTGCGTGGTGGTCGAATTTCCGTTGTTGTCGCGACCGACACCGCTTCCGCTGACCGTGGCCACGCTCGCGTTGGATCCGTTGTTCGCGAAAGCGCCGTTGTCGGCAACCGCGACACCCGAGAAGAGGGCGGCCGCGAGGGGCAGCGCGGCGAGAACGGCGAAGGTGCGAGCGGTACGGGTGGTTGCCATGTCAATTCCTCCAGGAACTGGGTAAGTACGGCTTCTTTCCGAGGCGGCTGGCCGACCGCCACGGCGTTGGTCACGACGTCGCGAGATCAGACTTGCCTATCGAATCCCCGGCGAACCAGCCCGGACGGCCCAATTCCCCCGCAAGCGTGAGGACATGTCGATAAACCCCCGTCACGCCCCCAAACCCCCAGCTCACGCCGGTCAGCACCGCCGGAACCCGGTCCCCGCAAGGGAAGAAGCGTTCCGTCACATTTTCGACCAATCCACCCCCTCCCTCCCTCCTCCCTCCCCCCTCCCTCTCCCCCTTCCCTTCTTCGAACGCTTGTACGACCATGAACGCATGGCCACTACCGACCGGCGCGCCGCCACCCTGGCCCTCGCCCACGCTCTTTCCGCCGCCGAGCGCGGGCTCCCCGTCATCCCCCTGTCCCGGACCAAGCTCCCCGCCCTGCGCTCCCCCCACCGCGACTCCGCCGAGCCGATCATGTGCCGCGGCGAGTGCGGGCAGCCCGGACACGGCGTCCACGACGCCAGCACCGACCCCGCCACCGTCCGCGCCCTGTTCGCCGCCGCGCCCTGGTCCACCGGCTACGGCATCGCCTGCGGCCGGGCCCCGCACCACCTCGTGGGCATCGACCTGGACACCAAGCCGGACCCGGAGACCACCGCCACGGGCACCCCCGCCCCAGGCGCACGGGCACTCCCCGGCACCACCTCGGCCACCACCACCTCGGCCACCACCCTCACCACCACCCCCCTCACCACCACTTCCGACAGCACCGCAGCGCTCCGCCACCTCGCCCTACAGCACCTCTTCACGATTCCGGAGACCGTCGTGGTCCTCACCCCCAGCGGCGGCCGCCACCTCTGGCTGACCGCGCCGCCCGACGTCGTCGTCCCCAACTCCGCGAGCCGCCTGGCCCCGGGCATCGACATCCGCGGCGCCGGCGGCTACCTGGTGGGCCCCGGCTCCCTCACCACACGCGGCATCTACCGCACGGCACCGGGCACGGCGCACCTCGCCCCGGCCCCCTGCCCCGGCGCACTCCTGCGCCTGATCGCGCCCCCCGCACGCCCTCACCACCCCACGGACCGACCCGGCCCCCACGCCGACCCGCCCGGACGCGGCCACGGCCTGGTCCAGTTCGTCCTCGCGGCACACGAGGGCCAGCGCAACACCCGCCTCTTCTGGGCCGCGTGCCGCGCGTACGAGAACGGTCTCGGCCCCGCCCTCACGGACGCCCTCACCGAAGCGGCCGTCCACACAGGCCTGACCGAACGCGAGGCCCGAGCCACCATCGCCTCCGCGGCGCGCCTCTCCACGACGTACTGAAGCACCAACAGAAGGGGCGCCCCCGTCACCGGAGGCGCCCCTTCTGCACTGCACGTTCGTCGAACTACGCGGTGGGTGTGGGATTTGAACCCACGGTGACATCGCTGCCACGACGGTTTTCAAGACCGTTCCCTTAGGCCGCTCGGGCAACCCACCCCGCGCCACCGGCTGTGCCGTGACGCGGGGACAGCCTAGCCGGTCAGCTGTCGTCGCCCTTGCGCTGGCCCAGGGTGACATCGACCGTGGAGGACTTGCCGTCGCGCTCGTAAGTGAGCGTGACCTTGTCGCCCGGCTTGTGCGTCCAGATCTCGCTGATCAGGGTCGGACCGCTGTCGATGACGCGGTCGTCGAGCTTGACGATGACGTCGCCCGGCTTGAGGCCCGCCTTGCCGGCCGGGCTGTTCGGCGGGATCGCCGCGGTGTTGCCCGCGCCGCTGTCCGCGACCTTGGCGCCGCCCGTGCTCTTCTCGTCCATGGCGACCGTGGCGCCGATCACCGGGTAGACCGGCTCACGGGTCTTGATCAGCTGCTCGGCGACGGTCCGCGCCTGGTTGACGGGGATCGCGAAGCCCAGGCCGATGGAGCCCGCCTGGGACTGGCCGAAGCCGCCGCTGCCGCCGCCGGACTGGATGGCCGAGTTGATGCCGATGACCGCGCCGCGTGAATCCAGCAGCGGGCCGCCGGAGTTGCCCGGGTTGATCGAGGCGTCGGTCTGCAGGGCGCTCATGTACGAGGCTTTGCTGCCCTGACCGTCGCCCGAGGCGACAGGGCGGTCCTTCGCGCTGACGATGCCGGTGGTGACCGTGTTCGACAGGCCGAAGGGGGCGCCGATCGCGATCGTCGAGTCGCCGACCGCGACCTTGTCCGAGTCGCCCAGCGGCAGCGGGGCCAGGCCGGACGGGGCGTTCTTCAGCTTCAGTACGGCTACGTCGTAACCCTGCGCCCGGCCGACCACCTCGGCCTGGTACTTCTTGCCGTTGGAGAAGGTGACGGACAGTGCGCCGCTGTCGGCCGCGGAAGCCACCACATGGTTGTTGGTGACGATGTGGCCTTCCTTGTCGTAGACGAATCCGGTGCCCGTGCCGCCCTCGCCGTCGCCGCCCTGCGCCTGGATGGTGACGACGCTCGGCAGCGCCTTGCCCGCCACCGCCGCGACCGTGCCCGGCTCGCGCTTGAAGTCCTTGAGGTCACCGGCCGCGGAGACGGTGGTCGAGTCGTTGGGGTTGTCGTTGCGCTCCGCGGCCCAGTAGCCGATGCCGCCGCCGACGCCGCCCGCGATCAGCGCGGCGGCCAGCACACCCGCCACCAGACCGCCGGTGCGCTTCTTCGGGGCCGGGGGCACCGCTGCCATGGGCGCGCCCCACGCGGGGCCGCCGCCGTGGTCGCCGCCGCCTCCTCCGTACGAGGGGTACGCGGGCGGCGGCGGGGGCCAGCCGGCGCCCCCGGCCTGGGTCTGCGGCGCCCCGGCGGGCACCGGGCCGGGCTGTGGGGCGTGCGCGGGCTGCTCCGGCGCGGCGGCCGGCGGCGGCCACTGCTCGGCGGCCGGGACGGGCCCGGCCCCAGGTCCGGGCTGCTGTGCCGCAGTCGCGGAGTCGGGCTCGGGAGCGGCCGGTGCGGGAGGTGCAGACGGGGCGGCCGGAACCGCAGTGCCCTCGTTCTCGGTGCTCACAGCTCTCTTCTCCTCGGTCCCACATCAGGCTCGGTCTGAATGTCCCTGTGTCCTGTGTGAAGTCTTTGTCTGAGTCTCGTCGGCGTTCAACTGTGCAAGTGTCCGCTGTCAGCTTTTCCCACCGGGCGTCAGCGCGCCGTAAGCACTACCTGTGCATCCACCGATCATCCTTTATATCGGTCAAAACCGGCGCGCTCCCAAGCGTTCGGCAAGGCATCCGGACGGCGTCCCGCAAGGGACCCGGCCGACCTTCCTGCCGGGTCCCTCGGGTGCGCTCCTACCCCGCCTCGGTGACACCATGACGCGGTGACCCAAGCACGGCAGCACACCACTCAAGTCGTCGCTCACCGGGGTGCCTCCGAGGACGCCCC
Source organism: Streptomyces changchenzhani (assembly GCF_039766235.1). Classification (NCBI taxonomy): domain Bacteria; kingdom Bacillati; phylum Actinomycetota; class Actinomycetes; order Kitasatosporales; family Streptomycetaceae; genus Streptomyces; species Streptomyces changchenzhani. Next base: position 945,825 of record NZ_JBDHNH010000001.1, on the reverse strand, counting down.
CGAGCACACCCTGGCCGCGTACATGAAGGCGATCGAGGACGGTGCGGACGCCCTCGAATGCGATGTACGGCTCACCGCGGACGGACACCTCGTCTGCGTGCACGACCGCCGGGTGAACCGCACATCGAACGGCCGCGGCGCCGTCTCCGCCCTCGAACTGGCCGATCTCGCCACCCTCGACTTCGGCTCCTGGAAGGACCGCGAGGAGTCCCCGGACTGGGATCCCGGCCGGGGTGAGCTGACTTCCGTACTCACCCTGGAGCGCCTGCTCGAACTGGTCTCGGACGCCGATCGCCCCATCGAGCTGGCCATCGAGACCAAGCACCCCACCCGCTGGGCCGGTCAGGTCGAGGAGCGACTGCTCCTCCTGCTGAAGCAGTTCGGCCTCGACGCACCCGACGCGGACGAGCCCTCACCCGTACGCATCATGAGCTTCTCGGCCCGCTCACTGCATCGCGTGGCCGCCGGCGCGCCCACCATCCCCACCGTCTATCTGATGCAGTTCGTCTCACCGCGGCTGCGCGACGGACGGCTTCCGGCCGGTGCGCGCATCGCGGGTCCCGGTATGCGCATTGTCCGCAATCACCCCGGTTACATCGCGCGGCTGCACCGCGCGGGACACCGGGTGCACGTCTGGACGGTGAACGAGCCGGAGGACGTCGAGCTCTGTGTCCGCCTCGGTGTGGACGCAATCATCACGAACCGCCCGAAGCAGGTCTTGTCGCAACTCGGTCGACTCTAATGACGACTACAGGGAGTACACCGGCGCATTCGTTCCGTATTCGATCGCACGAGTGCGTCACTGCTCCACGCTTGGCCGGTTTCCGGTCCAGGCCATTGGGGCATTCACTCCGTGGCGTGGGGCGAAGGAGGTCTCGGGGGTGGCGTTTGTGGTGGCACAGGAAGTGCCCACGTCGTCAAGCATGGCCGTACCCCACGGCCCTGCGGGCGTGGGTGATGCGAGACGTCGTATGCGTGACGAATTGCACGGAAATGGAATGACCGATTCGGTCATCGACGATGCGGTACTGATCCTTTCCGAACTGCTCAGCAATGCCTGCCGTCATGGCAGACCGCTGGGACAGGCGGAGGTGGGGGACGGCGACATCCGCGCCGCGTGGCGCGTCGACCCGACAGGCGGGCTGACCGTCGAAGTGACGGACGGCGGTGGTCCGACCCGACCAGTTCCGGCCACTCCGTCTGTCACCGCGCGCGGCGGTCGCGGGCTCAACATCATCAGTGCGCTGGCCCGGGACTGGGGGGTACAGGACAACGCGGTCGGAGAGGTCACCGTGTGGGCCGTGGTCCGAGAGGGCAATCGGCGCGAGGATTTCGCTACGCGCGTCGCCGTCCCCGATCTGACCTTCACCGATGTGCTCGACGACGTCGACTGAGTCGACCCGGTCAAGTGGGGCGACCGGGTCGACCGACCGGCATAGCCGGACGCCCGGTCCGGACGAGCGAAGGCACGGACGAGCGAAGGCCCGTACGAGCGACGAGTACGCGAGCCTCTGGCGACCGGCCCCGGGCCCCGCGCGGGGTGCCGTGCCCCGCGACGGGCCGTTCCCGCCCGGTGCAGCGGCTAGGCTCGCGCCCGACACAGCACTGCCGTGAACGGGAGAAGCCACGCATGGCCAAGAAGCGCCTCCAGACCAAGGCCAAGCCTCAGGTGACCAGCGGGGAGGTGCCGGTGGTCGGGGCCCGCGAGCCCTGCCCGTGCGGTTCCGGCCGTCGCTACAAGGCCTGCCACGGCCGCACCGCCTCGCACGCCGTCACCGAGCTGGTGCAGCGCCCCTTCGAGGGCCTGGCCGGCGAGGGGGACTGGGTCGCGCTGCGCGAGCTGGTGCCCGCCGCCACTGTTCCGCTGACGCTCAAGGACGGGCTGCCCGACGGCGTCCCCTCCGTGACGCTGGCCACCGTGCTGCCGATGGCGTGGCCCGCGCTGCGCCGCGACGACGGCTCCGTGCTGCTCGGGCTCCAGAACGACACCCCGTCCGGCGACCTCAGCCGCGATCTCGCGGACACGCTCCGGCGTGCGCTGACCGCCGAGCCCGGCAACCCGGTGGTGGCCGAGCGCGCCCCGGCGGACGGGCCGCGCCTGCAGGACCTGCTCGACCCCGACGCGGCCTTCGAGCCGGTCGTGCACTCCGGCTTCGAGTTCTGGGTGCCGGACGCGGAGAACGCGGCGCCCGAGGTCGGTGCCTCGCTGGAGCGCGCCAACGCCGCGGCGATCCCGACGGTCCGGCTGACCGGCGTCGACGCCGCCTACTGGTGCGAGGCCCCGGGCAAGAACCACCTGCGCTGGGTCATGCCGTACGCCGAGGATCAGCTCCTCGACGCGCTCTCGCGGTTGCACGCCGCCGGTACGTCCTCGCTCGGCGAAGGCACCCGGCTCGTCGGATCCTTCCGCGCGCACGGGATGGTCGTCCCGGTCTGGGACCTGCCGAGCGAAATGACGGCGCAGGACATCGAGAAGCCCGCCGCCGAGCTCGCGGAGCGGCTCACCGCGGCGCTCGCCTCGGACGCCCCGCTGACCGCCGAGGAGCGCCGGGCGCGCGGCGGGCTCACCAACCGCCAGGTCACACTCAGCTGAACCGGCCGGCCGACCCGCGGCCCGTCGACCCACCCCCGCGGCCCGTCGACCCGCAGTCCGGCCACCCGCGGGCCTGCCGTGACGGCCGGTCCGCGGGGACGTTTCCTGGCGGTTGATTGGTGATACCCGTCACAACTCCCTGCGGCGGCAGGTGAATCCCTGTCCGAATTACAGGGATCGAATTTGCTAACCGCAGATCTCTTGTTACGGTTCTAGGAGCCCGGTCGCTGGTGCATCCCCCGTCGCCAGCGGCCGGGCGTTCGACGTTCCGGAGCCGGCGCCGGTGTTTTCCCCGCCCGGCCCCCCATGACCTCCGGGTTTCAACTGCTTTCCGCCCTCGCCGAGTTGCTCCCCGAACGCAGCAGCAGTGGCCTGCCTCCCCCAGCGGCGAACTCCGAGACCGCCGTGTATTGCGCGGCCTTTCCGCCGATCGGTTCACTCGGCGTTTCACACACACCGGGTTCGTCCTCAGCGCCCACCGCGCAATACATCTGCACGGTCCGGCCGGCAGGCCCCATCAGAGTGAGTACGGCGCGCAGTTCCTCACCCGTCGCATTGCGGTAGTACGCGCGCGCCCAGACGTTCGCGCCCTCGGTCAGCACGCACGTCTGCGCCTCGATCCCCTCGGGCGAGCTCAGTTCTGGGCCGCACTGCGCGGCGGTACGGGGCGCGAGACCGGGCACGGTGCCGGGTGCGCCGGGCGCGTCACCGGCCGCCCCTGCCCCGGCCAACAACCCCCCGGCGTCGCGTGCGCCCTCCGGCACGGCCTCGGCCTCGGGCGACGGCTTCGGGTTCGGCTTCGGCTTCGGCTTCGGCGAGGAGGCGGTGCGGGGAGCGCCCTTGGCGTCGTCGGGTGCGGGTCCGGGCTCGGGCTCCGCGGATGCGCCGGCCAGCGGGAGCAGGACGGTGAGCACCACCACGGCCGCGAGCCCGATCGTGCGGAGGTGCATGGGGGTCCCACCTGTCAACTGCCCGGGAATTCCTGACGGTGGCCCGAAGATATCGACGTATGGCAGGCACTCGGGCAGCCGCGCGCCCAATTCCCCGGAACTCGGCCCCCGCTCACACCCGTACGAGTGAGTCGCCCGGCGCGTCGCCGCCAATCCCGCTGGGCCGTACGGCCCTGACGGCCCGTACGGGCGAGCGATCCCGACGGACGGACAGCCCATCCGTCCGGCAGTCCGTGAGTCAGCCCATCCGTCCGTCAGTACGCGAGCCTGCTGCCGCCGTCCGGCGCGCCGTTGCTCGCCACCACCAGCGCGTCCACGACCGCCTCGACGTCCGGCAGCCAGGGCGCGGCGGAACCGGTCAGTGGTGCCCGCTCCCAGCGCACCTGCCCCGTGCCCGTCTCCGACGGCGGCAGTACCAGGTACCCGCCCTCGCCGTGGAAGCGCAGCGAGCTGGGCACCCAGTCCTTGGCGTACAGCAGCTCGCCGAGCCGCTCCAGGGAGTACGGCGCCACCAGCAACGACCAGCGCGTCGGGGTCGCCACGACCGGGCCCAGGCGCATGCCCATTGCGTCCAGGGCCGTCAGCGCGCGGGCGCCGGCGATCGCGGAGAGGCTGAGCGCGCAGGGGGCGCTGCCGCCGGTGGCCAGCATGATCGGGGCCGTCGGGCGGTTGGTCCACCACCAGCGGATCATGCGTTCGTCGGTGGAGGCCGCCAGGATGCCGGGGTCGAAGGGGTGTGCGCCGGGTACGACGCACTCGGGGTCGGGGCAGGCACAGCCCTGGTCCTGGCCGCTGCGGCTGTCGCGACCCGTGGCCGCCTTCAGCCCCACACCGGGAAGTACGGGCCACTGCCACTTGGTGGCGCAGGTCAGGGCCGCGCCGAGCAGGGCGGGCTCCTCGCTTCGCCGGAACCAGAGCCTGCGTCGCCTTCCGGGGATCTCGCGCATGAGCGCTCGTCCTTTCCGTTGAACGCCGAGGTCCACATCACATCGTGTGTGCGTTACTTCACTGCGCGTACTCTTCGGTTACGAATTGGCGCATCGTCGCAGTTACAGCCTGCGGCACGGGTCACTCGTCGGAGCCGAGCGTGAAACGTAGCGGAGGGTGGCGCACGCATGGCGCTTACTGGTCCGGTGGAACGTCCCCCGCTACTCGGGGACGGCGCGCGGCCCACGGCGGTTAGGACGCCTGTGCCCGCCGCCAGGTTCCGGGACAGAGCCAACTGCCCCCGGCCATCAACGAGTAGTTACCCAACGCGGTCGATATGACGCGCTCCTGAACGCCCTCAGTCGACCGCAAATTGTTGCTGAGGGTGGCATTTTTAAGCCAAGTTGTCGATCCCACAGACACCAAGAGTCCCAGGAGCGCGATGCTGGACATCCCCTTACTTGTACGTGTACATGTGGATGCATTGATAGCGGCGCAGAACGACTGGGGGTTTGCGATGCTATTGAGCGAAAAGCACCACACGGAAAGCTCGCGGTCATGAGCGCCCCGCACGTGCCGAAAGTGGCTGGAATCGATCCCGTGGTTCCCGCCCCCGCGCACACTGTCGCGCCTCAGTCGTCCAACGCTGCCCCCTCAGCCCCACCCGCGGCCGCCGTGGCAGTGATCCAGGACCGGCTCGCGACCTGGGTTTCGGACCTGACCACCCTGCATGAACTCACCGAACGTCTGGTCCGCACCCACACCCTCGACGCCGCCCTGCACGAGCTGCTGGACGCCGGCGCAGCCCTGGTGGGGGCCCGTCGCGGTCTGGTCGTGCTCGAACCGGCCGACGGTCTCGGCCCCGTGGCCACCGTCGGCCTGGGCCTGGCCCACGCCGACCTCGGCCACATCGAGACCGTGCCGCGCAGTTCCACGTCGTACGGCCGGATCCTCGACGGCCTGGAGACGCTCGCCGAGAACGGCCGCCCGAGCGAGATCGCGCACCCCGACCTCCTCGGCGAGGAGGGCCTGGACCCGCGCCACCGCGAGGTCGCGGCCCGCCTGGGCTACGCCGCCAGCTACGCGCTGCCGCTGGCCGCCGAGGCGACGGGCCGCGTCGGCGCGGCCGTCTGGTTCTACGACGAGCCGGCCGAGCCCGGCGAGCGTGCCCGCCATCTCGCCGGTCTCTACGCCCGGTACGCCGCCGAGCACCTGGCCAGGCTGCTTGAGCTGGAGCGCTCCCGCACCCGTGTCGCGACCATCACCGAGGGCCTGCTGCCCAGCAGGCTGCCGCGGGTCGCCGGGGTGCGGCTAGCCGTCCGGCACCACACCGGGCCGCGCGGCGGCAGCGACTGGTACGACGCGCTGCCGCTGCCCGAGGGCGCCCTCGGGCTCGCCGTCGGGTCGGTCTCCGGGTCGGGCCCGAGCGCGCTGGCAGCGATGGGCAGGCTGCGGGCCTCCCTGCGGGCGTACGCCGTGATGGAGGGCGAGGACCCCGTCGCCGTACTGTCCGATCTGGAGCTGCTGCTGCGGCTGACCGAACCGGCCAGGTCGGCAACCGCCCTCTTCGCGTACTGCGAACCGGCCCTGCGCAAGATCGTGCTGGCCGGGGCCGGGCACAGCCCGCCGCTGCTCGTCGGCGAGCGGCGCACCGAGTACGTGGAGACCTCGCTCTCCGCGCCGCTGGGGATGCTGGCCTGCTGGGAGGCGCCGAGCGTGGAGTTCACGCCGGACCCCGGCGAAACGGTGCTGCTCTACACGGACGGGCTGCTGCGGCGCACCGGCGACCCCATGGACCGGGCCTTCGCCCGGCTGCACGCGGCCGCGGCGAGCGTGCCCAAGACGGTGCGGGACGACCCGGGGGCGATCGCGGACCACGTCCTTGCCGCACTGCTTCCGGAAGGGTGGGACACCAGCGATCCGGCGGAGGACATCGTGCTGCTCGCGGCGCACTTCGACTGATTCCTCACAGTTGTCCACAGGGCCATTGGGCCGTCTTCTCATCGCACATACGATGGAAGGCGGCCCAATGGCGTCCCAAGGTGTCGTATCAAGTCGCATATAGGAGAAATTGTGTCTGAGGAGCTCAATGCGGAGACCCCGGAAGAAGCAGCAGAGCCGATCAAGCAGCGGAAGAACGGCCTGTACCCAGGCGTTTCCGACGAGCTCGCGGACAGCATGAAGTCCGGCTGGGCCGACACCGAGCTGCACGGCCTGGAGCCGATCGCCCAGGCCGGGCACACCGCCCGCCGCCGCGAAGCGCTCTCCGACCGCTTCCCGGGCCGGCGTCTGGTGATCCCCGCGGGCAATCTGAAGACCCGCTCCAACGACACCGAGTACGCCTTCCGCGCCTCCACCGAATACGCGTACCTGACCGGTGACCAGACGCAGGACGGCGTCCTCGTCCTGGAGCCGGCCGACGACGGTCACCTCGCGACGATCTATCTGCTGCCGCGCTCCGACCGGGGGAACGGCGAGTTCTGGCTGGACGGCCAGGGCGAGCTGTGGGTCGGCCGCCGCCACTCCCTCACCGAGGCCGAGCAGCTGCTCGGGATCCCGGCGAAGGACGTCCGTGAGCTGCCCGCCGCCCTGACCCGGGCCACCGGCCCGGTGCTCAACGTGCGCGGTCACGACGCGGGCATCGAGGCCGCGCTGAGCGACAAGACCACCGCCGAGGGCGACGAGGAGCTGCGCACGTACCTCTCCGAGGCGCGCGCGGTGAAGGACGATTTCGAGATCGGCGAGCTCCAGAAGGCCGTAGACGCGACCGTGCACGGCTTCGAGGACGTCGTGAAGGTCCTCGACAAGGCCGAGGCGACCAGCGAGCGTTACATCGAGGGGACGTTCTTCCTGCGCGCCCGCGTCGAGGGCAACGACATCGGTTACGGCTCGATCTGCGCCGCGGGCCCGCACGCCACCACCCTGCACTGGGTGCGCAACGACGGCGATGTGCGCTCCGGCGACCTGCTGCTGCTCGACGCCGGCGTGGAGACCCACACCCTCTACACCGCCGACGTCACGCGCACCCTGCCGATCAACGGCCGCTTCACCGACCTCCAGCGCAAGATCTACGACGCGGTGTACGAGTCCCAGGAAGCCGGCATCGCGGCCGTGCGGCCCGGCGCCAAGTACCGCGACTTCCACGACGCCTCGCAGCACGTCCTCGCCGAGAAGCTCGTCGAGTGGGGCCTCGTGGAGGGCCCGGTCGAGCGCGTCCTGGAGCTCGGTCTGCAGCGCCGCTGGACCCTGCACGGCACCGGTCACATGCTCGGCATGGACGTCCACGACTGCGCCGCCGCCCGCCGTGAGGCGTACGCCGACGGGACGCTGGAGCCCGGCATGTGCCTGACCGTCGAGCCCGGTCTGTACTTCCAGGCCGACGACCTGACCGTGCCCGAGGAGTACCGCGGCATCGGTGTGCGGATCGAGGACGACATCGTCGTCACCGAGGACGGCAACCGGAACCTGTCGGCCGGCCTGCCGCGCCGCTCCGAGGACATCGAGGCATGGATGGCCGCGACCAAGCAGGCCTGACGCACTCGCGCGTACACCCGCGGCCGTCAAGCCGCGTCGCCACGAGGGCGTGCTGCTCGGGGTTCTCTTTCAGGAGACCTTGAGCAGTGCGCCCTCGCGCCATTTCAGGATCTTGTCGAAACTGACCACGGCGCCACGGCCCGGCCTGTTCCGGTAGTGGACATGGTCGGCGAGCTGCTCGATCAGACCGAGCCCCCGGCCGTCCTCCGCCGTGCTGTGGACCGATCTCAGGGCGCCTCGACGCCCTCGCACGACGGGAAAACCCGGCCCGGAGTCGGTGACCTCGATACGGCAGGTCTCGCCGTCCAGATAAGCGGTCACGCGGTACTCCGCGGAGGAGGACACCCCGGCTCGTTCGTCCCCGCCGTGCTCGACCGCGTTCGCGCAGGCCTCGCTCAGCGCGACCGACAGGTCGAAGGAGATGTCCGGATCCACCCCCGCGGTCTCCATGGTGCCGAGCAGAAGGCGGCGTGCCAGCGGAACGCTCGCAGCTTCACGCCGCAAGTGGAGAGACCACCAGATGCTCATGCTCCAGCCTCCTGGCTGCGGCTCGACATACGAATACCTATTGCCGTTAGCACCGCCGAATAAGCACGGAGTTGATGTGATTGCACTCATTCGGCCGAAGCGCGCGCCGCTCACGCCGGTGTATGAGCTCGCGGACCTGCCGTAGGAACGGTGTGGGCGCAGTGCGATGATGACCGGGCCATGTCTACGTCCGTCGCACGCGCCGGAGCCGGTCTGCGGCTATTGCGGGCCGCGGTGTTCACCGCGGTCTGCGTCGCGCTGTCCGCGACAGGACACGTCGTGGCCTCCTGCGCGACCGTCCCCTGGTGGACGATGGCGCTCGGCTGCGCCGCCGTCTTCGCCACGGTCGCACCGTTCGCCGGGCGCGCACGTTCGATGCCCGTCATCGCCACCGCGCTGACCTGCGGACAGCTGGCCCTGCATGTCCTGTTCGGGATCGGCCAGCACCACCCGGCCGTCCAGTCCGCGGCCACCGACACCTCGCTGACCACCCTGGCCGCGAAGCTGGCGTGCGGCGCCGGAGCCCTGCCGCTCAGCACCATCGAGGCCAGGCGCATCGTCACCGAGGCGGGCATCGGCCCCTCCACGGTGTACGACGCCCAGCACCACGCGGCACACACGGTGCAGACCTCGGGGGCCGAATCGGCCGCCGGACTGCTTCCCACCCTCCCCATGCTGCTCGGCCACCTCCTGGCCGCGGTCGCGACCGGCTGGCTGATGCGGCGCGGCGAAGTGGCCCTGTCCCGGCTGGTCCGGCTGTCGGCGCACGGAGTCGCGGAGGGCGCGCTCGTGCGGTCCCTGCGCGCCGCTCTCGCGCTCGTACGGTCAATGCGCGCCGGTCTTCCGCGGGCGCACACGCAGAGCCCGCGCGCGCTGCGCACACCACTGCGCACGCCCCCGCGCCCGACCGCGGACGCACTCCAGCACACGGTGATCAGGCGCGGGCCGCCCCGCGAGGCGCTCTCTCTCGCAGCCTGACGCGGCCCGCTCCCCAGGGAGCGGTGTCGCGGTGCCGTCGCGCATCCGCGCGCCGGAGCAGCATTCACCCCTGCATCCCCGGAGTGTTCCCAGCCATGAACGTCACGCGTATCTCCGCCGTCGGCGCCGTCGCCGCTTCCACCGTCCTGCTCCTCGCCGGACCGGCCTTCGCGCACGTCGGTGTGCAGCCCGTCGGGCCCGCCGAGAAGGGCGGCTACGCCACCGTCAACGTCAAGGTGCCCAACGAGCGGGACGACGCATCGACCACCAAGCTCGAAGTCTCCTTCCCCACCGACCATCCGCTGTCCTCCGTGATGCCGCAGCCCGTACCCGGCTGGACGGTCAAGGTCGAGAAGAGCAAGCTCGACAAGCCGCTCAAGGTGCACGGCAAGGAGATCACCGAGGCCGTCTCGAAGGTCACCTGGACCGGCGGGAAGATCGGCCCCGGCGAGTTCCAGCAGTTCCCGCTGTCGCTGGGCCAACTGCCCGAGGACACCGACCAGTTGGTCCTCAAGGCCATCCAGACGTACGACAACAAGGAAGTCGTCCGCTGGATCGAGGAGCCCAAGGAGGGCGAGGAGGAGCCGCAGTCCCCGGCGCCCGTCCTCAAGCTGACCGAGCCCTCCGGTGAGGACCACCACGGCGCCGGTGCCAAGGGCGCCGACGACGAGAAGGACGGCGAGAAGGACGCCAAGACGGACGCCAAGACCGACGCCGCGTCGCACAACGAGAAGAGCGACAAGGACCACAAGGGCGACAAGACCGAGAACGCGGCCGACAGCAGCGACACGACGGCCCGCACCCTCGGCGTCATCGGCATCATCGTGGGTGTGGCGGGTGTGGCCTTCGGTGTTCTCGCCGGCCGCCGCCGCGCCTCCTGAACCCCTCCGAAGCACCGGGACTTTTCTCCATGCTCAAGAAAAACGCGCTGGCCGTGGCGCTCGTCGCCACGGCCGCGCTCACCCTGTCCGCGTGCGGCAGCGACAAGGCCGACAGCTCCAAGCCCGTCACCGATGTCTCCGCCGACATGAACACCAAGGCCGCGACGGTTCTCGACAAGCCGTTCAAGAAGCCGAACCTCGTCCTCACGGACACCCACGGCAAGAAGTACGACCTGCGTGAGCAGACCAAGGGCAAGCCGACGCTCATCTACTTCGGCTACACCAAGTGCCCCGACGTGTGCCCGCTGACGATGAGCAACATCGCCATCGCGTACAAGAAGCTGCCCCAGGCCGACCGCGACAAGCTCCAGGTCGTCTTTGTCACCACCGACCCCGAACGGGACACCCCCGAGGCGCTCGGCAAGTGGCTCAAGGGCGCGGGCGACCCCACGTTCACCGGGCTCAGCGGCGACTTCCCGACCATCCAGGCCGGAGCCCGCCAGCTCGGCATCGGCATCGACGCGCCCAAGAAGGACAAGGACGGCACGGTCGTGTCCATGCACGGCGCGCAGGTCATCGCGTTCTCGCCGAAGACCGACGCCGGTTATGTGCTGTACGGCGAGGACACCACGGCCGACGACTACACCAAGGATCTTCCCAAGCTGCTCAAGGGGGAGAGCCCGTGAACCGCCGCACCACCCTCGCGACCGCCGTGGCCCTGACCGTCGGGCTGGCCTTGGCGGGCTGCTCCGGCGACAGTGAAGGCGCCGGTGACGGCAAACCGGAACTGAAGGTCAGCGGGGCGTTCATGCCCGAGCCCGTCATGGACGACATGGCCGCGGGCTTCCTCACCATCAAGAACAACAGCTCAACCGCGGACAAGCTCACCTCTCTCACCAGCGACATCGCGGGCGAGGTGCAGATCCACGAGACCAAGGACCAGAAGATGCAGGAGGTGAAATCCTTCGGCATCCCCGCGAACGGCGAACTGAATCTTGAGCGCGGCGGGAACCACATCATGTTCCTCAAGCTCAAGAAGAAGCCCGCGCGGGGCGAGAAGGTCGCCGTGGAGCTGCACTTCGAGAAGGCCGCCACCCTGACGGTCGACTTCCCCGTGGAGGAGACCACCCACAACCCGAAGAAGCAGTGAGGGACTGACACCATGCCGGCCACCGCCCCCCGCTTCGCAGCCTCTGTCATACGGCTGCTGCTCGTCACGACGGCGCTCCTCGCCACCCTGCTCGCAGGAGCCGCCCCCGCGTCGGCGCACGCCGCGCTCACCGGGAGCGACCCGAAGGACGGGGCGGTGGTCGCCACCGCGCCCAAGGACGTCAGCCTCACCTTCTCCGAACAGATCGCCCTGGGCGACGACTCCATCCGCGTCCTGGAACCCAGCGGCAAACGCGCCGACACCGGCGATGTCCGCAACCTGACCGCCGGAGGCGTCGTCAGATACGGCGTCGACCTGCACGCCGGGCTGCCTGACGGCACGTACACCGTCGCCTGGCAGGCCGTCTCCGCCGACAGCCACCCCATCTCCGGCGCCTTCACCTTCTCCATCGGCGCCCCCTCCAAGACCACCGTCGAGGTGCCCGAACAAGCCGCGGGCGGCGGTCTGGTGGGCGCGCTCTACGGCATCGCGCGCTACACGGCGTACGCCGGCTTCATCCTGCTCGTCGGTGGCGCCGCCTTCGTGCTCGCCTGCTGGCAGCGCGGTGCGGCCGAGCGTCCACTGCAACGCCTCGTCGTCACGGGGTGGCTCACGCTCACCGCATCCACCCTGGTGATGCTGCTGCTGCGCACCCCGTACACCGGCTCGGGCAAGCTCGCCGACGCCTTCGACCTCAGCGGCCTCAAGGCCGTACTGGAAACCAAGACCGGCGCGTCACTCGTCTCGCGGCTGCTGCTGCTCGGCGCGGCGGCGCTGTTCGTCGCCGTCCTCTTCGGGGCGTACGCGAAGTGCGAGGACCCCAAGGAGAAGAAGGACCTCACCTTCGGGCTCGCCCTCGGCGGCGGCGTCATGGCCGCCGGGATCGCGGCGACCTGGGCGCTGGCCGAACACGCGTCGACGGGCCTTCAGCCGGGTATCGCGATGCCCGTCGACGTACTGCATCTGCTGGCCGTGGCGACCTGGCTGGGCGGCCTCGCCGCGCTGCTCGTCGCCCTCTACCGGACGTCGGGCATCGAGCGCACAGCCGTCAGCAACTTCTCCCGGGTCGCCTTCGTGAGTGTCGTCGTGCTCGCCGCGACCGGCATCTACCAGTCCTGGCGGCAGGTCGGCTCCTGGTCGGCGCTGACCGGTACGTCGTACGGGCAACTGCTTCTCGTCAAGGTCGGCCTGGTCGTCGTCCTGGTCGGTATCGCGTGGATCTCGCGGCGCTGGACGGCGCGGCTGGCCGAGGACGCGGTGGCGGACGCGAAGGCCGAGAACGCGGACCAGACCGAGGTGGGTGAGGAGGAGGACGCCGAGGAGGAGGAACGGGTGACCGTCCCCGAGAATCCCGCGCGCTCCGCGCAGCTCTCCCGGCAGAAGACCGCGGTGGCCACCGCCCGGGTGAAGCGGGTGCGTGACGCCGATCCCGTGCGGACGAGGCTGCGGCGGTCCGTACTGGCTGAGGCCGGGGTCGCCGTGGTGCTGCTGGCCGTCACGACCATACTGACGAGCACCGAGCCCGGCCGTACGCAGGAGAAGGAGGTCGGCAACGCCGAGACCTCCCCCACCGCCCCCGCCGAGCCGATCAAGGTCCGTATCCCCTTCGACACCGGCGGCGAGGACGGCAAGGGCACCGCGCGCGTCGAGCTCGACCCGGCCAGGTCGGGCGCCAACACCCTGCACGTATGGCTGGAGCGGCCCAACGGGCGGCCCCTGGATGCCCCCGAGGTGACGGTCGCGTTCACCGAGAAGAAGAAGGCGATCGGACCGCTGCCTGCCGCCCCCGACCGCGTCGCCACCGGACACTGGAGTGCGACCGGCGTGCAGATCCCGATGCCCGGGACGTGGCAGCTCGAAGTGATGGTCCGCACCTCGGACATCGATCAGGTGACCGTGAAGAAGAACGTGAAGATCGGCTGACAGGCGTGGGAATCACAGACGTGGAAAGCACCAGCGACGTGGGTAACACTGACGTGGAAAGCACCGGCGCGGGAAGCAAGAGCGCGGGAAGCAACGGCCTTTCCCGGCGGCGGCTGCTCGCCGCCACCGGCGCGGCGGGCGCCGCCGGGCTCGCGCTGGGCGGGACCGGCGGTTACGCCGTCGCATCCGACTCCGGGGCGGACACCGCCACGGCCCTGACTGCGGTCGGCTCCACGGCGTTGGCCTTCCACGGCGCCCACCAGGCCGGAATCACCACCCCCCTCCAGGCCCGCGGCCATCTCGTCGCCTTCGACCTGGCGCCGGGCGCCGGGCGCAAGGAGGCCGCGGCGCTGCTGCGGCGCTGGTCGGCGGCGGCGCGCGCACTGATGGCGGGCGAGCCTTCCGGGGACGGCGACCCTTCCGGAGATGGTGACACGGGCGTCGCGCTGGACGCCGGGCCGTCCTCGCTGACCGTCACCTTCGGCTTCGGCCACAGCTTCTTCGGCCGTACGGGCCTGGGCGGCCGGCGGCCGGCCGCGCTCGACCCGCTGCCCGACTTCTCCTCCGACCACCTGGACGCCCGGCGCAGCAACGGTGATCTGTGGGTGCAGATCGGCGCCGACGACTCGCTGGTCGCCTTCCACGCGCTGCGCGCGATCCAGCGGGAGGCGGGCGACGCGGCGAAGGTGCGGTGGCAGATGAACGGCTTCAACCGTTCGCCGGGTGCGACCGCGCGGCCGATGACCGCCCGCAATCTGATGGGCCAGATCGACGGCACGCGCAACCCCAAGCCGTCCGAGGACGACTTCGACCGGCGCATCTTCGTGCCGGCCGACGGCGATCCGCAGTGGATGGCGGGCGGCTCGTACGCCGTCGTACGCCGTATCCGCATGCTCCTCGACGACTGGGAGAAGCTGGCGCGCGCCGAGCAGGAGAAGGTCATCGGGCGCAGGAAGGCCGACGGGGCGCCGCTCACGGGCGGCGACGAGCGGACGGAACTGGCGCTGGACAAGACCGGGGCCGACGGCAAGCTCGTCGTCCCTCCGGACGCGCACGCCCGGATCGCCGCCCCCGAACAGAACGGCGGCGCGGCGATGCTGCGCAGGCCGTTCTCGTACCACGACGGGATCTCCGGCGACGGGACCCCGGACGCCGGGCTGCTCTTCGTCTGCTGGCAGGCGGACCCGCTGCGGGGCTTCGTCCCGGTGCAGCGCAAGCTCGACCGCGGGGACGCGCTGTCGCCGTTCGTCAGGCACGAGACGAGCGGGCTGTTCGCTGTGCCGGGGGGTGCGCCGGACGGGGAGTACGTGGGGCAGCGACTGCTGGAGGGCTGAGGGGCCGCCGCTGGGGCGGGTGGGGCGGCTAAGGTTGGTGGGGCGGGTGAGGATCCCGTACGTCGTTCCCGTACGGCCCATTAAGGTGACCGTATGTCGGCAACGCGCTATGCCTATCTCGGCCCCGAGGGCACCTTCACCGAGGTCGCCCTCCGCACCCTCCCGGAAGCCGCCACCCGGGAGCTCGTCCCGATGGTGTCCGTGCCGGCCGCGCTGGACGCGGTGCGCAGCGGGGCCGCCGCCGCCGCGCTCGTACCGATCGAGAACTCCGTCGAGGGCGGCATCACCGCGACCCTCGACGAGCTGACCTCCGGCGAACCGCTGATGATCTACCGCGAGGTGCTGCTCTCCATCAGCTTCGCGCTGCTGGTACGACCCGGCACGAAGATCACCGACATCAAGACGGTCACCGCACACCCGGCGGCTCAGCCGCAGGTCCGCAACTGGATGGCGGCGAACCTGCCCGACGTGACGTGGGAGTCCTCCGCGTCCAATGCGGACGGCGCGCGGCTGGTGCAGGAGGGGCGCTACGACGCGGCCTTCGCGGGTGAGTTCGCTGCGGCGACGTACGGCCTGGTGCCGCTGGTCACCGAGATCCACGACGCGGTGAACGCGCAGACGCGCTTCGTCCTGGTGGGGCGGCCCGCGCGGCCCGCGGCGCCGACGGGGGCCGACAAGACCTCGGTGGTGATCTGGCTGGGCGACGACCACCCGGGCGCACTGCTCGAACTGCTCCAGGAGTTCGCGGTGCGCGGGGTCAACCTGATGCTGATCCAGTCGCGGCCGACGGGTGCGGGGATCGGCAACTACTGCTTCGCCGTGGACGCCGAGGGCCACATCTCGGACCGGCGGGTGGGCGAGGCCCTGATGGGGCTCAAGCGGATCAGCCCGAACGTGCGGTTCATCGGGTCCTACCCGCGAGCCGAGGTACGGCCCGAGGACGTGTCGCCGCTGCGGGCGGGGACGTCGGACACGGAGTTCGTGGCGGCGTCGGACTGGCTGGCGCGCTGCCAGGACGGCCGGGCCTGACCGCACGGGGCGCGGCCCTCCGGTCGCTTCCGCTGTGGATACCCGGGCTGCTTATCCGGTCACAGAAAGTTATCCACAGGGCTGGGTCTCGACCTGGGGACAAGTCGACAACGCAACCCGACATCATCGACAAATCTGCCTAGAGCGCCCTCTTCCGTCCACAGGGCGGTAGGTCGTGCTCTGTCACCTCAATTCCAGTGATCAACTCTTTAGGGATAGGCATTCCCACCCGAATGAGTGTGTGAGGTGGGTTTGCGCGGGGAACCCTTCGCCCCTCATGAGGCTTTCGGAACGATCACTTCCGGCATCCACAGAACTTCCACACAGCCTGTGGATAACTTTTCGGACCTGCACATTCCTGTGGACAACCCGGTGGCCAACTCCCGCTCCCCACAAGGGAGAAGCGTCAACCCACTGACGCCGATTGCCCTGTTTCGGGGAATAGCGCCTGTTTTATTGACGCGCGACCGACGTGCGACCGACCCGCGGCCGACGCGCACTCCCGCGGCGATTCCCCGCGACCCCGCCGCTCTCCCCGCATTGCCCGTCTGAATTCTCAATCTTGGGCAATTTGGACATAATGCCACGCAATGCAATATCAAGTCGATCGTGGGAAGCGGGCGCGGGTAGCCTGGTGGAGTGATTGACCTTCGCCTGCTCCGTGAGGACCCCGACCGTGTTCGCGCCTCCCAGCGCGCCCGTGGAGAGGACGTCGCACTCGTCGACGCCCTCCTCTCCGCCGATGAGCGGCGCAGGTCGTCCGGCAGCCGCTTCGACGAACTCCGCTCCGAGCAGAAGCAGCTCGGCAAGCTGATCCCCAAGGCCTCCGGCGACGAGAAGGCGGAGCTGCTGAAGAAGACCGGCCTGCTCTCCGCCGCCGTCAAGGCAGCCGACGCCGATCAGGACGAGGCCGCGGCCGAGGCCAAGAAGCTGCTGCTCCAGCTCGGCAACATCGTGCACCCCGACGTCCCGGTGGGCGGCGAAGAGGACTTCGTCGTACGCGAGACCATCGGCACCCCGCGCGACTTCGCCGCCGAGGGCTTCGAGCCCAAAGACCATCTGGAGCTCGGCGAATCGCTCGGCGCCATCGATGTCGAGCGCGGCGCCAAGGTGTCGGGCTCGCGCTTCTACTACCTGACGGGCATCGGCGCGCTCCTGGAGCTCGCCCTCGTCAACGCCGCGATCGCGCAGGCGACCGAGGCCGGCTTCATCCCCATGCTCACCCCCGCGCTGGTCCGCCCGCGCGCCATGGAGGGCACCGGCTTCCTCGGCCAGGCCGCCGAGAACGTGTACCACCTGGAGAAGGACGACTACTACCTGGTCGGCACCTCCGAGGTCCCCCTCGCGGCGTACCACATGGACGAGATCATCGACGCGGACAAGCTGCCGCTGCGCTACGCGGGCTTCTCACCCTGCTTCCGCCGCGAGGCAGGTACGTACGGGAAGGACACCCGGGGGATTTTCCGGGTGCACCAGTTCGACAAGGTCGAGATGTTCACCTATATCGACCCGGCGGACGCCGAGGCGGAGCTGGAGCGCCTGCTCGGCTGGGAGAAGCAGTGGCTGTCGTCGCTGGAGCTGCCGTTCCAGGTGATCGACGTGGCCTCCGGCGACCTGGGCTCCTCGGCCTCGCGCAAGTACGACTGCGAGGCGTGGATCCCGGCGCAGGGCAAGTACCGCGAACTGACATCCGCGTCGAACTGCCTGGAGTTCCAGTCCCGTCGGCTGTCCATCCGGATGCGCGACAACCGCGACGGCAAGAAGGTGCTCCAGCCGCTCGCCACGCTCAACGGCACGCTGTGCGCCGTACCGCGCACGATCGTCGCGATCCTGGAGAACCACCAGCTCGCCGACGGTTCGGTGCGGGTGCCTGAAATGCTGCGTCCGTACCTCGGGGGACGAGAGATTTTGGAGCCCATCTCCAAGTGAGCACCGCCCCGCCCCCTTTGCCGTACAAGTTGCCGTACCAGTTGCCGTACAAGCTCGTCGCGACCGACCTCGACGGGACGCTGCTGCGCTCCGACGACACGGTCTCGGCGCGCACGCGCGATGCGCTCGCCGCCGTCACGGCGGCGGGCGCGGCCCACATCATCGTCACAGGACGCGCGGTCCCGTGGACCCGGCATATCCTCGACGACCTCGGTTACGACGGCCTCGCGGTCTGCGGCCAGGGTGCGCAGGTCTACCACGCCGGTGAGCACCGGCTGCTGACCTCGGTGACGCTGGACCGGCAGCTGGCCGGCCTCGCGCTCGCCAAGATCGAGGCGGAGATCGGCCCGCTCGCGCTGGCCGCGAGCCGCGACGGTCTGGACGGCGCGGTCCTGATCGGCCCCGGCTACCAGGTGCAGGAAGGGCCGCTTCCGTATCTGCCGTACACGGACCCGGCGGACCTGTGGTCGGCGCCGCTGAACAAGGTCTACATCCAGCACCCCGGCCTGTCCGACGACGCGTTGGCGAAGGTCGCGCGCGAGACGGTCGGCAGCCTGGTGGACGTCGTGATGGCGGGCGCGGGCGTGGTGGAGATCCTGCCGCTGGGCCTGACCAAGGCGACGGGGCTTTCGCTGGCGGCGCGGCGGCTCGGCCTCAAGGCCGCGGACACGATCGCGTTCGGCGACATGCCCAACGACATCCCGATGTTCGGCTGGGCGGCGCACGGCGTGGCCATGGCCAACGCGCACGAGGAGCTGAAGGCCGTGGCGCACGAGGTCACGGCGTCGAACGAGGACGACGGCATCGCGGTCGTCCTGGAGCAGCTGCTCGCCGCGCGGCACTGAGCCGAGGAACCCAGCCTCGCTCCCCGGGATTCCCTGGGGAGGGGGCGGCCCGCGCGATGCGCTCGAAGCGGCCGCCCCCTGGGCGGCAGGTGACGGCCGCCCGGCTGGAGCGCGGCGGACCCGGACCTGAAATCCCGGTCGACGCCGTGCTCCGCCCCGGTCTGGGGCAGATCTCTCCATCTGTCGACTGTCGACTGTCCATCCGTCGATCCGTCGATCCGTCGATCCGTCGATCTGTCGATCTGTCGGTTACGTCACCTACTGTGCCCCTTCACCGCACCTGTGCGCCACTGGATTTCCACAGTTGTAGGATGACCGGGCAATCGGTCAATCGGGCGAACAGTTGGCGGGGAACTTACACATGGCGCTGCGTGCGGCAGGACGGCAGTCCCTGGTGGACACCGTGGTGGATCAGCTGCGTGCCCAGCTGATGGAGGGCGCGTGGGCCGTCGGCGACCGGCTGCCCACCGAGCACGAGCTCGCCGCCCAGCTCGGCGTCGGCCGCAATACGGTGCGCGAGGCCGTACGCGTGCTGGTGCACGCGGGGCTGCTTGAGTCGCAGCAGGGCAACGGCACGTTCGTACGCTCCACCGCCGACCCGGCCGCGGCACTGCGCTCCATGCGGCACGCCGGAGCCCTGGACGTACTCGAACTGCGGGTCGCCCTGGAGGCCGAGGCGGCCAGGCTGGCCGCCGCCCGCCGCGACGACGCCGACCTGGAGCGGCTGCGGGCCGCGCTGGACGGGCTGCGGGCGCAGGGGGACCGGGCCGCGGACGCCGACATGGTCCTGCATCTCGCGATCATCGAAGCCACCCATAACGCCGCGTTCACCGAGGTCTACCGCTTCTTCTCCGCCCAGGTGCACGAGTCGCTGGCCGCCTCGCTGGGTGACCACGAGATGCCGCCGATCGACCTGGACGCGCACGCGGCGCTGGTCGACGCCATCGAGAGCGGCGACCCGGCGGCGGCGGAAGGCGCGGCGCGGGCCGTCCTTCAGGTGCCGATCGATGTGGTCCGGGCCCTGCTCGACCGCTGACCCCGTCGCCCTCATTTCCCTTCTCCTCTGTTAGGTGCTCGCTGTGTCACGCTCGGATTCCGATCAACTCCTCCTCGACGCGGAGGCCGACGTACGGCCCTCGCCTCAAGGGGTCGCCGCCCGGCGGGCGTTGCTGGCCCATCCCGCGGTGCTGCTGATCGGGATCGTGCTGGCCTCGCTCAATATGCGGGCGGCGCTCGCGAGTGTGTCGCCGCTGGTGAGCGAGATCGGCGAGGCGTTCGGGCTGTCGTCCACGGGAAGCAGCCTGGTGACCTCGGTGCCGGTGCTCTTCCTCGGGGTGGGTGCGATGGTCGCGCCCTGGCTGGGCCGACGCTTCGGCACCGAACGGGTGCTGTTCGCCGCGCTGTTGCTGCTGGCCGTGGGAATCGTGGTGCGGGTGCTGCCCTCGCTGCCCGGCCTGTACGGCGGGAGCCTGCTGATCGGCACCGCGATAGCCCTGCTCAACGTCCTGATGCCGGGCCTGATCAAGCGCGACTTCCCCGACAGGGCCGCCGCCATGACCTCCATCTACACCGGCGCGATGATCGCGGGCGCGACGGTGGCGGCTGCCGCGTCGGTGCCGCTGGAGCGGGCGTTCGGCGACAGCTGGGAGGCGTCGATGGCGTTCTGGTCGCTGCTCGCCGTGGTGGCCGCGGTGGCGTGGCTGCCGCAAGTGCTGATCGCCCGGGGACGTACCGGCCATGAGGTACGGGCCGCCCCGGCCCCCGGCCGCGCCAAGAGCGTCTGGCGCTCGCCGCTGGCCTGGCAGGTCACGTTCTTCATGGGGCTGCAGTCGCTCTGGTCGTACGTCCTCATCGCCTGGATGCCGACGATCTTCACCGACCACGGCATGAGCCGCTCAAGCGCCGGTGTGGTCTTCGCCTTCAACAACCTCATCCAGATCGCGGGCGCCTTCGGTGTGCCGCTGCTGGCCGGCCGGATGCGCAGCCAGCGCCCGCTGATCGTCCTGGTGACCTCGCTCGTAGCGACCGGCTATGTCGGCCTGATGCTCGCCCCGGTGTCCGGCGCCTGGCTCTGGTCGGCGGTGCTCGGCATTGGCCAAGGGGGCGCCGTGGGCCTCGCGCTGACACTGATCGTGCTGCGCTCCGGCGACGCGGTGACGGCGGCGAGGCTGTCCGGGATGGCGCAGACCGTGGGCTATCTGCTTGCCGCGGTGGGCCCGTTGGCCGCGGGTGCGGTGTACGAGGCGACCGGCAGCTGGACGCTGCCGATCGCCCTGATGCTGGGTGTGTGCGCGGCGGCCCTGGTGGTGGGCCTGTTCGCGGCCCGCGACCGCAAGGTGTGATGCCGGGCGCGGGCCGCGAGTGGATCAGCGGCGCTTACGACGCTGACTGCGCTCCAGCGCGTTCAGCCGGCGGTCGACGACGTCGAACCTGCGGTCCATGCGGTGCTCCAGGCGCCGCATGTCCTCGGAGAGGTCGCAGAGCCGGTTGCTGATGGCGCCGACGATCCGGTTGGTCGCGTCGAGCCGTCGGTCCAGCCGGTCGAGCCGGAGGGAGATCCCCTTGATGACGGGCCCCAGCTCCTGAAGCGCGCGGCCCACCGTGTCGAGGTGCGACTCGACCTTGGTGACCCGGCGGTCCAGCGAGGCGTAACCCGCGCGCCAGCCGTTCTCCTCGGCGTCGAGGAGGTACGTACGGACGCGGCGGGCGATGTCGCTGTCGCGAAGAAGCATCGCGGTATTGAGGACTGCCCGGCGGGTGAAGAGGGTGAGGTTCGTGGCCGCCTGTGGATAACTTGTCCCCAGGCCCTCGCTCCAGAGGGACAAGATGTCCCTCTGGAAGACACGCAGGTCATCGCCTCGCAGGACTTGCAACCCGTTCTCGTTGAGTTCGGCCCGATGGCGTTGTCCACCTTCCGGACGACCTCTGTGGAGACCTCGAAGTACCGGGCGACGTCCTCTGTGCAGACGTAAATTCCGTCCGGGAGCATGACAAGCGCCTTGACCTTGTCGAGCGCTTCGACCCGCCCCATCGCTTCGTCGCGCATCGTGCGCGATCCGAGCAGGGTGACTTCCGATGGCATGGGCATGCCTTCCGTTCGCGAAACCGATCATGGTCGGCCCTGTCCCCGGGCTTCAGGAGCGGAGGTCGGCTCACGGTGCTACTCACCCAATGACCGGCCCGGCTTTCGATCCGGTACCGGCAATCCCCAATTTCACGAACGCTACGACGTCACAGATTCCAGTTGCCTCCACGCACCCTGAACAACGAACCGATAAACGTACAGTTACGCGTGAACCCCCATCCACCGGACGGGGGTTCACGACTGTACGGACGTACGGGCCAAGCCGGGTCTACTCCTCGCCCGCCAGCTTGAGCGTGCGCAGCTTCTGCCCCGCGTACCAGGTCGCGACGACCGTGACCACGGCCAGCAGGGTGACGGCGGTCGGCAGGCCGACGTCCGAGGTGATCATGCCGTCCGCGCCGATCCGCTCCGCCAGGGACAGCGACCACTGCTGGACGCTGAGGGTGCGCGCGCCGGGCACCAGGCTGCCGAAGAGCGTCTCCCACACCAGCGCGTAGACGAGTCCGATCACCACCGCGTGCCGGGTGACCGTGCCAAGGAGCAGGAAGAGCGCGCTGTACGCGATCGAGGCGACCAGGGCCGCGACCGTGTAGGCGATCGCGATCTGCCCGCCGTTGCCGTTCAGGATCAGGCCGGCGATGAAAGTGGGGATCGCGGAAAACGCCATCGTCACGGCGATCGCGACGATCAGCTTGGTGAAGATGATCGTGGACCGCTTCACCGGCTTGGCGAGCAGATAGACGATCGAGCCGTCGTCGATCTCCGGGCCGATCGCGCCGGTGCCCGCGATCACGCCGATCAGCGGGATCATCGTGGCGATCGCGAAACCGCCCAGCACATCGGCGGCGACCTGGTCGTCCGCACCGGTGAGCAGCCGTACCGCCACCGCGATGAGGATGAGCAGGGCCGGGAGTACGAAGAGGATGGCCGCTCGGCGGCGGCCGAGGAGGGCCCGGTAGGTGAGCCGGGCGACTGTGGGTTCGTACATCGCTGCAAGCTCCTTTCAGGCCGCTACGAGGTAGGAGAAGACCGATTCGAGGGACTCGTCCGAGGGCGAGACCGTCAGCAACCGGATGCCGTGCGCACGCGCGACCTGCGGCAGTTGCTCCGTGAACCGGATGAAGTCGACGGCCTCGATGCGCAGTGCGCGCTCCGTGAAGTCCAATTCGATGCCCGTGGTCGACGGGTCGGCGATCAGTGCGGCGGCGAGTGCGCGGTCGTCGCTGGAACGTACGAGATAGCGGTGCGGGCGGTCCGTCATCAGTCGGCGGATCTTGCGGAAGTCGCCAGACGCGGCATGCCGTCCGGCCACGATCACCTCGATGTGCGAGGCGAGTTGCTCGACCTCCTCCAGGATGTGCGAGGAGAAGAGGACCGTGCGGCCCTCCGCGCCCATCCGCCGCAGCAGCTCCATCAGTTGCATGCGCTGACGCGGGTCCATGCCGTTGAACGGCTCGTCGAGGAGGAATACGGACGGGTCGTGGACCAGGGCGGACGCCATCTTCACGCGCTGGCGCATGCCCTTGCTGTACGTCGAGATCTTGCGGTCCTGCGCGTACTCCATCTCGACCGTCGCGAGCGCCTTGTACGCCGCTCCCGCTTCGAGACCGTGCAACTCGGCGTTGGCGACGACGAATTCCTTGCCCGTGAGGAAGTCGTACATCGCTTCCCTCTCGGGCACGATGCCAATCTCCTTGTACACCGACTCATTGCGCCAGATCGGCTTCCCGTCGAGGGTGACAGTGCCGGTGGAGGGCGCGAGGAAGCCGGCCATCATATTGATCAGCGTGGACTTGCCGGCGCCGTTGGGGCCGAGCAGCCCGGTCACGCCGGGGCCCACCTTCATCGTGATGTCGTTGACCGCCACCACATTGCCGAACCAGCGCGAGGTGTTGGTGATGTCGATGGTGCTCACAGCCCGACCTTCCGGTAGCGGCGCATCAGGACGGCGTACGAGCCGAGGATGAGCCCGATGACGACGAGGACGTAGACCGCTCCGACGCCAGCCGACGGGCCGTCCCCGCCCGGGAAGGACG
Organism: Streptomyces changchenzhani; assembly: GCF_039766235.1. Taxonomy (NCBI): domain Bacteria; kingdom Bacillati; phylum Actinomycetota; class Actinomycetes; order Kitasatosporales; family Streptomycetaceae; genus Streptomyces; species Streptomyces changchenzhani. The sequence goes on along the minus strand of NZ_JBDHNH010000001.1, from coordinate 922,103 downwards.
TGGCCGCGCCGAGGAACGCCGTCTGTACGCCGTCGATGAGGGTGATGGGCGAGAACAGGCCGAGCCATTCGACCGCACTGGCGCCCGCGGTCGAGCCCTGGTTCCAGGCGATGGCCTGGACGGTGGACACCGCTCCGTAGGAGATCGTCAGTACGGCGATGACGGCGGCGACGCCGAAACCGCGGCGCGGGGTCAGCGCGGCCATCACCAGGCCGAGGCCGCCGAAGAGCAGCGAGAGCAGCGCCACGGAGACGAGCCCCTGCGCGAAGCCCTTCGTCTGGTCCGCGAAGTCGAACTTGGCGAGGAGGGCGCCCGCGTAGAGGATCACCAGCGGCAGCGCGGTCAGGATGAACAGGGCCGAGGCCATCGCCGCGTACTTGGCGAGGACGTAGTCGACACGCTCGATGGGCCGCGAGAAGTACAGCGGGACCGTCTTGAAGCGCAGGTCCCTGGAGACCGACTGCGGGGCCTGGGACGCGAGATAGAGACCGATGACGGCCTGCATGACGATCGCGTACCGGGTGTACGTCAGCAGCAGGTCCGTGCTCGGCGTGGCGACGGCGACCGCGACGATGATCGCCGCGACCAGGCACATCACGCCGAGCAGGATCATCGGCAGGACCTTGGACTTGGCGCTGCGGCCCAGTCCGTATGCGCCGCGCAGGGACTGCGAGAAGAGCGAGCGGCGCGCGTAGGCACGGCCCAGGCGCGGTCCGTCGTACGACCGGTAGCCGATGTTGTGGATACGGGTCGGGTCGGCGCTCGGAGTGAGCGGTGTGGCGGCCTCAGATGCCATCGCGGCCGTCTCCCTTCGGGTCGGCGGCGGCTGTGGCACCGGCGGAGGCGGCAGTGGCTGTCGTGGCAGTGCCAGTGCCAGTGGCAGTGGCAGTGGGTGCCGCTTCAGTGGCTGTCGTGGCGGCCAGTGGTGCGGCCGTCTGCTGCTGGTGGTCCGCGCGGAAGACCTCGGCGATGTGGTGGCGGCGCTGTTCCATCCGTACGAGCCCGAGGCCGAGGTCGGCCACGGCGTCCCGCACCAGGTCGTACGTCTCCTCGCCGATGGCCTCGACGAGCAGGATGTGGCCCGCACCGGGCAGACCGTCCTCCACGCCCGCGTGGAGGGTCGCTCCGGCGGCGGTGAGCTTCTCGCGCAGGGCGCGGGTGCCGTCGGGGTGCGCCTCGGTGTCCGTCACCTCGACGGCGAGGGTGGCCATGGTCTGGGTGAAGTCGCTGGTGGAGCTGGAGCGCAACAGCTTGCCGCCGTCGATGACGACGACATGGTCGCAGGTGCGCTCCAGCTCACCGAGGAGGTGCGAGGTGACCAGCACCGAGATGCCGAAGTCGGTGTAAATGCGGCGGATGAGGCCAAGCATCTCGTCGCGGCCCACCGGGTCGAGACCGTTGGTCGGCTCGTCGAGGAGGACCAGTTTCGGGTCGTGGACGAGTGCCTGGGCCAGCTTCACCCGCTGTTTCATGCCGGTCGAATAGCCGCCGATGGGCCGGTAGCGCTCCTCGTACAGACCGACGTGGCGCAGGGTGTCGGCGGTGCGCTCGCGGGCCGCGGTGGGCGGCAGGCCCGACATGCGCGCCATGTGTACGACGAACTCGGTCGCCGAGACGTCCGGCGGCAGGGCGTCGTGCTCGGGCATGTAGCCGACGCGCTCACGGATGGCGCCACCGCCGGTGGCGACGTCGATGCCGAGCACCGCGGCCCGGCCTTCGGTGGCGGGGGACAGTCCCAGCAGGATTTTGATCAGGGTGGACTTGCCGGCCCCGTTGGCGCCCACCAGCCCGGTTACACCGGGTCCGATGTCCAAGGAGAGCTCTTCAAGTGCGGTCACCCTGGGGAACCGCTTGCTCAGGCTTTCGGTCGCGATCACAGTCACGTTTTCGAAGGTAGTGGCGCGCACCACATCACGCGTCAGACCTGGCGGCTGGTTCCGTGTCCGACTCCAGGCGTACGGACCCGTAGGGGGGCGGTACCCAAGGTGGGCGGCGGGGGTGGGGGCTGGCGGGCGGGACAGGGCTGGCGGAGTTTTCCACAAGCCCGCGGTTCTCCACAGGTTTCACGCAGCCCTTGACGCAGCCGCCGAGCATTGTCACATTCATCAGTGTCAAGTTACGGACGCGTACCGCAACAGGGACGGACAGGTGGCATGACCTCAGCAGTGCGGAGCGAGCAGCGGGAGCGGACCGCGGAGCTGCACGGGTTCAGGGAGGTGCAGCGCCTCGCCTACGAATGCGCCGAAGCCGTCGCGGCCCAGCTCAAGCCGGGGATCACCGAGCGCGAGGCCGCCCGGATGCAGCGGGACTGGCTGCACGGGCGGGGTGTGCGCGACTGGTTCCATCTGCCGTTCGCCTGGTTCGGCGACCGCACGGCCTTCACGAACTTCAAGGTGCCGCTGCAGTTCTTCCCGACGAACCGGCGGCTTGAGCCGGGGATGCCCTTCATCCTCGACATGGCCCCGGTCTACAAGGGCTGCACGGCGGACATCGGGTACTCGGGGTGCCTGGGCCTCAACCCCGTGCACGACAAGCTCCTCTCCGATCTTGAGGCGCACCGCGAGCTGCTGCTGCGCGAGGTGCGCGAGCGGCGGCCACTGCGCGAGATCTACGAGGACGTCGAGCGGCTCATGGTCCGCCAGGGGTACGCCAACCGGCATCGCGCGTATCCCTTCGGCGTCATCGCCCACAAGATCGACCGGGTCAAGGAGCGCCGCTGGTCCCCGCATGTCTTCGGGTTCGGTACGCAGGCGTTGAAGGGCCTCGCCGGTGACGCGCTGCACGGCCACCGCGAGGGCTGGTCGCCGCTGTGGAGCCCGTACAAATTCTCCGACCACCCGCCGCAGCCGGGCCTGTGGGCGGTCGAACCGCATCTCGGATTCAGGGGTACGGGCGCGAAGTTCGAGGAGATCCTGGTGGTCACCGACTCCCGGGATCCGGAGCAGAGCGCTTTCTGGCTGGACGACGATCTGCCGCATGTGCGGCGCTGGGCGGAGGAGAAGACCTCGTGAACGGCATGGACAGGCCTGCGAACAGGGGCCTCGATGGGGCGCGCGAGCGCTGGGTGCGCACCGGTGGGGTCGAGCTGTGCGTCGCCGAGCTGGGCGACGCCACGCAGCCGACGGTGGTGCTGGTGCACGGCTACCCGGACAGCAAGGAGGTGTGGACGGAGGTCGCGTCCCGCCTCGCCGAGCGGTGGCACGTCGTGCTGTACGACGTACGCGGGCACGGCAGGTCGACGGCGCCGACGCCGCTGCGCGGGGGCTTCACCCTGGAGAAGCTGACGGACGACTTCCTGGCGGTCGCGGACGCGGTGAGTCCCGACCGGCCGGTGCATCTGGTCGGGCACGACTGGGGGTCCGTGCAGTCCTGGGAGTTCACCACCGTCAAGCGCACCGAGGGGCGGATAGCCTCCTTCACCTCGATGTCCGGCCCTTCCCTGGACCACTTCGGGCACTGGATCAAGAAGCGCATGGCACGGCCGACGCCGCGCAGGGCCGCCCAGTTGCTCTCGCAGGGCGCCAAGTCCTGGTACGTGTACCTGCTGCACACGCCCGTGCTGCCGGAGTTGGCCTGGCGCGGGCCGCTCGGCAAGCAGTGGCCGAAGATCCTCCAGCGGCTGGAGAAGGTGCCCGCGGGCGACTACCCCACCGCGTCGCTGCCGCAGGACGCGGCGCACGGCGCCTGGCTGTACCGGGACAACATCCGGGCCAGGCTGCGCAGGCCGCGCCCCGACGCGTACGCCCATGCACCCGTCCAGCTGATCACGCCGACCGGTGACATCTTCCTGTCGGAGCGGCTCTACGACGACCTGGAGCTGTGGGCACCCGACCTGGTGCGACGCAGCCTGCCCGGCAAGCACTGGGTACCGCGTACCCGCCCGGATCAACTGGCCTCCTGGATAAGCGAGTTCGTCTCCGCCAACGTGGACAGTGCGGCCGGAGTGCCCGCTACCGGCGTGGTGGCGCGCGGCCGGTACGCCGACCGGTTCGGCGGGCAGCTCGTGCTGGTGACGGGCGCGGCCAGCGGCATAGGGCGGGCCACCGCCTTCGCGTTCGCCGAGGCGGGCGCGCGAATAGTCGCGGTCGACCGGGATGCCGAGGGGGCCGCCAGGACGGCGGAGATGTCGCGGCTGATCGGTGCGCCGCAGGCCTGGGGCGAGACGGTGGACGTCAGTGACGAGCAGGCCATGGAGAAGCTCGCCGAGAAGGTCGCCACGGAGTACGGCGTCGTCGACGTCCTGGTGAACAACGCCGGGATAGGCCTGTCCGGCTCGTTCCTGGAGACCAGCGCCGAGGACTGGAAGAAGGTCCTCGATGTGAATCTGTGGGGCGTCATCCACGGCTGTCGGCTCTTCGGGAAGCAGATGGCCGAGCGCGGCCAGGGCGGGCACATCGTCAACACCGCTTCCGCGGCGGCGTACCAGCCATCGAAGGCGCTGCCCGCGTACAGCACGTCGAAGGCGGCGGTGCTGATGCTGAGCGAGTGTCTGCGGGCGGAGCTGGCGGGTCAGGACATCGGGGTCAGCGCGATATGCCCCGGCTTCGTGAACACCAACATCACCTCGACCTCCCGGTTCGCCGGCGTCTCGGCGGACGAGGAGAAGCGCAAGCAGAAGCGGGCGTCACGGCTGTACGGGCTGCGCAACTACCCGCCGGAGAAGGTCGTGGACGCGGTGCTCAAGGCCGTCGTGCGCAATCAGGCGGTCGTCCCTGTGACGCCGGAGGCGCGCGGCGCGCACCTCATGTCGCGCTTCGCGCCGAGGGCCCTGCGCGCGATCGCCCGGATGGAGCCGCCGCTGTGAGCACCGAAGAGCACGAGCACAAGGCGGACGGGGCGGACGGGGGGCGTTACGCGATCGCACCGCGCCGGGTCTCGTTCGACTGGCGCGAGACCCCGCTGCACTGGATTCCGGACGAGCCGACCGCCACCCACGTCATCAATGTGCTGCACCTGTTGCTGCCGGCGGGCGAGCGATGGTTCGTCAAGGTGTTCAAGGAGGCTCTGCCGCTGGTGAGCGACCCCGAACTGCTGCGGGACGTCAAGGGGTTCATGGGGCAGGAGGCGACACACAGCGTGCAGCACTCATATGTGCTGAACCACCTGGCCGAGCAGAATCTGGACACCGAGCCGTACACCAGGCACGTGGACTTCATCTTCGAGAAACTCCTCGGTGAGGCGCCGCCGTTCGGCGCGCCGATCCCCACCCAGGAATGGCTGCGCTTCCGGCTGTCGCTGGTCGCCGCCATCGAGCAGTTCACGGCGGTGCTCGGGGACTGGGTGCTGCGGGCGGAGGGCCTCGACCTCGCCGACCCGGATGCGGTGATGCTCGACCTGCTGCGCTGGCACGGCGCGGAGGAGGTCGAGCACCGCGCGGTGGCCTTCGACATGTACCAGCACTGCTCAGGGTCCGGGTTGCCCCGGTACGTCCGCCGCGTCGAAGGCATGGTGGTCGTCGCACCGGTGCTGCTGTGGCTGTGGGCCTGGGGCGCCTCGTACCTGATGCGCCACGACCCGCAGCTCGCGGGACGGCAGCGTTACTCGCTGCGCGAGCACAACAGGGCGGTCACCAAGGGGCTGCTGCCCACTTGGCGTGAGCTGGGCGCCGCGATACCGCGGTACTTCCGGCGGTCGTACCATCCCTCGCAGGAAGGTTCGCTGCGCAAGGCCGTCGAGTACCTCGCGACCTCGCCCGCGGCGCGCACCGCGGCGGGCGCGGTGGGCCGAGCGGCAACGTCGTAGACGCCGAGCGGCTTGTCGTAGACCCGGACGGTAGGAGTACGCGTGTCAGGGCAGTCAGCAGCCGAGTACCGCATCGAGGACCTGGCGCACCACAGCGGTGCCACGGTCCGAACGATCCGCGCCTATCAGGACCGCGGACTGCTGCCCAAACCGGAGCGGCGGGGCCGGTCCAATGTCTACGGGGACACGCATCTGGCCCGGCTCCAACGCATCGCCGACCTCCTCGAACGCGGCTACACCCTGGCCAGCATCAAGGAGCTGCTGGAAGCCTGGGACGCGGGCCGGGGGCTGGGCGGGGTGCTTGGGCTCGTCGCCGAGGTCAACGGTCCGTGGACGGACGAGAAGGCGGACCGGATCTCGCGCGTCGAGCTGGACGAGCGGTTCGGCGGCCAGCCCGACGACAAGGCGGTGGGCGAAGCGGTCGAGCTGGGGGTGCTGGAGCGTATCCCCGGACGCGAGGACGAATTCCTTGTGCCGTCACCGCAGGAGCTGTCCGTGGCAGCCGAGTTGCATGCGGCGGGCGTTCCACTGCAGGCAATCTCCGGGCATCTGCGGGAACTTCGCGGCCAGGTGGAGCACATCGCCACGCGTTTCCTGGAGTTCACGACCGAGCACGTCTTCGCACGCTACCTCGGCCATACGCCGCCCACGGACGCGGACGCGGAGGAAGCGGCGGCGCTGGTGCGGCGGCTCCGGCCGCTCGCGCAGCAGACCGTCGACGCCGAACTGGCCCGCGCGATGCAGACATTCGCCACTCGGCATCTCCAGCAGCACCTCGGTGCGACCACCGCACCCGCCATCGAGTCCGAGCCCCCTTCCGTGACGTTGCCGCCGGACACAATGAGCGCCGTCCTCAAGCTGGTTGGCTCCGGCAACGCCGCCGCCTTCATAGCCGCGGCCACCGAACGAGAGGTACAGGCAAGGACATTGGATGCACTTGCCACAAGTACCTTGAATAGTGGGCAAGTTGCCCAAACACCCTGAAATACCATGGGAGTTGTCCACAGAATCGCCAAATCCCTTGTGGAAAACCCGACTTGGCTGTGGATCAAACCTCTGCGGCGAATTTCAGTGGCGTGATGCTCGCCTCCCCGGCACTCTGACGAGATGGATGACCGACGCACCATAAAGGTGTCGAAATATCTCTCGAAGCACCTGCGGCACCAACCCGACCGAATCGGGATCTCACCCGACGCAAACGGCTGGGTGGAAATCGACACCCTGATCCTGGCGGCGGCAGAACATGGCTTCCGGTTCACCCGCGATGAGCTGGATCATGTCGTCGCCTCCAACGACAAGCAGCGCTTCGCGATCGAGGGCGCCCTCATTCGCGCCAGCCAGGGCCACACCATCGAGGTCGACCTCGGGCTCCCGGAGGCCGAGCCGCCGGCGTACCTCTACCACGGCACTGTCACCGCCAGTCTCGAAGCGATCCGCGCCGAGGGGCTGCGCGCGATGGCCCGGCACGACGTCCACCTCTCGCCCGACCGGGAAACGGCGACCCGGGTGGGTGCCCGGCGCGGACGCCCCGTTGTCATCAGCGTGGACGCCGGTTCCATGCATCGCGCCGGGCACGCCTTCCGGGTCAGCGCCAACGGGGTGTGGCTCACCGGGTCCGTACCGCCGGAGTATCTGCGCTTCCCCCAATGATCCTGATCGGACCTGGTGTCCGGTCGGCTGTTTCACGTGAAACAGCCGCGGGCTCAGTGCTGGATGCGGCCGTCTCCGTCCCGCGTCAGCCAGTTCACAAGCCGGTTCAGCCCAGGGTCAGCCAGTGCAGCCCCTGCCCTTCTGCGACCATGCGCTCTGCCATGGTCATCGGGAGCCGCCCGGTCGCCTTGCGCAGGAACGTCGTACGGTCCCAGCCGACTCCGGCCGTGGGCCCCGTGTATCCCCCACCAACGCCACGGCCTGCCTCGTACGGACGTCCGCCCAGCAGCAGTCGCGCCACCACCTCCGCCGCCTCCTCGGTCGGCCACGGCTCATGACCGAGCCCCGCAGCGACATCGAAGCCGTGCACACACACCTCGACGACCCGGGTGACGAGGAATTCGCCCAGCAGCATCAGGTCGCCGTGCCGGGTCCGGATCCGCCGCTCCGGCGTCTCCTTGGCACAGGTAGCGGCGACAGATCGCCAGACCGAGTCGAAGTGTTCGGCGAGGGACCGGCCGTCGGCATACGAGACGGCCGCCTCCTGGGCCGAATCGACCCCCGTGCCGTTGGCCGCCGGCGAGAAGCGCTCGTCCGGTGCGTAGTACCCGGCGGCGGTCACCAGCAACTCCGGGGCACTCGCCTCCACCTCCGGTTCCAGCTTTGGTTCTGCTTCCACCAGCATGCTGTCGACCCGGCCCACAGCAGTCGTCAGATGCGCGAACACCTCGCGCACGGTCCAGGGCGCACACGGGCTCGGACGGTCCCACTCCCCTTCAGGAAGCCCATCGACTTTCTCGTACAAACGTTGTGATTCCGCCCTGAGGGCTACCAGTACTGCTTCCCCGTCCATGGAACAAGCCTATGGATCGGGCATGATCATCGACATCGAGCACCCGCATTTTTCCAGCACCGAAGCCGTGGTCACCGCACTCCGCGCGGTCGCCGGCGACCATGCACGCGAGATGACGGTCACGGACGACATCGGTGCCGACCAGGTCTCGCGTCGCACCGCGGCCGGTGTCTTCAGCGTGGTCGACCCCGATGGTTCGCTGCCGCACGAGGCGTTCGTCGAACTGGGCGGCTCGCCGACCGTCACCGTCCGCGTCTTCCCGGAGGACGACTCGACGATCACGGTCGACGGCGTGGAGTTCGCGGATGTCCCGCGCGACGCTGCGCCCGCCTTCCTGCGTTCCGTGTACGGCGGGCTCGCGCACCTGAAGGGGAAGTTCCTCCCTCCGGGCTGGTGGCTGATCGTGTCGCTGCCCGGCGACGAGACGTACAAGGAACTCGTCGTGGGCGGCACGCTCAGCCCCTGGCTCAGCCGGATGGCCAAGACGCCGTAAGCGGGCTGCGGGGGAGACGGGTCAGGAAGTGAGCTGGGCAATCGCCTCGGTGGCGATCTTCTCGAAGACCTTCTCGTCCGCCGCGAAGTCCGAATCGGGGATCGGGGCGTGGAGCACGATCTCGGTGAAGCCGAGCGCGAAATGCTTGCCCGCGAAGTCGACGAAGGCGTCGAGGGACTCCAGCGGACCGCGCCGCTCCGGAGTGAAGCCCGTGAGCAGGACCTTGTCGATCTCGTTCACATCGCGGTCGATCTCGGCGCAGGCGGCGCCAAGCTTGGCGATCTGACCGCTGAGGGCTTCCAGCGACTGCGCGGGCGTACCTGACTCGAAAAGCTTCGGGTCGCCGGTCGTCACCCAGGCCTGACCGTGGCGGGCGGCGAGCTTCAGCCCGCGCGGCCCGGTGGCGGCGACGGCGAAGGGGAGCCGGGGCCGCTGCACACAGCCGGGGATGTTGCGGGCCTCGACGGCGGAGTAGTGGGTGCCCTCGTGGGTGACCGCGGGCTCACTGAGCAGCCGGTCAAGAAGCGGCACGAACTCACCGAAGCGATCGGCCCGCTCACGCGGGGTCCAGGGCTCCTGGCCGAGCGCGGTCGCGTCGAAGCCGTTGCCACCGGCGCCGATGCCGAGCGTGACCCGCCCGCCGGACACGTCGTCCAGCGTGATCAGGTCCTTGGCGAGAGTCACCGGGTGCCGGAAGTTCGGCGAGGTGACGAGGGTGCCGAGGCGCATCCGCGAGGTGGCGGCGGCCGCTGCGGTGAGGGTCGGCACGGCGCCGAACCACGGGCCCTCACGGAAGGTCCGCCAGGACAGGTGGTCGTAGGTGTACGCGGTGTGGAAACCGAGCTGCTCGGCTCGCTGCCATGCGTCACGGCCGCCGTCCGACCAGCGGTAAATGGGAAGGATCACGGTGCTCAAGCGCATGCTCCGACCCTACGTGGCCCGAGCACCGCACGGCGGCCCAGGGGGGCGACCCCGACCGGGAAGCCGACAGGAGCCGGGAAGCCGACCCTGCACGGCATACGAGGCGGGCGTGAGCCGAAGTCGGCCTGCCACCGACGGCGGCTTGAGCCCAGGAATGCCGGCGCGGCGCCCAAGGCCGACGCGGCTCACCGGAGGCAACACGAGCGACGGACAGCACGGACAGCACGGACAGCCGAACGGACGAGACGAACGGGGACGGACCGCCGGGACAGACGGGACGCACAGCCGGCACGGACAGCCGGACGACCGGGCGGCCCTTGGGACCTCCGCCGTCGGCTCGCAGGGGCGCCAGCTCCCGCACATCTCAGAGGTGTGGCCCCACTCTCAGATGTGCACCCCTTCGCACGTCCGTGCAGTTACCTGCGTGTTCATACGCGAAGATGCACCTGTGACCTCAGCTACCGACCCCCGCCCCGCCCGCCCGGCCCCCGCCACCGTCCGGCCGCGGCTGATCGCCACCGACCTCGACGGCACTCTGCTGCGCGACGACAAGTCCGTCTCGGACCGTACGATCGCCGCGCTCGCCGCCGCCGAGGAGGCCGGCATCGAGGTCTTCTTCGTCACCGGCCGCCCGGCCCGCTGGATGGATGTCGTCAGCGACCACGTCCACGGCCACGGCCTGGCGATCTGCGCCAATGGCGCCGCCGTAGTCGACCTGCGTGCCGACGGCAAGCTGATCGAGGTCCGGCCACTGCCCCGCGGCACCGCGCTCACTGTCGTGGAGGCCCTGCGCGCCGCCGCCCCCGACACCTCCTTCGCGGTCGAGCTGACCACCGGCATCCACTACGAGCCGACGTACCCGCCCTTCCATCTCGATCCGGGCGCGACCGTCGCCACCGCCGAGAAGCTGCTCCAAGAGCCGACTCCGGGCGCGGGGGATCCGGTCATCAAGCTGCTCGCCCACCACACCGAGCTGTTCCCCGACGCCTTCCTCACCCTGGCCCGCGCGACCGCCGGTGGAAGTGCGTCGATCACCCGGTCCAGCCCGACCGCCCTGCTGGAGATCAGCGGCCCCGGCGTCTCCAAGGCGAGCACCCTCGCGCAGTGCTGTGCGGAGCGTGGCATCTCGCCCGCGGAGGTTGTGGCCTTCGGCGACATGCCCAACGACGTGGAGATGCTGACCTGGGCGGGCACGTCGTACGCGATGGGCAACGCCCATCCGGACGTGGTGGCCGCGGCGTCCGGACGTACCGTCGCGAACAACGAGGACGGCGTCGCGGTCGTCATCGAGCGGATCCTGGCCGGCGGCGGCCTGTAGTCCCGGACGAGCCGCGCAATCACGGCCGACCGAGGCCGACCGTACGGTCCCGGACCCGTCCCTCCCAAACACGGACCCGGCAACGGCACGAGCAGCCTGGGGCCGGAGGCAAAGGGCAAGGGCGGGACGCGTCAGAGCTTCACCCCGTGCTCGCGCAGCCAGCGGGCCGGGTCGACGCCCGACCCCAGGTACGGGGTGAGCCGCACCTCGAAGTGCAGGTGCGGCCCGGACGAGTTGCCGGTGGTGCCGGCCTGCCCGAGCCACTGTCCCGTCCGCACCTTCTCCCCCTGGTCGACGCTGACCCCGGCGAGGTGCGCGTACTGCGAGTAGTAACCGCCCGGGTGCCCGACCACCACCTCGATGCCGAAGCCCCCGCCGCAGGAGACCGAGACGACACGTCCGGCGCCGACGGAGCGCACCGGTGTGCCGATGTCCACGGCGAAGTCCTGCCCGGTGTGCCGATTGCTCCAGCGCGCGCCCGAGCCGCCGAACCCGGCGGACAGCTCATACGTCTCGACCGGCGTCACCCACGCGCGCGTGGCGGACAGCGCCCGCTGCTCCAGCCGTACGGCGCCCGCGCAGCGCCCCGCGGCGACACTGCGGTCCGCGGCGCTCTGCAGCTTCCATCTGGCGTCTTCGAGTTTCGTCTGGATGCCCCGCTTGATTCCCGCCAGGCGTGCGGTGCGGCCGGCCAGCTCCCGCCACACGGCGGACGCCGCCTTCTCGTCCGTGGCGAGTTTGCGCTCCGCCCGCTCGGCGCGCTCCAGCATGCGCGTGACGGCCAGGTCGGCCTGCCAGGCGAGCCGCTGACCGTCCATCAATTCCTCGGGATCATCGGCAAGCAGCAACTGCGCGGTGTACTCGATGCCTCCACCGCCGACGCGGTACTGGGCGCGGGCGACCCGGCCGAGATTCGCGTGCAGCGCCTTGATGCCGCGGCGTTCCAAGGCGAGCAGCAGTTCCAGCCGGACAGCCCTGGCCCGTTGCGTCTGCGCCGCGCGCCTACCCTGCTCGTACGTCTGGGTGGCCCGCGCCGCCTCCTCGTACAGACGCGCCACCTCAGCCCCGATGGCGGGCCCGTCGGAAGGGGCGATCCGCTCGCCGGCTCGTGCCGGTGCGGATGCGACGAGGCACAGGAGCACACACAGCACCGGGACGAGGGGCCGATGACGGAGTCCGAGGCGCATCCACGGATCGTGGCCCTGTCACAGCACGAATGCGCGCATAGCGGTCGCGCCACCGGGTGTCGTCCCGCCATCCGGCCTACAGCGGGCGTCCGTGCCGGGCAGCCGCGCACCCCGGCACGGCCACGCACCCGGGCGCGCCCCTCCTACAGCGGTGCTTCCCAGACCACCGTGGTCCCCGCGCCGTCCTCGCCGATCCCCGACCCGCACCTGCTCGACCCACCCAGCGACTCCGCCCGTCGTTTGAGGTTGCGCAGTCCACTGCGCCGGCCGCCCTCCGGGATGCCCACCCCGTCGTCCGCGACCGAAAGACGCACCCCGGCCGTCCCGTCCGGCATCGTCACCGTCGCGTCGACGACGACTTCGATCCGGGCCGCCCCCGCGTGCCGGAAGGCATTGGACAGCGCCTCACGCAGGGCCGCGATCAGGTTCTTGCCGGTGAGTTCGCCGACCAGCGCGTCGATCGCGCCGACGAAGCGGTGCGCGGGTTTGAAGCCCAGCGGCACAGCGGCCATGTTGATCTCCCGCAGCACACGCGTACGCAGCCCCGAAGGGGCTTCGGCGGGGCCCTGTTGGAGCGCGAAGATGGCTGTACGGATCTCCTGGATCGTCACGTCCAGCTCATCCACGGCCCTGCCCACGCCAGTCTGCACCTCGGGCACCGGCGAGGTGCGCTGGGCGCTCTCCAGCATCATCCCGGTGGCGAACAGCCTTTGGATGACCAGGTCGTGCAGGTCGCGGGCGATCCGGTCGCGGTCCTCGTACACCGCGAGCCGCTCCCGGTCCCGCTGCGCCTCCGCCATCATCAGCGCGAGTGCCGCCTGCGAGGCGAACTGGGTGGCCAGCGTCCGCTCCGCCTCCGTGAACTGCTTACCGCCACGCGCGCGAGGCGTGACAAGCGCGCCGAGCACCCGCCCCCCGCTGTGCAGCGGCAGCATCATGCACGGGCCGTATCTGGTCGCCAACTTGCTGACCATGCGTGGATCGTTCGCCGCGTCGTTGACGAACACCGCCTCGCCGCCGAGGAGTTTGGCGGTGACCGGGCTCTCCGGCGGGATGATCAACCCCATCGACTGGGACGGATCGTCGGCGGAGACCGCGACGATCTCCAGGCCGCCCTCGGCTGCGGGCAGCAGCACTATTCCGGCTGCCGACGCGGCCAGCCGACGGGCCTGTTCCGCGACGACCGTCAGTGCGTCGTCAGCGTCGCCGCCCGACAACAGGGCGGTGGTTACGGCGACCGAGCCGTCGATCCAGCGCTCGCGCTGGCGCGCCGCCTCGTACAGCCGGGCATTGCCGATGGCGATCCCGGCCTCGGTGGCGAGCACCCGGACCATGTGCAGGTCGTAGTCGTTGAACTCGGCCCCGCCGGCCTTCTCGGCCAGGTAGAGATTGCCGAAGATCTCGCCCTGTACGCGAATGGGCACACCCAGGAAGGTCCGCATCGGGGGATGGTGGGCGGGAAATCCGGCGAAGCGCGGGTCGGCCGTCAGATCGGCGAGCCGCACCGGCTCGGGGTGCCGGATCAGTGCGCCGAGCAGCCCCTTGTGGCCGTGCGGCAGCCGGCCGATGCGGGCAGCCGACTCCCCGGTGACTCCGTAGGTGACGAAGTCGGAGAGGCCGTCACCCTCCTCGTCGACGACGCCGATCGCCGCGTATCGCGCGCCGGCGAGCTCCGCCGCCGTCTCGCAGATCCGGTCGAGGGTGGAGTGCAGCTCCAGGCCTGTGCCGACGGATCGCATGGCCTCAAGGAGCTGCGGCACACGGGCGGTGAGCTCGATGGAGAGGCCTTGCAGGCTGCGGGTCGCCCGCGTCGCGTCTTCGAGCGTGTCCTCGGTGTCCTTGGCGTCCCAGGTGTCCTCTGTGCCGTCGGTATCCCAGCCGTCCCTGACATCGCTCGGGTCCCTGAAATCGCTCGGATCGCTCGGATCGCTCTGGTCGCTCGGGGCGCGCGGCACGTACGGCACTGACATGCCCTTGAGACTAGTTAGTCCTATTTCAAGAGGAAAGTCGGGTGTCGAGTGATTCAGCCGCCCGTACGTACGGTTGCGCCTTCTGCGCGTACGGCTCGACCTCCTGCGCGCGGTCCGGCCTGCCAGGTGGCGGCCGGTCCGGCTTCCCGCTCGCGGGCCAGCATCCGCCGCAGCGGCCCCTCGGCCTCCGCCAGCGCCGCGTAGCCGCCCCGCTGCACGACCCGCCCCTCGTCCAGCACGATCACCTCGTCCACCGCGGCGAGGCCCTGCAACCGGTGGGTGATGAGCAGCGTCGTACGCCCCTCGGTCGCCCTCAGCAGGTCGGCCGTCAACGCGTCCGCCGTCGCCAGGTCCAGATGCTCGGCCGGCTCGTCGAGCACTAGGACGGGGAAGTCCGCGAGGAGGGCGCGGGCCAGTGCAAGGCGCTGGCGCTGGCCGCCGGACAGCCGGGCGCCGTGTTCCCCGACGAGCGTGTCAAGCCCGTCGGGCAGGGCGTCGACCCAGGTCAGCAGCCGAGCGGCGCTCAACGCCTGCCGCAGCTCATCCTCGGTGGCGTCCGTGCGGGCCAGCCTGAGGTTCTCCCGTACGGAGCTGTCGAAGAGGTGCGCGTCCTGCGCGCACAGTCCGACGAGCCGCCGTACGTCGTCCCCGGCCAGCTCCGCGGTGTCCGTACCGCCGAGCGTGTAGGTCCCCGCCCCCGCGTCCAGGAACCGCAGCAGCACCTGCGCCAGTGTCGTCTTCCCGGATCCGGAGAGGCCGACCACCGCGATCCGGCTGCCCGCCTCCAGCGTCAGGTCGAAGTCCGCCAGCGCGTCCCGCTGCTGCCCCGCGTACCGGGCGCTCAAGCCCCGCACCTCCAACGGGAACGGCGAAAGGGGCCGGCGAGCGGGGACTGCGGGCTCATGCACCGGCACCGGCGCGTCCAGCACCTCGTACACCCGCTCCGCGCTGCGCTTGACGCGCTGCCGGTACTGCACGGCGAGCGGCAGCCCGGTGACCGCCTCGAACGCGGCCAGCGGGATCAGTACCACCACCGCCAGAGACACCCCCGACAGCCGCCCGTCGTGCACGGCCTGCACCCCGACGAACGCGGCGCACACCACCGTGAGCCCGCACACCAGCGCCGAGAGCCCACCGCCGAGCGCGGTGGCGGCAGCGGCCCGCGAGGCGATCCGTGTGAGCACCGCATCGGCCTCTTTCACCTCACCGGTACGGCGCTTCATTGCCCCCGCGACGGTCAACTCGGCCGTGCCGCCGAGCAGATCGGCAATGCGGGTGGCCAGCGTCCCCCGCGCGGGAGCCAGTTGCCGCTCGGCCCGCCGGGCACACGCCCCGCTCACCAGCGGCACTCCGACCCCGGCGACGATCAGCCCGACAGCCAGCACGGCACCCGCCTCGGGCAGCAGCCACGCGGTGAACCCGACGGCTCCCGCGCCCACCGTCAGGGCCGCCCCGGCCGGCAGCAGCCAGCGCAGCCAGTAGTCCTGCAGCGCGTCCACATCGGCGACGAGCCGGGACAGCAGATCGCCGCGCCTGGTCCCGCGCAGCCCGGCCGGGGCGATCCGCTCCAGCCTGCCGTAGACCGCCGCCCTCAGCTCGGCGAGCATGCGCAGCACCGCGTCGTGGGACACGAGCCGCTCGGCGTAGCGGAACACGGCCCGCCCGATACCGAAGGCCCGGGTCGCCGTGACCGCCACCATCAGATAGAGCACGGGCGGCTGTTCGGACGCCCGCGAGATCAACCAGCCGGAGACGGCCATGAGCCCCACGGCCGACCCCAGCGCGAGGCTCCCCAGCAGGAGCGCCAGGGCCAGCCGGCCACGCAGGGCGCCTGCGGCCGCCCGGACCCGGGCCAGCACGCCTACGCCGGCTACGCCCTCCACAGGCTCGCTGACGGGCGCCACGGCCTCCTCGGCCGCCCCACGCGCCGTACCGTCCACCGGCTGCCACGGGCGCCCCTGAAGGGGCACAGCGGCGCCTCCGTCCGGGATCGGGCGGGACAGTTCGACCACCCGGTCCGCCACCGCGAGCAGCGCCGGACGGTGGACCACCAGCACCACCGTTCGCCCTGCCGCCAGTCGCCGGACGGCGTCGACGATGCCCGCCTCCGTCTCGCCGTCGAGGTTCGCCGTCGGCTCGTCGAGCAGCAGCAGGGGCCGGTCGGCCAGGAACGCCCTTGCCAGGGCCAGCCGTTGCCGCTGCCCCGCCGAGATCCCCGCGCCGTCCTCACCGAGGCGTGTTTCCACACCCTGGGGGAGGGCGGCCACGAAGTCGTATGCCCCCGCGTCCCGCAGAGCGGCGATCACGGCCGCCTCGTCCGCGCCCGGCCGCGCGAGCCGTACGTTCTCGGCGATCGTCCCTGCGAAGAGATGCGGGCGCTGCGGCACCCAGGCGATCCGCTCCCGCCATCGCTCCATCGATACGTCGGCCAGGTCCGTGTCCCCGACGAGGACCCGTCCCTCGTCCGCCGGCGCGAAGCCCAGCAGCACATTGAGCAGCGTGGTCTTGCCGACCCCGCTCGGCCCGACGA
This sequence comes from Streptomyces changchenzhani, assembly GCF_039766235.1. NCBI lineage: Bacteria > Bacillati > Actinomycetota > Actinomycetes > Kitasatosporales > Streptomycetaceae > Streptomyces > Streptomyces changchenzhani. The sequence continues at coordinate 905,439 of NZ_JBDHNH010000001.1, read as the reverse complement.
CCGCGACCGTCTCGCCCTCCCCGACGACCAGCGAGGCCGAGTCGAGCGAGGCCTCGCTTCGTCCCGGGTGCCGGACCGTCACACCTTCCACCCGCAGCGCACCGGCGGGGGCGTCTCCCGTGCCGTCCGCCCGTGGCTCCGTCTCCAGCACTTCGAAGATCTCTTCCGCGGCGGACAGCCCCTCGGCCGCCGCGTGGTACTGCGCCCCGACCTGCCGCAACGGCAGATACGCCTCGGGTGCGAGCACCAGAATGACCAGGCCCGTGTACAGGTCCAGGTCCCCGTGAACGAGCCGCATACCGATACCGACCGCCACCAGCGCCACCGAGAGAGTGGCCAGCAGTTCCAGCGCGAACGACGACAGGAACGCGATCCGCAGCGTCCGCAGTGTGGCCTGCCGGTACTCGTCGGTGATCGAGCGGATCGACTCGGCCTGCGCCTTCGCCCGTCCGAAGACCTTGAGTGTCGGCAGCCCGGTGACCACGTCCAGGAAGTGCCCGGACAACCGGGACAGCAGCCGCCACTGACGGTCCATCCGCGCCTGGGTCGCCCACCCGATGAGGATCATGAAGATCGGGATCAGCGGCAGGGTCACCACGATGACCGCGGCCGAGACCCAGTCCTCGGTGACGATCCGCGCGAGCACCGCCATCGGCACGACCACCGCGAGCCCGAGCTGCGGCAGATACCGCGAAAAGTAGTCGTCCAGCGCATCGACGCCCCGCGTCGCGAGGGCGACCAGCGAACCGACCCGCTGCCCGGTCAGCCACCCCGGTCCCAGACCGACGGCCCGCTCCAGCAGCCGTCCTCGCAGCTCGGACTTGACCGCCGCGCTCGCCCGGTGCGCGGCAAGCTCGGTCAGCCAGGCCACCAGCCCCCGCCCCAGCGCGACCGCCGCCAGCAGAAGCAGTGGCGTACGCAACTCGGTACCGTCAAGACCCCGCTGGAAGGAGCCCACCACCACTTCGGCGATGAGCATCGCCTGGGCGACGACCAGGCCCGCCCCGGCCAGCCCGAGAACCACCACCGCTCCCAGGAAGAAGCGGGTGGCTCGGGCGTACCGGAGCAGACGCGGGTCGATCGGTTTCACGTGAAACATCCCCCACTAGTGGGGGGCATCGGCGATGTGCTGGGTGCCGATGCGCTTACGGAACACCCAGTACGTCCACCCCTGGTAGAGCAGCACCACCGGCGTGGCGATGCCTGCGCACCAGGTCATGATCGTCAGGGTGTAGGGCGTGGACGAGGCGTTGGTGACGGTGAGGTTCCACGCGTCGTTCAGCGAGGACGGCATGACGTTCGGGAAGAGCGTCAGGAAGAGCATCGTCACCGCGGCGACGATGGTCACGCCGGACAGGCCGAACGCCCATCCCTCGCGTCCGGCGGCGGTGAACCCGATGGCCGCGACCAGTGAAAGCACCGCCACGATCATCGCGACGAGGCTCGCGCCGTCGCCGTTGTCCTTCTGCGTCCAGATCAGGAAGACGAGGGCCAGTACCGCGGTGACAACCCCGAGCTTGAGCGCCAGCCCGCGCGCCCGCTGCCGGATGTCGCCGAGCGTCTTGAGCCCGGCGAACACGGCGCCGTGGAAGGTGAAGAGGCTCAGTGTGACGAGCCCGCCCAGGAGGGAGTACGGGTTGAGCAGATCCCAGAGGTTGCCGACGTACTCCATGTCCGCGTCGATCTTCACGCCGCGCACGATGTTGCCGAAGGCGACACCCCACAGGAAGGCCGGCAGCAGCGAGGTCCAGAAGATCGCGTGCTCCCAGTTGGTCTGCCAGCGGTCCTCGGTGCGCTTCGCCCGGTACTCGAAGGCGACGCCGCGGACGATGAGGCAGAACAGGATCAGCAGCAGGGGCAGATAGAAGCCCGAGAAGAGCGTGGCGTACCACTCGGGGAAGGCGGCGAAGGTCGCACCGCCCGCGCTCAGCAGCCACACCTCGTTGCCGTCCCAGACGGGCCCGATGGTGTTGATGAGGACCCGTCGCTCCTTGCGGTCGCGGGCGAGCAGCTTCGTCAGGACACCGATGCCGAAGTCGAATCCTTCCAGGAAGAAGTAGCCGATCCATAGAACGGCGATGAGTACGAACCAGACGTCGTGGAGTTCCATACCTCAGCTCCTCAGTACGAGAAGGCCATAGGCCGGTCGGCGTTTTTGTCATCGCCGCCGATCTTGGTGGGCGGGTTGAGGTCGTCCTCCGTGAGTTCCGGCGGTCCGGCCTTGATGTACTTCAGGAGCAGCCTGACCTCAATCACGGCGAGCACCGCGTAGAGCAAGGTGAAGACGATCATCGAGGTGAGGACCTCGCCCTGCGAGACGCCGGGGGAAACCGCGTCACGGGTGCGCAGGACGCCGTAGACGACCCAGGGCTGCCGCCCCATCTCGGTGAAGATCCAGCCCCAGGAGTTGGCGATCAGCGGGAAGCCCATGGTCCACAGCGCCACGAGCCAGTACCACTTGGTGAACTTCGCGCCGAGTGCCTTGTTCCGGAAGAGCACCAGATTCGGTGGCTCGTCCTCACCGGTCCGCAGTGCCGGTGGCAGCAGGAACTTCTTGCGTGTCAGCCACAGCCCGAGCAGTCCCAGGCCGAAGGACGCCATCCCGAAGCCGATCATCCAGCGGAAGCCCCAGTAGGCGACGGGGATGTTGGGCCGGTAGTCGCCGGGGCCGAACTTCTCCTGCTCGGACTTGTTGACGTCGTTGATGCCCGGCACGTACGAGCTGAAGTCGTCGTGGGCGAGGAAGGACAGTATTCCGGGGATCTGGATGGCAACGGTGTTGTGGCCGGCCTCGACGTCCCCGTACGCGAAGATCGAGAAGGGCGCCGGTGCCGCGCCGTCCCACAGTGCCTCGGCCGCAGCCATCTTCATCGGCTGCTGCTTGAACATGACCTTGCCGAGGAGGTCGCCGCTGACGGCGGTGAGCAGGCCGGCGATCACGACGGTGATCAGGCCGAGCCGCAGCGAGGTCCGCATCACCGGGATGTGCCTCTTGCGGGCCAGGTGGAAGGCGGAGATGCCGACCATGAACGCGCCGCCGACCAGGAAGGCCGCCGTCATGGTGTGGAAGAACTGAGTGAGCGCGGTGTTCTGGGTGAGCACCGCCCAGAAGTCGGTGAGTTCGGCCCGGCCCCGTTCCTCGTTGATCCGGTAGCCGATCGGGTGCTGCATCCAGGAGTTGGCCGCCAGGATGAAGTAGGCGGACAGGACCGTGCCGATCGAGACCATCCAGATGCAGGCGAGGTGGATCCTCTTCGGCAGCTTGTCCCAGCCGAAGATCCACAGCCCGATGAAAGTGGACTCGAAGAAGAACGCGATCAGGGCCTCGAAGGCGAGCGGGGCGCCGAAGACGTCCCCCACGAAGCGCGAGTAGTCGGACCAGTTCATGCCGAACTGGAACTCCTGCACGATGCCGGTGACGACACCCATCGCGATATTGATCAGGAAGAGCTTGCCCCAGAACTTGGTGGCCCTGAGGTACTTCTCGTTCTCCGTGCGGACCCAGGCGGTCTGCAGGCCGGCGGTGAGCGCGGCGAGCGAGATCGTCAGGGGCACGAAAAGGAAGTGGTAGACGGTGGTAATGCCGAACTGCCATCGCGCCAAGGTCTCCGGCGCCAGAGCTAGGTCCACGTCGTCTTCTCCTTCACATCGCCGTGGGTCGCATCGCCGTGGGTTACATCGGCAGTTTGATCCTTCAATCCCATCGATCATGGGAGGAACAAGACACGCTTGTGAACGTGTTCACATTCACTAGCTATTATTGCGCACGACTGTTCGGAACGTCCTCCCGGGGGTGCGATCGGGAGGTACGACTCTGCCCCCGAGCGCCGGTGCGGCGGGCGGGGGCACAGAAAAGCGCAGGCAGGGGCGGTCAGAGGGCCACTCCACGGTCCTACAGCTCCTTGCGGAACGCCTTCGCGGCATGCAGGAAGATGTCATTGGCCTCGGGCTCACCGATGGTGACCCGCAGGCCCTCGCCCGCGAAGGGCCGCACCACGACGCCGGCCTTCTCGCAGGCCGCCGCGAAGTCGGTCGTACGCTCCCCCAGCCGCAGCCAGACGAAGTTCGCCTGCGTCTCGGGCACGGTCCAGCCCTGCTCGACCAGGCCGTCGTACACCCGCGCCCGCTCCCCAACCAGCGAGCCGACCCGGCCGAGGAGCTCGTCCTCCGCCCGCAGCGAGGCGACCGCCGCGTCCTGCGCCAGCTGGCTGACGCCGAAGGGCACCGCGGTCTTGCGCAGCGCGGCGGCCACCGGCTCGTGCGCCACGGCGAACCCGACCCGCAGACCGGCCAGGCCGTACGCCTTGGAGAAGGTACGCAGCACCGCCACGTTCGGCCGGTCGCGGTAGAGCTCGATGCCGTCCGGCACATCGGCGTCCCGGACGAACTCCCGGTACGCCTCGTCCAGCACCACCAGCACATCGGAGGGCACCCGGTCCAAGAAGCGCTCAAGCTCGGCTCTGCGCACCGCCGTGCCGGTCGGATTGTTCGGGTTGCAGACGAAGATCAGCCGGGTCCTGTCGGTGATCGCGTCGGCCATCGCGTCCAGATCGTGCACATCACCGGCCGTGAGCGGCACCTGCACCGCAGTGGCACCGCTGATCCGCGTGATGATCGGATAGGCCTCGAAGGAGCGCCAGGCGTAGATCACCTCGTCGCCGGGCCCCGAAGTCGCCTGGAGCAGCGACTGCGCGACACCGACCGACCCGGTACCGGTGGCCAGATGCGTCAGCGGCACATCGAACCGGTCGGCGAGCTCGTTCATCAGACCGGTGCAGGCCATGTCCGGGTATCGGTTGAAATGACCGGCAGCCGCGACCGTGCTCGCCAGCACGCTCGGCAGCGGCGGATACGGGTTCTCGTTGGAGGACAGCTTGTACGCCACCGGCTCCCCGGCCGCCGCCGCACTCCGCCCCGGCTTGTAGGTGGGAATGCCGTCCAGCGCCGTGCGCAGCTTGGGGCTCTTCTCGCTCACTCTGGGTCCTCCTCGACCGTACTACCGCCAATGCTGCTCACCTTATGAGGATTGGCGGCCGCTGCGAATGGGCTGCGGGGAGAAGAACGAGGAAGGGCCGAAGGGGCGGGGGGCGCTCGCCACCATGGCGCACGCCGGTGGCCCACGCCGTGGCGCGCATCCCTCGTGAAGGTGAGTTGAGACCTCTTCGAGACCTGGGACACTTGGCGGGCCCACGCCGGTCCACGGGCGTCACCGACCCTTCAGACCTCATAAGTCCCATGGTTTCCAAGGTCATTGACAGATCATCACCATGCAGAAACGTGCCTGCCAAAGAGCGCATATGCGTCCGCCCTAACCACCCGCCCGAGCCCTACTATCGGCTCGCCATGACAGCAGCAGGGAAGCATCAGGTGAGCCGGACGGAACCACCCCGGCGGAGCACCCGGCCAGGACGCGCGGGCATCAGAGACGTCGCCGCAGCCGCAGGCGTCTCGATCACGACCGTCTCCGACGCGCTCAATGGCAAGGGCCGGCTCCCGGACGCCACCCGCAGCCATGTCCGCGAGGTCGCCGAACGGCTGGGCTATCGCCCATCCGCGGCGGCCCGAACCCTCCGTACCGGCAAGTCGGGCCTCATCGGCCTGACAGTGACCACGTACGGGGATGAACCTTTCACCTTCACGGAGTTCGCGTACTTCGCCGAAATGGTCAGAGCCGCGACCTCGGCCGCGCTCGCCCGCGGCTACGCACTTGTCATCCTGCCCGCCACCTCCCGTCACGACGTCTGGTCGAACGTCGCACTCGACGGGACCGTCGTCATCGACCCGTCCGACCAGGACGCGGTCGTCACCGAGCTCGTACGCCAAGGCGTTCCCGTCGTCTCCGACGGCCGCCCCGCCGGCAGCCTGCCCGTGACCGCCTGGGTCGACAACGACCATGAAGCCGCCGTACTCGGACTGCTCGACCACCTCGCCGACGCCGGTGCCCGCCGTATCGGGCTGCTCACCGGGAACACCACGGACACCTACACCCGCCTCTCCACCGCCGCTTACCTGTGCTGGTGCGAGCGGGTCGGCCAGGACCCGGTCTACGAGTCCTACCCGGCCCACGACCCCTGTGCGGGCGCTGTCGCCGCCGACCGGCTGCTGGCCCGCCCGGACAGGCCGGATGCCGTCTACGGGCTCTTCGACCCCAACGGCACCGATCTGCTCGCCGCCGCCCGCCGCTACGGACTGCGCGTCCCCGAGGACCTGCTGCTGGTCTGCTGCAGCGAGTCCACCGTGTACGCCGCCACCGAACCGCCCATCACCACGCTCTCGCTGAAACCACGCAGGATCGGCACCGCGGTCGTCCAGCTCCTCATCGACGCGATCGAAGGCCTCAATACCGACCGTCCCGTCGAGCAGGTCATACCCACGGAACTCATCGTCCGTACGTCCTCACAGCGAAGGCCGCATCGCACAACAGTGAGCGCGCCTCGCTCGCCGGCCGGGGACTGAGACCGGGGGACGGGTACGGACCCGTTCCGAGGAACGGGTCCGAGGGCCGAGTCGTCCGGGAGCCGCGTCCGAAGACTGACGGGGACTGACGGGGACTGACCTCCCCAATTCGGACGAAACCACCGGTGAACCGCAGGTGCAGCCGGATTCACCACCCCTGGTGCGTCACACAGCACGAGCGTCATTCCTATGATGGGCGCACGACACTGCGGACCACCCGAAACCAGGTGGGGTCGAGAGGTGTAGGCGGCGCGACGGTGGTGGAGGGGTCGATGACTCAGGGGGCCGGTCAGGGACCCGCGGTGCGGACGGCTACATTGCGGGACTTCCGCGTACCGCCGTACGCACAGGCCCCCATTCCCGGGCAGGCAAGCGCCTACGGGATCGACGACGAGCCGGAGGGGTACACACCCACCCAGCGCGACCTCCCGGTGATCAGCCGCGGTGGTCCCGGAGACACGGTTCAGGTGCCGGTGCAGGCCGCGCCCGAGCCCCGTCCCGCGGACGGCGAAGGCCTCGGCCCGCTCTTCGTCGTGGGCGACGTGCACGGTTATCTGGACCAGCTGATCGGCGCGCTGGCCGAGCAGGGCCTCATCGACACGGAGGGCCAGTGGGCGGCAGGCAACGCCCGCCTCTGGTTCCTCGGCGACTTCACCGACCGCGGCCCCGACGGCATCGGCGTCATCGACCTGGTGATGCGGCTCTCCGCGCAGGCCGCGGCGGCCGGCGGCTACTGCAAGGCCCTCATGGGCAACCACGAGCTGCTGCTCATCGGCGCCAGGCGGTTCGGCGACACCCCCGTCAGCTCGGGGGCGGGCACCGCCACCTTCCAGGCCGCCTGGCTCCTCAACGGCGGCCAGAAGTCCGACATGGACCGCCTCCAGGACGTACATCTGCAGTGGATGTCCCGCCTCGACGCGGTCGCGTTGGAGGACGCGCATCTTCTGACGCACTCCGACACCACGGCTTACCTCGATTACGGCGGCACCATCGAGGACGTGAACGACACGATTCACGCCATCCTCACCCGCAACGACGCCGACGAGTGCTGGGATGTCTTCCGCAAGCTGACGAAGCGCTTCGCGTTCCGCGACGAGGGCGGTTCACAGGCGGTGCGCGATCTGCTGGACGCATACGGCGGAGAGCGCATCGTCCATGGTCACAGCCCCATCCCGTATCTGCTGGGCCAGGTCGGCAATGAAAGCTCAGAGGACGGCGACGGCGGTTCGGGCCCCATGGTGGACGGCCCCCATGTGTACGCCGACGGGCTCGCCATCGCCATGGACGGGGGCGTCACCATGGCCGGAAAGCTGCTCGTGGTTCAACTTCCCTTGCAGGATTGACGCATGACGGACGCCTACCGGGGAAGGCGAAGCACGATACAGACTGGGTTCACCACCGGGCCAATTTCTGGAAACCCCCTGTCACCCCGTGCCGTAGGCGCTCTACCATCGGCTTATCCGTAGCAGGCTCTCCTCCGTTTCCGCCCAATCGCCCGTTCGAAGCGGGCAAACCGGCCCTACGGAGCATCGGGGGATGCACATGAACAGCGCTCCGCACCTGCTGGCCGAGGACCGCCCGGAGTATGAGCGTGTCCTGGATGAAGCACTGCGCAACGCGCACAACCACCCGGACCTCGCCGCCGTCGGACAGCGACTCAACACCGAACAGCTGCGCACCATGGCTCTCAACGCCAGCGCGATCATCAGCGCCGCCGCGGCTGCCGAGTACGACCACTACGTGAAAGCCCGTGAGGAATTCCGCACGCCCCGCAGTGCGGACCACGGCAGCAGCTCTGTCCTCGCCATGCGCGAGCCCGAGGCAACCGGCGCGGGCGCCGTCGCCGTCGTCGCCGTCCTGACACCGGTACTGGCCGGCACGGCCGCCGCGATCTTCCTGCTCGTCGGGTATCTGCTCAAGATGCTCACCCCCGAGCCCGCCTTCGCCGAGACGCTGTTGACGGCGGGCTGGCTCTTCGGGGCGATCACCGCGGCGGGCATTCTCGTCGCCGCCGTCGGGCTGCTGCTGACAGCCCTGCGCAACGGCTCGTCCGCGTTCACCGACGGCCCGGGAGGTGAGCTGACCGAAGAGGTCGGCCAGGCGAAGGAGGCCTGGCGGCACGCCCTGCGGGAACGCGGTGTCGTGCCGTTCCTCCGGGACGCCCTGGTCGACCCGGAGGCCGGGCAGAGCACCCCGACGCCGCAGCGGGCCGCAGGCCGAATCCCCAACCTCGGTTACTCACGGCCGGACTTCAGCAGTCCGGGCCCGGACGGCGGCACCGCGCCAGGACCGCGCCCGAGCTTCTCCAGCCCCGACTACGGCGGCCCGGACCACAAACCGGAGTAAGTGGTCCAGGCCGAAACCGTCTTGAGAACCGAGCCGACGATCGTCAACCGGCGATCGTCAGTCGGCAATCGGGAGATACACCCGGTTGCCGGCCGCCGCGAACTCCGCCGACTTCGCCGCCATGCCCGCCTCGACCTCCTCCTGCGTACCCCCGTGGTCGCGCCGGATGTCGTGGCTGATCTTCATCGAACAGAACTTCGGACCGCACATCGAGCAGAAGTGCGCCGTCTTCGCGCCCTCCGCGGGGAGCGTCTCGTCGTGAAACTCCCGTGCCGTGTCCGGGTCCAGGGCCAGGTTGAACTGGTCCTCCCAGCGGAACTCGAACCGCGCGTCCGACAGTGCGTCGTCCCAGTCCTGCGCGCCCGGGTGCCCCTTGGCGAGGTCCGCGGCATGGGCGGCGATCTTGTACGTGATGACGCCGGTCTTCACGTCGTCCCGGTTGGGCAGGCCCAGGTGCTCCTTGGGCGTGACGTAGCAGAGCATCGCCGTCCCCCACCAGGCGATCATCGCCGCGCCGATGCCGGAGGTGATGTGGTCGTACGCCGGGGCCACATCCGTGGTGAGCGGGCCGAGCGTGTAGAAGGGCGCCTCCTCGCAGATCTCCTGCTGGAGGTCGATGTTCTCCTTGATCTTGTGCATCGGGACGTGGCCGGGTCCCTCGATCATGGTCTGTACGTTGTGCCGCTTGGCGATCGTGTTGAGCTCACCGAGGGTCGTCAGCTCGGCGAACTGCGCCTCGTCGTTGGCGTCCGCGATCGAGCCGGGCCGCAGACCGTCGCCGAGCGAGTACGTCACGTCGTACGCCGCGAGGATGTCGCAGAGCTCCTCGAAGTTCTCGTAGAGGAACGACTCCTTGTGGTGCGCGAGACACCAGGCAGCCATGATCGAGCCGCCGCGCGAGACGATGCCGGTCTTGCGGCGGGCGGTCATCGGCACGTACCGCAGGCGCACGCCTGCATGGACCGTCATGTAGTCGACGCCCTGCTCGGCCTGCTCGATGATGGTGTCCTTGTAGACCTCCCAGGTCAGCTCCTCGGCCTTGCCGTCCACCTTTTCCAACGCCTGGTAGAGCGGGACAGTGCCGATCGGGACGGGGGAGTTGCGCAGCACCCATTCGCGGGTGGCGTGGATGTTGCGGCCGGTCGAGAGGTCCATGACCGTATCCGCGCCCCACTTGGTGGCCCAGGTCATCTTGTCGACCTCCTCCTCGATGGAGGAGGTGACCGCGGAGTTCCCAATGTTGGCGTTGACCTTCACCAGGAACCGCTTGCCGATGATCATCGGCTCGATCTCGGGGTGATTCACGTTCATCGGCATGACGGCCCGGCCCGCGGCGATCTCCTCCCGCACGACCTCGGGTGAAACGTTCTCCCGGATGCCGATGTACTCCATCTCCGGGGTGACGTCGCCACGACGGGCGTACGCGAGCTGCGTCACCGCCTGCCCGTCACGGCCCCTGCGGGGCAGCCGCGGCCTGCCGGGGAACACCGCGTCGAGGTTGCGCAGTCCACCGCGCGGCGAGGTGTGCTTGATCCCGTCGTCCTCCGGACGGAGCGGGCGGCCCGTGTACTCCTCGGTGTCACCACGACCGATGATCCAGTTCTCCCGCAGCGGTGCGAGCCCGCGGCGGACGTCCGTCTCGACGGTGGGGTCGGTGTACGGGCCGGACGTGTCGTACAGCGTCACGTCCTTCCCGTTGGTGAGGTGCACCTGGCGGACCGGCACCCGGAGGTCGGGGCGCGAGCCCTCGACGTATCCCTTGTGCCAGCCCGGCTTGCGCTCCGCCTGATCGGCGGCAGGCGTGCGTGCATCCTGAACGGTCATGAGACCTACTCCCTACGCCGGCATTACCCGGTAACAGGTTCGGCGGTCGACGCAGCGGCTTCCGTATCCGGCGTACTGGCATGAGCCAGACATTCCGCACGAAGGTCAGCGCCCTCTCAGCCCGGTGCTCCGAGCTCCCGCGTGTGCAAAGGTGCCCCCACGCTAGCGTCCTCTCTGGCGCGCTGAACAGAGGGCCCCCGCCGTTCTTGCGATGATCGGTCGGTGACGCACCCACAGCCGACTCCAGAACAGCACGGCCACACCCACAGCCATGGGCCCGCCGCACCGGTCTCCAAACACCTGCGCAAGGTGATCGCGGCGGTGCTGATCCCCTTCGCGGCGGCGGTCGTCGTCGGCCTCGTCATGCTCTGGCCCGGCGGTGCGCCGGCCCATGAGCGCACGGGCGTCGGCTTCGACCGGCAGACGGTGCAGGGCAAGGTGACCGCCGTACAGCGCGTCGACTGCAAGGACGTGAACGCCGCCCAGGTCCCGCCGACCGGCGACACCTCCACGCCCGAGGGCCGCGAGGCGCAGCAGGCCGAGACGGGCAGCTGCAAGAAGGCGACCGTCGAGGTCGGCTCCGGCAAGGACAAGGGCAGGACCTTCACGGAGATCGTCCAGCCGGACGCGCCGCGGCAGTTGAAGGACGGCCAGGGTGTGGTGGTGGCGTACGCGCCCGACGCGCCCCGCGACCTCCAGTACTCGGTGACCGATGTGAACCGCAAGTTCCCGATGGCCCTGCTGGCCGGGATCTTCGCGCTCGCGGTGATCGTGGTCGGCCGGATGAAGGGCCTGATGGCGCTGATCGCGCTCGCGGTGTCCTTCGCGATCCTGACCCTGTTCATCCTGCCGGCGATCCTGCAGGGCTCGAATCCGCTGGTCGTCGCGGTCGTCGGGGCGAGCGCCATCATGCTGATCGCGCTCTACGCCTGCCATGGGCTGACGGCCCGTACGTCCGTCGCCGTGATCGGCACGCTCATCTCGCTGTTGCTGATCGGGCTGCTCGGCTCGCTCTTCATCGGCTGGGCGTTCCTGAGCGGCAACACGGACGACAACACCGGTCTGATCCACGGCCTCTACCCGGACATCGACATGAGCGGTCTGCTGCTCGCCGGCGTCATCATCGGCTCGCTCGGTGTGCTCGACGATGTGACGGTCACCCAGACGTCGGCCGTCTGGGAACTCCACCAGGCGGACCCGAAGATGGGCCCCCGCGCCCTCTACCGGGCGGGTATCCGCATCGGCCGCGACCACATCGCGTCCGTCGTCAATACGCTGGTGCTGGCCTACGCGGGCGCGGCGCTGCCCCTGTTGCTGCTCTTCTCGATCGCCCAGAGCAGTGTCGGCACGGTCGCGAACAGCGAGCTGGTGGCGGCGGAGATCGTACGGACCCTGGTCGGCTCGATCGGTCTGGTCGCGTCGGTGCCGGTGACCACCGCGCTCGCGGCGCTGGTCGTGTCCGCCGACAGGACGGGCACCACCGGCGCCTCCGGACCCGCCGCCCCTTCCGGACCGGCCGGCTCCCCGCAGACCCCCGCCGAGTCCCCCGCGCGCGGCTCCAGCAGCAGGGGCGGCAGGGGAAGGCGCCGCAAGCCCTGACCGCACGGCGCACGACCTCAGGGCGCCGCCCGGCCGACTCGTCCGGCCGGCCGGGCGCCCGGTCCGGCACTCAGCCCGCGGTCTCCTCGGCGAGGATCCGGCCGAGCGCCGCCTCCAGGTTCCCCTCGAAGTCCCCGAGGGTGCGCTCCTGCCCCAGCGGTACGAGCTTGTCCGTACGGTCGAGGAAGGCCACCAGCGGCGCCGCGCTCGCCCGGAACAGCGCGCGGTCGTCGCCGACCCGGAGCCGGAGGTGGACGTCCAGGAGGTCCCCGAGGTCGGTCGGCTCGATGTGCACGTCACCTTCGCCGCAGCCCTGGCTGAGACCGTCCAGGAGCAATTCGCGGCCGAAGGTCCAGCTGACGGGGGCGTCGCCGGGGAGGTGGAATGTCATTCGGATCGCGTAGGGATCCCTGGCCGCGTACTGGAGCTCCACCGGGATCCGGAAGGAGAGCTCTTCGGAGACAAGGAAGCTCATCATGACCTCTGCCTGAACCGACTCGCGCATCACTCACCCCGCACTTTGTGTAACTGGCCAGGAATGGTCTCTCCTGGCCCTATTGACGCAATCGTGCTGGAAGCGCAAGCAGATCACAAGGAGTGATTTTTCAGATACTGATAGAGAATGCGAGGGAGTTGAGCAACACCCCTACCGCACTGCGTAGTTGCTCGATCGCGGGGAGCAACTGATCTTCTTGACTTGAGGGTACGGAAATGGCCAAAGCGGCAGCAGTGTCACCCACTGTGATCGGAATAGCCGCGCAGAGCGTGCCGAGCACGTACTCCTGACGCTCCACCACGGGCCGCATCCGCTCCATCGCCGCCAGCCGCTCCAGCAGGGTGTCCCGGCCGTTCACGGTGTACGGGGTGAGCGGTTGGACGGGGTGGCGGTCCAAGTGGTCCCGGCGGGAGGGCTCGTCGAGCTGGCTGAGCAGGCACTGGCCCAGTGCGTGGGCATGTCCGGTCTCGCGGAAGTCGGCCCACTCCTCGACGGCGGGGACCGCGGCGCTCTGGGCAACCGCGACCAGGTCGATCTCACCGCCGCGATAGACCGTGAAGTAGACGGGGACGCCGATCGTGTCCCGCCAGTGCTCCAGCGACTGCGTGATCATGCTGCGGCGGCGGTGCTGCATGCTGCCGCGCGCCAGTCGCCCGGCTGCCTCACCGAGTACGAACACACCGCTCTCGCGCCGCAGATACCCCTCGTGGACCAGCGTGCGCAGCAGGTGGTAGGCGGTGGGGAGGGGGAGGCCGGCCTCCCGGGCGAGCTGTTTGGCGGGGGCCCCGTCCCGATGCGCGCCCACGGCTTCGAGGAGCCGAAGGGCTCGTTGCACCGAGCCGATCAGGGTTGGAACGGCGGCGGTTTGAGCCGTGGCCACAGGCACCCCCAGGCGTGCTGACGGGCAACGCGCCCGCCCTGCGGGGGCCGCCCCCGCGAGCCCGCCGCGAACCTGGTGCCGACTGGAGTGGTACGTACCGCTGATCAGCGGGGTTGCCGGGCCATGAGTCCCAGGAGGCAGCAGAGATTCGCCACTGTAACGGCCGGATCCGGGCGCACACGCGGTTTCCTGGGCCCGGGTCCCTCAAGTGGACTAACGGTCGCGCGGAGCACTGACGGGCCGCCCATCGCCGTCCGGCTACCAGCCACTGTCCGAGGACGACGATGACGATGACGATGACGAAGACGAAGACCCCTTGAACTTCCGTACGACGTAGATCAGACCGCCGACCAGGGCGACGAAGACCAGAAGCTTGAAGAGCAGCGTGACCAGCACACCGACCGCGCTCAGAATCGCACCGCCGAACACGAACAGTGCGAGGACCGGCAGCGCGACCCACTTCACCCACCACGGCATTCCCACGAAAATCTCCCGCACAGCCATCGTCCTGCCTCTTCCCACTCAGCGTTCGGAGCCAATTGCTCCGAGCGGAACTTCCTGATCCCGATGCTAGGCGCGCACCGGGGGCGAACGGGGGGCTCCGAGCCCTTGAAGACCCCTGACCGTCCCCCTAGGGAACCGGGGCTCCGGGTCAGCTCTCGGGCGGAGAGAAGACCACCATGACCCGCAGGTCCTCGGTGATGTGATGGAACTTGTGCGGCACGGAAGCCGGTACGTACACGACGCTCCCCCGCCCCACCAGCGTCGTCTCCATCCCGACCGTGATGGACGCCCGGCCGCTCACGACGAAGTACACCTCGTCCTGTCCGTGGGGCTGCTGCGGGTCGCTGTCGCCCGCGTCCAGTGCGTACAGGCCGACCGACATGTTCCTCTCCCGCAGGAACTGCAGATACGCGCCGTCATTGGCCGCGCGCTCCGCTTCAAGCTCATCAAGTCGGAATGCCTTCATCGTCCGTCCGTCCCTCGGCCGCCGTGCGCCGGTGTCCAGCGCCGATCATGTCTGCCACGATCAGACACATGATGAATTTCCTAGTCAAGACGATCGCCAACGCGGGTGCCCTGGCCGTGGCCATCTGGCTGCTCGCGGACATCACGCTGACCGGCGACAGCACGGGCAAGAAGGCCCTCACCCTGATCATCGTGGCGCTGCTCTTCGGCCTGGTGAACTTCCTCGTCAAGCCGGTCGTGAAGCTGCTGACGCTCCCCCTGTTCATCCTCACCCTCGGCCTGATCACGCTGGTGATCAACGCCTTGATGCTGCTGCTGACCTCCTGGCTGGCCGACAAGTTCGACCTCGCCTTCCACGTGGAGGGCTTCTGGACCGCCGTGCTCGGCGGCCTGATCATCAGCGTCGTCTCCTGGGCACTGAACGTCGTCATGCCCGACAAGGACTGACGCACATGGGCATAGGAGACGGCACCCGGGCGGTACGGGCCGGGCTGCCCACACCGGTCGCGTACGAACCGACTCTCCCGGGACCGGTCTTCGCCGCGCACTTCCACCTGCCCGGCGAACCGACAGGCCCGTACACCTACGGCCGCGACTCCAACCCCACCTGGACGCATCTGGAGCGCGCCATCGGCGAGCTGGAGGCGCCGGGCGAGGAGGGCGTGGAGACCGTTGTCTTCGCCTCCGGCATGGCCGCGGTCTCGGCCGTCCTCCTGTCGCACGCGCGCTCCGGCGACACGGTGGTGCTGCCCGACGACGGCTACCAGGCGCTGGCGCTGGTGCGCGAGCAGCTGGCGGCGTACGACGTAAAAGTGCGCACCGCGCCGACGGCGGGCGATGCCCAGCTCGGCGAGCTCGAAGGGGCGCGGCTGCTGTGGATCGAGACGCCGTCGAACCCCGGGCTCGACGTGTGCGACATCCGCAGGCTCGCGGACGCTGCGCACGCCGCGGGCGCACTGGTCGCCGTCGACAACACCCTCGCCACCCCCCTCGGCCAGCGGCCCCTGGAGCTCGGCGCGGACTTCTCCGTGGCCAGCGGCACCAAGGGGCTCACCGGCCACGGCGATGTGCTGCTCGGCTATGTGACCTGCCGCGATCCGGAGCTGGCGGCTCGGGTACGGCGCTGGCGCAAGGTCGTCGGGGCGATCCCCGGGCCGATGGAGGCCTGGCTGGCGCACCGTTCGCTGGCCACCCTCCAGCTGCGCGCCGACCGGCAGGGCGCGACCGCGCTGACGCTGGCCGAGGCGCTGCGCGGGCACCGCGCGGTGAGTGACCTGCGCCATCCCGGGCTGCCCGGGGACCCGTCGCACGCCGTCGCCTCGCGCCAGATGCGGCGCTTCGGCTGCGTGGTCTCCTTCACGCTGCCGGACCGGGGGTACGCGGAGCGTTTCCTGGACGCGCTGCGGCTGGCCGACGACGCCACGAGCTTCGGGAGTGTGCGCTCCACCGCGGAGCGGCGCGGACGGTGGGGCGGCGACGCGGTGCCGGAGGGCTTCATCCGCTTCTCCGTCGGTGCCGAGGACCCCGAGGACCTGGTGGCCGACGTACTGCGCTCGCTCGACGAGGCGGCGCCCGGGGGGCACGACGCAGGGGCGCGCTGATCGCGTCCCGCGCCCCCCTTGCGCATCGCACCCCTTGCGCATCGCACCCCTTGCGCACCGCGCCCGCTACGGACAACGGACGGTCCGAGCCTCCCCCTCTTGGCTCGGACCGTCCCGGTTCTATGCGCGAAGAACCGCGCGCACAAGGCTAGTTGACTCTGCGTCAGTGTCCAATCACGGTAGCGACAGAGACCTATCGACATATTTATAGTTGTGGTCGGGCGGGGAGCCTGTTGGATGGAAGGGCACACCATGGATCTGGCCCTGCTGCGCACATTCGTCACAGTGCACCGGGCGGGTTCCTTCACCCGTGCCGCCGCGCTCCTCGGACTGTCCCAGCCCGCCGTGACGAGCCAGATACGCACCCTGGAGCGGCAGCTGGGCCGCCCGCTGTTCCTGCGCCAGGCCCGCGGTGTCACCCCCACGACCATCGGCGACGAGCTGGCGCACCGCGCGGCGCCGCATCTGGACGCCCTCGTCGAGATCGCCGAGGCCGGACAGCACGAGGAGTCGGGGGTACGGACCCTGCACCTCGCCGGGCCGCCGGAATTCACCTCCCTGCGCGTGCTTCCCACGCTCTCGCCGCTGATCGCGCGGGGCCTGGTGCTGCGTATCGCCTTCGGGAACGCCCAGGAGACCCTGGAGGGGCTGGCCGCCGGGCACCACGATCTGGCGATCTCCACGGACCGGCCGCGCGGTGGACTGCTCACCGCGACCCCGCTGTGCGACGAGGAGCATGTCCTGGTCGCCGCTCCACGCTGGGCCGGCCGGCTCGCACCGGGGCTGGTGCGTCACAAGGGGCCCAAGGTGCTGGAGCAGATACCGGTGGTGGAGGTGCACGAGTCGATGCCGTTCGTCACCCGCTACTGGAGCACCGTCTTCGACGCCCTGCCGACCGCCGCCGCCACCGTCGTCGCACCCGACCTGCGGGCCGTGCTGCACGCCACGGCCGCCGGCGCGGGACTGTCCGTGCTGCCGCGCTATCTGTGCGAGGAGGCGCTGGAACGCGGCGAGGTGGTGGCTCTCCTCGACCCCCCGATGCCGCCGCTGCGTACCTATTTCCTGGCCGCGCGCACCGGCACGCTCACGCTGCCCCACATCGCGCGGGCGCACGAATGGCTGTTGCGGGCCGCCACCGACTGGTGCTGAGACACCGGAGCCACCCGGCAGGAAGCGGACAGGAAGGGGACGGGAGTTTCAGAACGGACCGCACGGGCCAATTAACTGCCATGACCGAACGGCCAGTGGTCAAGCGCACCGCACGCGCCATCCTGCTCGACGCCGACGACCTCATCCTCATCAAACGAACCAAGCCCGGTGTCGACCCGTACTGGCTCACGCCGGGCGGCGGAGTCGAACCGGAGGACGCCACCGTCGTCGACGCCCTGCACCGGGAGGTCGACGAGGAACTCGGCGCGAAGATCACCGACGTGGTCCCCTGCTTCGTCGACACCGTCGAGCACATCGCGGACGGCGGCGTGACCGGCGTGAAGGTGCAGCACTTCTTCGTCTGCCGACTGGAGTCGATGGACCCCTCGCGGCGGCACGGGCCGGAGATCGACGACCCGTGCGGGGAGTACGAGACGGTACGGGTGCCCTTCAGCCGGGTCGGCATCGCCGCGGTGCACCTCGTACCGCTGTCTCTGCGGCACTACCTGGACGGCAATATCGAAGGCGTACGGGCGATGCACGCCCCCGACCTGGGGTAAGCCTGGCGTTCGGTGTTTCCTGCCCGGCTCAGTCGCCCGCCGCGACCAGCTCTTCCACCGAGTCGTGGCGAATACGGTCGAAGGGGATGCCCAGGCCGCGCAGCGCGTCGACACCGCTGCGGATCATGCCGGGCGGACCCGAGAGGTATGCGTCGTAGGACGTCCACGGGCCGTACTCGCGCACCGCGTCGGGGAACTGCGCCCGGTCGTCGACCACGGGGCGGACCGAGAGCCAGGAGTGCGACTGCTGGAGACGCAGCATCGTGTCGATGTCGTACAGATCGTGACCGGTGCGCGCGCCGTAGAACACATCGACGGGGCGCCGCTCGCCGTGCTCGGCGACATCCTCGACGAGCGCCTTGATCGGCGCGATGCCGGTGCCTCCACCCAGGCAGAGCATGCCGTTGTCGGTGGAGTGGTCGACCACCATCGAGCCGGCCGGGGCGCTGAGGCGCAGGACGTCACCCGGACGGGCGTGGTGGACCAGGGCGTTGGAGACCCAGCCGGCCGGAACCGCCTTGATGTGGAAGGAGAGCAGTCCGTCGGAGCGAGGCGCTGCGGCGAAGGAGTAGTGCCGCCAGATCCGCGGCCACCAGGGCGTTTCCAGGCTCGTGTACTGACCGGCGAGGAAGGGGTACGGCTGGTCGGGGCGGAGGGTGATCACGGCTATGTCGGGGGTACGCAGATCGTGCGAGACGACCTCGGCCTGCCACCAGGGCGGCGCCTGGAGCTCGTTCTCCGCAGCGGCGTCGATCATGATCTGGGAGATCGCGGTGTACGTCCGGATCCAGGCGGCTTCGGTCTCGATGTCCCAGGTCTCCTTCGCGTAGCGGCTCAACGCACCGAGAAGGGCCTCGCCGACGGCCGGGTAATGGGCGGCCTGCGTGCCGTACTTGCGGTGGCCGCGGCCGAGGTTGCGGAGGTACTCCGTGAGCACCGCGCTGTTGTCGATGTGCTCGGCGGCGGTGAGCAACGCCTTGAGCAGGCGGTCGCGCTGGGTGTCCATGGCGGCGGGGAAGAGCTCGCGCAGGTCGGGGTGGCGGACGAAGAGCAGAGCGTAGAAGTACGACGTGACCTTGTCCGCGACCGGCCCGATCTCCGCCATGGTCCGGCGGATGCGGGCCGCGTCGGGGGACTCGGGGGTGCTGGGCGCCGCGGGGGTGGGGTCCTGGGGAGTGGCCGCCGCCGTGGCCGGCTCGGGGGCCGGCTCGATGGGGTCCGGAGTGGTGGGGGCCGGGGGCTGCTCCTGGACGGGCTGCGGGGCCGCTGCCGGCTGCTCCTGGGCGGGCTCCGGGGCCAGGGGGAGGACTGCGGCCAAGGGCGGGAAAGGCCTCGGGTGTGGTTCCGGGACCGGGGCTGCTGCCGGGGCGGGGACCGCGGGCGGGAGGGGGACACCGGACGACTCCGACTCCGAGGCCGGGGCCGGGCCGGAAGCCTGGACCTGGGCCGGGTAGCCCTCCCGGGGATGCGCCGCCGGGGCCTCCGTGTCGGCGCTCGGCGCCTGCTGGGGCCGCGCCGCTTCGGCCGGCAGCGGGGCGGGGTCCGGGGCGGGGTCCGGGACGGGCCGCGCTCGCGAAGCTCCGGAGCCCACGGGACGTATCGGCGTCACAGGGCGGCTGGGACCGGGTATCCGGTCCCGGTTCTGCCCCCGGGCCTGCCCCCGGTCCCCGTGGTCGCCGGCGTCGGAGTCCGGGCCGGGCTGCGGGGTATCCGCGGTCGGCTGCCTGCGCGGCGCGAACCAGCCGCCCCCGCTCTCACCGGAAGTGCCGTTGTCGGCCGACGTGGTGGTCGGAGCGTCCATAACTGTGCCTCGCCTCGAACATTTTTCGGTCGGTCTCTGCACTTCCGGGACCGGAACGTGCTCGAAATTCCCCGTTCAGTTCTGCTCTGCGTCAGGCCTGGTGACTGCCCACACTAACCACGCCACTGCCCCCAATTAGGGTGCAGCAGACAAAAGTGTGACATTGTCCGCAGTTCCCGTCGTCGCAGCCTGACAGGTACTCCTTCCACATCGGACAAAGACCGGAAAGTCCGGGCACTCGCACCTGTTTTCTGGTTAGGCTGCATTGCTCTGTGTCCCGCACCGGAGCCGCACCGAGGGGCGAACCGGAGTTGACCATACCGGCGGTAGCCCCGGACACAAGCCCCGCCTTCGCCGCCCTTCGGCGAATTCCGCGCCCGTTGTGCGCCCGTTCTGCTCCTATTCCAGAATTGCCGTCGGCACTGCACCGCTTCGCACGTCTTCCGGATATCGACATCCACATAGGCAGGAGTGGCAAGGCCCAAGGGGCGGTGATCTGCAATGACTGCCGCCGAAATCGGCACCGCGGCGAAGATCTCCGTGTCCGACATCGAATCCCCGCAATCGGCCCGGCCACTCCTCAGCAGCCCGAATCTTTCACAAAGCCGGTCTGTGATCTTCACGTGTACGCCGAGGCTAGTACGTGGGGTTACTCCCCCCGTCAGACGCCGTACCGACCTCTCGCCGGGCACCGTGTTTCACGTGAAACAACTCCCACGCCCGGCACGCCGGGCCATCCTCGTAGCCCACGTCACCGCCTCCGTCGGCTGGCTGGGACTCACTGCCGGACTGCTCGCGCTCGGGATCACCGCCTACACGACCGAGTCCGCAGCGACCACACGGGCCGCCTACAGCGCCATGAAGGTCTTCGGTGACTGGCTGCTGGCGCCCGTGGCGCTGCTGTCTCTGGTCACCGGACTGGTGCTGTCGCTCGGCACCGCATGGGGCCTGGCCAAGCACCGCTGGGTCTGGACGAAGTTCTGGCTCACCCTTGTCACCGCAGCCGCGACGATCTTCGCGTTGCGCCCGGGCATCGACGCGGCCGCACTGCAGGGCATCCCGGACAGCAGCCTGGTGGCCGCGCCGACGGTCGCATCCACCGCCTACTTCTTCATGACCGCGATCTCCGTGCTCAAGCCATGGGGTCTCACGCGCCGCGGCCGCCGCCAACGGGCCGCCACCACCGCCTCGCGCACCGCTCTCACGACAACCGCCACCCGCCGAGCGCCGGCTGAACGGCCGGTACGTCAGTCGACTTGACCTCCGAGCGAACGCGCACGCACGTACGCCCCCAAGTGCCCTGATGCTGTGGGCGCTTGGGGGCGTACGTGAACGCGTACTGCTGCTGTGCTGAAGGTGCTACCGGTTGAGGGACTCGGCGGCGGCGGACGCGAAGCCGTGGTCCTGGTCCGGCGCCCCGCCACCGACACCGATGGCGCCGATGAGGCGGCCGTCGCGGTGCAGCGGGACCCCACCGGCGATGAACAGGAGCGGACGGTCAAGCGCGGTCGGCAGGGTGTGGAAGAGCCCGCCGGGCTGAACGGCGTCGACCAGGTCGGCGGTCGGAGCGTTGAGCTGGAGCGCGGTGTACGCCTTGCGGGTGCTGGTCTCGCCGGCGATCAGGACGGCCCGGTCGTCGCGCCGGAAGGCCAGCAGGTGGCCAGCGGCGTCGAGGACGGTGACGGCGGCGGTGACCCCGGCCGCTTCGGCGGCGCTACGAGCGGCCTCGATGAGGGCTTCGGCGTCCTGGGTGGTCAGCGGGGCGACAGCGGTGGCACGGTGGTGCTCATGGGGCTACTCCTTGGTTCTGTGGGGCTTTCGGGGAGGGGAGGGGTTTCAGCGCTGGGCAGCGGTGGCTGTGGCTGTGGCCGACTCGGGCACGGAGCCCGCCACCACCAGGCCGCGAGCGGCCGTACGGCGCTCCAGGCCGCTGGACAGGAAGGCCAGCGCCAGGGCGGAGGCGGCAAGTGCGGCGCCGACCCAGTTCGGGGCGGTGTAGCCGAGGCCGGCCGCGATGACGAGGCCGCCGAGCCAGGCGGAGAGCGCGTTGCCGAGGTTGAAGGCGCCGATGTTGACGGCGGAGGCCAGGGTGGGGGCACCCGCGGCCTGGTCCAGGACCCGCTTTTGGAGCGGCGGTACGGTCGCGAAGCCCAGCCCGCCGATCAGCACGATGGTGACGGCCGCGGTGATCTGATTGTGCGCGGTGAGCGTGAACAGGGCCAGGACCACCGCGAGGGAGCCCAGCGACACGTACAGCAGGGGCATCAGATGGCGGTCGGCGAACTTGCCGCCGATCAGGTTGCCGCCGACCATGCCGAGGCCGAAGAGGACCAGCAGCCAGGTGACCGAGCTTGCGGAGTAGCCGGCGACCTCGGTCATCATCGGGGTGATGTAGGTGATGGCCGCGAAGACTCCGCCGAAGCCGAGGACGGTCATCGCCATGGCGAGCAGTACCTGGACATTCTTGAAGGCGGCGAGCTCGTGGCGCAGCCGTACGCCCTCGGGCTTGGCCATCTCCGGTACGAGCTTGGCGACACCCACCAGGCCGAGGACGCCGAGCGCGGCGACGGCGTAGAAGGTGACGCGCCAGCCGAAGTTCTGGCCGATGAACGTGCCGAGCGGTACGCCGACGACGTTGGCGACGGTCAAACCGGTGAACATCATGGCGATCGCACCGGCCTTCTTCTCCGGGGCGACCAGCTCGGCCGCGACGATCGAGCCGATGCCGAAGAACGCGCCGTGCGCGAGGGAAGTGACCACGCGGCCTGTGAGCATCATGCCGAAGGAGGGGGCGAGAGCGGAGATCAGATTGCCCGCGATGAAGAGGCCCATCAGGATCATCAGCATCCGTTTGCGGGAGATCCGCGTCCCGAGGATGGACATCAACGGGGCGCCCAGCACAACACCGAGGGCGTATCCGCTGACCAGGTAGCCGGCCGTGGGGATCGAGACGCCGTAGTCGGCGGAGACCTCCGGAAGCAGCCCCATGATCACGAATTCAGTGGTGCCGATGCCGAACGCCCCAATGGCGAGGGCGAGGAGCGCGAGTGGCATGGGTAAACCTTCCCAAGAGATTGTGTGAGCGCCTTACAAGCGTCGACAATAATTGCATGCGCGGGTTAATGCAAGCGCGGGCTATTGCGGGCGTCGTCTATCCTGAGGACAAGCCGCTCCCGACGAGGAGAGATCCATGACCGCGACAGACCCCGCACTGACAGCCCTCTCGCAGAGCTGGTGCGCCCTCTCCCTGCTCCACGGAAAGATCGAGGCCCACATCGAAAGGGCCCTCGAAACCCAGCACGGCCTGAGCATGCGCGAGTACTCACTTCTCGACGTCCTCAGCCGTCAGCACAGCGGCCTCGGCGGCCACCTCCAGATGAAGCAGGTCGCCGACGCCGTGGTACTGAGCCAGAGCGCCACCACCCGCCTGGTGACCCGCCTGGAGGACCGCGGTCTGCTGACCCGCTACCTGTGCGACACCGATCGGCGCGGCATCTACACGGATGTCACCGACGCCGGCCTCGCGCTGCTCGCCGAGGCCCGTCCCACCAACGACGCCGCGCTGCGCGAGGCCCTCGACGAAGCAGCCAGAAACCCCGAGCTGGCTCCCCTGGTCAGGACCGTCGAGGAGCTGCGGGTCCCCGCGTAATAATCTTCCGCCCATGAGTGATCTTGAGATACATGCCGCGGCGCCCGAGGACATTCCGGCGATTGTCGCCATGCTCGCCGACGACGCGCTGGGCGCCCGGCGCGAGTCCCCGGACGACCTGACCCCGTACACCGCCGCCTTCGAGCGCCTCGCCGCGGACCCGAACCAGCACGTCGTGGTGGCCGTCCGCGTGGGCACCGCGGGCAAGGGCACCACGGGCACCGAGAAGGTCGTCGGCACACTTCAGCTGACGATCGTCCCCGGTCTTTCGCGGCGGGGCTCCACGCGCTCGATCATCGAGGGCGTACGGATCCACGCCGACGAGCGCGGCAGCGGCCTCGGTACCCGGCTCATCGAGTGGGCGATCGACGAATCACGCCGCCAGAACTGCCAGTTGGTCCAACTGACCACGGACGCCACCCGCACCGACGCGCACCGCTTCTATGAGCGGCTCGGCTTCGAGCCCTCCCACATCGGCTTCAAGATGAGCATCTGACACCGCCCCGCGGCCGATTCGAAGGGTCGAGTCGGCCGCCACGGGATGGATCAGGCCTGGGCCATGTCCACGAAGCGTGAGTAGTGGCCCTGGAAGGCCACGGTGATCGTCGCCGTCGGACCATTTCGGTGCTTGGCCACGATCAGGTCCGCCTCGCCCGCGCGCGGTGACTCCTTCTCGTACGCATCCTCGCGGTGCAGCAGGATCACCATGTCCGCGTCCTGCTCGATCGATCCCGATTCACGGAGGTCGGACACCATCGGCTTCTTGTCCGTGCGTTGCTCCGGGCCACGGTTCAGCTGCGAGAGCGCGACCACCGGGACTTCCAGCTCCTTCGCCAGCAGCTTGAGGTTTCGGGACATGTCCGAGACCTCCTGCTGGCGGTTCTCCGCACGCTTCGAACCACCGGACTGCATCAGCTGCAGATAGTCGATGACCACCAGCTTCAGATCCTGACGCTGCTTCAACCGTCGGCACTTCGCCCGGATCTCCATCATCGATAGGTTGGGCGAGTCGTCGATGAACAGCGGCGCCGCCGACACGTCCGGCATACGTCGCGCCAGCCGCGTCCAGTCCTCGTCCGTCATCGTCCCTGAGCGCATGTGGTGCAGCGCCACCCGTGCCTCCGCCGACAGCAGACGCATCGCGATCTCATTGCGTCCCATTTCGAGGGAGAAGATCACGCTGGGCAGACCGGCCTTGATCGAGCAGGCCCGCGCGAAGTCCAGCGCCAGCGTCGACTTACCCATGGCGGGACGGGCAGCGATGACGATCATCTGGCCGGGGTGCAGGCCGTTGGTCAGCGAGTCGAAGTCCGTGAAACCGGTGGGCACACCGGTCATCTCGCCGGTGCGCGAACCGATTGCCTCGATCTCGTCGAGCGCGCCCTCCATGATGTCGCCGAGCGGCAGATAGTCCTCGCTGGTGCGCTGCTCGGTGACCGCGTAGATCTCGGCCTGTGCGGCGTTGACGATCTCGTCGACGTCGCCGTCGGCCGCGTATCCCATCTGCGTGATCTTTGTGCCCGCCTCGACCAGCCGGCGCAGCACCGCCCGCTCATGGACGATCTCGGCGTAGTACTCCGCGTTGGCCGCGGTCGGCACGGTCTGCACCAGGGTGTGCAGATACGATGCGCCGCCGACCTTCGTGATCTCACCGCGCCTGGTCAGCTCGGCGGCCACCGTGATGGGGTCGGCCGGCTCACCCTTGGCGTAGAGATCGAGAATCGCCGTATAGACGGTCTCGTGGGCCGGCCGGTAGAAGTCGTTGCCCTTGATGACCTCCACCACGTCGGCGATGGCGTCCTTGGACAGCAGCATGCCGCCGAGAACCGACTGCTCCGCGTCGAGGTCCTGCGGGGGAACCCGCTCGAATCCCGGAGAGCCGCCCTCCCAGCCGCCGCCCTCCCGTCCCCCGTCGTTCTGCTCGTCGCGGCCCTTGCCCTCGCCGCGGCGTCGGCGGGAGGGCAGACGGTCACCAGGACCGCTGTCGGCCCAGGGGTCGTCCAATGGCTCGGGAGTGCTCACCGGGCCACCTCCTCCCGTCCGCTCCGCGGACCTCGCTGTGCCACTCTTTCTTACGGCACGGCTCTGACAAATGAGACGCCCGACTCCGGTTCCGGCGCGTCAAGTTCAACGAGGTTCCAGGGCCGGAACGGAAGGCGGGCGCCGGACCACGGTAGGCCCGCAGGCACCGTCAGCCAATCTGGTTATCCACAGGCCATGTGGACGAAGGACCAGTTGCTGTGGAGAACCCTCCAGAACCTGTGCACGGACCGGGGGACAGCACTGTGGACAAACTCATAGCGCCCTCATGAGCACCACCCTGACCTGCACTTTCTTCGTCCACCGGCTGTGGGGAAGAAAAACTTTGCCCCTTGGCCCAAGATCGGAACAAACGGCGTACAGCCGAACCCCCACAGGGGCCTCAAGTAAGGGTCCCTAGGTCATTGCATCACTTACCTGTGGAAGATTAGATTGAGCCCATGACCCAGGCACCCTCGGCACCCAAGACCGGCCGCCGCCAACATGACCGCGAAATCCTCGCGCTCGCCCTGCCCGCCTTCGGTGCGCTGGTCGCGGAGCCGCTCTTCCTGATGGTCGACAGCGCGGTTGTCGGGCACCTCGGCACACCGCAGCTCGCCGGTCTCGCCATCGCGGCCGCCCTGTTGACCACCGCCGTGAGCGTCTTCGTCTTCCTCGCCTACGCCACCACCGCGGCGGTCGCGCGCCGGGTGGGTGCGGGTGACCTCGCATCCGCGATCCGTCAGGGGATGGACGGCATCTGGCTCGCCCTGATTCTCGGCGCGGGCGTCATCGCGATCGTCCTGCCCGGCGCCCCCTGGCTCGTCGGCATCTTCGGCGCCTCCGACACGGCTGCTCCGTACGCGATCACGTATTTGCGCATCTCCAGCCTCGGCATCCCGGCGATGCTCGTGGTCCTCGCCGCCACCGGGGTGCTGCGCGGCCTCCAGGACACCCGGACACCCCTCTACGTCGCCATCGGCGGCTTCACCGCCAACGCGGGCCTCAATGTGGGACTGGTGTACGGCGCTGGGCTGGGCATCGCAGGCTCCGCCTGGGGCACCGTGATCGCCCAGATCGGGATGGCCGCCGTCTATCTCGTAGTGGTGGTCCGCGGTGCGCGACGGCACGGAGCGTCCCTGCGCCCCGACCTGGCCGGTATCAGGGCCTCTGCCCAGGCCGGCGCTCCCCTGCTGGTCCGTACGCTCTCGCTGCGCGCAGTCCTGATGATCGCCACCGCTGTGGCCGCCCGCCTCGGGGACGCCGAGGTCGCGGCCAACCAGATCATCCTGTCCTTGTGGAGCCTGCTGGCCTTCGCTCTTGATGCCATCGCCATCGCCGGCCAAGCGATCATCGGGCGCTATCTCGGCGCCAATGACGCCAAGGGCGCGCGGGAAGCGTGCCGGCGGATGGTCGAGTGGGGGGTGGCCGCCGGGGTGCTGTTCGGCGTGCTCGTCATGGTTTCGCGGCCGCTCTTCATCCAGATGTTCACGACCGATCAAGTCGTACAGGACGCGCTGCTGCCCGCACTGTTGGTGGTCGCCGTCATTCAGCCCGTCTCTGGGATCGTCTTTGTGCTGGACGGTGTACTGATGGGCGCGGGGGACGGCCCCTATCTGGCCTGGGCCATGCTGGCGACACTGGCGGTATTCACGCCGGTCGCACTGCTCGTGCCCAAGTTCGGCGGCGGGCTGACGGCGCTGTGGTGGGCGATGGCGCTGATGATGGTCGTCCGGCTGGTGACCCTCTGGCTGCGCGCCCGCTCGGGCCGCTGGATCGTCACGGGCGCCACGCGCTGAGCGATGTTTCACGTGAAACATCGCGAAACTAGGCGGAACCAGGCGGAACAACCCACAACGACGTACACAGGCACAACGGCGGACGACAGACGAAGAAGGGCCGTACCCATGGGGTACGGCCCTTCTCAGCGCTCAATGCTCTGCGAAATGCGGTGCAGTGCAGTGCTTAGGCAGCAACGACCTCGACACCGAGCTTCGCGGCGACCTCAGCGTGCAGACGCACGGAGACCTGGTGCGAACCAAGGGTCTTGATCGGGGCGCCAAGCTCAACGCGGCGCTTGTCGACCTCGGGGCCACCGGCAGCCTTGATCGCCGTAGCGACGTCGGCCGGAGTGACGGAACCGAAGAGGCGGCCGGCGTCGCCGGAGCGAACAGCCAGGCTGACCTTCACGCCTTCGAGCTTGGCCTTGATCTCGTTGGCCTGCTCGATGGTCGCGATCTCGTGGATCTTGCGGGCGCGGCGGATCTGCGCCACGTCCTTCTCGCCACCCTTGGTCCAGCGGATTGCGAAACCGCGCGGGACCAGGTAGTTGCGAGCGTAACCGTCCTTGACGTCAACGACGTCGCCAGCGGTACCGAGGCCAGTGACCTCGTGGGTGAGGATGATCTTCATTTTTCGGTCACCCTTCCCTTATCGCGCGGTGGACGTGTAGGGCAGCAGCGCCATCTCACGGCTGTTCTTGACAGCCGTGGCGACGTCACGCTGGTGCTGAGTGCAGTTGCCGGTCACGCGGCGGGCACGGATCTTGCCACGGTCGGAAATGAACTTCCGCAGCATGTTCGTGTCCTTGTAGTCCACGTACACGGTCTTGTCCTTGCAGAATGCGCAGACCTTCTTCTTAGGCTTGCGCACAGGCGGCTTCGCCATTGTGTCTCTCCTGTGTGATCAAGAAGTGGGGTACGGACCCGCCTTAGAAGGGGGGCTCGTCCGAGTAGCCGCCGCTGCCGCCGCTGCCGGCTGAACCGCCGGAGCTTCCGCCCCAGCTGCCGCCGCCCTGCTGCTGACCGCCGCCGGCCGGTGCGTTGGTGGCCCAGGGGTCCTCGGCGGCAGATGCGCCGCCGCCCTGCTGCTGCTGCGGGCTGCCGCCGCCGGAGTTTCCACCCCAGCTGCCGCCGCCCTGCTGCTGACCGCCGCCACCACCGGCACCACCGGCGCCGTATCCACCCTGGCCACCTCGGCCCGTGGTCTTGGTGACCTTGGCCGTGGCGGTCTTGAGGCTGGGGCCGACTTCCTCGACGTCCAGTTCATAGACCGTGCGCTTGACGCCCTCACGGTCCTCGTAGGACCGCTGCTTCAGCCGGCCCTGCACGACTACGCGCATGCCTCGCTGAAGCGACTCCGCGACGTTCTCCGCCGCCTGACGCCAGACCGAGCAGGTGAGGAACAGGCCATCGCCGTCCTTCCACTCATTGGTCTGCTTGTCGAAGATGCGGGGTGTGGACGCGACACGGAACTTCGCGACCGCCGCACCGGACGGGGTGAAGCGCAGCTCGGGGTCGTCGACGAGATTGCCGACGACCGTGATGACGGTCTCGCCTGCCATGGGGGAACCTCTCGGCGGGGATTGCTGCTGGCTGCTTGTTGCTACTCGGACCCGATTACCGCTGAGCTACTGAGCTCAGTGGGTTTCGGGGCGGAGGACCTTGGTCCGGAGGACCGACTCGCTCAGGTTCATCTGTCGGTCGAGCTCCTTGACGACCGCAGGCTCGGCCTGCAGGTCGATGACCGAGTAGATGCCCTCGGGCTTCTTGTTGATCTCGTAGGAGAGGCGACGACGGCCCCAGGTGTCGACCTTCTCGACCTTTCCGTTGCCCTCACGGACAACGGAGAGGAAGTTCTCGATCAACGGGGAGACAGCGCGCTCCTCGAGATCGGGGTCGAGGATGACCATCATTTCGTAATGACGCATGTGGAACCCACCTCCTTTGGACTCAGCGGCCACGGTCGATCCGTGGCAGGAGGGTCGTGATGCGTACGCAACGGTATCGGCCGCCACTGACAGTCGACCTCTACGAGAGAGGCGCCTGTTTCCTGGCATGGACAGACAACCGGTGCAGACCGTACAGAGTACCTGCTCACCACCCTCAGGTTGAAATCCGGCCGAGAGGGGCCACAATTTGTACACATCGGGTGTGTGCGGCGTTACCGTTCGCCGCCTTCCGACAGGAGGTGCTCCATGGCACAGACAATGCGACGAAACTCCTCCATCTCTCTCTTCGCCACGGACGGCAAGCCCCATCCGCTCCAGGACACCCTGGTCGTGGTGACGGTGGTGCTGGGCCTGATCGCTTTCGTCTCCGCGATGTTCCACGACCTGCATCTGCTCAGCTCCTGGGCAGGACTTTTGGGGATCCTCACGGGTGCGTACGGCCAGTTCATCTCGGCGACGACACGTGAGCGCTTCTTGTTGATCCTTGGTCTGGGGGCGTCCGCGATCGGGTTCTTCCTGGGTATGGCGCACGGCGGTCTGTTCGGCGGAGTGCTGGGCTAGGGGGTGTCGACGGCACCCCCCGGGCCCGCTGCGCCCCGGGCCAGACGGGGCGCTCCTTCGGCGCAGTAGGCTTCGGCGCGAGACACGCCTGCCGAGGAGCGCCCCGCATGAGCCTGACCCTGAGGACCATCAGCCGAGAGCAGCATCTGGCGTACATCCAGAGCCTGCCTGCGGCGAGTCACTGCCAGGTTCCGGCATGGGCCGACGTGAAGACCGAATGGCGTTCCGAAAGCCTCGGCTGGTTCGACAAGGACGACCAGCAGGTCGGCGCCGGACTGGTGCTGTACCGGCAGCTGCCCAAGATCAAGCGGTACCTCGCTTATCTGCCCGAGGGCCCGGTGATCAACTGGTACGCCCCGAACCTGAACGACTGGCTGCGGCCGATGCTGGCGCACCTCAAGCAGCAGGGTGCGTTCTCGGTGAAGATGGGTCCGCCCGTCGTCATCCGCCGCTGGAACGCGATCGCGATCAAGTCGGGAATCCAGGACCCGGACGTCAAGCGGCTCCGTGACGTGGAGGCCTCGCACATCGAGCCGCGCGCCTTCGAAGTCTCGGACCGGCTGCGGAAGATGGGCTGGCAGCAGGCGGAGGACGGTGGCGCCGGCTTCGGCGACGTACAGCCGCGCTATGTCTTCCAGGTGCCGCTCGCCAACCGCTCGCTGGACGATGTCCTCAAGGGCTTCAACCAGCTGTGGCGGCGCAATATCAAGAAGGCCGAGAAGGCCGGTGTCGAGGTCGTCCAGGCCGGCTACGACGACCTCGCCGAGTGGCAGCGGCTGTACGAGATCACCGCTGAGCGCGATCATTTCCGGCCGCGCCCGCTCTCGTACTTCCAGCGCATGTGGACGGTCCTGAACACCGAGGACCCCAACCGGATGCGGCTGTACTTCGCCCGTCACGAGGGCGAGAACGTGGCGGCCGCGACGATGCTGATCGTCGGCGGCCATGTCTGGTACTCCTACGGCGCGTCCGCGAACCACAAGCGTGAAGTCCGCCCCTCGAACGCGATGCAGTGGCGGATGCTGCGCGACGCGTACGCGATGGGCGCGACGGTCTATGACCTGCGGGGCATTTCCGACTCCCTCGACGAGACCGACCACCTCTTCGGCCTGATCCAGTTCAAGGTGGGCACCGGCGGCGAGGCCGTCGAGTACGTCGGCGAGTGGGACTTCCCGCTCAACAAGGTGCTGCACAAGGCACTCGACATGTATATGTCCCGTCGCTGACCTCTGAATTCCTCACCCACATCTGAACCCACATCTGAACCCATATCTGATTCACATCTGATTCACCGCACACCCGAGAAAGGTTCCGGACCGGCCATGGCGCTCACTCTGTACGTCGACACCGCGCGCTGGCGGGCGCACCAGAAGTCTGTGCTCGATCAGTTCCCGGGGATCGTGCCGGTCTGCAAGGGCAATGGCTACGGCTTCGGCCACGAGCGGCTCGCGGACGAGGCGACGCGCTTCGGCTCGGACATCCTCGCCGTCGGCACCACGTACGAAGCGGCCCGCGTCAAAGACTGGTTCGGTGGTGATCTGCTCGTCCTGACGCCGTTCCGGCGTGGCGAGGAGCCGGTCCCACTGCCCGACCGGGTCATCCGCTCCGTGTCCTCGGTCGACGGAGTGCACGCGCTGGTCGGCGCCCGGGTCGTCATCGAGTGCATGAGCTCGATGAAGCGTCACGGCGTCCGCGAGGAGGAGCTCGGACAGCTCCACGCGGCCATCGAGGACGTACGCCTTGAAGGCTTCGCACTGCACCTCCCCCTGGACCGGCTCGACGGCTCGGACGCCGTCGAGGAGGTCATCACCTGGATGGACCGGCTGCGGGCGGCCCGGCTGCCGCTACACACGATGTTCGTCAGCCATCTGAAGGCGAACGAACTGTCGCGGCTGCAGCAGCAGTTCCCGCAGACCCGCTTCCGCGCGCGCATCGGTACGCGGCTGTGGCTGGGCGACCACGAGGCGACGGAGTACCGGGGTTCGGTACTCGATGTGACCCGGGTGTCCAAGGGCGACCGTTTCGGCTACCGCCAGCAGAAGGCGGCGTCGGACGGCTGGTTGGTCGTGGTGGCCGGCGGTACGTCGCACGGTGTGGGCCTGGAGGCGCCCAAGGCGCTGCACGGGGTGATGCCGCGTGCGAAGGGTGTGGCGCGGGCCGGTCTGGCCACGGTCAACCGCAATCTCGCACCGTTCGTGTGGGCGGGCAAGCAGCGCTGGTTCGCCGAGCCGCCGCACATGCAGGTGTCGATCCTGTTCGTGCCCGCGGATGCCCAGGAGCCGACGGTCGGCGAGGAACTGGTGGCCCATCTGCGCCATACGACCACGCAGTTCGACCGGATCGTCGACCGCTAGACGCCGGCACTCGAACCGCAAGCAGAAGCCCCCCGGGTCGGCGACCCGGGGGGCTTTCTCATGTCCGGGCCGTCCCGCCGGCCCGGGGCGCGCCCGGCGCAGTGGTGCCCCACTCGACCTGCGCCCCCTCGTAGCGCTGCACGCCGTGCCGCGGCGGATGAGCCGCGGGCCCCAGGGCAAAGACGTCCTCCGCACGGTCGAGGACCCCGCCCGACGGGTCGTCCGAGCCGTCACGCCGTACGGGGTCGCGCTCCGGCATGAGGATGTCGCGTACGACGACGGCGCACAGGTAGAGCGTCCCCAGCAGATGCATGGCGATGGCGAGTTGGTATCCCTCGGGCGGGAGCCCCTGGTGCTTGTCGTCGCTCGACGTGTACGCGAGGTACAGCCAGATCCCGAAGAAGTACATGACCTCGCAGGCCTGCCAGATCAGGAAGTCCCGCCAGCGCGGCCTGGCCAGGGCGGCGAGCGGGATCAGCCACAGCACGTACTGCGGTGAGTAGACCTTGTTGGTCAGGATGAAGGCGGCGACGACCAGGAAGGCGAGCTGGGCGAAGCGCGGCCGGCGGGGAGCGGTCAGGGTCAGCAGCCCGATGCCCGCGCACAGCAGGATCATCAGGAGCGTGGCGTACGTGTTGACGGCTTCGACGTCGAGGGACCTGCCGGTGCGCTGGGTGATGATCAGCCAGAAGGAACCGAAGTCGACGGACCGTTCCTGGCTGAAGGTGTAGAACTTTTTCCACCCGTCGGGCGCGAACGCCATGATGGGCAGATTCACCAGGAGCCAGGCCCCCGCGGCGCCGAGGAGGGCCTCTCCGTACTCCCGGCGTCTGCCCGACCGCCAGCACAGCACGAGCAGCGGCCCCAGCAGCAGCACGGGATAGAGCTTGGCGGCCGTCGCGAGCCCGATGAGGACGCCGAACGCCACGGTGCGCCCCCGGGACCACATGAGCATCGCCGCGGCTGTGAGAGCGACGGCCAACAGGTCCCAGTTGATGGTGGCGGTGAGGGCGAGTGCGGGCGCCAGGGCGACGAGCAGGGCGTCCCAGGGGCGGCGGCGGTGGGTACGGGCGACGCAGACGGCGACGACGACGGCGCAGATCATCAGCATGCCCGCGTTGATCATCCAGTAGGCCTGCTCACGGTCCTGCACGGAGCCGTCGAAGGGGAGCGTCAGCCAGGCCGCGACCTGCATGAACAGGCCGGTCAGCACGGGGTATTCGAGAAACTCCATGTCGCCGGTCGGCAGCCGGTCGAAGTACGGCACAAGACCGTCGGCGAAGCCCCGTCCGTTGTACAGGTGCGGGATGTCGGAGTAACACGCGTGCGTGTACTGGGAACTGATGCCGCGGAACCAGGCCCACTCGTAGCACGGCATCTTCTGCACCATGCCGAGTGCGAACATCCCGATCGCGACCAGGGCGACGACCCGGACGGGCGTGAGCCGGTCGGTGCCCAGTCTGGCCCACCGGCCGGCGGGCCCCCCGATGACCTCACTGCCGGCTGCGGCAACTTCGTCCTGCTGCGTGGGCCGTACTACGGGCCTGTCCTCGTGCACGCTCGTCATGGGGTCATCCTGCCGTACGGGGCGGTACACGCGGCGAGGGCCGCCGCACTGGGTGCGACGGCCCTCGGGAGGGGGTTGGCGACATGAGCCGCCTGCTGGTGGCGTCAGCCGCCGCCGCCGAAGAGGCCACCGTTGCCGCCATCGCCGTTGGTGGTGCCGGTGTTTCCGTTGGTGGTGCCGCCGTCGGGATCCCCTGGGCCGGGAGTCCCGGTGGCCCCGCCGTCCGCGCCGCCGTTGTCGGTGCCTCCGGCGTCCTCGCCTCCGCCGTCGGCGCCGCCGTTGTCGCACTCGACGTCGAGCGGCTCACAGGACGGGGTCTCCGAGGGCGACTCGGACGGAGTCTCGGAAGGCGTCTCGGAAGGCGTCTCCGAGGGCGTCTCCGAGGGCGTGTCGCTGGGCGTGGGAGTCGGTGTCGGACTCGGTGCGCCGTTCGCGTCGGCCTTCACACCGATCAGCCCGCCCTCGGGGAACGGGGTCTTGGGCTGCCCCTTGAGCGCCTCACGCATGTAGTTCGTCCAGACCTCGGTCGGGATGTCACCGCCGTGGATGGACGTGACGCCGCCGGTGCCGTTCATGGAGAGCAGCTTGCGGGACTCGGGGTCCGTACGGAACAGGGTGACCGAGGTCGACAACTGCGGGGTGTAGCCGACGAACCAGGCCGACTTGTTCTTGTCGGTGGTACCGGTCTTGCCCGCGGCCGGGCGGCCCAGCGCCAGGGCCTTCTTGGCCGTGCCGTTCTTGACCACGTTCTCCAGGACGTTGGTGACGTTGTCGGCGACGTCCTTCTCCAACGCGTCCTGCCCCTTGGGCGCGTCAAAGCCTTCCAACGGCTTGCCCTTCTTCAGGACCTTGAGGACCGAGTAGGGCTCACGATGCTCACCGGAGGCGGCGAAGGTCGCGTACGAGCTGGCCATGCGAATCGCGCTCGGGGTGGAAGTACCCAGCGAGAAGGACGCGTTGCGCTGGTCCATGCTCTCCTCAAGGATTCCGGTGTCCTCCGCCACGTCCTGCACCTTCTTCAGGCCGACATCGACGCCGAGCTGCACGAAGGGCGAGTTGATGGAGTCCTGCATGGCTTCCTTGAGCGTGACGAAGCCGTAGGCCCTGTTGCTCTCGTTCTTCTGCCGGAACGGGCCGTTCTTGCCCGGCATCGGATTGCCGTTGCGGTCCTTGATAACGATCATGTCGTTGCCGTTGTACTTGCTCATCGGCGAGAGACCCACGCCGTCAGCGGTGTTCTGAGTGCCGTATGTCATCGCCGCGGCGAGGACGTACGGCTTCCAGGTCGAGCCGACGGGCACACCGGAAGTGTCGGCGTTGTTGGTGAAGTGCTTCTTGTCCCAGCCCTCACCGCCGTAGAGCGCGACGATCTTGCCGGTCTTCACATCGATCGAGGACGAGCCGAACTGGACAAATTTGTCCGTCTCGGGGCGCTTCCCGGGATTGAGGAACTCCTGGCGGGTCTTGCTGACCGCCTGTTCCATCGCCTTGACCTTCGCCTTATTGAAAGTCGTATACACGCGGTAGCCACCGCGCTCAAAGTCCTCGGGCTTGATGTCGGTCTGCTTGAGCACGTACTTCTTGGCGGTCTCGACGAGATAGCCCTTTTGACCACTGAGGCCGGACGCCGCCTGCGAGGCCCGGAGCTTGGGGAACGTCTGGTACTGATCCCGGTCCTGCTGGGTCATGCGACCCACCTCGACCTCCCGGTCGAGGATCCACTTCCAGCGCACCTGGGCGCGCTTGGTGTTCAGCTCGGACGTGGCGTTGTCGCCGATGCCGCCGTCCGGGTTGTAGAGGTTCGGGCCCTTGAGCAGCGATGCGAGGAAGGCACCCTCGTCCGGCTTGAGCTTTTCGCTGTCCTTGCCGAAGTACGCCTGCGCCGCTGCCTGGATCCCATAGGCGTCGCGACCAAAGTACGCAGTGTTCAGGTAGCCGGCGAGAATGACCGGCTTCTTCTTCGTGGCGCCGACCTTTATCGAGATGAAGAGCTCGGTGAACTTCCGCTTCAGCGTCTGGTCCTGGTCCAGGTATGTGTTCTTCACGTACTGCTGGGTGATGGTCGAGCCGCCCTGGGTGTCGCCGCCCTTGGCCATGTTGACGACGGCTCGGGCGATACCCATCGGGTCGACACCCTTGTCGGTGTCGAAGGAGGCATTCTCAGCCGCGATCACCGCGTCCTGAGTGGACGTCGGGATCCTGCCGATGTCGACGATCTGACGGTTGCGCTCACCGCCGGTCGCGGCGAGCTGCGTGTCGTCGTCCCAGTAGAAGACGTTGTTCTCCACCACGGCCATATTCTGCGCTTTGGGCGTGTCCACCCAGGCGAAAGCGGCTCCGGCCCCGATCATCAGGATCCCCATGAAGCCGAAGCAGACGCCGGTGACCTGCTTCCAGGACGGCACGAAGCGCCGCCACCCGTACTTCTCCGAGCGCGGATAGTCGATCAGCCTCTTCTTGGGGCGCGCACCTCCACGGCCCCGGCCGGAGCCCTCGGCCCCGCCTCCACCGCGCCGGCCAGCACCACCGTGACCGCCGGAGCCCGAACCTGTGGGTCCTCCCGGCTCGGGGCCACGACGGCGCGCGCCACCGGCCGAACCGCGCTGCGCGGCCCGGCGGGCATCGGCCCTGCCGCTGTACGACGGCTCCTCTTCGTACGAACCGGAGGGTGACTCGGTACTTGTGGTGTCCCGCGGGGAAGCCGCACGGCGCCCTGAGGGCTGCTGGGCGGCTCGCCTGGCCGCGGCACGACCGCCACCACCTTGCGGCTGCGACGGTTTGCGACGGTGCTCGCTCATCGAACGACTACTCCTCGGGCAGGCGAGAGCGCCTGGAAGCGGCAGTTGAGTTCCGGTCCCCCCGAAGTACGGACCAGCCCATCCCCCGGCTCATCCGTACGGCTATTGCCTCCAGGATGATGACGCCCCCTCGCGTCACACGGTTCCCGGTGGTTTGCATGCCGCACAGACTACGCACCGCCAAAACCCTCCCAGTGCCGATGTTCACCCCAAAACAGGCAAGTTGGGTCCTACAAATTGCCGATGTGACGCCGTTCACCATGGCTCCCCTTGCCGCGGACGGACTCCCGTTCTATCGTCTGGATGTATCGAGTCGATACATCAGCTCGGCATAAGGGCCGTCGGAGACCGGGGAGGCGAAGGATGAGCAGACGCTCAGGCATCCTCGAATTCGCCGTGCTCGGGCTGCTGCGGGAGTCCCCGATGCACGGCTACGAGCTGCGTAAACGCCTCAACACGTCGCTGGGGGTCTTCCGGGCCTTCAGTTACGGCACCCTCTATCCCTGCCTCAAGACGCTCGTCACCAGCGGATGGTTGATCGAGGAGCCGGGCAGCGCCCCGGAGGACGCGCTCGCCGCGACACTGGCGGGACGCCGCGCGAAGATCGTCTACCGGCTGACGGCGGAAGGTAAGGAGCGCTTCGAGGAGCTGCTCTCACATACCGGCCCCGACTCCTGGGAGGACGAGCATTTCGCGGCTCGTTTCGCCTTCTTCGGACAGACGGAGCGCGAGGTGCGGATGCGGGTGCTTGAGGGCCGAAGGAGCCGGCTGGAGGAGCGTCTCGACAAGATGAGCGCCTCCCTGGCCCGCACCCGCGAGCGCCTGGACGACTACACGCTTGAGCTGCAGCGACACGGTATGGAGTCCGTGGAGCGCGAAGTGCGCTGGCTGAACGAGCTCATCGAGAGCGAGCGGGCGGGGCGGGATCAGCGATCCACCCCCGACGGCTCGACTCAGCAGGACACCACATCGGAAGAGACGGGCGGCCTGCCCCGGCACCGGGACTCCTCCCGGCCGGATCCGTCCGACGACACCACCAAGTGAGTCCCGGCATTTCCGCAGGGACTCGTCATACACACAGGGAGCAACCGCCAATGGGTTCGGTTCGCGTAGCCATCGTCGGCGTGGGCAACTGCGCCGCCTCGCTGGTGCAGGGCGTCGAGTACTACAAGGATGCCGACCCGGCGGGCAAGGTCCCGGGTCTCATGCACGTCAATTTCGGCGAGTACCACGTCAGTGACGTCGAGTTCGTCGCTGCTTTTGATGTCGACGCGAAGAAGGTCGGCCTCGACCTCGCGGACGCCATCGGCGCCAGCGAGAACAACACCATCAAGATCTGCGACGTGCCGAACACGGGCGTCACCGTTCAGCGCGGTCACACCCTCGACGGCCTGGGCAAGTACTACCGCGAGACCATTGAGGAAGCTGCCGACGCCCCCGTCGACATCGTCAAGATCCTCAAGGACAAGCAGGTCGACGTCCTCGTCTGCTACTTGCCCGTCGGTTCCGAGGCCGCCGCGAAGTTCTACGCGCAGTGCGCCATCGACGCCAAGGTCGCCTTCGTCAACGCCCTTCCGGTCTTCATCGCCGGCACCAAGGAGTGGGCGGACAAGTTCACCGCGGCGGGCGTCCCGATCATCGGCGACGACATCAAGTCGCAGGTCGGCGCGACCATCACGCACCGCGTGATGGCGAAGCTCTTCGAGGACCGGGGCGTTGTCCTGGACCGCACGATGCAGCTGAACGTCGGCGGCAACATGGACTTCAAGAACATGCTTGAGCGTGAGCGCCTGGAGTCCAAGAAGATCTCGAAGACGCAGGCCGTCACCTCGCAGATCCCCGACCGCGACCTGGGTGCGGACAACGTCCACATCGGTCCTTCGGACTATGTGGCCTGGCTGGACGACCGCAAGTGGGCGTACGTCCGCCTTGAGGGCCGCGCCTTCGGCGATGTCCCGCTGAACCTTGAGTACAAGCTTGAGGTCTGGGACTCCCCGAACTCCGCAGGTGTCATCATCGACGCCGTGCGCGCCGCGAAGATCGCCAAGGACCGCGGCATCGGCGGCCCGATCCTCTCCGCGTCCTCGTACTTCATGAAGTCCCCGCCGGTTCAGTACTTCGACGACGAGGCCCACCGCAACGTCGAGAAGTTCATCGCGGGCGAGGTCGAGCGCTAAGGCTCCGCCACTGTCACACGAGGAGGGTCCCCGGGCATTCGCGCCCGGGGACCCTCCTCGTATGCCGGGCCCTGGTGTGTGACCCTTGCTCGCATGCCCGCCGTAGGTGACCTGCGCGTACTTCTGCGCCTGACCAACTTCCGCCGTCTGTTGACGGTGCGCCTCCTCTCCCAGTCGGCGGACGGCGTCTACCAGGTCGCGCTCGCCACGTACGTCGTCTTCTCCCCGGAGAAGCAGACCTCGCCCGCGGCGATCGCCTCGGCAATGGCCGTCCTGCTGCTGCCCTACTCGCTGGTCGGCCCCTTCGCAGGCGTCCTGCTCGACCGCTGGCGGCGCCGGCAGGTCTTCCTTTACGGCAACCTCCTGCGGGCCGCCCTCGCCTGCGCCACGGCGCTGCTGATCCTCATGTCCGTGCCCGACTGGCTCTTCTATGTCTCGGCGCTGTCCGTCACGGCCGTGAACCGCTTTGTGCTGTCCGGGCTCTCGGCAGCCCTGCCGCGCGTCGTGGACTCCGACCGGCTCGTCGTGGCCAACGCCCTCTCGCCGACCGCGGGCACACTGGCCGCGACCGCGGGCGGCGGGCTCGCCCTCGCGCTGCGCCTGGTGGGACCGGACTCCGACGCGGCGGCGGTACTCCTGGGGGCGGCACTGTACCTCTGCGCGGCGCTCGCCTCGCTGCGCATGAGCCCTGAACTGCTCGGCCCGGATCCCGAGTCGGTGCAGCCCCGGCTCGGCGCCGCACTGTCGTCCACGGCGCGTGGTCTGACCGACGGACTGCGCCATCTGGCGGAGCGACGGGCTGCGGCCCGCTCGCTGGCCGCCATGACGGTGATGCGCTTCTGCTACGGGGCGCTGACCGTGATGGTGCTGATGCTGTGCCGGTACGCCTGGTCGGACCGAACGGCCGGCGGATCGGACGGCCTGGCGCTGCTCGGGCTGGCCCTCGGGGTGTCGGGGGCGGGATTCTTCGCGGCGGCCGTCCTGACGCCGTGGGCGGTGGGGCGTCTCGGACCATACGGATGGATGGCGGCCTGCGCGGGCGCGGCCGCCGTACTCGAACCGGCTCTCGGTCTGTCCTTCGCCCCCGTGCCGGTGCTGATCGCCGCCTTCGTGCTCGGGTTCACCACGCAGGGCGCGAAGATCGCCACGGACACGGTGGTGCAGTCCTCGGTCGACGACGCCTACCGCGGGCGGATCTTCTCGCTCTA
This sequence comes from Streptomyces changchenzhani, assembly GCF_039766235.1. NCBI lineage: Bacteria > Bacillati > Actinomycetota > Actinomycetes > Kitasatosporales > Streptomycetaceae > Streptomyces > Streptomyces changchenzhani. The sequence goes on along the minus strand of NZ_JBDHNH010000001.1, from coordinate 865,695 downwards.
CGACGTGCTGTTCAACGTGGCGTTCGTGGGCGCTGCCGCGGTCGCCGCACTGATACTGCCCGCCGACGGCCGCTCGGTCGCCCTGGTGCTCATGGTCGCCGCCCTCTACGCGGCCGTCGCGATCGCCATGGGCCGCTGGAACCGCGGGTCGGCTGACAAGTGACGCGGCTGGGGGCGGTGTTTCACGTGAAACACCGCCCCCAGCCGAACGGGCCGAATGCGTCGAACGCACCCCGCCCGCCGTCATGTTTCACGTGAAACATGACCTCAGCTCTGCGTCGCCCACCACTCCTTGAGCGCCACAACCGCAGCCTCGCGCTCCATCGGGCCATTCTCAAGTCGCAGCTCCAGCAAGGCCTTGTACGCCTTGCCGATCTCCGGGCCGGGACCGATACCTAGCACCTCCATGATCTGGTTGCCGTCCAGATCCGGGCGGATGGAGTCCAGCTCCTCCTGCCCCTGAAGCTGCGCGATGCGCTCCTCCAGCCCGTCATAAGCCCGCGAGAGGGCGCTCGCCTTGCGCTTGTTGCGCGTGGTGCAGTCCGAGCGGGTCAGCTTGTGCAGTCGCTCCAGCAGCGGGCCTGCGTCGCGCACATATCGGCGCACTGCCGAGTCGGTCCACTCCCCAGTCCCGTAACCGTGGAAGCGCAGGTGCAGTTCCACCAGCGTCGAGACGTCCCTGACGAGGTCGTTGGAGTACTTGAGCTCGGTCATGCGCTTCTTGGTCATCTTCGCGCCCACCACCTCGTGGTGGTGGAAGGAGACTCCGCCGTCCTGCTCGAAGCGCCGCGTCCTCGGCTTTCCGATGTCGTGCAGCAGCGCCGCAAGCCGCAGCACCAGATCAGGCCCGTTCTCTTCCAGATCGATGGCCTGTTCCAGCACGGTCAGCGAGTGCTCATAGACGTCCTTGTGCCGGTGATGCTCGTCACTCTCCAAACGCAGAGCGGGCAGCTCCGGCAGCACGCGCTCGGCGAGCCCGGTGTCGACCAGCAGCCTCAGGCCCTTGCGCGGGTTGGCGGAGAGAACGAGTTTGTTGAATTCTTCGCGCACCCGCTCGGCCGAGACGATATCGATGCGCGCAGCCATCGAGGTCATCGCGGCGATCACCTCGGGAGCGACCTCGAAGTCCAGCTGCGCCGCGAAGCGCGCCGCGCGCATCATGCGCAGCGGGTCGTCGGAGAACGACTCCTCGGGCGTGCCAGGGGTGCGCAGGAGGTGTGCCGCGAGGTCGTCGAGACCGCCGTGCGGGTCGATGAACTCTTTCTCCGGAAGCGCGACGGCCATCGCGTTCACCGTGAAATCGCGGCGGACGAGGTCCTCCTCGATGGAGTCGCCGTAGGACACCTCGGGCTTGCGTGAGGTCCTGTCGTACGCCTCCGACCGGTATGTCGTGACTTCGATCTGGTAGCCCGCCTTCTGGCACCCCACCGTGCCGAAGGCAATCCCGACCTCCCACAACGAGTCCGCCCACGGCCGGACGATCTTCAGTACCTCCTCGGGGCAGGCATCGGTCGTAAAGTCGAGGTCGTTGCCGAGCCGGCCAAGGAGCGCGTCCCTGACCGAGCCACCCACCAGGGCAAGGCTGAAGCCCGCCTCTTGGAAACGGCGGGCAAGGTCGTCGGCGACAGGGGAGACCCGCAGCAGTTCACTGACCGCACGGTGCTGCACCTGACTCAGGGCACTGGGGCTGTCTTCGTTGGCATTCGGCACAACAGAAAAGGGTACGTGCCCCGACCGCCCGAAGCGCCACCGTTTCTTTCCGCCCGAAACTCTCTTCCGATCATGTGGAGCAGTCCGCAGCACTTCGCCACAGCACACCTCGTTACCATGCGTGGACGCAGGAACCTACAACCACCAACGGCAGCACACAATGACGAGGAACGGGCGGGCGCGTGGCCGAGGCGGCAGACTTTCAGGGGATGACTCCCTCACCTGCCCACCGGTGGTTGCGGCGCACAGCAGCGCTGCTCGCCGGCGCCCCTCTGGTGGCCGGTCTGCTGTATCTACCGGCCACAACACCCGCGCATGCCGCCGAAACCGCCGGCGGATCCCGCACGGTGGATGTGTCTCTCGACACACTGACTCCCAGCGCGCCGGCGAAGGGTGACACCGTCACCGTCTCCGGCACGATCACCAACAGGGGCAGAGAGACCGTCACCGGCGCCCATGTCGGACTGCGCATGGGTTCGCAGCTGGCCGGCAGGACCGCGATCGACTCCGCCGCCACGCGCACGGGATACACCGACGGCATCGACCCCGATGAGATCGGCGGAAAGTTCACAAAGAAGTTCGCGAGGCTTCCTGCGGGAATCAGCGAGGATTTCAGCATCTCGGTCCCGGTGGGCAAGCTCGGCCTCGACGACGCGGGCGTCTACCAGCTGGGCGTGTCCCTGTCGGGAAGAACCGCGAGTGCGCCGTTCGAGCAGGTGCTGGGCATCGAGCGGACCTTCTTGCCCTGGCAGCCGACGGCGACGGCGAAGAAGACCCAGCTCACCTATCTGTGGCCACTGATCTCCTCCACGCATCTCACCGCCGAGACGGGTTCGGACGAGCAGCAGACTCCGGTCTTCGAGAACGACGATCTCGGTGCCGAGCTAGCACCGGGCGGACGCCTTCAGCAGCTCGTCTCGCTCGGCAATGAGCTCCCGGTGACCTGGGTCATCGACCCTGACCTGCTCGCCACCGTCAACGCTATGACCGAGAGCTACGAGGTGAAGTCCGAGGACGGCGAAACGACCGTCGCGGGGAAGAACCAGGCAGTCGCCAACCGGTGGTTGAGCGATCTCCAGAAGGCGGTGCAGGGCCGGAAGGTCGTCGCACTGCCGTTCGCCGACCCCGATCTGGCGTCCCTGGCACACCGCGGCAAGGACGTCCCGGGCTCTCTCAGCCATCTGCAGCCCGCGACCGAGGTCGCGGCGAAGACCGTGAAATCGATCCTGCACACGGAGCCCTCCACGGACTTCTCCTGGCCTGTCGACGGCGCCCTGGACCCCTCGATCGTCGACGTGGCCACCTCGGCCGGTGCGCACAACGTGATCGCCCGCAGCGACAGCCTTCGGGAAACGGGCGGACTGCCGTACACGCCCACCGCTGCCCGGCCGATCGGCGGCGGAACGACGGCGGTGGTCGCCGATGCCCGGCTCTCCACCGCGTTCCAGGGCGACATGTCGAAGGCGGGGAACTCCACCCTCGCCATCCAGAAGTTCCTCGCCCAGAGCCTCGCCGTGACCCTCCAGGACGAGGACAAGCAACGCAGCATCGTCGTCGCCCCGCAGCGGACGCCGTCCGCGAGCCAGGCCCAGTCGATGGCGGGGGCCCTGCGCGCTCTCGACGAGCAGCGCTGGGCACAGCCGCTGGACCTGGTGGCGGCGGCGAAGGCCAGGCCCGACACCAATGCCACGACCGGTGTCCCCGGCTCGTCCTCGTACCCTCAGTCACTGCGCAAGCAGGAACTGCCGGTCAAGGCGTTCCAGGACATCAAGGACACACAGGGCAAGCTCGACAACTTCCAGGTGATCCTCACCGCACCGGACCGCGTGATCACCCCCTTCGGCAACGCGATCAACCGTGCGATGTCGGTGTCCTGGCGCGGCAAGGAGCAGCAGGCCCAGGAGTACCGGGACGGGGTGCAGAGCTATCTGGTGAGCCTCACCGACGAGGTGCGGCTCATCCAGAAGTCCGACGCGACCCTCTCGGGCCGCAGCGCCACCATCCCGGTGACGGTCCAGAACAAGCTGTTGCAGGGCACCGAGAACCTGACCCTTCGTCTGACGACCACCAAGCCGACCCGTCTCAAGCTGGACGGCGAGATGACCGTCGCCAAAAGGCCGGTGAAGATCGCGGGCGGCCACAGTCAGTCGGTGAAGTTCACGGCCACCGTGTACGCCAACGGTCCGGTCCCGGTGGTCGCACAGCTCTACACGGAGGACGGCACGCCGTACGGTCCTGGCATGGAGTTCACGGTCGACGTGAACGAGTTCACCCCGCCCGTGATGCTCGTGCTCGCCGGTGGCGTACTGCTCCTGGTCCTCGCCGGGGCCAGGATGTACACCCAGCGCAAGCGCGCGGCGGCCCGCCAGGCCGCTGCCGGGGCCGAAGAACCCGGGCAGGCGAGTGACCCGACACCGGACACCGGACCGGAAAGCAGCGACCCGTCGGACACGGGTGAGAAAGTGGACCGTTGAGCGACGCCGTGGCCGGTAGGCCAGGGACGATGAGCCGGGGTCGGAATGCTGCGTCATTCCGGGGGACAGCCACCCGATTCCCGGACGAACACCCAGCAGGACCCAGCTCGCCGGAAAAGGAAGCTCGAGGGGAGCACCAGTGAACGCGCCGTACGACGGTGACCGTGGACAGGGCACGGGCGGCACTGCGCCTTCCTGGGGGGTGCCGCCGGAGCCCTCGGAAGCAGGCCCTGTGCCGCCGCCGCAGGAGCCCGAGCCCGCCCCGGACCCGTATGTCCAGGATGCCCTCAACAATGATCCCTACCGGCATCAGGACCTCTCGGCCCAGGACCCGGTGACGGAGGCGCTCTACGACCGCGCCTCGCACCCCCCGCCGCCTCCTGGCACCTACCAGGAGCCACAGCCGCTCTACCAGCAGCCTTCCTCGCCGCAGTACGCGCCGGACCCCCGGGTGTGGGCGCAGACGCCCGCGCCGGAGCCGGACGGCCCGTCCCGTCATCTCCCGTACGGGGACGACGCTTCCACCACTCAGTTCGTGGGCGTGGACGACCTGGTCACGCAGGCGAGCGACCGGGTGCCTGAGCAGGACGCGTTCGCCCATCTGTACCGCGACCAGCAGGCACCGGGGCAGCCCACGGAGCCCGCCGCCCCCGAACCCGCTCCGGCGCCGCCGCCCAAGAAGCCCGCGGGCCGGGCGTCGAGCGTGCTGAAATCGAGCGCCCTGATGGCCGCGGGCACGCTCGTGTCCCGCCTCACGGGCTTCGTTCGCAGCCTGGTGATCACCGCGGCGCTGGGTGCGGCCCTGCTCGGTGACACCTTCACCGTGGCGTACACCCTGCCGACGATGATCTACATCCTGACCGTCGGCGGTGGCCTCAACTCGGTCTTCGTTCCGCAGCTGGTGCGCGCGATGAAGAACGACGACGACGACGGCGAGGCCTTCGCGAACCGCCTGCTGACGCTCGTCATGGTCGCCCTCGGCATCATCGTGGCGGCCGCGATCTTCGCGGCTCCGCTGCTGATCCGGCTGATGTCCGTGCCGATCGCCGACGACGAAGCGGCCAATACCGTCGCGGTCACCTTCGCCCGCTACTGCCTGCCCACCATCTTCTTCATGGGTGTGCATGTAGTCATGGGGCAGATCCTCAACGCCCGTGGCAAGTTCGGCGCGATGATGTGGACTCCGGTCCTCAACAACATCGTCATGATCGCCACATTCGGCCTGTTCATCTGGGTCTACGGCACTTCCGCAGAATCCCGCATGGGCGTCGAGACCATCCCGGTCGAGGGCGTAAAGCTGCTGGGCATCGGCACCCTGCTGGGCCTCACCGTCCAGGCCCTGGCGATGATCCCGTACCTGCGCGAGACCGGTTTCCGGTTCCGTCCGCGCTTCGACTGGAAGGGCCACGGTCTCGGCAAGACCGTCAAGCTCGCCAAGTGGACGGTCCTGTTCGTTCTCGCCAACCAGGCCGGCGTCCTCGTCGTCACCCAGCTCGCCACCGCGGCGGGCAAGGCATCGGACAGGGACGGCGCGGGCATCCTCGCCTACTCCAACGCCCAGCTGATCTGGGGCATGCCGCAGGCCATCATCACGGTCTCCGTCATGGCCGCCCTGCTGCCCCGCATCTCCCGCGCCGCGGCCGACAACGATCCGGGCGCCGTCCGTGACGACATCTCGCAGGGCCTGCGCAATTCAGCCGTCGCGATCGTCCCGGTCGCGTTCACGTTCCTCGCGCTCGGCGTCCCCCTGTGCACCCTGCTGTTCGCCTCCACCGGCCACGAGGGCGCCCAGGCGATGGGCTTCATCCTGATGGCCTTCGCCCTCGGCCTCATCCCGTACTCCGTGCAGTACGTCGTCCTGCGCGGTTTCTACGCGTACGAGGACACCCGGACGCCCTTCTACAACACGGTCATCGTCGCCGCCGTCAACGCCGCCGCCTCCGCTCTGTGCTACCTCCTGCTGCCGGCCCAGTGGGCCGTGGTCGGCATGGCGGCCTCGTACGGGCTGGCCTACGCCATCGGCGTCGGCGTGGCCTGGCGGCGCCTGCGCAACCGGCTGGGCGGCGACCTCGACGGCACTCACATCCTGCGTACGTACGCCCGGCTCGCCGGGGCATCCGTACCGGCCGCGGTCATCGGTGGCGCGGCGGCCTTCGGCATCATGCACGTCATGGGCAGCGACGCACTCGGATCGCTGGTCGCCCTGCTCGTCGGTGGGATCCTGCTCCTCGGCATCTTCTTCGTCGCCGCGAAGCGGATGCGGATCGAGGAGCTCAACGCCATGGTCGGCATGGTGCGCGGCCGCCTCGGGCGATAATGCGGCCACGGCCCGCACAACCATCGTCCGCCGCCGCGTGTCGTGCATAGCGCCGGACTGTGGGCACAATTGGCATGGCTGTTCAACAGCGCGCAACGGATGGGGAGGCAGGAACGACGGTGGCGGAACGTAGCACGGCTGCCGTCGACGTGGCCGACAACAGCGGTGATGGGCCGCTGACCGCCAAGGCGGACAAGGCCACGGCCGACGGGGTGGCGCAAGCCCAGGACACAGCGGACGAGACCATGCGCGACGCGGACGACGAGCGAAAGAGTGCCGAGCCCTCTGTCGCCACACCCGAGCTGCACAGTGGCCACAAGCTCGCCAGACGCTACCGGCTCGAAGAGTGCGTCACCCGTCTGGACGGTTTCAGCAGCTGGCGCGCGGTCGACGAAAAACTCCGCCGTGCCGTCGGTGTCCACCTGCTGCCCGCGGACCATCCTCGGTCGAGGTCGGTGCTTGCCGCGGCCCGTTCTTCGGCGCTGCTCGGCGATCCTCGCTTCGTCCAGGTCCTGGACGCGGTGGAGGAGAACGACCTCGTATACGTGGTCCACGAGTGGCTTCCCGACGCCACCGAACTGACCGCGCTGCTCGCCGCCGGTCCGCTGGAGGCGCACGAGTCCTATCAGTTCGTCAGCCAGATCTCCCAGGCCATGGCGGCCGCCCACCGCGAAGGCCTCGCCCATCTGAGACTCACCCCGGGCGCCGTCCTGCGGACCTCCTCGGGCCAGTACCGGATCCGTGGGCTCGCCGTGAACGCCGCTCTGCGCGGCATCACGTCCGAGCGCCCGCAGCGCACCGACACCGAGGCGATCGGCGCACTCCTGTACGCCGCCCTCACACAGCGCTGGCCGTACGAAAGCGACGCATACGGCCTCTCCGGCCTGCCCAAGGGCGTCGGCCTCATCGCCCCCGACCAGGTTCGGGCAGGCATCCACCGGGGCCTGTCGGAGCTCGCCATGCGGGCTCTGGCCAACGACGGCGCGACGGCTTCGCGTCAGGAGCCGCCCTGCACCACCCCCGACGAGCTGGCCAAGGCAGTCGCGGCGATGCCCCGCATCCGCCCGCCTGAGCCGACCTTCACGGCGCCGCCCGAGTACCAGCGCACGACGTACCAGCAGGGCACCTACGGCAGGCCCGGGGCACACCCCGGCGCGCCCACCGCCCAGCCCGCCGCACCCGCCCCACCGTTGCAGAGCCGTACCGGCAAGGTGCTCAAATGGGGCGTGGCCGCACTGCTCATCGCCGCGCTCGGGCTCGGCAGCTGGCAGCTCGCCGACAAGTTCCTGGACCGCAGCAACGACTCCGGGGACACCGGCAACACTCAGACGGACAGCGGCGAAGGCCCCCAGAAGCCGGATGCTGAGCCGCTCAAAATCTCTGACGCCGTGGTGTTCGCGCCGAACGGCTCCGGCATAGAGGCAGATGTGCCGAGTGCCATCGACGGCAAGGCCGACACCGCCTGGATCACCCCGCAGTACAGGGGCTATGCCAACTTCGGCAACCTTCCGACCCGCAAGGACGGCAGCGGGATAATCGTTGACCTCGGCAGCGTGCAGGACGTGGCCGGTCTCGACATCGACATGTACCGCAGCGGCCAGACCGTCGAGGTGCTCGCGGCCGACGAGGACGCGTCGGGCCCGAGTGACCTTTCCGACTTCTCGCAGCGGCTCACCGAGCTGGAGCCGGCCCAGAGCAAGCTGGAGACCACGCTCGACAAGCCGGTACGGACCCGATACGTCCTGATCCACGTCACAGCACTGCCGACCGATGGCTCGCCCGGCACCTTCCGTGGTGGAATCTCGGAGATCAGGGTCACTGGCTGACCGGAACACCAAGGGGAGGGGGCTCACTGTTGGACGCTGCCACGCTCAGAGACACGAACGACCAGGATCTCCTGGCCCACCACGTCAAGGGCGACCCGGATGCCTTTGGTGAGCTTGTACGGCGCCACCGTGACCGGCTCTGGGCGGTGGCCCTGCGCACCCTGGGTGACCGCGAGGAGGCCGCTGACGCGGTCCAGGACGCCCTGGTGTCCGCCTATCGGGCCGCCCACACCTTCCGGGGCCAGTCGGCCGTCACCACCTGGCTGCACCGCATCACCGTCAACGCCTGTCTCGACCGGGCCCGCAAAGCAGCATCCCGCAGGACATCACCCGTCGACGACCCCGAGCGCCTGGACCAGCTCCTTGAGCCCCACGAGTCGGCCGAGGCGCCCGCCGAGCGCCAGGACCTGCACAGAGAGCTGATCGCGGCGCTGCGCACACTGCCCGCCGAACAACGGGCAGCTCTGGTATTGGTGGACATGCAGGGCTACCCCGTGGCGGAAGCCGCCCGGGTCCTCGACATACCCACCGGGACTGTGAAGAGCCGCTGCGCACGCGGCCGGGCCCGACTGCTTCCACTCCTCACCCATCTGCGTGCGGACAACGGGGATAGCAGTGGCCTCGGCGTGGGAAGGAACCGGACGCCGGGGACATCCGTCCCACCGGCGACGGGACCGAGAGACGCTGGACCAAATGATTCTGCTGCCGTGAAGGGCGGAGGTGGGCGCGCATGACATCGACGGCCGGCACGACTCAGCACCCGGATGTCTCAGAGATCTCCGACCTGTCCGAAGGTCTTCTCTCCCCGGACCGCACGACGGACGTGAACCGGCACCTGCACGAGTGCGGGCTCTGTGCCGACGTGCGTGACTCCCTGGAGGAGATCCGCGGGCTGCTGGGCACGCTGCCCGGCCCGCAGCGGATGCCTGCCGACGTCGCCAGCCGTATCGACGCCGCACTGGCTGCTGAGGCGCTCCTCGACTCCACAGCTCCCGCCTCCATGGCTGTCGAGGCCACGGCGCCGGAGGGGACCGCGTTTGTTTCACGTGAAACAGGCGTCGAACCAGACGGAGCAGTGCCCTACCCCGCGGACACGTCTTCCGCCGACTTGTCGTCCCCCTTGGGGCGTCCTGCCGGGCACCCGCGTGCGACCACCGGTCCGGGGCGAACCCGGCAGGCAAAGCGCCGGCGTCGCAACACCGTCATCGGCGCCGTCTTCGGGACCGCCGCACTCGGCGTGGGAGTGCTCTTCCTCCAGTCGATCCAGTCGCCCAGCGACAAGGGATCCTCCGCTACGGACAACGGGGTGAGCGCAGGCAAGAAGTCGGGCTCGGAGTTCTCCGAGTCCACGCTCAGGGACCAGGTGCGGACCCTGGTGGCGAAGCAGCCCAGGGCCCACGGCAAGACGGCCGAGAACGACCAGCCGTCCATGAATACCGAGTCCAGCCCCAACACCCCGATGCTGGGGACCGATGTGGCTGTGCCACGGTGTGTCCAGGACGCCACCGGCCGGACCAACCCGCCCCTCGCCGCCGAGGAGGGCACGTACAAGGGCACAAAATCCTTCCTCGTCGTGCTGCCGCATGCCGCCGACGGCACCAAGGTCCAGGCTTATGTCGTCGATGCCTCGTGCGCCGGGAAGACACCCACGGCCAAGGGCAAGGTTCTGCTGACAGACTCCTACCCCCGCTACTGACACCCCGCCCGGACGGGCACGGACACTGAGGGAATGCATGCCCCGTAGGATCCGTTGGGTGGAAAGAGAGTCCGGGAACGGACCTCCACGTAGGCAGTAGGCAGTCCGCAGAGACGAGGAAGTAATCCGTGAGCGACGTCCGTAACGTGATCATCATCGGCTCCGGGCCCGCCGGCTACACCGCCGCGCTCTATACCGCGCGTGCCGCGTTGAAGCCGCTGGTCTTCGAAGGCGCCGTGACCGCAGGCGGTGCTCTGATGAACACCACCGACGTGGAGAACTTCCCCGGTTTCCGCGACGGCATCATGGGCCCCGACCTGATGGACAACATGCGCGCCCAGGCCGAACGATTCGGCGCCGAGCTCATCCCGGACGACATCGTCTCCGTGGACCTCTCGGGTGACATCAAGACCGCCACGGACACGGCCGGCGTCGTCCACCGCGCCAAGTCGATCATCGTCACGACAGGCTCGCAGCACCGCAAGCTCGGCCTCCCGAAGGAAGACGCCCTCTCCGGACGTGGCGTCTCTTGGTGTGCCACCTGTGACGGGTTCTTCTTCAAGGACCAGGACATCGCCGTGGTCGGCGGCGGTGATACCGCGATGGAAGAGGCAACGTTCCTCTCCCGCTTCGCCAAGTCCGTCACCATCGTCCACCGCCGGGACACCCTGCGTGCCTCCAAGGCCATGCAGGACCGCGCCTTCGCCGACCCGAAGATCAAGTTCGCCTGGGACAGTGAGGTCGCCGAGCTCCAGGGCGACCAGAAGCTCGCGAGCCTGACCCTGCGAAACACCAAGACCGGCGAGCTCTACCCGCTCCCCGTGACCGGACTGTTCATCGCCGTGGGCCACGACCCGCGTACCGAGCTCTTCAAGGGCCAGCTGGAGCTGGACGACGAGGGTTACGTGAACGTCGACGCACCGTCGACGCGTACGAACCTCACCGGCGTCTTCGCCGCCGGCGACGTCGTCGACCACACCTACCGGCAGGCCATCACGGCCGCGGGCACCGGTTGCTCGGCCGCCCTCGACGCCGAGCGCTTCCTTGCGGCCCTCGCCGACACCGAGCACGTGGCCGAGCCCGAGAAGACCGCCGCCGCCTGACTTCCCCCTCCCGCCCCACCCCACACCCCACCCCACCCCCATTGAGAAGTTAAGGAGGCCGCCGTGGCCGGCGCCTTGAAGAACGTGACCGACGCCTCCTTCGAAGAGGACGTCCTGAAGAGCGACAAGCCCGTACTGGTGGACTTCTGGGCTGCCTGGTGCGGTCCGTGCCGCCAGATCGCCCCGTCGCTCGTGGCGATCGCGGAGGAGCACGGCGACCAGATCGAGGTCGTCAAGCTGAACATCGACGAAAACCCGGCGACCGCCGCCAAGTACGGTGTGATGTCCATCCCGACGCTGAACGTCTACCAGAACGGCGAGGTCGCCAAGACCATCGTCGGTGCCAAGCCGAAGGCCGCGATCGTCCGTGACCTCGCGGACTTCATTGGCGAAGAAGTCACCAAGGCCTGACCGCCGACTTCTGTTTCACGTGAAACATGTGTGGCCCATCCCCGGCGGGGATGGGCCACACATGTTTCGCCTCACAGCGGCCTCAGCACCGGCTCCTTCTGAACCGCTCCCAGGAGCCTGTCCAGAGCTAGCTCGACGTCTTCCTTCCAGGAGAGCGTCGTCCGCAACTCCAGTCTCAGCCGGGGGTACACGGGATGCGGACGCACCGTCTTGAAGCCGACCGCCAGCAGATGGTCCGCAGGAAGCACACAGGCAGGCTCTGTCCAACGGGCATTGCCGAATGCCTCAATGGCTTTGAACCCCCGTTGCAACAGGTCCTTGGCCATCGTCTGCACAATCACACGGCCCAACCCCTGCCCCTGATAGCTGGGCAGGATCCAGGCCGTCATCAGCTGCACCGCATCCGGGGTGAGGTTCCCCCGGTGTGCGGGAGGTGCTGATCAGCTGGTCAGGATGGGTTGACGTGGTTTCAGGTTCGCTTGTTCGGTCGTCGCCTGGTTGGCGTAGTGCTTCTCCTCGAACTCGATGGGACTGAGGTAGCCGAGGCGTTTCTGGATGCGTCGGCTGTTGTAGAAGCCGTCGATGTACTCGAACAGCGCGAGGTTGGCCTCGGCCCGGGTGACGAAGACGCGTCCGCGCACGCACTCGGTCTTGATCAGCATCCACAGATTCTCCGCGAGGGCGTTGTCGTAGCTGTCGCCCACGGACCCCATCGACCCCTCAATACCCGCACGTACCAGCCGTGTTGTGAGCTTGATGGACGTGTATTGACAGCCGTGGTCGGCGTGATGGATCAAGGTGCCGGGCACGGGCTCGCGGCTGGCCAGGGCGTACTCGAGGCAGGACAGGACCAGGTCGGCGTCCGCGCGGGCGGAGGTCTCCCAGGCCACCACCCGGCGGGAGAAGGCGTCGCGGATCGCGGAGAGCCACAGCGGTCCCTCACCCGTGGGGATCATGGTGAGGTCGGTGACCCACAGCCGGTTCGGCACGGGAGCGGTGAAGTCCCGCTGCACCAGGTCCGGGGCGAGCGTGGCCGTCGGGTCGCGGCGGGTGAAGCCCTTGCCCGTGCGGCGTGGGCTGAGGCCCGCCAGATCGGCCTCGCGCATCAATCGCTCGACCCGCTTGCGGCCGATGGCCACGCCCTCGCGCTTGAGCACGGCATGCACGCGGGGCGAGCCGTAGATCCCGCCGGAGTCGGCATGGATCTCCTCGATCTTGGTCGTCAACTCCGCGTCACGGCGGCGGCGTTCACACGGCTCCTTCTCCTGCCGGCGCCAGCGGTAGTAGGTGGACGAGGGGACGTGCAGTTCCCGGAGTACGGGCTCGACACCGAGGTCACTGCGTTCGCTGAGGAACGTCAGTACCTGCGCCGGGTCGTGTCGAGTTCCTGGGCGAAAAAAGCCGAGGCCGTGCGCAGGATCTCGTTCGCCCGGCGCAGTTCCTTCACCTCCCGCCGCAGCTGGCCCAGCTCGTCCTTCTCCTCGGTGGTCAGCCGGTCGTCGCGCTCGCCGCGGTCGGCCTCGGCCTGGCGGATCCAGCCGCGCAGTGCCTCCGGGTGGACCCCCAGCTCAATGGCCAGGCGCTTGATCTGGGGCTTCGGCTCGGCGGTGCGATACATCCGCACCGCACGCTCACGCAACTCCAGCGGATATTTCCTCGGAGCGGCCATGGTCAGAGTTCCTCTCATGAGAACCATCTGACCCGCTGTCATCGCCCTCCGCATCTCGGGGGAACCTCAGGGAGACGGGGCTGGTGGGGAATGCCGTGGAACGCGGCACATACGCCGGAGGCGCGTACAGCACAAAGCCCACTGCGACATCGTCGACGTAAACGACCCGACCGCAGGAACCCCACTCCAGCAGGACAGCCGAGATCCAGGCTTCCTTCTCCAGCTCGGGCGTGCCGGCCTTTACCGCTGCTTCTCCACCGACTGGATCAAGTTCCCAGAAGACACAGGAACGACAGCGCTGGGGGAGATCCGGAAGATTGTCCAGCGTGAGCGGTACGAGCCGACGCCCCATGAAGGGTGTTCCTCACTTCCCTCGCCCGCCGTATCACGGGCGGCCGTCAACACACCTCGTTCCCTCAGCAGGCTGCCAACGAACCCGCCGACCGCCCCGAGACTCAGCCCTGCTGCAACCAGTTGGCTGCGGCTCACCGATCGCATGGCCCCGCCCTCCCTCTGAAGTCAATCAAGGTGGATGCGCCATACCAGAACGCATCGTATCCACCCAGCGATCGCACGCATACCGTGAGAGAGCAAAGGGCGGGCTGTGTCCTGGAATACCGGACACAGCCCGCCCCTGTGAGAGTTCGCCAGGGGCTCAGCCCTCACTGTCCTCCGGGTCTTCCTCAGAAAGCCGCTTCTCCAGGACACGCCCCTCGCCAGGAGCAAGCGTCCCCAGAATCCGCTCCAGATCCTCCATCGAGGCGAACTCGACGACGATCTTGCCCTTCTTCTGGCCCAAATCCACCTTCACCCGCGTCTCGAAGCGATCCGAGAGCCGCGATGCGAGACCGGAGAGAGCCGGGGACAACCGGGCACCCGCACGCGGGCCCTTCGCCCTGGGAGAGCTCTCGGGACGAGAGCTCATGAGGGTCACAATCTCCTCGATGGCACGCACCGAAAGACCTTCCGCGACAATGCGGTGCGCCAGGCGGTCCTGCTCCTCGGAGTCCTCCACCGCCAGCAGCGCCCGCGCGTGTCCGGCGGACAGCACCCCGGCGGCAACCCGGCGCTGCACCGACGGCGAGAGCCTGAGCAGCCGCAGCGTGTTCGAGACCTGCGGGCGCGAGCGCCCGATCCGGTCCGCCAGCTGGTCGTGCGTGCAGTTGAAGTCCTTGAGCAACTGGTCGTAGGCCGCGGCCTCTTCCAGCGGATTCAGCTGCGCCCGGTGCAGGTTCTCCAGGAGCGCGTCGAGAAGGAGCTTCTCGTCGTCAGTGGCCCGGACGATCGCCGGAATCCTCTCCAGACCCGCTTCACGGCACGCCCGCCACCGACGCTCGCCCATGATGAGCTCATAGCGCTCGGGACCGACCTGCCGTACAACCACCGGCTGGAGCAGGCCCACCTCCTTGATGGAGGTCACCAGCTCCGCGAGAGCATCGTCGTCGAACACCTCACGCGGCTGGCGGGAGTTGGGCTTGATGGAGTCCAGCAGCAGCTCGGCGAAATAGACACCCGCGACCTGCTCGGGCTCCACCGGCTCCGGCTCGGACGCCCGCGCATGTTCCGTTTCACGTGAAACGGTGCTCGCGGGAAGCGAGGTGACCTTCGCGGCCGCCACCCCTCGTTCCGCGGTCAGCACCGGCACAGCCCCCGGAGAAACCGAGGCCGACCCGACGGGCGGACCCGGCTTCTCCTGCGAAGCGGCAGGGATCAGCGCACCAAGCCCACGCCCCAATCCTCTACGTCGCTCACTCACTGGATCCCCTCCGACATGCTCTGCTGACTGTTCTGGCTGCCCAATTGGGCGTGCTGCGGGTCGTAGTGCACTCCGACACCGCGCAGTGCGATCTCACGGGCCGCTTCGAGATACGACAGCGATCCGCTGGAGCCCGGGTCGTAGGTGAGCACAGTCTGCCCGTAGCTCGGGGCCTCCGAGATCCGCACGGAGCGCGGGATGCTCGTCCTGAGTACCTCTTTGGCGAAGTGGGTACGGACTTCGTCGGCCACCTGGGAGGCGAGCCGGGTCCTGCCGTCGTACATGGTCAGCAGAATCGTCGACACATGGAGATCGGGGTTGAGATGCCCCCGTACCAGGTCGACGTTGCGCAAAAGCTGCCCCAGGCCCTCAAGCGCGTAGTACTCGCACTGGATCGGGATGAGCACCTCGGCGCCGGCGACCATGGCATTGACCGTCAGCAGGCCAAGCGAGGGCGGGCAGTCGATGAGGATGTAGTCCAACGGCTGCTCGTATGCCTGGATCGCCCGCTGAAGCCGGCTCTCCCGTGCCACCAGCGAAACCAGCTCGATCTCCGCACCGGCGAGATCGATGGTGGCTGGTGCACAGAAGAGACCCTCGACGTCCGCTACCGGCAGGACCACTTCGGAAAGCGGCCTGCCCTCCACCAGGACGTCATAGATCGAGGGGACTTCGGCGTGGTGGTCGATCCCCAGCGCCGTGGAAGCGTTGCCCTGCGGATCAAGGTCGATGACCAGGACCCGTGCGCCGTGCAGCGCGAGCGAAGCAGCGAGGTTGACCGTGGTCGTGGTCTTACCGACGCCGCCCTTCTGGTTGGCGACCACCATGATGCGGGTCTGCTCCGGGCGGGGCAGGCCCTCACCGGCACGGCCGAGAGCTTCCACCGCCAATTGGGCAGCGTGACCAATGGGGGTGTTGTCCATCAGGGGCGGCGTTTCACGTGAAACATCCTCCCCTGTCGACTCGGTACGGGGACCGGGGACCGGATCGGTCATCGGTCCCGCGATGTTGGCGTCGGACCGCAACGATTCACTCTCCTCGACTTCAAGCTCGCAATGAACAGAGCCTGCCATGCTTTCGGGGTCGTGAACCAGCGAGGCCCGTTCTTCTGTGGAGGGACCCACGTTTGTGGACAACCCCACAACCCTCCCGGGCTTACGTTCGCGCGGCGCGGCAGCCGCGCGACCGCGGCTGATGATTCCATGCAGCAGAGAGCGACGTTTCACGTGAAACACGATGCACCGGTGAAGCCGCTACGCCCCTACCGACACTCCGAAATGCATACGTATGGCAGCTTGTATGGAGCATTGTTGATAGATAGGACAGATCAACGACGCCGACGGGTCCGGCTGGTCCGCGCGGCCTTGGCGCGCTTCGTGGCGAACCGAACCCCACCGGGGCTCTCACCAACCTCCACCCTCACTACTGTGGCCAGCGGATCCACCACACCCTCACCGACGTGCAGCACCTCAGTCTTCACCACACCGAGCTTGCTCAGGGCAGCGCGGGTGTTCTTGAGCTCTTCCTCAGCGGTGTCGCCCTTGAGCGCCAGCATTTCGCCGTAGGGCCGCAGCAGCGGAACTCCCCAGCCAGCCAGCCGGTCCAGCGGCGCCACCGCGCGTGCCGTCACCACGTGGACGGGTGGCAGCGTCCCGAGAACCTCCTCGGCCCGCCCCCGCACCACCGTCACATGGTCCAGCCCCAGCAACTCGACGACTTCCTGGAGGAAGTTCGTACGCCGCAGCAGGGGCTCAAGCAAGGTGATCTTCAAGTCCGGGCGCACCAGCGCCAGCGGAATGCCGGGCAGTCCGGCACCCGAGCCCACATCGCAGACCGTGACCCCCTCAGGGACGACCTCGGAGAGCACCGCACAGTTCAGCAGGTGCCGCTCCCAAAGGCGCGGCACCTCACGCGGGCCGATGAGCCCTCGTGTGACCCCCACATCCGCGAGAAGCTCCGCGTACCGGACGGCAGCCGGATAGAACTCGCCGAATACCGCCCGTGCCTCTTCAGGCGCCTGGGGAAGCTCTGCTTCCTCCGTCACGGGGACCGTCCTTCCGTACCGCGCTACCGAACTGATGGCCGACCGGCTGATGGGCCGGCTACCAGGCTGACAAAGATCGGCCCCGCCTGCGAACAGACGGGGCCGAAGGGTGATGGACCGGTCAGGCCGGGAGAACGACGACGAAGCGCTCCGGCTCCTCGCCCTCGGACTCGCTGCGCAGACCCGCGGCCGCGATCGCGTCGTGCACGACCTTGCGCTCGAAGGGCGTCATCGGGTCCAGCTTCACCGGCTCACCGGTGGCCTTGACCTCGTCCGCGGTCTTGGCACCCAGCGCCGCGAGCTCCTCGCGCTTCTTGGCCCGGAACCCACCGATGTCCAGCATCAGCCGACTACGGTCCCCGGTCTCGCGATGTACGGCGAGGCGGGTCAGCTCCTGAAGCGCCTCCAGCACCTCACCGTCGCGGCCCACGAGCTTCTGGAGATCACGGCTGTGCGCGTCGCTGACGATCGACACTGCGGCCCGATCGGCCTCGACGTCCATGTCGATGTCACCGTCAAGGTCAGCGATGTCGAGCAGGCCCTCAAGATAGTCGGCGGCGATCTCGCCTTCCTGCTCTAGGCGGGTCAGGGTGGCGTCACCCTTGGTGGCCGCGGAGATGGTGCCTTCCGTCACGGGATGGACTCCTTATTACTTCTTGGACGGGTGCTTGGGGCGCTGCTGGCCCTTGCGCTGCCCGGACTTGGCTTGGCGTGCGGAGGCGGGAGGGGTCTTGCCGGCCTGCTGGGGCTTGGCGTCCTCCGGCTCGTCCTTCTTGAGCGGGGTCTTCGCCAGCGAGGGCTTGGCCAACGAGGGCTTCGCCGCGGCTTCAGCGGTGGCTGCCTGGCGCTGTGCCTTGGTCAGACGCTTGGGCTGCTGCCGCTTCGGAGCATCTTCCGCTTCCTCCGCCTCAAGCACCGGGTCGCCCTTGACCACATTGCCGTCAGGCTGAAGGGTCAGCCGTGACTGGCCCAGTTCCTTGACGAACTTGCGCTCGGCCTCGTTGCGCTCGCGGCCCTTGGCCTCGATCACCTTGATGACGTTGCGCTGACGGCGGGTGGTTACCTTGCCGTGCTTGGCGATCGACTTCTGCATGCGGTCCAGCAGGAGGCCCTGCGCCTTGCTGCCCGGGGTCGGGTTCCCGTGGATCACGAACATCTGCTGGCCCATGGTCCACACGTTGGTGGTCAGCCAGTAGACGAGGACACCGACGGGGAAGTTGATGCCCATGACGGCGAACATCAGCGGGAAGACGTACATCAGCATCTTCTGCTGCTGCATGAACGGCGTCTTCACCGTGAGGTCGACGTTCTTCGTCATCAGCTGGCGCTGCGTGTAGAACTGCGACGCCGACATCATGACGATCATGATCGCGGTGACGATGCGGACATCGAGCAGGGTGGCGTTGAACTCCGCCACCTTCGCAGTGCTGTCCATGAACTTCGAGGCCAGCGGGGCGCCGAAGATGTGCGCCTCACGCGCACTCGCCAGCAACGAGTCGTTGATGACGCCGATGTTCTTGCCCGAGGCGATGCTTGAGAGCACGTGATAAAGGGCGAAGAAGAACGGCGACTGCGCCAGGATGGGAAGGC
This sequence comes from Streptomyces changchenzhani, assembly GCF_039766235.1. Taxonomy (NCBI): domain Bacteria; kingdom Bacillati; phylum Actinomycetota; class Actinomycetes; order Kitasatosporales; family Streptomycetaceae; genus Streptomyces; species Streptomyces changchenzhani. Next base: position 847,099 of record NZ_JBDHNH010000001.1, on the reverse strand, counting down.
ACGACGAGAGCGGGTTGGTGCCCGTCTCCTTGTACAGCTTCATCATCTCTTCGGACTGACGCTGCTTGTCGTTCTTGTAGCGCTCCTGGATCTTCTTCATCTCGGGCTGCAGCGCCTGCATGCCGCGCGTCGACTTGATCTGCTTGACGAACAGCGGGATCAGACAGATCCGGATGAGGACCACGAGGGACACGATGGACAGACCCCAGGCCCAGCCCGTGTCAGGTCCGAAGATCGCCCCGTACATCGTGTGGAACTGGACGATGACCCACGAAACAGGTGTGGTGATAAAGCTGAACAGACTGGCGATCGTGTCCACTAATCAGGCTCCTTGAGCATTGGGCGAGGTCTCTGCGGCCGGGCTCGGGGTTTCGGGGGCCGGCCCCCGAGAAGGCACTCCAGCGGCGGAGTACTGCCCGCCCTTGCTGTCACGGTTGCCGCTCCACGCATTGCGCAGCGCTTCATGCCAACGCGGACGTTTGCGCGGCGGGACATGGTCCACACCGCCGGGCGACCACGGATTGCACCGCAGGATGCGCCAGGCGGTCAGGGCCGTGCCCTTCACCGCGCCATGTCGGTCGATGGCCGCGAATCCGTAGTGGGAACACGACGGGTAATAGCGGCACACAGGCCCGAGCAACGGACTGATCGTCCACTGGTACAGCTTGATCAAAGCCAGCAGTGGGTACTTCATCGCGCGCCCCCTCCCAGCAACCGCTGAAGGGCGGCATCCAGGTCTCGGGCCAGCTGTGCATGGTCGGCATCACCTGCTCCGGGCAATGCCCGTACAACCACCAGGCTACCGGGGGGCAGCTCGGACAGTCGTTCGCGGACGAGGTGGCGAAGCCTCCGCTTCACCACGTTGCGCACGACGGCGTTGCCCACAGCTTTGCTCACGACGAAACCCGCACGCGTCTGGGGAACGCTCTCCCCAGGCGCGTGCGGGTCCGTTGAACCGCTATTGCGAAGATGGACGACGAGGAGCGGGCGACCGGCCCGGCGACCTCGGCGTATCGCGGTTGCGAAGTCCTCGCGCCGCCTCAGCCGATTCTCGGTAGGCAGCACGTCATGACCTGTTTACGAGAATCAGGCGGACAGGCGGGTGCGGCCCTTGCCACGGCGCGTCGCCAGAATGGCGCGGCCGGCGCGGGTACGCATGCGCAGACGGAAGCCGTGGGTCTTGGCACGACGACGGTTGTTCGGCTGGAAGGTGCGCTTGCTCACTCGGGGGCTCCAGAAATGATCGTGTTTACGGCGGGACATCGCCTGGCTGTCACCGTGCGCCCACGAGGAACTCGCAACGCCCGTATGCACCGCTTCACGACCACAGATCGTGATCTTTGCCCATCGGAGGCAGGCGGCAGCAGCCATCGACAACTCGACCTGGTCACGGTACGCGCGGCTACGCCATCCGGTCAAACCGGCCCCTCGCCAGGGTCCACTATGCACAGCCTGTGGACAACAACTTGAACCGCGCGACGCGCCCCGACTACCGTGGCTGAACTTGGATTCCTTTACTGGCAGTCCTTCCCATCCCGTCCCAAGAACCACACCTTCGTGGGACCTGTGAGAGAGCGTGCCCTGTGGCTGATGTACCTGCCGATCTTGCCGCAGTGTGGCCACGAGTGCTGGAGCATCTCCTCGGGGAGGGGCAGCAGGGCATCGAACCCAAGGACAAGCAGTGGATCGAGCGTTGCCAGCCGCTCGCCCTGGTGGCCGATACCGCCCTGCTCGCCGTCCCCAACGAATGGGGCAAGCGTGTCCTCGAAGGACGGCTCGCTCCCCTGATCAGCGAGACGCTGAGCCGCGAGTGCGGCCGTCCGATCCGGATCGCGATCACCGTCGACGACTCGGCGGGGGACCCTTCCCCCTCCCTGGCCCCGCCCATGCAGCAGCAGTCCCGCTACCAGGGCCCGCCGCACGACGAGCAGCAGTCCCAGCACGAGCAGTACGACAACTACGGGCACCGGCCGCCCGACGACGACCTGCCGACCGCCAGGCCCGCGTACCCCGACTACCGCCAGCCCCGGCACGAGCAGCCGGGCGCCTGGCCCCGCCCGCAGGAGGACCACGGCTGGCAGCAGCCCAGGCTCGGCGGCTTCCAGGAACGCGACCCGTACGCCTCGCGCCCCCCGCAGCACGACTACCGGCCGCAGCCGCCCGAGCGCCAGCAGTACGAGCAGCCGCACTACGACCAGGCGCCGCGTCACGAGCGCCGGGACCATCAGGACCAGTCGATCCAGCACCGCGGAGTCGGCGGTATCCCCGGGCCCCTGGCCGCGCAGCCGTCGTCGGCGCCGGGCCCCGGCGAGCCGCAAGCCCGCCTCAACCCGAAGTACCTCTTCGACACCTTCGTCATCGGCTCGTCCAACCGCTTCGCGCACGCCGCCGCGGTGGCCGTCGCCGAGGCGCCGGCCAAGGCGTACAACCCTCTCTTCATCTACGGAGAGTCGGGACTGGGCAAGACGCACCTGCTGCACGCCATCGGGCACTACGCCCGCAGCCTCTATCCGGGCACCCGGGTGCGTTATGTGAGCTCCGAGGAGTTCACCAACGAGTTCATCAACTCGATCCGCGACGGCAAGGGCGACGCGTTCCGCAAGCGCTATCGCGACGTGGACATCCTGCTCGTCGACGACATCCAGTTCCTCGCGAGCAAGGAGTCGACGCAGGAGGAGTTCTTCCACACCTTCAATACGCTGCACAACGCCAACAAGCAGATCGTGCTGTCCTCGGACCGGCCGCCCAAGCAGCTGGTCACGCTGGAGGACCGGCTGCGCAACCGCTTCGAGTGGGGCCTGACCACCGACGTACAGCCGCCCGAGCTGGAGACGCGCATCGCGATCCTCCGCAAGAAGGCGGTGCAGGAGCAGCTCAACGCTCCTCCGGAGGTCCTGGAGTTCATCGCGTCCCGCATCTCGCGCAACATCCGTGAGCTGGAGGGCGCGCTGATCCGGGTGACGGCCTTCGCGTCGCTCAACCGGCAGCCCGTGGACCTCGGGCTCACCGAGATCGTGCTGAAGGATCTGATCCCGGGCGGCGAGGACGCCTCGCCCGAGATCACCGCGAGCGCCATCATGGCGGCGACCGCGGACTACTTCGGGCTGACGGTGGAGGACCTCTGCGGCTCCTCGCGCAGCCGCGTGCTGGTGACGGCCCGGCAGATCGCGATGTATCTGTGCCGTGAGCTGACGGACCTCTCACTGCCCAAGATCGGCGCGCAGTTCGGCGGTCGTGACCATACGACCGTGATGCACGCCGACCGCAAGATCCGCGCTCTGATGGCCGAGCGGCGCTCCATCTACAACCAGGTCACCGAGCTCACGAACCGCATCAAGAACGCCTGACACGCCGAAGCGGATACCTGAAATAGCGTCGGATGGGCGCCCCGGGACGAACTCCCGGGGCGCCCATCGGCGTTGTACGGACCGTCTGGGGCCCTTCTGAAGGCGTTCTGGGGCCCTTGTGAGCGCGTTCCGGGGTGCTCGGGCGGCATCCCGCGGCCTCGCGAAGGGGGCCCGTCGACGTCCCGGACGGCCTCGCTGTTCGAATACGGTCCCCAGGGACCCACTTCTCCACAGATCAGGGCAGGATGTTCCGTCCACACCCTGGGGACTGCGAAGTTGTCCAGAATGAGTCCACAGGCCCGATAGCTGAGACTTCATCACCCCAGGTCAACTGCCTGTGGATTTGTGGTCAACCTTCCTCCACAGCCTGTGGATAGTTTTTCTGTCCACAGGCGAAGATCATCGTTGTCCACCGGCGGCCCACAGGCGGAGCCGCGTTTTGCACAGCTTCTCCACAGCCCTGTCCACTGTTCGGCAACGAAACGCCCACCGTCACCGGGTCGAGTGAAAGCCGTCACACCAAGGGGGTCGGTTGGGCTGTGGGGAACCGGGGTAAAGCTGGGGACGACGCTGGGGAGAACTACCCCCAGCCTGTGCATGGACTGTGCAGAACTTTCGGGCGTCCACAGAAAGCCCAAGTTGTCCACCGTCGCCGCCCACAGGGCCGGTGGACAAAAAAGTGGGTCTGACCTGCGAAAACGGGGTTATCCACGGTTTCCACAGGCCCTACTACTACTCCCACCTAGAGTTAGCTGAGAAATAGCTTGGAAGAAGGGCCTGTGCACAACTCGGGCCCTGAGCCTCCAGCGGCTCTCGTCGCGACTTGACCCCATGCCGCACCGACTGTCGGTGCGGTAGGTCAGACTGGTCCCCGGCAACACAGCCAGACAACGACGGCCAGCAGGGCGAGCCAGCAACAGCAGGAGGCGGTTCCGGTGAAGATCCGGGTGGAGCGCGATGTACTTGCGGAGGCAGTGGCCTGGACGGCTCGCAGCCTCCCGGCCCGTCCGCCGGTGCCCGTCCTCGCGGGCCTTCTGCTGAAGGCCGAGGAGGGCGTTCTGAGCCTCTCTGGCTTCGACTACGAGGTCTCGGCACGGGTCTCGGTGGACGCGGACGTGGAGGAGGACGGCATCGTTCTCGTCTCCGGCCGACTGCTCGCCGACATCTGCCGTGCCCTTCCCAACCGGCCGGTGGAGATTTCCACAGACGGTGTACGGGCGACGGTGGTCTGTGGATCCTCGCGATTCACGCTGCACACCCTCCCCGTCGAGGAGTACCCGGCACTGCCCCAGATGCCGACCGCCACCGGCACTGTGCCCGGTGAGGTCTTCGCATCCGCCGCGGCCCAGGTGGCCATCGCGGCCGGCCGTGACGACACGCTGCCGGTGCTCACCGGTGTGCGCATCGAGATCGAGGGCGACAGGGTCACCCTGGCCTCCACCGACCGCTACCGCTTCGCGGTCCGCGAGTTCATGTGGAAGCCGGAGGACCCGGAGGCCTCCGCCGTCGCGCTGGTGCCCGCCAAGACGCTGCTCGACACCGCCAAGTCGCTGACCAGCGGTGACACGGTCACCATCGCGCTCTCCGGCTCGGGTGCCGGTGAGGGCCTGATCGGCTTCGAGGGCGCGGGACGGCGTACGACCACGCGACTGCTCGAAGGCGACCTGCCGAAGTACCGGACGCTCTTCCCGACCGAGTTCAACTCGATCGCGATCATCGAGACGCCCGCGTTCGTCGAGGCCGTCAAGCGTGTGGCCCTGGTCGCCGAGCGGAACACTCCGGTGCGGCTCAGCTTCGAGCAGGGTGTGCTGATCCTGGAAGCGGGATCGAGCGACGACGCACAGGCTGTGGAGCGCGTCGACGCCAATCTCGACGGCGACGACATCTCGATCGCCTTCAACCCGACATTCCTGCTGGACGGCCTGAGCGCGATCGACTCGCCGGTCGCCCAGCTCTCCTTCACGACGTCCACCAAGCCCGCGCTGCTCAGCGGCAAGCCGGCCATGGATGCCGAGGCGGACGAGGCGTACAAGTACCTGATCATGCCGGTGCGGCTCTCGGGCTGATCGCACGGTTCGGGCTCGGCGCCGCGACGGCTCCGGGTCCGCCTACGCCCGGCGGTCCCTGTCAGGGGCCGGGCGTAGGCTCGGACCCGGGTACGAATCGGCACAACGCTTAAGGAAAATCTGATGGAGCTCGGTCTCGTCGGTCTCGGCAAGATGGGCGGCAACATGCGTGAGCGCATCCGCCGCGCAGGCCACACGGTCATCGGCTACGACCGGAACCCGGACGTTGCCGATGTCCACAGCCTCGAAGAGCTTGTGGGCAGGCTCAAGGGCCCGCGGGTGGTGTGGGTGATGGTTCCGGCCGGCGCCGCGACCCAGTCCACGATCGACGAGCTGTCCGAGCTGCTCTCCCCGGGCGATGTCGTCGTCGACGGCGGCAACTCGCGCTGGACGGACGACGAGAAGCACGGTGTGGAGCTCGGCCTCAAGGACATCGGGTTCGTCGACTGCGGCGTCTCCGGCGGTGTCTGGGGCCTGGAGAATGGCTACGCGCTGATGTACGGCGGCGCTGCCGAGGATGTCGCGAAGGTGCAGCCCGTCCTCGACGCGCTCAAGCCCGAGGGCAAGTTCGGTTCGGTGCACGCCGGCAAGGTCGGCGCCGGGCACTTCGCCAAGATGGTTCACAACGGCATCGAGTACGCCATGATGCAGGCCTACGCCGAGGGCTGGGAGCTGCTGGAAGCGGTCGACTCGGTCACCGACGTGCGCGAGGTCTTCCGTTCCTGGCAGGAGGGCACGGTCATCCGTTCCTGGCTGCTGGACCTGGCGGTCAACGCGCTGGACGGCGACGAGCACCTGGACAAGCTCCGTGGCTTCGCCGCCGACTCCGGTGAGGGCCGCTGGACGGTCGAGGCCGCGATCGACAACGCGGTGCCGCTGCCCGCGATCACCGCTTCGCTCTTCGCGCGCTTCGCGTCGCGCCAGGGCGACTCCCCGCAGATGAAGATGATCGCCGCCCTGCGCAACCAGTTCGGCGGGCACGCGGTCGAGTCCAAGTAGTTCAGAGCTGGGGAAGGTCGGCGTACACCCATGCATGTCACGCATCTGTCGCTGGCCGACTTTCGCTCGTACGCCCGGGTCGAGGTGCCTCTCGATCCGGGCGTCACCGCTTTTGTGGGTGCGAACGGCCAGGGCAAGACAAATCTCGTCGAGGCGGTCGGCTATCTGGCGACGCTCGGCAGCCATCGGGTCGCATCCGATACCCCGCTGGTGCGGATGGGCGCGGAGCGCGCCGTCATCCGGGCCGCAGTCACGCAGGGCGAGCGGCAGCAGCTGGTGGAGCTTGAGCTGAACCCGGGCCGGGCGAACCGGGCCAGGATCAACAGGTCCTCGCAGGTCAAGCCCCGTGATGTGTTGGGGATCGTACGTACGGTGCTGTTCGCGCCGGAAGATTTGGCGCTGGTCAAGGGGGATCCCGGCGAGCGTCGGCGCTTCCTCGACGAGCTGATCACGGCACGCTCGCCGCGCATGGCGGGGGTTCGGTCGGACTACGAGCGGGTGCTGAAGCAACGCAACACGCTCCTGAAGTCGGCCGCGATGGCCCGCAGGCACGGCGGCCGTTCGATGGATCTGTCGACGCTCGATGTGTGGGACCAGCATCTGGGTCAGGTCGGCGCGGAGCTGCTGGCGCAGCGGCTTGACCTGATCGCGACGCTGCAGCCGATGGCGGACAAGGCGTACGAGCAGGTGGCGCCCGGGGGCGGTCCGGTGGGGCTTGATTACCGGAGTTCGCTGGGCGAGGGCGTGGTGGCGGGGCAGTCGCGCGAGGAGCTGTTCGAGCAGGTGCTCGCGGCGCTCGTGGGCGCCAGGAAGCAGGAGATTGAGCGTGGTGTGACGCTGGTCGGCCCGCACCGGGACGACCTGGTGCTCAAGCTGGGGCAGCTGCCGGCCAAGGGTTACGCGAGCCATGGTGAGTCCTGGTCGATCGCGCTGGCGTTGCGGCTGGCTTCGTACGACCTTCTGCGGGCCGAGGGGAATGAGCCGGTGCTGGTGCTCGACGATGTCTTCGCGGAGCTGGACGTACGGCGGCGGGAGCGGCTGGCCGAGTTGGTGGCGCCGGGTGAGCAGGTGCTGGTGACGGCGGCGGTGGACGACGATGTGCCGGGCGTGCTGGCGGGCAAGCGGTATGTGGTGTCCGACGGCGAGGTGGCGCCCGCATGAGCCCCATGAGCCCCTTGAGCGGGTCCGGTGGGCCGGACGAGCTGCCCCAGGCCCCTCAGAGGTCTCAAGGGCCTCAGCGATCTCAAGGATCCCGGCGACCTCAGGGATCGCAAGGGACGCCGGGGTCACCGGTGACCTCGGGGGAGAAATCGCCGAAGACATCCCAAATGCCTGATTCCTCCGCATTGCCGAAGGGCCCCGAACCCTCGGGCGTCGACCTCGCGCGGGTCGCGTTGCGCGCAGCCAAGGAGCAGGCACGCGCGCGTGGCGCGGCCGTGCAGCAGAAGAAGCAGGCGAAGCGCGGCGGTCTGCGCTCGGGCGCGCGGGCCGACGGGCGTGATCCGCTGGCGCTGGGCGCGGCGATCAACCGGCTCATCACGGAGCGCGGCTGGGAGGCGCCCGCCGCCGTCGGCGGGGTGATGGGGCGGTGGCCGCAGATCGTCGGGGACGACGTGGCGAAGCACTGTGTGCCGACGCGGTACGACGACGGGGACGCCGAGCGGGTGCTGACGGTGCAGTGCGATTCGACGGCCTGGGCGACCCAGTTGCGGTTGCTGGCACCGCAGTTGGTGGCGCGGCTCAATGCGGACCTCGGGCAGGGCGCGGTGAAGTTGATCAAGGTGATGGGGCCGGCCGGTCCGCCGCGCCGTTTCGGTCCGCTGCGCGCGCCCGGCAGCAAGGGGCCCGGGGACACGTACGGCTGAGAAGTGGGTGTACGTGTGAGGTGTCCCTCACGGTAGTGGGAGGTTGACAGCCCGAAGCGCTGGATGCCCGCGTGAGCCGCTTGGAGCCCCTTCCCGAATATGGGGAGTCGGACGGAGGCGGTTCAGGACGGCACATGGGGACTCAGGCACCGGCAAACCCCCATGAGTGTCTGCGGTACCGGTAGACTGGTAGACAATCCCGCCCGCGTGCGGGACACGTCGACTACACAGAACGATGCAGCCGGTCCCGCGCGTGGCGGAGTCGGCTTGTGCTGTGCCAGAAAGGGCGCTTCGTGGCCGATTCCGGCAACCCCAACGAGACCATTCCGTCCACTGCCGGCGGGGGCGGCGAGGCAGCCGTCTCGGCCGCCTATGACGCCAGCGCGATCACCGTCCTTGAGGGCCTGGACGCGGTCCGCAAGCGGCCCGGTATGTACATCGGCACGACCGGTGAGCGCGGGCTCCATCACCTCGTCCAGGAGGTCGTCGACAACTCGGTCGACGAGGCCCTGGCCGGGCACGCCGACCTGATCGACGTCACGGTCCTGCCTGACGGCGGCGTGCGCGTCATCGACAACGGCCGCGGCATCCCCGTGGACATCGTGCCCTCCGAGGGCAAGCCGGCCATCGAAGTCGTGATGACCGTCCTGCACGCGGGCGGCAAGTTCGGCGGTGGCGGCTACGCCGTCTCCGGCGGGCTGCACGGCGTCGGCGTGTCCGTCGTCAACGCACTGTCGACCAAGGTCGCGGTCGAGGTCAGCCGCGACGGCTACCGCTGGACGCAGGACTACAAGCTGGGCGTGCCGACGGCGCCCCTGGTGCGCAACGAGGCCACGGACCGGTCGGGTACGACCGTCACCTTCTGGGCCGACGCGGACATCTTTGAGACGACCGAGTACTCCTTCGAGACGCTGTCACGGCGCTTCCAGGAGATGGCCTTCCTCAACAAGGGCCTGACGATCAAGCTCACGGACGAGCGTGAGTCGGCCAAGGCCGTTGTCGGCGCCGACACGGCCGAGGCGGTCCCGGCCGAGGAGCAGGTGCTCACCGTCTCGTACCACTACCCCGGCGGCATCGTCGACTTCGTGAAGTACCTCAACTCCCGCAAGGGTGATGTCATTCACCCGACGGTGATCGACATCGAGGCCGAGGACAAGGAGCGCACGCTCTCGGCCGAGATCGCGATGCAGTGGAACTCGCAGTACAGCGAGGGTGTGTACTCCTTCGCGAACACCATCCACACGCATGAGGGTGGTGCGCACGAGGAGGGCTTCAGGGCCGCGCTGACGGGGCTGGTGAACCGCTACGCGCGCGAGAAGAAGCACCTGCGCGAGAAGGACGACAACCTCGCGGGTGAGGACATTCGCGAGGGTCTGACGGCCATCATCTCGGTGAAGCTGGGCGAGCCGCAGTTCGAGGGCCAGACGAAGACCAAGCTGGGCAACACGGAGGCGAAGACCTTCGTGCAGAAGGTCGTGCACGAGCAGCTCACGGACTGGTTCGACCGCCACCCGAACGAGGCCGCGGACATCATCCGCAAGTCGATCCAGGCCGCCACGGCGCGCGTCGCGGCCCGCAAGGCGCGGGACCTGACGCGTCGTAAGGGGCTGCTGGAGTCGGCTTCCCTGCCGGGCAAGCTGAGCGACTGCCAGTCGAACGACCCGACGATGTGCGAGATCTTCATCGTCGAGGGCGACTCGGCCGGTGGCAGCGCGAAGTCCGGTCGTAACCCGATGTACCAGGCGATCCTGCCGATTCGCGGCAAGATCCTCAACGTCGAGAAGGCGCGGCTCGACAAGATCCTGCAGAACACCGAGGTGCAGGCGCTGATCTCGGCGTTCGGCACGGGTGTGCACGAGGACTTCGACATCGAGAAGCTCCGCTATCACAAGATCATCCTGATGGCGGACGCCGATGTCGACGGCCAGCACATCAACACGCTGCTGCTGACGTTCCTCTTCCGCTTCATGCGACCGCTGGTCGAGGCGGGGCACGTGTACCTCTCGCGCCCTCCGCTGTTCAAGATCAAGTGGGGTCGGGACGACTTCGAGTACGCGTACTCGGACCGTGAGCGCGACGCGCTGGTCGAGCTGGGCAAGCAGAACGGCAAGCGGATCAAGGACGACTCCATCCAGCGCTTCAAGGGCCTGGGTGAGATGAACGCCGAGGAGCTGCGCATCACCACGATGGACGTCGACTACCGGGTGCTCGGCCAGGTCACGCTGGACGACGCGGCGCAGGCCGACGATCTGTTCTCGGTGCTGATGGGTGAGGACGTCGAGGCGCGGCGCTCGTTCATCCAGCGCAACGCCAAGGACGTCCGCTTTCTCGACATCTGAGTCGGCCGTGCAAGCCACCAGCCGCAGCTCGAAAGGACTTTGACCAGCAATGGCCGACGAGAACACCCCTGTGACCCCTGTGACGCCCGAAGAGCCGCCCGTTGCCGTTGGCATGCGGGTGGAGCCCGTGGGGCTTGAGACGGAGATGCAGCGCTCGTACCTCGACTACGCGATGTCCGTCATCGTGTCGCGTGCGCTGCCGGATGTACGGGACGGTCTCAAGCCCGTACACCGCCGTGTGCTGTACGCGATGTACGACGGCGGGTACCGCCCCGAGAAGGGCTTCTACAAGTGCGCCCGTGTCGTCGGTGACGTCATGGGTACGTACCACCCGCACGGCGACTCCTCGATCTACGACGCCCTGGTGCGCCTCGCGCAGCACTGGTCGATGCGCATGCCGCTGGTGGACTCCAACGGCAACTTCGGTTCCCCGGGCAATGACCCGGCCGCCGCCATGCGGTACACCGAGTGCAAGATGATGCCGCTGTCCATGGAGATGGTCCGCGACATCGACGAGGACACCGTCGATCTCCAGGACAACTACGACGGCCGTAACCAGGAGCCGACGGTCCTGCCGGCGCGCTTCCCGAACCTGCTGGTCAACGGCTCGGCGGGCATCGCGGTCGGCATGGCCACCAACATCCCGCCGCACAACCTGCGGGAGGTGGCGGCCGGCGCGCAGTGGTACCTGGAGCACCCGGAGGCCTCGCACGAGGAGCTGCTTGACGCGCTTCTTGAGCGCATCAAGGGCCCCGACTTCCCGACCGGTGCGCTGGTCGTGGGCCGCAAGGGCATCGAGGAGGCGTACCGGACGGGCCGCGGGTCGATCACGATGCGCGCCGTTGTCGCGGTCGAGGAGATCCAGAACCGCCAGTGCCTGGTGGTCACGGAGCTGCCGTACCAGACGAATCCGGACAATCTCGCGCAGAAGATCGCCGACCTGGTGAAGGATGCCAAGGTCGGCGGCATCGCTGACGTCCGTGACGAGACGTCATCGCGCACGGGCCAGCGCCTGGTCGTCGTGCTCAAGCGCGACGCCGTCGCCAAGGTCGTGCTGAACAACCTCTACAAGCACACCGACCTTCAGACGAACTTCGGCGCGAACATGCTGGCGCTCGTCGACGGTGTGCCGCGCACGCTGTCGATCGACGCGTTCATCCGGCACTGGGTGACGCACCAGATCGAGGTCATCGTCCGGCGGACGAAGTTCCGGCTGCGCAAGGCGGAGGAGCGGGCGCACATTCTGCGCGGTCTGCTCAAGGCGCTGGACGCGATCGACGACGTCATCGCGCTGATCCGGCGCAGCCAGACGGTCGATGTGGCGCGCGAGGGCCTGATGGGCCTGCTGTCGATCGACGAGATCCAGGCGAACGCGATCCTGGAGATGCAGCTGCGCCGACTGGCCGCCCTGGAGCGCCAGAAGATCGTCGCGGAGCACGACGAGCTGCAGTCGAAGATCAACGAGTACAACGCGATCCTCGCGTCGCCGGAGCGGCAGCGGCAGATCATCAGCGAGGAGCTCGCGGCGATCGTCGACAAGTTCGGCGACGACCGGCGCTCGAAGCTGGTGCCCTTCGACGGTGACATGTCCATCGAGGACCTGATCGCCGAGGAGGACATCGTCGTCACCATTTCGCGTGGCGGCTATGTGAAGCGTACGAAGACGGACGACTACCGCTCGCAGAAGCGCGGCGGCAAGGGCGTGCGCGGTACGAAGCTCAAGGAAGACGACATCGTCGACCACTTCTTCGTATCGACGACGCACCACTGGCTGCTGTTCTTCACGAACAAGGGCCGGGTCTACCGGGCGAAGGCCTACGAGCTGCCGGACGCGGGCCGCGACGCGCGCGGTCAGCACGTGGCGAACCTGCTGGCCTTCCAGCCGGACGAGCAGATCGCGCAGATCCTGGCGATCAGGGACTACTCCGCGACGCCGTATCTGATCCTGGCCACCAAGGGTGGTCTGGTGAAGAAGACGCCGCTGCGGGACTACGACTCGCCTCGTGCGGGCGGTGTCATCGCGATCAATCTGCGGGAGACCGCGGACGGCAGCGACGACGAGTTGATCGGTGCGGAACTGGTCTCCTCCGAGGACGATCTGCTGCTGGTCAGCAGGAAGGCGCAGTCGATCCGCTTCACCGCGACCGACGACGCGCTGCGGCCGATGGGGCGTGCGACTTCGGGCGTCAAGGGCATGAGTTTCCGTGAGGGCGACGAACTGCTCTCGATGAATGTCGTGCGAGCAGGTACTTTCGTCTTCACTGCCACCGACGGTGGGTACGCGAAGCGGACTCCCGTCGATGAGTACCGGGTCCAGGGTCGCGGTGGTCTGGGTATCAAGGCCGCCAAGATCGTGGAGGACCGGGGCTCGCTGGTCGGCGCGCTGGTGGTCGAGGAGACGGATGAAATCCTCGCCATCACCCTGGGCGGTGGCGTGATTCGTACGCGAGTCAACGAAGTCAGGGAGACGGGCCGTGACACCATGGGCGTCCAACTGATCAACCTGGGCAAGCGTGATGCCGTCGTCGGTATCGCGCGCAACGCCGAAGCCGGTCGCGAGGCCGAGGAGGTCGACGGTCCCGATGGGGCGGTCGACGATGCGGTCGAGGGCGATGCGGTCGAGTCTGCCGATGCCGTCGAGGGCGCCCAGCCCTCGGCCGGGGAGCACGAGGAGTAAGACGTGAGTGGACCCACGGGCGCCGGAGCGGCCGCTTCCGGAGCTGGAGCACCTGGTGCCCGTGGCTCTGCCGCGGACTCCCAAGGGGGGACTGTGACGGACACCAGAGGGCCTCAGCCCCAGCAGTACGACGCGTACGCGAACGGGCCGTTGCCCAGTGAGCGTGAGCAGTCGGGGCAGGGGCAGTCGCAGCCCTACCACCCGCCCCAGGCGTACGCCACGCCACAGGGCGCCGAGAAGCCCGGCGGTACGCAGGCCGGGCAGCAGCGCGCAGGGCAGGCCGGCCCGTCCGGTCAGCAGGCGGCCGCAGCGGTACGTCTGCCGCGCACGGGCGCGCGTACGACGCCGCGCACCCGCAAGGCACGGCTGCGGGTGGCCAAGGCCGACCCGTGGTCGGTGATGAAGGTCAGCTTCCTGCTGTCCATTGCGCTGGGCATCTGCACGGTGGTCGCGGCGGCGGTGCTGTGGATGGTGATGGACGCGATGGGCGTCTTTTCCACGGTGGGCGGGACGATCAGCGAGGCCACGGGCTCGAACGAGAGCAATGGCTTCGACCTGCAGTCCTTCCTGTCGCTTCCGCGCGTTCTGATCTTCACATCGGTCATCGCGATGATCGACGTAGTGCTGGCGACCGCGCTCGCGACGCTCGGTGCCTTCATCTACAACCTGTCGGCCGGCTTCGTCGGCGGCGTCGAGCTGACGCTTGCGGAAGACGAGTAGGAACCGGTCGGAATCCGATTTTGGACCTGCCCCTGAGGTGCGCTAATCTTCAGGGGCAGCGCGGGGCTATAGCTCAGTTGGTTAGAGCGCATCCCTGATAAGGATGAGGCCACAGGTTCAAATCCTGTTAGCCCCACCGCGAAGACCGTAAGGTCAGAGGCCCGGTAGATCCAAGGATCTGCCGGGCCTTCTACATGTCTTGATCTTGAGAGTCCGGTACTAGTCCGTAACTTGCTCGGAACTCCCCCTGTGGCCAGGTTCACTCAGGGTCGCTCGGGCGGACGCACGCGCGGCCGTCGGCCTGGACGTCGAGCGGCCCCCGACTGGCATCGCCCTAGGCGGAGACGATGACCCGTCCCGGGTGCGCCAGCCGCACCTCCTGACCGCGGGGTGTCACCGTCAGGCCGAACACATCGGACTCCGGGCTGCCCAAGGCGGCGTACTCCTGGTACGCCTTCTCGACGTCGGACCATAGATCGCGCTCGCCGTACTGCCGCGCCTGCTCATCTGGCTCGCAGTACGCGCCCGATCCGGCGCCGTCCATGAGCCACACCTCGGCTTTGGCGCCCAGCTCGCGGTGCACCATCGAGACGCCCGGCATTCGGGCGCCGGCGTAGATGGCGAACCCGAGGGTAAGCAGCCGGCGGGGGTCGAGTGTGGTGTCGATCGCCCTCGCCTTGCCCTTCACCGGTGGTCCGTCCGGGGTGCGGTGGGATCGCATCGGCATGTACGACGCACCGCCCCGGATCGGCCCGGAAGCGCTGCCGTCGTCCTGGACCGTGAGTTGGACCAGGGCGCCGCTCCAGAAGTCGCGGGCCAGCGGGGCGACGATGATGCCGCCCCGGCGGACCTGCTTGACGAGGTTGTGCGGGATGTTCCGCAGGGCGCACGTTGCGATGAGGTGGTCGAATGGTGCCGCTTCCGGCCAGCCTCTCTCACCGTCTCCGTGCCGCAGCTGCGGCATGTAGCCGGTCGCATGCAGGTTCGCGGCCGCCAACTCGGCGAGCGCCTGGTCGAGCTCGATGCTGTAGACGTTCTCCTCGCCGAGCCGCTCGGACAGCAATGCTGCGACGTACCCGGAGGCGGTGCCGATCTCCAGGACCCGGGCGCCTCGCTCGACCTCCAGGAGACCGAGCATCTTGGGTGGGCGGTACCCCGAGCCACCCGCCGCGGCCCCGGCATCCCGCGACGGGTGACCGCCATGTCTCGGTCGTCTGGGGCGGCACGAGGGCGTAGATCCGGGTGAAGGGGTCGGCGATGACAGGGCCGTCGAGTTCCGCAGCAAGATACGCGGCGACAGCCGACCAGTCGTCACTGCCGGCAGCGGCGTTCACGACCTCGGTGGGCATCCGGACGACATCGAACCGGCGACCGAGCGGCAGTATCGCGATGCAGCCCATGTCGCGGTTCGCCCACTGCGCATGCGCGGTTGGTGCCGCACGGCCGCAGTTGCTGCCCGAAGCAACAGCACCCCCCACAACGTCAGGTCTTCCGGACTGCAGCGGAACCCTGGCTCGATCTGGTGAGCGCGCGCGAGTGCGACACGCTCGGCGTCCGCCAGCCGGCCTTGCTTGGTGAGCACCCACGACAAGGTCGATGCGGCCAGGGTTTCGAGATCCGGATCGTCGCACCGTCGGATCGCGAGTCCATAGCGGTAAACGCGGCATCCTCTTTGCCCAGCGCCGCGAGGGTGGTGGCCGCAACCTGATAGGCGACGGCGAGCACGGAGTTCGCTGCTGCCGCTTCGCTGCCGGTGTAGGCGTGAGCTGCCGTCCGCGCGTCGCGGATGAGTTGTGGAAGCAGGACTCCGATCTCGCCCATGCGGCCGTCGCGGCGAATGCTCTCGGTTGAAAGCAGCGAGGCCCGAAGCTCGACGATGCTTGGCGGGTCGTCAAGGTCCGTGTCGCCGCCCAAGGGATCAGCCACCGGCGACACGGCCTGCCGCAGCGCGAGCACGGAGGGCCGGCCGTCCTCCGATGCGTTGACCTCGAAGGTGGTTGGCTGTCCGACGATGTAGCTCGGCTCGGTGTCGAGAGCCCGAGCTATCGCGTTGATGCTGGCCAGGCGTGCTGTCTTTCGTCTGCCCTGTTCAAGCTTGCGGATCACGTCGACCGACAGGCCTGCGGCCGACGCCAGGCTCTCCTGAGTCATGTTCCGTCGCAGCCGCAGTTCTGCGATGCGGTCGCCAAGGCTCGCTTCGGATGCGTTCACCGCTACCCCCGCCAGAGAGTTGTACGTCCACGGTACTGCGGCGGGAATAGAGCGGGCCCTGAACGCACGAAAGGCCCCCCGCCCTCCCCGAAGGGAGAACAGGGGCATACGACTTGCTGGGCCAGGGGGCAGGCTCGTAAGTGACGGTCGTGCCCGTGAGCGTGGTCTTCTCCGGGACGTCCAAGGTGAGTCCCCACCGCATCCTGGCACCGGTCCACTCAGAGGCGTACTGGCAACGGACCCCAGGGCTCGGGAGGTAGGCCGTAGGGTCCTTGTCGGACTTGCTGCGATTGGAGTTGGCGGTCACTGCCACAAGCGAGTTGGGGCTTCCAGGTCGTTGGCGTACGCCTCGCGTCGGCGGGATCGTGGGCCGCGCAGAGTGCGCGGCGGCGCCGGCCTGACGCGCCACGCACCTCCCCTCATGTCTACGCAACCGGGGGCGCGCGTCGTCGCCCGTCCGCGCCCGCAAGGGGGCGAGAGCAGAGCATGGGGCAAGGGTGGGATGCCGCACAGGCTTGCGGAAAAGCCCTCCGTGACTGCTGGTGCGCTGATTGAAGCGGCGAAGGGGGAGCTCCTTGAGGGCAGCTTGAGTACCGTCCGCAGTCGCATGACGTTCGACTACCGATGGGCAGACGCATCCGCTGAGTACGCCGAGATGGATGTTGAGTGGGACGACGCCGATGATGACGGCCACGTATGACATCAGTGGCTGACACCAAATAGCGGCGAACTTCGGCGGTTCCACCTGTACCCGTGACTCGCTCAGCCAGCGTGATCCGCTGGTCAATCTGAAGTAGCGAGCCAGCGTGATCGTCCTGATAAGGGTGAGGACACAGGTTCAAATCCTGTTAGCCCCACCGCGAAGACCGCAAGGCGTTGGTGCGGCCCGTTGGTGCGGCCCGTTTGTCGGGCAGGTCTGTGCGGGATGGCTGTACGGCCTGTCTGTGCGGCTCGTTGATGTGGTCCGTCTCACCTTGTGGGAGTTGTTGCCGATGCGGTCTGTCCGAGGTCCGGCTGCGTTACGTCGCCCAGCCCACGCGGCAGGTGCCGGGAGCTCGGGGAGGCGCCGTGGGCCTCGGCGCGGATGCGCTGTTTCATGGTGGGCGGGACCGACTGTGCGTGCGCCGGGGACCAGGGGACGGCCGCTGAGGCGGCCTCGGCCGCGGGGTGGCTGCTGGTCGGGGCGCTCGCTGTGGCGGGCTGCTGGGCGGCGGTGGCCGCCGTACTCAGCCCCAGGGCGGCGAGGAGGGCGAAGAGGGCGGTGATGAGTGCGGTCCACATCGTCCTGGCCTTCATTGCGGTGCTCCTTGCGTTGCTGCGTGGGCCGTCTGTCGGTCCGTATTTATGTGTGTCTGCTGGGTGTGCTGGGTGTGCTGGCTGTGCCGTGCGTCGTGCCGGTGCGGCTCGTCGCGTACGCGTGCTGCTCCCGCTACGCGGCGAGGAGTGCGTCGGTCTCGGTGAGGTCCGGCTGGGGCGTTCCGTCGAGGTCCAGCGAGCGGTTGCGGGAGGACGGGGAGGCGCCGTGGGCCTCGGCGCGGATGCGCTGCTTCATGGTGGGCGGCATCGAGCGCTCCATGGGGTGGGCCCGGCGGGCCGCCGGCACCGTTGCGGGTGCGGTGCGCCCTGCGGTGTGCGAGGCGGGCTCCTGTGCCGTCTGTGTGGTGGCTCCGGCGGCGGTGGCGGCGGTGCTCAGTCCGAGGGTGGCGAGGAGGGCGAAGAGTCCGGCGATGAAGGCGGTCCACATCCTGCTGACCTTGATGACGGCCATGGTTTTCTCACTTTCAGGTGGTGCGGTTTGCTTACCTTTCAGATGATGTGCGCGCAACGTGGGGATCAGGGCGAGCGACGCACGCGTTGTGCAGTTCTTCTGATGAACACCACTCGGTTGGGGGAATGGGGCCGGCGGCGAGGTCCTCGCGCATAGGAGGGGATAGGGGGGGACAGAGGGGGGACACGGGGGTGGGCCTGATTGCTCTGTGTCGGGCGCGAGTTGGGTCGGAGCTAGGTCACCGGTCGATATCGGTCGGTGTGTATAGTCGGGCGCCAGAAGTCCCCTACGCCAAGGAAAGACGAGGTCGCGCGGTGAAGAAGCTTCTCCTGGTCGCACTGGCCGCCATCGGCGGGCTCCTCGTGTACCGCCAGATCCAGGCGGATCGCGCCGAGCAGGATCTGTGGACGGAGGCGACTGACTCCGTGCCCGCAGGTTCGGGTGTGTGAGAGCCAGCAGCCAACATTCTGAACACTTGCCCCGGTCGCAGAGCGGCCGGGGTTTTGTGCTGTCCGGGGGGTCCTGGTGGGTGATGTGAGTCGTTGCGGGACCGTGACGCCCCAGTCTTGAATTCGCCTACGCAAATCACTAGCTTGCGAGAGCAAAGTAGGGGGAGTTGGTCGAGGGGGCGGGCGCTGGTGCGACCCGTACGGCCGTTTGGCAGGGACGCCGGGGGCGAAGCGGACAAGAAGGGTGATGCGGCGGCCCCCGGAGACAGCGGTGAGGCCGCCGGGGCAGGATGGACCGGTATCGCGACCGCCGCGGCAGTGGGCGGCGCGGTTGTCCTGGTCGCGGGGCTCGTGCTGGTGCGGCGCAGGGCGGCCAAGGCGACAACGAGGGGTGGCGCGTGAAGAGGCAGCGCAGCAGGCGGAGAACGGCGCCGGCCGTGGTGGTGGCGCTGTGCGCGGTGGCGGCGCTGCCGGCCCAGGCGTGGGCGGCTGGCGCGCCCAGTCCGTACGCCTTCGAGCCGTCCGCGAAGCCGGTCAAGGGCTCGGAGGTCAATACCGACGCCGAGCAGCTGACGGCCGGGGAGACGTACAAGGACTCCATCAAGCCCGGCGGCAAGCTCTTCTACCGGGTGGTCCTCGACGCGAAGTCCAACGCGTATGTGTCGGCGACCGCGGTGCCCAAACTCGGTACGAAGGTCGCGTACGCCGACGAGCTCAAGGTGACGCTCCAGGACCGCGACAGCAGCTCGTGCAGTTACGACAGCGCGCAGTTCAACGCGGAGTTCGCGCGGCCCATCGGCACGTACGCGTCCCGGACCATGGAGAAGGGCAGCACGTCCTGCCAGAGCGCGGACACGTACTACGTGCTCATCGAGCGGACCAGCGCGGCCACTTCCTCCAGCGAGCCGTGGGACCTGGAGATCCGGCATGTGACCGAGCCCGCGCTGCGGGGCGGCGGGCCGACGGCGGCGCCCGAGAACTGGCCCAGCGCGTCCCCGGTGCCGCCGGCCGGTGGCCCGCGCGACCGCGAGGGCGGCACGAGCTTCTTCAACGCCCCCGGTCTTGAGGAGGGCGAGTGGCGCGACAAGATCAAGCCGGGTGAGACCCGTTTCTACAAGGTGCCCGTCGACTGGGGTCAGCAGCTCTTCGCCAGCGCCGATCTGAGCAGCTCCACGGGCGAGGGCTACGTTCCCAGTGCGCTCGCGGTGTCGCTCTACAACCCGGCGCGGGGGCTCGTCGACAGCGACAACAACCTGGCGTACGACGGAAAGCCGAAGTCGGCCGAGCTGGATCCGCTGCCGCCCGTGGCGTACGAGAACCGGTACGACTCGAAGGAAACCGTGAACGCGATGCGGTTCGCGGGCTGGTACTACCTGCGGGTCAGCCTCAACCCCGCCGTGGAGAAGCCGTTCGGGGCGAAGGCGCTGGGGCTGACGCTGCGGCTGAACGTCAAGGGCGAGGCCAAGCAGGCGCCCGCCTACGCCGGTTCGGCCGGGGAGTTCCAGGTCACCGGTGACGACCGGGACCAGGCGGCGAGCGGGCAGTCCACGCCGGGGGCGCGGAAGAGCGACACGATGCGGCTCGTCGGGGTGGCCGGGATCGGCGCGGGCACTGTGTTGGTGCTCGGGCTCGGCGGGTGGGTGCTGGTGGCCCGGCGCCGCGCGGCGGCCGGTCCGGCGAGCCCTGGTCCGGGCCCCGGTCCCGGTCCCGGTAGTGGGGGCAGTGGTCCCGGCAGTGGTCCGGGCACCGGTCCCGGCGATGGGACGCCGCCGCAGTACGGGCCGTCGGCTGGCTGGTAGGCGGTTGCCGGCAGCCCTTGGGGCCGTGTGGCCGCTTGTGTGGCCCAAGGGCTGCCTTGTGCGTGGCCTTTGGGCGGGCCGTGACGGCTCAGCTCCGGGTCAGCGCCCAGATGCCCACCGCGAAGCAGATCACCGCGAGCAGCAGCACCGGGACCGCCACCTTCGGGGGCGGTCCCGGCCGCTTGTGCGGGGCCGCCCAGGTGGGCGCTTGCGCGGGGGCGTACGCCGCCTGGTTGTACGCGGGGGCGTACGCGCCTGCCTGCGGGGCGAGCGGCCCCGGAGCCGTGTAGGGGTGAGTGAGTGGCTGCCCGTACTGCACCCCGGACGTGGGGGCCTGCGCCTGATGCTGCGCGGCGTCGAAGCGGGGAGCGGACGCGGGCGCGGGGGCCGGCACGGAGGTGGGCGTGGGCGTCGGGGTGGGGGGAGTGGACGGCTGCTGCGGCGGCGGGGCGAGGTGGAAGCTGCCTGTCTGTGACATCGGCGGCGCCTGCGGAGCGGGGGCCTGCGTGCCGTTCTGTACGTGGCTCTGGGGGCTCTGGGTCTGTACGTGGCCCGGGGGGCCCGGGGCCGGTGTCTCGGGGCCCGAGGTGCCGAAGCCTTCCGGCAGCGGCCCGATCTGGTCGAAGACCTCCACCGGCTCGTCACCGGGACCTGGCTCGGGCAGCATCTCGACGGCCGCGGTCAACGCCTTGCGCGCGCCCGTCGCCGTACGGAACCTGGCCTGCGGATCGGGCTGCAGCATCCCGGCGATGACCTGCCACAGTGGCTCCTCGATGCCCTGCGGGGCGCCCGGGGTGCCGTGCGTGGCGAAGTACTCCACCAGGGCCTGGGAGTCGGGCTTCTGCCCCTGGAGCAGATAGAGCGCGACCAGACCGACCGCGAAGAGGTCGGCCGGGAAGTCAGGCTCGGCGCCCATCATCTGCTCGGGCGCGAAGTAACCGGGCGTCCCCACCACGTAGTTGGTCTCGGTGAGGCGCGGCTCGCCCTTGCGCATGGAGATGCCGAAGTCGGAAAGACGCAGATGCGGCCGGCCGGTGCCGGTGGCCTCAAGGAGGATGTTGGCCGGCTTGATGTCGCGGTGCACCACACCTTCCGCGTGGACCGCGGCAAGACCGGAGAGGAGCTGGTCCAGCAGGGTGCAGACGAAGCGGGCGGGGAGCGGGCCGTAGTCGCCGATCACATGGGCCAGTGAGCCGCCGCTCACCAGTTCCATGGTGAACAGCACCTTGTCGTCGTCCGCGGCCCAGCTGGCCGGGGCGAGGACATGCGGATGGTCGATCCTCAGCGCCTGCTCGCGCACGAAACGCAGCAACGTATGTGCGTCGCTCTGCTGCAGGACCTTGGCCGCCACATAGCGGCGTCGCCTGTGGTCCCAGGACCGCCAGACGGCGCCCACTCCACCGCGTCCGATCGGGTCGATCAACTCGTACCGACCAGCGAAGATCTCACCCATTGTGCTGCGCCCGCTCCCCGGTCCGCTGCCTACGTCTTCGGTCGGTTTCCGGCAGACCCTCTCGGACCCTGCCGGACCGCCCCTGTCAGCTCTGATGCGCCTCGTAGTGGGCCACCGCGTCGGCGGTTCGCCCGGCGCCGTACACCCGGAGGCACTCTGCCAGCTCCGGGTGGGTCGGTGCGAGAGTGTCCGCCGCGTCGATGATGTCGCCCGCGGCGGCCACCGAGCGCAGCAGCGACTGAATCTCGCGCACCACCCGGCGTACGGTCGGCGCGCCCGAACTGGCGCTGGTCGAGCCGGTGTTGCTGAGCACCGAACCACCCTGGGACTTCTTGATCTCTTCCATCCGGTCGGTGGCCTCCCCCGCGCTCACACTGCCGTCGGCGACCTGCCCCGCCAGATCCTGGAGGGCCTGGACACGCTGTACGACGGCCGGATTGCCGATCTTGGCGCGCTGGCCGCTCATCAGCTGGGACAGCATGGGTGCGGACAGGCCGAGCACCGCGGCGAGCCTGGCCTGGTTCAGCCCCAGATCGTCGATCAGCCGACGGAAGAGCGCCCCCAGCGGCTCCCCGTACCAATTGCGCTGAAGCTCTCTGGCTCTTGCCGTCGCCTCTTGTTGCGCTGCGTCCATTGCGTCTCCCCTTCGCTGCTGCGAACCTCGCCGAGTATCCTACGGAGGGTGGTCGCGGACCGGGAGTCCCAATCCTTTTTGCAGGATCAGGGGGGACAACCGGTACTCTGTTCTGCGGCGGTGGTCACGGTGCGCCTTTGACCGGTCATGTCCACCTTTCGAGGGGCCTTAGCTCAGTTGGTAGAGCGCTGCCTTTGCAAGGCAGATGTCAGGAGTTCGAATCTCCTAGGCTCCACAAGGAAAGATGCCCCCGGCCTGCGGAAGCAGGGTGCGGAACGCCTGCTCGCAGGAGAGTCCGGGGCGGCGGGTGAGGCTGGGCGTGCGGGTGGCCGGGCCGACGCGGTCCGGCGTCGGCCTCACCTGCTTGTTGATTGCCGCTGTCTGCGACAGAACCGCTTGTTTCCGGATCCGTCATGTGAACAGTGACGTTGGACCGGCGGGGCGCCCCCGCAGCACCGTCAACGGCGCCCTGCTGCTGGAGGCCTGTCCCACGGCCCGGCTCGCCAGCCTGCTCCAGCATGCCCAACGCCTGCGCCGCACAGGTGGTTTCGAGGAGAACCTGGTGACGGGCGAGATCATCTGGAACGGTCAGCTCTTCGCCCTGTGCGGACGGTCGGCCACCGAGGAGCCCCTGTCCGTACCGGATCTCGGCGAGCACGCGCACCCGGACGACGCCGTGGTCATCGGCCGTTTCCTGCAGGCCGTTTCTCCACCATCGCCGCGCGACCTCCACGGCTTTCAGGCTGAATGTGCGTCCCGACGGAGTGACCCGTCACTCCCTCATGCAGCTGCTCGCCACGGCGAAGGCCCCCGCCCCCGATCTGGAACGCCGACTGGACCGGCTGCTCACCCACAGCAGTTCGGACACCGGCGACGACCCCTGCTTGATAGGCATTCAGGTCACATGCCGAATCTGGTGACGACTCCCGCGACGAGCCGGTGAGTGTCACCCTAATCAGATCTTGACAATACCTCGCGGTCGACTGACGATTGAAACCGCCGTCACCTCTGTCACTGGACTGCGGCTGCCCCACCTCTTGGTGCTACGCAGAGTGACAATTCTGGTCGGCGTCGCTGCGGTGTATTGGGGGCGTCGGCATCATGTCGTACGGAATGCGCCGGATCGCAATAACGGGGAGCAGTCATGGAAGAAGCCAACGATGAGATCAGCTACGTCGTGGTGGTCAATCATGAAGAGCAGTATTCGATCTCCACAGTCGGCCGTGAACTTCCGGACGGCTGGCGCGAGGTCGGTGTGACGGGCACCAAGAAGGAGTGCCTCGCCCACATAGAAGAAGTGTGGACGGACATGCGCCCCTTGAGTCTCCGCCGGTCGATGGCCCCTTCGCGGTAGCCGTCCCGGCGCTGCAGCCCACTCCGCCGGTCCGGTGCGCCGTAGCGACGTGAGCACGTCTGCTCCGTATTGATTCGCAGGTCAAGTCTGGTCCCCGGTGTTCGGCTCCGCCGACGCCGGGGCCGGTCGCGGTCGCGTACGGAGTCGTCGGTTCCATCGGACCCGGTCCGGCACCAGTCGCTGTCGCGGGCGCCCAGGTGGGTGCGGATCGCGGGCGCCCGGTGCGGTCCCTGGGTGACTTCCGTGGGACCGGTCCGGGTTCACCCTGTGCCCCGCTGTGTCCTCGCCGCGCCTTCCGGTGCGGCTGATATGCGGTCACGTCGGGGGATTTCAGGTGGATTGAACAATCTGTCCGCAGCGGTGGACGGGCGCATCTCCGCTGTTGCGCAGGCCGGTCGAATTGACCGACTCGCAGTACTTCGTGGCACCTCTTGAGTGCTTCTGAACCATTACATGCGGGCAGTAAAAGAGAGCGGCCAAAAAATATCGGGGGGACCGGTTTTGTCCGGCATAGTGATTGATCAGTGGTTCACCGGGCGGCAGCGAGAATTGACTGCACTCGCAAATGCGAGTCGCACTCCTCGTACTCGTCCACGACTTATCAAGGTGCCGGGCGAGGCAGGCATTGGAAAGACCAGGCTGCTGACCGAATTTCTGACCCTTGCGGCCGAGAATTCCGACGCGACCGTCCTCGGCAGCACCGCCGCGGAGGATCAGCACGGTCCTTTCGACATGCTGACGTCGATGCTCGGGACCGCACTCCCCGGGCACGCGCAGTGGTCCCTCGCCCCGCTGGTGGAAGCCGCCGGGCCGGGCGGGCCGGTGCTGGTGGTCGACGACCTGCACCTGGCGACGCACGGGATCAACGTCGCCCTTGAGCAGCTGCTCAGACATCCGACGCGGACCGACCTTCTGGTGGTCGTGGCATACCGGTCCCGGGGCATCGCGAACCGGCTGCTCGCCGCGCTGGGCACGGCACAGTCCCAGTGGGACATCGAGGACCTTCCGCTGGGACCGCTCGACGGCGCGGCGGCCGAGGGGCTCTACCCGGAGCACCTGTGCGGCCGTCACCGTATGACGGTGTACGAGCAGAGCGGCGGCAATCCGCGCTATCTCGATCTGCTCATGGCGCTGTGCCAGGGCGCGAACTGCAGCGGCGAATCCCTGCTGCGGGCCGGTGCGGAACTTCCGCACGAGGTGACCGCGCCGATCCTCATGGACCTGGACAAGCTGTCCGCCACCGCGCAGGTCGTCTGTCAGGCGGCAGCGGTGATCGGTGACTCTTTCGACCTGGAACTCACCACCCTGGTCGCGGGATTCGACCGGGCGACCGTGCTGGTGGCCATCGACGAGCTGCTGACCTTCGACCTGGTGCAGGCGGAGAGCGTGCCGGGGTGCTTCCGCTTCCGCCACCCGGTTCTCCGCGGCGTCGCCTACCGTTCGGCGCCCGACGGGTGGCGGCTGGGCGCCCATGCGCGGGCCGTCGAGGCGCTGCGCAGGGGCAATCAGCCGGCCGTCCGCATCGCCGAGCACGTCGAGCGGGTGGGCGGCGACGGGCCGGACAGCGTCGCGGTGCTGATCGCCGCGGGCCGGGCGACCGCTCTGTGCTCCCCCGACACCGCGGCCTCGTGGTACCGCACCGCGCTGCGCCTGCTCGGTGACGGCCCCGAGCACCGCGAGCAGCGACTGCAACTGCTGACCGCGCTGGCCCGGGGCGCCGTCCTGACGGGGCGGCTCGACGACGGCCGGGACGCGCTGGATGCCCGGGATGCGCTGATCGGGGGAGGCACGGACGACGCCGCCGACGCCGCCGACGCCGCCGACGCACTGGAGTGCCGGGCCCAACTCGCGGTGTACGCAGGCCGGTACACCGAGGCGCGCGCCATGCTGAACCGGGCCGTCGTGCGCCGGGGCCCCGGCAGGGACTCCACTCAATTGCGGCTGGCGCTGGCGGCCACCAGCGTGTGGGACACCGGCTGGGAGTGGTCTGAGGACGCGCTGCTGAGCGCTGCCGGCAGTGGGGACAACATGCTCCAGGTCCTCGCGCTCGGTATCCACGCCACCGTGGCGCTGTCCAAGGGCGCGTCCGACGTGGCCCTGCGCAGTGTCTGCGAGGCCGCGCAGCTCGTCGACCGGCAGCCGGACGATCAACTGGCCCGCCGCATAGACGCGCTGTGCTACCTCGGCTGGGCGCAGATCCATGCCGAGCAGTTCACGCAGGCGGACCGGCACTTCACCCGTGGCCTCGCCCTCAGCAGGGCGAACGGGCAGTGGCAGCCGATAGTGCCGCTGCTGGTCGGCCTGGGCACGGCGCAGCTGCGCCGGGGCCACATCGAGAGCGCTCAGGTGCATGCGGACCAGGCGGTCCGGCTCGCGCGGACCCCCGGCTGCGAAGACCTGCTGGCGATGGCACTCACTCTCCGTGCGCAGGTCGGGCTCGCCGCCGGAGCCACCCTGAGCGCGCTCGCGGACAGCCGGGCCGCGAGTGACGCGGTGACCCCCGACAGCCCGAGGTGGAGGCAGGCCCGGCTGGCGCTGGCCGCGGCGCTGCTGGCGAGCGGTGAGCCCGACGAGTGCCTGGTCACGGTCCTCGACATCGGCGGCTGCGACTCGCTCCTCGACCTGCCCATCTGGGACCACCCGAGGGCCTACGACCTGCTGAGCCGGGCCGAACTGGCCGGGGGACGCATGGACGAGGCGCGCGCCCGCGCCGAGCAGGTACGGGCCTCCGCCGAGGCGCTGGGCCTCCCCGGACGCCTCGGCCTGGCCGCCGCGGCGCGCGCCAGAGTGGCCGCGGATCCGGCGGACGCCCTGGTCGGCGCGCTGGAGGCGGTGGCCGCCGGGGTGGCGACGGATCAGCCGCTGGAGGCGGGCGCCGGGCATCTCCTGGCGGCCCGCGCCCTGTTGGACCTCGGCGAGCCCGCCCGCGCGGGGAAGCACCTGGACGCGGGGGAGGCGGCGGCGGTCGGCAGCGGGGCGGGTGACCTGCTGCCCGCGGTGCGAGCTCTGCGGGCCGAGGTGAACGCCTGTCAGCAGTCGGCGGAGCCGGCGCCGCCGGGTGAGCAGCACATGCTGAGCCAGCGCGAGTTCGAGATCGCCAATCTGGTCAGTCAGGGCCGGACGAACCGCCAGATCGCCCGTCAGCTGGAGGTCAGCCACAAAACGGTGGAGACCCACCTGGGCCGCATCTTCAGCAAGCTCAATGTGTCCTCGCGGGCCGAGATCGCCAACATGGTGGGTCGCGCCTCCGTGATCGCCAGGCCCCGCCGGACGGCCGCCGTCCGCTGAGCCGTTCCGCCGCCCGGACGCCGACGCACCTCGTCGGCGCCCGGGTGCGTCATGTCTGGACACAGGGCCGCCCCGGCGTCCGTCCGCCGGTGCGCCGGGCCGTGTGCGAACGCCGCCGCCGCGCTCGCCGTCGCGTGACAGTCAGGGTAATGACCGACAGGTTCGGGGGCTGCCGCGGTGACAGTGTGGTTGGCAAGGCTGGTGACCGTCACGACCCAGATCTGGTGACCGTCACGACCCAGATGGGGCCCGACATCACAACGGATTTCGAACCAACGGAGGGATGTATGGGGGCCTTCGGTGTGGCCGCGAGCGACTTCACGGGAAACCCGGTGGAAGAGCTTGCCACGGCGACCGCGCGGCGCGGTTTCACAGTGCTGGAGGGAGCCGGCCTTCGCTCGCTGATGTCGGAAGACGAACTCGACGCGTTCGGCCGGTTCTGGAACGACCTTCCGCTCGATGAGGCACTCATCGGTGGCGGGACGTACCGGTACCGCAGGTACGGGCGGCTCCGGGTCGAAATCGGCGGTGACGCACCCGCATTCGAGGTACTCCCGCACACGACCTTCAGGCAGGACGGGATCCCGCTGTGGAAGGGCGCGGACCGTAAGTTCGCGCCGATCGAGGAGGCGGCACTGCTGCACCCCGCGATGGCGGCGCTGGTCGGCTTCGACGCCGAACTGGCCACCAGCATCTCGGGGTTGCGCAGCTGGGAGATCGGGATCCATCAGATCCGCATGGTCGCCCGGCGCGACGAGGACGGCCTGGCCACACCGGAGGGCAGGCACCGGGACGGCCACTGCTACATCGGCATGCATCTGATCCGCCGCAGGGACTGCGTGGGCGGCGAGTCCGCCGTCTATCCCGACAAGGGCGAGACGGTGCGTCTGACGCTGACCGACCCGCTGGATTCGGTGTTCGTGGACGACCGGATGGTCACCCACGAGGTGTCGCCGACGCAGCCGGTGGGCGAGACTGGTATACGGGACATGCTCCTGGTCGACATCAATCCCCTCGGCAGCGGCGCATGACCTGGCCGGCCGCGGGCGACGAGACCGAGCTGCTGCGGTCGATGGTGGAGATCCCGTCCTTCTCGGGCGAGGAGGGCGAGCTGGCCGCGCTGCTGGCCGAGCGCATGGCTGCCGCCGGCTTCGACACCCATGTGGACGCCGTCGGGAACGTACACGGCGCGGTCGGTGATCCGGACGGGCCCGAAGTGGTCATGCTGGGGCACATGGACACCGTGCCCGGCACGCTCCCCGTGGAGCTGACCGGCGATGTGCTGACCGGGCGCGGCACGGTGGACGCCAAGGGGCCGCTGGCCACCATGATGTGCGCCGCCGCCAGGCTCGCGGACACCATCGCGGGGCGCCTGGTGGTGATCGGCGCGGTGGGCGAGGAAGCCGCCTCCCACGGTGCCAGGCACCTCTTGCACCTGCCGGCCCCCGATGCGTTGGTCATCGGTGAGCCGAGCGGGGTGCATGCCATCGGTATCGGCTACAAGGGGGTGTTCCGCTTCCGGGTGGAGTTCACCCAGCCGCCGGCCCACACCAGTTCGGCCCAGGCGACCGCGGCCGAGGTCGCGTTCGTGTTCTGGAACGAGCTGGTCGCCCAACTGGCCGCGGAGTCCGCCGAGGGCTCGCCGCTGTTCGACCGGGCGCTGCCGACAATCATCGGCATGAACGCCGACCTCGAACGCGCCACGGTCGAAGTCTCCTGCCGTGTCCCCCTCCGGTTCGACACCAGGG
This sequence comes from Streptomyces changchenzhani, assembly GCF_039766235.1. Taxonomy (NCBI): domain Bacteria; kingdom Bacillati; phylum Actinomycetota; class Actinomycetes; order Kitasatosporales; family Streptomycetaceae; genus Streptomyces; species Streptomyces changchenzhani. The sequence goes on along the minus strand of NZ_JBDHNH010000001.1, from coordinate 818,382 downwards.
CGTTCCTGGACCGGATCAGCGAGGGCGCGGGACGCCGGGTCACGGTGATCGAGGAGGTGCCGGCCGTCCGGTCCACCCGCACCGACCCTGTCGTACGGGCCCTCAGTGGGGCCGTCGCGGCCCGCGGGGCTCGCGCTGTACCCAAACTCAAGCTCGGCACCTCCGACTGGAACGTGGTCGGGCGGCACTGGCAGGTGCCCACCGCGGCCTACGGGCCGGGCAACTCCCGGCTCTGTCACAGTGCCGACGAACACATCGAGATACCCGAATACCTGGCCGCCATCGATGTGCTGAGCGATGCGTTGCCACGGCTCGTCGATTCGCTGCGCTCGATTCCGGCACCCGGAGGCGCCGCGCAAACGGAAAATGGAGCGTCTGACCGTGACCGCAGAACACAACAAGCTGGCCGTACTCACCTCGAGGGTGCGTCTGGAGGAGCGACTGCTCCTCGCTGAGCTGCGCAGGCGCGACATCGAGTTCGACCAGGTCGACGTCCGGAAGTTCACTGTTCAGCTGAACAACCAGGAGCGTCTGCGCCTGCCGTACGCGGGAGCGCTCAGCCGGGAGATCTCCCACACCAGGAACTACTACGCGTGCCGGCTGCTGGAGCACGCGGGCGTGCCGGTCGTGAACAGCTCCGGTGTCATCGGGGTGTGCGGCGACAAGCTGCTCACCACGCTGGCCCTGCGGGACGGCGGCCTGCCCACGATCCGGGCGCTCGTCGGACTGACTCCGGAGCCCGTACTGGACGAGCTGGACGACTTCGGCTACCCCGCGGTGGTCAAGCCGCTCACGGGGTCCTGGGGCCGGCTGGCCGCGCGGATGCACGACCATGAGCAGGCGGAGGCGCTGCTGGAGCACCGGGCCGCGCTGTCCGGACCGCAGCACCAGATCACCTTCGTTCAGGAGTACGTGGACAAGCCGGACCGTGACATCAAGGCCTATGTGTTCGGCGGCGAGGTGATCGGTGCGATCTACAAGGTGCAGCACGAGCACTGGCGCACCAACACGGCCATGGGCGGCCGGGCCGAGCGCTGCCCCCTCAACGACGACCTGGTCAAGCTGCTCCAGGACACGGCGCAGGCGATCGGCGAAGGCGTCCTTGGCATCGACGTCATCGAGGACCGGGACGGGCGGATGTTCGTCAACGAGGTCAATCACACGCCCGAATTCCACGGCGCCATCGAGGTCCTCGGAGTGGACCTGGTCGGCGCGTACGTCGACTACGTGCTGGGCCAGTTGAAGCTCTGGGGAGACCGGTGACCGGGAGCGTCGCGCTGGAGCTGGCGGAACCACTGCCCTGCCGCGGGCAGCTCCTCGATCTGCCTCCCGGCTCGTACGACTGGCTGCGCCTCGACCTGAGCGCGGCGCCGCCCACGGAGGTCGTGGACACGGCGTGGCTGTACTACGAGCACGGCGTCGACGCCGAGCGCTTCGTCGTGCCGGCCGCCGAGCACCGGGCGTGGCTGCCCGTGCCACGCCGGGACGTGCTGGTGGGCGTACGGCTGCCCGACCGTCCAGAGATCGTCCTGAGCGCGATGACCATGGTCGTCCCGCCGCCGGCGGCTGAAGAAGCAGGGGTGGGAACGTGAACGACGCCGTCAAGCTGGCGATGTTCGGCGGCAGCCGTACCGTCGGCAAGGAGGACGTGACCAAGGCGCGGGTCGGCTGGCCGGTGGTGACCGAGCAGGAGCACGACGCGCTGCGCGGCGTACTCGAACGCGGTCTTTTCACCTCCAACGACGCGGGCCGGGGCGAGGTCAGCGCGCTGCAGCAGGAGTGGGCCCAGTACGTGGGCACCCGGCACTGCGCCGCGGTGTCCAACGGCACCGCCGCGCTGGAGCTCTCGCTGGCGGCGCTGGACATCGAGCCGGGATCGGAGGTCCTGGTGCCCGCACTGACCTTCATCGGCAGCGCGGTGCCGGTCGTCCAGCGCCGGCTGGTGCCGGTGTTCGTCGACATCGATCCGGTCACCTTCACCATGGATCCGGTCGCGGCCGAGAAGGCCGTCACCGGGCGGACCAGGGCGATCCTCGCCGTGCACCTGCACGGACTGCCCTGCGACATGCGGGCGTTGCGGGCGCTGGCGGACAAGCACGACCTGTACGTGATCGAGGACGCGGCCCAGTCCCAGGGCGCCGAATACCTGGGACGCCGTACCGGATCGCTCGGTGACATCAACGCGGTCAGCCTCAACGCGGTGAAGAACCTGCCGACCTGCGGCGAGGGCGGTCTTGTGACCACCGACAACGAGGACCTGTACGAACGCGTGGTGCTGCGCCGCCAGTTCGGTGAGGACCTGCGGGCCGGCCGCGAGCGCGACTACATCTCCCGGGTCCTCGCGGGCAACGAGAAGATGAGCGCGGTCCAGGCCGCCTTCACCCGCTGCCAACTGAGCCGTCTGGACAGCTACTCGGCCACCCGCGACCAGCTGGTACGCCGCTTCCTCGGCCGCCTCGGCAGCCTGCCGGGGGTGATCGTGCCGACCTGCCCCGACGACCGTACGCATGCCTGGCACATCCTGCGGCTGCGCTTCGATCCGGCCGCCGCCGGGTTCCCCGAGCTGCCTGCCGGTCAGTTCCGGTCGATACTGCACCGGGCGCTGCGCGCCGAGGGCGTGCCGCTCCAGCCCTACCAGATCGTGCCGCTGCCCGGTCAGCAGGCGCTCCAGCACCTGGAAGTGCCGATTGCCGACTTCGGGGTCAGCCTGGCGGTGATCGAGGATTCGCTCACTCTCCAGCGCTGGCATCTCAACCCGAACAGCGGGCCGGTGCTGGATCTCTGCGCGACGGCCTTCGAGAAGGTGTGGAGCCGGCTCGACGAGCTGGCGCCGGTGGGCGCGTCGATGAACTACCGCGCCCCGTGGCACCAGGTGATGAGCGGAGCGGCACGATGACCGCCCAGCCGGAAGCAGCCGGCGTCACCTTCGCCGACCGGGCCCACCGGGTCAGGGAACGCATCCTCCAGATGGGTGCGACCGAGCACGGTGCGCACATCGGCGGGAGCCTGTCCTGCACGGACGTACTGCTGCACCTCTACACGGAGGTGATGCGGCTGCGGCCGGCCGAGCCCGAGTGGGACGGCCGCGACCGGTTCGTACTCAGCAAGGGACACGCCGCACCCGCCCTCTACGCCGTCCTGGCGGAAGTCGGCGTCATCGAGCCGGCGGAGCTGGAGACCTACACCCAGGAGGGCAGCAGGCTCGCGGGACACCCGCTGCGCCGGCTGCCGGGGGTGGAGTTCCCCACCGGTTCGCTGGGGCACGGGCTCTCCCTGGGCGCCGGTGTCGCGTTGGCGATGCGCCGCCTCGGGCGCGACAGCCGGGCGTTCGTCCTGATGGGCGACGGCGAACTCCAGGAGGGCTCGGTCTGGGAGGCGGCGATGCTGGCCTCCCACCAGCGCCTCGACAACCTGGTCGCGGTGGTGGACCGCAACGGCCTCCAGATCACCGGCGACACCGAGGACTGTGTCTCGCTGGAGCCGCTGGCCGACCGCTGGCGCAGCTTCGGCTGGAACGCCGTGGAGGTGGACGGGCACGACCACGCCGCGCTGCGAGCGGTCTTCGACGCACTGCCCGACGCCTCGGGCCGTCCGACGGTGGTGATCGCCAGAACCGTCAAGGGGCGTGGTGTCGCCCTGTTCGAAGGCAAGAAGAAGAGCCACTCCGTCCAGCTCACGCCGAGGCTCTACCAGCGTGCCAAGGCGGGCCTGAGAGCAGGTAGGAAGTCATGAGCGAACTGATCACCGATCTCCCGGCGGCGAAGCAGGACTGGGCGGAGCGCTATGCGCTGCCCACCCGCGACGTCTACCGCAGCACGCTGGTCGACCTGGCGCGGCTGGATCCCCGGATCTTCTGCGTCGACTCGGACATGGGCGGCCTGGAGGACCGGTTCCAGGCAGTCCTCCCGGAGCAGTACGTCAACGTCGGTATCGCCGAGGCGAACCTGATGGGTGTCTCCGCCGGTCTGGCCCACTCGGGCCTGCTGCCGTACGCCAACACCATTTCGAGCTTCGCCGCGAGCAGGGCCTGCGAGCAGGTGAAGATCGACGTGGCCGGCAACAATCTGCCGGTCCGCATCGTGGTGACGCACGCGGGTGTCTCGGCGGGGCACTACGGGCCGACGCACCATGCCCTTGAGGACATTGCGATCATCAGGACGCTGCCCCACATGACGATCGTGGTGCCGTGCGACGCCGCGGAGACCGAGGCCGCCGTCCGCGCGACCGCCGACCTGCCCGGTCCGCTGTTCCTGCGACTGGGCCGGGCCAGGACGCCGCTGGTCAATACCGAGCCGTACGAGTTCCGGCTGGGCGAGGCCCGCCTGTTGCGCGAGGGCCATGACGTGACCGTCGTGGCCACCGGGCCCTACCCGGTGGTGATGGCCCTCGAGGCCGCGGAACTCCTGGAACGGCAGGGGATTTCCGCGCGGGTGCTGAACATGCACACGGTCAAGCCGCTCGATGTGGCGGCGCTCGGCCGGGCGGCCCGCGAGACCTGCGGGCTGGTCACCGTCGAGGACCATGTACGGGTGGGAGGCCTCGGGGCCGCCGTCTGCGAGGCGGTCGCGGAGGACCATCCCTGCCCGGTCCGCCGTATCGGGGTGCCGGACGGGTATCTCGACTTCGTCGCCGACGAGCGTGCCCTGCTGGAGCACGCGGGAGTCAGCCCGCAGCGGATCGCCGCGGCGGCTCTCGATGTGGTCGGGTCGCCGGTGTGATCCGGTCAGACCCGCTGTGCGGGCTGCTTGCGTACCGCGGGGCTCCGCCACCACGCCAGCAGCTCCGGGTGGGACAGCCTGGGCGCGCGGAAGGCCGCGATGTCGCCCGCCGGCCGGTCGAAGAGCAGCTCCTCTTGGCCCGCTTGGTCCGCTTCCCGGGCCAAGGTGGCCCGTACCCGGGCGAGTTCGGCCGGGCCGGCGCCCGCCCAGAAGTCGGCGCCCAGTGGTGTCCCCGGGGCCGCGCCCGCTTCGTCCTGCGGGCCGGGCCGCGGCCCGGTGAGGCGGGGGCGGCAGACGGTCCCTGCGGGCACCGCCAGCCAGTCCAGCAGCAGGCCGGGTCCCGCGGGAGGGACGTCGTGCGCCCGGGGCGCGGGATCGTCGTGGAGGTCCCGCTGCATCCGCACCTCCGAGAGCGGTTTGTCGCCGGCGGGGAAGTGCCGCACGAGGCGGTACCCGACCTGGGCGTAGAACGCGGGGTTGCCCCGCTCCACCACCGCGTCGAGCACCACCCGGGCCGCTCCGGCGGCCGACGCGTCGTGCTCCAGCCGGCGCAGCAGGGCGCGGGCCGCCCCCGAGCGCCGGGCGGCCGGCGAGACGGCCAGCCGCCGGACCTCCCAGCTGTCCGGCGAGCTGCGGACGGCCCGGACGGTGCCCACGGTCCGGCCCGCCAGCGTGGCCACCCAGAGCAGTTGCCCGGCGGCGAGGTCGTGCAGCAGCTCGGCGGAATCCGCCAGCGCGCCGTCCGCGGTCGGCAGGCCGGGCAGCAGATCGCCCGATGAATAAGCGGCCCGGATGATTTCGGAGATCTCATCGGCCACTTGCCGGGAAACAGAACTTATGAGGCTCACTTGCATCCACAGATAATAAGCACTGTCATTGATATTTCTGAAGCCTGCAACAATCTCGGCATCGCGAAATCAGGGGCCGGCGAGGAATACGGATTCAATGTCTGGCGCAATACCTTTCCGGCCGAGGACCTGCCCGCTCCGGGATCTTCGGTGACCGTGTCCGGCGTCGATTTCGAGTTCCCGCCCCGCGAAACGGGCAACGGTGACAACATCCGCTGCCGTGGTCAGCTGATCGCGCTCCCCGGGGGCCGCTACGAGTGGCTCTATGTGCTCGGCGCGGCCGAGCGGCGCACCGAGGACGAGGTGGAGCTGCGCTACGCCGACGGCACGGTGCGCGCCGAGTGGCTGCGGATGTCGGACTTCTGGCCGGAGACCGACGCGTGGTTCGGTGAGCCGGAGGCGTTCCGGGCGACCGGGCTGCGCTACCCCCGGCACACCCAGAGCGGGCACCGGCCGGTCATCTGGCAGCAGCGTGTCCCGGTGACCGTGCCGGGGGAGGTGACCGGACTGCGGCTGCCCGACAACCCGGCCATGCATGTGTTCGCGGTCACCGCGGTCACGAACCCGGGGGTGCGCGATGCGCGTTGAGCTGGGAGACGTCGGGTACTGGCGGCACGAGCTCGTGCACTGTCTGCACACCACCGCCGGGGTGATGCTGGCCCAGCGGGGCCTGGAGCCGATATCGGTTCTCGGCGCGGGCTGGGGCTTCCACTACCCGGGCGACCTGCGGCGGGAGGAGTACTACCTGCCGGGGTACGCCGACTCGCTGTTCAGCGGGCTCGCGCCCCATCACGACATCCACTCGCGGTGGCACCGGCCGGCCGACGCGGAGGAGGGCTGGCGGCAGGTGCGGGCCGAGCTGGTGGCGGGGAACACCGTCGCCGTGGCCGCGGACAACTTCCATCTGCCCTTCAGGCCCGCGTACCGCGACGTGCACACCAATCACCTCATGGTGGTCCACGGGTTCGACGACGAGGCGGCGGAGGTGCTGGTGGCGGACCCGGTGCCACCGGCCTTCCAGGGCGCCATCGCGCTGGAGGCGTTCACCGCCGCGCGGGACTCGGGCAACCCGGTCAAGCACGACCGGGACCTGTTCTTCACCGCGAACCCCATCGGCAACCGGTGGCTGGAACTGGACACGAGTGCGCCGCAGCCCGCGTTCGACCCGGCTTTCGTCCGGCACGTGCTCGCCGCGAACGTGGGCGGTCTCACCGACCCCGCCGATCCGGCCACCTCTGGCCTGGCCGGGCTGAGCGCCTTCCTGACCGGTGCCTGGGACCGTATCGGGGCCGAGCCCGAGGTGGTGGACGAGGTCTTCATCGTCGTCGGGCCCGTACTGGCGTCGACCGGCCTGCACGCCGCGTTCCTGGACCTGGCCGGCCGGCGCTTCGGCGATGTCCGGCTGCGGGAACTGGGCCGGCGGGTGGACGCGGTCGCGCACCACTGGTCGGCGCTGCGGATCGCGGTGGCCACCGCGCGCGCCGGGCGCTCGGCCGCCGTACCCGCGCTGCGGGGACGCACGGCCCGGCTGATCGCGGAGTACGAAGGGGTGCTGGAGGCCATGGCCGCCCATCTGTCGGGGGTTTCCCCTACTGTCCGCGTGCCCGCGTTTTCGCGAACCTCTAGGTGCTGAACGAATGACCTTCTCGTGAGAGGCAGAAAAATGAACGTGGCCTGTCCGGAATGCGTCGGAAACGTAGAGTTCGCAGAAAAGCCCGAGCTCAACGAAATCATCGAATGTGGTGAATGCGCCGGCGAGCTCGAAGTGATTTCTCTCGACCCTCTGGTCATCGCCGTGGCGCCGGAGGTCGAGGAGGACTGGGGCGAGTGACCAGTGTGGGGATTGTGGGCGGCGCCGGTTATATCGGCGGTGAGCTGCTCAGGATCATCTCCGGACATCCGGAGCTTGAAATCAGTGCGGTCACCTCCTCCCGGCTGGCGGGCCGACGGGTGGACGGAAACCACCCGAACCTGCGGGGCCGGGTGGATCTCGCCTACCTCTCCCCCGACCGGCTGCCCGAATGCGATGTGCTGTTCCTGACCAGTTCGACGGTCGGTGACCTGCAACAGCGCAGTGCCCTGGTGAGCCGAGCCAAGATCGTCTACGACCTTTCTCCGGACCTGCGCCTCGCGGACCCCGCCCGGTATCGCGAGCACTACGGCGAGCATCCCGCGCCGGAGCTGCTCGGCGAAGCGGCCGTCGGGCTGCCGGAATTGCACCGCGAGGCGTTGCGTACCGCCGACAGCGTCAGCGTGCCCGGATGCATGGCCACGGCCTCCATCCTGGCGCTGCGGCCCTTGGCGGACGCGGGGATGCTGGAGTCGACGGTCACGGTGGACGGGCGGGTCGGTTCCAGCGGCTCGGGCGCGTCCGCGGGAGAGCTGAACCTGCATGCCGAACGCAGCGGCGTACTGCGGGTGTTCGCCCCGCTGAACCACCGCCATCAGGCGGAGATCTCCCAGGCGACCGGGCTGGACGTGCGGATGACGGCCACCGGCGTCGACGCCGTGCGCGGTGTGCAGGTGCTCTGCCGGGCCACGGCCGCCCGTGGCATCACCGAGGCGGAGGTACGTGGTGTCTACCGCGCGAGCTATGCGAAGGAACCGTTCGTCCGGGTCGTCACCCAGAAGCGGGGCAACTACCGGCTGCCGGAGCCAAAGATCCTTCTTGGCTCCAACTACTGCGACGTGGGGTTCGCCCTGGATCCGGCCAGTGGACAGCTGCTGCTCATCGGCGCGCTCGACAACTTGGTCAAGGGCGGTTCCGGGAACGCCGTGCAGAGCTTGAACATCCGGATGGGCTGGGACGAGTCGCTGGGGCTGGAGTTCGCGGGCCTGCATCCGGCGTGAGGATTGGGATGACTGACGAGATCACGGTGGTCAAGTGCGGCGGGGGACTCTCGCTGGATCACGAGGCCATCTGCCGCGACCTCGCGGCGCTGCCGGCCGGGCAGGCGGTCCTGGTGCACGGAGGTGCGGCGGACCTCGATCTGCTGGCCGGCCGGCTCGGCGTACCTCAGCGAAGGCTGACCACGCCGAGCGGCTCGTCGAGCAGGTACACCGACCCGGCCACCCTTGAGGTGCTGCTGATGGCGCTGGTCGGGAAGGTCAAACCGTCGCTGGTTGCCGCGCTGTCCCGGCACGGCGCCCGCCCGGTGGGACTGACCGGCATGGACGCCCAGCTGATCACGGCCAGGCGCACCGCCGCGCACAAGGCGGTGCTGGGCGGCCGCAAGGTCGTGATCCGTGACGACCACAGTGGGCGTATCCGCCGGGTCGACCCCGCCCTCCTGTTCACCCTGCTGGAAACGGGCTGCTTGCCCGTCGTGTCGCCGCCCGCCGTCGGCGAGGACGGCGAGGCGGTCAACGTCGACGCCGACCGGGCCGCCGCGGCGATAGCGGGCGCACTGGCGCAGAGCGGGCCGGTGCGCCTTGTCCTGCTGACCGCCGCGCCCGGCGTGCTGCGTGATCCGGCCGACGAGACGTCACTGATGCGGGAGATCGTGGTGTCCGACGGGCCGGTCGACAACGCGGAGATCGCCGGCGGGATGACCGCGAAGCTGCAAGCCGCCTGTGAAGCCCTGGACGCCGGGGTGGGCCGTGTGGTGATCGCCGACGGACGTGTCGCCCACCCGGTGCGCGACGCGCTCGCCGGCGCCGGGACCACGGTCAAGAGAGCCGCAATCGTCGGGAGCCTGTGATGTCCGAACCATCGAAGACCGGCGGGAAGAGTCTGGCCGACACCAGGAAGAGCCTGCTGGCGCTGCGGCAACGCCAACGTGCGGGCGTACGCGGCACGGGCGAGCGGGTGGTCCCGGTGGGCCGCGACCGGGCGCTGCCGCTCTCCTACACCCAGCAACGACTCTGGTTCCTCGACCAGTTGGCGCCGGGGGCGTCGGTCTACAACGCGCCGATCATCCTCTCGCTGCGCGCCGACCTCGACGGGCAGGCCCTGGGCAGGGCCCTGAGCGCGCTGATGGACCGGCACGAGATCCTGCGCACCCGCTACCCGCTGCGCGACGGTGTCCCCTACCAGGACGTGGCGCCGCCCGGCCAGGCGGCGCCGTTCCCTGTGACGGACCTGACCGGGGCGGGCGAGCAGAAGGTCCGCGACTTCGTCTTCGGGCTGGCGCAGGAACCGTTCGACCTGGAGAACGGCCCGGTCCTGCGCGGGCACCTGGTCACCGTCGCGGACCGTGAGCACATACTCGTCCTGGCCCTCCACCACATCGCCAGCGACGGATGGTCGATGCCCGTCGTCGTCGGTGAGCTCTTCGAGTACTACCGGGCAGAGGTCGCCGGGGAACCGGCCGCGCTGGCGGAACTCTCCGTGCAGTACGCGGACTACGCGGTCTGGCAGCGCGGCCGGATGACCGGCGCCGTGCTCGACGAGCACCTCGCGTACTGGCAGCGGCAGCTCGCGGACCTGCCCACCCTCGACCTGCCGGCGGACCGGGCACGCCCGGCCGTCTCCTCGCAGTCCGGCGCCGCCACCGACTGCCTGCTGCCGCTGGACCTGCGCACGGACCTCAACCGGCTCGCCAGGGCCGAGCGGGTCACCCTGCTCACGGTGGTCCTGTCCGCGTTCGTGGCCATGCTCGACCGCTACACGGGCCAGGACGACATCGTCGTCGGGTCGGTGTTCTCCGGCCGCGAGCGGCCCGAGATCGAGTCGCTGATCGGGTTCTTCGCCAACACGGTGGTACTGCGCTGCTCCACGGCGGGCGACCCGACGTTCCGGGAGCTGCTGGCGCGGACCAACGAGACGGTGCTCGGCGCCCACTTCCATCAGGAACTGCCCTTCGGCAGGCTGGTCGACGAGCTGAGCCCGCAGCGCGACCCGAGCCGCAACCCGCTGTTCCAGACGTCCTTCACCCTCCAGCACGCGGGTGTCGAGTCGGCGCACATCGCGGGCGTCGACGTCGAGGCGTACCCGGTGGAGGGGGACACCGCCCGGTTCGACCTCGCTGTCCAGCTCACCGAGATCCCGGAGGGACTGCGGCTGTGGGCCGAGTACTCCACCGATCTGTTCGACGCCGACCGCATCGAGCGGATGTTCGGGCACTACGCGCGGATCCTTGAGGCCGTGGTGGCCGATCCCGGTCTGCGTCTGAGCCGACTGCCGATGCTCACCGAGTCCGAGTCCGAGTCCCAGCGCGAGTCCCAGCGCGAGCTGCCGGCCGAGGCGGACGGGGCGGGCGGCCCGTCGCCGGACGGGTGTCTGCACGAATTGTTCGAGGCGGTGGTGGACGGGTCGCCGGACGCGGTGGCGACCTCATTCCTCGGCGAACGGCTCACCTACCGGCAACTGGACGACCGGGCCAACAGGCTGGCGTGGGCGCTGCGGGACGCCGGTGTCGGTCCGGAGAGCGTCGTCGCCGTACTGCTCGAACGCGGCCCCGAGCTGCCCACCGCCTTCCTCGGCATCCAGAAGGCGGGCGGGGCCTATCTGCCGCTCGACCCGGACACCCCGGCGGAGCGCTGGGAGACGGCGCTGACCGAGGCACGCTGCGGAGTCGTGGTGACCACCTGCGAGCGGGCCGGTGCGCTGCCCGCGTCGGTCACCGCGGTGTGCGTGGACGACCCCGCGCTCGGCGCGCGGTCCACGGAGCGGCCCCGGTCCGGCGTCGGACCGGCCAACCTCGCCTACGTGATCTTCACTTCGGGGTCGACCGGCAGGCCCAAGGGCGTGCAGGTGGAACATCGCAGCATCGTCAACTTCACCCGGGCGAGCGTGGAGATGTTCCGGCTCGGCGCGGGCGACAGGGTGCTGCAGTTCGCGAACCCCGCGTACGACGTCAGCCTCTTCGACTTCTTCAGCGCCCTGTGCTCCGGCGCGCAGCTGGTGCACGCGCCCACCCGGACCCTGCTGGACCCCGAGAGCCTCGGGGAGCTGATGCGTGACGAGCAGGTCACCGTCACCGACCTGCCGCCGGCGGTGCTCGGACTGCTGGACGCCGGTACGTTCCCCTCGCTGCGCGCCCTGTTCGTGGGCCTTGAGGCGTTCCCCGGCGAGCTGGTCAACGCCTGGAACATCCCGGGGCGCGACTTCCACAACGGGTACGGGCCGACCGAGGCGACCGTCGCCTGCGTCGACTACCTGTGCCCCGACGGGACGTACGCGGCCATGCCGCCGATCGGCACCCCGATGGCCAACTACCAGGCCCACGTGCTGGACCGGTACGGCAACCCGGTACCGGTCGGGGTGCCCGGCGAGCTGTTCATCGGCGGGGTCGGAGTGGCACGCGGATACGCGTACCAGCCCGCGCTGACCGCCGAGCGCTTTGTGCCGGACCCCTTCGGCGCGCCCGGGGCGCGCCTGTACCGCACCGGGGACCTGGTGCGCCGGCAGGCCGACGGAAACCTGTACTTCCTCGGCAGGGTCGACAACCAGATCAAGATCCGCGGCCTGCGCGTGGAGCCGGGCGAGATCGAGCACGCGGTGGAGGCGCACCCCGCCGTCGCCGAGGCCGTGGTCGTCGCGCGCGGCTCCGGGGCCGCGGCGAGCCTGGTGTGCTACCTGGCCGCCGCCCCAGGACACGACGTGGACCACGAGGACCTGCGGCGCTCCCTGATCGACCGGCTGCCGGCCCATCTGGTGCCCGGCGTGTTCGTGGTGCTGCCCGAACTGCCGCGGGCGAGCAGCGGGAAGCTGGACCGCAAGCGGCTTCCGGAGCCGGGCGGGGCCGCGGTGCGGGTGGCCGTCGCGCCCTCGACCGAGGCGGAACTGCTGCTCGCCGGGATCTGGCGCGAGCTGCTCGGCGAGAGCCTGGAGATCGACATCCACGACAGCTTCTTCGCCGTCGGCGGCAATTCGCTCAAGGTGACCCAGCTGGCGTCCCGCATCCGCGGTGCGTTCGGGGTGGAGGTGGAGCTGCGGGATCTGTTCGTGCACTCCACCATCGCGGAGCTGGCCCGGCTGATCGAGGCGAGCGAGCTGGACGACGCGTCCGAGGACGAGCTGGCGACCCTGCTGGCGGAGCTGGAGGAGACCTCGTGACGAGCAGCGCGTCGGCCGCCCCGGCACCGGACACCTTCCGTCAGGACATCCGTCGCTTCTTCACGAGCGACGAGGTGCGCCGGACGCTCAAGACCGTCGCCGCCCACCGGCCCGACGAGGAGCCCGCCCGGCTGGACCTCTACCGTCTGCTCGGCGAGCGCGGCTGGCTGGCCCCGAACTGGCCCGTCGAGTACGGCGGCCTCGGTCTCGGGGCGGCGGAAGCCGCGCTGGTCACCGAGGAGATGACCCTGGCCGGGGTGCCCGACGACGTACACGTCCTGAGTATCGACATCGTCGGCATGTTCCTCTTGCAGGCGGGCACCGAGGAGCAGAAGCGCAAGCATCTGCCGGCGCTGGCCCGTGGCGAACGGACGGCCAGTGTGCTCTTCACCGAGCCGGAGGCCGGATCGGACCTGTCGGCGCTGCGCACCAGGGCGGAGCCCGACCAGGGCGGCTGGCGGCTGTACGGCACCAAGGTCTTCAACATGAAGTCCCAGTTCGCCGATGTCGCGCTGTGCGCCGCCCGCACCACCGACGGAGCCGTCGGGATGCACGGCATCACGCTGTTCCTGCTGCCGCTGCGCTCACCCGGGGTGCACATCGAACCGGTGCCGAGCATGCAGAACGACCGGTTCAACGTGGTGGTGATCGACGGTGTCCGGCTGACCGAGGAGGACGTCGTCGGCACGGTGGACGACGGCTGGTGGATGCTGAACGACCTGCTCCAACTGGAGCGCACCGGCATCGACTTCCACGGCAAGGCCCGTCGGCTGCTCGATCTGATCATCCAACGGGCCGCGGCCACCGGCAGGCTGGACGATCCGGTGTACGCCGTCGAACTGGTCGAGCTCGACGCGAGGCTGCGGGCCGGCCACGCGATGGCCTGGCAGATGGTGCGCAACCTCGCCGACGGCAGGCCCGACGCGGTGGCCTCGGCGATGTCCAAGTGGTACGTGAGCGAGCAGTTCCGGCCCATCCTGCGGGCCGGCATGGAGGTCGAGGGAATGGACGGCGTGCTGTCCGGCTGGGACCCCGAGGCGCCGGCCGACGGCCTGCTGGAGGCGAACCACCGGCTGAGCCCGGCGCACCGGCTGGCGTCCGGAACCTCCGAGATCATGCTGTACCTCATCGCGACCAGTGGGTTGGGCCTGTTGTGAACCTTGCCGAACTGTTCCACGAGGAACTGAACCCCGTACTGCGCCGTCTCGGGGCCCGGGGCAAGGGCGCGGGTCAGGACGCGCCGGAGGAGGAGGACGTCGAGGTACGGCACAGCGTGTGGGCCACGCTCGCCGAACTGGGCGGCCTGGAGGCCGCGTTGCCGCCCCGCCTCGGTGGGCCGGCCGACGCGATGGCGCGCCTGGTGGAGGCGGCGGAGCTGATGGGCCCCGCGCTCTACCAGAGCCCGTTCGTGGACACCATGATCGCGGCCGACGTGCTGGCGTCCGACGGCCGGCACGACGGGCTGCTGGCCGAGATCGCGGCGGGTGGGCGTACCGTCGCCCTCGCCGCGCGGGAGCAGGGCACGGGCGAGCCTTCCACTCCCCCACCGCTGGCAGTCGACGCGGACCGGGGCGTCGTCAGTGGCACCCGCCGCTTCGTGGCCTTCGCGGCGGGCGTGGACTACCTGCTCGTGACCGGTGAGGCCGGCCATGCGCTGGTGCCGGTTCACCAGCCCGGCGTGGCGCTCCACCGGCACGACGACATCGGCCGCGGCGATCTCTACCGGGTCACGCTCGACGCGGCACGCACCGCCGTGGACGGGGTGCTGGCGCCGGGTCCTGACTACCTGTCCGCACTCGCCCGCGGGCGCCTCCAGCAGGCGGCGTACCTGGCAGGGCTCTCCCGCGGGGCCCTGGAGCTCACGGTCGAGCGGCTGAAGAAGCGCACGGCGTTCGGCCGGCCGCTGGCCACCCAGCAGGCACCGGCGTACCGGCTGGCGGCGCTGGCCGCCGAGGGCACGGCCGTACTGAGCCTGGTGCGCGCCGTGGCCAAGGACGCGGACGCGGGGGCGGACATCCGTCTCGCCGCGGCACAGGCGCTGTTCCTCGCCGCGGACCTGGCCCGTGAGGTCAGTGCCGAGGCGGTGCATCTGCACGGCGCCGCCGGACTCACCGAGGAGTACGACGTGTCCGTGTTCTACCGGCGTGCCGCGGTGGACGCGATGCGCCTGGGCAGCCCCACCCAGCTGCGCCTGGAAGCTGCCCGGCTCCTCGCCGCCGCATACCACTCGACCACGGAGCCGTCATGAGCACCTCGTCCGCCGCCGATCCGGTGGCCCTGCTGCAGGACCTGATCCGGATCAACACCGTCAACCCGCCCGGCAACGAGATCGCCTGCGTCCAGTACGTGGTCGACCGGCTGTCGCACCGGGACGATCTGGACATCAAGATTCTTGGGCCGACCCCGGACCGGGCCAGCCTGATCGTCCGGTTCCCCGGCCGGGGGATCGCCCCGCCGCTGCTGCTGCACGGCCACTCCGACGTCGTGCCGGTGACCGGCCAGGAGTGGCTGCACCCGCCCTTCGACGGCAAGTTGGTCGACGGCGAGATCTGGGGCCGGGGCTCGACCGACATGAAGGGCGGCCTCGCGATGATGCTGACGTCGCTGGCCCGCCTGCACGAAGCCGGTGAGCGCCCGCCCGGCGATGTTGTGCTGGCCATGGTCGCCGACGAGGAGCACGGCAGTCTGGCCGGCGCCCGGTGGCTGGTCAGGGAGCACCCCGAGCTGTTCGCGGGGATCCGCTACGCGATCGGCGAGGAGGGCGGCGCCGGCATCGAGCTGGGCGGCCGCCGGTTCCACCCGATCGTCGTCGCGGAGAAGCGGGCCTGCTGGTACCGGGTGACGCTGCGCGGTCCCGGCGGGCATGCCTCCCGGCTTGCACCGCCCGGCACCCCCATGGAGCAGCTCGGCCGTCTCCTGACCGCGCTGAGCGGCGTACGCCTGCCGAGGCACCAGGGGCCCGCCGCGTACCGCATGCTGACCGAGCTGTCGGCCGAACTGCCCCCGCCGCTGCGGGACGCGGTGCTCGCGGTACGGGACGACACCGACGACCGGCATCCGGCAGGACTTCCGATGGCGCAGGCGCTCCAGATCGACTCGCTGCTGCGCAACACCGTGAACCCGACGGTCGTGCGGACCAGCGACAAGATCAATGTGGTGCCCGCCGAGATCACCGTGGACCTGGACGGCCGGATCCTGCCGGGCGACCACACCAGGGAGGAGTTTCTCTCCGAACTGCACGCGCTGATCGGTCCCGAGCTGTCCGCCGAGTTGTCGATGGAACTGCTCGTGGAGGGGCTCCAGGTCGCCCAGGAGCGCATCGAGGAGCCGGAGTTCGGTGGCTTCTACGAAACGTTGGCCGGGATCACCCGCAAGGCGGACCCGGGCGCCGTACCGCTGCCCATGATGTCGCCCGCATCGACCGACGCAGGCTTCTTCGCCCAACTGGGCATCCGCTGCTACGGCTGGCTGCCGATGAAAGTGCCCGCGGGCAGCGAGTACCGCACGCTGCTGCACTCGGCGAACGAGCGCATCCCGGTGGAGGCACTGGAGTTCGGCACGGACTGCCTGACAGCGCTGCTGCGCGAGTACCGGTAGCCACGAGGCATTCATTCACCACGCAGGAGCCATGATGACCGAAGACCTTTTTGTGCTGCCCGCGTCGTTCGGACAGCAACGACTGTGGCTGCTGGAACAGATCCAGCCCGACCTCCCGCTGTACAACGAAGCGGTCGGCCTGCGCCTGCACGGCCCCCTCGAACCGGCCGCGCTCGCGGCCGCGATGACCGGGGTACTGAGTCGGCACGAGGTGCTGCGCACGGTGCTGGAGCTGGAGGGCGCCGAGGTCGTACAGGTGGTGCGGGCGGCCGGGCCGACGGAGCTGCCGGTCTTCGACGTGGCGGGCGGCCACGACGCGGCGATGGCCGAGGCGCGCGCGCTCGCCGGGATCCCGTTCGATCTGGGGCGCGGACCGCTGATCCGCTGCCGGCTGATGCGGGTGGCGCCCGAGGAGCACCTGTTCGCCATCGTGGTGCACCACGCGGTCGCCGACGGCTGGTCCCTGGGCGTCATGCTGCGCGAGCTGACCGCTCTCTACTCCGCCGCCGTACGGGGCGAGTCGCTGGATGTGCTGCCCGAACTGGAAGTGCAGTACGCCGACTTCGCGGCCTGGCAGAGGCAGCGCTGGGAGGAGGGCGAACTCGCCGGGCAACTGGAGCACTGGCGCGAAGAGCTGGCGGGCGCCGTCCCGCTGAGGTTCCCCGTCGACCACACGCCGGCCGGGGCGAGCGGCACGGGCACGGTGCACGCACCGCTGAAACTGCCGGCCGCGATGATCCGGCAGCTGCGCGCCGTCGCTCCGGACAGGGACGTCACGCCCTTCATGGTCGTACTCGCCGCGTATGCGGCGGTCCTCTCCCGCTGGACACGCCAGCAGGATGTGGTGGTGGGCCTGCCCTTCGCCGGCCGCTCGCAGGCGGAGCTGGAGCCGCTCATCGGCTTCTTCGTCAACACCCTGCCGGTACGGCTCGACCTGTCCGGTGACCCCGGGTTCCTCGACCTGCTCAGCCAGGTCCGCAGACGCTGCGTGGGCGCCTATGGGCACGCCGAGGTCCCGTTCGAACTGCTGGTGGAGACCCTCAAGCCGGCCCGCCGCGCGGGCCGGACGCCCCTCGCGCAGACGATGCTGGCCGTCAACAACACCTGGCTGCCGGGCTCCGTCGAGGCCGCCGGACTGCGCATCGAGCCGGTGCCGCTGCTCCAGGAGCGTGCACACTTCGAGGTCACGGTGGACCTGGACGGAGCGGACGACGCGCTGAGCGGGTCCGTGGTCCTGCAGTCGGACCTCTTCGGCCAGGAGACCGCGGACCTGCTGGCCAGGTCGATCGTCTCGGTGCTGCGGACCGCGTCCGCGAACCCAGGTGCGCCGGTCTCGGCCCTGTCCTGCCCACTGGCCGACCAGCGCGCGGCCGCGACGGACATCGAGGAGCCTGCGGGCGCCGCCGCCCCGGTCGTGGACCGGGAGCCCTCGGACGGCAGGCCGAGCACGCCGACCGAGGTGATGCTGAGCAGGCTGTGGTCCGAGGTCCTCGAACTGGACACGGTCGGCGTCGACGACGAGTTCTACGCCGCCGGCGGGAACTCGCTGCGGGCGGTGCGGGTGGTCATGCGGGCCAGGGAACTCGGCGTGGAACTGCCGGTGGAGCGGGTGCTCGGGGAGCACACCATCCGGGAACTCGCCACCTCCGTCTGAGGTGGCGAGTCCGCCCCGTCCCGGGTGGCGGGGCGGGGGCGGGGGCGGGCGTCAGAGCTTGCGCAGATTCCAGATGGTCCGGTTGGCGACCGGGAGCACCGAGGCCAGGAGGACGAAGGGGGCGATCCAGAGCGTGGTGCGTCCGCCGAGGGCGTCGACCATGACGCCCGCGACCACGGCGCCGATCGGGATCGTTCCGAAGTTCATCAGCCGGTAGGTGGCGTTCATCCGCGCGTGCAACTCTGGCGGTGTGACCTTCTGCCGTACGGTCACGGCGATCACGCTGCCGGCGGCGGAACCGCCGAACCCGAAGAAGAAGCCGGCGGCCGCGGACCAGAAGACGGCCGTGTCCGAACCGGTGAACACGGGAAGCAGGAAGTACGCGTTGGTGGAGAAGGCCAGCGCGATCAGCAGGCTGGGGCCGTACCCGATCCGGTTGAACAGGGCGGGCGCCCCGACGGCGCCGATGATGGCGCCGACCCCGCCGATCACCGTCACGATCCCGAAGGCGAACGTGCCCATGCCGAGGTCGCGGATGAAGTGGATCAGGAAGGCCACATTGATCAGTGAGCCGCCGGCGTTGTAGATCGCGGCGTGCAGGGCGATCGCCCGGACCGGCGGATTGCCGAACACCGATCGCAGCCCGTCGACCAGCTCACGGCGCAGGTCGCGCTTGACCGTCGGAGGTTCCACGACCTCCTCGCGATGGCGCACCCGGATCAGCGTCACGGCGGAGATCAGGTACGTCAGCGAGTCGAGGAACAGTGCGCTGGCCGCTCCGAAGGCGCCGGCCAGCCAGCCACCGGCCGCCGGACCCATCGTCGCGCTCACCGCCTGGTCGGTGGTGAGCTTGCTGTTGGCCGAGCCGAGCTGGTCGGGTGCGACGAGACGTGGCAGGTACGACTTGGCCGCGATGTCGTACACCACGCTCAGCGCCCCGATCAGGACGGCGACGAGGTAGACGTGGGCGAGTGACAGCCGGTCGAGCACGGCGGCCAGCGGAACCGTGACCACCAGCACGCACCGGGCGAGGTCCGTGGTGATCATCACGGGCCGCCGGGGGCGGCGTTCCTGCCAGACCCCGACGAACAGCGGCAGCGCGAAGAACGGCAGGGTGTACAGCGCTTCCAACAGCCCGATCTGGGTGCCCGACGCGTGGAGGGTGCCGACCATCACCAGCGGCAGGGCGAAGAGGGTCATCTCCGAGCCCAGCTGGGAGGCGAGATCCCCGCTCCAGAACAGCCGGAAGTCCCGGTGCCGGAACAGGCTGCGGCTGCTCTTCTCGGCCGAGGTGGTCGTCATGACCGCCCGTCTGCCTCGGCCGCTCTCTTCTCGGCTTCCTTCTCCGCGTTGTAGTGGCGTTCGGCCTCCGCCTGCTCCTCGGCGTTGCCCTCGACGCAGAACTCGTTGCCCGCCGGGTCGGCCAGCACGGCCCAGCCGCGGAAGTTCGGCTTGCGGCGGTCGTCGACGAGGGTCGCGCCGACGGCCAGCAGCCGCTCGACCTCCTCGTCCCGGGGGCGTTGCGGGTCCAGGTCGAAATGGACCCGGTTCTTGAGCGACTTCTTCTCCGGTACCCGCACGAAGAGCAGGGCCGGCTGCCCATCGGGCGCCACCAGGCACACCTCGTCGTCACCCGGCCCGTCCTCCGGATCCACCGGCTGTCCGAGCACCTTGCTCCAGAACTCGGCCAGCTCGTAGGGCTCGTGCGGCTCCGCGCAGTCGAGGGTGATGTGTCGGATACGGGCGCTCATAGGGCTCTCCATGGTCGAGCGGGCGGTGTTCAGATCAGCGCGCGGCCGTGTCCACCGAATCGGCGGCCCGCGGAACTGCGCAGATCCGCGGTCACGTTGATACGTCGCAGCCAGCGGTCGGTGCCGTCATAGCGTGGCTTGAAGGGCCGACGCCCGTGCACCGCCCGCTTATTGTCGATGATCAGAAGTTCGCCACTGCTCAGTGCCACGTCCTTCATCCGCGTCTCGAAGGCGCTGATGACCGCGTCCAGGGCCTCCTCGGCCGGTGCGTCGTCCAGCTCACGCAGCATGAACGCCGGGTCGATGCGGACGTACGGCATCTCCGGGGCGCCACTGAAGATCGAGATCCGCTCCGGCTCCTGGTTCATCCGCCGGATCCGCTGGAAGGCAGCCGCCTGGCTGCTGTTCGCGTCGATCCCCGTGGTCTCGGAGTTGAACTGGGCGGTGTGCGACTCGTCGGGCAGGATGACGAACCGTTCCTCGAAGAGGACCTTCTCGTGCTCGTCGTCGATCTCCAGGCCCTCGGCCGGCGCGAACATGGTCGGCACCGCGTCAGGGTTGCGCAGACAGAGCAGCATGATCCAGTCGGCCCGGTTGGGATGGAACGCGTCCTCGTTGTGCCATTCCAGCAGCGTGGTGGAGCTGGAGCCCAGCTGCTCCTCCTCGTGCCCCTCGATGGGGAACACGTCCAGGACCAGCTTGCCCCGCTGCTGGGAGAGGTACGAGAACGGGTCGCCCAGCAGTGAGCCGACGAGCAGGAGGATCGCGGTCGCCGTCGTCACCTCCGGGCCGCCGGGCTCCTGCGTGTAGTTGCCCGGCGTGGTGCCGATGCCGTCCTCGTCCACGGGCAGACCGGACAGCACCAGGCCGCCCTGGGGGCGCCCGGTCAGGCGGAACTCGTTGAGCACCACCCGTACCCGCTCCGGCATGCGGTGCGCGTACACGGAAATCTCGGCCAACAGCTGTTCCAGCTCTGCCGGTTGTGCCACTGCGTACTCGGCGACGAAGACCTCGGCGAGCGCCCGGATCTCCGCGCTCTCGGGCTCGGTGAGCCGCAGATAGGGGATGCCGTCGTGCCGGATCAACGCGGCCTCGGAACTGTGTGTCTGGGTCCCGCCCACGATTTCCTCCTGGCCGCGGAGCATGCTGTTTATCGGGAAAATGCGTCGGTTCAGAGAATGTGCGATGCGACGGGACGGACACAGTCAGGAGGAATCCCTACGGCTTGTTGCCGCGTCGCCCTGGCAGGATCGACCGCGTCCAGCGCCGTTAGATCGCACGGGAGACCACCAAGTGGACGACGACATCCAGGCCGGCATCCAGCAGGAGTGGAACGCGACCGCTGAGGAGTATCCGGATGTCGCGGGGCTGTGCGTGCACCAGTGCTTCGAGCGCTGGGTGGACCTGCGGCCGTCGCCGGCGGCGGCCCGCTTCGAGGGCGGGGAACTCAGCTATTCCCAGCTGAACCGGCGCGCCAACCAACTGGCCCGCCATCTGCGCCGGCTCGGCGTCGGACCGGAATCGGTGGTCGGCGTCCTGCTGGACCGGGGTCTGGACCTTCCGGTGGCCCTCCTGGGCATCCTCAAGGCCGGAGCGGCCTACTTGCCGCTCGACGTCCAGCACCCGGCGAGCCGGGTGGCGTACCTGGCCGGGGACGCGGGCTGCGAGGTGGTCGTGACGACCGGTGCGTCGGCCGCCGGCCTGCCGGACGACGTCCTGCCGGTCTGCCTGGACGACTCCGCCGTCGCCGCGGCCCTGGCCGCCCTGCCCGACGACAACCCCGAGTATCCGGTGTCCCCGGAGAACCTGGCCTATCTGCTGTACACGTCCGGTTCCACCGGGCCGCCCAAGGGCACCCTGATCCAGCACGGCTCCGTCGTCAACATGGCGGAGTACTGCAGGCAGGCGTACCGGCTCGAACCGCCGGACCGGATCCTGCAGTTCGCCAACCCGAGCTTCGACGTGAGCGTCTTCGACTTCTTCGCCGCGCTGTGCAACGGCATCACCCTGGTCCAGGGTTCCAGGCTGACGCTGCTCGACCCCCGGGCGCTCGCCGGGCTGATCCGTGAGGAACGGGTCACCGTGATGGACATACCGCCCGCCGTGGCGCGTCTGCTGGACCCGTCGGATCTGCCGGACCTGCGGATGGCGAACATCGGCGGCGAGGCGCTGCCGGGTGAGCTCGCCGACCGTTTCCAGGCGCCGCACCGGCAGGTGCACAACACGTACGGGCCGACCGAGGTGACCGTCACCTCGACGGACTACCGCTGCCCGCCCGGTCTGCGCGACAGCAGGCCGCCGATCGGCAAGCCCATCGGCAACCTGCGGGCCTACGTCGTGGACCCGGCCGGTGACCCGGTGCCCGTGGGTGTCACGGGCGAACTGCTGATGGGTGGGGTCGGGGTCGGCCGGGGCTATCACCGTCGCGCGGCGCTCACCGCGGAGAAGTTCGTACCGGACCCGTTCGGTCCGCCCGGCGCCCGGCTGTACCGGACCGGCGACCTGGTCCGCCGGCGCCCGGACGGCAACCTTGAGTTCCTCGACCGCATCGACACCCAGCTGAAGGTCAACGGCCACCGCGTCGAGCCCGGCGAGGTTGAGGCCGCGCTGTGCGAGCATCCCGGCATCGGCGCCGCGCTGGTCGACCTGACCGGCGTGGACGAGGACCGTACGCTGGTCGCCTTCCTGGTCCCGACGGACAGTGCGAAGGCGCCGTCGGTCCAGGAAGTGCGGACGCATCTGCGCGGAACGCTGCCGTCGTACATGATCCCCGCGCGGATCGTCCCGCTGGACGCCATGCCGCTGACCCCCAACGGCAAGGTCGACCGGGCCCGGCTGCGGTCCCTGGCCTCCGACGGAGGCTGAGGGTCCGCGCCACGGCCTTGCTCAGGCCACGACCAGGCACTCCTTCAGCAGTGCCTGGTAGAAGGGCTCGTGCCGGGCGCTGAACTCGGCCAGCATCGTGTTGTTGTGGACGGTGGCGGCGTACTCGGTGGTCTTCGTGGTGAAGCCCGAGCTGTCGCTCACCTCGGTGTGCCAGCGGTCGGTGCGCTGCCACTCGGTGCGCTTGCCCGGCTGCCAGTTCAGCGCCTCCGGCCGTGGCGGCAGGCCCACTTCGGCGCAGTAGGCGGCCAGTGTCTCCGCCGGACGCCGCACGACGTCGTCCGAGTTCAGGACCACCGGTCGCTCGCCGTTCTCGCACACCGCCCGGTAGAGCTCGTGCAGCTGCTCCAGGCCGATGTCCTTCGCGGTCATGTTCTCCTGGAGGGCGTAGAACGAAGCCGCGATCTCGTCCGGGCGCCGGATCAGGAAGGTGTGCCGGGCCTCGCGCAGGAAACGCCGGTCCTCCAGCACCCAGGGGTAGCGGTGGTCGGTGGTGTCCTTGAAGAAGACCTGCTGCCGCGCGGACAGTTCACGCATGGCCTCGATGAGCTCCTGGTCGGAGCGCACGGCCCCGCCATCGACGGTGGTCTCACCGAAGTCGGCGAGATTGCCGAAGGGCTCGTGGAGCGTGGTCAGGTCGCCGCGTTCCACCATCGACCGGAAGAAGGCCGTCGACCGGGCCCTGGGCGCGCTCCACAGCGCGATGACACGGGGGTTGGTCTGATCGTCGTTCATAGCGGCTCCTTAGACATTTACCGTTCGAATGCCGATGCCCTGGCCGAACCCGGAGGCGGCCCAGGCGATCGTGTCCGGGCGTGGCGACTGCAGTGCCGCGGCCGGGACTTGGGCCGTATAGGCCAGCAGGCGCAGGGGCAGGGGGGCGTCCCCGCGCAGCCGCAGGACGACCTCGAAGCCGTCCGCGGGAGCGACGAGGTGGCATCCCCACTTCCATGGTGTCGACGTCGGCCTGTTGTGGCCGCCCGGCAGCTTCTTGCCATCCACCGTGACGTCGACCAGCTTGGTCCGTCGGTCGTCCGCGTAGAACGACAGCGCGGTGGCCGCGGTCGTGGCGCTCAGCCTCAGCCGCACCTCGCGGATGTCACCGGAGCGCCGTTCCCCCACCACCTTCGCCTGTGGCGTCGGCACGGCGGCGGCGGGCGCCGGGCCCTGCCGGTAGCCACCGGGCTGGATGAGCGCGGGTACCCGCTTCTCCACGGCCGCCCGCGCCCGCGGCACATGGGCCGTGACCCAGCGCTCGCCCGAATCGACGTCGCTATACCAGGTGTTGGTACCGGTGTCCGCGTCATGGACGTAGAACAGGCTCGCGTGCGCGGGGTGCTTCGCGTCGACGCCGTCCGTCGCCGCGCCCCCGCCGAGCAGGGCGCCTCCCAGCAGCGCGCCGACGGCCAGGAACGCCGGCACCAGCCGGCGGCGGGGCAGCGGCAGCAGGCCGGGCAGCGCGGGCAGGAGCAGCAGCGCGACCAACACGAGAGTCGCACCGCTGAGCGCGAGACCGACCGTCGGGAACAGCACCGCCGTCAGGGGCAGGAGCAGTACGACGGACGGGACCGCGGCGGCGCCGACGCTCACCGGCAGAAAAGGCGAATCGGCAGTGAGCCGGGTGGCGACGGCCAGCCCCAGCACGCCGAAGAGAGTGGGCCAGGCGAACAGGTAGGACGCCCCGGGCAGCAGGAACGCGGTCAGCACGGTCAGAGCGGTGAACCAGCACAGGACCCCGGCCCCGATGGTGAACGCGTCCCGGCCGCGCCGCATCCACAGCAGCCAGCACAGGCACACCACAGCGGTGAGTACGACCAGACCGGCGGTCGCCGGGCCGGGCCGGTAGGGATCGCCGAACAGGAACGCGTCGTAGTGCGGCCGCAGCAGCACCAGCACCTGCCAGCCGATGAACCCCAGCGCGCCGGAACCGAGCAGCGCCAGCGGGAGTGTCCCGGCGACCAGCGCGGCGCCGCGCAGCCGGACGAGGCCGCGCCTGCGGGCGAACCACAGCAGCGCCGCTGTACCCGCGGCGCCGATGACGGCAAGCACCGCGTCGAGCCACTGCGGGTAGCTCACCAGCAGGCCGAACACCGTGAAGTAGGTGCTTTCGCCCGCTCCCGCCAGGGTGATGTCCTGGCCGCCCAGGTCCCTGGTCGCCGCGAGCACGGTGGAGCCCATGTCCTGCAGGGTGTCGAGGCGCTGGTTGGCCAGGTTGTCCAGCTCCATGTCGTAGCGGGCGGACCCGCCGACCACCGCGAAGTTCATGCCGGTGAAGCCGGCCTTCCGGAAGACCGTGAAGTCGGTGTCGTTCGGCAGGAGCCGGTAGATCTCGTCGGAGGTCGAGGTGGCGAACGGAGCACGGTCGGACAGCGAGCGCAGGAAGGCCGAGTTGGCGGCGCCGGACTCGAACATCACCAGCCGCCCTTTGGTGCCCCTGGCCTCCAGATTGAGGATCACCGTGTTCTTCGGGTCGCCGGCCAGGGCGGAGTCGGTGAAGCCCTTGGCGCCCAGCGACCCCGGTTCCTCGCCGTCGGTGATCAGCAGTTCCACGGTGTTGCGCAGAGCGGGGCCCGAGGTGAGCGCCCTGGCGACCTCCAGGATGGTCGCCACGCCCATCCCGTCGTCGGTCGCGCCGGGCCCGGTGAAGACCGAGTCGTAGTGGGCGACGATCAGGACCCGGTCCGGGCCACCGGTGCCGGGGACGGACGCGTGGATGTTGCTGACCGGCCCGGCCACCGCGGCGTGATCCGGGTAGCTGTCGGCCGCGGTCACGTTCTGGACCGTGGGCCGCAGCCCCAGCGCGCGCAGTTGCCCGACCAGGTAGGCACGGACCTCGGCGTTGGCCTTGGAGCCCGTCGGGCGCGGGCGCCCGGCGATCCGGTCGATGTGCGGATCGGCGCGCCCTGCGGAGAACTGGCCGGCCGGAGCGTCGGGGCCGGCCGGCTCGGGGCTGCGCAACGGCAGCAGAGCCAGCGCCCCGAGTACGACGAGCGCCAGCATCAGCAACACGGTGGCGAGCCTGGCGTGCGGCATGCGCTTGGTCGGCAAAGTCCCTCCCAGGTGTCGCGATCATCCTCGTTGGCGCGGGGGGGCTGGGGTCTGTCGGTCATTTGCCCGACTGCCATGCGTTGCCGGGCCGTCCGCACTCTGTAGCAGCGGACTGTCTGCATGGCTGGAGGGAGCTGTATGCGCCAGGATCTTCGGCAGAGGCTTGCCCGGCTGACCCCCGAGCAGCGGGAACGCCTGCTGCGGGACATGCGCACGGAGCGGGTGAAGCGCCGGGCCGAGGACGTGATCCCCCCGGTGGACCGGGACCGTCCGCTGCCCCTGTCGTTCGCCCAGGCGCGGATGTGGTTCCTCGACCAGCTGGCCCCCGGGCTGCCCCTGTACAACACGCCGCTCGCGATGCGCCTGCGCGGCCCGCTCGACCGCCGGGCCCTCGTCGAGGCGCTGAGCACGGTGGCGGCACGCCACGAGGTGCTGCGCACCCGGTATGTGGGGACCGAGGACGGCCCGTGTCAGGTGATCGATCCCCCGGGGCCTGTGGCCCTCCGGACCCTGGACCTCGGTGAATGCGACGAGGCCGAGCGCGGACCGCGGGCCCTCCAGGTGGCCGCCACGGCGGGAGCCGAGCCGTTCGACCTCGCCCGTGGGCCGCTGGTGCGCGGGACGCTGGCCAGGTTCACCGACGACGATCACGTGTTCGTGCTGTCGATGCACCACATCGTGCTCGACTCGTGGTCGGTTCCGCTGCTGATGAGCGAGCTCTCGGAGTACTACCTGGCCATCAGGGCCGGTCGTGCGCCGACGCCGGCCCCTCTCGCGGTGCAGTGCGCCGACTACGCGATCTGGCAGCGTGAGCGGCTCTCCGCGGGCCGGGCGGACTCCGACATCGCCTACTGGCGGGACCGGCTGGCGGACCTCAGGGTCCTGGACTTCCCCACCGACAGGACGCGGCCGATGGACCGCACCTGGCTCGGCGAGAACATCACCGCCGAGTACCCGGCCGAGCTGCAGCGCGGTCTCACCGAGCTGGCCGCCCGCGCGGGGGTGCGGCTGCTGCCCGTCATGCTGGCGGGCTTCTCCGCGTTGCTGTCGCGCTACACGGGCCGCCACGACATCGCGCTGGGCTCGGTGTTCACGGGGCGCAGCCGGCCCGAGATCGAGCCGTTGATCGGGTACTTCGCCAACACGGTGGTCCTGCGCACCGATACCTCCGGCGACCCGACCTTCCTCGAACTGCTCGCCAGGGCCGACGAGACGGTACTCGGCGCCCATTCCCACCAGGACCTTCCCTTCGACCAGCTCGTCGAGAACCTCGACATCGAGCGGGACCCGGCCAGCAACCCGCTGTTCCAGTTCGCCCTGTACCAGGCCGACGCGGACCGCAGCGGATCGTCGCTCGGTGACGTACGGGTCGACGAACTCCCTGTCGATCTGGGGGCGTCCCGCTTCGACGTGGGGCTGGGCTTCTCGGAGCTGCCCACCGGCGGACTCCACCTGAACATGGAGTTCTCCAGCGAGCTGTTCGACCGGCCTCGGATGGCCCGGCTGCTTGACCACTACGAGCGGGTCCTCACCTCGGCGGTGGCCCGCCCGGACAGCCCGCTCAGCACCCTCGATGTCATGGCGCCCGCGGAGCGGGAGCAGGTGATGCTGGGATGGAACGACACCGCGCGGGAGCACCCGGCGCGTACCGTCTGCGACGCCTTCCAGGAGACCGTCGCCGAGGCGGGTGACGCGCCCGCGCTCGGGTTCGGCGACCTCGAACTGTCCTTCAGGGAACTCAACGCCCGGGTGAACCGCCTGGCCCACCTGCTGATCTCCCGTGGCGCCGGGCCCGAGCGCCGGGTGGCGCTCGCCCTCGGGCGCACCGACCACCTGGTGGTGAGCATCCTGGCGGTGCTCAAATCGGGCGCCGCGTACATGCCGGTGGATCTGGACTACCCGGCCGAGCGCATCGCGTACATGCTCGGCGACACGGACCCGGTGCTGCTGATCACCACGGCCGCCGACGAGCCGCGCATTCCGGACGCGGGCCGCGGCGGGCTGATCGTGCTCGACTCGCCGGAGACGACGGCCGATCTGCGGAGCCGTCCGACGTCCGATCCCACCGACGCCGACCGGATCACCGCTCTGGATCCGGCCCATCCCGCGTACGTCCTCTACACGTCCGGTTCCAGCGGGCGGCCCAAGGGCGTGATCGTCGAGCACCGTTCCCTGGTCAACCTGCTGGACGACCGGCGGCGCGAGGTGTGCGACCCGGCGAGGGAGAAGCTCGGGCGGCGGCTGCGTACCGCCCATGTGCTCGCGCTGTCCTTCGACGGTTCGTGGGACGGCATGTTCTGGCTGCTCACCGGCCACTCGGTGTACCTGGTGGACGACGAGACCAGGCGCGACCCGGCGGCGACGGCCCGGCTGATGAACGAGCGCCGGCTGGACGCGATGACGTGCACCCCCTCCTTCGCCGAACAGCTGATAGGCGGCGGGGTGCTGGACGACGAACGGCACCGCCCTTCGGTGCTCACTTTCGGCGGCGAGCAGATCAGCGACTGGATGTGGCAGCGCCTGCGGACGACCCCCGGGCTGCGCGCCTTCAATGTCTACGGGCCGACCGAGGCCACCGTGCTGGCCACGGCCGCCGACTTCGCCGACTCGCGCCACCCGGTCATCGGCGGGCCGGTGGACAACGTACGGACCTATGTACTCGACGCCGGGCTGCGGCCCGTGCCCGTCGGGGTGCCCGGTGAGCTGTTCCTGGCCGGCGCGGGGGTCGCCCGCGGGTATCTGAACCAGCCGGGGCTGACGGCCGACCGCTTCCTGCCGGACCCGGCGGGGGAGCCCGGGGCGCGGATGTACCGCACCGGCGACCGTGCGCGGTGGAACGCCGACGGGCACCTGGAGTTCCTCGGCCGCGAGGACCACCAGGTCAAGATCCGCGGTTTCCGTATCGAGCTCGGGGAGATCGAGACCGCCCTGACCGCGTGCGAGGGAGTGGCCCAGGCGGTCCTGACGACGTACACCGCGAGTGGATCCGGGGACGAACGCCTGGTCGCCTACGTCGTCGCGGAGCCGGGCGCCACCCTGCAACAGGCCGCTCTGCGCGCCGACTTGGCCGACAGGGTGCCCGAGCACATGATGCCGGCGGCGCTCGTCGAGCTGCCCGCACTGCCGCTCACGGTCAACGACAAGCTGGACCACAAGGCCCTGCCCGCACCGGACTTCGCCCGTGTCGCCGGCTCCCGGCGCCCCCGCAACGAGCGGGAGCGCATGCTCGGCGAGCTGTTCGCGGACCTTCTCGGGCTGGACGAGGTCGGCCTGGACGACAACTTCTTCCACCGCGGCGGACACTCCCTGCTGGCCACCCGGCTGATCAGCAAGGTCCGTTCGGTATTCGGCGTGGAGCTGCCCGTGCGCAGCCTGTTCGAGGCGCCGACGGTGGCCACCCTGCTCGCGCGGATCGACGGCGCGTCCGGCGCCAGGGCGTCCGTGCGGCCGATGCTGCGCCCCGACCGGATCCCGCTCTCCTACGGGCAGCGCCGGCTCTGGGTGCTCAATCAGCTCGACCCGGCCGGGGCGGCGTACAACATGCCGATGGCGCTGCGGCTGTCCGGAGACCTGGACCGCGCCGCGCTGCAAGCGGCCCTGGCGGACGTCGTCACCAGGCACGAGGCGCTGCGCACCGTACTCCCCGAGGCCGACGGCGACCCGTACCAGCGGATCCTGGACCTGCCCGCGGCCACGCCGGTCCTGTCGACCCGGGCGGTGGACGAGGCCGAACTCCCCGCGCTGCTCGCCGAGGTGGCCGGGCAGGGATTCGACCTGACAGTGGACCTGCCGCTGCGGCCGTACCTCTACCGGCTCGGGGCGGACGAGCACGTCCTGGTCCTGGTGATCCATCACATCGCGGGCGACGCCTGGTCGGCCGTGCCGCTGGCGCGGGACATCTCCGCGGCCTATGTGGCGCGGAGCGACGGCAGGGCTCCGGACTGGGCGCCGTTGGGTGTTCAGTACGCGGACTACGCGCTGTGGCAGCGTGAACTCGTCGGCGCCGAGGCCGACCCGGACAGTGTGGCCTCCGAGCAGCTCGACCACTGGTCCCGGACGCTCGCCGGGCTGCCGGCGGAACTGAACCTTCCCACCGACCGCCCCCGGCCGGCCGCCGCGGGCTACGAGGGGGAGCTGGCCGATCTGCGGATCGACGCCGGCCTGCACGCCAGGCTCCTGGAGCTGGCCCGCTCTCACGACGCGACCCTCTTCATGGTGCTGCAGGCCGCGTTGGCCGCGGTATTGAGCCGGCTCGGCGCGGGCGACGACATCCCCATCGGCACACCGGTCGCGGGCCGGACCGACGAGACGCTGGACGACCTGGTCGGCTTCTTCCTCAACACCCTGGTGCTGCGGACCGACACGTCGGGCAACCCGGCGTTCGGCGATCTGCTGGCCCGGGTGCGGGAGACGGACCTCGCGGCGTACGCCCACCAGGACGTGCCGTTCGAGCAGCTCGTCGACCGCCTCAAGCCGGCGCGCTCACTGGCCCGTCACCCGCTGTTCCAGGTCAGCCTGATGCTGCACAACAACGAGGAGGCCCGGTTCGAGCTGCCGGGGCTGCGGGTCGACCCCGAACCGGTCGCCGCGCGCACGACCAAGTTCGATCTGACCCTGTCGGTGTCGGAGGACCGGGACGCCTCGGGCAGGCCCGGCGGCATCAGCGGTGTACTGGACTACGCGACCGAGCTGTTCGACCGGGAGACCGTCGAAGCGATGGCCGGCCGGCTGATCAGGTTCCTGGACGCGGTGGCCACCGACCCCGGTCTGCCGATCGGCTCGGTCGAGCTGCTCGACACCGAGGAGCGCCGTACTCAACTGGTCGCCTGGAATGCCACGGAGGCACCGGTCCCGCAGGACCGCTGGCTGACCGACCTGTTCGAGGAGCAGGCGGCGCGTACACCGCATGCGACAGCGGTGACGTCCGGCGCGACCACCCTGACGTACGCCGAGCTGAACACCAGGGCCGACCGGCTCGCCCGGCGGCTCTCGGCGTCGGACCTGGGCCCGGAGCCGATGGTCGCCCTGCTCCTGCCGCGCGGCGTCGACCTGCTGGTCGGCCTGCTGGCGGTGCTGAAATCGGGGGCCGCCTACATTCCGCTCGACGCCGGATATCCCCAGGACCGTATCGAGTACATGCTGGCCGACGCCGCCCCGGCGCTGGTCCTCACCACGACCGCGTACGCGGATCTCCTGCCGCAGGGCACCCCGGCCCTGCGTCTCGACGCGGCGGACGACATCGACGGGCCGGGCGGCGACCCTACGGACGGTGGAGTGCCCGTCGGCCGGAGTCCGGACCGGGCCGCCTACGTCATCTACACATCCGGGTCGACGGGCCGCCCCAAGGGGGTCGTGATCTCCCACGGCGCCCTGCTCAACCTGCTGCTCGCCATGCGGGACGCCACCGGGATCGGTCCTTCGGACGTCCTGGTGGCGGTGACGACCATCGCGTTCGACATCGCCGCCGTGGAGATGTACCTGCCGCTGCTCGTCGGCGGAAGCATCGTCATCGCCGACCGTGAGGTCGCGCGGGATCCCGCGGAGCTGCCGAAGCTCCTCGCCGACAGCGGCGCCACGGTCATGCAGGCCACGCCGTCGCTCTACCGGGCCGTCGTGTCGGCGGACCCCGGAGCGCTGCGGGACCTGTCGCTGCTGGTCGGCGGGGAGGCGCTGCCGGCGGATCTCGCCCACCGCCTCACGGATCTGGCCACGCGGGTGGTCAACTGCTACGGCCCGACCGAGACGACGGTGTGGTCGTCGCTCAAGACCCTGACCGGCGACGCGGGGACGCCGTCGATCGGCACCCCGCTCGCCAACACCCGGGTGTACGTCCTCGACGACGCGCTGCGACCAGTGCCGGTCGGGGTCCCCGGCCGGCTCCACATCGCCGGTGACGGTGTGGCCCGCGGGTATCTGCACCAGCCGGCTCTCACCGCCGAGCGTTTCGTCGCGGACCCGTTCGGTCCCGCCGGCGCGCGGATGTACGACACGGGCGACCGGGCCCGGTGGACCGCGGAGGGAGAGCTTCACTTCCTCGGCCGCGCCGATCAGCAGGTGAAACTCCGTGGCTTCCGTATCGAACCCGGCGAGATCGAGGCGGTGTTGACGCGGCACGCGGCGGTGGCCGAGGCCGTGGTGGTCCTCCGGGAGGACCGGCCGGGAGACGAACGGCTGGTGGGGTACGTGGTCGCCGCGCCCGGCGCCGAGGTCGACGTGGACCGGCTGCGTGCCCACGCACATCTGGCGCTGCCGGACTACATGGTTCCTTCGGGTCTCGTCGTCCTGCCGGAGCTTCCCCTGACGCCCAACCGCAAACTCGACCGCAAGGCGCTGCCCGCACCGGAGTTCACCTCGGTCGGCCGCGCGCCGCGCACCGCCGCGGAACGGGCCCTGTGCGTGCTGTTCGCCGAGGTGCTCGGGCTCGCCGAGGTGGGGATCGACGACGACTTCTTCGCCCTGGGCGGTCACTCCCTGCTGGCGGCGCGGCTCGCCGGCCGGGCACGCCGCGAGCTTGGCGTGGACCTCACGATGCGCGCCCTGTTCGAGGCGCCGACGGTCGCCGGTCTGACGGACCGTGCGCGCGACGGCGACCGGCCTGCGGAGTTCCCCGTCCTGCTCCGGCTGCGGGCGGGCGGCGGCGGAACACCGCTCTTCTGTGTGCACCCGGCGGCCGGCATCAGCTGGGGATACGTGGGCCTGCTGCGTCACCTGGACCCGGACCGCGCCGTCTACGGACTCCAGTCCAGGGGCCTCTCCGAGCACGACCGTACGCCGACGAGCGTGGCGGCCACGGCGGCCGAGTACGTCGAGGAGATCCGCAAGGTGCAGCCGGAGGGCCCGTACCACCTTCTCGGCTGGTCGTTCGGCGGGGTCGTCGCGCACACCATGGCGACCCTGCTCCAGGCGGACGGGCACAAGGTCGCCACCCTGACCATGCTCGACAGCTATCCCTTCACCGGCGAGGACGGGCCGCTGGAGTACGACGATCCGGAGCTGCCGGCGGCGGTGGCGATTTCCCTCGGATACGAGCTCGGGGACGAGTCGCCCGACGGCCTGCTCGCGGACTTCGGCGACGAAGGCGTCCGGGCCGTGACGAAGGTCTTCGCCGACAACGTGAACCTTCAACGCGGCTTCGCACCCGGCGTGTTCGACGGCGATGTGCTGTTCTTCGCGGCCACGGGCGGGCGGTTCCCCGGAGCGCCGGAGGCCACGGCGTGGCAGCCGTTCGTCACCGGACGCGTCGAGACCCACGAGATCGCCGAGACCCATGGGGCGCTGACCCGGCCGGCCGCGATGGCGGAGATCGGCCCGGTGCTGGCCGAGCGGCTGAAGCCATGACGATCACCATCTTCACCCATAGACGGAGCGGGGCTGCACGTGTTCATTGATCTTCCTTCGGTAGTGCGCGGGCACGCCGCGCGACGGGGCTCGGAGCAGGCGCTCACCTTCGCCGCCACCACGCTGGGGACACCGCGGACCGACCTGACGTTCGGGCAGGTCGACACACGGTCGAATGCCGTCGCGAGCGTGCTCCGGCAGCGGTTGCGGGCCGGCGACCGGGTGCTGATCGTCACTCCGACCGCGCCCGAGTTCGCGTCGGCCTTCCTGGGCTGCCTCGCCGCGGGGGTCATCGCGGTGCCGCTGCCCGTGCCGGTCGACGAGTCGTCCGTGCAGCGGGTGTTGAACGTGGCCAAGGACTGCGGGGCCGCCGCCGTCCTGTCGATGTCCGTGGTCCGTCAGTTTCTCCAGGACACCCCGTTCATGCGTCAGCTCGACGAGTCGATGCCCTCGCTCCCCTGGATCGACGTGGATCTCGTCGACGACGCGGAGGCCTCGGGGTGGTCGCCGCACAGTGTGGCGCCCGAGGACGTGGCCTTCCTCCAGTACACGTCGGGTTCCACGAAGGCCCCGCGCGGCGTGATCGTGTCCCACGGCAGCCTCATGCACAACGAAGCCGCCATCCAGAAGTGCTTCGGCGTCGCCCCGGGGTCGACCAGTGTCAGCTGGCTGCCCCTGCACCACGACATGGGCCTGATCGGAGGCCTCCTGCAGCCGCTGTACACGGGCTCGCGCGCGGTCATCCTCGACCCGTTGTCGTTCATGCGGCGGCCCGCGTCGTGGCTGGAGGCGATCTCCGAGGAGAAGGCCGACATCAGCGGCGGGCCGAACTTCGCCTACGACCTGTGCGTGCGAAAGGTGACCGAGGAGGAGAAGGCGGGGCTCGACCTGAGTTCATGGCGGCTGGCCTTCAACGGCGCGGCCCCCGTCGCGCCGCGCAGCCTGCGCTCGTTCACCGCGACGTTCGGCGCCGTGGGATTCCGCTCGTCGACCCACACGCCCTGCTACGGCCTGGCCGAGGTCACGCTGCTGGTGGCGAGCGCGGAGGCGGCCGAGGACTGCGAGAGCCGCACGTTCTCCGTCGAATCGCTGGAGCAGGGCAGGGCCGTCGCGACCGACACCCCGGAGGAGGGCCGTGAGCTGGTCTCCTACGAGCTGCTCGACCACGCCTCCGTCCGTGTGGTCGACCCCGCGGACCTGCGGCTCGTCCCGGACGGGCACATCGGCGAGATCTGGGTGGACAGCGCCAGCAACGGATCGGGCTACTGGGGCGACCC
This sequence comes from Streptomyces changchenzhani, assembly GCF_039766235.1. Lineage (NCBI taxonomy): Bacteria > Bacillati > Actinomycetota > Actinomycetes > Kitasatosporales > Streptomycetaceae > Streptomyces > Streptomyces changchenzhani. The sequence goes on along the minus strand of NZ_JBDHNH010000001.1, from coordinate 784,268 downwards.
GGCCGACAGCCGCTCCGCGTTCGGCGCGACGGTGGCCGGTGAGGAGCCGACCGAAGAGCAGCCGGGCGGATACGTACGGACCGGGGACCTCGGGTTCGTCCACCGGGGCCGCCTGCATGTCACCGGGCGGATGAAGGACCTGGTCATCCACCGCGGCCGGAACCTCCACCCGGAGGACCTGGAGGCCGACGTGGCCGCGAGCAACGCTTCGCTCAGGCCCGGCTGCGGGGCGATCTTCAGCGTGGACGACGGCGACCAGGAGGCGATGGTCGTCTGTCAGGAGGTACGCCAGGACACCCCGCAGGAGCGGTACCCGGAGCTGGTCCGGGGGATCAGGGAGGTGCTGTCCCGCCAGTACGGAGTCGCCGCCCGGACAATCGCCCTGCTGCCGCCGGGCGCGATCGCCAAGACGTCGAGCGGCAAGGTCCAGCGCTTCACGGCCAGGACGAGGTTCCGGGCGGGCACGCTGCCCGTGCTGTGGTCCGAGACCTCCGGGGCCTCGGACAGCGGGCAGGACACGGCCGTGCGGCTGGCCGACGTGATGAGCTTGCGCACCTTCGACGAGGCGGACGCCGCGAGCCGCGGCGAGCTCCTCGCCCGGGGGATCGGCGCGTACCTCCAGCGGCTGCTCGGCAGCGACGCACCGCTGGACGCCGCCGCCGCGCCGACGTCGCTGGGTGTGGACTCGCTCATGGCCGTGCAGCTCCAGCACGAGGTCGAGAACCTCCTGGGCGTGCGGCTCAGGCAGAGTCTGGTCCTGCGGGCCGGATCGATCGCGGAGCTGGCCGATGCGGCGCTGGAGCAGACCGGGCGTCCGGCCGGCCCGCTGCTCGACCCCGGCGTGGCGGGCAACGGGCTGACCCATACGCAGCGCGCGCTGTGGTTCCTCCAGCGCACTTCGCCCGAGAGCTACGCCTACAACGTCACCCGCGCCTTCAGCCTCACCGGTGACGTCGACGTGGACCGGCTGACCGCCGCGCTCAACACGGTCGTCGCCCGCCACCCGAACCTGCGGCTCGCCCTGCGGACCGTCGACGGCCTGCCCGAGGCGTACACCGAACCGGACTGGGAGCTGCGGCCACAGAGCGTCGACGCCCGGTCGTGGACGGACGGCCAGGTGCAGGACTGGATCGCGGACCTGGCCACCCGGCCCTTCGTCCTCGACGAGGACAGGCTGGTCCGCGCGGCGGTCGTCCGCCGGGGGGACTGCCACGTCCTCGTCCTGTCCCTGCACCACATCGTGTGCGACCTGATCTCGCTGGCCCTCGTACTCGCGCAGCTCAAGGCGGCGTACGAGCCGGGCCAGGACCCGCAGGAGCGCGCGGAGAGCGGTCCCTCGCCGGCCGACCTGGAGCGCGCGGTCCTCGCAGACCGGGGTGAGGAGCTGACCGCCTTCTGGAAGGAGCAGCTCGCGGGTGAACTTCCCGTCCTGGCGCTGCCGTCGAGCACCAGGCGCAGGGGTCACGAGGGCGCCACCGTCACCTTCGAGGGTTCCGAGGAACTGCTGTCCGCGCTCACCGAGTTCGCCCGGGGGCGGGGGCTGACCCTGCACAATGTGCTGCTGGCCGCCTTCCAGGTGCTGCTGCACCGGGTGAGCGGGCAGTCCGACCTGGTGGTCGGTGTCCCGGTGGCGGGCCGTACGCGGCAGGAACTCGCCTCCCACGTGGGGTACCTGGTCAATGTGCTGCCGATTCGCTCGGCGTTCGGTTCCGGTGTCGGCTTCGGCGAGTTCGCGTCCACCGCGCACCGGCGGATGCTGGACGCCCTGGACCACCAGGAACTCCCGTTCCCCCTCATGACGCAGCGGATCAACCCCGACCGGACCGCCGGGGCGCCGCCGATCTTCCAGGCCATGTTCAGCCACTACTCCAGCGTGCTGCCCGGCGGCCGGTCGGTGGCCGGAGCGGTACTCGGCGATCCGTCCGCGGCGCTGGACCTGGACGGTGTCACCCTGCGCGGCTACGCCGTCGCGGACCCCACCACGCAGTCCGACATCGCCCTGAACGTGGCGGAGTTCCACGACTCCCTGCACTTCGGCCTGCAGTACGACACCGCCCTGGTGCCGGGCGCGCAGGCACAGCAGTTCATGGTGGCCTACGAGGCGCTGCTGAACGCCGTGGCGACGGACCCGTCCACCGAGGTCAGCAAGCTTTCCCTGGTGGACGCGGCCGGCCTGAAGGACCTGATCGAGCTCGGTACCGGGCCGCGGGTGACCCGCGAAGAGCACTACCTGGTGACCTTCGAGAGGCAGGCCGCGCGCACCCCGGACGCGCCCGCCGTCGATGACGGCACCGAGCGGCTGACCTACGCCGAGCTGAACGGGCGGGCGAATCACGTCGCGGAGCGCCTGCGCGAGGCCGGCATCGGTTCCGAGACGAACGTCGTGGTGTGCGCCAACCGCACGGCGGGCTTCCTGGCGGCGCTGCTCGGTATCCACAAGGCCGGCGCCTGCTATGTGCCGGTCAATCCGACGGAGGCGCCCCGGCGCGTCGCCGACATGATGGCCACGCTCGGCGCCCGGGGAGTCGTCGCGGACCGTCAGGGCCTCGACCTCATGGACCGGGCGCTCGCCGAACGCGACGACATCGCCCGCCCCGCCGTGTTCGACGTCGACGAGCTGTGCGACGGCCATGTCGAGGAGAACGTGCCGTGCCCCGTCCCGATGATCGGCAGCGCGTACATCATTCACACCTCGGGTTCCACGGGGGTTCCGAAAGCTGCGATCGTGACGATGGGGGGAATGACGAACCATCTCTGGCAGATGATCGAGCATTTCCGTATCGAAGCGGACGACTGCATCGGCCAGACGGCGCCCGCGACCTTCGACATCTCCGTGTGGCAATTCCTTTCGCCGCTCATGGTCGGGGCCCGGCTGAAGATCGTGGATGACGCGCGTGTCGTATCACCGGCGAAGCTCAAGCATTCCGTGGTGGAAAGCCGAATGAGCCTCATGGAGGTGGTGCCGGTAGTGGTTGAGGCGCTGCTGGAGGCAGGTATCGGGAATGAGCCGCACGCGCTTCGCGCCATGATTTCCGGTGGCGAGGCATTGAGCTGGGAAACCGCGGAACAGTGGCTCACCGAATGCCCTGATGTCGAGCTCTACAATGCCTACGGCCCGACCGAGTGCGCCGACGACGTGAGCATTTACCGGGTGACCCGTGACTCGGACCGCTCCCGGCCGGTGTCGATCGGCAAGCCGCTGGCCAACATGACCGTTTACGTCCTCGACGAAGAGCTGCAACTCGTGCCCAGGGGCATGGTCGGTTCGCTTTGGGTCGGCGGCATGGGTGTCGGGCGGGGCTACCTCGGAAACCCCGGGCGTACGGCCGAGGCCTTCATCCCCGATCCGTTCGGCGCACCGGGGGCGCGGCTGTATCGCACCGGGGATCTCGCGCGCTTCACCGCCGAGGGCGACCTCGAATACATGGGGCGGGTCGACCGGCAGATCAAGATGCGCGGTCTGCGCATCGAACCGGGCGAGGTGGAAGCCGTGTTGCGCCAGGTCACAGACGTGAGCGACGCGGTGGCCAAGGTGCACAGGACCCGGCAGGGCACCTCCTTGGTGGCCTATCTGGTGCTGGAGAAGCAGGGCGAACCGGGCCAGCTCGTGACGGGCGAGTACGAACACATCCGGCTGGCGCTCACCGACCGGCTGCCCAGGCATATGATCCCGACGGTCTTCGTCCGGGTCGCGGATCTGCCGCGGCTCAGCAACGGCAAGATCAACTACGCGGCTCTCGACCATCGGCCCGTGGAGTCCTCTCACGAGATGAGCGCCGAGCTCCTGGGGGATCCGGTGGTCGTCGCGGTCAGATCGATCTGGGGCGAGCTCCTCGAACACGAGGGGCCGGCGTGGCAGGACAATTTCTTCCTGCTCGGCGGTCATTCGCTCCTGGCGCTGAGAATGATCGACAGGGTCGGCCAGAAATTGCACGTCGAGCTGGACGTGGAAGCTCTTTTCGCGAATCCGACCCTCAATGAGTTTGTGGCAGCAGTACGCCACGCGAAGCCGCGCGTACATGCGGTGACCCCGATCTCGAAGATATCCAGAACCCCGATTGCGGGCCGGCGTGTGCGTAGTCCGGAACCAAAATAAGCAATCGAATCGACGGTCTCTTTCTATTCGAGAACCGATTGATTCCCATGTTCCGCTGTGCTTGGATGAATGAGCAAGTTCGGTTCGTGCCCAAAAAGCATCTTCATGGGAGCGCATATGCAGAACGCCGAAACGCAGAGCACCGCTTTCGAGGTCCTCGTCGAGGACGAGTACGAGACGCCGCAGCACTGTCTGATTCCCAACTGCGTCTGAGCACAGCACCTCCCGCCGCCCGATGCCCCGCATCGGGCGGCGGTCCATACGCCAAGGGGGACAGATGCGGCTACGCATCTCGCGATCGGTCGTCTTCACCTGCAGGAACGGGCAGCTCGTCTGCGACGACCCGGTCAATCACCGTCAGTTCGCCCTGCGCCCGCTGGTGTGGGACCTGCTGCCGCGCTACTCCGCCTGGTCGGAGCCCCGCGAGGAGGACACCGACCTGGTCAAGCAGCTCCTGGAGGCGGGCCTCCTGATCGAGGAGGGCTCGCCGGAGCATCACCGTGAGGACGCGCCCGGCCCGTGGCGGACCTGGGGCACTGCGGCGAGGTACTTCCACCTGGCGTCCCGCACGCACGACGGCGAGCGCTTCGTCTCCGCGGCCGAGGACACCGTGCGGCTGCGGCAGAAGGGGGAGTCGGAGCCGCAACCCGAGCCGTTCAAGCGCTACGGCACGCGACCGGTCCCGCTGCCCGAACCCGCTCCGCTGCCGATGGACCTGGCGCAGGCACTGCGGCGCCGCCGTACGACCAGGCGGTTCGCCCCGGGGCAGCCGGTGAGCCTCAGCCGGCTCAGCACCATGCTGCACTGGGCCGCGGGCGTTCAGTACCGGGTCGACCTGCCGCAGTTCGGTGTCTCGCTCCTCAAGGCCAGTCCGTCCGGCGGCTCACGGCACCCCGTCGAGATCTATCCGGTCGTCCGCGATGTGACGGGAGTGCCGTCGGGGGTCTACCACTACGACCCGGACGCGCACGCCCTAGAACCGCTCCCGGTGGACGCCCCCACCGACGAGGAAGTCCTCCACTGGTGCGGCGACCAGAGCTTCGTGGCCCGCGCCCCCGTCCTGTTCGTGTACTCGGCCGTGCTGGAGCGCTCGGCCTGGAAGTACCCGATGAGCAGGACGTACCGCATGCTGTTCGCCGATCTCGGACATGTGAGTCAGACGGCCTATCTGACGGGCACGGCCCTGGGGCTCGGGGTGTTCTTCACCGCCGCGATCCGCGACGAGACCGTGGAGAAGGTCCTCAGCCTGGACTGGAACGCGGAGATACCCCTGGGCGTGACCGGCTTCGGCACCCCGGCCCCCGACGAGGCCGAGCGGCAGGCAGGGATGCTCGACGGATCGAAGCCGGCGTTCTCCTATCCGCGCGACGAGTGGGACGGGCTGGGATGAGCCCGCGGCGGGTGACCGGCAAGCTGGACGTCCTGCGGGAGCGCGACTTCCGCTGGTTCTTTCTGGGCAGCCTGGCCTCGCTCGTCGGCGACTACATGGCCCCGGTCGCGCTCGCGTTCGCGGTGCTCGCCATCGGCGGCCCCGAGGACCTCGGCCTGGTGCTCGCGGCCCGGGTCGTTCCGCTGCTGGCCCTCATGCTGATCGGCGGTGTGATCGCCGACCGGCTGCCGCGCAGGACGGTGATGCTCTGGGCCGACGCCGTACGCGCGGCGGGCCAGGGCGTGCTGGCCGCTCTGCTGCTGACCGGCTCGGCGCACATCTGGCAGCTGGTCGCGCTGCAAGTGGTGCACGGGACCGCTTCGGCGCTCTTCATGCCCGCCATCACCGGCCTGGTCCCGCAGACGGTGCCCGCGGAGCGGTTGCAGGAGGCCAACTCGCTGTTCAGCCTGGCCCGCGCCGCCGGGAATGTGGCCGGCCCCGTGCTCGCGGGACTACTGGTGGCGTTCGCGGGTGCGGGCTGGGCCATCGCGGCCGACGCGGCGACCTTCGCCATCAGCGGCGTGTGCCTGTGCTTCCTGCCCAAGGCCATCGTCTCCGCCCGGCTGTCGGCGCGCACGATGCTGAGTGATCTGCGCGAGGGCTGGCGGGAGTTCACCGCTCGTCGTTGGGTGTGGACGACAGTGGCCCTGGCGTCCCTGGCCAATATGTTCCAGGCCGCGTACCTGGTGCTGGGCCCCGCCCTGGTGAACGACCGCCTCGGCGGCCCGGTCGCCTGGGGGCTGATCGTGGGGAGCTTCGGCGCCGGGGCCTGCTCCGGCGGCCTGGCGACCCTCTGGCTGAAGATCCGGCTGCCCCTCAGATCGGGGGCCCTGGCGGTCTCGCTGTTCTCCGCCCCGATCCTGGCGCTGGCCCTCGAACTCCCGGCCCCCGCCGTGGCGTTCGCGGCCTTCATCGGCGGCTTCGGCCTGACCTTTTTCAACACCCTGTGGGAGACCACCCTGCAGAGCCGCATCCCCAACGACCGGCTCTCCCGCGTCAGCGCCTACGAGTGGCTGGGGTCCATGGCCTGCCAGCCCCTCGGCATGCTGCTCATCCCCCTGGTCGCGGCGAGCACCGGCCCGCGACCGGTTCTCTGGGTGTGCGGAGTCGCCCTGCTCGTCATGTTTCCCTGCCTCCTGCTCATCCGCGACGTACGGGAGATGCCCTCCGCCGCGGCGCCCAAGATGCAGGCCGCACATGGAAATTGAGGGAGCGTCAGACGGACTCGGCCACCTCGTGTCCGGCCGCACGCAACGCGGCATGGGCATCGGCCACCCGTGCGCGGGGGACCAGCACCAGGTCGCTGTGGAAGGTCGACGAGACGAAGACCGGGACCCCCGCGGTCGCGAGGGGGCCGACGACGGCCGCCAGCATGCCGGGCAGGTCCAGGCCGTGGGCCACGTCCCCGTACAGCCCGGCCCACAGCTCCGTGCCGGACTCCACCCGCGAGGAGTCGGGCACCTCACGGATCACGGTCAGTCCCTCCGGGGCGCGGACCAGCGCCAGCCAGGAGTCGTCCGTCGGGAACAGCCCGTCGGGCAGATGCTCGACGGTGTAATCGGCGGCAAGTACCCGCAGGCGCTGGGTCGGAGGCGTCGTCATCCCGCCACTTTAGGCGCAGCCGCGCGGACGACGACCTCCCCCTCGACCTGCCCCCTCTCTCTTCCCCGTCCACCGGCCACGCATCGGAGGGAACCCGCCGAATGACACAGCAGAAGGCGCCCGGCGCGCCTGTCCAGGTGCTGATCGACCTGGCCCGCGCCGACCGCAACATAGAACGGCTGCACGTCCGGGCCGCCGCGCACGGCGTCCGGGTGCGCGCCCATGTGAAGGGGCACCGCACCACCGAGATCGCCCTGCGGCAGGTGCGGGCCGGCGCCGTCGGCATCGCGGTCACCCAGCTCGCACAGGCCCGCGGCTATGTCGCGGCCGGCATCGACGACGTGGTGATCGCGCACCCCTGGACCGAGCCCTGGCGGTGGCAGGAGTGCGCGGAACTGGCCCGGCACTGCCGCCTGTCGGTGCACGTCGACAGCGTGGCCACCGTGGAGGGCCTGGCCGGGGCGGCAGCGCGGGCCGGGACCAGCGTCGGCGTCAGGCTCCAACTCGGCACCGGTCTGGACGCCACCGCGACGCCCGACGCGCAACTCCTCGCGACGGCACGGGCCGTCGCCTCCCGGCCGGGCCTGCGGTTCGACGGCGTCACCGCCTACCAGGCGCTGCTCACCGCCGGGGCGGCGCGAGACCCGGCCACCACCGGCCGGCTCACCGCCGAGTACGTGCTGCGGATCGCCACCCTGCTGCGGGACGCGGGCCTGCCCTGCCCGGCGGTCGCGGTCGGCGGCACCCCCACCGCCGACGGGGCGCTCGCGGTGCCCGGCGTCACCGAGATCTGCGCGGGCGCCTACGCCCTGCAGGACGCGGGAATGGCGTCGATCGGCTTCTGCGACCCGAGTGATGTGGCGGTCACCGTCACCGCCGGGGACCCGGCGGAGGGCGACCGGGTGCTGGACGCCCACCCCTATCCCTGGCAGTCCCCCTCCGATCACCGGCGGCTGGCCACCACGGCGGGCCCCGGGGCCCGGCTGGCGCCGCCGCACATCTGCGCGCTCACCCCCCAGATCGACACGGTGACGGTGTACGAACACGACGAGGAACGGCTCATCGGCTCGTGGCAGGTGCTCAATGCCCAGGACACGCCCGCCGCGCCACCCGCGACACCGGACCGGGCGGGGCCGCACGACCGCCCGCCGGCCGGCTCCTGAGCGGCGCACGCCCACGGGGAACAGGCCCCTTCCCACGCACACCCGAGAGGCAGGACCACACATGACGAGATCAAATGGAGAAGCGCCGGGAGCGGGCCACGACCGCCCCTGGATGAACTCCCTCCGCCGGGGCCGGGTCCCCGGCCCGCGCCTGCCCCAGCAACGCGTCATGGACGAGGCGGGTCCTGGTACCCGGAGTGTGCACGCCGGGACCTACGAGGACCCGGTCACCGGGGCCGTCGGCACCCCGATCTTCCAGACCACTACGTTTGCCTTCACCGAGGACACCTACGAGGCGTTCGACCAGGGCCACATCAGGGACGTACCGATCTACGGCCGGTACGGCAGCCCGAACCAGTGGGCCGTACAGGAGAAGCTCGCATCCCTGGAGAGCGCCGAGAGCGCCCTGCTGTTCTCCTCGGGCATGGCCGCGATCACCACGACGTTGCTCGCCCTCACCAACCACGGCGGCCACATCGTCTCCTCGCGCGACGTCTACGGCGGTACGTTCAATCTGCTGCGCGAGGACATGCACCAGCTGGGCCGGGAAGTCACCTTCACCGACCCCGTCGACATCGACGCCATCCGCGCGGCTGTCCAGGAGAACACCCAGGTCCTCTTCTTCGAAACCCTGACCAACCCGCTGCTCAAGGCAGCCCCGTTGGTGGAGCTTGGCCGGCTCGCACGGGAGAAGGACCTGCTGCTGGTCGTGGACGGCACGTTCCTGCCACCGGTCTGTCTGCGCGCCCTGGAGCAGGGAGCGCACATCGTCATCCACAGCGCCACCAAGTACCTCAACGGACACAGCGATGTGACGGCGGGCATCGCGGCGGGCCAGCGCAAGTACATCGACCGGATCTGGGCCCAGATGCTCAAGTTCGGCGGCTCACTGGACGCCATGATGTGCTTCCTGCTGGAGCGCGGCCTGAAGACGCTGGCGCTCCGGATGCGTCAGCACAGCGAGAGCTCCGTCACCGTCGCCGAGTTCCTCGCCGGGCACCCCTCGGTGCGCAAGGTCCACCACCCCTCCCGCCCGGACTACCCGTACACCTGGCTGCACGACATGAACCCCGACGGCTTCGGCGGGATGGTGTCCTTCGAACTGGCCGGCGGCGACGAGGCGGCGCTCAAACTCCTGGACCGGCTGCGCATCCCGCTGGTCGCCACCAGCCTCGGCGGCGTGGAGTCCCTGATCAGCCTGCCGTTCAACACCTCCCACAGCTTCCTGACCGAGCGTCAGCGCGGCGAGGTGGGGATCGCGCCCGGCCTCGTGCGGTTCTCCGTGGGCATCGAGGACACGGACGACCTCATCGCCGACCTCGACCAGGCTCTCAGCGGACTCTGAGTCCTACCGAAAGGAACAAACCCCATGCGCAACGGGCTGAACATCACCGGGGTCTCGGAGATGGTGCACGAGATCCGCGAGAACCCCGCGGAGGCCATGGCCCGGTTCGGTGTGGAGACACCCGCGGGTGCGTCCTCCCCGGGGACCGTCGCCTCCCGCACCCTCACGGCCCGCAACGGCACCGTCCGGATGGCCCGCGACTTCCGGCTGTCCCACCGGCTCGCCCTCACCCCCCGGGACCCGGCCGCGCCGCATCCCACGGTGTACGAGGCGGCGCTCGCCTCGCTCGGCGCCTGCGTCCTGGTGACCACGGTCAACGGCTACACTGCCCGCGGCGTCACGCTGGGCGGTATCAGCGTCACCGCCAGGGCCGAGCTGGCGGTCGACGACACGGGGGAGCCGGTCGCCGGGCGCCCCCTGGAGAACATCAGGTGGCGCTGTGACGTCGACGCGGACGCGGACGCCGACATGGCCCGTTCGATCAACCGCCTGGTCACCGCCTTCAGCCCCAATCACCGGGTGGTCCTGGACGAGTCGGTGTGGGACGAGGCCGCCGTCACGCACTCCGACGGGAGTACGGCGCCGGTGGCCGTTCCGCCGCCCGCATCCTCCTCCGGATCCCACGCCGCGTGCCCCGTCGAAGCGACCGTCACCTGGGAGTACGGTTCCGAGGCCGGATTTCGTACCACCGTCCGCGCACACGGCGCGGACCACACGTCGGGCCCGTGGCGGGTCGACCAGGCCAAGCAGATGCTGGGCATCGACCGGGCCCCGAACTCCCAGGAGCTCCTGCTCGCGGCCGTCGGCGCGGAACTGACCGCCCTGCTGGGCGACGAACACGGCCCGGTGCCGCTGCGCGTCATGGGGTGCCTCGACACCCGCGGGATGCTCAATGTCACCCGGGAGGCCCCGAGCCGGTTCCATGGCCTGTCCCTCGAAGCCGCCGCTCCGGGCCCGATGCCGGACGCCGCCGCGCTGTCCTCGGCGCTGTCCACGGCGCTGTCCCGCTCGGTACTGGTGGCCACCCTCGCCACTCCACGCGCGGTGGACGTCGAGCTGTGGCTCCGCGGCACGCGCGTGCTCTCCGTGAACAGCACCACAGCCGAAGCCGAAGCGGTCCGCGACGAGCTCACCGCGCGCTGACGCACCCTCCTGCCCCGCCCGCCCCCTCACGCTATTCGCGCAGGAACTCCTCGGCGTCGCGGGCCAACAGCGCCGCCTGCACCCTGTTCTCGCACTCCAGCTTCGCCAGGATGCGGCTGACGTACGTCTTCACCGTGGCCTCGCTCATCCGCAGCCGCCTGCCCGCGTCCGCGTTGGACAGGCCCTCGCCGAGCAGTGCGAGAACCTCCCGCTCCCGTCCGCTCAGCGCCGCGACCCGCTGCCGCGCCCGGTCGGCGCGGGCCGGAGCCCGCCCCGATGCCAGCTGCTCCACCACATGCCGGGTCGCGGCGGGCGAGAGGTACGCGTCCCCGGCCGCGGCGGCCCGTACCGCCCGGATCAGCTCGGCGGGCGCCGAGTCCTTGAGCAGGAAACCGGCGCCCCCGTGCTCCAGCGCCCGCAGTACGTTCTGCCGCTCGCCGAATGTCGTCAGTACGATCACCCGCGTCGCGGGCACGACCCTGCGCAGCTCGGCCAGGGCCGTGAGGCCGTCCATCACCGGCATCTGGATGTCGAGCAGGACCACGTCCACGGCGTGCGAGCGCGCCAGTTCGACGGCCTCGCGGCCGTTCGCGGCCTCCGCGACGACCTCGATGGACCGGTCCGACGTGAGGATCATCCGGATGCCTGCCCGGATGAGGGGTTCATCGTCGGCGATCACGACCCTGATGTGCGGATCCGTCACCCGTACTCCCGACTTGCCGCTCGTTTTGCCGCTCGCCTTGTTCGTCTTCTTGTCGCTTCTTATCGCTCGACGTCGTAGGACTTTTTCTCGATCAGCTTGCCGTCCTTGAAGCAGAACCGGAAAACCGGCTCGGCGGCGGGATGGTCCGCCGTCGCCGAGGACATCAGGACCAGACAGTCGGCGCCCTCCGGCTCGGGGGGTCCCTTTCCCCCGAATCCGGTCGCCAGAACGGAATCGCCCTTGGGCAGGCTGTCACGGACCGACTTCTCGGACGCGCCGATCTTCACCGCCCGGTACTCGCCGGGGTCGATCATGACCTTGTCCAGCGAGCCCACGAGGAAGAACACCGCGAAGCCGCCCGCCACCGCGAGCAGCACCAGGCTCGCCACGGCGATCCCGCAGCCCATCGCGATTCCGGTGGCCTTGTTGCCGTGCCCGCCCACCATGTCCAGCTCACGCTGCGAAACGGTCCAGTCGACCCCCGGACCGATCGCTCGCGGATCCGACCCCGACCCCGGCGCCTGCTGCCGGAAGTCGTCCTCGGCGTCCACGAAGAGCAACGCGTCCACGCCCCCGGAAGTGCCCTCGGCGGCCTGGGGGAGGCCGTCCGGCCCGTACGGGAGGACGCCGGCCACCCGGAAACCCCCGCCGTCCGTGCGCCCGGCATGGACCATTCCGCCGACCAGCCGCGCGCGCTCACGCAGCCCGGTCAGCCCCTGCCCACCGCTCACGGCCCCGCCCCGGGCGGTCGCCGGAGCGGGGCCGTTCGCGATCTCGACCACCAGGGAGTCCGGTTCGTACCGCAGTTCCACGGTGATCGGGGCGCCTGGCGCGTGCTTGTACGCGTTCGTCAGAGCCTCCTGGACGATGCGGTACGCCGCATGGTCCGCGGCGGCGGCCAGGGGACGCTGCTCGCCGGTGCGCCGCAGCTCTACGCCGTTGCCGGCGGCCCGCGCCGCCGTCACCAGGCCCTCGACACCGGCCGCGCCGCGCGCCGCCGGGTGCCGGTCGTCGGCGGGGTGCGAGGCGGTGTCCGGGGCCTCGACGCCGTCCTTGAGGATGCCGACGACCTGGCGCAGCTCGTGCATCGCGGCCACCGAGGCGTTGCGCAGCACGCCGACGCCCTCACGCTGGCGGTCCGTCAGCGCGGGGTCCACCTCCAGCGCGCCGGTGTGCACGGAGATCAGCGCCAGTTGGTGGCCCAGGCTGTCGTGCATGTCCTGGGCGATGCGCTGGCGCTCGCGCAGCCGCGCCTGACCGGCCACCATGGTCCGCTCGCGCAGCAGTTGGGCGTTGCGCTGCTGGAGGGCGTGCAGCAGGGTGCGGCGCTGCGTCAGATAGCGGCTGGCGAGGCCGGGCACGACCGTGGTCGCCAGGAAGTAGAGCGTGTTGAACAGGCCGAGCGTCAGCGGCGAGAAGGCCGGCCACTCCGAGGCGGCGCTGATGGCGATGAACAGGACGTACGCAGCGGTGAACGCGGCCAGGGCGCGGCCCGCCCCCGCGATCCTGCGCCCCGCGGACCAGCCGGCGACGATCAGCAGCGCCGCGAACCCGGCCACCACGCCGCTCATCGCGCCCGCCACCACGAGCACGCTGACGGGCAGCCTGCGCCGGAGCAGCGACAGGGCGGCGACGGCGAGCGCGGTACCGAGCTGCGCCTGCCCGGTGCTGCCGATCAGCTCCTGGATGCCGGCCGCCAGCAGGGCCAGGACAAGCGCGAGTACGGCCTCACCGGCGATCCGGCGCACGGGCCACGGTTCGGGGCCCACCAGCCACTGCCGTCCCGTACGAAACTTCGATGACACGTTCACGGCCCGAACTCTAAGCAGCCCGCTGCGGCGCCCGCGCCCCTCTTTCGTCGCACGGCTTCGCTACGAAAGAGGACAGCGCACGACGAGGCGGGTGCCGCCGGACCCGAATGGTGTCCGGCGGCACCCGCCTCGCCGTGCTGCCTACTGACCTGTTATCAGGTGTTCTTGTCGCGCTTCGCCGAATCGGCCTCGGCTTCGGCCTGCTTGGCCTGGACCTCGGGATCGAGTGCCTGACTGCTGCCGTCGACCGAGGTCAGCGGCGCACGGTCGGGAACCTCGGTGGCAGCGGGGGGCTCGACCAGCCAGTCGGGGTTGGCCTGCTTGTCCCACCACTTCCAGGCGGCGAAAGCACCGCCCGCCAGCACGCCGATCACGGCGAGGCCCTTGGCCAGACGGCCGGCCCTTGCCCGCCGCTCGTGCTTCTTGACGAGCTTCCTGATCTCGTTCTGCGAGACCTGTCCGCGCAGGGCGGCCAGAGCTGCCGCGCTGCGTGCGGCGGCCTCCTCGCGAAGGGGCTGGGCGCTGGCCACCGCGTGTTCCACACGCGGGACCGTGTAGTCCACGGCCTGCCGGGCGGCGTGCCGGGTGCGAGCGGCGGCCCGGTGCGCGGCCTTGTCGACCTTCGGGGGCACATGGGTGCGGGCCTGCTCCACCCGCGGTGCCACATGTGCTCCGTATTGGACCTTGGCCTGCTGGGCTGCTTGCGACACCTTGGGCGCGAGTCGTACTCGGGTCTCGTGCGCAAAATGCGTGGCCTGGTCCTTGGCCGTACCGGCGTAGGGCGCCACCACTTCCGCGGCGTGCAGCACGCTCTCCTTCGCCGATTCGGATGCGGCGCGCACGCTGTCGATGCGGGTCACTGGATCCTCCTCCTTGGTGGCGGTTCGGTTGTTCGCCTTTCCACCCATTTCGAGATCATGCCTGTCAGCGGCCTCCGAGGCACGTGAGAACAGGCATCCGGGTCATGAAAGGGGTCATGCGAGGTGACTTCGGGCATTGCGGTGCAAGGGGAGCTTGCGAACGACAATGCCACGGTTCGTCGCCGAGCGCCCCGGTTCCGCCGCTACTCGTCGCAAACCGGTCCGTGCGAGGATCGGACATATCAATGCAGATGTTTGAGGAAGGCAGCACCGTGGCCGAGCAGCTTTACGCCACCCTGAAGACCAACCAGGGCGACATCCAGGTACGGCTCCTGCCGAACCACGCACCCAAGACGGTCAAGAATTTCGTGGAGCTCGCCAAGGGTGAGCGCGAGTGGACGAACCCGACCTCGGGCAAGAAGGTCATGGACCGGCTGTACGACGGCACCGTCTTCCACCGGGTGATCAGCGGCTTCATGATCCAGGGCGGCGACCCGCTGGGCAACGGCACGGGTGGCCCCGGCTACGAGTTCCAGGACGAGTTCCACCCCGACCTCGCCTTCGACAAGCCGTACCTGCTGGCGATGGCCAACGCGGGTCCAGGCACCAACGGCTCGCAGTTCTTCATCACGGTGTCGCCGACCGTCTGGCTGACCCGCAAGCACACCATTTTCGGTGAGATCACTGACCCGGCCAGCCAGAAGGTCGTGGACGGCATCATCGCCACGCCGACCAACCCGCGCACCGACCGTCCGGTCTCCGACATCGTCATCGAGACGGTCGTCGTCGAGACCCGCTGAGGCCGCACGGCTTTACGGGAACCATCCCGCCCCGCCCGTCCGTACTGGATAGGCGGGGCGTGGTGCATTGAGCTGCACCGCGGGCTGTACCGCCACTGGCACCGAGCCGATCGGCACCGAGCCGACAGGCACCAGTTTCAAGGGGACCGATGGACCAGCCGCCAGGAAACCCGGACCAGAGCGCCGCCACCGGCGGCCCGCCGACCTGCTACCGGCACCCGGGGCGTGAGACGGGCATCCGGTGCACCCGCTGTGAGCGCCCGATCTGCCCGGAGTGCATGGTCGACGCCTCGGTCGGTTTCCAGTGCCCGGAATGTGTCCGCGATGGCTCCGGCACGGGACACTCCCCGACCGCGAACCAGCCGCGCACGCTGGCGGGCGGCACGACCGCGGCTGACCCGCGCCTGGTCACCAAGGTGCTGCTGGCCATCAACGTGGCCCTCTTTGTCGCGGTGATGGCGACCGAGAGCCGGCTTGTCGGCGATCTCGACCTCATCGGTCTGGCCTTCAATCCACAGGTCAACGAGGTGGTGGGAGTCGCGGACGGCCAGTGGTACCGGCTGGTCACCGCGATGTTCCTGCACCAGGAGATCTGGCACATCGGGTTCAACATGCTGGGCCTGTGGTGGCTTGGCCCCCCGTTGGAGGCGGCGCTGGGCCGCACCCGCTTTCTGGCGCTGTATCTGCTCTCGGGCCTGGCCGGCAGCGCGCTCACCTATCTTGTCGCCGCGCCGAATCAGCCCTCTCTCGGCGCGTCCGGTGCGATTTTCGGGCTGCTGGGCGCCACGGCCGTGCTGATGCGGCGAATGAACTACGACATGAAGCCGGTCCTGGTGCTCCTCGCGCTGAACCTGCTCTTCACCTTCACCTGGAGCGGGATCGCCTGGGAGGCGCACATCGGCGGCCTGGTCGCCGGGGTCGCCCTCGCGATCGGCCTGGTGCACGCGCCGCGCAAGCATCGGACCCTGGTGCAGTGGGGCACCTGCGCCCTGGTGCTGGTCGTCGTTCTCGGCGTGGTGCTGGCCCGCACCGCCGCGCTCTCCTGAACGATTTCCACACCGGTTGTCGCCCAGTTGTCCACAGCGAATGGCGGATCTTGTGCATCCTGTGGGGAACAGCTGTGCCCCTTGTCGCTGAGCTGGGTTTTCCCAGTAAGGACAAGGGGCGGGCCATGTCACCCAGGGGGCCTAGCCAGTCATACCGGCGTCAACACCCTGGAAGTTATCCACAGATCTTCCGACCTTTTCCACCTGTGTGGACAACGCTGTGGATAACCTCTGGTCAAGGCTTGCGGAACCGGCCCGGGACGGACCTGGAACGCGCTACTTCCACTGCGTGGAGACACCGAAGCCGGCGGCGATGAAGCCGAAGCCGACCACGATGTTCCAGTTGCCGAAGGGCTTGATCGGGAGATCGCCCTCGGTCACGTAGAAGACCACGATCCAGGCGAGCCCGATCAGGAAGAACGCCAACATGATCGGCGCGACCCAGCTGCGGTTCGTCAGCTTGATGCTCGTTGCCTGCTTCGAGGCGGAAGGCGTCGTGAATTCTGCCTTCTTGCGGATACGTGACTTCGGCACGAGGGACTCTCCTGTCGATGCGCTGCGTTACCGCGCAGGGAACTGTGGCTGGTGCCTGGGGCGGGAGCTGCGGGAACACTGCCTCCCCCGGGCGTCCGTTAGCGTAGTGCTTCCGCGGCGTAGAAGGAGATAAGGGTACGTTGAGCAATTCTGCCGACTCCCCCACCGAGCCGGCCAGGCGTCCCGTCGGACGCCCCGCCCTGCGGCCGGTCAGGGTTCTGACCGCTGCCGTTTTCGCTCTCGCCGGTCTCATCTTCGTCACCAGTTTCAACACGGCCAAGGGCACCAACATCCGCACGGACGACTCGCTGCTGAAGCTGTCCGACCTCATCCAGCAGCGCAGTCACAACAACGCGGCGCTTGAGGAGTCCACCGCGGCCGTCCGCGGGGACGTCGACGCCCTCGCGCAGCGCGACGACGGCAGTACGAAGGCCGAGGACGCCAAGCTCAAGGCGCTGGAGCAGTCGGCGGGCACCAAGAAGCTCTCGGGCGAGGCCCTCACCGTCACACTCGACGACGCCCCGCCGAACGCCACCGCCAACCCGGGCTACCCCGAGCCGCAACCCAATGACCTGGTCATTCACCAGCAGGACCTGCAGGCCGTCGTCAACGCGCTCTGGCAGGGCGGCGCCGAGGGGATCAAGGTCATGGACCAGCGGCTGATCTCCACCAGCGCCGTGCGCTGCGTCGGAAACACCCTGATCCTCCAGGGCCGCGTCTACTCGCCGCCGTACAAGGTCACGGCCGTCGGCGACCCGGACCGGCTCCAGCGCGCGCTCACGGCCTCCACGGCGATCCAGAATTACCAGCTGTACGTGAAGGCGTACGGCCTGGGGTGGAAAGTTGACGAACACGAGGCGATGACTCTGCCCGGCTACTCGGGCACAGTGGATCTCCACTATGCGAGTCCCGTCGGGTGACCGACGGGTAGTGCTTCGACGGGTAGCGCTTGGGGGAGCCGGTGTCGGTGCGACTGGTCGTCAGGACCTTCAGTGAACTGTCCATCACCATCGGCACGGTGATCGTGCTCTTTGTGGTGTATCTGGTGTTCTGGACCGGTGTGCAGGCCACCGACGCGAGCGACGGGCAGATAGACCAGCTCCAGGACCAGTGGGCGCAGGGCGCCGTCCCGGACCGCTCGTCGCCCGTGCAGGGCTCGCCGCCCGTTCCCGCGGCGTACCGGCCGGGCAAACCCTTCGCGGTGATGTATGTGCCGCGGCTCGGCAAGAGCTGGGACTGGCCGGTCCTTGAGGGCACGAAGGTGAAGACCCTGAAGAAGGGGCTCGGGCACTACGCGGGGACCGCGCAGCTCGGGCAGAAGGGGAACTTCTCCGTCGCCGGTCACCGCCGCACGTACGGCGACCCCTTCAAGGACTTCCCGAAACTGCGGCCCGGCGACGCGGTGGTGCTGACCGACGGGGCGACCTGGTTCACGTACCGCATCGACAACAAGCCCTACCTGACCGTGCCGAGCGACACCGGCGTGATCGACCCGGTGCCGCGCCCGCTGGCACGGAACGCGATCGATTTCGACGGTCCTGGGCGCTATCTGACGCTGACGACGTGCGACCCGGAATGGGGCAGCAGCCACCGGCTGATCGCCTGGGCGCACCTGGACGCCACCCGGCCCGTCGCGGAGGGCAAGCCGCCCGCTTTGCGCCGCTGACCCACGAGCCCCGGCCGCCGCCCTTTATCCTGGGTCCCGGACCGAACGGAAGGGACAGCATGTACGGCTGGATCTGGCGGCGTCTGCCGGGCAACGTATGGGTGCGGGCGTTCATCGCCTTCGTACTGATCCTCGCGGTCGTCTATGCGCTGTTCCAGTACGTCTTCCCGTGGGCGGAGCCGCTGCTCCCGTTCAACGATGTGACGGTCGACGGAGGGGCGGGCCCGTGAGCGCGCGCATCCTCGTCGTCGACAACTACGACAGCTTCGTCTTCAACCTGGTCCAGTACCTCTACCAGCTCGGCGCCGAGTGCGAGGTGCTGCGCAACGACCAGGTGGAGCTGAGCCACGCCCAGGACGGCTTCGACGGCGTACTGCTCTCGCCGGGACCCGGGGCGCCCGAACAGGCCGGTGTGTGCGTCGACATGGTGCGCCACTGCGCCGCGACGGGCGTGCCGGTCTTCGGCGTCTGTCTGGGCATGCAGTCGATGGCGGTGGCGTACGGCGGTGTGGTGGGCCGGGCGCCCGAGCTGCTGCACGGCAAGACGTCAGCGGTGACGCACGAGGGCGTGGGCGTGTTCGCCGGGCTGCCCTCGCCGTTCACCGCGACGCGCTATCACTCGCTGGCGGCGGAGCCCGGGTCGCTGCCCGCCGAGTTGGAGGTCACCGCGCGGACGGCCGACGGGATCATCATGGGCGTCCGGCACAGAGATCTGCCGGTGGAGGGTGTGCAGTTCCACCCCGAGTCGGTGCTGACCGAACACGGGCATCTGATGCTGGCCAACTGGCTTGCGCAGTGCGGTGATCCGGGCGCGGTGGAGCGATCGGCCGGGCTCGCGCCGGGATGGGGCCTCCGCTGCTCGAACGAAGCTGAGAGCTCGGGGAAGGGCAAGGCCGTGGCGTGACGGAGCTCCGCCCCGGACACGACGCAGGCCAGGAGGGCCCGTACGAGCAGGTCGCGTACGGGGACGGGGCGGCGGCCGAGTTCGAGGCGGCGGTGGACCGGCTCGCGGATCCGCTGAACGACCCGCTGCCGGGCGGTGAGGGCTCGCCGTGGTTCCAGGCCCCGACCGGGCCGACGGCGCCGCAGCAGGGCCCTCAGGCCCCCTCCTGGCACCCCCAGCCCGAACCGCAGCAGCCACTGCAGTACCAGCAGCCTCAGCAGCCCTATCAACCGCAGCAGCCGTACCAGCAGCCGCAGGAGTGGTACGACCCCGAGGGCTACCGGCGCGACTGGTACGGGCAGGAGCAGCCGGCGCCGATGCCCGAGCGGATACCCGCGTCCGCACCGATGCCGCCTCTCGCCCACGAGGCCGTTCGCGATGCCCGCACGGCCCGCGCGACCCACGCGGGCCACGACGACGCGACGGTCGGGATGCCGGCCGTCGACACCCGGCGGACGGCCGAACAGGACCCGCCGCCGCCCACCGGTGGCCGCGCGGAGCGCCGCAGGGCGGCCAAGGGGCGGGGACGCAAGCCCGCCGAGGCCGGTCCGGGCGGCGCCCGGGGACGTACGGACGGCAACGGTTCGGCGCCGCTCTCCCGGCTGGAGGCCAGGCGCGCGGTCCGGGCAGGCAAGGACGGCCCCGCCGTGGTCGCCAGCCGCTTCTTCGGCGAACTGTTCATCACCGTCGGCGTCCTGATGCTGCTGTTCGTCACCTACCAGCTGTGGTGGACGAACGTCCTGGCCCAGCAGCAGGCCAACGGCACGGCCAGCAGCCTGGAGAACGACTGGGCGAATGGCCGCAAGCCGGGCGCCTTCGAGCCCGGCAAGGGCTTCGCCATCATGCACATCCCCAAGCTGGACGTGAAGGTCCCGGTCGCCGAGGGCATCAGCAAGCCCGACGTGCTCGACCGCGGCATGGTCGGCCACTACGCGGAGGGCAAGCTCAAGACGGCGATGCCGTCCGACAAGCAGGGCAACTTCGCGGTGGCGGGCCACCGCAACACCCACGGTGAGCCGTTCCGGTACATCAACAGGCTGGAGCCGGGCGACGCGATCGTCGTCGAGACGCAGGACACGTACTACACGTACGAAATGGCGAGCATCCTGCCGCAGACCGCACCGCGGAACGTCGCGGTGCTCAGTCCGGTGCCGCCGGGTTCGGGGTTCACCGGGCCCGGCCGGTACGTCACTTTGACGACCTGTACCCCGGAATTCACGAGTACGTACCGAATGATCGTGTGGGGCAAGATGGTCGACGAACGACCGCGCAGCAAGGGCCGGCCCGACGCACTCGTCGGCTGAGACCGCGCCGGTCGCAGGGGAAGTATCCAGGACGGGGTCGAGCGCGGTGGCAGCCAAGACGGAGCAGGACGAGCGGACCGGCGCACCCGCGCCCGCGTCGGCGCCCGCGGTGGGGTGGGGGGCGCGCGGACGTATCGCGGGCGCCGTCAGCGTCTTCGGGGAATTGCTGATCACCGCGGGCGTGGTGCTCGGCCTGTTCGTCGTGTACTCGCTGTGGTGGACGAACGTGCTCGCCGACGCCGAGGCGGGCCGGCAGGGCAACGAGGTGCGTGACCGCTGGGCCGGTGGCCCCGGCGCCCTCGACACCAAGGACGGCATCGGCTTCCTGCACGTACCCGCCATGAAGGGCGGCGAGATCCTGGTCAGGAAGGGCACCGACTCCAAGGGCCTCAACCGGGGTGTCGCCGGGTACTACACCGACCCGGTCAAGTCCGCGCTGCCGGCCGACAAGCAGGGCAACTTCTCGCTGGCGGCGCACCGCGACGGACACGGAGCGAAGTTCCACAACATCGACAAGCTCAAGGACGGCGACGCGGTCGTCTTCGAGACGAAGAACACCTGGTACGTCTACAAGGTCTACAAGAAGCTGCCGCAGACCTCGAAGTACAACGTGGACGTGCTCGACCCGGTCCCCGAGGAGTCGGGGAAGAAGAAGCCGGGGCGCTACATCACCCTGACGACGTGCACGCCGGTCTACACCTCGCAGTACCGGTACATCGTGTGGGGCGAGCTGGAGCGTACGGAGAAGGTCGACGCCGACCGCACTCCGCCCCCGGAACTGGCCTGATCCGCCCGGCGGGACGCGGGCCGGCCGGGCAGCGCAAAGGGGCCGTGGACTTCGGAAGAAGTCCACGGCCCCTTTTGCTACAGCTTTTGCTCGTGTACAGCGGTGCGGTACGGGCTAGTCGTCGTCCCCGTTGCGGCCGAAGCCGCCACCGATGAAGCCGCCGCCGTTCTGCCCGCCGTTCTGGCCGCCGTTGTCCTGGCCGCCGCTTCCGGCGGTGGTGAGGGCGATGGCCGTGCCCTTGGCCACCTGGGTGCCGGCCGGGGGCTGGGTGAGGGCGACGAGCGCGTTGTCCTCCTGCGGGCCCGTGATCGCCCCGACGGTCAGGCCGGCGTCCTCGATCGCCTTGCGGGCGTCCTTGAGCTGCTGGCCGGCCACGGCGGGCACCGCGACCTGCTCCGGCGCGGCGGGAGCCTTGGCGACGATCAGGGTGATCGTGCCGCCCTTGTCCGTCTGGCTGTCGCCCACGGGGTCCTGCTTGATGACCGAGTCCGCCGTGGCGTCCGACTCCTCGTCCACCCGGGCCACGACGAAGCCGAGGTCCGTGAGCTGCTTCTTGGCCGCTTCGAAGCCCTGGCCGGTGACGTCGGGGACGTCGGCCTTGGAGGTCTTCGCGATGGAGATGGTGACCGCGGAGCCGTTCTCGGCCTTGGAGCCGCCCTTCGGGTCCTGGTCGACGACCGTGCCGACCTCTTCCTCGGACTCGACCGCCTTGGTGTCCACCGTGAAGCCCTTGTTCTCCAGGATCTCCGTCGCGCTGTCCTCGGACTTCTCCTCGACGTCCGGGACCTCGATCTTCGGAGCGCCCGTGGAGACGACGACCGAGACGGCGGTGTTCGGCGCGACCACCTTATTGGCTTCCGGGCTCTGGCTGCAGATCCTGCCCTTGGGCTGGTCCTCGCACTCTTCGCGCTTGGAGACCTCGACCGTGACATCGGCGTTGGCCGCGATTCCCTTGGCGTCGTCGAGTGTCTCGCCGATAAGCGTCGGTACGGTGGAGTCCTGGGTGCTGCCCGAGTTTTCGCCGAAGAACGCCTTGCCGATCAGGATCGCGCCGACGAGCACCAGGATGCCCGCCACGATCAGCAGGATCGTCGAGGTATTGCTCTTCTTCGGCTGCTGCCTGCGGCGGTCCGGGCGCTCGTCGTAGCCGTAGCCGCCGTCGTCCGGGTTGATCGGCGGCAGCATCGACGTGGCGCCCGCACCGGAGTCGGTGGGACGCATCGCCGAGGTCGGCTGGTCGTTCGGGTAGCCGCCGTATCCGGCCGCGCCGACCGAGGCAGTGGCCGCGACCGGCTGGCCGTCGAGACACGCCTCGATGTCGGCACGCATCTCGTCGGCCGACTGATAGCGGTAGTCGGGGTCCTTGACCAGCGCCTTCAACACGATCGCGTCCATTTCGGGCGTGATCTCGGGGTCGAAGTTGCTCGGGGTCTGCGGCTCCTCCCGTACGTGCTGGTAGGCGACCGCGACCGGTGAGTCTCCGATGAAGGGCGGGCGGACCGTCAGCAGCTCGTAGAGCAGGCAGCCGGTCGAGTACAGGTCGGAGCGTGCGTCGACCTGCTCGCCCTTGGCCTGCTCGGGCGAGAGGTACTGGGCGGTGCCGATGACGGCGGACGTCTGGGTCATGGTCATACCGGAGTCGCCCATGGCGCGGGCGATGCCGAAGTCCATGACCTTGACCTGGCCGGTGCGCGTCAGCATGACGTTGGCCGGTTTGATGTCTCGGTGCACGATCTGGGCGCGGTGCGAGTACTCAAGTGCCTGGAGGATGCCCACGGTCATTTCCAGGGTGCGCTCGGGCAGCAGTTTGCGCCCGGAGTGCAGCAGCTCGCGCAGGGTCGACCCGTCGACGTACTCCATCACGATGTACGGGATGGAGACGTTGTCGACGTAGTCCTCGCCGGTGTCGTAGACCGCGACGATCGCCGGGTGGTTGAGCGAGGCGGCCGACTGGGCTTCACGGCGGAACCGGGCCTGGAAGGACGGGTCGCGGGCGAGGTCCACCCGCAGCGTCTTCACGGCAACGGTGCGGCCGAGCCTGGTGTCGTGTGCGAGGTGAACCTCGGCCATGCCACCACGGCCGAGCACCGAGCCCAGCTCGTACCGGCCGCCGAGGCGACGCGGCTCTTCCATAGCTAATCCAGCCCTCTCCGTCTGTCCCGACCACACCGGTGTGTGATCCGGCGGTGTGCTGCTCGCGGATACGGTACCGGCCACGCCGCACCTGATCGGCCCGCGACGGTCAGCTGATACCCGACCGGTACTCCCACATGGGCATACGGGGCGTCAGCGTGACCGGCGTCACTTCTTGTCGTCGATGACGGCCTGCATCACGCGCTTGGCGATGGGGGCGGCGAGACCGCCACCTGAGATGTCCTCACGGTTGGCGTCGTCGTCCTCGACGACCACGGCCACGGCCACGGGCGATTCGCCGTTGCCGGTCTTCGCGTACGAGATGAACCAGGCGTACGGCTTCTCGCTGTTGTCGACGCCGTGCTGGGCGGTACCGGTCTTGCCGCCGACTGTGGCCCCGTCGATCTGGGCACTGGAGCCGGTGCCGTCCTTGACGACGGTCTCCATCATCTCCTGGAGCTTCTGCGCGTTGTCCCCGGAGAGCGGCTGGCTCATCTCCGTGGGGTTGGTCTTCTCCAGGACGTTCAGGCTCGGGTCCTTGAGCTGGTCGATCATGTACGGCTTCATCAGCTTGCCGTCATTGGCGATCGCGGAGGTCACCATGGCCATCTGGAGCGGCGTGGTCGCGGTGTTGAACTGGCCGATGGAGGACAGGGCGGTCTGTGCGCCGTCCATCTTCTTGGAGAAGACGCTGGCGCTGGTGCGCACCGGGACGAACTGCTCCTTGTTGAAGCCGAACTTCTCGACGGTCTCCAGCATCTTCTCGTTGCCGAGGTCGGCGCCGACCTTGCCGAAGACGGTGTTGCAGGACACCCGCAGCGCGTTGCGCAGGGTCGCGTCCTTGCAGGGGATGTTGCCCTCGTTGGGGAGGTTCTTGGTGGACAGCGGCAGCCGCCAGGGCAGCGGTGAGTCGGTCTTGGCGTCGATGTCGTCGACGAGGCCGTGCTCCAGGGCCGCGGCGGCGGTGACCACCTTGAAGGTGGAGCCGGGCGGGTA
Source organism: Streptomyces changchenzhani (assembly GCF_039766235.1). NCBI lineage: Bacteria > Bacillati > Actinomycetota > Actinomycetes > Kitasatosporales > Streptomycetaceae > Streptomyces > Streptomyces changchenzhani. The sequence goes on along the minus strand of NZ_JBDHNH010000001.1, from coordinate 759,907 downwards.
GGTCTCGCGCAGCGCCCGGTTCGCCATGGGCTTGTCCGGGTCCTTCTCGTACTTCTGCCAGTTCGCGGTGTCCTGGTCGGTGCTTCCGGCGACGAGCGAGGGGTCGTACGAGGGGGTGCTGGCCAGGGCGAGGATCGCGCCGCTGCGCGGATCGATGGCCGCGACAGCGCCCTTGCGGTTGCCCAGGCCCTCGAAGGCGGCCTTCTGGGCGGCGCCCTTGAGCGTCGTGACGACGTTGCCGCCCTGCTTCTTGTCCCCGGTGAACATCGACAGCGTGCGGTCGATGAAGAGGCGGTCGTCGGTGCCGGTGAGGATGCTGTCCTCGATCGACTCGATCTGGTTGGAGCCCATGGCCTGCGAGGTGAAGCCGGTGACGGGGGCCCACATGGGGCCGTCCTTGTAGGTCCGCTGGAACTTGAAGTCCCCGCGCGGGGACTCCTTGGACCCGGTGATCGCCTTGCCGTCGACGATGATGTCGCCGCGCTTGTGGGCGTAACGGTCGATCAGGACCCGGCGGTTGTCCGAGGCCTTGGAGAGCTCGTCGGCCTTGACGTACTGGACCCAGTTGACGCGGACGAGCAGAGCGAGGACGAGCAGGCCGCAGAAGATCGCGACCCGGCGCAGGGGCTTGTTCACGGGCGGACCACCTGGGTCATCTCGGCGTCGGAGGACGGGGCGGGAGCGGGGGCGGGCCTGCGCGCGGTGTCGCTGATGCGCAGCAGGATGGCGACGAGTGCCCAGTTGGCGATGACGGAGGAGCCGCCCTGTGCGAGGAACGGCATGGTCATACCGGTCAGCGGGATGAGGCCGGTGACGCCGCCGGCGACGACGAAGATCTGCAGGGCGAAGGCGCCGGAGAGCCCGATGGCGAGAAGCTTGCCGAAGGGGTCACGGGCGGCGAGCGCGGTGCGTACACCGCGCTCGATGAGCAGCCCGTACAGCAGGATGATCGCCATCAGCCCGGCCAGGCCCAGCTCCTCGCCGACGGTGGCGAGGATGTAGTCGCTCTTGGGGGCGATGCCGCCGATGAGGCGGGAGTAGCCCTGGCCGAGACCGGCGCCGAAGAGGCCGCCGGAGCCGAAGGAGTACATGGCCTGGGCGGTCTCGGTGACCAGGCCGCATTCCCCGTTGACGCAGACGGTCTGCAGCGGGTTGAGCCAGTTGTCGACACGGGTCTGTACGTGGCTCGCGAACGAGGCGACGCCGACCGCGCCGGCGGCGCTGAGCGTGAGGCCGAAGACGACCCAGCTGGTGCGCTCGGTGGCGACGTACAGCATGATCACGAAGAGGCCGAAGAAGAGCAGCGAGGTGCCCAGGTCGGTCTCGAAGATCAGGATCATCAGGCTGATGGCCCAGATGGCGAGGATCGGACCGAGGTCACGGCCGCGGGGCAGGTACATGCCCATGAAGCGGCGGCTGGCCAGGGCGAGCGCGTCGCGTTTCACCATCAGATAGCCGGCGAAGAAGATCGCGATAATGATCTTCGCGAACTCGCCGGGCTGCAGCGAGCCGACGCCGGGGATGGTGATCCAGATCTTCGCGCCGTTCACGCCGGGGAAGAACATCGGCAGGATCAGCAGCACCAGGGCCACGACCATCGAGATGTACGTGTACCGCTGAAGGACGCGGTGGTCCTTCAGGAACAGCAGCACGCCCAGGAACAGGGCGACACCGACCGTCGACCAGATCATCTGCTTGGGTGCCATCGCACCGCCGAGCGCCGCTGTGGTGATCCCCGGCTCCTGGTCGAGACGCCAGATCAGCACCAGGCCCAGGCCGTTGAGCAAAGTGGCCAGGGGCAGCATCAACGGGTCGGCGTACGGGGCGAATTTACGCACCGTCAGGTGCGCGACGCCCGCGAGCAGGCCGAGGCCAAGCCCGTAGCCGAGCATGCCGGTCGGCAGTGTGCCGTCCTTGGCGAGGCCGACATTGGCGTACGCGAAGACCGGGATGATGACGGCGAAGACGAGCATGGCGAGCTCGGTGTTGCGTCGGCTCGGCGCTTCGATCGCGCCGATGGTGGTCGTGTTGGTGACAACGCTCATGGTGGTAAGGCCCCCTACGGCTTTACGGCTTACCGCACTGCGAGACCAGCTTCTGCTCGTCCTCGGAGAGGCTGGGGCCCGGAGTGGGCGTTGCTGTCGCCGTCGGAATCTTCGTGGACTTGTTGGCCTGTGTGGTGGGAGTGGAGCCGGTGGCGCCACCCGCTTCGCCCTCACCGACGGGCGGCTTGCTCGCCCGCTCGGCTTCGCGGCGCTCCTCGTCCTTCTTGCACGCGGACGCCTGGGCGCCCAGTTCCGTCACCTTTTCGCGTGCGTCGGGGAGGCTGCCCTCGGTGATGGTCGCCTCGACCTGCTTGCGCTGGTAGGGCGGGAGGTACTTGAGTTCGATCTCGGGGTGGTCCTTCTCGACCTTCGAGAGCGAGACCCAGGCCAGGTCCTGGCTGATGCCCCGGTAGAGAGCGACGTGCTCCTTGTTGGCGCCGACGTAGTACTGGGTCTGGGTCCAGCGGTAGCCGCCGTACAGACCGCCGCCGACCACGGCGAGCGCGAGCACGATGTAGAACGATCTCTTGAACCACTTGCGGCCGGTGCGCGGCTTGACGAAGTCCTCGTCGCTGTACGCGCCGAAGCTGCCGTCGGGGGCCGCGCCGTAGCTGTCCCCATCGCCGCTGCCGGGCGGGCCGAAGCCGCCCGGTGCGGGCTGGTGCGGCACGGGCCGCCCGAGGCCCGCCGCGCGGCCCGCGGGGGTCTGCATGGCGGCCGCGTCGTCGGCGGCGTTCAGCGCGAGCTGGTTCTCGGCGACCGCGCCGACGATGACCGGGGTGTCGTTGAGCTGACCGGCCAGGGTGTCGTTGCCGTCGACGTCGAGGACGTCCGCGACGATGCAGGTGATGTTGTCGGGGCCGCCGCCGCGCAGGGCGAACTGGATGAGCGCCTGAATGGTCTCCTGCGGGCCCTGGTAGTCGGAGAGGGTCTCCTCCATCGTCTGGTGGGAGACGACGCCCGACAGCCCGTCGGAGCAGATCAGATAGCGGTCGCCGGCCCGGACCTCACGGATGGAGAGATCGGGCTCGACATGGTCACCGCTGCCCAGCGCCCGCATCAGCAAGGAGCGCTGCGGGTGGGTGGTGGCCTCTTCCTCGGTGATGCGGCCCTCGTCGACAAGACGCTGCACCCAGGTGTGGTCCTGGGTGATCTGCGTCAGTACGCCGTCCCGCAACAGGTAGGCGCGCGAGTCGCCGACGTGTACGAGGCCGAGGCGCTGACCCGTCCACAGCAGGGCGGTGAGCGTGGTGCCCATGCCCTCCAGCTGGGGGTCCTCCTCGACCATGACGCGCAACTGGTCGTTGGCGCGCTGCACGGCGGTGCCGAGCGAGGTCAGGATGTCCGACCCGGGTACGTCGTCGTCGAGCTGCACCAGGGTGGAAATCACCTCGGAGCTCGCGACCTCGCCGGCGGCCTGGCCGCCCATCCCGTCGGCAATCGCGAGAAGGCGCGGACCGGCGTAGCCGGAATCCTCGTTGCCCTCCCGGATCATGCCCTTGTGCGATCCGGCGGCGAAGCGCAGCGACAGACTCATGCGCACCTCGCCCGTCGGCTCCGGGTACATCCGCACGGTGCCCACCCTCCGGTCGGAAGCCTGCGGGGGTCCGTTGACGGGACCGCCGCGACTCGCTCGCTCCGCTCGCGCTCAATCATGACGTAGCACTACTTCCGCAGCTCGATGACGGTCTTGCCGATGCGGATCGGCGAGCCCAGCGGAATCGGTGTCGGGGTGGTGAGTCGGGTCCGGTCCAGATACGTGCCGTTGGTGGACCCGAGATCCTCGACGATCCACTGGCCGTCACGGTCCGGGTAGATCCTGGCATGCCGACTCGACGCGTAGTCGTCGTCCAGCACGATCGTCGAATCGTGTGCCCGCCCCAGGGTGATGGTCTGCCCCTGGAGCGCCACCGTTGTTCCGGTGAGGGTGCCTTCGGAGACCACCAGTTTGGTGGGTGCGCCACGACGTTGGCGCTGCTGCGGCGGTGTGGCCGCAGCCTGTTGGCGTCCGGTCTGCGGCGGCCGTTGGTCGGCGTTCGCGGAGCGGCGTGAGCCGCGCTGCGTAACGCGCGTACCGAACAGGTCGCTGCGGATGACCTGGACGGCCACAATCACAAACAGCCACAGAACAGCCAGGAAACCTAGCCGCATGACCGTCAGGGTCAGCTCTGACATTGCCCCCGCTTCACCCTTCGGCTTGCCGATAAACGATGGTCGTACTGCCCACGACGATCCGCGAGCCGTCGCGGAGCGTAGCGCGGGTGGTGTGCTGTCCGTCTACCACGATGCCGTTGGTGGAACCGAGATCCTGGATCGTGGAGGGCGTTCCGGTCCGGATCTCACAGTGCCGGCGCGATACGCCGGGGTCGTCGATCCGCACGTCGGCGTCGGTGCTGCGGCCCATCACCAGGGTCGGACGGGAGATCTGGTGGCGTGTGCCATTGATCTCGATCCAGCGGCGCGTCTGGGCACCCGGCATCGGGCCGGGTCCCGGTGCGCCGGGGCCCTGTCCTGCCGGGCGTGCGGCCGCCGGTCCTGGCCTGGCGGCGTGGGAAGGCGGTGGGGCCGCGGGCATCGGGGGCGCGCCCGGCGCCGCCGACGGCGGGTAGCCGTAGCCGCCGCCCCTGGGCGCGGCGGGTGCCGCGCCGACCGGTGGGCCGACGGCCGGGCTCTGCTGGCCGGGGGCCTGCGACGTACTGGCTGCGAGGGTGCGGCTGCGTACACGGTAGAGACCCGTGTCGAGGTCTTCTGCCTTCTCCAGATGGACCTTGATGGGGCCCATGAAGGTGTAGCGCTGCTGCTTCGCGTAGTCGCGGACCAGGCCGGACAGCTCGTCGCCCAGCTGTCCGGAGTACGGGCTGAGGCGCTCGTAGTCCGGGGTGGACAGCTCGACGATGAAGTCGTTGGGGACGACAGTCCGCTCGCGGTTCCAGATCGTGGCGTTGTTGTCGCACTCGCGCTGGAGGGCACCGGCGATCTCCACGGGCTGGACCTCGGACTTGAACACCTTGGCGAAGGTGCCGTTGACCAGGCCTTCGAGCCGCTGCTCAAAACGCTTCAGGACTCCCATGGGGCACCTCCTCCGTCGTTGTCGTCCTGGTACTGCTTACTGATCGTATCCACGCGTAGGGAAATCGGCTGGTTCCCCTTGTCTGGCCAGTGGATGAGTGTCACCTATCACAGGGATCGTAGAGGTGGCCTCCTGACAGTGTCCCGCACCCGGCACCGTGAAGGAGGTGCAGACCGGTAGCGGCGTTCCCAGGTCGGGTCCCCCAAAACAACGGGCGTGAATCACCCCGCGCCAGCGTGGTAATCTTCTGCTTGTCGTCAGGGGCTCGCACAAACCAGTGAGAGACTCGAACGGCGTCACTTTGCGCGAGTGGCGGAACGGCAGACGCGCTGGCTTCAGGTGCCAGTGTCCTTCGGGACGTGGGGGTTCAAATCCCCCCTCGCGCACACAGGGGCACCGACGGAAGGTGCTTCACAGCAACGACGAAACAGCCCGCATCAGGTGATGATGCGGGCTGTTTTGGTATGTCGGGTTGGGTTGGGCCGGTTTCGGGGCTGGGGGCGCACGACTGCCAGCGGCCGGAGCCACTGGCAGTGGGGCTTCTCGCTTTTTTTGGGGTTTGGGGCTGTGTCAGGCCCCGGTGAGGTGGCCCTTGGGGGCCCACGTGCCTAGGGGCTGGGTTTTGCGGCGGCGGGTGGGGCGTCGGCGGGGACGTTCGCCGTTGAGGGCGACGGCGTCTGCCCAGCCGGCGAGTTTGCGCCGGTTGACGTGGGCGAGCTGGAAGGCGAGCAGGATGGTCTGGGCGGCGATGCCGCGGATGCGGCGGGTGCCGGCTGACTCGATGTGCTCGTGGAGGGGGTCTTTCCCGAAGCCGTTGATGCCCTCGACGCTGTTGCGGAGCCGGAAGTAGACGCGCTGCCAGTCCTTAGTGCCGTACTGCAGGGGCTGCCACTGGGAGGCGCCGGACTGGGGCGGGATGGTCATGCTGCGCTGTTCGCAGACGGGCGGCGGTTTTGTGGGGCTGGGGGCGGGGTCGACGAGAGGGAGGTGGATTCCGGCGCCCATGGTGCGGGGCTTGAGGGGGCACTGGACGCGGCGGGCTTCGGCGGGGCACATCATCCGGCGGTGGCCTTCGGGGTCGGCGGCTTCCTTGGGCATGAGGAGGTGGGCGGTGCGGGCGTGGATGCGTTCGATCCAGGTGGTCTTGTCGATGCGTTTGGCGAGAAGGTCGATGGTGGCGTTGACCAGAGGTGCGGGCATGGAGGGGCAGTACCAGGATCCCTCGACGAGTTGGGCTCCGCCGATGCCGTCTTGCACGCCGAGCTGGTCTTTGGCGTAGTCGTAGACGGGCAGGTAGCCCATGGCGCGGATGGGCAGCTGGAAGACTTCGGAGCGTTGGTCGTTGTAGAGGCGGTCGCCGGCGAGGTAGCCGCGTGGGTAACGGGGGTCGACGCGCTGGAGGGCTTCGACGGCGACTTGGCCGGGGCGGCGGCTGGGTTTTTCGACGGAGAAGGCGCAGATCAGGGCTGGGATGGCGGCGGGGTCGGCGGAGCCGTCTGGGAGTGGGGCTCCGTCGTGTTGGGGGTCACGGGCGACGATCAATGTGGCGTCGAAGCCGTACAGCTTTTTCTTGACCCTCTTGCTCTTGGTCTTGCCCACGGGCTTGCCGCCGTTTTTGGCCTTGGGCGGAGGCGGGGCGAGCTCTCGGAGGGCCAGGGGATCCTCGTGCCCGGCGGTGCGGACGTACCAGCCGCCGTCGGGGTCGGTGGAGGTGACGTCGCTGTCGGGGGCGAGGCCTTTCGCGTAGGTGCCGATGACGGTGGCGTCGACCACGCAGGAGCCGTCCCACGTTCCTTCGAGCAAGGGGTGGGCATGGCGCAGCGACATGCTGAGGATCTTGTTGGAGACCCGCAGCAGCAGGGTCCGTTTGCGGTCGAGGAGGTCCTTGTCGGCCCGGGCTTGCAGTTCGGCTGCGTAGGCGATGTCGATGCGGTGATTCTTGGGCAGCGGAGAGGGATCGATGGCGTCGATGACATTGTGGAAGAGACGCCGCACGACTGCGTAGAAGGCCTCGTAGCCCCGGTCGTTGTCGGGGTAGTGGGGGATGCCGAAGCGGTGGCGCATGGTGTCGCTGATGCCGAAGGCCAGCAGGTCGGCGGCGGTGCACAGGGTGACGGTCCCGGAGTGCATGGCGGAGCACAGGCACATGCCCAGCAGCAGGCCCTCGACGTTGAGGTGGCGGCGTCGCCCGGTGTGCTGTTTGACCAGGGGTGCGATCTCGCTGACCAGGTTCTCGGCGTCGAGGTCAGCCAGTACCTCCAGCACGTCGTTGTCGTCGACGACAATGCGGCGGGCGCGGAGCTTGGAGATGCTCGCGTGGCGTTCGAGCCGGCTGGTCATCACAGCCCCCTCAGGGAGGCTGCGGCCTGCTCGGCGGGCAGGTTGCGGACGTAGGGCATGACACGGTCGATGGAGCGCAGGGTGGTCAGCCCGGCCGCCGCCATCAAGGTCGGCAGGTGCATGTGGGCCTCGACCGCGTCTACGAGCCAGGTGGCACGGGCGCGGCCCATCACCAGCGGTGGGGCGCTGGGCGAGGTCTTGGTGCGTGCGATGAAATTCGTGATGGTGTTCGAGTTGCGGGAGAAGCTGCTGGGCCGGAACAGATAGCGGACCTTGTCCCCGGACGTGGACGCCCAGGAGACAGCCTCGGCAAGTACAGGGGCCCAGGTAGTGCGGCACAGCACCACTCGCGGGCGTCGGCCGCGTACCGCGACGGCTACCGCGCCGTTGGGTGCTTCGCGTACGTCGTGGGCGCGCAGCGGGATGATCTCGGGTGAGTCCAGGGCGCAGCCGAGTCCGAGGGCGAGCAACGTCAGACATCCGTAACGGAGTTCGGCGGTTGGCTGGGCGCGGGCACCGGAGTACAGATGGGCCTGTTCGGCGGGGGTGTAGGGGCGGGAGGGGTCGGATCCGGAGTAGGCGGCAGGTGCTCCGGTGACGACGTCGGGCCCGAGAAGGGCGCGGCGCAGGTGGTGGAGTCGGCCGCGGCAGTTGCCGCGCGAGGCTTCGGACAGGTGCTGGCAGCCGGTGGCGAGGTAGAGCTCGATCGCGTCGGCAGCGAGCACGTGCTCGGCGCGGGACGGCCGTCCGCACGCGTCGGCATAGGCGGCGGCGTGGGCCAGCGCTGCGATCCAGTCCCGCGCGGTCTTCGGTGTTGAGGGTTTGGCCTTGGCCACCGCGCGGCGGCAGTCCGGGCCGATCCGATCCCACACGGGACCTGGGAGTTTGGGCCGGTACTGCTCGATTGCATCCATTGCGAGTCTCCACCACGAAAGGACCCCGGGAGGGGTGCCATTCCAATTACAGTGGGTGGAGATGGTGGGCGCTGTCATGTCAGGAGGTCCGGATGGGCGACACTCGTCGCTGTGTCACAAGGAGACAAGCGGCATCGCAGACCCATTGGGTACCGGCTCAAGGGCACATGGCCGCGCGCTGTGCTCGATGACCACCACGGGGCGCAGGTCGCCCAGGAAGTTGCCGCGCGGCTGCGCAAGGCGATCGACGCGCGTGGCTGGTCGATCGCGGAGGTCTCCCGCCGGAGCGATGTCGCGCGGCTGACCATCATGAAGGTGCTGGCTGGCGAGGTGTGGTGCGACCTGTTGACGATCGCGAACCTGGAGAAGGCGCTCGATGTGGACCTCTGGCCCGGACGTGGGCCGGGGAATCCGGCGCAGTGAATTCGCATGGGCATTCGGCTTCCTGGGAACAGGCAGGCAGGATTGGCCGAATGCCCGACACGGCTGGGTGGACCCCGGTATTGTCGAGAACGGCCTGAGGGCCAGACCGTCGCCGCAGATCCAGGGGCTAACTGGATCGTTTTGTGCGGCGGCGGTCATGAATGCGCAAAGGGCTTTACGGAGTCGGTGTCAGATGAAACTCCAGTTCATGAGCGGCCGGTAGTAGGTGTGGCTGTCGCCTTCGACCGTGATGCGTTCCAGCACCCCGCGGGCAGTCAGGCTTCGCAGGTTCGCGCGTAGGGCCTTGCGGCTGGCCTTCGCGTTGTCCGCGATCCCCAGGAGGGCGGCGATGTCCCTGGTGCCCCAGGCCCGGTCAGGGTCGGCCCCCAGGACGCTGAGGATCTCCTTCATGCGGGGCCCCCTGACGATGACAGCCTTGGCGGGCGTCGGCGGAACCGGCGGCTCGGGCGTCGGGGTCTGGGTGTGATCATCTTCGTCGGGTGCGAGCCACTGGGGGGCGGAACTGTCCGGGGTTTCCAGCAGCTGGAGTGACTCGGCGCGTTCGCGTACAGATCGCAGACTCGCCAGAACCGATTGGGCCTCGTCGCGCGTGATCGCGACCGACTCCCGTTTTTCCTGCATCTGTCGCAGGGAGGCTTCGAGGCCGCTGATGGTCTCGTCGTATTCCTTCAGCAGGGCGTCGCACCGTTCGGATACGAGTTCCATCTCGTCCACGGGGCCACTCGAGAGGCTGCGAGTCGATGACTGATAAGTCATGCGGATGACGTTAGAGGGCTGGGGAGTTATCTGTCAGCCTCTTGGGAGCCCCTTCCCAAGGGGGCATTTTCGTGCCCGCTTTAATCCCATTCGATGCGATGCCAATTTTCGAGCAGCGGATATGTGTATGAATTTCGACAACTGCCAGCCCAGGCAGTGGCGTGGGCTGGGCGTCTCCCTTGAGTTGGCCTGACGGCGTCTGCGGCGGACATTGTCCCGTTGTAGCTGGTCTGACTGGCCCAAGGCAGACAGGCCAGGGTCAAGACCTCCCCGTGTGCCAGGGGGCGGCCAGATAGTCGAGTCGCTCACGCGTAATCGCTTCTGTGCCGTCGTGGATGGCCCGGATGGCGCCGCTGCGCATCAGATAAGCCAGCCGGTGGCCGCCACCGTCGGTGAGTTCATGCAGGTGCTCGGACAGGTGCGCCAGCGTGCCCGGGGCGTGCTGGCGCAGTCGAAGCATCTTTTCCACGCCGGAAACGAGGGTTCGCCACGCTTCGTCGTACGCCATGAAGCCGAGCGGGATGGGCATCAGCCGCCGGTACGGATTGCGGGTGATCTCAGAGGCAGCTCCCGCGATGACGTCGATGCCAGCGAACACGAACGTGGCGGGCGAGTGGTCGCACAGGTAGTCCAGCGCGTCGGACGCCGTCACCGCAGAGCCGGCCGGGGTGTGCAGATGATGTACCTCATCCACTAGGACCAGGCCCACGGTGGCCCCGAGTAGGGCCCCGCCCACCTGCCTGATGAGCTCGGCGGTATTCGCCCGTGCCGGTACCGGCGTGTCGAGAGCACGGGCCAGGTCCCCCAGAAGCATGCGAGGCGTCGTCGCGGGTGGCAGCCGGACCGTGATCACCCCGCCCCCCGTCGAAGGAGTTGGCCTCCGGCTCATATAGCGGTGCGCGAGCTCGGTCAAGACCGTGGTCTTTCCCGATCCTGGGGCGCCATGGAGGATCAAGCCGTAGCGGGCGTCGACTGCATGCTCGTTGAGCACGATCAGTTCCTCGGCCCGCTGGACCGCCGCCTGAACGCCCGTTGTGTAAATCGGCAGTTGCGCGTGATAGGCCACACGCACAGGATCTGGATCATCTATGGACGGCACACGCACCCGCTGGCGCCCAGACAGATTCGGCGCGGCGGCCGACAGCCGTAGGGCTGCCCTCTTCAGCTCCCCTGCCTGCAGAACAGAGCCGGTCGTCCTGGCCATGACCTTGTTCGTCGCACCATCAGAGTCGAGGAACGGCGTCGCGGTACCAACTTCCTTGCCCCCAACTGATCTTGTTGAACTCGCCCGGGTGGCCGTGGTGGCCAACGGGACAGGGATCCACCCCAGCTCGGGCGACCGCACCCAGACTTGACGCGAGTCGTACGGTTCCCAGCGCACCTCGAACGGTCCCTGGTTGCCCGATGGCGTTGCGGAACGTCTCAGCGCATTCAGCATCGTGCTGTCGTACCACCGGTTCATCAATCGCAGTCCATGGCGGCCAACGACCCGCTTCGTCGCCGGCAGCAAGGCAATGAACTCCTCGGGGGGCAGAGGGACGGCGATCCATCCAGCCTGGGCGGTCAGCTTCGTGAACCGGGCTGCTGGTGTTCGGCCGTGAGGTGTGTACGGCTGTCTCCAAGGGAAGAGATCAACTTCGGGCCATACGCGTACGGCCCAGTCGTCCACAGCCTGCTGCACTCGTTCTAACGGCCAGTCCGTACATGATGAGAAAACGCCGACAGCATCGAGGTGCTGAGTCAGGAACGAGGCCATCTGCCTCACCATGTGTTCGACATCGCTGCGTTCAGGCTTGTGCGGGTCGCCCCGATTCCCTAGCTGGACGCGGATACCGAGTCGCAGGGATGCGTCACGAAGGCCCCTCAGTCCGGGTACCGCAGCACGGTCGATCACGATCGTCGCCGGTCTGATGACGGGCCCATGGGGCTCTGATGGGGGGCTGGCGGAAACCGAGAGGGCCGAGGTGGCCCAGAACGGGCGCAGGTCCGGCGGTACACACATACGGGCCAGCAATGCCGCCCCGTCCAGGGGTACCGAACCGTCACGCAAAACAGCGGTGAGCAGGGACCTGGCGTCCACATCCACCGCGAGAACCGCGACCAGCTCGCGCCGACTGGCGCCCGATCTCGCGGATGCCGCTAGGCGGACCATGTCCACCACAACCCGCCGGCCGGGCCAGATGTCCACACTGGGTGGGGATCCCGAGCCTGATACTCCCGGGAGAAGCCCGGAATCACGTGCCTCGGAATACATGCGGTAGAAAGCCGACCGGGAAGGCATCACCAACTCGCCGCGAGAATCGGCCATACGAAGGCGCGAGGTCACCTCGCGCCGAACCCGCTCGACACTGACCTGCCTGTCACCCGTACCAGACTCCACGACAGTCTGCAACGCCTGCAGAACGCTTGGATCCCACCGTCCTCCCACTCTCCCGCGGCGGCCCGAGCGACCGTCCGCCAGCCCCGCCAGGCCCTCAGCCTGGTACCGCTGACGCTTACGCCGCACGGTACGAACAGAAGTGACCCGCACCCCCGCGCGGGAAAGCTCCTCTGCCTTCGCAGCCTCCCGTTCGCTCAAGCTGCGCTGCGCCGGGTCGTAAGCGGGTTTGGGCCGTGCTCCAGGAGATGCGTCCGGAGGCAGCCCATGCAGCACCTCCATGACATGCCGATACCACCAGCGAGCCTGCTCATCGACAGGACCCGCCTGCCGAAAACATGCTTCCCCGGCCGCGGTCCTTTCCCGATCCAGCACCGCGAAGCCGGAACTCCGGACCAGATGGGCGACATCTATCGGTTGTGCGGCGCCGAAGGCGTCAACCAGAGTCAGACAGCGCCCATCCAGCACAGTGATCGTGTAAACATGCCCGCCGAACCGCACCCGGTCACCGATCCCGAGCCGATCAGGCCACACCGCTCCCACTCGCGTCCACCAACCTCCAGAGCAACGGACCTCGCAACAAGCCCGAGACGCGGAGACCAACTGCTGGCCCGGGCGGACCCACTTTGCAAAGTAGGAACCATAAGTAGAGCCATCGTAAAAGAACTTGAGCAACCGATCGACTGCAATGGGAAGGCACAGAAGGATCGGAGGAGGCAGCTCTACCGCTGATGCGGCTGCGCGCTACGGCGTGGAGGGCGCCCTGCTGAGAGGAGATCTCTGGTAATCAACCCGCAGCGGCATATCGGTTCGGGTGCGGTTGGACCTTTCGTTACTGGTCGCCCAGCGTGATCTCGATGGACCGAGCCTGCACCATGATCCTCTGTAGAAAGGGTTGAAGTCCGCAGTCAGCCGGGAAGCACGGCATGGCCCCGTCTCAGTCCCAGTTGAGGGTGATAGGACCGTCCGGTAGCCAACCGCCCCAGTATCCCTCCACGACCGCAGCGAGCTCCGAGGGAGCCGTACGGACCTCGAGCAGGTCTGATGGAGCCCACCACCGCGTATCCCGGAACCGATCTTTGGCAGCAGTCGGAATCTGTGGGCTGATGGGGTGGCGGGCGATCACCAAGACCAACCGCCGCTCAATGCGGCAGGCTGTACTGGACGGAGCCGAGGCCCAGACATGGCCCATAAGCGGCGCAACGCACCCAGGTCCGACGTCATGACACCAACTGCGCACGGCTTGCGAGGCCGCTGCCTCGTAGGTGTCCCGGAGTCGCACGTCTCGCTCGATGGGCATCCATAGGCCGTACTCCGATTTTCGCAGGAGCGCGGCTCGACTGCAGCGGTCGAGTAGAAGGACCAGCACGGTCCGGCGCAGCCGTGGCGGGGGAAGAAACATTGCTTCAGCATGCCGGGATGTTATTGGAATGGCATCCTGGGTGGTGCATTCGGATGCCCGCGTGGCGCCGCAGCCCATTCAGCGGGCCGAAGCTGCGACGTTGGTGGCATGAGAACGCGGCGCCCGTCCAGCACGACCAGATCAAGAAGATCTCGACGTGGGCGGCGATTCTCTTCGCTCCGACACTCGTAGGAACTATCTACGGCATGAAATTTGAGCACACATGCCCGAGTTGGGTTGACGCCTCGGATGCCCCTTCGCGATCGGCTTGATGCGGATGATCTCCTAACCCTGCCTCCGACGAGCCCCTGACCTGGTCTTTTGGGCGCCTCCGAATGCTGGGGAGAATCCGGGGAGAAACGAACGGCAGCCCACGCCTTGCGCCTAGCACAACGAGCCTGTCTGGCTTCCTGTTCGGCGCTGCCCGCGCGACGTCGCCGCCCCCGCTGTTGCGCCTTACCGTGGGACGATCTCTACGTCGGATGCACTGTTCGGCGGATGATCGGGGGATGTCGTGTTCGGTCCGGGTGAGTTGGACGGGCAGGAGTACGAGCGCACCACAAACGAGATCACCGGTGCGGCAGGCGACCTGTGGGTCGAGGCAGTCCGCGTCGCCCTGACGGTGGCCGAGATCGTCGCGGTGGAGGTCTCCCGGCACCGGCAGCAGAAGTGGCAGCGCGAGCAGCAGGAGGCGGCCCGCACGATCTGGGATGACCGACAGCGGGCCAAGCCCGTACTGCGGGCCGCCTGGGACGAAGACTTCTGGAAGGACCCGGCGCCCGAGGACATCGGTCGGGCCTGGCAGGCCGCCACCGAGTGGGCGCCCTCCGACCCCGCCGCGGCCGCGACCCTCGACCACCTGCGTCAGCAACTCGCGGATCGTTACGGATTGAGCCCGGCCGAAGTGCAGCTAGACGTTCCCGAACTCTCCAAAGCGCTCGTCCTCGGCTCCCCCGAACTGCGTGCGGAAGCCGCCGAGGCCCGCGCGGAGGCCGAACGCTGGGGCGAGAGCTCGACCCTGTACGTCATCCGGGACCCAGCCGACCCTGAGCAGATCCTGCACCAGGGCGAGCTGCGTACGGCGCCCGGCGAGGGCATCGAGGCAGCCGCCGCGCGAGAACTGCGGCAGTGGTGCGCCGACGACGGGCGGAAGCTCGACGGCGGCATCGCGATCGAAACCGCCGCCAACGACGGGAGCCCCGCCGGGGGCGATTCGACGGCGCAGGTCACCGGGGCACGAGCAGAGACGGTGATCGAAGCGGAGACGCAGCGACAGCGGCATCTCGTCTCGGGTGCGGAAGCGGGCAGCCTCGACGAAGTCCATCACGCGGTGCTCGCCGAGATGGGACGTACGGAGGAAGCCGGCTCGCTGCTCGCGGAAGGGAGCGGGGAGCGTTCGAGCCTGCGCGAGACGTGGAAGCGGCTGAACGTCCAGGCTCAGGCCGTCGAGGCTGAGATGCGCGGTGAGGATCCCCGGCACGTTTACCAGGGCGCTGACCTGCGCTCCAAGCTGGACACCGAGTCGTGGTGGCGTACGGCCAATGCCTCCGAAGTCGCGGGCGTGTGGGGGCAGGTCGACCGTTGGCCGGAGAGCCCGGCCAAGGAGAAGACAGCCACGGTCCTGAAGGACGAGCTGTTCGCCCGACACGGCCTCGACCTGGAGAGCGACACACCTGCGGACACAGTGGCCGAACTGCTCGGTGGTACCGATGCCACCGCTCCGGCGGCGACGTACTCCGAGCAGGCGGCCAAAGCACGTCAGGAGGCCAGGAACCGGTACGGGCAGGCCTTCGACGCCGCGACCGGCGCCGCCCGACTCACCCGGCAGGCCGACGAAATGGTCGGTCGACCTGACATGGACCTCACGCAGGTCGAACGGTGGCGCAACGAGGCCCTCGTCCTGGAAGGCCGGGCCGATTTGCACCAGACTCTCGCTGCCGCAGCCGACCGTGACGCGGAGCGGCTGACGGACAAGGCCGATGAGCAGGCCGAGGAACTGGACATCCGGCCCGTGCCTGAGGGCCTGCGGGAGGCCTACGCCGAACGCTGGGGTCACGACCCCGCCCCGCCCACCGCCGCGCGCCTCACCGAACTCGCGACTGGCTCGTCAGCCGGCACGGGCGCCGAGATTTCATCAGCCGCATCGCCCCCGGCCATGACCAGCTCTACGCCTCGGAAGGCAGGTCCGGCACCCGCCACCGTGGATGCCGAGGGCGCCGCAGCGGTCGCAGTGGCCGGGCGGTCGGTTCACCTGCCGAAGGCTGTGGCGCGCAGACGGAGCCGAGTGAAGACGGGCGAGATCCCCCGCCCCGTGCCTGCAGCGGCTCATGGTCGGACCGCGGGCCCCGGCATCGGTTGATCCGTACGCCGAAGAGGTGTGTGCGTGGGACAGCGCCCAGGCTGCCGCTTCCCGGCCAGGGTGCGCTCGGTCGGAAGACGTTGGTCCACTCCATTCGGAGTTTCCGGCTACCGGGCCCCGTCGTCCTCGCGCGCGGCGAAAGCGGTACCGGTCCACAACGCCGGGTCCGAAGGCTCCAACGACAGTGGGGGATGGGGGTAGGCGGTGTGACCGTCGGTGGGGGAGCAGGCGGAGAAGGGGCCGGTGTCGGCGTCGAGGAGGGCGTTGAGGTGCGGGTCGCAGTGGTAGAGCCACCAGGTCGACATGCCGAGGTTCTCGTCGAGGCGTAGGTGTTCCCAGGCTCGCCATACCGCGTCCAGACGGGAGATCGCCTCGGCGTGCTTCCACCAAGCGGGGCACCAGGTCAGCGTCGTGCCGTTGATGCGGCGGCGGATCAGCTGGGCGAGGTGGGCGGTGACGAACTCGTCGAGGGAGGCGAAGACCGGCTCCTCGCCGTCAGCCTCGCCGGTGTCGTCCCAGAGTTCGGTCACGGGCGGGCTCCGGGGTCGTGGTCCTTGAGCGAGGCGCGTACGGCCTCCGCGTGCGGGCCCTCCCACCAGGGGATGGTCGCGACCAGGACCGGCGGGGTGCCGGAGGCCAGGACCAGGGCGCGGCCGGGCGGCATCGCGCCGAGGTCGGCGACGTCCAAGACGCGTTCGCGGCGCGGGGAGTGGTTGGTGGAGCGGTTGGAGAACAGTCCCATGCCGGACTGCGCCGGCTGGTAGGAGACCGCGACGGTCTCGGCCTCGAATTCCCCGGCGAGCTGAGAGAGGTCGCCGAGGAAGCGGGTGTCGGACACGCCGCCGCCGTACATCCGGATGTTCGCCGCCGACCAGAGCTTTTCCATGCCCTTCTCGCCCCAGACTTCGATGCCTTGGGCCCAGGACTGCAGGATCGTCATGAGGATGATGCCGCGCGAACCGTAGTGGGAGTACAGGTCGGGCAGGTCGGCCCAGCGGCAGACATTCGCCGCCTCGTCCAGGACGCCGAGCAGCGGCACGGTCAGCCGGCCGCCGGGCTGTACGGTCGCGGCCTCCTCGGCGGCCTCGACGACGGCGACGGTCAGCGCGGTCACCAGCGGGCCCGCGGAGTCCTTGCCCTCGCGGGAGAGGGAGTACAGGGTGCCGTTGTTGTCGGCAACGAAGTCCGTGGGGACGAACTCGCGGCGCTTGACCGTGGATCTGCCCGGGGTGATCCACGGGTGTACGGCCGGGTTTACCAGGCAGGACGCCATCTGCATCGCGGTGCCGTAGATACCGCCGCGCTGCTTCTCCGGTGCCGTGACGACCCCTTCGACGGAGTCGGCGGGCAGTGCGTGGCCGTGTGTACGGAGGATGCGGACCGGAGTGTCGTCCTTCGGCTTGGTCAGCCACAGGTAGACCTGGGTGATGGGGGCCTTGGACTCGGCGGCTGCCAGGAGCAGGTTCGCAAGGAGGTCCTGTCCCGCCGGTTCGAAGAACGCATCGGTACTGGCGCCGTGCTCGCGTGAGCCCATCGCGAAGTGAGCAGCCATCTTCCTGGCGCGCGAGACGTCGGTGACGTAACTCAAGGGGTTCCACCACCACGACGGCGGCTCCCCGGCCCGCCCTTGCGGGTCGAAGACCCACACCTCGCCCTTGGCGGCGCGCGGGGCACGCGTGGCATCCACGATGTCGCGCTTGTTGGAGGTGACGAGCACCGAGCCGGGGGCGTCGAGGATCGCGGGGATCGCTCGCCGGGTGGTCTTGCCGGTGCGTGGTCCCCAGATGTCGATGTGCATGTCCTCGAAGGAGCCGTAGAGGGGGCGTCCGCCGTTCACGGTCCGTCCGATGAAAACGCCGGGCATCTGGGCCTTCGCTCCCAGCCGGGCGGCGGTGGCGGCCGCGCCCTTGGCGCTGAGCTTGTCGAGGTCCTTGCCCCGGCCCAGATGACGGGCGCTGCGGTCGACCTTGGGGCGGTCGCCGCGCCGCAGGAGAGCGCGTACGACGAGCACGGCGGTCAGAAGGATCACCAGCCCCTCCCCCGCCGCGATGAGAGTCGCCGCCGTGCCCGGCCACCGCGATGTACCACCGGGCAAGCCGATGACGTACGTGAACGGGTTGGCGGGCGGAGCGGGCCTACCGCCGATCGCGGCTCCCGCCAAGGCGGCGATCCAGCAGCCCACGACGGCGGTGATGACGGTGAGCACCAGACCGAGGAAGAGGAAGGGGCCAGCCTCCGAGCCGGGCCCCCGTTTGCCTTCGGTGGCGGTCATCTGGCGGCCCACTTGCGGTTGGTGTCGTTGACGGCCAGCTCGGCCTGGGTCAGTTCCACCTGCAGCGGTATGCCGGGCCGCCCACCGACCTTGATGAGGAACTTCCCCCGGCCCGGCGGCGGCGCCTCGCGGCCGGCGCCCGCGTCCCAGGCGGGCGGCGTCGACCATCCGCTGATCATTTCCTGTTCGACGCTCGACATGGCGACGACCTGGTTCAGCTGCGGCATCTCCGCACCGGGCAGCCCGCCGCAGATCACCATGCCCGCGCGTTCGACGAAGCCCTTGGCCTTCATCCGGTCCTCCTCGGCGGACAGCGCGAGCAGGTCGGACATCGTATGTGTGATCATCGCCATGCCGACGCCGCGCTGCCGGTTGAGGCGGGTGAGCGCGTCGACCCGGTCGACCAGGCCGCGCCCGGCCCGCAGCACCCGCCACAGTTCGTCGAGGATGACGAAGTAGTGGCGCTGAGGTTCGAGACCGGCGTCGGCGAGGGCCTGCGAGGCGGCCACGGCGCTGAATCCGTACGTCCAGCAGGACAGCAGGGCTGCGGCCTGCAGCAGGACTTCGGAGTCGTCGATGGAGGAGACGTCGAAGCACACGGGCCGGTCAGTGTGCATGGGCACCGAGGTGGGGTGGGCGAACATGTCGCCCAGGCGTCCTTGTCCGAGCAGTCCGGTGAGGGAGGACTCCAGCGACTCGGTGATGTCGCGGTAGCGCCCGAGACTCCCACGGTCCAGGGCGACGGACCGTACGAGTTCCGGTGCCTCGTGCACGACCCGCAGGAGGTCGGCCATGACCGGGGTGCCGTCGTGCCGGTCGTCGAGGACCGTCAGCGCGGCGGCGATGATCGTCTCCTCACGGTCGGTGGGCGGTTCGCCGCGCGAGATCGTCAGCAGCGCGGACACGGCGTTCAGCCGGCGCCCGTGCGCGTCGGCGATGAGCGCGCGCCGGGCCTCTCCAGTCAGCCGGGCTGCCGCGTCCGCGGCAATCGAAGTGTCGAGAGGGTTGAGATAGCCACGGCCCCGGCCCAGTGTGATGACCTGCCCACCGAGGGCTTCGACCAGGTCGGCGTAGTCGGGCTTCAGGTCCCCGAAGACCATGGGGTAGGTGCCGTATCCGGCCAGGCCCAGCGCCATCCGCCGGACCACCGTCGACTTCCCCAAGCCCGGCTTCCCGAGCACGAACGCGGACGGATTCAGCAGCAGGTTGGCGCGCTGGAACCAGGAGATGGGATCACAGCACACAGCCGCGCCGGAGATCAGGTCGCGGCCCAGCGGCACTCCAATCATGGGCGTGCCGGAGCCGGCCGCGAACGGCCACATCCCGCAGACCTGCACGGTGGTGCCCCGCCACTCCGGGGCGGCCTCGACGTACGCCGCGCTCCCCCCACCCCGGCCCGGCCAGCCCCGCCAGCCCGGGCGCGGCGGCCGGGGCTCGGCGGGGGTCATCTGCTTGGCCAACGTCTTCTCCCTTTGCGACTTACAACGTGCGACTTCGGCTACATGGCGTCGCGTACGGCCTGAGGTACGCGCAAGTGGTGCGGCAGCACGATGCCGATGGGCAAGGCGGCAGCGAACGCGGAGGCCTGCGAGCCGTGCACCCGGCGCAGCGCGACCCGGGCGGGCGCGGACAGGTTGTCGACGGCGGCCGCCGCGCGCTCCAGGTCGTCGCGGTCCAGGACGGTCGCGGTGACGAGCATCCCGAAGCGCACGACGCCGGCTCCGGTCGCCTCCTCCCGGGCCGCCTGCTCGGCGGCGCGGACGCCGACGGAATCGCGGGCGTTCTCGACCTTCGCCTGCTGGGCCTTGAACAGGGCGTCCTTGTGGTCGCGCTCGACGACCCGGGCCGCAGTGGCCGGGTCGTGCGGGCGGTAGAGGAGGGTGACGCGCTTGCGGCTGATGTCGGGGTGCGGCAGCAGCAGCGAGGACAGCACGGAGGAGAAGACCTCGCCGCGCGGGGCCTCGCTCATCGACCAGGTGACGGAGAACGCGCCGTCGTGCCGGTAGTGGTCCCAGGCCTCCTCGGCGCCGATGGGGCCCACGTCGCTCCAGGTGATGCCAGTGCCTCCGTTGCCCCGGGCCTCCTCGACCAGGACGGCGACCGAGGGGTCGTACGCCACCCGGACCGCGTCGGCGAGGTCGGCGGCGCTCATCGGACGGGCGGGCCCCGCTCCGGTCATCGACAGGTTGGAGGCGAGACCGGGCAGGCGCAGGCCGATGAGCTCAGCCATCGCGGCCACGTCGCGTCGCTTCTGCCCGGGGCGCGCCGCGCCGGAGTAGGTGAGCGCGATGCGGGTGGACAGCGTCGCGGAGCCGGCCGGATAGGTGCGCATGACCTCGCGCAAGACCGCCTGCGCGAGGGCGGGGGCGGCCGGGTCGATGTTGCCCGAGATCTCGCGCTCCAGTCGGGTACCGAGGTCGGGGGCGGCCTCGATGGTCACCGAGCAGGCCACCAGGCCGGGTTCGTACGCGAGGGAGGCCAGCCACTGCCCCCAGTGCGCCACCCAGGTGTCGACCTGGTCCTCGTCGACGAGGGAGGCCCCATCGGCGTCGCACTGCAGCACAGCGGTGTGGTGATTGACCGAGGGGATGCTCAGCAGGGCGAAGGGGTTGCCGTGGGCGTCAGCGGCCTCGGTGAGCGTGGAAGCCGCCGCCAGTCCGGGCAGCTGGCAGGTGCCGTACGCGGTACGGCCCAGGGGGCCCGAGCGGTAGACGTTCTTCCCGGACGCCTTCCCGCGCGAGAACGCGAACCGTGCGGTGGAGCGCTGGAGGCCGTTGCGGCCGTGCCGGTCGCGCAGCAACAGGGGTGCCAGGGCCATGACGATGGCCAGTCCGACGCCCACTGCGAGCCAGATCGAGATGAGCATGGACAGGACTACCAGGACCATCCCGCCGAGCAGCACCATGGTGCCTGCCATGCCGAGGCCGTGGATGCCGGGGGAGGTGGGCTTGCGCCAGTTCCCGTACGTACGCGGCCCGCTGATCTCACTTGCTGCCACTGGGGCCCCCGTTCGATGTGTCGTTCACGGCGTTCTGCGCCACGCTCTTCGCGCCTTTGACCGCGGCGGCGGTGGCCACCACGGCAACGCCCACAGGACCGGTGGCAGCTGCCGCTCCGGTGGCCGCGCCACCTGCTGCGGCGGCTCCGCCGGTCGTACCGGCACCGGAAACGGCTGCCCCCTTGGCGGCGGCTCCTCCGCTTGTGGACACCGCCGATGACGTGTGCGCGGTTGCCGTTGTGGAAGTGGAGTTCGCCGTCGACGGGCCCCCACTGCCGGAAGGAGTGGGCCGTGCCCCCGAAGGGGGCTTTCCGCCGCCCGAAGGTGCGGGCGCAGCAGACGAATTGCGCATCTGTGCGACCTGCTTGGCCCCGGACGCGGCGGCCCGCCCCATCCCGGCGGCAGCTGCGCCCCCGGAGCCCCCGGAACCGACGGCCTGTACCAGGGGTGTGGTGAAGCGCATCAGTGCGGGGAGCGCGACGAGGGCCAGCATCATCAGCATGATCCCGCAGATCGACACGAGCATGGTGCTGCCGTCGGCCTCGCCCTCGCCGACTATGGCGGTCATCCGGATCGCGGTCGCGTACACGATCGCCGCGGCAGGCTTGTAGACGATGAAAGCGATCAGCCAGCCCAGCGACTTCCGGAACCACGCCTGTCCGGCGGCGGTCGAGGACGCGGCGGCGCTCAGCGGCAGCGTTCCGACCAGAAGAATCAGCATGGCGGTCCGCACCATCATGAGTCCGACCTGGGCGATACAGGCGAAGGTGGCGATCAAGGCCAGGATCAAAGCGATCACGGGACCGTTGAAACCGACCATCGAGGCCAGTCCCAGCCAACCGATGACCGCGTCACCGAACTCCTGCCCGCTGTACGCCTCCTCGATGATCCATTTGGAGAAGGAGTCCGATGCCTGGATGAGGAGATTGAATCCGCTCACGCTGGCTGCCGTGACCACGGTCAGGGTCACCAGCCCCTTGGCCGCTTCGACGGCGGCATCGCCACGCCGGGTGAAAGCCATCTTGCCTGCCGCGACGAGCAGGCACAGGACAGCGATCCACGTAGTGATCCACCCGGTGTGCAGCCAGATCCATGCGACCGGATCTCCCTTGACACCGGTCCCGTTGCCTTCGAGGTTGGGCGAGGGAACCTCCACCCACCACGTCATCACGGTCCCGACGAGCTTCCCGAGCCCTTCGGTCAACCAGTTGACAATTCCGATGAACGCACTCGCGCCCGCATCGGAGGCTTTGTCGGCGATGCAGTCGTCGAGGTTCATGGGGTTCCAGCAGCTACCCATGTGCGATCACCCGCTCGGGAACAGCACGTAGCCGTCAGTGCTGTCCTTGGACGAAGCCACTTCGGTCTGCCCGCCGTTCATAGCCATCTTCTGCTTCCAGTCCCCTTCGTGCCAGCGCGCTGTCAGCAGCATCGACATCACCTTGCCGCCGGGGGTCTGGAACACGAAGTCGACCACCGCGCTGTCCGTCGAGTAGGAGACCAGCTTGTAGCCGGCCAACTGAGGCAGGCCGAACTCCGGGGGAAAGTCGGCACTCGATCCACTGCGATTCGCGGCGACCGTCTGCTCGTACACCGCCTGCGCGTCGTCCGGGTACACCTGTTGGGTGATGACGTCACGCCAGTCGGGACCATTGGCCGAGCGGATGGAGACGTTGGCGAGGGCCAGCACGGCTCCGCGCGGTGTGTGTGCGAAACAACGGGCCACCTGGCCCTTCGTGACCGCTGGGCCGGACCTCTGCGAGGAGGGAAGGTTGAGCGGACCGAATTCCTTCCAGCTCAGACCGGTCGCCCGCAGGTCGAGGACGCTCGCCTCCTCCGTGTCGGAGTCCTTGAGCGTCGGGCACGAGGAGGCCTTGGACGGAGGCGGATCCGAGGAGGGGGCGGAACGGGATGCGTTCGGTGCGGAGGACGCCGAGGAAGAGGTCTTCTTGCCCTCCTCGCCCGACCCGCCGGTCAGGACGACGGCACCGCCGAGTACCGCGATCAGGCCGATGCCTACGGCAGAGGCGATGAAACCCGGCTTGGTGAACGGGCTCTGCTCCTTGTCCGACGGCGCAGTGCTTCCCTGTTCCGGGCCGGTCATCGTTCTCCCTCTGGTCCCTGACGTCACTTCTCGGTAAGGCCCTGCAGCCTCAGACCACCAAGGCGGTGACCAAGGCCGAGGCGGTGCCGACGAGAATGCACGCGCCGAGGACGTACGCGAGGCCCGTTGCGTGCTCGCCGCCCTGCCCGCGCTGGTGGGAGATGGCCATCTTGCCGGCCACAACGAAGATCCCCATGACGCAGAGGCCCAGAACGATCCAGGCCACCCACTGGAGGATCTTCGTGAGCTTTCCGAAGCCGGGGGGCTTGACTCCCTGTCCGGGATCCACCACCTCTGCCAGGTACACAGGAGCGGTACCCGCTGCGTCTCCCGCCGCGATCAAGACGTCATGCAACATCCGAGTCCCCGAGGTCCGGCCTCGGCGAACGATGCTGCAGAGGCACATGTGACAGAGCACGCCGCTCCGGCTTGGGCGATCATAAAGGCGGATCGCTCGGGTGTCCGCCGAATAACTGTTCTTAGATCAAGTGAACTGCATACTAGTCACGTTGACCCCGCGGATCTTGCGCGGAAACCCTGCGGCCGATCGGCGAGCCTCGCCACCGTGCTGCTCATGATCATATCGGTGGACGTACGGGGGCTGCGGTACGCATGGGGGCGTCGGCCAAGGTGGGCATCGGGTGCGCGACGGCATTGATCGTGGGCCTGATCGGATCGTTCTTCCTGCTGCCCGTCATCATCTTCGGCGGAGCCGGCAAGGATGAAGCCCCGGTGCTGGTGGGAGAACTCAACAGCGACCAGGTGCCGGCCATCTATCTGCCCTGGGTGCTCAAAGCGGGGGCGATGTGCGACGAGATACCTCCGGCCCTGATCGCCGCCCAGATCGAGCAGGAGTCGGGCTGGGGCCCCGACCGAGTGAGCCCGGTGGGTGCGCAGGGCCTCTCGCAATTCATGCCCGGAACTTGGCCGTCCTGGGGACGTGACGACGACGGCAACGGCAGGGTCAACCCCTTCGACCCCGGGGACGCGATCATGGCGCAGGGCCGTTACGACTGCTTCTACGCCAAGCAGATGGCCGGTCACCTCAAGGCGGGACGGGTCGAAGGTCCTCTGATCGACCTCGTCCTGGCCTCGTACAACGCGGGCGGGGGAGCTGTGCTCGACGCCGGCGGTGTTCCGAACTTCACCGAGACCCTCAATTACATCACCTCCATCAACGCGCTGACCGCCAAGTACACCAAGGCCCTGGCAGGGGGTGGGGCCGTCCCCGCCGGCAAGCGCCTGGCCTCGCCCCTGCGGGTGACAGCCCTGATCACCTCGCCCTACGGTGGCAAACGGCCGAGCAGTGCCTACGGTTATCACACCGGGATCGACTTCGGCACCGCGGTCGGCACGCCCGTGTACTCCGCGGACGCCGGTACGGTGACCTTCGCCGGCTGGAATTCCGCGTACGGCAACAGGATCGTCGTCCGCCACCGGCAACGGGACGGCAAAAGCGTCGAAACGACGTACAACCATCTCTTCTCCCTTGGCGTGGCCAAGGGCACCACGGTGGGCGTGGGGCAGGGGATCGGAGCCACCGGCAACACCGGAAACTCCACCGGCCCGCACCTGCACTTCGAGGTGAAGCACGGCGGCGAGTTCACGGACCCCGGCCCCTGGATCGGACTGAACTGACATGCCCCGAACCCGCGTTACCGCCCTCGCCCTAGCCCTAGCCCTAGCCCTGACGCTCGCAGGGTGCACCCGGGCCGAGGACGGTGCGGCTCCCACGCCGTCGGCGACCCGTTCGACGCCCCCGGTGAAGGCGCCCGCCGCCTCCTCGCGGCCGCTCGACGGGGACGCCCACGTCCCGTCGCCGCGAGGCATCGACGAACGGAACGCGACCGCCGTCGCCCTGGCCTGGGCCGAGCTGTCCTATGGGTACGACACGGTGTACGACGCCCATCCGCACGCCGCGACCCTGCGCGCCGCCCGGTACCTGACGCGGGAGAAGGCAGCCCTGGAGAAGTCCTACTCGCCCGCCGCCGGGCCCGGCGCCCAGTGGAACACCTGGGCGGGCCACCGCGCTTGGACCGAGGCGAATGCCACACTCATCGACGCCGACGAGGAAGCGCGGACCGATGAGTCCACGCGCGCGCTCCGCGTCGTCTCGGTCGACGGTAAGGCGCACGGCCGAGACGGCTGGAAGGGGCCGGGGCCACGCCTGCACGCCTACCTCACTCTCACGAATCCGGGGAAGAGCGCCCCTTGGCGCGTCCATGAGATCAGCATCATCGAAGCGGCCTCCACGCCGACGAGGCGACCCTGACACCCCGTCCTCCGACCGACCACGAAGGAGATCTCATGCCCAAGGTGGACCCGCAGCAGATCCCCGGCTGGCCCCTGGTCGACGTCCTGCTCGCCCCTGACGGATCCGTCACCGTCGACGGATCCCCGGTACACGTGCCCGCTGGGGAGAGCGCCCGCACCGCGGCTCTCGCTCGCGCCGCCGGGACCGCAGCCCGTATCGGCCGTCCCGTCCGCACGCGTCTGACGGACACCGACGGCGCCCAGTGGCTTCTCGCCCTCCGCCCCGACGGCACCGAGACCGTCCTCACCGCACCGGAACAAGCTCCCAAGTCCGGTAAGGACAAGCGGAAGCGGCCGGCGGCCAAAGCAGCGGTTCCTGCGGAGGAACCGGCCGTCGCTGAACCCGCGGCTTCCGGGCCGACCCGGACGAAGAGCCAGCTCACGCAGGCCGTCGCCGCCCAGGACTGGCCCGCCGCCCTCGCGCTGTGCGCCGAACTCGTCCGTGAGGCACCGCCGGCGGAGGGCGACCAGAGCCGTGAGATCCAGGCCCGGGTCACCGGACTCACCGGCGACCACGAGTCGGCGTACGCGCACTTCCGCGCCTTGACCGACTTGCGCTTCGCCGCCCACGGCCCGTCGCACCCGGACACCGTGACAGCGGCCGAAGCCGCCCAGGCGCAATGGGCTCGACTTCGCCCGGACGACGCCGTACGCCTCAGCTCCGAGGTCTTGGCATTGCGGGAGCGCGTACCGGGGCCGGACGGCCGAGGGCTGATCGGCGCCCGGCGTCACTTGTTGAGGCTCCAGGTCAGCTGATAGACGTCTTGGCTGACGGACTGTCGGCGTGCCGTGCGAACGGATCGCTTCGCCAATGCACATGAACTGGTGCGAAAGACGGGTCCCTGTCGAGCGTTGTTCGGAAACTTCAACCACACAGGTAAATTATCGATCTACGCTGATGCCGTCCGATCAACTGGCATTCAGATCCGGGGGGTTTCTGTGCACCAGCAGCATGCCGCGAGCGTAGCGAACGGCCGCTGTGGGCGATCGAGCCCGGCTCGGCGGGCCGTCATCGTGGCGACGGCCGGGCTGTTCCTGTGCGTGGCGACCGCGTGTTCCTCCTCCAGCGACGCCGCCGACGTCGAGCCCTCCGCGAAGACTTCCGCCAAGACGTCCGCTTCGCCCTCCGTCTCCGCGGAAGACCAGGAGAAGAAGGCGGTGATCACCGCCTACTTGGGCTACGTCGAAACGGACGCCGAAGCGCAGCGCAGCGGCAAGGTCGACCAGCCCCGGGTACAGAAGTACGCGCGCGACAAGGCTGCTACCGAAGTCACCACGATGGTCTACTTCAACGAGAAGAACGGCGTTCTCATGAAGGGCAAGCCCAGGAGCGACAAGCTTCAGGTCACCGCCCTGGGCATGAAAGCCGATCCGCGGACCGCGACCTTGTCCGTGTGCGACGACGCGAGCGACTTCCTTCCGGTCTTCAAGAAGAACGGCAAGTCCGCCCTGCCTAAGGGGTCGGACGAGCCCGCCCGCCGGCCCCGATCGGTGAAAGCCGTCGAGGTGGACGGCACTTGGCTCATCTCGGAGTTCATGACGGACCGGAGCCGTACATGCTGAGATGGCGGATCATCCTGGTCGGTGCGCTCGCTGCTACGAGCCTCGGAAGCGGCGCACACATCGCCGTGGCGGACGGAGATTGCCCGGAAGGGCAGAGGTACTGCCAGATCGAGGACGAGATACCCGGCGTTCCTGACAAGGACACGGGAACAGGCACGGGCTCCGGGGGATCGGGCGATTCCGGAGGGGCAGGCGGAGAGCCGTCGAAGTGCTTCGACGACAAGACCGAAGTTCCTTGCCGTAGCGAATCCTTCGGCTGGTACATGGGCGACGGCTGCTACGCCAAGGCGTTGGACCCGCAGCCTCCGGCTGATGACCCGGCGTTCGACGGGCGCCCCAAGGGCGGAGCCATCTACACACGGATCTGCCTCAACGGCGAGAACGTCACTTCGCAGGGCTGGATCTGGCTGCAGCAGCCGCCGAACGAAGAGCAAATCTCTCCGGCCCAGCTCGCCCAGCAGGTGCTGGCGAAGGTCGTGCTCGACGGACCGGCCATCGGGATCGCACCCAAGCCCGGAAACACCGGGGTCGTCGGAATGCCCGTGTGGATGTGGACCACCGTGACTCCGGAGACCTGGGGCCCGAACAGCGCCTCCGCGTCAGCGGGAGGGCTCACCGTGACGGGGACAGCCCAGGCCAAGAAGATCGACTGGAACATGGGCGACGGGACCACGGTCACGTGCACGACTGCCGGGACGCCGTACACGGCCTTGTACGGCAAGAAGAAGTCGCCGGACTGCGGGCACACCTACACGACGTCGAGTGCAGATCAAGCGAACGAGAATTTCAAGATCACCGCTACCACTACGTGGAACTTCCACTGGGAGGGCGGGGGCGAACAAGGTGACATCGAGGTCACCCGTACATCGGACACCACCGCCCGTATCGGTGAGGTCCAAGTCGTGGGCGACTGACGGCTCGAGCCGTCGCACCTTGGGGAAGGGAACATCGAAGTGAGCACCACCAGGACCGCACCGGCCGTTGCCCAGGCATCGCCGTCGGGCCTTACTCCGGCCACGCCGCCACGCTCGTTGGCGACCCGGCGTCGCAGGCCTGCTCTGATCGGACTGTCCGTCGCGCTGATCGCGGCAGGCGGTCTCGCGGGCGCCTTCACCGTCCTGAGCAGCGGCGAGCGTACGTCCGTGCTCGTGCTGTCCAAAACCGTGCCTTACGGCACGGAGATCACCGAGCAGGACCTGACTGTCGCCTCGGTCGGTCTCGACCCGCTGCTCAAGCCGGTCGCGGCCGCGGACAAGGGAAAGGTCGTCGGCAAGCGGGCTGCCACCGATCTGTTGGCGGGCTCCCTGGTGACCGGCGACTCCGTCACCGACAAGCCGCTGATCGGCGAGAACCAGCAACTGGTCGGCCTGCGCCTCAAGCCCGGCCAACTCCCTGACACTCCGCTCTCCCCCGGCCGCAGTGTCCTCGTCGTCTCCACTCCCGATGCTGCCGCGGCCACGGATGCGACCGCGAAGGGGAAGACACGGGAAGAGATGCCGAAGACTCTGCCCGCCGTGGTCGTACAGGTCGGGAAGCCGGACACCAGCGGCAACCTGACTCTGGACGTCTCCGTGGCCTCGACGGACGGCCCGGTCCTGGCCGCGCGCGCGTCCACGGGCGACATCGCGATAGTCATCGAGCCGAAGAAGGCCTCCAACTGATGGCAGTCGTCGCAATCGCCGGGTGCCCCGGGGCGCCCGGCGTCACCACTACAGCACTCGCCCTGCTGCTGACCTGGCCGTTGGAACAGGGACGGCGGGTGATCCTCGCCGAGTGCGATCCCGACGGCGGATCCGTGCTGGCCGGAGCGCTGGCCGGACGTACTCCAGGGCCGTACGGGCTGCGCAATATCGCGGTCGCCGACCGCCAGGGGCAGCTCGGGGAGGCGTTCTGGCGGCAGTTGATCGACCTGTCCGACGAGGGAACCGACCGGCTGCTGCTGCCCGGGCTCACCGACCCGGCCCAGGCGTCCAGCCTCGCCTACACCTGGGACAAGCTCGCGGCGATGTTTGCCGGCATCGAGCGGAGCAGTATCTCGCACGATGTCCTGGTCGACCTCGGCCGCAGTGGTGCGTTCGGCCCCTCGGCTGTCATCGCCCGGAAGGCCGACTCGGTCCTGATGGTGGTACGCCCCACCCTGCGCGGCATGCACGCCGCGCTGCCCCGAGTGCAGGCGCTGCGCGCAGATCTGCAGGAGTCGGGCACCGGGGCCGACGCGCTCGCTGTCGTCATGATCGACTCCGGTCCCTACACCGCGCACGAGGTGTCCAAGCAGCTCGGCGTCCCGGTGGTGATGACCCTGCCGCACGCGCCGCGGGCCGCCGCCGTGCTGTCCGACGGACGCGACGGCGGACGCCGGTTCGCACGGTCGGACCTGCTGCGGGCCGCTCGCGGCGGGGCCGCCGAGATACGGCAGTTGGTCGCCGGGCGGCGTGCCCGGCTGATGCCCGGGGAGTCCAGCTATGCACGGTAGACCTCTCCACCCGGACCCCTCGGCCCGGGCGACGCAGCACGCGAGCGCGCCGGTCGAGACTCTGCCCTGGCGGGCGGAGCCGGTACGGCCGCTGCCTCGGCAGCAGGACATACCCATGCCGCCGCCCCGCGAGGACATCGACTACGCGGTCGCCACCCGCCTGAAGAAGTCGGTCGCCGACAAGCTGACCGAGGAGATCAAGCGCTCTCCCGGCATGAATGTCGCCGCCCAGCAGCAGCGCGGGCGGGCACTCATCAACGAGACGGTCGCGATCTGGTCGGACGCCTCGGCGGTCGAGCTGGGGATCTCCACCAGCCCGGCCGAAGACCGCAGGCTCGCCGAGGCGGTGTACGACCTGCTGTTCCGCGCGGGCCGACTGCAGAAGTACCTCGACGACCCGAGGATCGAGAACATCCTGGTCAACGGGCACGACGAGGTGTGGATCGACTACGGCGACGCCCGGCGTGTGT
This sequence comes from Streptomyces changchenzhani, assembly GCF_039766235.1. Lineage (NCBI taxonomy): Bacteria > Bacillati > Actinomycetota > Actinomycetes > Kitasatosporales > Streptomycetaceae > Streptomyces > Streptomyces changchenzhani. Next base: position 730,007 of record NZ_JBDHNH010000001.1, on the reverse strand, counting down.
CCGTGCCTCCGGTGGCCGAGTCGGACGAGGACCTGCGCGAGCTGCTGCGCGACCTCGCCCGCCGCAACGGGCAGAGCGAGCGGACGCTGTCCACATCGAGCCCGTTCCTGGCGCTGCGCCTGGAGGACGGCTCACGATTGCAGGCCATCACCGAGGTCACCCCGCGCACGTACGTCACCGTACGACGCCACCGTGTCCGTGACATCGACCTGACGGGGCTGGTCGAGCTCGGCTCCATCGACACCGCTCTCTCCGCGTTCCTCGGCGCGCTCATCCGAGCCAAGAAAAACGTGATGATCGTCGGCACTCAGGGCGTGGGCAAGACCAGCCTGCTCCGGGCCATGGCCCGCGAGATCCCGCCGGACGAGCGTATCGGCACCATGGAGACCGAGTTCGAGCTCTTCCTGCACGAGAACGGGCACCACCGGCAGATCGTCCCCATGGAGTCCCGGGAAGGAAACGGCGAACGGGTCGACGGACACAGTGTCGGCGAGATCACCGTCGGCGACCTGATCTATCCCGCCCTGCGCATGACCCTGTCCCGGATGGTCGTCGGCGAGGTCCGCGGCCCCGAAGTCGTCCCCATGCTGCGTGTGATGACCAACGGCGAGGGTGGCTCCCTGTGCACCCTGCACGCCCGCGAGCCACACATGGTCTTCGACCGGATCGCGGAGCTGTACATGGAGTACGGCGGCAATATGACCGAGTCGCTCGCCTACAAGCAGGCCGCCAACGGCATCAACTTCATCGTCTTCGTGAAGATGATCGACGAGACCGCGATCGGCGGTCTCCGCCACCGCTTCGTCTCCCACGTCCAGGAAGTCACCGGCACCGGTGAGAACGGGCGGCCCGCCACGAACACGGTTTTCGGCCCCCGGCCGGAGAACGGCGAGCCGCGGGCGGTGCCGCTGATGCACCCCTCCTGCCTGCCCGACCTGATGCGCGTCGGCTTCCCCGGCCACCTCCTCGACCTGCCGCTCGGATCGTGGCAGACGCCGCTGGACCTGAAGGTGGCGGCGGTATGACACAGCTCCTCATCGGTCTGTTCGCGGGGCTCGCCCTGACCGGCGGTCTGGTGGCCCTGGCCGCCGGCGTCATCGGCACCGACGCCCCCAGGACACCCGGCCCGCTCTCCCGCTGGCGCAACGCGATGGGCAGCACCCAGGTGGAGGTGAAGCTGCGCGCCCGCGCCCGGGCCAGGGCTGCGGTGGCCGCCGCGCTCGGCCTGGTGCTGTGGATCGTCACCGGATGGTTCGTCCTGTGCCTGCTCCTGGTGGCCGTCGTGGTAGGCCTGCCCTGGCTGCTCTCCGACGCCAAGGCGACCAGTGCACGCATCGAGCAACTGGATGCGCTCGCGGAGTGGACCCGTCGGCTCTCCGACGTCCTGCTGCTCGGCACCGGCCTGGAGCAGGCCATCATCACCAGTCGCAAGACCGCCCCCGCCGTACTGAAGGACGAGATCGGCGAACTCTCCGCCCGGATGTTGTCGGGCTGGCGTCCCGAGGACGCCCTGCGCGCCTTCGCCGACACGCTCGGCGACGCGACCGCCGACAAGGTCGCCGCCGCCCTCATCCTGCGCAGCGCCGACCGTGGCCCCGGCCTGGCCTCCGCGCTCACCGACCTCGCCGACTCCGTACGCGAAGAGGTCCGCCAGCGCAGGCAGATCGAGGCCGACCGGGCCAAACCCCGTACGACAGTGCGGTGGATGACGTTCATGACGCTCGGTGTGGTGGGCGTGGGCGCCTTCAGCAGCGATTACGTCGCACCGTACGGCAGCTTCCTCGGCCAACTGGTCCTGTCACTTCTGCTGCTTGGCTTCGGCGGAACGCTGGCCTGGATGCGCTCCCTTGCCTCCTACCAGCCCACCCCGCGCTTCCTCGAAGCCGACCGCCGCAGCCGGGTCCCCCTGCCGGAGGCACGATGAACATCTCCCCCCTCGCCGTCGCCAGTGGGGCCGCCGTCGGCGCCGGACTGGCCCTGTTCGTACGGGCCATGGTCCGCCCGCAGCCCGACCTCGCCGGGACCCTGCAACGGCTGCACCAGGCCGGTCCGCTGCCCGAGGACCGCGAGACACTGACGCAGGACGAACGGTGGGGCGCCTGGTTGCAGCAGAACCTGCTGCGGGTGCCGGGTGTACGCGTCCCGCACACCGATCTCGCTCTGGTCGGCCAGAGCCCGTCGAAGTTCCTGCTCACCAAGACCACCCTGGCGCTGACCGGGCTGCTGCTGCCCGCGTTCTTCTTCACGATCTGGGCGTTCCTGGGCCTCGCCCCACCGGTCTACGTTCCCGGAATCGTGTGTCTGGGACTGGCCGCGCTGCTGTGGTTCACCCCGGACCTGGCCCTGCGCGACACCGCCCGGCGAGCCCGGGACGAGTTCCGGCACGCGATCGCTGCCTACCTTGACCTGGTCGCCCTGGAACGGGCCGGCGACGCAGGGCCCAGCGAGGCGCTGGAGAGGGCGGCTGCGATCGGCCGGGGCTGGGCGTTCCGACGCCTGCAGGACGCCCTGCTGCAGGCCCGCGTCGACAAGGTGGCCCCCTGGGACACCCTCAAGACGCTCGCCGGGGAACTCCAGTTGCCCGTCCTCGACGACGTCGCCGACATCATGCGCCTGTCCGCTCACGACGGAGCCGCCGTCTACACCACCCTTCGGGCCCGCGCGAAGTCCCTTCGCACCGAGCTGATGAGCAAGGACGCCGAAGAGGCCAACGTCGCCAGCGAGCAGATGACCGCGCCCGGCGCACTGCTCGCCGTCCTGATGATGCTGCTCATCGGGTTCCCCGCCGTCATCCGCATCCTGACCGGCTGAGCGCCGGCCATCGCTTCGACACATCGAGAAACGGAAGAAGACCGCATGAAGAACAGACTCCGCGAGATCACCCCGCTCATGGTGGTGCTCGACGTCCTGGCTGCACGGCTGAAGGAGGCGCGCAAGCAGCCCGACCGGGGCGACGTCAGCATCTCCACCGTCATCATCTGGGTCGCCGTCATCGGGGTCGCGGTCGGTATCGCCACCATCATCGGCGTCACCCTGTACAACAAGTACTCCGCCAAGCTCACCGGGCTGTGAACCCGGAGCCCACCGACTCCGGGAGTGCCGTCCCGCAGCCGGGGCGGCACTCGCGGGCGTGGCCCGGCCGGGGGCTCTTCAAGGGGCGGTCGGACGACCGGGGCGACGCCTCCATCGAGATGGCCATCATCCTGCCGGTCGTCATCCTGCTCACCATGATGATCGTGCAGGCGTGTGTGGCGTACTACGCCAAGCAGATCGCGCTCACCGCGGCCCGCGAGGGCGTCCAGGCCGCCACCGCCTACCAGTCCACCGACGCGGCAGGGGCCGCCCGCGCCCGCGCCGTGCTGACCCGGGTCGCCGGTGACTCCCTGCTCGGTCCTGGTGTCTCGACAGCTGGCAGCACCGGGGAGCGCGCCACGGTCACTGTCACCGGCCGGGCGCCGTCCGTGCTGCCCGGACTCGACGGGATCACGGTCACCCAGAGCGCGTCGGCGCCTCGCGAGCGCTGGACGGTGAAGCAATGACCAGACTCGGCCCCGGGTTGCGCTGCGTACGGCGCATGCGTCGCGACGACAGGGGAAGTACCGCGATCGAGGCAGCCATCATCACCCCGCCGCTGATCCTCTTCCTGCTCCTGGCCCTCGCCGCCGGGCGCATCGTCATGGCCGGTCACGTCGTCGACGCCGCCACCGAGGATGCCGCACGCCAGGCATCGATCTCCCGCGTGCCCGGCGACGCCCGGGAGAGCGCTCTCTCCGCCGCCCGGACCACCCTCACCGGCCAAGGTCTCCACTGCGCGTCCACGAGCATCGCCCTGGACACCGCCGGCCTGGGCGCCGAGGTCGGAGAAGCAGGCACGGTGACAGCGACCGTGACCTGCCAGGTGAACCTCGCCGACCTCGCGCTGCCCGGGGTCCCCGGCACGCACACCATGACCTCGACCTTCACCAGTGCCGTGAACCGTTACGTGGAGCGCTGATGACGCCGATGAATCGCTGCCACCACATCCGTACGCGACTGGGCCGGGACACCGGCAGCGTCTCCATCTACGTCGCCATCGTCATCGTCGGCATGCTCGTCATGATCGGCATCACGGTCGACGGGGGCGGCAAGATGCGCGCCACCGAACGCGCCGACGCCCTCGCCCAGGAAGCCGCCCGCACCGGTGGCCAGGAGATCGACGCCGGGCAGGCCATCCCCGGCGAAAACATCGTCGCCGACCCCCGTGCCGCACGGGCCGCGGCCCTCGATTACCTCGCCGCCGCAGGTGCCCGCGGCACGGTCGCCGTCTCCGACGACGGCAAGAAGCTCAGCGTCACCATCACCGACGCCTACCGCACCCGTTTCCTGACCGTGCTGGGCGTCACCGAGATGCCCGTGACCGGGCACGCCTCCGCCGCCCTCGTACACGGCGTCGCCGCCCCGGAGGACTGATGACCGCTCGCCGCACCTCTCTCCTGACCGACCTGCTGCGTTCCCTGCTCAGCCTTGCCGGTCTGCTCGTCCTGTTGGCCGGGCTCCCCTTTGTCCTGTACGTCGTCGGCGGTGAGCTCCTCCCCGTCGGCCTCGACGGCCTCTCCTCTCCCGGCGACCTGCTCACCCGTCAGGACACCGGTGGCCTCGCGCTGCTGGTCCTGACCGGAATCGGCTGGGCGGGGTGGGCGAGCTTCGCCCTCGCCGTCCTGCTCGAAGTCCCCGCGCAGTTGCGCGGGCGCGCCGCGCCCCGCCTGCGAGGGCTACGCGTCAGCCAGCAGATGGCGGGAGCCCTGGTCGGCGGCCTGCTCGTCCTGCTGCCCACCGCCGGCGCAGCAGTGGCCGCACCGCCGGCCCAGGACGCTCCAACCCCGACGACGGCGAGCGCGTCGGCCACCCCGGGCAGTTCCGACGGACAGCGGAGCGCGGACGGCGCCACGGCGAAGGAGGAGGCGGAACGGAAGGCGTCCCACCCCACGTACACCGTGCGTGACACCCGCCCGGCCGACAGCCTGTGGAACATCGCGCAGGAACGGCTCGGCGACGGCGAGCGCTGGACGGAGATCGCCACTCTCAACGAGGGCCGCACCATGGCCGACGGCCGTACGTTCCACGCCGCCGATCCCATCCAGCCGGGATGGACCCTCCACCTCCCGGGTCCGGCGGGCTCTTCCGGGCAGAAATCCGGCGGGAGCGTCACAGTGCACAGCGGGGACACGTTGTCGCAGATCGCCGAGGAGGAACTGGGCGACGCCGAGCGCTACTCCGACCTCATCGAGGCGAACGCCGACCGTGCCATGGACAGGGCGGGACATAAGCTCACCGACCCTGACCTGATCTTCCCCGGCTGGAAGGTCAACCTGCCGGCCCAGCGCTCCACGCCGCCGGCCGACACCGGGACCGACGTACCGGCCGAATCAGCGCCGACCCAACCGACTTCGCCCGAGGGCGAGGCAGCGGGCGAGCAGGGCGGCGGGGCGGCAGCCCGTCCCAAGCCCTCGAAGCCGAGCAGCACGCCGAGCCCTTCGGTCTCCACACCTCCCTCCGTGACGCCGGCTGAGCCATCAGCAGCCGCACCCGCCGCGACACCGCCGTCGCGGGAAGCGAAGCCCAGTGCGACCCCGTCCGCTCCGCGCCGCGAATCCGCGGCTCCCTCTTCTCCCCCGGTCTCCGCGAGCCCCGCCCCGAAGCAGAGCACCCAGCCTTCGGTGCCGGCCTCCCAGACTCCCGCTGTCGCGGAATCTTCCTCCGTGGACATGGTCGCCCTCGCGACCTGGGGCGGCCTGCTCGCCGCCGGGCTGCTCTCCGCACTCACCGTCAAGCGCCTGCTCCAGCAGCGCAACCGCCGCGGCGGCGAGCGCATCGCCCTGCCCCGGCCGATGCCCGTACCCTCCGGTTCGCCGGCAGACGAGCAGCAGGACCCCCTGCTCCTGCACCTCGCCGAGGTCGAACGCCGGATACGCGCCACTGAAGCCCCCGAGGGCGTCGATCTCGTCGACCGTGCCCTGCGCACCCTCGCCCACCACGCGGCGGGCGCGGGCCGGAGCCTGCCGGACCTGACCGCCGTACGCCTGACGCCGACCACTCTCGAACTGTGGCTGAACACCCCTTCGCCGCCCCTTCCGCCCTTCACCGCCGCCGACCCGGACCGCTGGACCCTGACGGCAGACGGCACCGGCCTACTCACCGCTGAAGCCTGCCGTGAGGTCTGCGCCCCCTACCCGTCACTTGTGACCCTCGGCCGCGACGAGGACGGCGCTCTGGTCCTCGCCGACCTGGAAGCCCTCGGCGTCCTGCTCCTCCCGGCCGACCCGGCAACCTCCCGGCCCGTTCTGCGCGCCCTCGCGATCGAACTGGCCACCGCCTCCTGGAGCGACGACCTCGGCGTGCTGGTGAGCGGACTCGGCTCCGGGCTCGTCGCCATCGAGGAGGGGTTTGGCCGGATCACCGAGACCGACGATCCGGCGGCCACCGTCAGCGAAGTGAGCGCCTGGGCCCGAACGGTGCGCACCGCGCTGGCCGACACCGGCGCCGACTCGGTCCGTACGGCCCGTACCTGCCCCACCGGCGTGGAGGCATGGACCCCCCGCATCGCCCTGTGCGCGGGGCCCCTGCCGACCGACCTGGTCGAGGCCGCCCGGGATCTTCTCGACGCGCCGGCCTGCGCCGCGCTGATCACGGGCGCCGACGAGGGCACGCTGCCCGGAGCGACCGCCCTGCCCGGCCCCGCCGGGGGCACGGTGCGACTTGCGGGTCGTGAAGTGCACCTGCTGCCTCAGCACATAACCGACGCCGACTACGAGGCGCTGCTCAAGCTCTTCGGCATCACCGCGACCCCTGCGTCCGCGCCGCTCCCGGTACCGGAACAGGCCCGGGAACCCGCGGTACTGTCGCCGGCCTCGGCCCCACTCCCGGACCGGTTGGCCAGCGTGGAGGTCCCCGAGCCGTACAGCGTCAGCATCGGCCTCCTGGGAGCCCCCACGATCACCGGAGTACGGCAGGAGATCGCCCCCGCCGCTGCCGGCCGGCTGACTGAGATCGCCGCCTGGATCGCGCTCCACCCCGGGGCCGACACCACAGCGCTCGCCGAAGAGGTCTGGCCCGGCGGGGTATCGGCGGCCTTCCGGACCGCCCAACTGTCCGCCCTCCGCCGCTGGCTGGGCACCGACTTGCAGCGCGGTGACATCTACCAGTTCGACGAGAGCACCGGCACGGACTGGCACCGCTTCCAGTCGCTCGCCCGGCGAGGACGGCTCAAGGGCGCCGACGGCGCCGAGGACCTGGCCGCCGCCCTGCACCTCGTACGGGGCCGCCCCTTCGACGCGATTCCGCCGCGCCGTTACACCTGGGCCGAGTACTTGCGCCAGGACATGATCACTACCGTCGTGGACACCGCCGCCCTGCTCGCCGAACTCCTCCTCGCGGCCGGGGAATACGTGTCCGCGCGGGAGGCTGCCGACAAGGGCCTGCTCGCCGAGCCGGCCGCCGAGCGCCTCCACCGCCTCGCGATCCGGGCGGCGAACCTCGCAGGCGACGACAAAGCCGTGGAGTGGTACACCACCCTCATCGACGAACTGACCGACCGGCTGGGCACCGAGATGCAGCCGGAGACGGCCGAACTCCTGGGCGAGGTCGCCCTGCGCCCCGCCCGGCGGTAGTCCGTCGGCGCCACCCGATCCACGGAAGGGACCTCATGCGCCACAAGCACAGCGCCGTCTTCGCCGCCGCATGCCTGCTGCTGACCGCCGGGTGCAGTACACCGGAGGACGACAAGGCACTGGCCCCCCAGTCGTCGGCGACGTCCTCACCGACACCTAAGCGGGTCAGCTACGACCCACCGCACACCTTCAGCCGCACGAACGCCATCAGCCTGCCGAAGGATGCCAACACCGCCACCTCCACGCTGAGCGGCGGCGACACGAGTACGGTCGCCCTGCACAAGACGCTCGCCTACGTCGCCGGCCCGGTGAGCCTGACCGCCATCGACACCTCCACCGGCGAGACGCTGAGGACAATCCGCCCCGCCCATCCCGTACTCGGTGCGGACCGCGAGTTTCAGTTCGAGAACAACGTCCCGGCCCAGCCCGTCATCAGTGGCGGCGACGCGCCCCTCGTCGCGCAGGCCTTCCTCACACAGGTCCCCGCCTCCGGCACGACCCCGGCCCGCCGCCTGGTGGAAGTCGTCACGATGAACGCGGACACCGCCAAGCCCTCGGACGCCATCGAGCTCGAACTCCCGAAGTGGGCCCAGGAAGAAGTCATGGAACCCGAGGCGGCCGTCGTCGACAGCGAGGGCGCCCTGGTCGTCGTGACCGTCCGGACTGTCAAGTACGAGGACCATGCCGTCAGCTTCGCGATCGACCTGGCCCGCTCCACCGTCGTCTGGAAGAAGGGGGTCCTGGCGACGGGCCTGTCCGGCCGGAGCGTGGTGGCCATCGACCGACCCGCGAACTCCGAGGAGCAAAAGGTGCTGGCCCTGGATCTCGCCGACGGCGCCACTCGGTGGACCGCCGATCGGGCCAGTTACGAGACGCATGCGACGGCTGCGGGCCCGCACCTCATCTACGCTTCCGGGCGCGACTACAAGGACGGCGAACGCTTCGCCCACCTCCTCGACGCCCGCACCGGCAAGAAGAGGACGACATTCAAGGGTGCGTACGCCGGGGCGAGTTGCGCCTACGACGCCAAGTCGGTCGTCGTCTGCTCCAGCGCCCTCTTGGAGAAGAGCGCGACCGGCTTCGACGCCGAGACCGGCAAGCTCCTCTGGCGGCTCCCCGACGAGGACGCCAACCGCGTTGCCCCGGAGGTAACCGCTCTCTGGCACGGCCTGCTGTATGGCACCACCGACGCCGGCCCGGTCCTCCTGGACGCCCGTACCGGCCAGGACGTCGAGGGATCCCCCGCCATCGCACCTCTCGTGGTCAACGGCTACACCGGAATCGCGGAGGACGCCGAACTGGGCGGCCTGGCCGCCTACCGCGCTGCGAGCTGATCCCTGCACCGGTGCGGCTACTCACGTCCTTCCGAACCGCTCTGCCGCTGTGCCCCGGCGCCCGGCCCGGCCCCCGGCCGCCCCACGGAAGGGTGCTGCGGCGTCGCGTCCGGCGTCTGGGCGGCCTTCGGCCCTGCCGTCCCGGCGCCCGCAGAGCCACGCGGCCCGGCGGCAGGAGCCCCCGGCCGTCGCCCCTGACCGAGCACGGCGAGGCGGACCGCGTCCGTGCCCTCGGCGTCAATCCGCGTCGGCCCATTCCCCTGCGAACGGTTCTGCTGACGCGGAAGCAGCACGGACAAGGCTTCGGCCACGTGCTTGCTCGTCGTGGGTGAACCATCCGGAGCGATGATTCCGATGGAGCGCAGAACCTGGTTGGCCGCCGTCACTTCCTTGATGGACGAGGCCAGCTTCTCCTGCTCTTCAGCCGACAGGCTGGCAAGCCGTAGATCGTGAACGCCGTGTGCCTTGAAGCCTTCGCCGCCCAGCAGGTTGTTGAGAGCCGCGGTAACGGCAGTGCCGCGATCCGGGGGGGCGACACCGTAAGCAGCGGAGATTTCGCCCGAAGCCACAGCGCCGCCGAATTCCTGGCCGCGCTGACCCGCGAGGCCGTATCCCGCACTCTCATACGTGCGACGCACTTGGTCGTCCGCGGGGTGGACCAGGCCGTTGAGGGCGTGTGTGATCGCCTCGTACCTTCTTGCCGCGACCTCCCAGTCGGTCGTCTCCACAAGCGTCCAGCGGTGGATCTGGTCTGCGTAGTACTCGCTTGTACGCCAGGACTCCTCACTCCACCCCTGATCGAACGAATGGGCAACGTCGGTCAGCTCGCCGCTTTCCACGAGATTACTGATCCGATCGACTCCCACCGTGATGTTCCCGGGGTAGTAGACAGCAATCGGTTCTGCCTCTGTGTCCCCGGGTTCGGGCAGGTCCGGGCCGAATTCCACGCGACGAACGGTCATGAGTGGGGGAGGGGAAACTTCTCCCGACCTGTCGAAAAGCTTTACGGGGCGGCCGGAAGCGAAGAACTTCTTACTGCCGTCCGCTTCCTCGGCGACTCGACTCTCACCGAACGACCATTTCGCCCAGTAAAGCTGCCAGCGCGTCCCCTTGTCGCCGACGTGTTCCTGCCCCTGAAAGTAGACCGTCGGGACTCCCAGGCAGATGGCGCTCTCGAGCGCCCCGCTCTCCATCCCCACCTGGACGACATCAGAATCAGTGTTGATATAGTGCAGAAAGAGCGCCTGTTCGCCGTGAGTGAGCGCCGTCCCGCCATTTTTTTCAGCAGCCCAGAAACGAATCAGAGTCTCGGTGTCGACGTCATCGAGAACCCCTTCCTGCTGAAAGGCGGAGAGAAGCTCCGGTCGGCCTTTGAAGAGGTCGTCCCCGACAAGGAAAATCTTACGGTCCGGCTCCGTGGCGCGCAGCAACTCGATCGTCTGCTTGAGGATCTCAGGCTTCGTGTCCATGAAGGCGGCCTGGTCGCGATTGTCTCGTACCCACAGCAACGCGACCTTCGGCAGGGACGAGGAAGCGACTTCAGGACCGTCGCCCGACAGAACCTGGCTCACCACAGCGCGTGCGCGCGCTTCACGGAGCATGCCGAACTCGCCCGTTCCGCGCGTGCTGGCGACTATGGACTCCCTGGCGTCGAGGGGAGCCTCACGGATGACGGGGAGCGCATGGATGTGCGCCCGCCTGAATTTTGATTGCGTGTAGTTTACATCGTATGGCTGGTCATCATAGGAGAGTCGGATCCTGTGCGGCTCGACACTGTATTCGTCGATAAAGCGGCGACGTGTAGCCAGAGCTTCTCGAAGTGAATCGACATAAATATCCGAAAGGTCAAGGAGAAAATCGCTTTCGCTTTCCGCGATGGCGCTTCTCCCGCGCTGGGCGCGCCACGCCGCGACAGCATTCCCTTGTTCTTGGGAGACTCCATCAGGAAGTGACCCTCGGTACATTATCCTCCGGTGATTCACCTCCAACATGAGGCGCTTGAGTCGACCTTCCGGTTCATAGGCCACTTCGAGAGTGGTTTCCGGGTCGAGAATCAGAGCAGCGGAATGGATGTACAACTCTCCGCGCTGCCACTCGTACATGCGGAGATTCTTGCGATCCAGTTGTCCGCCAACATACGATGGTTCGTAGGCAACCTCACGGAACACCCCCTCCTGGAGCTGCCGGATAGCCCCTTGGGGATCTGAGAGAACCTGCTCCCTGACGCGACGGGAGAGCTCTCCGAAGTTCCGCTCCAAGCTGTCCCATTCGGCAACTTTCTCCGGAGGAGCGAAAAGTGTCGAAGGGATACCGTGCCCAGTGGCTCCGATCTCGGAGACCGGCAGGTCCTCATAGCGGACTTCGGCGGCGCGGAAAACGCCGGAGGGCGGCTCGTTCGCCATGGCGTCACACTCCTTACTCGGCAGCGGAGTCGGATGCGTCGAGGGCGGGCCACCCTTCGCGAAGAGTGCAGGCAGCAGCGCCCGGAGCGGAGGACTCTTCGCCTCGCCCAGACGTCATGGTTGCTCGCGCCACGATAATCCACTCGTCATTTCGCTTAAGCCGACCGTAGTTCATCAGGCCGACCAGGTAACGCCCTTGATACCAAAAGTACTTGGCGAATCGTACACCTGTCCGATGTATCGTTGCGGCAGGTCAGGAGAAAGGAGTCCAGGTGTCGAGAACGTCAGGAACCATCGTGTCGGCGATAGTTGAACAGGACGGCTGTCTGCTGATGGTTCGCGAACGTCTGCCGGGAGAGCAAGAACAGTGGGTGCTCCCCGGTGGCGTGGCCGAGCCCGGCGAGCTCGCGCACCAGGCCCTCGTCCGGGAGGTCCAAGAGGAGACCGGACTGACCCTGGCCGGGCCGACGAGTCTGGCCTGCGTCTCCCAGCACGTTGTCACCGGCGACCCCGACTGGGACGGCACTTGGACCGTCTTCACCTTCCACGCGGAGGAGCCGACAGGGACGCTGGGCCCCCTGGATCCCGACGAGCTGGTCCTGGAAGCCGCCTGGGTCCCGGTCGGCGAAGCATTGGCCCGCTTGGCCGCGCACCCGTCCCGTCGGCGCGGGGAGCCGCTTATATCCTGCCTGAACGGCACGTCACCGCCTGGCACTCTCTGGCTCTGGCCTGGCGGACCGGAAGATCCTCCGGTCGTGGTCCCCGTAGTCCCCCGCTGACGGAAGGAAGACCGAGAGCATGTCGCCTTTCCCGCCTGTCTCGTCTCACGCATCAGCCCACAGCATTCGGTACGAGATCGTCGGGCAGCAGCCGACGGAGGGGTACCCGGAGCGCTTTGCCATGGACCTGTCGGCTGATGGGCGCGCCCAACTTAGCTATGAACACGGCCCGATACGGCAGTCCTGGTCCGCGCGGACCGAAGGCATCGTGTGGACCCGCCTGTTGAAAGCCCTTGAGAGCATGCCGTCCAGCGGCGCCTCCGAAGACCTGTCTCCCCGTGGGCCCGCGCGCCGCCGCCTCCGGATCCTCGGCGCCGCTCCGCTGCCGAGGACGGTGACCTGGGACGAGGGACCCGATTCCGCCAGGGCCGGCGCGATCCTGGACTCCCTGATCGCGCAGATCAGCGGTCTGTCGTCGAATCTCGTCGCCGACACTCTTCCCCCGCTGACTCACCGGAGCATCGCGGAAGTGGCCGACGGTCTGCCTGGTCAGGAGGCAGCCGCTGTCTTCGGGACGGTCGGCGGCCAGCGGGCGTTCGCACTCGCCCAAATCGGCGGCGGCTTCGGTGTGTTCTCGGTCGATCCCCTGAAGTTGCTCGGGGAGACGGCCGAGACGGGGCAACCGATCCGGGCACTGGCCCTGGGGTCGGAAGGCGGGCGCGACCTCCTGGTGACCGGCGGCGACGACAGCGCTGTCTGGGTCTGGGATCTGACCGGCGACGACGGGCTGCTCCACGCGAGAGGAGGCCATGGCGGCGCGGTCAGGGCCGTCACCGCGCGGGTCGACCTGGACGACGACGGGCTGCTCTACTCGGGCGGCGTGGACGGCAACATCTGGGGCTGGGGCAGCCGAGACGGAAGAGAGGTCGGCGCGCTGACCGGCCACGACCGGACAGTCAACGCGCTGGCCACTGCCCGCGTCAGCGGCCTCGGCCTGCTCGTCTCCGGCGGAGACGACGGGACGGTGCGCGTCTGGAACACCGACACGGGCGAGTCGCTGCGCACGCTCACTCCGGGGACCGAATGGGTCAACGCCGTGGCGGTCACCGGCACGAAGGGTCTGATCGCGGCAGCCGGCTCCGACCATGTCGTCAGAGTGTGGGACATCGCGACCGGCGCCCCGACACAGGCGCTGCGCGGCCACAGCGCGGCAGTGACGGGACTGGCCTTTCTCGACCTGGAGGGCCGGACGGTGCTGGCCTCTTGCTCCTACGACGGCACGATCAGGACCTGGGACGTCGAAGCCGGGCGCGCCCTGGACAAGTGGCCCGCCCAGGACGCCTGGCCGGCCGCGCTGGCAGCCGCCGCCTCAGAGGGCCGAGCGGTCCTCGTGTCCGGCGGCGCGACCGGGACCGTGCGCGTCTGGGATGCGCGGGGAACGGCGCTGCGCGCTCTGGCCACAGACGGCGGCCCCGTCCAGGCGCTCGCGCTGGCCGAGCTCGACGGGAGCACGGCAGCGGCCGTGGGATGCCTCGACGGCTCCCTCAGGCTCTGGGACGTCGCGACCGATTCCGTACGCTACGCGCTCGACCCGGATGACGGCCCCATCACCTCGGTCGCCTTCGGCCCGGCCGCCGGCACGGTCGTCTGCGGGACCGCTCGGGGCTCAGTCCGCGTCCACTCCAGCGTGGACGGGGCGCTCCAGCTGGTGCCGACACCCCACACCGACAGGATCCTCTCCCTCGCGCTCCTCCCCGCGGCCGGTGGCGTCGTGGCGTCTGCCGGAGCCGACCGGACGGTACGCACCTGGGAGGCGGCCACCGGCAGTCCGCTCCTGCGGCTGCGCGGCCATGAGGCGGCGGTGACGCGACTGGCGACGGGACAGGTCGGTACCGTCACGGCTCTTGCCTCGGCAGACGAGGACGCGAAGATCCTGGTGTGGGACGCGGTCTCCGGCCAACGCCTCCTGGACCTCCGCGCCGCCCGTCCGGTAAGCGCTCTCGTCTTCGGCATGGTCGACGGTGTCGGTGTCCTGGCCGCCGCGGAGTCGCACGGTCCCATCCGGGTGTGGGACGTGGTCTCCGGAGACGAACTGGCAACGCTCGATACCGTCGACACCGTTGTTGTGACGCTCACCGTCTGCGCGCTCGACGGCACCACCGCATTGCTGGTCGGCACTTGGGACGGGACGGTTCGCGCCTGGCAGCTCCCGGACGGTGCCGAGATGGGCGAGGTCTCCGTAGCGCAGACGCCGCTCGCGCTCTCCTTCTCCCCGCCCGGAACCCTGCATGTCGCGGGAAGCAATGGCCTGACGACCATTGAGCACTTTCCGTCCTGAAGTTGCGGGTCACGGGGCTGGTGTGAGTCGGTAGCGGGGTGCTCGTGCGGATCGGGACCGCGATCGCCCAATGCCGAGAAGTGAGGGCTCGGCGGCCGCCGGGGCAGGGAAGCTCGCGGTGAACCGCGGCGTAATGGACTCCGAATTCGAGGACGCGGTCCGGGAAGAGGACACCGACGTGTGCGTCAAAGTGCGCCGTCCTGGCATATCAGTGAGGTTGCCGCGGACGCCGCGGTGGCCGAGCTGTGCAGGGAGTACAAGAACACTAGAGTGTGGAAGGCGCACAAGAGTTCGAGGAAGGTCCTTCAGGAGATCAACATCCCCATAGACATCGACCGCAACAAACTGCCCGCCATCGCAAGATTTGCCGACAACATTCGACAGCGAACCGGGGACCGATTGGATAGGCCGGGTCAGGTCAGGGGGCACTCGGACGAAGAGTTCAAGGCCGTAAGGGAAGCTACACGCTTCACCACAAGGCTCTCTCTGTCAGGCGGGGAGAGCCTCACTCGCGTTCAGACCCGCTGATCAGGCACCTCGCGTCATCGGTATAGATCCTTCCCGCCCTGGCCTTGCGGTTTCCCACAGTCACGGTCAGACGACTGGGCATGACGCGCGAAGTAGTGCCAATGCATCGCCTCCCGCCCTCAGCGACGGCCGGTAGCAGGCGCTCCGCCACCTGGAGCGTGCGGAGGGACCGGCTGTCCGCTGCGGTCATCGCGGCAGCGGTGGTGACAGGTGCTCGACGTCGATCTCTTCGCTGCGCAGCACCCGCTCGTAGGTGACTTCCCTGATAGTGGCGACTTCCGAGTCGAAAGCGTGACCCGCCACTGCAGTTTGCACACCAGGAGGCTCGGTCGACTTCGGTTTGCACACCGCTGCCAGAGCCCCGGCAAAGCCGTCCCATAGCCACAGTCGCTCAAGACGTTCCCCAGATGCGCCCAGCGAGATGATCCGGTCGGCGAGCTCCGTAGGTGACCGATGGAGACCGTCGTCGCCGTAGAGCCACTGATAGACAGCAGCGGGCGGCGTCAGGTCCTCCGTGTCATCGAAGACGGGCAGAAGGCCCGGCTTAACCAGGACAAGCAGTTTGAGATGGTACGGAGCACCGTCGTCCCAACTGGGGGCGCACTCGAGCCTGAGTGACTCCACCATTTCGTCAAGGACACGCCCGAGGGAGCTGCTGCCCTTGCCTGCTTTCTTCAGCACGGCGTCCTTGAGCGGAGCAAGCCAGGGCGCGACGTCGTCAGGGAAGGCAAAGCGCGAGAAGCGTCGGCCTACTCGCATCCCGAAGGTTCTGACTTCGCTCGCAGTGGCGGCGCCGCGCTGCGGTACCAGCAGAGCTACGTGGCTTTTTGCGACTGTCGCGACATGTTCCAAGTCGGCGAACGCGTCTGATCCCACTTCGGGCACGGCCACGTACCGAGGCATCGCTCCCTTGGTTGCAAGGCCTGCCAGGGAAGACGAAAGCCGTACGAGCGGGGCGACCTGCACCGTGGTCATTTTCGGCTGCACCACGTCGCAGGTCTGACTGACAACGACCACACCGTCTGGCGTCTCAAGCCATTGAACGTCGCCAGCAGGGCCCAGCAGAGGAATACGCCCGGTCTTGAGCACGTCTGCTTGCTGACATCCGGAGAGGTCGGTGGGAGCGAGCTCGGGCGCCGAAGGCGACAGGTTCGGGCGAGGGCTCGTCCCATCCGCAGCCACGGATGGTTCGGTCATCTTCAGCAGCCCCCGTTACTCGTTGCTGATTCCCAGCAGGCCTGCAGGCGTATAGCCGGAACCAGAAAGCGGAGAGCCCGGCCGACGGTACTCGTCCAAGAATCGCTCAACTGGCGTCACACCGTCACCCTCTGGAGCGAACAGCCACAATCGGCGTCGCTCGGGACTCGCGGTGGGTGCGGAGTCCACCAGGCGCAGGAGCTCGCTCAGCAATTCCGTGTTTTTGGCATTCATTCGTTTGCCCGCGGCCCACATGTGGACAGCACGACGGCTGACTCCGAGGAGTCGCCCGAGCTGATCCCATGTCAACCCGGACTCGACATGGAGTCGGCTGACGGCGGCCGCAGTCGAAATGTCCCGTGATGGGGAAGGGGCAGCGACGAGGTCAGCCCTGCCTGGGGTGGTACGTAGAGCCTGGCGAAGCTGGGGTGTGGCTGTTCGCCCTTCCAGCGGGGAGGCTGCTACGCCGGAAGTTGCGGCGGTCCCAGAAGTCACGCTTCCGACCAGGCCGGCAGCAGCCACACGGCCGGCGACCCACACCCGAACTCGCGACTGCCCGCCACAGGCCAGCCCCTGATCGTGCTGTACCGCTGGCGGGCTAGTGGCTTCATAGGCCCCGGGCAGAGTGAGAAGCGTTGTCATACTTCACCGCCGAAGTGGGACAAGAACTCCTTGGTAACGGCCCAGCGGAAGAACGTATGGGCACGTTCTGCGCAGACGTTAGCGGCCGCCGACACGCTGTCCTCCCGGGCGGGGAGCGCTGCACGCGGGTCGGGGTACTCCTCGTATGAATCAAGATCCAGAACCCAGCTGGGCTCAGGGACGGCTGGCAGGCTGGCGTCGAAGGTGGAGCTCTCAGGAAGGCGGCCGAACTGCGCCAGCAATTTGGCACCGTCGCCTACTTCCAGGAGCGCCTGAGACAACGTGTATGCCAGGCGCACACCATTGGCGAGAGGTGCGCCAACAAGACCGAGAAGTTCGGAATGGACGAGTTTCGGCAACTGCTCGAGAGTTTCCTCGCCTACCAACCGGTTGGAATAGCGCACCGCGACTCGGTTGTACGACGGGACACGAGTGATCGTCTGGAGAAGACCGGCCAAACGGGCCAGCTCCCCGCAGAACGCTCGGCGACCCGGGTAGCTGGCAGTCTCGAGGGTCAGCGCCCCATTGGTCAGAGCGACAACGCTCTGTTGGTTGGCGGAGCGCAGCCGCCACACCTTGCCCACGTCGGTCGGCTTGACAGGTTGGCCCGGGGCGAAAAACAGAGCCTGCTCCAGGCCCTGCTCGACATAGGGGTATTCCTCGGCGAGCGCCTTGATGAACGACTGGGCAGCGCCATCGTCTGATGCCAGCACTGACAGCGTTCCGAAACGCAGCTGACCGATCACCCTCGCCAGGGGGGCCTCGGTCAGAGGCACGTCGACCAGCTCGTGCTCGAATAGTGCTCCTCGCTCAGCCGTATCCACGCTTCACACTCTACTTCTCATTAGCTCTGGCGTCATGAGGCTGGAGCCCAGCGGCGAGTGGCGGTCGTTTTGCGGCCCGGACCTGGCGACTGGGAAATGATCTTCAGGTTCGCGGGAAACGCACTACTGCTGGCGTGTCATCGCCCCTGGCCAGCGCATTTCGTCGGTTGCCCACACAGGGGCACCGACGGAAGGTGCTCCGCAGCAACGACGAAACAGCCCGCATCAGGTGATGATGCGGGCTGTTTTGGTATGTCGGGTTGGGTTGGGCCGGTTTCGGGGCTGGGGGCGCACGACTGCCAGCGGCCGGAGCCGCTGGCGGTGTGACTTCTCGCTTTTTTTGGGGTTTGGGGCTGTGTCAGGCCCCGGTGAGGTGGCCCTTGGGGGCCCACGTGCCTAGGGGCTGGGTTTTGCGGCGGCGGGTGGGGCGTCGGCGGGGACGTTCGCCGTTGAGGGCGACGGCGTCTGCCCAGCCGGCGAGTTTGCGCCGGTTGACGTGGGCGAGCTGGAAGGCGAGCAGGATGGTCTGGGCGGCGATGCCGCGGATGCGGCGGGTGCCGGCTGACTCGATGTGCTCGTGGAGGGGGTCTTTCCCGAAGCCGTTGATGCCCTCGACGCTGTTGCGGAGCCGGAAGTAGACGCGCTGCCAGTCCTTAGTGCCGTACTGCAGGGGCTGCCACTGGGAGGCGCCGGACTGGGGCGGGATGGTCATGCTGCGCTGTTCGCAGACGGGCGGCGGTTTTGTGGGGCTGGGGGCGGGGTCGACGAGAGGGAGGTGGATTCCGGCGCCCATGGTGCGGGGCTTGAGGGGGCACTGGACGCGGCGGGCTTCGGCGGGGCACATCATCCGGCGGTGGCCTTCGGGGTCGGCGGCTTCCTTGGGCATGAGGAGGTGGGCGGTGCGGGCGTGGATGCGTTCGATCCAGGTGGTCTTGTCGATGCGTTTGGCGAGAAGGTCGATGGTGGCGTTGACCAGAGGTGCGGGCATGGAGGGGCAGTACCAGGATCCCTCGACGAGTTGGGCTCCGCCGATGCCGTCTTGCACGCCGAGCTGGTCTTTGGCGTAGTCGTAGACGGGCAGGTAGCCCATGGCGCGGATGGGCAGCTGGAAGACTTCGGAGCGTTGGTCGTTGTAGAGGCGGTCGCCGGCGAGGTAGCCGCGTGGGTAACGGGGGTCGACGCGCTGGAGGGCTTCGACGGCGACTTGGCCGGGGCGGCGGCTGGGTTTTTCGACGGAGAAGGCGCAGATCAGGGCTGGGATGGCGGCGGGGTCGGCGGAGCCGTCTGGGAGTGGGGCTCCGTCGTGTTGGGGGTCACGGGCGACGATCAATGTGGCGTCGAAGCCGTACAGCTTTTTCTTGACCCTCTTGCTCTTGGTCTTGCCCACGGGCTTGCCGCCGTTTTTGGCCTTGGGCGGAGGCGGGGCGAGCTCTCGGAGGGCCAGGGGATCCTCGTGCCCGGCGGTGCGGACGTACCAGCCGCCGTCGGGGTCGGTGGAGGTGACGTCGCTGTCGGGGGCGAGGCCTTTCGCGTAGGTGCCGATGACGGTGGCGTCGACCACGCAGGAGCCGTCCCACGTTCCTTCGAGCAAGGGGTGGGCATGGCGCAGCGACATGCTGAGGATCTTGTTGGAGACCCGCAGCAGCAGGGTCCGTTTGCGGTCGAGGAGGTCCTTGTCGGCCCGGGCTTGCAGTTCGGCTGCGTAGGCGATGTCGATGCGGTGATTCTTGGGCAGCGGAGAGGGATCGATGGCGTCGATGACATTGTGGAAGAGACGCCGCACGACTGCGTAGAAGGCCTCGTAGCCCCGGTCGTTGTCGGGGTAGTGGGGGATGCCGAAGCGGTGGCGCATGGTGTCGCTGATGCCGAAGGCCAGCAGGTCGGCGGCGGTGCACAGGGTGACGGTCCCGGAGTGCATGGCGGAGCACAGGCACATGCCCAGCAGCAGGCCCTCGACGTTGAGGTGGCGGCGTCGCCCGGTGTGCTGTTTGACCAGGGGTGCGATCTCGCTGACCAGGTTCTCGGCGTCGAGGTCAGCCAGTACCTCCAGCACGTCGTTGTCGTCGACGACAATGCGGCGGGCGCGGAGCTTGGAGATGCTCGCGTGGCGTTCGAGCCGGCTGGTCATCACAGCCCCCTCAGGGAGGCTGCGGCCTGCTCGGCGGGCAGGTTGCGGACGTAGGGCATGACACGGTCGATGGAGCGCAGGGTGGTCAGCCCGGCCGCCGCCATCAAGGTCGGCAGGTGCATGTGGGCCTCGACCGCGTCTACGAGCCAGGTGGCACGGGCGCGGCCCATCACCAGCGGTGGGGCGCTGGGCGAGGTCTTGGTGCGTGCGATGAAATTCGTGATGGTGTTCGAGTTGCGGGAGAAGCTGCTGGGCCGGAACAGATAGCGGACCTTGTCCCCGGACGTGGACGCCCAGGAGACAGCCTCGGCAAGTACAGGGGCCCAGGTAGTGCGGCACAGCACCACTCGCGGGCGTCGGCCGCGTACCGCGACGGCTACCGCGCCGTTGGGTGCTTCGCGTACGTCGTGGGCGCGCAGCGGGATGATCTCGGGTGAGTCCAGGGCGCAGCCGAGTCCGAGGGCGAGCAACGTCAGACATCCGTAACGGAGTTCGGCGGTTGGCTGGGCGCGGGCACCGGAGTACAGATGGGCCTGTTCGGCGGGGGTGTAGGGGCGGGAGGGGTCGGATCCGGAGTAGGCGGCAGGTGCTCCGGTGACGACGTCGGGCCCGAGAAGGGCGCGGCGCAGGTGGTGGAGTCGGCCGCGGCAGTTGCCGCGCGAGGCTTCGGACAGGTGCTGGCAGCCGGTGGCGAGGTAGAGCTCGATCGCGTCGGCAGCGAGCACGTGCTCGGCGCGGGACGGCCGTCCGCACGCGTCGGCATAGGCGGCGGCGTGGGCCAGCGCTGCGATCCAGTCCCGCGCGGTCTTCGGTGTTGAGGGTTTGGCCTTGGCCACCGCGCGGCGGCAGTCCGGGCCGATCCGATCCCACACGGGACCTGGGAGTTTGGGCCGGTACTGCTCGATTGCATCCATTGCGAGTCTCCACCACGAAAGGACCCCGGGAGGGGTGCCATTCCAATTACAGTGGGTGGAGATGGTGGGCGCTGTCATGTCAGGAGGTCCGGATGGGCGACACTCGTCGCTGTGTCACAAGGAGACAAGCGGCATCGCAGACCCATTGGGTACCGGCTCAAGGGCACATGGCCGCGCGCTGTGCTCGATGACCACCACGGGGCGCAGGTCGCCCTGAACCGTTCCGGATTCGGTAGAGACTCTAGATTGTGGCTGTGACCTGCAGATTTGTCTGATGTTGGTAGTGGACGGCTTCGTATTCGGCTGGCGGGACGTGGCCTATCTCACCGTGGAGTCGGCGGTGGTTGTACCAGTCGACCCATTCGGCGGTGGCCAACTCGACGTCGCTGAGGGCCTTCCAGGGCCGCTGGGGCTTGATGAGTTCGGTTTTGTACAGCCCGATGGTCGATTCCATCAGCGCGTTGTCGAGGGCGTCGCCGACGGTGCCGATGGAGGCCGCGATCTGTTCGGACGCCAGGTGAGCGGCGAGACGGAAGCTGGTGTACTGCGAACCGGCGTCAGAGTGATGGATCAACTCCCGTGCAATGACTGGGGTGTTCGCGCGGTCGCGCTGCCACAGGCCCATTTCGAGTGCGGACAGCACGAGCGGTGTCTGCTTGTTCGTCGCGGCGGACCAGCCGATGATCCGGCGGGAGAAGGTGTCGACGACGAAGGCGACGTAGACGGTGCCGGACCAGGTGGCCACGTAGGTGAAGTCTGCGACCCAGACCCGGTTCGGGGCGCTGGCCACAAACTGCCGGCCCAGCCGGTCCGGGGCCCGCTCTGCTTCCTTGTCCGCCTTGGTGGTGACGATCTTCTTCCCGCGCACCGCTCCCGTGATGCCTTCGGCCTTCATCAGGCGCTCGACGGTGCACCGGGCCACCTGATGACCTTGCCGTTTCAGTTCGGCCCAGATCTTGCGGGCTCCGTAGACGCTGTAGTTGTCCCGGAAGATCTCCACGATCAGGAGTGCCAGTTCCGCGTCCCGCATGGCACGGGCCGACGGTGGGCGCTTCTTGTGGGCGTAGTAGGTGGACGGGTGGATGCTGCAGTCGTGCTCGGTGAGCGTCCTGCAGATCGGCTCGACTCCGCCGAAGCGGTCCCGGTGCTCGTCGATGAACGCTACGAGCGTGTGTGTGGCCGGTCGAGCTCGGCCGCGAAGAAACTTGCCGCAGCCTTGAGGATCTCGTTCGCCCGCTTCAGCTCGGCGACCTCCCTCTTCAGGGCCTTGAGCTGGGCGGATTCCTCGGTTGTGGTCCCGGTCCGGGCACCGGCGTCGACTTCTGCCTGCCGCACCCAGTTCCGCAAGGACTCCGGCCCGATGTCGAGCTTCGCTCCGATCGAGCGGATCGCCGCGGACTCGGTCTTGTACTGATCACGAGTCTCCAGGACCAGACGCACGGCCCGCTCCTTGAGCTCCTTCGGATATTGCTTCGCCATAACGCACTCGATCCTTCCAAAAGATCGAGCCTCGATCAAACCCGGAACGGTTCACCCAGGAAGTTGCCGCGCGGCTGCGCAAGGCGATCGACGCGCGTGGCTGGTCGATCGCGGAGGTCTCCCGCCGGAGCGATGTCGCGCGGCTGACCATCATGAAGGTGCTGGCTGGCGAGGTGTGGTGCGACCTGTTGACGATCGCGAACCTGGAGAAGGCGCTCGATGTGGACCTCTGGCCCGGACGTGGGCCGGGGAATCCGGCGCAGTGAATTCGCATGGGCATTCGGCTTCCTGGGAACAGGCAGGCAGGATTGGCCGAATGCCCGACACGGCTGGGTGGACCCCGGTATTGTCGAGAACGGCCTGAGGGCCAGACCGTCGCCGCAGATCCAGGGGCTAACTGGATCGTTTTGTGCGGCGGCGGTCATGAATGCGCAAAGAGCTTTACGGAGTCGGTGTCAGATGAAACTCCAGTTCATGAGCGGCCGGTAGTAGGTGTGGCTGTCGCCTTCGACCGTGATGCGTTCCAGCACCCCGCGGGCAGTCAGGCTTCGCAGGTTCGCGCGTAGGGCCTTGCGGCTGGCCTTCGCGTTGTCCGCGATCCCCAGGAGGGCGGCGACGTCCCTGGTGCCCCAGGCCCGGTCAGGGTCGGCCCCCAGGACGCTGAGGATCTCCTTCATGCGGGGCCCCCTGACGATGACAGCCTTGGCGGACGTCGGCGGAACCGGCGGCTCGGGCGTCGGGGTCTGGGTGTGATCATCTTCGTCGGGTGCGAGCCACTGGGGGGCGGAACTGTCCGGGGTTTCCAGCAGCTGGAGTGACTCGGCGCGTTCGCGTACAGATCGCAGACTCGCCAGAACCGATTGGGCCTCGTCGCGCGTGATCGCGACCGACTCCCGTTTTTCCTGCATCTGTCGCAGGGAGGCTTCGAGGCCGCTGATGGTCTCGTCGTATTCCTTCAGCAGGGCGTCGCACCGTTCGGATACGAGTTCCATCTCGTCCACGGGGCCACTCGAGAGGCTGCGAGTCGATGACTGATAAGTCATGCGGATGACGTTAGAGGGCTGGGGAGTTATCTGTCAGCCTCTTGGGAGCCCCTTCCCAAGGGGGCATTTTCGTGCCCGCTTTAATCCCATTCGATGCGATGCCAATTTTCGAGCAGCGGATATGTGTATGAATTTCGACAACTGCCAGCCCAGGCAGTGGCGTGGGCTGGGCGTCTCCCTTGAGTTGGCCTGACGGCGTCTGCGGCGGACATTGTCCCGTTGTAGCTGGTCTGACTGGCCCAAGGCAGACAGGCCAGGGTCAAGACCTCCCCGTGTGCCAGGGGGCGGCCAGATAGTCGAGTCGCTCACGCGTAATCGCTTCTGTGCCGTCGTGGATGGCCCGGATGGCGCCGCTGCGCATCAGATAAGCCAGCCGGTGGCCGCCACCGTCGGTGAGTTCATGCAGGTGCTCGGACAGGTGCGCCAGCGTGCCCGGGGCGTGCTGGCGCAGTCGAAGCATCTTTTCCACGCCGGAAACGAGGGTTCGCCACGCTTCGTCGTACGCCATGAAGCCGAGCGGGATGGGCATCAGCCGCCGGTACGGATTGCGGGTGATCTCAGAGGCAGCTCCCGCGATGACGTCGATGCCAGCGAACACGAACGTGGCGGGCGAGTGGTCGCACAGGTAGTCCAGCGCGTCGGACGCCGTCACCGCAGAGCCGGCCGGGGTGTGCAGATGATGTACCTCATCCACTAGGACCAGGCCCACGGTGGCCCCGAGTAGGGCCCCGCCCACCTGCCTGATGAGCTCGGCGGTATTCGCCCGTGCCGGTACCGGCGTGTCGAGAGCACGGGCCAGGTCCCCCAGAAGCATGCGAGGCGTCGTCGCGGGTGGCAGCCGGACCGTGATCACCCCGCCCCCCGTCGAAGGAGTTGGCCTCCGGCTCATATAGCGGTGCGCGAGCTCGGTCAAGACCGTGGTCTTTCCCGATCCTGGGGCGCCATGGAGGATCAAGCCGTAGCGGGCGTCGACTGCATGCTCGTTGAGCACGATCAGTTCCTCGGCCCGCTGGACCGCCGCCTGAACGCCCGTTGTGTAAATCGGCAGTTGCGCGTGATAGGCCACACGCACAGGATCTGGATCATCTATGGACGGCACACGCACCCGCTGGCGCCCAGACAGATTCGGCGCGGCGGCCGACAGCCGTAGGGCTGCCCTCTTCAGCTCCCCTGCCTGCAGAACAGAGCCGGTCGTCCTGGCCATGACCTTGTTCGTCGCACCATCAGAGTCGAGGAACGGCGTCGCGGTACCAACTTCCTTGCCCCCAACTGATCTTGTTGAACTCGCCCGGGTGGCCGTGGTGGCCAACGGGACAGGGATCCACCCCAGCTCGGGCGACCGCACCCAGACTTGACGCGAGTCGTACGGTTCCCAGCGCACCTCGAACGGTCCCTGGTTGCCCGATGGCGTTGCGGAACGTCTCAGCGCATTCAGCATCGTGCTGTCGTACCACCGGTTCATCAATCGCAGTCCATGGCGGCCAACGACCCGCTTCGTCGCCGGCAGCAAGGCAATGAACTCCTCGGGGGGCAGAGGGACGGCGATCCATCCAGCCTGGGCGGTCAGCTTCGTGAACCGGGCTGCTGGTGTTCGGCCGTGAGGTGTGTACGGCTGTCTCCAAGGGAAGAGATCAACTTCGGGCCATACGCGTACGGCCCAGTTGTCCACAGCTTGCTGGACTCGTTCCAACGGCCAGTCCGCACGTGATGAGAAAACGCCGACAGCATCGAGGTGCTGAGTGAGCAACGAGGCCATCCGCCTCACCATGTGTTCGGCATGGCTGCGCTCAGGTTTGTGCGGGTCGACCCGATTTCTTTGCTGGACTCGGATACCGAGTCGCAGGGATGCGTCACGAAGGCCTCCCAGCCCGGGTGACGCCGCACGGTCGACCATGATGGTCGCCGGTCTGATGATGGGCCCAGGGGGCTCTGATGAGGGGCTGGCGGGAAGCGAGCGGGCCGAGGTGGCCCAGAAGGGGCGCAGGTCCGGCGGTACACACATACGGGCCAGCAATGCCGCCCCGTCCAGGGGTACCGAACCGTCACGCAAAACAGCGGTGAGCAGGGACCCCGTGTCCACATCCACCGCGAAAACTGCGACCAGCTCGCGCCGACTGGCGCCCGATCTCGCGGATGCCTCCAGGCAGACCACGTCCACCACAACCCGTCGGCCTGGCCAGGTGTCCACACTGGGTGGGGATCCTGAGCCCGATACTCCGGGGAGGAGTCCGGAATCACGCGCCTCGGCGTACATGCGGTGGAAGGCTGATCGGGAAGGCATCACCAACTCGCTGTGAGAATCGGCCATATGAAGGCGCGATGCCACCTCGCGGCGAATCCTCTCGACACTGGCCTGCCTGTCGCCCGCACCAGACTCCACTACAGTCTGCAACGCCTGCAGAACGCGTGGATCCCACCGCCCTCCCACTCTCCCGCGGCGGCCCGAGCGACCGTCCGTCAGCCCCTCCAGGCCCTCAGCCTGGTATCGCTGACGCTTACGCCGCACAGTACGAGCAGAAGCGCCCCGCAACCCCGCGCGGGAAAGCTCCTCAGCCTTCGCCGTCTCCCGTTCGCTCAGGGTGTGGTGCGCCGGGTCGTAAGCGGGTTTGGGCTTCGCTCCAGGAGATGCGTCCGGAGGCAGCCCATGCAGCACCTCCATGACATGCCGATACCACCAGCGAGCCTGCTCATCGGCAGGACCCAGGTGCCGAAAACGTGCTTCCCCGGCCGCGGTCCTTCCCCGGTCCAGCACCACGAAGCCAGAACTCCGCACCAGATCGGCGACATCCATCTGTTGGGCAGCGCCGAAGGCGTCAACCAGAGCCAGAGAGCGTCCGTCCAGCACAGTGATCGTGCATACAAGCCCGCCGAACCGCACCCGGTCGCCGATCCCCAGCCGATCAGGCCACACTGCTCCCATCTGCCTCCACCCACCTCCAGAGAATCGGACCTCGCAGCAAGCCCTGGGTGCGGAGAGAGCAGCTACGCACCCAGGCAGACCCACTTTGCAAAGTAGGAACCATAAGTGGAGCCATCGTAAGAGAACTTGAGCAACCGAGCGGATGCAGCGGGAAGGATCGCTGGCGGCAGTCCTACCGCCGACGCGGCTGCGCTACGGCGAAGAGGGCGCCCTGCTGGAAAGAGTTCTCCAACAACCGCCCCCAGTGGCGCACAGATTCGGGCGCGGTCGGACCCTTTGTTGCTGGCTGGTGATCCTGATCTCGATGGAGTGAGCCTGCACTGGGATCCTCTGTAGGCAGACGGTTGAAGTCGGTAGTGCAGCAGGGAAGCACGGCATGGCGTCTTCTCATTCCCAGTCGAGGGTGATAGGGCCGTCCGGCAGCCAACCGTCCCAGTATCCCTCCACAATCGCGGCGAGCTCCGAGGGAGCCGTACGGACCTTGAACAGGTCTGAGTGCCTGTGAACAAACTGATCCACAAGTGAGCGTGGCGCGGACGTCTTCACCCATAACTGCCCCTATAGACAGGGCCTCTTGATAGCCCGTGAGGTGACGAAACACTCCGAGCGCAAGAGGCCCTGCCATGTCATTGAACTCCGCGTGCGAGCCCGCTGTCACGTCGTCCCCGTCATCAGCCTGCACGTGCATTGCCTGCCGATGGGGGCACGGGAGTGATCATCCGGCGCGTCCTCGCCGGTACACCTGCGACACGACGGATGAGGAATGGCAGGTCATCGCGTCGGCGATGCCCTGGCCGGCCTGGCTGGACGGCAACGGCGGGCGGCCGGAGGAGTACTGCCGTCGCCCAGGTCGTCGACGCGATCTTCTACGTCGCCGACAACGGCTGCAAGTGGCGCAACCTTCCCGGGGACTTCCCTCCCTGGCGGACCGTGCACGCGATCTTCACCCGCTGGTTCCAGGACGGTGACGTCGACGCTGTCCACAACGACCTGCGTGACCTGGTGCGACAGGCGGAAGGGCGGGAGGCGGACCCGACGGCGGCGATCATCGATTCCCAGTCCGTGCGGGCCGCGGAAACCGTTGGCGCCGACAGTCGCGGATACGACGCGGGGAAGAAGGTGGCAGGCCGGAAGCGCCACGTGATCACAGACTGTCTCGGGCTGCTCCTGGTCGTCATGGTCACCACCGCGAGTGTGCAGGACCGCGACGGCGCCAAGCCCGCCCTGTCCCACCTGCGGGAACTCTTCGAGTCGATCACCCTGGTCTGGGCCGACGGCGGGTACGCGGGCAAACTCGTCACCTGGGCCAAGGAGAAGCTCTGGCTCACTCTGGAGATCGTCAAGCGCAGTGACCTGCCCGGCTTCGTGATTCTGCCCCGCAGGTGGGTCGTGGAGCGAACTCTGTCGTGGATCTCCCAACGGCGGCGCTGCGTACGCGACTACGAACGTCTGCCCCAGCACCACGAAGCCATGGTCAAGTGGTCGATGATCATGCTGATGGCCCGCCGGGCCGCCCGAATGGATCACGCCCGGCAGGCAAAATGATCAGTTTGTTCACAGGCACTCAGGGCAGTTCACCAGAAGGTGTCCGAGCTCGTGAGGAGTCTGGCCCGTAAGCGGCCTCGACGAACTGGTGTGACGTCAGGACCTTGCGGGTGCGGCGAGTGAGTCGAGTCGGGCCCGTGTGCGTCGCGCAACCAGCGCCTGCGGGCCGTGGATATCGGTGACTGTGGCCAGGAGTTCGGCGCCGAGTCGGCGGGAGTCTGGCGTGGGGACCGCGCGCCACAGGCTGTAGACCCGCCGGGTGGCCTGGCCGGTGTCAGGGTGATCAGACCCCTGGACGGCGGCGCGCAGCCGTGCGGTGTGCAGGTACCAGCCCAGGGCAGTGCTCTCGTCGCCGGCGAGATGGGCCAGGTGGGCACGGACCTCGCGGATGTGGACGGTGTGCAGGTGGGCCTCGCCGTACTCGGCGGTGATCTCTTCGTCGAGCTGGTGGGCCAGCGCGCCAGCTTTGCCCGCGTCTCCCGCGGCGGACGCGTCGGCGATGGCGGCCAAGCGCTCGCGTACGGCCTCGGGCACCGGCGCGGGGGAGTCGGCCGCCGGGGCGGGGGAGGAGCCGGCCCAGAACAGGGGGGTGACGGTGCCCCAGGGGCGGTAGGTCGGGTCGTCGTCCACGGTTACCTCGATCGGTGTGCGCATGCGGTGGGGCCGCAGGGCGGGGTCAGATCCTCACGCCCTGCCGGCGCAGGTAGGGGATGGGGCTGATGTCGGAACCGTAGGCGGGGCTGTTGCGGATTTCGAAGTGCAGGTGCGGACCGGTGGAGTTGCCGGTGTTGCCCGACAGTCCGATGCGGGTGGGTCCTTGGAGGTTCTGTCCGGCTCTGACGGCCACCGAGGACAGGTGGGCGTACTGGCTGTACTTGCCGTCCTTGTGGCGGATGACGACCTGGTTGCCGTACGCGCCGCCCGGCCCGGCGGTGACGACGGTGCCCGGGCCCACGGCGCGTACGGAGGTGCCGACGGGCACGACGAAGTCGATGCCCGTGTGATAGCCGCTGGACCAAGAGCTGCCCGGCTGGCGGTAGGGGGTGCTGGCCGGCCCGCCGACCGGGGCGGCCCAGTCGCCGGAGGCGGCATCGTCGGCCGGGGCGGCCAGGCTGGCGGAGGTCGCCATGATGATCTTTACGTAGTTGTACGTCTGCCCTTGGGCGAATCTGGCCGGCGGCACGCCGCGGTACTCGTCCACGCGTCCCCAGCCCGCGTTGTATCCGGCCAGGGCCAGTTCGACCGGGCTGCCCCGGTAGCCGGGGTGCTTCTTCGCGGTCTTGAGCAGCTTGCACATCATGCTGCCCTGCGAGGGGATGGCGTCTTCGGGATCCCAGACGTCTTTGTTGCCGTCCTTGTTGCCGTCGATCCCCTCGGTGGCCCAGGTGCCGGGGATGAACTGGCTGATGCCGCTGGCGATCGGGTTGCCGTTGGCGTCCTTGGACTGCGCGGTGGGGTTGAAGCCGGATTCCTGCTTGATCTGTGCGGCCAGGATCGAGGGCGGCAGACCCTGGTCGCAGGCGGCCGCCGCATCCATGATCAACTGGGCGTACTGGGCGGGTACTCCGCCCTTGCCGATCCGCAGCGAGCCCGCGACGGGCACAGGTATGTTTCCCGGCTCGTCCTCATCCTCGACCGCGGCGACCAGCATCACGATGCCGAAGCCGAACGCGACAGGTGTCATCACCAACCCGGCCGCGACCAGCGCCATTCCGCGCTTGACGCTCACGCCGCCCCCCTCCTGACGCGCACTTTCTTTGCTCCCCCGAAGCAGACCCCCCGGTCCGTTACGTCAGGACAGGAGGGGCGAAAAGTGTGTGATCGTACGTGACACTATGCCATCACGGCTTACCAGTGGGACGGTTGGATAACTACTTCCCTTACGTCCCCTTGGGGAGTGTAGTGTTCGACCGCACCTCACACGTGACCATCGAGGTGCCACTAATTTGCGCTCGCGAATTTTCGGGGCGTTGTTGTGGGGGGAATGGTGGGGAAAAAGAGGGATTCTTCGCCGCCGGTTTTGCCGCAGGGGGCCCGTCTGGTGCTGCCGGTCATGGCAGCAACCGGGGGCAGCGGTCGCTCCACGGTGGCAAGCATGCTGGCCACCGGTCTGGCGGCCGCCGGGCGCACCGTCGTGGTGGACACCGGCCCGCGGCTGTCATCGCCGTGGCCGTCGTGGACCGCGGGCCAAGAAGCGGGCGGACTGGCCGCGTTGCCCGCCGACCAGGCACTGACCCGTACCCAGGTGCAGCAGGCCGCTGCGCTGCAAAGACCTGCGGCCGGCCCCGGCTGGCAGGTGCTTACCGACGGGCGCGACTGGCACAGCCCGCCGCTGCCTCTGGTGAGTGATCCGGCCGCCTGGTACCAGTTGGCGGCCATCGGCGGCTGGCAGGTCGTCATCGCCGACACCACCCACCCTGTCGCCCATGACGTGCTCGATTCCCGCTGCGCGGGCCGTACCAGCCAGACTCGCGGCTGGTGCGATCTGCCGTACGCGATCCCGGTGCTGTGCGCGGCCGCGACCTCCAGCGGCATCCAGGCGCTGCAGCAGGCCGTGATGGCCCTCAACGCCGAGGGCCTGCCGCTGCACCGCGCAGTGGCGGTCCTCGTCGCCACGACCGACGGCCGGCTGCCCGCGGTGGTGCGGGCCGGGGCGACGATGCTCACCCCCCGTACCGCCGCGGTGGTGCACCTCCCGCACGACCCGCACATTCGGGCCCACGGGCTGCGCGAACCGGCCCGGCTGCGCCCGCGTACCCGCCAGGCCGCTGCCCAGCTCGCGTCCGCCGTCCTGGCTGCGGCCTTCGCCGCCTGGGGACAGACGCTGCCCGACGCGCCTTGCCCTGCTCCCCTTTCCGCTGCCGTTCCTGCCCTTTGACGAGGTAAGTCACCCATGAGTCAGTTCCTGGACACCCTGAACACCCTGGTCGGCGATCCGCACTGGCAGGTGCTGGCCGCCGATGACGACCCGAAGAAGGGCGGCGAGATCGTCCCGGGCTTCACCCCGGCGCTGCCCGCCGATGTGAAGACCCCCGTCCAGCAGATTCTGGCGTGGGCGGCCGGCCTGGGATTGGCGGGCGCGGTCCTCGGCGGCCTGGTCGGCTGGGCCCTGGTGGCCGTCGGCCACAACACCGAGCGCGCTCAGCTTGCCGCCCGCGGCAAGCAGGGCGTGCTGTGGAGCCTGATCGGGGCGGGCGGCATCGGCGTGACGGCGTCCCTCGTGCTGACCTTCTACAACCTGACGAACGCGTGAGGCGCGGGGCACAGGGCCACGACCGCAAGGCTCTACGGGCCAAGCTGTACCTCGCCGGAATCGGCGTATTGGTCGTAGGGGCTCTGGCCGCAGGGGGTATTACCGCCATGGCCCTCCTGGACGAAGAGAATGCTCCGAGCAGCGCGAAGCCCTCGGCATCTGCCAAGCCGTCCGCGTCCAGTTCCCCCGGTAAGCCCAGCGGGAGCAAGGTCACGCCCGAGCAGGGCAAGAAGGTGACGCTCAAGTCACCCACCGGGCAAAAGGGCGGGGCGCCGACCGGATTCCCGCACGACGCCATCGGGGCGATGTCTGCGGCCGTGCACTACCAGGAGGAATACGCCTGGCTCGATGACGAGAAGGCCCGCCAGCAGCTGGAAGTCATCACCTCCCCGGACGCCACGGGCTACATCGATGAGCGGATCTCCCAGGTACGCAGTCTGCGCGAGGCCGCCAACCTGCCGCCGTCCGGGCCCATGCCCGCCGAACTGACCATCACCACCACGGTCGAAGCCATCCGCGGCCGCTCCCTGACCCCCGACGGCGACGTCGTCCAGGTCTGGATGTCCTTCGACCGTTACGCGGCTGGCCCCGACGGCACCCCGAACGACGACCCCATCAAGGGGGACACAACCGACCTGGTCCTCAAGTGGCAGGCCGGCGGCTGGAAAATCACCAACGAGCCGATGTACTGGAAGAAGCGCACCTTCCCTGTCGCCTACGACCGTGACTCGCCGTACGCCTGGCAGGACGGCTGGTGGCAGGTGCGCCATGCGGACTGACCGCGCCGCACGGCCCGCGCGCGCCCTGTGTCTGCTGCTGGTCCTGCTGTTCTGCGCTGGGTTCAGCGGCGCCGCGGCGCCGGTCGCCTATGCGGTCGACGGTCCGATCGCCGATGTCGGCCCTCCCGACCCCGAACCCAAGGAGTGGGAGCACGACACCGTCGGCCTCACCCCGGGCGGCAAGTACTGCCTGGTCGAGAAGGGCAACGGATGCAAAATGAGGCTCGGGGAGCAGCCCGGCACCACCGGCAAGTGTCAGGGGGCGGATGGGAACGTCGATCCGGAGTGCTCGGCCGCCGACCGCAAGAAGTTCGAGAAGCGCCGCTTGGAGAAGTGGCAGCGGATCACCGATACGAAGGCGGAGAACTTCGAGAAGGTCAACAAGTACATCACCGCCTGTATCGAGCGCGGTGAGCCCTTCGAGGACTGCCTGCGCGCGGGGAAGGACAAACACCCGCTTCCCGACAAGGGCCCGGCGGGCTGGGTCGCCAAGCAGTTCTCCGAACTGGCCGCGGACGCGCTGAAGGAGGCCGCCAGCTATATCGGCGAGTCCGTGGTGTGGCTGCTGGAGCGGTTCGCGGAGGTCTTCAACAAGAGCTCCACCATCGATCTGCAGAAGACCGGCATCGGGTCGATCACCGGCATCATGACCACGCTCTCGCTCGTGCTCGCCACGTTCCTGCTGCTGGTGCAGTTCGCGAAGGTCGGGATCAGTCAGAAGGGCGAGCCCGCCGCCACCGCCGTGATCGGCCTGGCCAAATGGGCCGTCATCTCCTCGGTGTACGTGGTGGCGACCCAGACTGCCCTGGGGTGGTCCGACGCCGTCTCCACCTGGATCATCAACTACACCTTCAAGGGCGGCGGCTCGGGCGAGGCCGATGCCACCGCGGCGATGCAGGAGCAGCTCGGCACCCTGTTCGGCGGTCTGATCACCGGGGGAGGGGGCGGCGCGGTCATCGGCGGCGCGCTCATCACCGGCGAGAGCGTGGCGGCCGCCGCGGTCGGCGTCATCATCGTCATCGGCATCGTGTGCATCCTGGCGATCGGCTGCCTGTGGATCGAGGTGCTGCTGCGCCAGGCCGGAATCATGATCCTGGTGGCGACGATGCCGGTCGTGCTGGCCGGACAGATGTCGGACGCCACTCAGGAATGGTGGCCCAAGGCTCGCAACGCGCTGATCGCCTTGATCTTGATGAAGCCGATGATCGTGGTCGCGTTCGCGATCGGGTTCGGGGCGATGTCTCAGGGCAAGGGCGCCCAGAACATGTTCGTCGGCCTGGTCATCTTCATCCTGGCCTGCTTCGCCTGGCCTGTCCTGGCGAAGTTCATGACGTTCTCCACCGTCGGCGGTGGCAGCTCGATCGCCTCCGGCGTGATGAGCTCGATCGGCTCCTCCGCCGGGTCGATGAGCGGCGGTTACCGCCCGGAGATGGGCGGGGCCGGTGCGGTCGGCGGCGGCAGCGGCTACACCCGTGCGCTCGAGCAGGACGCCGCCCAGACCGCGGGCAGCGGCTCGAACGCCCCGGGCGGCTCGACGTTCAACGCCTCCGGCGCCTCCTCCAAGGCGGCCAAGGCCGGCGGCAAGAGCTTCGGCTCCAAGGGCGGGTCCATCGCGTTGCCGCTGCAGGTGCTGGCGGCCGGCAAGGACACTCTGGAATCCGGGATGGCCAACACTGCCGCGCATGCCGGGCTCGACCACGGCGCGGGCGGCGGGCGCCATGTCGTCATCCCCCCGCGCGGCAGCGGCTCCTCGCAGGCGCCCCCCGAAAACGACACCGCGCCTGCCCCCGCGCCCGCATCGGCCACGGCCCCGGCGCCGTCCGGGGCCCCGGTGGAAACCCCGCCGTCCCCGCTGCCCAGCCCCCCGAAGGAGGGATAGCCCATGTCCCAACCCGTCACCTACAGCGGCTGGCAGTCGGAGAAGTCCGGCTTCATCGGCCGGCTGTCCGGCCCCGGTTTCGCGCTGGTCGCCGCCGCGTCCGTGACCGCGCTCGTCCCCATCAACATGGCCAGCTGGACCGCCGCCCTGGTGTGTGCGCCGGTCGCAGCGGTGCTGCTCCTGCTCGCCTTCGGCCGGGTGCTGGGGCTGAGCGCCGATGAATGGATCGCTCTCGCAGTTAGGCATCAGATCGCCGTGGCCCTCAAGCGCAACACTTTCCTCTCCGGGGCATTCGCCCCGCGCTCGTCCAAGACCGGCCAACAGCCCATGGACCTGCCTGGGGTGCTGGCCCGGCTGCGGATCCTTGAGGCACCCGACGGCCTGGGCGGCCGGCTCGGTGTGGTCCACGACCCGGTCGCCGGCACCTACACGGCCGTGGCCCGCATCGCCTTCCCGGGCCTGGCCCTGGTGGACACCGACAAGCAGACCGCACGGGTCGCCGCCTGGTCGGCTCTGCTGCGGTCGTACTGCACCGAGGACTCCCCGGTCGTGCGCATCGGCGTACACCAGCGGTGCCTGCCCGACGACGGCGCCGCCCTGCGGTCCTGGACCGCGCAGCACATCACCGCCGACGCCCCGGCGGCCGCGGTGACCGCCCTGTCCGAAGTGATGGAGAGCGCCGGGCCCGCCGCCACCTCCCGCGAGACCTACCTGGCCGTGACGCTCTCGGCTGGCCGCGCACGGCTCGCCATCAAGGGCGCCGGCGGCGGGCAGGTCGGTGCGGCCGCCGTGTTGGTGCGCGAACTGCACGCCATGCACGGGGCCCTGAGCACGGCGAGCCTGCAGGTCGTCGAGTGGCTCTCGCCGCGCAAGGTCGCCCAGACCGTGCGCACCGCCTACGACCCTGAATCCCAGATGACCCTCGCCACCCGCAACGCGTCCGCCGAGGCCCCGGGCTGGCAGGGCCTTGAGGCTGGGGTCAGCCCGGAGATGGCTGGCCCCGCGGCGGCCGAGGCGGGTTGGGGCACCTACCAGCACGACGGTGCCTGGACGGTCTCCTACCAGGTGCGGACCTGGCCGCAGTCGCAGGCCTACGCGACGTTCCTGCAGCCCCTGCTGAGGCCGCGTCAAAACGCCCGGCGGTCCATGAGCCTGGTCTACGAGCCCATCGGGCCCCGCCGGGCCCGCCAGGAGCTCGCCCGCGAGAAGGCCAAGCGGTCCTCCGCCCGGCACCTGCGGGCCAAGTCCGGCCAGGACGAGAGCGAGGACGAGCGCCGCGAGGCCACGCTCGCTCGCTCCCAGGACGCCGCCCGGGCCGCCGGCCAGGGTGTGGTGCGCATGACCGCGCTGCTGGCCGTCACCGTCACGGAGTTCGACGAGCTGGAGACCGCCTGCGCCGAACTGCAGGCGGATGCGGCCGCAGCCGGGCTGGAGCTGCGCCGCATGTGGGGCGCGCAGGACGTCGGCTTCGCCGCCAGCGCCCTGCCGCTGGGCCAGGGCCTGCCGGACCGAAGGATGGGGTTCTGATGGGGCTGCTCACCGGCCGGCGCAACAGCGGCGACACCCTGCTGGAGGCCGCTGGCATCGGCGAGGCCGCCGGCATCGGCCCCCGTTCCGTGGCCGGACCTGCGGGGCTCAGCGCACGCGAGCAGCGCCGGGCGCGGCTGCTGGAAGACCCCGAGACCGTGATGCGCATCGCCCCGCGCAGGGGGTGGGCGCATCCGTTCGCCGGACGCGCTGCCTCCCTGCCGAGGGTCGACGTGGTGCGCTCCGACACCGCGAACGCAGCCGGCGCCTACCCGTTCCTGCACGCCGCGTCCTTGCCGCCGATCGGCGCGTACATCGGTCAGAACACGCTGACCACCGAGGCGTTCAGCGCGCACCCGGCGGTCTGGGTGAGCGAGGGGCTGTGCACCAATCCGAACGTGATGATCACCGGGATTCCCGGGTCGGGGAAGAGCGCGCACATCAAGGCGCTCGCGTTTCGGATGATGGCCTTCGGCCACCGCACGCTGATCGCCGGGGACGTGAAGGGCGAGTACGCGCAGCTGTGCCGGCACCTGGGAGTCGAGCCGGTGCGGCTGGGCCCGGGTCTGCCCGGCCGCCTCAACCCGTTGGACTCCGGGCCGCTGGGGGTGGGGCTGGAGCTCTTGAAGGACTCCGCCGAGCTCAAGTCGCGGCTGCAGGAGATCCACCGCCGCCGCATGACGCTGCTGCGGGCGCTGCTGGAGCTGCAGTTGCGGCGCCCGTTGGAGCCGCAGGAGGGTGAGGCCCTCGATGTGGCGGTGCGTGAGGTCACCGGCGAGCTGTACGGACAGAGCCGCCTCGCGGTGCCCACGCTGCCGCTGGTCTACGACAAGCTGCGCGACCCCACCGAGACGATGGCCCGCGAGCTGCGGGTGCGCGGCGGGGAAGTGCAGCTGGCACGCGAGCAGATGGTCTCCATCCGCTCCGCGCTCGGCGCGATGGTCAACGGCCACCTGGGTGGTCTGTTCGACCAGGAGACGAGCATCGGTCTCGACTGGGACGCCCCCATCCAGTCCGTCGACATCAGCGCCCTGGAGCAGTACGGGGACGAGACCGTCGCGATGACCCTGTCGTGCGTCAGCAGCTGGGCGCAGGCCGCCATCGACCGGCCCGGTACCCGGCCATGGCTGGTGGTGCGCGACGAGTTGTGGCGCCAGATGCGCTCCGGCGGCGCGGCTATGGTCAAGAAAATCGACGCCGACCTGCGGCTGAGCCGCGCCACGGGCACCATCCAGGTCCTGGCCACCCACCGGCTGTCGGACTTCGAGTCGGTCGGCGCGGCCGGCTCCGAGGCGGTGGCCATCGCCAAGGACCTCATCTCCTCGTGCGAGACGCGCATCCAGCTCGCCCAGGACACCCGCCCGCTGCAGATCACCCGTGAGGCGATCGGCCTGACCGATGCCGAGTGCGACCTGATCGGCTCCTGGGGCGCCGGGCAACGCGGCCGCGGCCTGTGGAAAGTGGGCAGCAACGGCGGCTCGCACGCCGTGCAGCTCGTCTTGAGCCACACCGAGGAAGAGCTCTTCGAGACCGACGAGAAGATGGCGATGTGATGGCCGAGCGCAGCGGACCGGGGGCCGCCGGGCTGGACGACAACACCATGCTGGCCGCCTACGGAGCGGGCCTGGCCGCCGCGGTCGGCGCAGCAGCCCTGCTGGCCGGGCCGCTCGCCGCGCTGCTGTCCGGCCGCGGCTGGGCGCACAGCAGCGAGAGCGTCCCGCAGACCGTGCTCCTGGCGATCGTGCGCGGCCCGGATGCGGTGTTCACCCCGGCCCCGCCCGACTGGCTGTTCTACCTGCTACTCGTCCTGCTGGTGCTGGCCTTCCTGGCCCTGGTCGTCAAGGTCGTCAGCGCCCTGAACCTCGGCGGCGGCAGCACCGGCGGGGCGCAGTGGGGCGGGGCGAAAGTCGAGCGCAAACTCGCCGCCCCGCAGGACCCGGCCCAGCGGCCCAACCGGCTCACCGCCGGACGCGGCCTGCGCACCAAGAAAATCGTCGCCGCCCAGCCCAACATCAGCGCGACCGTCTTCGGGGTGCCCGGCAGCAGCAAAACCACCGGCCTGGTCCTGCCCAACGCCGCCGAATGGCAGGGCCCGCTGGTCATCACCACCACCAAGGCCGCCGACCTGGACATCATCTACGCCCGCCGCCGTCTCCTGGGCCCGGTCTGGGTCCTTGCCCCGGCCGGCATCCCGGGCCGGAGCACCAACAAGTGGTCCCCGGTGGACTACTGCACCGACGCCAAGGCCGCCGACCGCATGGCCGCCTGGATGGCCGAGGCATCCTCCTCCGGCGACGACAAGCGCGCCGCCCCCTGGGTCGACCAGGCCAAAAGCGTCCTCAAAGGCGTCCTGCTGGCCGCCAACCTCTCCGACGGCGGCGTCCCCGCCATGCGCCGCTGGCTGGGCCTGGGCAAAGACGCCGTCGACCACGTACGCGCCGTGCTGCTGCAGCACGGGTACACGGAAGTCGCCGACGACTACGCCTCCCCGTGGCTGCGGCTGCACGAAGACGGCATCGGATCGATCCAGTTCAGCCTAAATGTGCTGGCCCGCGTCTACGCGGACGAAGAGGTCCGCGAGACCTGCTCGGGCACCGACTTCACGGTCGAAGAGCTGCTGGAGAAGAACGGCACCGTCTGCCTGATCGCCTCCGAGGCGGACGCCGAGCGCTTCGCCCCGCTGCTGACTTCCATCATCGCGTCGATCATTCACGGCGCCGAAGTC
Source organism: Streptomyces changchenzhani (assembly GCF_039766235.1). Taxonomy (NCBI): domain Bacteria; kingdom Bacillati; phylum Actinomycetota; class Actinomycetes; order Kitasatosporales; family Streptomycetaceae; genus Streptomyces; species Streptomyces changchenzhani. Next base: position 692,185 of record NZ_JBDHNH010000001.1, on the reverse strand, counting down.
CGCTACAACACCACCGGCAAACCGCTCAATCCCTCGCTGGGCGTGCTCGTCGACGAGGCCGGCAACATGCTGCGCTACCCGCGGCTGCCCAACATCTTGACCACCGGCCGCGGCATGGGCATCGACGTGCTGACCGTCTGGCACGACCTCTCCCAGCTCCGCGACCGGCTCGGTACCCAGAAGGCCAACACCGTGCTGTCCGCGAGCGGACTGCGGATGCTGCTGCCCGGCTGCGGCGACCTGGAGACCCTGCGCTACTTTTCCGGCCTGTACGGGCGCACCGAGACCCAGCGCACCTCGCACGGCCGCTCGCGCGGCGAGGCCTCCACCAACACCTCGCTCACCGAGACCGACCTCGCCCCGGTCCACTCCCTGCAGCAGCTCCCCGACTTCACCGCGATCGCCCAGTACTCCAACCTCCCGCCCATCAAGGTGAAGATGCGGCTGACCTTCCGCGACAAAGACCTCAAGAAGCTGCTCGCCGCCCCGCTGGTCAGCCTGGACAAGCCTGCCGAGCCCGCTGTGGAAAGAGCCGGCCGTGGATGATCTGGACGACCCTGCGGCCCTGTGGACCGCCCCCGCTGCTGCCAAGTCCGAGCCCCGCCGCTGGGTGTGGGCGGCCATGGAACCACCCGAACGCCGGGAGCGAATGCGCGAGCTGGCCTTGTGGGTCGACTGGCTGCGCCGCACTTTCGAACTGCACAACCAGATCCCGGCGTGCTGGTACCTCCACCCGCCCGTCGTCGAGCACCTGACTGCGCTATACGTCGGCTGGGTCCGCACGTACGCCGACGAACAGGTCCCCGGACGGGGCCTTGCCGAAGCGGACTGGATCAATACGCTGCACGTACTGGTGCCACACTTGAAGCTGCCTGCCTGCGCCACCGGACTGCACCAGGCGCCGCCAACGCATGCCCCGCCGCCTCCCGGTGCTGAGCACGACTTTGAGTTCCACCTGCTCACCTCAGAGGCGACCACCACTGCGGCACGCCACCCAGCTGAGGCAGAGCTCCGCCGCCCGACCGAAGAAGTCGACCCGCTGCTGTGACCCCCTGACCTTCGGTACTCCCACACGTCCCTTCTGGGGTTGGAACGCAACAGCACGTACAGACGGTTTCACGGGGCGGCGCACCTCGGCCGCGCCCAAGGGCGGGAGCACTCGACCATTCCCCGCGCCCGTCGGTCCACAAGCACAGCGGCATGCTGGTTGTCCCCATCGAACACAAGAGGGTCAACCAGTATGTGGGCGGAGGCCTACAACGACTGCCTACGGCTCGGGGGCTGTTGCTGGGGCCGCTGGACTCGCGGGGTGTCGGGGACTTGTTCTGGTTGCTGCTGGGCACGCCTCACCGCTTGCAGCCTCTGGCGGCCTGCCTGCTCGGCCAGCCGGTCCTGCGGCGTGAGACCGCTTCGTCTCTCGATCTCCCGAGCTGTGGCCTGTTGCTGGGCCGCCAGCGTCCGCGCCCGGGTTGTTGCCCTGCCGACGTCAAGACTGGCCAGTTGCTGATCCTCCTGCACCGAGCGCGCGGCCCGTTCGACGAGCTCGGGCGGTGCGCCCTTCTCACGCAGCACTTGGACGAGATCCTGGCCTGCGGATCCAGAGGGGGGAGCGGTCTGCTGTGCGGCATCCAGGGCCCTGCCCACCTGATGGAGTCGGGCGCCGAGTTCGCTGTCGGACAGCAACGACAGAGGAAACAACCTTGCCGAAGCCTGGTCCAGCTTCCGTGCTTGCTCCGCGGACATCCCGCTACGCAGCACCCCTTGCGTCCGTAGGAAGTCGGCGCTTTCCGTCTCTGTCCACGCTCGACCGCCCTCGTCTTGACTCGCCGTCGATCGAGGCGAGGCTGCCTCCACCTGTGCAGAGCGGGGCGGGGAAGTGTCAGGCCGGTGGACGATCCAGTCGGTGGGCTGAAAATGGGAGGAGAGGCCACGCCCGAGCACGGTCGCGTCGAACGGCCCGCTGGACTCGAAGACGCCCAGAGACAACGGCCTACCCAGCTTCTCTTCCCACCTGCTCGCCCACTCGGCCAGCGCCGGTAAAGTGCTCAGCACCGTCTGCTTGTCCAGGTACCCGTGGCCGCCCATGAAATCGCCCGGGTACCGGTCGGACTGGTTGGCCCGCCAGTACGTGCGGGCCTCCCGCACTATGGCGGTGCTGTTGATGTCGAGGTCAAAGTCACTGGGGCCCGCTTCAAGACCCAGGCGCCACATGGCGTCGTAGGGGCGGCGCAGCGGACGGCCCTGGCTATCACCAAACCACTCCCCCAAACGTTGCACTGCCAGCGGCTGGCCGACCAACTCCTCCTCACGCGGCAGGGTTTTGTGGTTCCCGGAGAAAAAGCTGGCACTGGTCCCCTTGAGGCGGATGTCCACCTGGGAAGGGTCAATGCCCTCACGCTCCAGCGCTGAGAGCATCTCCGCGCCGAACTGCTGGTAGAGCGCTGGCGTCATGCCCATGGGCGCCTCGCCTGTGAGCATCCACTTGATCTGTACCGGGTCGATCCCGAGGAATTCGAGGTCGCGTCGGGTGACGGCGTAACCGGAGTCGTCCCGGGGCCACCAGTCCGGGGCATCCTCGTCGCCGTCGAGGATCCGCATGATCTGGAGATCGAACGGGTCGGACGGATCGATTCTGTCCACGATCGGAAAGGGCTGCCACCGGTCGTCGGCATCCTGGAGGGCTGCCTCAGGCGCTCCGGCCAGCTCATCCACGACATTGCCCAGAGCGGGGGCACCGAGGGAAACACTGCTGGCTGCGGTCTGCTCCGCAGATGCTTGGACTGGGCTGGAGAAGACGCCGTCCACCAAAGCCCGGCCGACTCCAGGCAGCGTGACCCATTCCTTTTGCGCGAGATAACCCATACCAGTCGTGGGGATGGAAAATATGTCCTGTGCGGGCTTGCGATCGGCCAAGATCATGCCGCTTCCGCCACGCTGCTCCAACCAGTCTGAGACGATCTGGCGGTCCGCCGACCAGCTCGCCAGTGGCCGCTGGGGTCCCTCGACGGTGTCGCCCACGCTCAGGTCCGCCCAGTCAGGCTGCCCGGATCCCTCCTGCCAGCTCAGCGCCCGATAGGAGATCACTTCGGTGATGCCGCGTGCGGCGAGCACCTCCTGGGTCATCTGATACTGGGTGCGCAGAAACTCGCGCAACGCGTCGCGGTTGTAGTCGAGTTCAAGATCGACGGCGAAGCGCGTCTTCGGGTCCATCCGCCACTCGAGCACCTCACTGAGGCCGAACTCCTCCCGGGTGGCCTCCTGCAACGCCAGAACCCGCACATTGTTATTGGATCCGTAGGACCACGACCCCATCAGCTCGCTCACCGCAATCAGGCGCACCAGGGTGTCCGCTTGCGGGTCGTCCATGCGCACCACCCTGTCCTGGGCATGTTTGGGATTCGCCGGGTCGAGCTCGTCGTTGTGGAGGACGTCGGCCCCCATCGAGGGGTACAGCTCGTGGTGCACAGCCAGCACATAGCGGCTGTCGCCCAGACGGTCCGCCATCTCCGTGCCGACGACCACACCCATCGACGCGAGGACCAGTTCGGGCGTAGAAGACCGCAACCGCTGGGCGATGGCTTGGATCGCGATGGTCTTGGCCTGAGGTGTCTCGGTGATACGGCCGTCGTCGGTCAGCAGCGCCTCGCCGATCCGCAGGTGATCGAGCCGCTCCTGCGAACCCAGGGGCAGGAGCGCTGGCGCAGCGGTGGTCCGATCCTTTGCGCCGTCTGCTTCGTTGGTCGGATGCTCGCTCATTGCAGTCCCCCTCTGCTTGTTCACTGCTCTGTATGTGGTCGGTCGCTGCCCCGCTGGAACCGATTTCAGTGGCTGGGTCAGTCGCTGAGGAAGTCCTCGGCCTGGCGACGGAGGGCTGCAGGAGCAAAGGGCCAGGCCGGGGTGCGCATCAGTTCACGCAGCTTGACCTCCTTCACCTCCCGGGGGGCGTCCTTGCGCAGGCCGACGTGGGGCCACACTTGGTCCAGGTCCTCGTACTCCTGATCCCAGTGCGCACCGATGGCGGATTGGGGGGTTCCCGGCGGTGCTGAGGGGAGGATGAGGACCTCGTCGGCGGTGGCGGCGGGGGTGATCTCCACCAGCGTGAGGCTGAGCCGGTCGATGGCGTCACGGAAGAGGGCTCGGTGGTCTTCGACGGTATCGGCCGGGGGCCGTTGCCCCGGGTAGAAAAGAGTGAAGACCCAGCCGGCTTCGCCGGTGCGGGCGAGGTCCAAAATGAGGCGGGTGCCCGACTGGTCTGTGAAGGACCGGTGCGCGATGCTCTTCGCTGCCCCGGGCCCCTGAGTGCGGGGGGTCTCTTGGAGTTGGAACATGCCGAGCAGCCAATGCAACTGATCGGGTGTCAGCCCTCCATGGGAGATCGCGCGGAGTGCGGGCCAGAGCATGGCAAAGTCTCCTTCGTCGAGTTCGACTGCGTATGATTCATGATCACAGTTATGCCTCGGTAGAGACAGCGGAATGCGGTCCCAGGTGGATCGGGTTGCTCCAGGCACGTCCTCCGTTGGCGTCCTCGACAGTCACCCGGCAATACCCCTGAGCGAACATCGCCACCGGCAGGGAACACTGCGTCAGCGCCTCCCCCTGGATCACCTGCGCACCCGGGGCCCCTCCGGTGATCAGCACCTTGCGTACGGGTGAAGACCGCACCATGATCAAGCCTTCGTCGATCTGGATGTCAAGCAGTTCGGGACCGGTGCTTGAGTAGTAGTGGCCCGCCTTGAGAGAAGACAGGAGCTCCTCCGGATCGAGGGATTCGGCGCGTACCTGGACCCAGGCCACGCAGCCCGGCGGGTCCTGGGGCTGGAAGTGCGCGTCATCGGCTGCGTAGGCATTCAGTCGGTGTCCTCGGTTGAGTAGGACGTCGGCCAGATGCCAGCTGTCACCCCGGTCCTCGCGTGCCGACAGCGCGTTGTAGACCTCAACTGCGTGGGCCGCATCCAGGCTTTCGGCATCGGCAGCAGTGAGCAGCGACGCCGCCGGGTGGGCCATGCCAATGAACGCGCCCGCGGCTCGCGCTCGGCGTGCCAACTGCGGTCCGCTTTCGTCAGGCCCTGGGGGCGGGAAGCCAAGGGGCAGTCCCACGGCGACGATGTGCCACTTCGGCCCGGCCTCGGTTCGCGGGGCATGCAGCTCGGCCCCCAGCAGCGTGGTGAATACGGGGGTGCGCTGCGACCGGGTATCCGTCAGAGGGAATCCGTACTCTGCCCGAAAGTGATCGGTGACGGCCAGGAAGTCGTATCCGGCCTCCCGGTAATGGCGCGCTGTCTCTTCGTGGGACAGCGCTCCGTCGGACTGGTCGGAATGGGTGTGCAGGTTGCCCCGCCAGAAACGACCGGGCTGATTAAAGGGTAGATCGATCACGTGCATCTTCCGTTGGTCATGTTGCTCGGATTCGTGCAGAGTGGATCACGGCTGGTGACGTCAGAGGAAGTCGGCAGACGCGCTAACGTCACCGCTGTCGTCACTCCAGCGTGGTCACGTACGCCCACCCGGCGCGGGCTGAGGGCGCCGTGGTCCAGCTGTGTTGGCAGGCATGCTGTGGCGTCGGGCGGTTGGTTCGGCACCAATCGGTGAAGGCGCCGACGGAGTCGTCGCCTTCGGTCGGGATGTAGGGGTGGATGGCTCGCTGTGCCCGGCCTGACCGCTCTGCCGCACAGTTTGAAATGGATCAGTCCAGATCGTCCAGGCTGATCTGCCCGCGTAGCTCCCCCGATGCAGGTCGGCCTGCAGCCGCGAAACTATCGAGGTGCCCGACGGTGCGCACGAGATGGGCGTTGTACAGCCAGTGAAGGTTTCCCTCTCTCTCTAGATTCCCACTCACTTGTACAGCCAGATTCTCGTCGTATGCGCGAATGGCTTCGTGATACTCCTCTTCGTCCGCCAGTCTCACGCGAACTTTCTTCGGTTGGTTTCCCTTCAGGTTCTCTACGCCAAATACGCCGGGGCTTCCGACTTCTTTGCGTGCCAACAGGTGGACTCGACCGACCACAGAAATGGAACTGGATTCTGCTGCGGCTGCCAGTCGGTGTGCAGCTTTTTCCAAGATTGGAGTGTCCCCGCCCGAAAATTCGTAACGGGAATAAGATTCTTCCGCGTTCCCGGGGCCGGACAGGTCCCACTCGACCGTGATGTCGGATCCATCTGAGTTCTCGGTGATACCTAGGATTGCCCTGGCCATTTCATATGACACGCCGTAGCGCACGCCTTCGTCGAATCCGGCGAATGATCCACTGGTTCTGTAGTGCTGAATTGCCTCTACCGTGGCTCCCAGGGCCCTCACAACGGACTGGCTCACGTCGCGGGAGGAGGCGCCGGCCGCGCTACCGACATCCAGAACTGGATCGCTGGTCCTGCGAAGGGGGACGGTCGAAGCCGAAGGTGCAAACGCCTTTACAATGTAGCCACCTGGCTCAGTCTGGCCCATCATGACCGCATCCAAATACCGGTTTGCGAACTGTCCGTGCTTGTTGCCGAAATGACGGTCAGGTGCCATGTGGGACTTTGCGCCCGCTACCAGCGTCTTTCGCGCGGAGGAAATGAGACGTTCTCCGTCACGCCAGGAAATCAAGCCACTCGGAGCTGCGGACTCCTTGCGAAACCTGAACTCATCGGTGGGTTCTGTGAAGAGCCGCGGCGCGATGGCCCTGGCCCACAGGCTCTTATAGGTGGGTGAACTCGCCTGGCGCATGACGTTCTGCATGAGTTCGATAAACTCTGGAGCTTCGCGATCCAATGGGACGACAAAGGAGCCCAGTCGTCCGTCGACCTCACCTGGGGGCGCCAGCCTGTTGTAAATGCCGGAGCGCCGCCCAACGATGTGCCATCCCGCCTCGATGAGAAGGGAAGTGAGCCGCTCGGGGTCTACGCGCCACAAGTCCAGTTCGGTCGATGCGAGGTCAGTCATGGAGTGGCTCACCCCTCTCGATCTTCCCCATGATGGCAGTCAGTGCTTCGGCGTCAAAAAGGTTGGCGGTCGGGATCTTCGCCGAGGGCTTCTCTACCTCAGGGACCGGATACCCCTCCAGGCAGATCCAGTAGCACGCTTGCCTAACAGTGAGGTGGGAGTGCTCGACACGCGTCCAGTCGGCTTGCCCCGGTGGGACAGCCATAACGATCAGGACCGCCTTGATCGACCGGCGCGGGGCCGCAAGGCGGTCCATGTAAATCCGCTTGTTGAAGCGGTAGCCGAAGTCCTGTGCTGCCCTCTCGGGCGCGATCATCGTCGTGCTCTTGAGCTGAACGTAGAAGCTGCTTTCCTCCGCCACGGGGGTGGTAGAGGGGCGGACCAGCATGGCGTCCATGCCGAACATGTCGCGTTCCTGCTTGATGAAGAGACAACCAGCGGTCGCGGCGACGCTTTGCACGTAGCCCTCCTGGAGTTGCTCCATGCAGGACGTGAAGGTGGGGGCAGCCACCGGTTGTGTTCTTCCCCGCCTCACGGCCTCCGCCACGGACGACCTCCCCCATCATGCGTCGAGGGTGCGCACGATACGACCCCAGCCGCCGACTGAACATGGAGATCACCGTTTTGTACGCTAACCTCGATCGTTCATGAGTCCTCGTCGGTCTGCTGACGGGGGCTCTGCTTTTGTGGAGTGACGGTTTTCCGGTGGTGTGGCAGGTTGAGGGCCCGGCTCTCGCGTCGGGTGGGCGCCGGGTTCCACTTTCCCGGGGTGGTGGTGAGGGTTGTTGGGGTGGTTGAAGTGGCTGGTCAGCCGGGGTTCGGCAGGGCCTGGAGCCGGTCGATCGCCTGAGTGAGGACGCTGGTCCAGGGCCATCGGGCGGGCAGGCGGAGCCAGCGGCGGCGGCCGGTGGTGACGAGTCGTGCGGCGGTTGAGAACAGCCGCAGGCGAAGGCGTTTGGGTTCCCAGCGGCGGGTGTCGCCGGTCAGGGCGAGCATGGGCATCCAGGCGAGGAGGTCAAGTGCGAGGGAGACGATCTCCAGCCAGATCCGGTTCTGCGCGCTGTCGTGGAGGGGCAGGTTGCGCAGGCCGGTGTCGCGGGCGTTTCGTATGCGGTCCTCGCAGCGGGCCCGTCTGCGGTGACGCAGTTCCAGGTCGGCGAGCTGGCCTCCCTTGGTGTTGGTCGCGAAGCACGTCAGCCGCAGTCCGTCGAGGTCGGTGAAGCGCAACTGGGCACCGGGGTGTGGCCGTTCCTTGCGGACGACCAGCCGCATTCCCTTCGGCCACGTGCTCAGGTCGGGCATGTCGGTGATCTCCGCGACCCAGGCACCGGGCCGCTCGGTGCCGCCCGCGTCGTAGGCCGGCGTCCACGCCTTCTTCGGGATCTTCAGCACCGCCTGATGGATGGCGTCGGTGATGGTCATTCCGACGGAATACGACAGCCACCGGCCCGGCTTGGAGAGCCAGTCGAGGAAGGCATGGGTGCCACCGGCGGAGTCGGTACGGATCAGCGTCCGGCGCCCGCGCCGCAGGGCTTTGGGCAGTTGGGCGAGAGCCATACCCGTGGTGGTGATGTGATCGCTCGCGGTGTTGGAACCCGCGTTGCCGGGCCGAAGCAGCGCGGCCACCGGCTCGCCGGAACCGGCCTGGCCGTGGTCGACGAACGCGACGAGCGGGTGATGACCGAAGGTCTTCTTCCAGGTCGCGGTGGCGTCCTGCTTCTCGGAGTGCGCAAGGACCAGCACGCCGTCGATGTCCACGATCACCTGGCCGTCGGCGGCCGGACCTTGTGCCCCGGCCAGTTCCCAGACGTGCGAGCGTACTTGGGCCCGCGCCGACCGGATCGCGGTGAGGGACTTCGGGCCGGCCGCGGCGAGGGTGTCGATGAGCCGGGAGACTGTGGGGTCGGATGCCACCGGGCCGAACACGTCGGGCTCCGCCCGCAGCATGGCGACATCGGCGAGGCAGTCCCCGCCCAGAGCGACTCCGAGCGCGACATCCAGCAAGACCTTGCCCGGATCGTGCACGGCCCGAGGCTTGCGCCACGGTGCCATGGCCGTCGATATCGCCTGATCAAGCCCGGACTTGCGGACCGTCTCGACCAGCAGCACCGATCCGGCCTGCGAGACCACCGAGCGGCCACCGCCCTGGATACGGACAGGCGGATAGGACCCGATACTCTTCTTCACCTGGGAAGTGCTTCTTTCCTTGCCACGTACAGGACCCTCAGTAAGTCCTATCGTTGCAGGTCAGGAGCACTTTCTGCTGTCCCGGTCACCAACTGGACATCACCCGTCACGAAAGCCCGAGGCTAAGGCTATGCACTGACAGCGGGATCGGGAAGGTCAACCGCCCGCGTCATCGCTCGGCGGCCGGGTAGCTAGGTCGGCCGAGATGAGGGGCTGATCTGCAGTGTGGGAAATGATCTTAATGTTCGTGGGAATCGGTCAGCGGAAGTGATGGCTATGCTGCTGGTCAGCGCATTTCGTCGGTGCCCCACACATCAGGGAAACCGACGAAACGGGTTTCGGCGGGTGACGAAAGTCGCCCACCGGGGCCCGTTTTGCGTTGCCCGGATCAGCTGAGGTTTCGTCAGACCTGGTGGGTGCACGAGCAGTGCCTGATGTCGGATGACCCAGGCCCGCGAAGCAGACACACCTTCGGCCTGGCGGAGACCTTGATCGGGCAAATTGGCATTTCCCCATCGCGTCATTTGGGGAGAAAACGGGCCATCGAGGATCCAGTCATAGATATGTCTGCCGGTCGGTGGCGCGGTCTATTCCGGACAGAGCTCCGCATAGGCCCCACGGAGTTGTCCACAGGGTTGGCCGCAGGCTTGGCCGCAGGGTTGTCCACAGGGGGCGACGGGTGTCGGCGGGCGGCGGTACGGTCGTGAGCAGTTGATGTTGCCGGCCCTGTGGCCGGTGGCCCGTGTGGGATGAGAGCGGGGAGGCGGCGCGCCATGGCTGAGTTTGATACGGCGGTGCCCGAGCAGCGCGTGGATGTTGCGGGCGGGCGGATTCCCGTGGTGCCCGGCTTCGCCCGGCGTCTCGCGGAGGGTGCGACGTCGCCCAAGGCGGAGGGCCGGGCGCTGCGGGCGCGGGTGCCACGGGCCTCGCACGATTCGCTGGTCCTCGCGGTCGAGCGCCCGGACGCGGTGCGGGCGGTGGAGGAGTCGAGCCGGGGCCGCGTTCCCGAGCTGGCTCCGATCCGAATCGGGCGGATGACCGCCTCCCCGTTCGCTTTCCTCCGGGGTGCGGCCGGGCTGATGGCGCACGACCTGGTGGGTACGCCGGTCACCGGGGTGGGGGCGCAGATCTGCGGTGACGCCCACGCGGCGAACTTCGGGCTGTACGGCGATGTGCGCGGCGATCTGGTCATCGACCTGAACGACTTCGACGAGACGGTGGTCGGTCCGTGGGAGTGGGACGTGAAGCGGCTCGCGACCTCGCTGGTGCTGGCGGGGCGTCAGGCAGGGGCCGACGAGGATGTCTGCCGGCAGGCGGCGTTCGACATGGTCGGCGCGTACCGGCGCACGATGCGGCTGCTGGCCGGGCTGCCGGTGCTGGACGCGTGGAACGCCATCGCCGACGAGAAGCTCGTGTCGCACACGGACGCGCGTGACCTGGTCGGCACCCTGGAGCAGGTCTCGAAGAAGGCCCGCAGCAACACCAGTGCGCGTTTCGCCGCCAAGGCGACCGAGCACGGCCCGGACGGCGGTCGGCGCTTCGTGGCCGCGCCGCCGGTGCTGCGGCGGGTGCCGGACGCGGAGGCGGCTGCGGTGGCCGCGTCGCTCGGTGACTATCTGAGGACGCTTCCGGAGGACCGGCTGCCGCTGCTCGCGCGGTACTCGATCCAGGACGTGGCGTTCCGGGTGGTCGGCACCGGCAGCGTCGGGACCCGGTCGTATGTGGTGCTGCTGCTCGACCACCTGGGCGAGGCGCTGATCCTCCAGGTCAAGGAGGCGCGCGCCTCGGCGTTGACGCCGTATCTGCCGAAGGCCGGGTTCGCGGTGCCCAAGGCTGGCCACGAAGGGCGCCGGGTGGTGCTCGGGCAGAAGCGGATGCAGGTGGTCAGTGACAACCTGCTGGGCTGGACGGCGGTGGACGGCCTGCCTTTCCAGGTACGGCAGTTCAGGAACCGCAAGGGCAGCGTGGACCCGGCGGCGCTGGCGGCCGACCAGATCGACGACTACGGGCGGATGACCGGCGCGCTCCTCGCTCGGGCCCACGCGCACAGCGTGGACCCCCGCCTGCTCGCCGGGTACTGCGGGAAGAACGAGGAGCTCGACGAGGCGGTTGCGGCCTTCGCGGTGACATACGCGGACCGGACCGAGGCGGATCACGACGATCTGGTGGCCGCGGTCAAGGACGGACGGATAGCCGCCGAGCCGGGAGTGTGAAGGCGGGTGCGTGAAGGCGGCGGCCCCGGGCGCCCGTACGCTGGACGAGTGACGCAGGAAGCTCCCGGGGAGCCGACGACCCGAAACGACGAAGCACAGGACCGGCAGGCGGCCGAGCAGGGGGCCGCCGGACAGCAGGCCGCTGGGCGGGAAACCGCTGGGCAGGCCATCGGCGAGGAGGCCGACGGGGAACCCGGTGCGCGGGCGGCCGGTGAGCAGGTGGCCGGTGAGCGCGCCGGTCAGCAGGTGGCTGGGCAGGCCGGTGGCGCGGAGCGGCCGGAGGCGCGGCTGGAGAAGGCCGTGCGCGCCGCCGAGCAGGCGCTGATCGAGTTCGAGATCGCGGTGGAGACCTTCCGGGTCGAGGTGGAGAACTTCTCCCGGCTGCACCACGAGAAGCTCGGCCCCATGTACGCGCGCCTCGACGAACTGGACGCGCAGCTCGCGGAGGCCAGGGCCGGCCTGTCCGGCGATCCGGAGGACCTGCGCAAGGCGGACGAGCTGCGGGCGCTGGTTATGCCGATGCCCGGCGTCGAGGAGCTGTTCCACGACTGGATGGACTCGGACGGCCTTTCGCCCGAGGCCTCGGCGATGCTCACCGGCCAGGCCGTGCAGCCGCCGAAGCGGGTCAGGCCCAGCGAGGAGGCGCGCAAGCTCTACCGCGAGCTGGCCCGCAAGGCGCACCCGGACCTGGCGCAGGACGAGCCGGAGCGCGAACGCCGGGACGAGTTCATCACCCGGGTCAACGCCGCCTACGGGCGCGGGGACGTGGCTCAGCTGAAGCAGCTCGCCGCGGAGTGGGCCGCGGGACCGGTGCCCGCGGAGCAGCCGCCCAGCGAGAGCGAAGAGCTCTACGCCCGGCTTGAGTGGCTTTCGCGGCGCAAGGAGCTGCTGTCCCTGATGGCACAGGAGCTGGAGGAGAGTGCCATCGGCGCGATGCTGCGGATGGCGCCCGACGACCCGGACCGGCTGCTTGAGGAGATCGCCGAGCAGTTGCTCGCGCAGGTCTCCGAGCGTGAGCAGGACCTGGCGAAACTGGTGCAGTAGGTTGCGGTGCCGGGACGGGCGACTGTGCCGGACGAATCGCCGTGTACGCCGTGTACTCCGTGTCCGTACGAGAGAAGGCATGACCCATGAATTTCGCTCCGCTCCCCGCCGTCGACGCCGCGAAGGTGCCGTCCGACGGCTTCGTGCTGGACGTGCGGGAGAACGACGAGTGGGCGGCCGGCCACGTCGAGGGCGCTCTGCACATCCCGATGGGCGACTTCGTCGGCCGCTTCGGTGAACTGACCGAAGCCGTGGAGGACGGTCGGCGGGTGCATGTGATGTGCCGGGTCGGCGGCCGCTCCGCGCAGGTCACGCAGTACCTGGTGCAGCAGGGCATCGACGCGGTGAACATCGAGGGCGGAATGCTCGCCTGGGACGGCGCCGGGCGCCCGATGGTCACCGACAACGGCGGCCCGGCCTTCGTCCTCTGAGGTGCGGAGGCCCTGGGACTCTGCGGCCCCGCGGCTTTGAGGTCCTGTGGCTTTTGAGGTCCTGTGGCTTTGAGGCGCTGGGACAGGGCTGAATCAGCCGAGGGGGTGGGCGGCCAGCAGGTCGCCCAACGCCTCCTCGTGCGCCGCCGCGGGGCCGAGCGACAGCTCGATCTGTTTGGCCCACGCGTGGAATCGGTGCAGCGGGTAGTCGGTGTCCGCGCCGAAGCCGCCGTGCAGGTGCTGCGCGGTCTGTACGACGCGGCGTACGCCGTCGGAGGCCCAGATCTTCGCCACGGCGATGTCGCCCGACACGGGCAGGGCGCCGCTCGCCCCCGAGGTCAGCCGCCATGCCGCCTGCCAGAGGGTGACCTCCATGGCGCGCAGGTCGATGTAGCGGTCGGCCGCCTGGACGGCGACGGCCTGGAAGGTCGCGATCGGGTAGCCGAACTGCTCGCGCTTTCCGGTGTATTCGCTCGTCATGGACAGCACACGCTCGCCCAGGCCCAGCGCGAGCGCACAGGTGCCGGTGGTGAGCAGGTCGCGCAGCCACTCCCAGGCGCCCTCGGCGTCGATCACCTCCCGACCGGTGATCCGTACGTTGTCGAGGTGGACCTCCGCGAAGCTCTCGCCGCTGGTGGATACCTGGTCGGCGAAGGTGAGGCCGTCCTGGCCGCGGGGGACCAGGGCGAGCACGGCGCGGCCCTCACCGGTGTGCGCGGGCACGGCGATACGGTCCGCGGTACGGGCCCAGGGCACCCCGGTCTGGAGGCCGTCGAGCACCCAGTCGGTGCCCTCGCGCCGTGCGGTGACGGCCAGTTCGGCGGGGTCGTGGCCGGTGCGGCCGTTGGCGCCGACCGTCAGCACCAGCTCGCCGCGCCCGACGGGGGGAAGGAGCTCGGCGCTCAACTCAGCCTCGGCGTACCGCTCCACGGCCATCGCGACCGCGCTGGTCTCCAGCAGTGGTACGCGGGCAAGCACCTTCGCGGACTCGCGCAGGACCAGGCAGAGCGCGACGGGGTCGAGGCCCGCTCCGCCGTGTTCCGTGCCCAGCACCAGGCTCAGCAGGTCGGAATCGGCGAGCTTGGCCCACAGCGGGCGGTCGAGATCCTCGGCCACCGCGCCCGCGGTGAGCGCGGGGCTCGGTACGCCGTCGGGCGCGACGCCCGAGAAGACCGCCTTCGCCGCCTCAACGGCCGCCTGCTGCTCCTCGGTGAAGGTGAAATCCACGTTCATGCCCTCCCGCGCCCCGGTACCGCGTACATCTGACGGAGCGTCAAGATAGAACACGTTCTAGCAGAAGGGAATGGGGCAGGGCGCAGCCGGGCCCTCAGGGGTCCTGCAACGGGCCTCCGGCGGTCCCTCCGGCCTCGCCTCCCGTGACCGTGGGCGGGAAATCATTGCGCGAACCACGTATTCGACCGGCAGACTGCAACGATGAACGATCGGCCTGACGACGTCCCCGGCGCCCCCACGGCGGCCCCGGCGACGGACTGGATCACCACGCCCATCAGCATGGACCTCCTGCGCGGCGCCCTGGACCTGGAGCGCACCGAGCACGGGGTGCTTCCGCACCGACTGCCCGCCCGAGCCCGTGCGCAGTGCGCCGACGGGCAGCTGGCCATGGCGGAGGCCCAGCCGTCGGGCGTACGGCTGGTGTTCCGCACGCGGGCCACCGCCGTCGAGCTGGATGCTCTGCGCACCAAGAACGCGTACCAGGGCGCCCCACCCCGCCCCGATGGCGTGTACGACCTGTTTGTCGACGGACGGCCGGCCGGGCAGGCCGGTGTGAGCGGCGGCAACGTCCTGATGGTGGACATGACCACCGGGTCCGCCGAAATGCGGCCGGGCCCGGTCGGCACCGCCCGGTTCTCCGGCCTTCCGGACCGCGTCAAGGACGTCGAGATCTGGCTGCCGTACAACGAGATCACCCAGCTGGTCGAGCTGCGCACCGATGCCCCCGTCGAGCCGCTGCCGGAGGGGAACCGCAGGAAGTGGCTGCACCACGGCAGTTCGATCAGCCACGGTTCCGACGCCGCGAGCCCCAGCACGACCTGGCCCGCGCTGGCCGGCTCCCTCGGCGATGTGGAGCTGACCAATCTGGGCCTGGCCGGCAGCGCCCTGCTCGACCCATTCACCGCGCGAGCCCTGCGCGACACCCCCGCGGACCTGATCAGCGTCAAGATCGGCATCAACCTGGTCAACACCGACCTGATGCGCCTGCGCGCCTTCGGCCCGGCGGTGCACGGCTTCCTCGACACCATTCGCGAGGGCCATCCCACCACCCCGCTCCTGGTCGTCTCGCCCGTCCTGTGCCCCATCCACGAGGACACCCCCGGCCCCAGCGCTCCGGACTTCAGCAACCTCAGCGCCGGGAGGATGCAGTTCAGGGCGGCGGGCGACCCCGCGGAACGGGCCGTCGGGAAGCTGACGCTCAACGTCATCCGGGACGAGCTGGCCCGTCTCGTGAAGCAGCGGACAGCCGACGACCCGCACCTGCACTACCTCGACGGCCGAGACCTCTACGGCGAGGCGGACTTCGCCGAGCTGCCGCTGCCCGACCAGCTCCACCCGGACGCCGCCACACACCGCCGCATCGGCGAACGCTTCGCCGCGCTGGCCTTCGGCTCCGGCGGCCCGTTCGCCGACGCCGACCGCGCGTGAGGCCGGACGCAGAGCGCAGTGGCGGTGCCTCAGCGGTCGAAGTCCAACTCCACTTCCGCGGTGGCCGGATGGGACTGGCAGGCCAGGACGTAGCCCGCCTCGGTCTCTTCGAGTTCCAGCGCGTAGTTGCGGTCCATCCGCACCTCGCCGGAGACCAGGAAGGCCCGGCAGGTCCCGCACACGCCGCCCTTGCAGGCGTACGGCGCGTCCGCGCGGCTGCGCAGCACCGTCTCCAGGAGCGATTCCCCGTCCCGCACCGGCCAGTTGCCGGACCGGCCGTCGAGCGTGGCGGTGAGGGTCGCGGCGGTGGGGGGAGCGGCGGTGTGCATGCTGCCGGTGGCGGCCGAGGCCCCGGTGACGCTCGCCGTGCCCGTGCCCGTGCCTGTGCCCGTGCCCGCGCCGTCGTCGTCGTCGACGTGGAAGATCTCCTCGTGGATACGGGTCCTGGCGACCCCGAGGCCGCGCAGCGCCCGCTCGGCGCCCTGGACGAGGCCGAAGGGCCCGCACAGGAACCAGCCGTCGATGTCCGCCACCGGCAGCAGCGCGGGCAGCAGCCCGGCCAGCCGTTCCTCATCGAGCCGCCCGGACGGCAGCCCCGCCTGCTGCTCCTCCCGGGACAGTGCGGTGACCAGCTGGAACCGGTCGGGGTACCGGTCCTTGAGGTCGGCGACCTCCTCCAGGAACATCGTCGAGGCAGCCGTGCGGTCGCTGCGGATCAGACAGAATCTGGCGGATGGCTGCCGCGCCAGCAGCGTCGCCGCGATCGACAGCACCGGTGTGATGCCGCTGCCACCGACGACCGCCGCGAAGTGCCCGGCGC
Source organism: Streptomyces changchenzhani (assembly GCF_039766235.1). Taxonomy (NCBI): domain Bacteria; kingdom Bacillati; phylum Actinomycetota; class Actinomycetes; order Kitasatosporales; family Streptomycetaceae; genus Streptomyces; species Streptomyces changchenzhani. Next base: position 675,910 of record NZ_JBDHNH010000001.1, on the reverse strand, counting down.
GCGGCTCCAGTACGAAGCGGCCCGTCGGCGCCATCGCCTCGACGGTGTCGCCGACGGACAACTCCTTGAGGGCGTACGTCGAGAACTCGCCGCCGTCGACCAGCCGGATGCCGACCCGCAGCACCGGCTCGGCCGGCTCCTCGGTGGCCGGTGCGCAGATCGAGTACGTACGCCGGATTTCCTCGCCGGCCACGATGCGGCGCAGCGCGATGTGCTGGCCCGGGGTGTGCCGGAAGGCCTCGCGGAACTCGGGCGGCACGGTCAGGGTGACGGCCACCGAGTCGTCCGTGAGCCGCTCGACCTCGCGGACCCTCAGCGGGTGGAACATCTACAGCTCCTTGAAGTGGTCGAACGGCTCGCGGCAGGCCACGCAGCGGCGCAGCGCCTTGCACGCCGTGGAGGAGAACCGGCTGAGCAGCTCCGTGTCCGTCGACCCGCAGTGCGGGCAGCGCACCGACAGGGCGAGGGGCACCGGGCCGCCGCCGACAGGCTGCGGGCGCGGTGGGGCTATGCCAAACTCGGCGAGCTTGCGGCGGCCCTCGGCACTGATGTCGTCCGTCGACCAGGCCGGGGACAGGACCGTGACGACCGACACCTCCGCTATGCCGTTCTCGTGGAGCACGCGCTCGATGTCCGAGGACATCGCCTCGATCGCGGGGCAGCCGGTGTACGTCGGTGTGAGCTCGACCTCCACCCGGCCGGGCCCCGACACATGCAGGGTGCGCAGGACGCCCAGCTCCTCCAGCGTGATCACCGGCAGCTCCGGGTCGGGCACGGCGCCGACGAGCCGGCGCAGCCGCGTCTCCAGGGCGGTGGCGGTCACCATGACGCCCCCGGGTGGCTGCGGTGCAGGTGCTGCATCTCGGCGATCATCCGCCCGAACGACTCGGTGTGCAGCCCCTTCCGACCCGCTCCGGCCGCCCAGGCGCCGCTCTGCGGGCCTTCGGGCACGGTCAGGGTCGCCGCCCGCCCCAGGACGGCTGTGACGGACGTGTGCCAGTCGGCTTGCAGCTCCTGGAAGTCCGCTTCGACGCCTTCGACGGGCTGGAGCATCTCCCCGGTGAACCGCCACAGCGCGTCACAGGCCTGCTGCATCCGCCGGTGGCTCTCGGCGGTGCCGTCGCCGAGGCGCATCGTCCACTGCTCGGCGTGGTCCCGGTGGTAGGCGACTTCCTTGACCGCCTTGGCCGCCAGCGGGGCGAAAACTCCGTCGCCGGAGGCCAACTGCCCGTAGAGCAGATGCTGGTAGGTGGAGAAGTAGAGCTGACGGGCGATGGTGTGCGCGAAGTCGCCGTTGGGCTGCTCGACCAGTTGCAGATTGCGGAAGGCGCGCTCCTCGCGGAGGTAGGCCAGCTCGTCCTCGTCACCGACGAGGGTGAGCAGCACCCGGGCCTGCCCCAGCAGGTCGAGCGCGATATTGGCGAGGGCGACGTCCTCTTCCAGGGCCGGGGCGTGGCCCGCCCACTCCCCCAGCCGGTGCGACAGCACCAGGGCGTCGTCGCCCAGGGCGAGAGCCGCGGGTGCGAGTACGGCGGTCACAGGTGCTGCACCCCTTCCGGGATCTCGTAGAACGTCGGGTGCCGGTAGACCTTGTCGGCGGCCGGCTCGAAGAACGGGTCCTTCTCGTCGGGGGAGGACGCGATGATCGCCGAGGACGGCACCACCCACAGCGAGACGCCTTCGGATCGGCGTGTGTACAGATCGCGGGCATTGCGCAGGGCCATCTCCGCGTCCGGGGCGTGCAGGCTTCCCGCGTGGGTGTGGGACAGCCCGCGACGCGAGCGCACGAATACCTCCCACAGCGGCCAGTCGGTGCTGCTCATGCCCGTGCCTCCCCGTGCTGCTCAGTGGTCCTGTGCTCGGTGGTCCCGTGCTCAGCTATCCCGTCTGCTGTGGTCCGGTGCTCGGTGGTCCGGTGCTGTGTGGCCCGGTGTGCGGTGGTCCGGTGTGCGGTGCTCGGGTCGTGCTTCGTGGCGTACGCGGACGCCGCTTCCCGGACCCAGGCACCCTCTTCGTGCGCCCGGCGGCGCTGGGTGATCCGCTGCTCGTTGCACGGGCCGTTGCCCTTGAGGACGTCTCGGAACTCGGCCCAGTCGATCGCGCCGAAGTCCTGGTGCCCGCGCTCCTCGTTCCACTTCAGGTCCGGGTCGGGGAGGGTCAGCCCCAGCGCCTCGGCCTGCGGGACCGCGATGTCCACGAAGCGCTGGCGCAGATCGTCGTTGCTATGCCGCTTGATCTTCCAGGCCATGGACTGCGCCGAATGCGCCGACTCGTCGTCCGGCGGGCCGAACATCATCAGCGACGGCCACCACCAGCGGTCCACCGCGTCCTGCGCCATCTCGTGCTGCGCCGGCGTGCCGTGGCTGAGGGTGAGCAGCAGCTCGAAGCCCTGGCGCTGGTGGAAGGACTCCTCCTTGCAGATGCGGACCATCGCGCGGGCGTAGGGCCCGTACGAGCATCGGCAGATCGGCACCTGGTTCGTGATCGCTGCGCCGTCCACGAGCCAGCCGATCGCGCCGACATCGGCCCAGGTCAGCGTGGGGTAATTGAAAATCGACGAGTACTTCTGGCGGCCGGAGTGGAGCTTGTCGAGCAGCTCCTCGCGGCTGGTGCCCAGCGTCTCGGCGGCGCTGTACAGATACAGCCCGTGCCCCGCCTCGTCCTGCACCTTGGCCATCAGGATCGCCTTGCGCCGCAGTGAGGGCGCGCGCGTGATCCAGTTGGCCTCTGGCTGCATGCCGATGATCTCGGAGTGGGCGTGCTGTGCCATTTGCCTGACCAGGGAGGCCCGGTAGGAGTCCGGCATCCAGTCGCGCGGCTCGATGCGCTCGTCCGCGGCCACGGCGGCGTCGAACGCCGCCTCGTACGCCGCGGTGCTGTCGGCCGCCCGATTCCCTGCCGCTTTCTCGGCCGCCGTCCAGTGCGCAGGTGCTGTGGCCATCCGAGCCCCCTTCCGTCCCTACCGACCGATCGTTCGGTTCGCTGACTTCAATGGTCAGCCGGAGGCCCGTAGGGTGTCAACCCTGTGGATAACTTGCTGTGGATCTCGGGGATCGGGGCGGGATGGATTCGTACGACGACAGGGGCGTGATCGCCGGGCAGGATCCGGGGCCCGCACCGGACACCGCGCGAGGCTCCGACGTACCGAACGGCATCGCCGCGCTGTCCCTCCCGTACCAGGTCGCGGCCGCTGTGGCGCTGGCTCTCGTCGGAGTGCTCGCCTGTGTGCACCTCGGGATGGTCTTCCTGCATGTCGCCCCCTCCAACACCGTCAGCAAGCAGAACGGTGAGCTGATCGACGACTGGATCTACCCCGAGTTCGAACAGAACTGGAAACTTTTCGCGCCCAATCCGCTTCAACAGAACATCGCCGTGCAGGCACGCGCCCAGATCCGTACCGCCGAGGGTGAGTGGCGGACCACCGAGTGGGTCGATCTCTCCGCCCAGGACGGCGCCGCGATCCGCGGCAATCCGCTGCCGAGCCACACCGTGCAGAACGAACTCCGCCGCGGCTGGGACTTCTATACCGGCTCGCACGACAGCGCGAACAAGGCGAACGGCATGCGCGGCGCGCTCTCCGAGCGCTACATCCGCCGCATTGTGATGCTGCGCCTCGCGCACCTGGACGTGGGCGGCAAAATCTCGCGGATTCAGGTCAGGTCCGAGACGACCGGAGTGCAGGCCCCGCCGTGGAGCAACGAGAGGACCAACACCAAGCCGGTCCACCGGGTCCTCCCGTGGTGGCCGATCGCCGAGGCGGACCTGCCCGCGGGGGCGCGCACGGAGGTGACCGAGTGAGCGCGTTCAACCGCACGCTCGGCGACGCCGTCCAGCGTGTCACCTCCACCGCCCTCGGCCCGTACCAGAGCGCTGTCGTGCGGATCGGCTTCTCCGCGACCTGGCTGCTCTTCCTGCTCCGCGAATTCCCGCACCGCCGCGAGCTCTACGGACCCGACGGGCCGTGGGGCTGGGACATGGCCCAGCAGCTGATAGCGGGTAACCACGCCTTCACGGCGCTGATGTGGTCGGACAGCGCGCTCTGGTTCGAGCTCGTCTACGTGTTCGCGCTCCTGTCCGCACTGCTGCTGATGCTCGGCTGGCGCACCCGCACCATGTCGGTGCTCTTCATGATCGGTGTGCTCTCGCTGCAGAATCGCAGCATCTTCATGGGCGACGGCGGCGACAATATCGTCCACCTGATGGCCATCTACCTGGTGTTCACGCGCTGTGGTCAGGTGTGGTCGCTGGACGCGCGGCGCGCGGCCGACGCCGGTCGCCAAGGTGTCGACCGGGTGGGCCCCGCCCTGTGGGCCGTCCTCGGCCTCGCCCTCGCCGTGGTCACGTTCATGGGCGAGCTCAGCTGGGGCTGGACGGTCGTCCTCTGGGGGCTGTGGGCCGTCCACGGGCTGTGGTGGGCGGTCAACCGCCACGCGCCGGGCGAGCCGCGCACCCTGCTGGACGTGTTCGCCAACCTCGCGCACAACGCGGGTCTCTTCGTGATCATGGCGGAGGTCTGCCTGGTCTACGCGACGGCGGGCTGGTACAAGATCCAGGGCTCGCGCTGGCAGGACGGCACCGCGCTCTACTACCCGCTGCACCTCGACTACTTCTCCCCCTGGCCCGCGCTCTCCGGGCTGCTCGCCTCCAGCGGGGTGATGGTGCTGCTGCTGACGTACGGGACGGTGGCGGTCCAGGTCGCCTTCCCCTTCACCCTCTTCAACCGCCGGGTCAAGAACGTCCTGCTCGCGGTCATGATCACCGAGCACGCGGGCATCGCCCTGCTGCTCGGTCTGCCCTTCTTCTCGCTGGCGATGATCGCGGCCGACGCGGTCTTCCTGCCCACGGTCTTCCTGCTGTGGGTCGGTGGCCGGGCGGCGCGGGGGCGCGACCGGATCCGGGCGGCGACCCGGCGGGACGGTGCGGAGCCCGAGCAGCGGTCCGAGGGCGCGGAGGCGGACCGTACGCTCGTCGGGTGAGCAGCGACATCCCAGGCCCCGGGCCTGACACGGAACCCGTCCAGTCGGGCCCCGGGCCCGATGCGGAACCCATCCAGTACGACGAGGGCTTCACGGCGCCCGAGATCGGCGTGGGCCCGCATCCGCGGCCGTGGCCCGAGGGGGAGCGGTACGACCCCGAGCTGCTGGCCGCCGGCGACCGGCGCAATGTGGTCGACCCGTACCGCTACTGGCGGCGTGAGGCGATCGTCGACGACCTGGACACCCGGCGCCACGAGTTCCATGTGGCCGTGGAGAACTGGGGCCACGACTTCAACATCGGCTCTGTCGTGCGGACCGCCAACGCCTTCCTCGCGAAGGAGATCCACATCGTGGGGCGGCGGCGGTGGAACCGGCGGGGTGCGATGGTCACCGACCGGTATCAGCATGTGCGCCATCACCCCGGCACGGAGGATCTGACGGCGTGGGCGGCGGCCGAGGGGCTGCCGATCATCGGGATCGACAACCTCCCTGGGTCCGTACCGCTGGAGCGGACCGAACTGCCGCGGCGGTGTGTGCTGCTCTTCGGGCAGGAGGGGCCTGGGCTTACCGCGGAGGCGCGGGAGCATGCGGCGATGGTGTGCTCCATCGCGCAGTTCGGGTCCACGCGGTCGATCAACGCGGGGGCGGCTGCGGCGATCGCCATGCATGCGTGGGTGCAGCGGCATGCGGCTATCTCTGGGGGCGCGGGGGCCCTGTCGGGCTGAGTGCGGGTGCGGGTGCGGGTGCGGGGCGCGGGTGGGGTCGTGGGGCGGGTTGCGGGTGCCGGTGCGGGTGCCTGCGGCGCTGTCCCCTACCCGCCCCTTCCCGAAACCGGGGGCGAGCCCCGGGCCCCCTTTGTCCTCAAACGCCGGACGGGCTGGATGTGCCGGGCGGGCTGGATGTGCCGGGCGGGCGCGCCCAGCCGGGCACGCTGGAGGTGCGGCGTGCCCGGCTGGGCGCGGTGGTTACGCCTGCCTGCGGACCTCCACCACCCGGAAGCGGTTTGCCACGAACGCCGCGTCGCACAGTGCCGCGTTCGCCGCCGGGTTGCCGCCCGATCCGTGGAAGTCGGAGAAGGCCGCTGTCTGGTTGACGTACACCCCGCCCGTCAGGTTCAAGGACAGCTGCGCGGACTCCTCCAGGCAGACCTCCTCGATCGCGCTCTCCGTCTCCGGCGAGGTCGTGTACGCCCCGACCGTCATCGCGCCCTTCTCCCGCACCGTGCGGCGCAGCAGCTCCAGGGCGTCCGCCGTGGAGTCCACGGCGACGGCGAAGGAGACCGGGCCGAAGCACTCGGAGAGGTAGGGCGCGTCGGCGTCCGCCTTGCCGCCGTCGAACTTGACGATGAGGGGCGTACGGACCACCGCGTCCGGGAACTCCGGATTGGCCAGCTCCCGCGAGGGCAGGGCGACTTCGCCCAGGCTTGCGGCTGCTTCGATGCGGGCCTTCACATCTGGGTTGACCAGGGCGCCGAGCAGGGCGTTTGCGCGGGCGTCGTCGCCGAGCAGGCCGTCGACCGAGGCTGCCAGGTCCGTGACCACCTCGTCGTACGACTTGGTCCCGGCGTCCGTTGTGATGCCGTCGCGGGGGATGAGCAGGTTCTGCGGGGTGGTGCACATCTGGCCGCTGTAGAGGGACAGCGAGAAGGCGAGGTTGGACAGCATGCCCTTGTAGTCGGCGGTGGAGTCGATGATGACCGTGTTGACGCCGGCCTTCTCCGTGTAGACCTGCGCCTGGCGGGCGTTGGCCTCCAGCCAGTCGCCGAAGGCGGTGGAACCGGTGTAATCGATGATCTTGATCTCGGGGCGGACCGCCAGCGTCTTGGCGATGCCCTCGCCCGGCCGCTCGGCGGCCAGCGCCACCAGGTTCGGGTCGAAGCCCGTCTCGGCCAGCACCTCGCGGGCGACCCGCACCGTGAGGGCCAGCGGGAGCACCGCGCGCGGGTGCGGCTTGACCAGGACCGGGTTTCCGGTGGCCAGGGAGGCGAAGAGGCCCGGGTAGCCGTTCCACGTGGGGAAGGTGTTGCAGCCGATCAGCAGCGCGATGCCACGCGGGACCGCGGTGAAGGACTTCTTCAGGTCGAGGGGGGCGCGCTTGCCCTGCGGCTTGGACCAGTCCGCGTCGGCCGGGGTGCGGACCTGCTCGGCGTACGCGTACGTCACGGCCTCAAGGCCGCGGTCCTGGGCGTGCGGACCGCCCGCCTGGAACGCCATCATGAAGGCCTGGCCGCTGGTGTGCATGACCGCGTGCGCGAATTCGTGCGTACGGGCGCTGATCCGGGCCAGGATCTCCATACAGACCAGGGCGCGGGTCTCGGGCCCTGCCTGCCGCCACGCGCCCATACCGGCGCGCATCGCGGGCAGCAGGACGTCGAGGTCCGCGTGCGGGTATTCGATGCCGAGCGCCGGACCGTAGGGCGATACTTCGGCCCCCGTCCAGGCGTCCGTGCCGGGCTGGTCGAGCTCGAAGCGGCTGCTCTGGAGTGCCTGGAAGGCGGCGAGGCCGTCGGCGGCGCTCAGGGTGCCGTTCTCGCCGTAGGCCTTGGGGTGCTCGGGGTGCGGTGACCAGTAGGCGCGCGTGCGGATCACTTCGAGCGCCTGGTCGAGGGTGGACCGGTGCTTCTCGGACAGCTGGGATGTGGTGAGTTCGGCGGCCATGGCGGACCAACTCCTCGTCGAGCTGGGCAGGGACAGGCGGACACGAGATACAGTAACCGAACGATCGGTCGGGGCAAGAGGGCCCGGTAACCCTGTGGATAACTCGTACGGGAGGATCGGGGTCATGACAGCAATCGATCGAGCCCGCACCGTCGCCGTCGTAGGCACAGGGACCATGGGTCAGGGCATCGCCCAGGTGGCCCTTCTCGCAGGTCACCCGGTGCGTCTCTACGATGCTGCACCCGGGCGGGCGCGCGGGGCCGCAGAGGCCGTCGCCCGGCGCCTTGACCGGCTTGTCGAGAAGGGCAGGCTCGACGTGGCGGAGGCCGAGAAGGCCCGCGCCCGGCTGCATCCCGCCGAGGACCTCTCCGAGCTTGCCGACGCCGCGCTCGTCGTCGAGGCGATCGTCGAGCAGCTCGCGGTCAAGCAGGAGCTGTTCACGGCGCTCGAAGCGATCGTCTCCGACGACTGTCTGCTCGCCACCAACACCTCGTCCCTCTCCGTCACGGCCGTCGCGGGCCCGCTGCGCAACCCCGGTCGGTTCGTCGGACTGCACTTCTTCAACCCGGCGCCCCTGCTGCCGCTCGTCGAGGTCGTCAGCGGCTTCGCGACCGACGAATCGAGCGCCACGCGTGCGTGGGCGACGGCAGCCGCCTGGGGCAAGACCCCGGTCCGCTGCGCAGACACCCCCGGTTTCATCGTCAACCGCATCGCCCGCCCCTTCTACGCCGAGGCCTTCGCGGTGTACGAGGAGGGCGGCGCGGACCCGGCCACCATCGACGCCGTCCTGCGCGAGTGCGGCGGCTTCAAGATGGGCCCCTTCGAGCTGACCGACCTCATCGGGCAGGACGTCAACGAGGCTGTCACCCGCTCCGTGTGGGACTCGTTCTTCCAGAGCCCCAAGTTCGTCCCGTCCCTCGCCCAGCGCCGCCTCGTCGAGTCGGGCCGGCTCGGCCGCAAGTCCGGCCACGGCTGGTTCCCGTACGCGGAAGGGGCCACGAAGCCCGCCCCGCACACCGCCCCGCCGCAGGGCGCCCCGGAATCGGTCACCGTCGTCGGGGACCTCGGTCCCGCCGAGGCGGTCGTCGCGATGATGGAGGAGGCGGGCATCGCCGTGAAGCGCGTCGAGACGGGCGGCCCGTACATCGAACTGCCGGGTGAGGGGCAGCTCGTACCGGCGGACGGCCGGACCTCCGTGGAGTACACGGACGTCGTCTACTTCGATCTCGCCCTCGACTACCGTGGCGCCACCCGGATCGCGCTCGCCGCCTGCGACGACACCTCCCCGCAGACCCTCGACGCGGCCACCGGCCTCTTCCAGAAGCTCGGCAAGGACGTCAGCGTCATCGGCGACGTCCCCGGCATGATCGTCGCCCGTACCGTCGCCATGCTGATCGACCTCGCCGCCGACGCCGTCGCCAGGGGCGTCGCCTCGCCCGACGACATCGACACCGCGATGCGGCTGGGCGTCAACTACCCGCGCGGGCCGGTCGAATGGAACCGCGAGCTCGGCCAGGACTGGGCGTACGACCTGCTCGGGAATCTGCACGAGTGCTGCCCGACCGGGCGCTACGCGGCCTCCCTCGCGCTGTACCGCCAGTCGTTCGCCCAGTCGGTCGCCCAGCCGCTCGCCGCCAAGGAGGAGACCTCCGCGTGACTACCGCCAAGCGCGACACGTACACCCCCGAGACGCTCCTGACCGTCGCCGTGCGGGTGTTCAACGAGCGCGGTTACGACGGCACGTCCATGGAGCACCTCTCCCGGGCCGCCGGCATCTCCAAGTCCTCGATCTACCACCATGTCGCGGGCAAGGAGGAGCTGCTGCGCCGCGCGGTCAGCCGCGCCCTCGACGGCCTCTTCGGCATCCTGGACGAGCCGGGCGCGTTGCGCGGACAGGCGATCGAGCAGGTGGAGTACGTCACCCGTCGTACGGTCGAGGTGCTGATGGCCGAGCTGCCCTACGTCACGCTGCTGCTGCGCGTCCGCGGCAACACCAAGGCGGAGCGCTGGGCGCTGGAGCGGCGCCGCGAATTCGACCAGCGGGTCGCCGATCTGCTGAAGGCGGCGGCCGCGGACGGCGACCTGCGCGCCGATGTCGACATGCGGCTGGCGACGCGGCTGCTCTTCGGGATGGTGAACTCCCTGGTGGAGTGGTATCGACCGCTGCCGGCCGACGGCACCGACGACCCCTCCGACGGGTCCGGCCACCCGGACGGCTCCGACGGCGGTGACCAGCTCGCGGAGACGGTCGTACGGCTGGCCTTCGACGGGCTGCGGACCAGCCGCTGACCACTCGCTGACCGGCCCCCCGGCCTCCTAGGAGTCGCGGGGGAGCTGGGACTCCAGACCCGTTTCCTCGAAGACCAGCAGGGTGCGCGTGCTGAGCACCTCAGGTATGGCCTGGATCTTCGTCAGTACGAGCTCGCGCAGGGCCCTGTTGTCCGCGGTGTGCACCAGCAGCAGTACGTCGAAATCCCCGCTGACCAGGGCGATGTGCGCGGAGCCCGGCAGCGCCTGGAGCTGCTCGCGGACGGTGCGCCAGGAGTTCTGCACGATCTTGAGCGTGATGTACGCCGAGGCGCCCTGCCCTGCCCTCTCGTGGTTCACCCGGGCGCTGAAGCCTCGGATCACACCGTCGTCGATGAGCCGGTTGATGCGCGCGTAGGCGTTGGCGCGCGACACATGGACGTGCTCGGCCACGGAACGTATCGAAGCGCGCCCGTCGGTCTGCAGCATCCGCAGGATGTCGCGGTCGATGGCGTCCAGCGGCCGGGCGGGCGGGTCCTGGCCCGCGTCGGCCATTTGTTCAGCTGTCATGTGCCCCCGCCTCTCTGTCATGGACGACCTGTCCCCATCCCAGGCTGTGGAGAACCGTTTGTCCACAGGCTGGAGGTGCCTGTAGCCAAAATGCGCCATCGACCGAACAATCGGTAGGTGAGGCGCACCACAATCCTGCGCCCCTCTGACCACTCCCATGAGGAGGTGCACGCGATGAAGAAGAGCACGATGACGGTTCAGGAGCTGCCCGGTGCCCCGGCCTACCTGCCAACCCCTCCCCCGTCATGGAAGCCCCGCACCGACCCCGCACCGCTGCTTCCCGACACCGCGCCCTATCGCGTGCTCGGTACCGACGCGGCGGACCGGCTCGACGCGGCCCTGATGCGCCGGCTGTACACGGAGCTGGTCCGGGGCCGCAGGTACAACGCGCAGGCCACCGCCCTCACCAAGCAGGGCCGCCTCGCTGTATACCCGTCCAGCACCGGGCAGGAGGCCTGCCAGGTGGCGGCCGCGCTGGTGCTCCAGGAGCGCGACTGGCTCTTCCCGAGCTACCGCGACACCCTCGCCGCCGTGGCGCGCGGCCTCGACCCCGTGCAGGCGCTCACGCTGCTGCGCGGCGACTGGCACACCGGGTACGACCCGCGTGAGTACCGCATCGCCCCCCTCTGCACCCCGCTGGCGACCCAGCTGCCGCACGCGGTGGGCCTGGCGCACGCCGCGCGGCTCAAGGGCGACGATGTGGTGGCGCTCGCCCTGGTCGGCGACGGCGGCACCAGCGAGGGCGACTTCCACGAGGCGCTGAACTTCGCGGCGGTGTGGAAGGCGCCGGTCGTCTTTCTCGTGCAGAACAACGGCTTCGCGATCTCCGTCCCGCTCGCCAAGCAGACCGCGGCCCCTTCCCTGGCCCACAAGGCCGTCGGGTACGGGATGCCGGGCCGGCTCGTCGACGGCAATGACGCGGCGGCCGTGCACGAGGTACTCGCCGACGCGATGGAGCGGGCCCGGCGGGGCGGCGGCCCGACCCTGGTCGAGGCCGTGACGTACCGCATCGAGGCCCACACGAACGCCGACGACGCGACCCGCTACCGGGGTGACGCGGAGGTCGAGGCATGGCGGGCGCACGACCCGGTCCAACTCCTGGAGCGGGAGCTGACCAGGCGCGGCATCCTGGACGAGGACGGCATACGCGAGGCGCGCGAGGGTGCCGAGACGATGGCCGCGGACCTGCGCGAGCGGATGAACGCGGAGCCGGTGCTCGACCCGACCGACCTCTTCGCGCATGTCTACGCGCACCGGACGCCGCAGCTCAAGGAGCAGGAGGCCCAGTTGCGGGCCGAGCTCGACGCGGAGGGGGAGAGATGACCACGGCAGCGAGGACGCCGGTCGCCCGGAAGCCCGCCTCGATGGCGCAGGCCCTCGGGCGCGCGCTGCGCGACGCGATGGCCGAGGACCCGACCGTCCATGTGATGGGCGAGGACGTCGGCGCGCTGGGCGGGGTCTTCCGGGTCACGGACGGGCTGGTCAAGGAGTTCGGCGAGGACCGGTGTACGGACACGCCGCTCGCCGAGGCGGGGATCCTGGGAGCGGCCGTCGGCATGGCGATGTACGGGCTGCGGCCGGTCGTCGAGATGCAGTTCGACGCGTTCGCCTATCCGGCGTTCGAGCAGCTCATCAGCCATGTCTCGCGGATGCGCAACCGCACCCGCGGGGCGCTGCCGATGCCCCTGGTGATCCGGGTGCCGTACGGCGGCGGAATCGGCGGGGTCGAGCACCACAGCGACTCCTCCGAGGCGTACTACATGGCGACCCCGGGGCTCCATGTCGTGATGCCCGCGACCGTCGAGGACGCGTATGGGCTGCTGAGGGCCGCGATCGCCTCCGACGATCCTGTGGTCTTCCTGGAGCCCAAGCGGCTCTACTGGTCGAAGTCCAGCTGGTCGCCGGACGCGCCGACCGCGGTCGAGCCGATCGGCCGGGCGGTCGTGCGGCGCTCCGGGCGCAGCGCGACGCTCATCACGTACGGGCCCTCCCTGCCGGTGTGCATGGAGGCGGCGGAAGCGGCGCAGGCCGAGGGCTGGGACCTCGAAGTCGTGGATCTGCGCTCGCTCGTGCCCTTCGACGACGAGACGGTGGCCGCGTCGGTGCGTCGTACCGGTCGTGCGGTCGTCGTCCATGAGTCGACCGGCTTCGGCGGGCCCGGCGGGGAGATAGCGGCTCGGGTCACCGAGCGGTGCTTCCACCATCTGGAGGCGCCGGTGCTGCGGGTCGCCGGGTTCGACATCCCGTATCCGCCGCCGATGCTGGAGCGCCACCATCTGCCGGGTGTGGACCGGGTACTCGACGCGGTCGCGCGGCTGCAGTGGGAGGCGGGGAGCTGATGCCTCAGGTATTGGAGTTCAAGCTGCCGGACCTCGGTGAAGGGCTCACCGAGGCGGAGATCGTGCGCTGGCTGGTGGCGGTGGGCGATGTTGTCGCCGTCGACCAGCCGGTGGTCGAGGTCGAGACGGCCAAGGCGTTGGTGGAGGTGCCGTGTCCCTACGGGGGCGTGGTCACGGCTCGCTTCGGCGAGGAGGGCACGGAGCTGCCCGTCGGGTCGCCGCTGCTGACGGTCGCGGTCGGGGGGGCCTCTGCTCACGAGGTGCCCGTCGATGCGGGAGCGGGCGGCGGGGGAGCGGCTGCCTCGGGTTCTGGTTCGGCTTCCGGCTCGGCCGAGGAGTCCTCGGGGAACGTGCTGGTGGGGTACGGCACGGCGGCCGCGGTGGCGCGGCGACGGCGGATCCGGCCGGGTGCGTTGGGCGCGGGTCCTTCGGGCCCGGCGGAGGCTGCGTCGTTGGCGGCTGCGGGGAAGGCAGCCAGTGCCTCGGCGGCGGCTGCGGAGTCGGCCGTGAGGGTCGGCCCGGTGGCGGCTTCGCCGGTGAATGGCGCAGGGCCGGTGCCGGTGATTTCGCCGCTGGTGCGACGGCTGGCCCGGGAGAACGGTCTTGATCTGCGGGCGCTCGCGGGGTCCGGTCCCGACGGGCTGATCCTGCGGTTCGACGTCGAGCAGGCGGTACGGGACGCGGCGTCGGTGCCCGTGCGGGCACCGGAGCCGGTGGCTGCCGCCTCCTCGGCCGTCGTCGGGGAGCGCGTCCCGCTGCGGGGGGTGCGCGGCGCCGTCGCGGACAAGCTTTCGCGCAGCCGGCGCGAGATCCCGGACGCCACCTGCTGGGTGGACGCGGACGCCACCGAGCTGATGGCCGCGCGTGCGGCCATGAACCGGTCGGCGGGGCCCCCGGTCCCGGTCCTTGCGCTCCTCGCCCGGATCTGCACGGCGGCGCTGGTCCGTTTCCCGGAGCTCAACTCCACGGTGGACATGGCCTCCCGCGAGATCGTGCGCCTTCCCGGAGTGCACCTGGGATTCGCCGCGCAGACGGAGCGGGGCCTGGTGGTCCCCGTCGTACGGGACGCGCACAACCGTTCCGTGGACGCGCTGAGCACCGAGCTGGCCCGGCTGACCGGGGCCGCGCGGGAAGGGAAGCTCACCCCGGCGGATCTGACCGGCGGCACGTTCACGCTGAACAACTACGGGGTGTTCGGCGTCGACGGTTCCACGCCGATCATCAATCACCCGGAGGCGGCGATGCTCGGAGTGGGCCGTATCGTCCCCAAGCCGTGGGTCCATGAGGGCGAGCTCGCGGTCCGCAAGGTGGTCCAGCTGTCGCTGACGTTCGACCACAGGGTCTGCGACGGCGGCACGGCGGGCGGTTTCCTGCGTTACGTGGCCGACTGCGTCGAGCAGCCGGCGACACTGCTGCGCGCGCTGTAGCTGTTACGGGGTGGGTCTGCCTGCGGTGGGCCCGCCCCGGCCGCTTTTCCACTCCGGCCGCTTTCCCGCCCCGGCCTCTTTCGCGGACCGTACGCACAGTGGTCGCACATTGGTGCTGATTGGGACGGGGGACGCGAGGGAGCAGATCACTGGGGTGGCCTCATACTCGTGGGATGACCGCGTATGACGCCATCGTGCTGGCCGGAGGTGCCGCGAAGCGGCTGGGTGGGGCGGACAAGCCGGGCGTGCGTGTCGGCGGGCGGACGCTGATCGACCGGGTGCTTGCAGTCTGCGGCGACGCCGGGGTGACCGTGGTCGTCGGTGGACGCCGAGGCACTGTGCGGCCCGTCGAGTGGGCGCAGGAGAAGCCCCCCGGGGGCGGGCCGCTGGCCGCCCTCGACGCCGGTGTGCGGCGAACCACTGCGGAGAGCGTGCTCGTACTCTCCGCCGATCTGCCGTTCATCGGCGACGGAACGGTACGACGGCTGCTGGACGCCCTCGACACGAGCGGCGCGGAAGTGGCCCTCCTTGTCGATGCGGACGGCCGTGACCAGCCGCTCGTGGCCGCATATCGCGGCGAGCCGCTGCGCCGCGAGCTCGCGCTCCTCGCCACCGAGCACGGGAGTCTGTCCGGACTGCCGCTGCGGCTGCTCACTCATGAACTCGCCGTGGTCCGTGTCGCCGCTGGGCCCTTCGACTCTTTCGACTGCGACACCTGGGACGACATCGCGGCGGCTCGGGCCAGGATCAGGGAGCATGGACACGTGCTGGACGAATGGATCACCGCAGTCAAGGACGAACTCGGCATCGAGCTCGACGTCGATACCTCCGCCCTACTCGACCTCGCACGCGACGCCGCGCACGGCGTGGCCAGGCCGGCGGCGCCGCTCACCACCTTCCTGGTCGGTTACGCGGCGGCCAAGGCGGGCGACGGCGGACCCGAGGCCATCGCGGAGGCGACCCGCAAGGCCACTGAACTCGCGCTGCGTTGGGCGCGGGAGGCCGAGGAGGACAACGTCAGGGAAGCCGCGGCCAAGGCGAACGCCAAGGAGGCCAAGGCCAAGGAGGCCAAGGCCAAGGAGGCCAAGGCCAAGGAAGAAGACGGGGAAGGGTGACCGGGCAGCCAGGCCGGACCGATCAGGACCGGGAGACCGACCGCGAACGGGAGGTCGACGAGGCGCTCGCGCTCGTCAGCCGGGCCCCGGCCTCCGCCCCCGTCGCCGCTTCGGAGCAGGCCAACGTGCCCGCGCCCAAGTCCGGCACCGGGGCCACACCCTGGGCCGAGGCCCGCGCCGTCGCCGCCCGCGCCGGCCGTGCCGCGGCTCCCCGCACCCACCGGGTACCGCTGGGGCAGGCGCTCGGCCAGGTCCTCGCCGAGCCCCTCGACGCCCTCACTGACCTGCCGTCCTTCGACACGTCCGCCATGGACGGGTGGGCGGTCGCGGGACCGGGTCCGTGGTCCGTCAAACAGGGCGGCGGGGTTCTCGCGGGCCACGCCGCGCCCGAGCCGCTCGCCGACGGCGAGGCCGTACGGATCGCCACCGGCGCCCGCATCCCACCCGACGCCACCGCCGTGATCCGCAGCGAACACGCCCGCGCGGAGGAGGGGAAGGGCAGCGGGAACGGGCTGCTGTACGCACTGCGCGAGGTGCTCCAGGGGCAGGACATCCGGCCCCGCGGCCAGGAGTGCCGTACCGGCGACCGGCTGCTGCCCGCCGGGAGCCTGGTGACCCCCGCCGTGCTCGGCCTCGCCGCCGCCGCCGGCTACGACGAGCTGCTCACCGTCCCCCGCCCCCGCGTCGAAGTGCTCATCCTCGGCGACGAGTTGCTGACCTCGGGGCTCCCCCACGACGGCATGGTCCGCGATGCCCTCGGCCCACTGCTCGACCCGTGGCTGCGCGCACTGGGCGCCGATGTGACCGCCACCCGCCGCCTGGGCGACGACGCCGACACGCTCCACCATGC
Organism: Streptomyces changchenzhani; assembly: GCF_039766235.1. Lineage (NCBI taxonomy): Bacteria > Bacillati > Actinomycetota > Actinomycetes > Kitasatosporales > Streptomycetaceae > Streptomyces > Streptomyces changchenzhani. Next base: position 659,729 of record NZ_JBDHNH010000001.1, on the reverse strand, counting down.
CGTCACCACGTCCGACGCCGACCTCGTGATCACCACGGGCGGTACGGCCGCGGGCCCCGTCGACCACGTCCATCCGATCCTGCGCAAGGCGGGCGCGGAGCTGCTGGTGGACGGTGTCGCGGTGCGGCCGGGCCACCCGATGCTGCTGGCCCGCCTCGCCCAGGACCGGTACCTGGTGGGGCTGCCCGGCAACCCGCTCGCCGCCGTGTCCGGGCTGCTGACCCTGGCCGAGCCCCTGCTGCGGGCCCGCGCCCAACTGCCGTCGCTGGAGCCGTACTGCTCGCCCGTGCGGGATGCCGTGAGCGGCCATCCGTACGACACCCGCCTCGTGCCGGTCGTACACCGCACGGAGAGCCGCACCGACAGTCGCACCGACAGCCGCACCGGTGTCGGCGGCGGACGCGAGGGTGGTCGGGGAGGGGGCCAGGAGCAAGGGCGTGAGCAGGCCGTACCGTTGCACTACAGCGGCCCGGCCATGCTTCGCGGCATCGCCGCCGCAGACGGTCTCGCCGTTGTCCCGCCCGGTGGTGCTCAGGCCGACCAGGAGCTGGAAATCCTCGACTTGCCTTGGACAGAAGGACGTTTCACGTGAAACTTCCCGGCCACGATGCGATGGCCAGGCACGCCGACGAGCATCTGGTCACCAGCCGAATCCGGCTTCCGCGCCGTATCGTCGACCGGCCTCTTCGTCAGGTCGGCAAGCGGCTGGTGATGGCGATGCTCGTCCTGGCGTCGACGGTGTTCATCGTCTATGTCGACAACAGCGGCTATCACGACAACTCCGATACCCACGTCGACTTCCTCGACGCCGTCTACTACGCCACCGTGACCCTCTCCACGACGGGTTACGGCGACATCGTCCCGTACAGCGACTCCGCCAGGCTCATGAACGTGCTGTTGGTGACGCCGTTGCGGGTGCTCTTCCTGATCATCCTGGTCGGCACCACCCTTGAGGTCCTCACCGAACGGACCCGGGAGGAGTGGCGGCTGAAACGCTGGAGGGCTCAGTTGCGTGAACACACCGTCATCGTCGGTTTCGGCACAAAGGGCCGTTCTGCGATGCAGACCCTCGCCGCAACGGGGCTGAAGAAGGAACAGATCGTCATCGTCGACCCGAGCGCGAAGGTCATCGAGGCGGCCAATGCCGAAGGCTTCGTGGGCGTTCTGGGCGACGCGACCCGCAGTGACGTACTGCTGCGCGCCGAGTTGCAGAAGGCCCGCCAGATCGTCATCGCCACCCAGCGCGATGACACGGCGGTGCTCGTCACGCTCACCGCGCGCCAGCTCAACCGGGGCGCGAAGATCGTCGCCGCGGTCCGCGAGGAGGAGAACGCGCCGCTGCTGCGCCAGTCCGGCGCCGACGCGGTGATCACCAGCGCGAGTGCGGCCGGCCGGCTGCTGGGCCTGTCCGTCCTCAGCCCCACCGCCGGCACCGTGATGGAGGACCTGATCCACCAGGGATCCGGCCTCGACCTCATCGAGCGACCGGTGATAAAGGCCGAGGTGGGGCGCAGCGTGCGGGAGACCGACGACCTGGTGGTCAGCGTGTTGCGCGGGCACCGGTTGCTCGGTTACGACGACCCGGCGGCCAGCCCGCTTCAACTCACGGACCGGCTGATCGCCATCGTGCGCGCCGCGCCCACGGACGAGGGCGCGCCTGCCCGGATGACGTCCGGATGACGGCCCCCCTGGCGGCCTGAGCCGCCGGGGGATGGATCGAGGGGTGTTCGGGGGACGTTCGCGAGGTGGTCCGCAAGAGCGCGGAGTAGCCTCGCGGCCATGTATGCGATCACGATTCCTGAACCCGGTGGCCCCGAGGCACTCGTGTGGGCCGAGGTCCCCGACCCCGTTCCCGGCGAGGGAGAGGTCCTCGTCGAGGTCGCGGCGAGCGCCGTCAACCGAGCCGACCTGCTGCAGCGCCAGGGCTTCTACGACCCGCCGCCCGGCTCCTCGCCGTACCCCGGACTCGAATGCTCGGGCCGGATCGCGGCGCTGGGTCCCGGCGTCTCGGGCTGGTCCGTCGGTGATGAGGTGTGCGCCCTGCTGAGCGGCGGTGGATACGCCGAGAAGGTCGCGGTCCCGGCGGGGCAGCTGCTGCCCGTACCGGAGGGTGTGGACCTCGTCACGGCGGCGGCCCTGCCCGAGGTCACTTCGACGGTCTGGTCGAACGTCTTCATGATCGCCCACCTGCGGCCCGGCGAGACGCTGCTGGTGCACGGCGGCGCGAGTGGCATCGGCACGATGGCGATCCAGCTCGCCAAGGCGGTCGGGGCGCGGGTCGCGGTCACGGCGGGCGGTCCGGACAAGCTGGCCCGCTGCGCCGAGCTGGGCGCCGACATCCTCATCGACTACCGCGAGCAGGACTTCGTCCAGGAGCTCCGCAAGGCCACGGACGGGGCCGGCGCGGACGTCATCCTCGACATCATCGGCGCGAAGTACCTGGACCGGAACGTGAAGGCGCTCGCCGTCAACGGCCGTCTCGCGATCATCGGCCTGCAGGGCGGTCTGAAGGGTGAGCTCAACCTCAGTGCGCTGCTGAAGAAGCGGGCAGCCATCACGGCGACATCGCTGCGGGGCCGGCCGCTGGGTGAGAAGGCTGCGATCGTCGCGGCGGTACGCGAGCATGTGTGGCCGCTGATCGGTGCGGGCCGGGTCCGCCCCGTCGTGGACCAGGTGCTGCCCCTGTCCGATGCCGCGCAGGCCCATCGCGCGCTGGACACGGGCGACCACATCGGCAAGATCCTGCTGACCGCGGGCGCGTAGGCACGAAGTCGCGTAGGCACGAAGTCGCTCAGCCGCGAACACGCGACGGCGTGAGGCCCGGCCCGTAGTCTGCGGGCCGGGCCTCACGCCGTCGCTGCTACACGGTTGGGGCTACAGATACGGGCCTGAGCGGACCGGGCCGTGGCTGCCGTCATGGTCGTCGTCCTCGTGGCTCGACCCCGGCGGCAGTGCGCGCCGCATCTGCTCCAGCTGGGCCCGCGCCGCCATTTGCTGGGCGAACAGCGCGGTCTGGATGCCGTGGAAGAGGCCTTCGAGCCAGCCCACCAACTGGGCCTGCGCGATGCGCAGTTCCGCCTCGGAAGGGATGGCCTCGTCGGTGAAGGGCAGCGACAGCCGCTCCAGTTCCTCGACGAGCTCCGGCGCCAGACCGTCCTCCAGCTCCTTCACCGAGCTGGCATGAATGTTCTTGAGTCGTACTCGGCTCGCCTCGTCAAGGGGAGCTGCTCGGACTTCCTCCAGAAGCTGCTTGATCATGCTGCCGATGCGCATGACTTTCGCGGGCTGTTCGACCATCTCTGTCACTGGGACCTCGCGCGACTCGTCACCGCCGCCGCCGAAAGCCATTCCGTCCTGTCCCATGACAAGAACCTGGGGGCTCTCCTGCGACCGTTCACTCCTCGGCATCTCCATGCTGCCCATTCTCTCGCACACCTGGTTGTGAACACGGTGTGCCCCCGTACAGAGGTGATCCACCCTGTACGGGGGCACGGAACAACCGTCCGGCTCAGCCCGCGCTCACGCCTCCGCGCGCCGCGACACGGCGGTGCGGGACCTGGTGACGAGCGCCGCGAGGAGCGCCGCACCCACCGGGACGAGGACGAGCAGCGCCGCGAGGGTCTCCCACGGGATGACGATCGGGACGTACGGCACGTCGCTCATGTAGCTGAAGCCCTGGTCCAGGGCTTCCTTGTACAACTTCAGCGCGTGGCGTTCCTCGGTCAGCCGCAACCCGATCGCGGGCAGTACGCCCGCCGCCGAGCCGAGGATCACGCCCATCGCGGCAACCACCCCGCACTGGAAACCGCTCAACGTCCTGCGTACCCGCGGGGGTGCGCCGACCGCTGCGAGCGTCTTCAGGTCGGGTTCGGCGTCGGTCTGGGCGAGGCCCGTGGCGATGCCGGCCGCACCGATGGTGACCAGTCCGGCGAAGATGGTCAGGGACAGCAGGATGATGCTGCTGTCGCCGGTGTAGCCCTTTTCGACGTACACCTCGGTGTCGGCGCCGAGCTGGTCCACTGCCGCGTTGAGCTTCTGCACCTGGGTGCTGTTCGGCAGCTTGTCCGTCGAGAAGTACGCACCGGAGGGGACGGTGGCGAGCCCGGCGGCCTTCACGGCCGATGGCGGCAGCACGACCTTGATGCCGTACGCCCCCTCGGACTTGGCGCCCTGGTGCACGGGGAACGACTTGACCTTGCCCGGTGCCTCCTTGCCCTTCTCGGCGAGCAGATCGGCCTTCGTGGGGTCGGTGATCAGCTTGATGCCGATCTTCCCCTTCTCGACATTGCGGTGGTCGAAGGCGACGGCCTTGCCGCTCTTGAGCGCGCTGACGGACGCCGGGTCGTTGATCGCGAGCGCGGAAAGAAGCTTCTCGTTGGCGACGACCACTTCCTGCGCGGAGTAGTACTTGCTCTCCTTGCAGCGCCAGTCCTCGCTCAGCTTGCGGCGCTCGGCCGGTGGGATCTTGTCCGAGTCGATGCCCCAGAGGGCGCAGACGTTGGCCTTGGGTATGACCAACTCGGAGCGCCCGCAGCCCTTCGCGGTGCTGAACTCCTCGCAGCTGGGCCTGCCCACGACGATCCGGTCCACATCGGCGCGTACGCCAACGGGGTAGTTCTTCTGCACGGCGGTACGGATGGCCGGGACATCGCGGCCACCGGCCTCCGTGTTCTGGAAGGAGACCGCACCGGGAGGCAGTTGAGCCTCGTACGCGGCGCGCTGCTGTGCGTCGTCACTGGCGGCGTACGTCGCGACGGCGACCGTGCCCGCGACGGCGGCGAGCACCGCGGCCACGGCGGGGGCCGTACGGCCCCGGTTGCGCACGGCGTCGCGCAGGGCGAGCCGCGGTGACAGCGGCAGCCGGCCGCCGATTTTGCCGAAGAGACCGACCAGGGCCGGGGTGAGCGCGACGATGCCGAGTTCGGCGAGTGCGCTGCCGCCCGCGACGACGACAACGCTGTCGGTGGACGTGGCGCCGAAGAGGGTGATGGCGACGCCCAGACCCGTCGCGCTCAGGCCGATGACCGGCAGGACGCGGCTGGATCGGCGTACGCCCCGACGGCCGGTGAGGGCGGCCAGTACGGTCTGCCGGGACGAGGTGATGGCCGGGACGATCGCGGCGAGCAGGCCGGTGACGACGGCGAGCAGGCCGATGCCGAAGAGTTCCAGCGGGCGGACGTCGAAGCTGCCGAACCGCCTGCCCATGTAGTCCTCGAGCAGCGGTCGCAGCGCGAAGGTGAGGAGCAGGCCGAGCGCGGTGCCGACCACGGCAGCGGCGGCGCCGATGACCAGGCCGCCGGCGAGCACGATGGCGCGGATGTGGCGGCGGTCGCCGCCGTTGGCGCCGACCAGGCCGAGCTGGCGGCTGGAGCGCCGGGCGCCGACCGCGAACGCGGGTCCTGCCAGCAGGCAGATCTCCAGCATGGCGAGGCCGACGACGGTGCTGACCCCGGCGATCGTCGTGGCCTGGTCGCCGCTCCCCTCGAAGTCGACCCAATCCTTCCGCTGGTACAGCGGGACCTCGGAGTCGGCGGGCGGGTTGAGGGATGTGGCCCGCGAAATGACCGTGATCCCTTGGGCGTTGGTCTTCTTGACCATGTTCCACGTGAAACCGTCGCCGCCGACCCCGACCAGGTAGGTGCTGGTTGCCCCCGTGCTGGGCTGGTCGTCGGCCTTCAGGGCCTTGTCGAGCGGTGCCAGGAACGTGCCGGGAAGGGCGTTGACCTCGTCGGCCTCCAAGTCGTTGGGGAGCTCGTACTCACCCACGATCCGGAACGTGGTGTCGAGCCCGCGAGCGGTGAGCGTGGAGCCGATCTTGAGTCCGCTGGACTCCAGGAAGTGGCTGGTCGCGGCGATCTCCCCGGCCTTTTCGGGGAACCGGCCACTATTGAGGGGCATCAAGCCCTTGGCCAGCGGGTCGGCTGCGGCCAGCTCACGGATGTCGGTGCTCAGCAGGCCGTGCTCGGTGCGCAGCTTGCCGCTGCCGGAGGTGTCCTTGAGCGTCTTGGCGCCGGCCGGGATAGCCCCCTTGATGTCACCAGGACCTTCGGGCCAGGGCTTGTCGTCGAAGTTGCCCACCGGGATGGTGTTTTGGCTGTCCGGGGACTGGTGCATGGGCACTCCGCCCATGCCCGGGTCCTTCAGCTGGGCGTCTGCGGCGCCGATGAGGCGCTCCATCTTCTGCTCGGTGGACAGTTCGGCGCTGCGCAGCGTCAGATCGGCGGCGCTCACCCCGAGGATCGGCAGGGCGATCATGGCGAGGACGAGGGTGCTGCGGCCCTTGAAGCGCCAGGCGTCGCGGCGGGCGATACGGACCGCGGCGCGCCAGGCGTGGTACGAGCGGTTCACTTTGCGGCCGCCTGCCCGGAGAGCAGCGAGTCGGCCTGGCTGCGCAGGGTCTCGTCGACGACGGACCCGTCGCGCAGGAAGACGACGCGGTCCGCCCAGGCCGCGAAGCGCGGCTCGTGGGTGACGAGTACACCGGCCGCGCCGGCGTCGCAGCGGGCCCGCAGCAGGGCGAGCACGGACTCGCCCGTCTCGGAGTCCAGGGCGCCGGTCGGCTCGTCGGCGAGGACGAGGCGACGGTCGCCCACCAGGGCGCGGGCGATGGCGACGCGCTGCTGCTGGCCGCCGGACATCTCGTCGGGGAATCGGTCGGCGAGTTCGCTCAGACCCATCTCCTCCAGTGCGGCGACGGCGGACACCCGGGCCTTGCGGGCCGATATGCCGTCCAACTCGCGGGGCAGGGCGACGTTCTCGGCGGCGGTGAGGGCCGGGATGAGGTTGTAGTCCTGGAAGACGTAGCCGATGCTGCGGCGGCGCATGGCGGCGATTTCCTTGCGGCTGATGGTCGTGATGTCCGTGCCTTCGACCAGGACCTTCCCCGAGGTGGGGTGGTCCAGCCCGCCCGCGATGGTGAGCAGCGTGGACTTGCCGGAGCCCGACGGGCCCATGACGGCGACGAGTTCACCGGGGAAGACGGAGAGGTCGACGCCGCGCAGGGCGTGCACCTCGGTGGCGCCGCTGCCGTGGACGCGGGTCAGCTGCTGTAGTTGCAGCACAGGCTGCTGGGCCTGCCGGGTCTGCTGTGACTGCTGAGGTTGGTCGAGCATGGAGACGTTCCCCCTGGGGACGGATAGGTAGGAAGGACTGCAAGACGGATGGGAAGGACTGCAAGGACGACTGGCTTGGCGTGATGGGTGATGCGCGACGCGCGACGCGTTACGTCGCTCTATCGGCGGGTGCTACGGGCCGTGGCCGGGGCCGGGTCCACATGGCCCGTCGGCTCCGGCGGGCCTGCCGTCGGCGCGGCCCGGGCGTTCCTGGCCCTCAGCGCGGACGTCGCGGAGAGCCTGGCGAGTCGGGACTCGGAGTGGTCGAGCCAGCGCGCCTCGGCCTCGGACTGGAAGATCAGCTGTTCCAGGACGAGCAGCCAGGCGAGGTCGTCGCGCTCCCGGTCGACGTCACCGCTCTCGACCGCGAGCAGCGCCTGTGCCTTGAGGCGGGTGTAGTCCTGCATCGCCTGGAGCGTCGCGTGGCGCTGCGCCTGGATGACGGCCCGGATGTCGACCCCGGGCGCGCCGACGGCCATGGCGAGCTTGATGGCGAGCTCGTTGCGCGGTGGGCTGGCGCGGTCCACGGGCCGCTCGAACCAGCTCTTCAGCTCGCTCCGGCCCACGTCCGTGATCGTGTACAGCGGGTGGCCCGCATCGTCCTCGCCGCCCTGGGCGACCATGCCGTCGCGCTCCAGGCGGTTGAGGGTCGTATAGACCTGCCCGACGTTGAGCGGCCAGGTCGAGCCGGTGCGGGACTCGAACTCGGTACGGAGCTGAGACCCGTAACGGGAGCCTTGCTCAAGGAGGGCGAGTAGCCCGTGGCGAATCGACATACTCAGTATGTATACCGAGTATGCGTCCGGAGCAACCTTCTTCAGGCGGACCTCGCGGGTAGGTCCTGAGGGGGAGGAGGGGGGTCAGGTGCGCCTCAGCCGCAACCCGAGGAACCCCACACCGAGCCCGACCAGCGCGACACCCGCGCCCAGCGGCAGCACATGGATGCCCAGTGCGGCGGGCTGGTCGACGGCCTGATCCGAGGCCTTGCGCGCGCCTGCCGCCGCCGTGTGGGTGGGGCTGGCCGGCGGCTCGCGCTCCGCCTCCTTCTCGACCCCGCGCGGGGCCTCGGGAACGTACGACTCAGGGAGGACGGGGGCGGCGCTGGGCGAGCCGGTCGCGGACGAGGAAACGGATGAAGAAACCGACGGAGACGCGGACGGAGACGCGGACGGAGACGCGGACGGAGAGGCCGAAGTGGAGGCGGATCCGGAATCGGGATCGGAATCGGAAGCAGATTCGGAAGCAGATTCGGAGGGTCCCACCGTGGATTCCCTCCTCGTGCTCGCGCTGCCGCTCGGGATCGCCGCCGCACTCGCGCTCGGTGTCACGGTCGGCGTCCGCCCCGGCCGTGGGCGCCCCTCCCCGGCCGTCCGGCCCGCCAGCCCGTCGGGGGACGGCGAAGCCGTGGCGGCCGACCGGTCCCGCGCGTCGGTACTGGCGCTCGGCCGGGACCGGGGTTCTGCGGAGGCGCCGGGCGCGCGCTCATCGGCGTATGCGCCGCTCATCGGCAGCAGGAGCGCCCCCAGCAGGGCCCCGAGCACCGCCGGCCGGACCGCCATGCGCCGTGGGCGGAGCCTCGGAGCCATGGGACGTCGCCTCCCGTACCGGAATGCACCGGACCGCTGAGCCAGCTGATAGCCGCACTGGACGAAATATCAGACTCAGCGTCACATGCCCGCACATTTCCGGCACCCCAGGCCACACGAAAGGGGTATGAAAGGGGTCGAGAGGTCGAGAGGTGAAAGAGATTTAGAGAGACGTAGGCAGGGAAGGGCCAATCGGCTCCGGCTACCCCTGGGGCGGATTCCCCGTGGAGATCTCCAGCTCGACCGTGAGGTTCTTCGGATCCACGCTCGTGTCTTCCTTGGGGTACTGGCTGACCACGATGTCCTCACCCCAGGTGGGGTCGTCGACCTTCAGTTCCTTGATCTTCCAGCCCGCCGCCTGGAGGCACAGCTTCACCGAGCGGAGGTCCTTGTAGACAAAGCTCGGCAGCTCCACCTGGGCCGCGTCGGTGGCGGACTCCGTGCCGGGGGAGCACTCCGTGGTCTTCATGGTCCTGTCGCGGTCCGGAGGCCGGTGGCCCGGCTCGACGTCCCTGCCCGCGTCCACGGTTGCGCTCCGGCTCGGGTCGGCGCTGATGTCGGGGTCCTTCTCGTTGTTCCCGTTGAGCGCGAGCGCCGTGATCAGGCCGCCGACGGCCAGCAGCGCCACCACGACCGACCCGACGATCACCGGCATGTTCCGACCGCCGCCGCTGCCCCCGCCGTGACTGCCACCACCCTGGCCGCCCTGACCGCCGCGACCGCCCGAATTCTGCTGCATCGTGGGCGACATGGTGTACGGAGACGGCGCCTGCCCGCCCTGCTGAAGCCCGCCCTGCTGCTGCAAGCCGTGCGTCGCGTACGGCGAAGGCGCGGGGGTGTGCTGGGGTGCCTGGCTCGGGTAGCCGTATCCCGGAGTGGGCGCGGGGGTGGGCGGACCGTACGGGCTCGGCGTCGCCGGCTGGTACGGCGTCTGGACGTTGCCCTGCTGCGGGAAGCCGCCGCTCTGGTCGACCGGCGGGAAGACCGCTGCCCCGACGCCCGCGCCGCTGGTCGCCGGACCGCTGCCGCCGATGATGACGGGCGCGCCGCCGGTCTGGCCCGCGCCGGACACTCGCGCGCACTCCTCGCGCATCGCTGCGGCGCTCGGGAAACGCTCGTTCGGGTTCTTCTTCAGCGCCCGTGCGACGAGGGCGTCGATCGCGGGCGTGATGGACCTGTTGATCGTCGAAGGGGCCACCGGCTCCTCCTGGACATGCGCGTACGCGATGGCCAGCGGGGAGTCCGCGTCGAACGGCAGCCGTCCGGTGATCAGCTGGAAGAGCATGATGCCGACCGAGTAGAGGTCGCTGCGCGCGTCGACCCCGCGGCCCAGGGCCTGCTCGGGCGACAGGTACTGCGGGGTGCCGACGACCATGCCGGTCTGCGTCATCGACGTGACCCCGGACTGCATGGCACGCGCGATGCCGAAGTCCATGACCTTCACGACGTTGCGCTTGTTCATCATGACGTTGCCCGGCTTGATGTCCCGGTGGACCAGGCCCATCTCGTGGCTGGTCTCCAGCGCGGCCAGCACATCCGACGTGATCTTGAGCGCCTTGTCGGCGGGCATCGCGCCGTACTGCGTGATGTCCGACTGGAGCACGGAGCCGAGCGGCTGCCCCTCGACGTACTCCATGACGATGTACGGCATGACCTCGCCGGAGCCCTCGGTGGCGCCGGCCTCGGTCAGCGTGTCCTCGCCGGTGTCGAACACCGAGACGATGTTGGGGTGGGAGAGCTTGGCCACAGCCTGCGCCTCGCGCCGGAAGCGCTCACGGAACGACTGCTCGCGCCCCAGCTCGGTGTGCAGGGTCTTGATGGCGACCTGCCGGTCCAGCGCGGAGTCGTACGCGAGGTACACCGACGCCATGCCGCCTTCTCCGAGCAGGTCGCGCAGTTGGTACCGCCCGCCCGCGACCGAGCCGCCCGCGTAGCGGCCCTGTCCGCCGTCCTGGCTCATGACTGTGCTTCCCCCTCGGCGCGCGGCAACCCCGCGGTGATCTGTGATTTACGGGCCAAGTCTGCCCGAGGGCACTGACACGTCAAGCGAGGTGCCCGTTCCGTGACCGTACGCGCAAGAAGCGTCTCGGAAGCGTTACAGGACGGGCATGGAATTTGCTTGGGTACAGCGACAACAGGTTTGATGGCTCGCCATCTCGAAACTGAGCGTCACGCGGAGCCTGTAGCGTGACGTCGCGGTGCACCCTGAGACCAGTGCAGACCCTGAGGACCGTGCGGACCGTGCGGAGCATCAAGACGATCACCGCGGACGCGGACAGAAACGACGGCGAGGACTGATGGCCCCGGAGACCGAGGGAAGCGGCGGCGGAGTGTCGGATGCGCCGGAAGCGTGGGGCAACCACGGACTGGTCGGAGACGGCCGCTACCGGATGACGCACCGCCTCGGCCGTGGCGGCATGGCCGAGGTCTTCGCAGCCGAGGACGTACGGCTCGGCCGTACCGTCGCCGTGAAGCTGCTGCGCTCCGACCTGGCCGAGGACCCGGTGTCCAAGGCCCGGTTCACCCGTGAGGCACAGTCGGTCGCCGGCCTCAATCACCATGCCGTTGTCGCCGTGTACGACTCCGGCGAGGACCAGGTCGGTTCGGCCGTTGTCCCCTACATCGTGATGGAGCTCGTCGAGGGCCGCACCATCCGCGAGCTGCTGATGCACGCGGAGCCGCCGGGCCCCGAGCAGGCGCTGATCATCGTTTCCGGCGTGCTCGAAGCGCTCGCGTACAGCCACCAGCACGGCATCGTGCACCGTGACATCAAGCCCGCGAACGTGATCATCACGGACAGCGGCGCGGTCAAGGTCATGGACTTCGGCATCGCCCGCGCCCTGCACGGCGCGCAGGCCACGATGACGCAGACCGGCATGGTCATGGGCACGCCCCAGTACCTTTCCCCCGAGCAGGCGCTCGGCAAGGCCGTCGACCACCGCAGCGACCTGTACGCGACGGGCTGCCTGCTGTACGAACTCCTCGCCCAGCGGCCCCCGTTCACCGGTGAGACGCCGCTCTCGGTGGTCTACCAGCACGTTCAGGACATCCCCGTCCCGCCGTCCGAGATGTCGGACGTGGCGCCGCCCGAGCTCGACGGGCTCGTCATGCGCTCCCTCGCCAAGGACCCGGACGACCGGTTCCAGAGCGCGGAGGAGATGCGCGGGCTCATCCAGTACGGCCTGACGATGCTCCAGGAGCAGGGCAGCCACACCGGTACGTGGAACACCGGCCCCGTCGCGATGCACGAGGGCGGCAACACCCCCGCCGCCGGCAACTACGCGACGACCGCGCTCGGCCACCCGAACCACGGCGACACCTCGCAGCTGCGGGCCGGCGGCGGTTCGATGCTGCCGCCGATGAACCCGGACGACGGGGCGTACGACGGCAATCGCGGCGGCCGTGGCCGCAAGAGCGGCAAGGGCAAGGTGTGGATCTTCGCGGTGCTCGCGATCATCGCCATAGCCGCGGGCGTCGCGTACGCGCTGAACCAGGTGAGCAATACCGGGACCAATAGCCCGGACACGGACAAGTCGCCCTCAATCTCCAGCACCCCGTCCAAGCCGGACGAGAAGACCTCGCCGCCCCCGGACGACGAGACCTCGGCGGACACCGGCAACTCCACGTCCACCGGCGGAAACCAGCAGGACCCGACCTACAAGCCGTCGTACACGCCGTCGGACGAGCCCAGCAACACCCCGTCGCAGACGCCCAGCGGCACCCCGTCGACCCCGCCGCCGAGCACCACCGAGGGCACGACCGAGGGCACCACCGAAGGCACCACCGAGGGCACCACCGAGGGCACCACCGAGGGCAACACCAACGAAGGTGCGAACGGTGACCCCGGCACGGCCGAGGGCACCACGGAGGGCACCACGGAGGGCGCGGCCGGCGACCCCGGCACGGTCGAGGGTGGCGCCGGCGGCTGACCCGGCCGGCCGCCTCACCCCGCGAACGCCTCGCACACCGCCTCGTACTCCTTCGTCCACCACACCGCCAGGGCCGACGCCGCAGGAAACTGCGGGTCGGCCCTGCGGTCGTGCAGCTGGTAGCGCCAGCGCAGTATCCAGAAGTCGTTGAGCCGCTCCCACCACACCCGGTGTACGGCGGCGGCCAGTTCGGCCGCGTCCGCCCCCGCGGCGGACCGGTACGCGCGTGCGTAGGCGCGTACCTTCGCCAACTCCAGCTCCCCGGTGGGCCGTACGAAGAAGATCGCCGCGGCCCGCACCGCCTCCTCCGCGCGCGGCTGCACCGCGAGCCGGTCCCAGTCGACGATCGCGGCGGGCTCGGCGCCGCGATAGAGCAGATTGAGCGGATGGAAGTCGCCGTGCACCCACCCGGTGGCGGGCTCGGCGACCGGCGGGGGCCGCCGGTGGGCGTGCCGCTCCAGCAGGTCGCGGCGCTCCAGGAGACGGTGCTCGGCGAGTACGTCGAAGGCGCGGCGGGGCAGCCGGCCGCGGGCCAGCGCCAGCAGTTCGCCGATCAGCTCGTACGTGTCGGCCGGATCGGCCGGATCGGCGGGGTCGGCCGGATCGGCGGGGTCGGCCGGATCGGCGGGCACGCCCAGCCGGGCGGGCGCTCCAGGCCGGGCGGAACCCCCGGGCCGGGCGGGGCCCACCGGGCAGGCGGAACCCGCCGCCGTATCGGCGCCTGCGGGGATCCGGCACGCTTCCGCCCTCATCACCAGGTCGAGGCAGGTGTGGACGAGGCCGAGCAGCGCGCCCAGCCGCCGCGATTCCACCGTCGTGAGCTGGGCGCCGACGCGGTGCCGGCCGTCGACCCACGGGTGCAGCGCGTAGTAGCGACCCCCGATCACCGCCACGGTGCCGCCCTCGGCGTCCTCGACGGGCGGGGCGACGGGGATGCCGAGGGCCTGGAGGTGGTGGGTGGCGCGGTGCTGGCGGCTGATGGTGGCGTGGTCGCCGTCGAGGTGGTGCTTGAGGAAGAAGTCGCCCCGGGTGGTGGCGAGGCGGTAGCCGTGGTTGAGCAGGCCCTGTGCCACGGGCTCGCAGGACAGCGGCTCGCCGGTGTTCGTATAGCGGCCCAGCAGGGTGCGTACGGGCGGCAGCGGGGCCCTGGCGGACGCGGTGGAGGCTGCGGGGCATGCGGCTGCGGGCAGCGGCGCGGCGGGTGCATATGAGCGTGGCACTCGCCAGATGTTAGATCACAGCGCGTGCTCGAACTGTCGCTCCTGGGTGCTGTGCAGCGAGTGCACCGTGACGAACTGCGGTTCTATACGCATATAGACCGGATCGAAGAGCTGGCCGTCGACGTACAGCGGCCCGGAGCCGAAGAGTTCGAGCTCGGCGTTGGTCGGCTCGAAGACCTCGGCGGTGCCGGTGAATTGGACGGACCACAGCTCGTCGGCGCCGGAGTTGAAATTGTCCGCGCCGTACGCCACCACGCTGCCGTTGCAGGCCTGGTGGTGGCCGAATCCGGTGTGCATGCGCAGCAGCACCCGGCCCTCCACCACGACGTGCCTGGCGACGGCCAGGCACGGCAGGGCTCGCATGCTCGTCGCGACTCGGCCGTACGGGACGCGGCGGAGGAGTTCGATGGCGTGGAGTTCCTCGGACGGGGAAGACGCGGAAGGCATGGACTTCACTCTCCGGCACCTTCCGGGCGCCCGGAAGGGACGTAAGTCCCGAATAAAGTCCCGCAGTGATAACGATCAGGAACTCTGTGTCATCGTCTGTGTCATCGCCTACGTCATCACCTGCGTCATGATCGACTGCCTCAGCGGTGCGAGTGACTCTCCTCCGCCTGCTTGCGCGCCACATATGCGGCGGCCTGCGAGCGGCGTTCCATGCCGAGCTTGGAGAGCAGGCTGGAGACATAATTCTTGATCGTCTTCTCGGCGAGATGCAGCCGCTCGCCGATCACCCGGTTGGTCAGGCCCTCGCCGATCAGGTCCAGGATCTTGCGCTCCTGCTCGGTGAGGTTCGCGAGCCTGCTGTCGCTCTTGGGGCTGTTGCCCGAGCGCAGCCGCTCCAGGACGCGGGCGGTGGCCACCGGGTCGAGCAGCGACTTGCCGGCCGCGACGTCCCGGACGGCGTTTAGCAGCTCATTGCCGCGGATCGCCTTGAGTACGTAACCGGATGCGCCCGCCATAATTGCGTCGAAAAGGGCTTCGTCGTCGGCGTACGAGGTCAGCATCAGGCATTTGATGTCCTCGTTCTGCGAACGGACCTCGCGGCAGACCTCCACACCGCTGCCGTCGGGCAGGCGTACATCGAGAACGGCCACGTCCGGACGGGTCGCAAGGATCCTGACCAGGGCTTCTGCCGCTGTTCCCGCCTCGCCGACGACCTCGATGTCGTCCTCGACTGAGAGCAGCTCATGGACGCCCCGGCGGACGACCTCGTGGTCGTCAACCAGAAATACCTGGATTTTTCCATCTTCGCGCACGCCGTCATCCTCACACACGAACCCTTCCCGTGCCGCTGGTGCGCGGGATAACGTGCCGTTGTTCCGGCGGCCTGCAAGGCTGTGACCAGTGGTTGTTCCCGAATTCCTCGATTTACTTGGAAATCCAAGCAAAATCGCAGGTCAAAAGGGGTTTCGCAGTTATGCGAAGCACTGGGTAACGTGCCTGTGGCAGGGCGCTCGCCGGGGCACCTGTCACGCCTGTTCCCGGCCGAGTCGCACCCACCCCGTGCACAAGGACGGATACAGGCGAGCCGCACTGGTCACCGGCTACCCCGGGGGCCGGACAGACGGAGGAGCACGCACGTGACCGTGGAGAGCACTGCCGCGCGTAAGCCACGACGCAGCAGCACCAAGCGCGTCAGCGCCAAGAAAACCCAGCCCGCCGAGACCGGGACGGACCCCGAGCTCGTACAGCTGCTCACGCCCGAGGGCGTCCGGGTCGAGCACCCGGACTACGCGATCGACCTGAGCGCGGACGAGCTGCGCGCGCTGTACCGGGACATGGTCCTCACGCGTCGTTTCGACGCCGAGGCCACCTCGCTCCAGCGTCAGGGCGAGCTGGGCCTGTGGGCCTCGCTGCTCGGCCAGGAGGCCGCCCAGATCGGCTCCGCCCGCGCCCTGCGCGACGACGACTACGTCTTCCCGACGTACCGCGAGCACGGAGTCGCCTGGTGCCGTGGGGTCGACCCGACCAATCTGCTCGGCATGTTCCGTGGTGTGAACCACGGCGGCTGGGACCCGACCACCAACAATTTCCATCTGTACACGATCGTCATCGGCTCGCAGACGCTGCACGCGACCGGTTACGCGATGGGTGTCGCCAAGGACGGCGCGGACTCCGCGGTCATCGCGTACTTCGGTGACGGCGCGTCCAGCCAGGGCGATGTGGCGGAAGCTTTCACCTTCGGCGCGGTCTACAACGCCCCGGTCGTCTTCTTCTGCCAGAACAACCAGTGGGCGATCTCCGAGCCCACCGAGAAGCAGATGCGCGTCCCGCTCTACCAGCGCGCACAGGGCTACGGATTCCCCGGCGTCCGCGTCGACGGCAACGACGTCCTGGCCTGCCTGGCCGTGACCCGCTGGGCGCTGGAGCGCGCCCGCCGCGGTGAGGGGCCGACGCTGGTCGAGGCCTTCACGTACCGGATGGGCGCCCACACCACCTCCGACGACCCGACCAAGTACCGGGCGGACGAGGAGCGCGAGGCCTGGGTGGCGAAGGACCCGATCCTGCGGGTGCGTGCGTACCTGGAGAAGGAGGGCTTGGCCGACGAGGCGTACTTCGCCGGCCTTGAGGACGAGAGCGAGACGCTCGGCAAGCGGGTCCGCGAGGCGGTGCGGGCGATGCCCCAGCCCGACCAGCTGGCGATCTTCGAGAACGTCTACGCGGACGGGCACGCGCTCGTCGACGAGGAGCGCGCGCAGTTCCTCGCCTACCAGGCGTCCTTCACCGAGGGCTCTGCGTCAGATGCGTCCGATGCGTCCGAGGAGGGCAACTAACCATGGCCGCAACGAAGTTGCCTCTCGCCAAAGCGATCAACGAGTCGCTGCGCAAGGCCCTCGAAACCGACCCCAAGGTCCTGATCATGGGTGAGGACGTCGGCAAGCTCGGCGGCGTCTTCCGCGTCACCGACGGCCTCCAGAAGGACTTCGGCGAGGACCGGGTCATCGACACCCCACTCGCCGAGTCCGGCATCGTCGGCACGGCGATCGGACTGGCGCTGCGCGGCTACCGGCCGGTCGTGGAGATCCAGTTCGACGGGTTTGTCTTCCCCGCGTACGACCAGATCGTCACGCAGCTCGCGAAGATGCACGCCCGCTCGCTCGGCAAGATCAAGATGCCGGTCGTCATCCGCATTCCGTACGGCGGCGGCATCGGCGCGGTCGAGCACCACAGCGAGTCCCCCGAGGCGCTCTTCGCGCACGTCGCGGGCCTGAAGGTGGTCTCGCCGTCCAACTCGTCCGACGCGTACTGGATGATGCAGCAGGCCATCCAGAGCAACGACCCGGTGATCTTCTTCGAGCCGAAGCGGCGCTACTGGGACAAGAGCGAGGTCGACACCGAGGCCATCCCGGGCCCGCTCCACAAGGCCCGTGTCACCCGGGCGGGTTCGGATCTGACGCTCGCGGCGTACGGTCCGATGGTGAAGGTCTGCGTCGAGGCGGCGGCGGCCGCGGCCGAGGAGGGCAAGTCCCTCGAAGTCCTCGACCTGCGCACGATGTCCCCCATCGACTTCGACACGATCCAGACGTCGGTGGAGAAGACACGCCGCCTGGTGGTGGTGCACGAGGCTCCGGTCTTCTACGGTTCGGGCGCGGAGATCGCGGCCCGCATCACGGAGCGGTGCTTCTACCACCTGGAGGCGCCGGTGCTGCGGGTCGGCGGCTACCACGCCCCGTACCCGCCCGCCCGCCTGGAGGACGAGTACCTGCCGGGCCTGGACCGGGTACTCGACGCCGTCGACCGCTCGCTTGCGTACTGAGGAGAGCCGTGACGATGACTGAGACTTCCCCAACTTCCCAGACCTCCCAGCGCTTCCGTGAGTTCAAGATGCCCGACGTGGGCGAGGGACTCACCGAGGCCGAGATCCTCAAGTGGTACGTCAAGCCGGGCGACACCGTCACCGACGGCCAGGTCGTGTGCGAGGTCGAGACCGCGAAGGCGGCCGTCGAGCTCCCCATCCCGTACGACGGTGTGGTGCACGAGCTGCGCTTCGGCGAGGGCGTGACGGTCGACGTCGGCCAGGTGATCATCACCGTCGACGTGGCACCGGGCACGGCGCTGCCGGCGGCTGCTCCTGAACCGGTGGTGGCCGAGGCCGCCCCCGAGGCTGAAGCCCCCAAGGGCCGTACGCCGGTCCTGGTCGGCTACGGCGTGTCCGAGGCATCCACCAAGCGCCGCCCGCGCAAGGGCAACGGCACGGCTGTTCCGGAACAGGCGCAGCCGGCCCAGCAGGTGGCTGCCGCGATCCAGGCGGAGATGAACGGCCACGGTGCCTCCGCAGGGACTCCCGCCGGGTCCCGTCCGCTGGCCAAGCCCCCGGTCCGCAAGCTCGCCAAGGACCTGGGCATCGACCTCGCGACGATCACACCGACGGGCCCGGACGGCATCGTCACCCGCGACGACGTCCACGCGGCGGTTGTGGTGGCGCCGCAGGTGCGGCCGGCCGCCGAGCCGGTGGCAGCAACGCCGGTGGTGGTCGACGCGAATTCGATCGCACGGGAGACCCGTACCCCCATCAAGGGCGTACGCAAGGCCATCGCGACGGCCATGGTGAACAGCGCGTTCACCGCGCCGCACGTCACCGAGTTCGTCACCTTCGACGTGACGCGCACGATGAAGCTCGTCGAGGAGCTGAAGGCCGACAAGGACATGACCGGGCTGCGGGTCAACCCGCTGCTCCTCATCTCCAAGGCCCTGCTGGTCGCCATCAGGCGCAACCCGGATGTCAACGCGGCTTGGGACGAGGCGAATCAGGAGATCGTGCACAAGAGTTACGTGAACCTGGGCATCGCCGCCGCCACCCCGCGCGGCCTGATCGTCCCGAACATCAAGGACGCGCACGCCAAGACGCTGCCCGAACTGGCAGCTTCGCTGGGCGAGTTGGTGACGACGGCCCGCGACGGCAAGACGTCACCGGCGGCGATGCAGGGCGGCACGGTGACCATCACCAACGTCGGCGTCTTCGGCATCGACACCGGCACGCCGATCCTCAACCTGGGCGAGTCCGCGATCCTCGCGGTCGGTGCGATCAAGCTCCAGCCGTGGGTCCACAAGGGCAAGGTCAAGCCCCGCCAGGTGACGACCCTCGCGCTCTCCTTCGACCACCGCCTGGTGGACGGCGAGTTGGGCTCCCGGGTCCTCGCGGACGTCGCAGCGATACTGGAACAGCCGAAGCGCCTGATCACCTGGGCGTGACTGCGTGACTGCGTGACTGCGTGACTGCGTGACTGTGTGATTGCCTGGGCCTGACGGCCACACAGATGCGGCGCCGACTTTGTTCGGCGCCGCATCTGTGTTCCGGGACCGCCCTGGCCTTAGAAGCCGTAGTTCAATCGATCATGTGGCCTGGCGGTCGATCTGATGTTCCTCGCGTCGATCCCGGATAGGTGATCTTCATGGGGCGGGGCATGAAAGCAGGGCCTCTTGGAAGCGAGTGGTTGTCGAGATCACCGTTTCCAGGAGGCCCTGTTGTTCCAGTTCACCGCATCGATGGGGCCGGTGGCCAGTGGTTCGGCGCGGTCGTGTGACTGTCTCGCGCACGTGTACGGAAACGCGGCCGATCAGCCCGGCCGTGAGCGTCGGTACCCGACGGACATGACGGACGCGGAGTGGGCGCGGGTGCGCCCGTTGCTGCCGGTCCCGGCGTGGCTGGGCAAGCAGGCGGGCCGGCCGGAGTCTTATTGCCACCGGCAGATGGTCGACGCGGTGCGCTACGTCGTCGACAACGGTGTCAAGTGGCGGGCGATGCCCGCAGACTTCCCCTGCTGGGAGCGGGTGTACGCGTTCTTCCGCCGGTGGCGGGAGCAGGGGTTGATCGCGGAGTTCCACGACCGGCTGCGCGAGCAGGTGAGGGCGCGGGCGGGCAGGAACGTGGAGCCGAGCGCGGGAATCGTGGACTCACAGTCGGTGAAGGCCGCCGCCAACGTTCCGGCCGCCTCACGGGGTTACGACGGAAACAAGAAGATCAACGGGAGGCGTCGGCACATTGTGACCGACGTCCTGGGTCTGCTGCTGAGCGTCCACGTCGCCCCTGCTGACATCGGTGACCGTGACGCGTTCCAGGCCCTCCTGCCCTTCCTGAGCAAGAGATTTCACCGGCTCCGTCTCATCTGGGCCGACGGCGGCTATACCGGCCCTGTCCTCGCCGGTGCGGCGAAGGCGCTGAACATCGTGCTGGAGGTCGTCAAGCGCAGTGACGACACCAAGGGCTTCAAGATCCTTCCCCGCCGCTGGGTGGTGGAACGGTCTTTCGGCTGGCTGATGCGCTCGCGCCGTCTGGCCCGCGACTTCGAGACCACGACCGTCAGCGCCGAAGCGATGATCCTGTGGTCGATGACCATGGTCATGAGCCGTCGCCTCGCTGGCCGTCCGCGAGCGTGAACCGTCCCGCCCGCACCTCGGTCAGCCATCCACGGGCCACCATCTTCTTCGCCTTCGACCGCACCCCCTCCACCTTCGCCGGCACCAACTCCAGGCCCAGCCCACCGGCGATCTCCCTGCAGATCATCGACCGGTCACCATCCGCCCCGCCGGCCTCCCGGCCGACCAGAACACCGATGATGCGCTGATAGTCCGGCGGGAGCGCGGAGGCCGACAGGTCCGCCCGCCATTGCGGCACCATCGAACCCGACACCGTCACCGACGGGTCGGGCCGCGACTCCCCTCCCACCTCGACCGCCACGGACCCGTGGTCCACGCTCAAGGCGTCATCGAGCTCTTCCAACGCGACGACCTTCCGTTCCCAGAACGTCTCGGCCTCCCGCAGCGCGGCCAGGACCCGCTCGGCCTCCTCGCGCAGCAGTTCCACCCGCTGCCTCGCCGCACGTTCCCGCTCCTCGAACAGCCCTTTCACCGACGGCATCCCCGCACCTCCACGCTCGGACAATCATGACGCCCGAACCCTTCCGCGCTCAGCCCACTTCATACCTGACCAGCGGAAACGCAACCCTCAAGACCCTTTTAGCAACAGCTTCTTAGCGTGAGCTTCGCGCCAGGCGAAAGACTTCACCTCTCGGTTGCTTCACCCAACAGTGGTGACCATGCTGAATCGAGTAGCCGTCCTGTCCGATATTCATGGAGTCCTGCCGGCCCTGGAGGCCGTGCTTGCCGAACCAGACGTCAACAGTGCCGATCACATCGTGCTGACCGGCGACATCACCGCTGGCCCGCAGCCGACCCAGGTTCTTGACCTGCTGATCGGTCTCGGCGAGCGTGTCGTCTGGATCAGCGGCAATGCCGACCGCGAACTCCTCGAATACCGCCGGGGGCAACGCTCCACGATCCCCGACCCGATCGCACCCTGGGCAGCCGAACAGCTCCGTGACGACCACCTCGACCACCTCGGCTCGCTGCCACGATCACGGTGCCTGTCCGTGCGTGGCTTGGGGAAGGTGCTGTTCTGCCACGCCACACCCCGCGACGATGAAGAGGTCGTCGTGGTCGACTCTTCCCTCGACCGCTGGAAGGAAGTCTTCAGCGGGCTCGACACCGACATCCGCACCGTGGTCTGCGGCCACACCCACATGCCGTTCGTCCGCCTCGCCCACGGCCGCCTTGTCGTCAACCCCGGCAGCGTAGGCATGCCCTATGGAAGGACCGGAGCCCACTGGGCCGTCGTGGGCCCCGGCGTCGAACTGCGCACCACGCACTTCGACGTCGAGGCTGCCGCGATACAGGTCACCGAGGACTCGTCCTACCCCGAAAGTGCCGAGTGGGCCGACTATTTCCTGCATGCTCGCGCGACCGACGCAGACGCCCTCGAAGCCTTCGCCCCGAGGGACGGACGCGACCGCACACGGTGACGCCTGTCCGTTCACGTGTGTGCTCGATCGGACAGGTGCGGGGCGCGAGCGGGTCCGCCGAGTGCCCGTACGGTGGCACACGCTCGATGAGTACGACGGTCAGTCGATGCCGAGCAGCCGGTCGAACTCGGTGTAGTCACGGCCTCCGGGCACGAGGTCCAGCTCCGCCCAAACCGTCTTGCCCACGGTGAGAGGCTCCACGCCCCACCGGGCCGCGAGCGCCGCGACGATGGTGAGGCCGCGCCCAAACTGCTCGTCGTCCAGCGCGTGGCGCGGCTGCGGGTGGCGTTCGCCGCGCGGGTCGGTGACGGCGATACGTAACGCCTTCTCCAGCACGCCGACCTCGACCCGGAACAGTCGGTCCCGCAGGCACCCGTGCAGCAGCGCGTTCGCCGCGAGTTCTCCGGCGATGAGCGCGGCGTCCCCGGCGAGCGCGGGATGCCCCCACGTTGCTACGACGTGCGCTACGCGGCGGCGGGCGACGGAGACGTTCTGGGTGTACGGGACGTAGCTGACGACGTCGGACGGGCTCGCGCTGGTCATGGACGCGTACCTCCTTGTGCGGGCCTTGCGCCGCAACGGTGTTGGCGGTGTCCCTGCCGCGTTCCGCGCAGCGCGGAGCGGTGCACTTCCGCCGTACGGCTCCGCTCGGTGAGCGGGTGCGTACCGAAGGTAGCGATGTGGTTCTCTGTTGCGCAAGCTCTACTTGCATAGAATTCTCTCAGCACTGAAGTTGTGACGGCTGTCTGTGAAGAAGCAAACTGTGGCAACTCATCAGGAGGCAGGGGCGGATGACTGGCGCGAATCCAGATCGTGGAGTTTCGGTGTCGACGGTTCTAGGCCGTCGCCTCGGCGGTGAACTGCTGCGGATGCGTGAAGGGCGCGGGTTGCGGCAAGCCGCGGCAGCGGAAGCGCTGACCGCTTCGGTGGCCAAGGTCGCGAAGATGGAGCGCGGGCTCGTGCCGATGCGGGACCCGGATATTCGGGCGCTGTGCCACCTCTACGAGGAGCGGGACGAGCGGGTCATAGGCCGACTGCTGGAGCTGGCCAAGACGGACCGGGACCGCCGCAAGGCGAACGGCTGGTGGAAGCAGTACCCGGAGCTGCGCTCGATGATGGAGTACGTGGCGCTTGAGGACATCGCCACGAGCATCCGCACATGGCAACTGGCCATCATGCCAGGGCTGTTGCAGACGTCGGACTACGCCACGGCGCTTGCTGTGGGAGACGGTGGCTGGAGCGACCTTGCGGACATCGATCCGTTTGTCGAGTCACGGATGGCGCGGCAGGCGCGGCTGAGTGGAGAGAAACCACTCCAACTCTGGAGCGTTCTGCACGAGGGGGCGTTGCGCCAACTCGTCGGCGGCCGGACCGTTATGAAGGACCAGATCGGCCACTTGCTGGACGTGGCACGCAAGCCCACCATCCGTCTTCAGATCGTGCCGTCCTTGGCGGGTGCGCACCCGGGGATGACCAGCGCGTTCACCATCGTCTCGTTCGCCGAGCCCAGCGCCATGGATGTAGTGCACATGGATACCACCTCGACTACGCTCTGGCTGGAGTCAGAAGAGGACGCGCGTCGTCACAACGCCATCTTCGACCGCATCACGCGGCAGGGGCTTTCGCAGGGCAAGTCCCTCGCGCTGATGGAACAGATCCGTAAGGAGCTTTGAGGCATGGAGACGTTCGACTTCGTGAAGTCCAGCCACAGCGGTGGCGGACCGGAGCAGGAGTGCGTCGAAGTCGCCCTGAATATCCCCCGGACTGTCGCCGTGCGCGACTCCAAGGATCGGTCCGGTCCGTTGATCCATTTTGCTCCCGCCGTCTGGTCCGTGTTCCAGCGGCATATCGCCCTAACGCCAGTAAGAGGATGATCTGGTGCCGGCGCAGGAATTTCGCTTCCGCAAGTCCAGTCACAGTGGGGGCAATTCCGGTCAGGAGTGCGTCGAAGTCGCTCTCAACGTGCCTGGCACCGTCGCCGTACGCGACTCCAGGAACCTGACCCGTTCGTTGATCCGGCTCAAGCCCGCCACCTGGTCCGTGTTCCAACGGCACATCGCCCAAGCGCCGACGAGGGGATGATCCAGTGCGTGAATTCCGCTTCATCAAGTCCAGCTACAGCGCAACCGCCAGCGAGTGCGTCGAGGTAGCCCGCAACATCCCCGGCACCGTAGCCGTACGCGACTCAAAGCGTCCCGCCGGCCCCCTGGTCCTCCTCACGCCCGCCGCATGGGCCGCTTTCGGGGCCCATATTGCGGCGGGGATGCGCTGAGGCACGGTCGGTCCAGGGGGCTGCGGTTGCAAAGCTCACCCGCCGTTCACGACAGCTTCGGCATCTCGCCCTTCGTCGTCGTGAGGTCGATCACCGAGAACGCCGCGCCCGTCGGGTCGGTGACCGCCGCGAATCGGCCGAACGGGCTGTCCATCGGCCCGAACCGCAGCGTCCCGCCGCGCTTCGTCGCCTTCTCGACCGCCGCGTCGCAGTCATCGACCGCGAAGTACACCATGACGAAGGACGGGACCTCCGGCGGGAAGTCGTCCGTCATCGCCATCCGGCCCAGGACGGTCGCGTCGCCTACGTCGAAGAGCTTGAAGTCGATGGCGTCGTCCACCATCCGCCGCGCCGTGTAGGGGAAGACGGCGGGGAAGAACGTGTCCGTCTTCGCCGGGTCGCGGGTGAAGACCTCGGACCAGGCGTACGCGCCCGTCTCGCCGGTCGCGTCGAAGCCCTCGTGGGTGTCCGCCTGCCAGACGCCGAAGACCGCGCCGCCGGGATCGCGGGCGAGCAGCATCGTGCCGAAGTCACCGACCTGCATCGGGTCCAGCAGCACTTCGCCGCCGTTGTCGCGGACCTTCTGGGCGGTGGCGGCGGCGTCCGGCGATGCGAGGTACAGGCACCAGCCCGACGGGCTGTCGTCCTGTCCGGGCATGGGGGGTGCGACGGCGGCCACGGCCTTGCCGTTCGAGTACGCCTGCGTGTAGTTGCCGAACTCCGGCGAACTCTCGCCGAAGGTCCAGCCCAGTACGTCGCCGTAGAAGCTCTTCGCGGCTTCCATGTCGGCGAAGGTGGCGTCGGCCCAACAGGGCGTTCCTTCTGTCTGTACGGCCATGACTCTGACTCTTCCCGGTTGAAGTTTTGTCCTGCTTTCACGGTAGTCAGGTAAGGGCCGACCTGCACGGGGAAAGTGGGTAAAACGGTCATGGCGGCAGGTGCCCCGGCCCGTTCCCCGGCTCGCTCCCCGACCCACTCTCCGCCCACCCCGTTCCGCGATGCGGACAGGGCTTTCTGTTGCACCTGTGTTGTATCTATGCTGTGCGCATGCCTGCCGCACCCCCCGCCGTCCCCCGTTCCCCCGCCTCTCACCCTGCCAAGCGGCGCCCCGCCAAGCAGCCGCCCGCCGCCGAGCGCGTCTACGCGTACATCAAGCGCGCGGTGCTCGACCGCCGCTACGAGGGCGGCACCCTGCTCACCGAGGGGGATCTCGCTGACGCCGTCGGGGTGTCCAGGACGCCCGTGCGCGAGGCACTGCTGCGGCTTGAGGTGGAGGGGCTGATCAAGCTTTATCCCAAGAAGGGCGCCCTCGTGCTCGCCGTGTCGGCGCAGGAGATCGCCGATGTCGTCGAGACCCGGCTGCTGGTCGAGGAATTCGCCGTGCGGCGCGTCATGCCCGCGTCCCCCGCGCTGATCGCACGGCTGGAAGAGCTGCTGGAAGTGCAGCGACAACGTGCGCGGGAAGGGGACCTGGCCGAGGTCGCCGTGTCCGACCGGTGCTTCCACGCCGAGATCGTGCGGCACGCCGGGAATCAGATCCTGATGCGGCTGTACGACCAGCTACGTGACCGGCAGCTGCGTATGGGCGTCACCATCATGGAGGCGCACCCCGACCGCATCGCCAAGAACATCACCGAGCACGCCGAGCTCCTCGACGCCATCCGCGCCGGTGACGAGGAAGGCGCCGCCCAGTGCGTGCGTCGGCACGTCAGCCGGGTCCGGGTGCTGGTCAGGGGCGACGACCGATGAGTGCGCCGGTCTCGCTGCCGGGTGATCCGCCCGGCGGCCGGCGCGCCGCCGCGATGTGGGGCATCGGCGTCGCCGTGTACTTCGTCGCGGTCAGCTTCCGTACGAGCCTGGGCGTGGCGGGCCTCGACGCCGCCGACCGGTTCGACGTCAACGCGTCCGCGCTGTCGACGTTCTCGATCGTGCAGCTCCTCGTGTACGCGGGCATGCAGATACCGGTCGGGCTCATGGTCGACCGGTGGGGGACCAAGAAGATCCTGACCCTGGGCGTGGTGCTGTTCACCGTCGGCCAGCTCGGCTTCGCCCTGTCCCCCTCCTACGGCACCGCGCTGGCCGCCCGCGCGCTGCTCGGCTGCGGCGACGCGATGACGTTCATCGCCGTGCTGCGGCTCGGCACCCGCTGGTTCCCCGCCCGGCGCGGCCCGCTGATCGCGCAGGTCGCGGCCCTGTGCGGGATGGCGGGCAACCTCGTCTCCACGCTGGTCTTCGCCCGGATGCTGCACGGCGTGGGCTGGACGGCGACCTTCGCCGGCAGCTCGCTGGCCGGGGTGCTCGTGCTCGTACTCCTGACGCTGTTCCTCAAGGACCACCCCGAGGGGCACGCGCCCGCGCCCGCCGAGCACGCGGGTGGCGCGTACGTCCGCAAGCAGATCGCGGCCTCCTGGCGCGAGCCGGGGACGCGGCTCGGGATGTGGGTGCACTTCACCACGCAGTTCCCGGCGATGGTGTTCCTGCTGCTGTGGGGGATGCCGTTCCTGGTGGAGGCGCAGGGTCTTTCGCGGGTCACGGCCGGTGAGCTGCTGACGCTCGTGGTGCTGTCCAGCATGGCTCTCGGGCTGGTCTTCGGGCAGGTCATCGCCCGCCGCCACGAGGCCCGCGGCCCGCTCGCCCTGGGCACTGTCGGGGCGACCGCCCTGCTGTGGGCGGTCACCCTCGCGTACCCCGGTGACCATGCGCCGATGTGGCTGCTGATCACACTGTGCGCGGTGCTCGGCGCGTGCGGTCCCGCGTCGATGATCGGCTTCGACTTCGCCCGCCCGGCCAACCCGCCGCACCGCCAGGGCACCGCGTCCGGGATCGTCAACATGGGCGGTTTCACCGCCTCGATGACGACGCTGCTCGCGGTGGGGCTGCTGCTCGACGCCACCGGCGACAACTACCGGATCGCGTTCGCGTCCGTCTTCGTGCTTGAGGCGCTGGGGATCGTGCAGATCCTGCGCCTGCGCAAGCGGACGGCCCGCCGCGAGCGGGACCATCTGGTCGCCAGCCGCGTCGAGGCGGTGCACGTCCCTGTGTAGTGGGGCGTTACAGCGTTACAGCGTTACGGCGTCACTGCGAACGCCCGCAGGATCGTGTCTGCCAGGTCGTGGTCGCCCTCGACCTTGATCCGGTCGGCGACCGTTTCGTAACGCACCCGGCCGCAGGCCAGCCGTACGTACGTCTCCCAGTCCAGCGCGATCGTGGCCAGCGGGCCCAGCGACGGCGCGCCGTCCACCGTGCCGCGGCCCTGGGCGTCCACGCGGACCGTGCGCATGAATTCGAGCGGGCCGTGCACATCGACGACGATCGCCGAGTTCGCCGGGGCGCCGGCGTCCTTCGCGACGACCCGCGCCAGGCCCTGCAACAACACGTCGCGGGTGATGAACGCGCCGGGGGAGTCCAGGTTGCCCGGCATGCCGAGCGTCGCCCGCAGGTCCTGCTCGTGCACCCAGATGTCGAACGCCCGCATCCGCATGGCCAGTTCGAGGGTCTGCTCGGTACCGAGCGGGGCGCGGACCTTGGTGTCCGGGGAGCGGGTCTCGTTACGGAGCTGGCGTGCGCGCCGGATGATCGTGTACTCCAGCTCGGAGGTCATCTCGGGCGCCGTGTGGTGGCGCCGCACATCGACCTGCATCTCCGTGTACCTGGCGAACTCCGAGGTCACATGGAAGAGATCGCGCGGCAGCGTGTGGATCGGGCGCGGATCGCCGAGCATCTCGGACTCCATGCCGATGACATGGGAGACGATGTCGCGCACCGACCAGCCGGGGCACGGTGTGCGGCGGTTCCACTCGCCTTCGACGAGCGGAGTCACCAGCTCGGATATGGCTTCGACGGAGTGGGTCCAGGCGTCTGCGTAGGTCTGGAGGCTGGGATGGACGGTCACGGGACCCCTCGTGCGGTTCAGTGGCGGTGGAGCGGGCTGGGCTGCGGCGGTTGGCGGGACAGGACGGCTTGGGACCGACCGGCTGGGCTGCGTGGGAGGCTCGTACGCTAAGTTACGCTGCCCCGTGGCACCCCGGCAGTGCTTTGGTGTGACGATCGTAGGCCCGTGGTGACGGCTCGAATGCCAGGACGGTGGTACTGTGCGCGCCTCTCTCATCCAGATCGCTGTAGACCCGGACGAATCGGTCAATTCCCGTCGGCAGCGCGTCGCTTCACTCGTGAGCGAACAGCGCGGAGCCGACCTGGTGGTCCTGCCGGAGCTCTGGCCCGTCGGTGCTTTCGCGTACGAATCCTTCGTCGCGGAGGCCGAGCCCGTCGAGGGCGCGACGTACGACGTGATGTCCAAGGCGGCCCGGGACGCCGGGGTTTGGCTGCACGCAGGCTCGATCGTCGAGCGGGACCCGGAAGGGCCGCTCTACAACACCTCGCTGGTCTTCTCCCCCGACGGCGAACTCGCCCGCACCTACCGGAAAATCCACCGTTTCGGCTTCGACAAGGGCGAGGCCGTGATGATGGCCGCGGGCGAAGAGCTGGTCACCGTACGGACCGAAGCCCTCACCTTCGGCCTCGCCACCTGCTACGACCTGCGCTTCCCCGAGCTCTTCCGCGGCCTGGTCGACGCGGGCGCGGAGGCCTTCGTGGTCCCGGCCGGCTGGCCCGCCCGGCGCCGCGAACACTGGACCCTGCTGGCTCGCGCCCGCGCCGTCGAGAACCAGGCATACGTCCTGGCCTGCGGCACCGCGGGCACGCACGCCGGGGTCGAGCAGGCGGGGCACAGCATCGTGGTCGACCCGTGGGGCGAGGTGCTCGCCGAGGCGGGGACGGCCGAGGAGGTCCTCTCCGTCGAGCTCGACCCGGCGAAGGTCGCCACGACGCGGGAGCAGTTCCCGGCGCTGAAGGACCGCCGCCTGCCCTGACGGTGGTCAGTCGTCCTTCTCCGCCATCCGGATCACGCACACCGCGACCGCGAGCAGCAGGGCCGTGTCGGCGTCCTCGCGGACCACGTTCACCGCGTACGTCTCGCGCACCCGGAACCACTTCCGCGAGATGTGGGCCAGCAGTTCACCGTCGTACTCGATGGTGAACTCGCGGTCCAGGATGCGCCCGCTGACATCCAGCTCGGTGCCCTCGACGAGCTCCACGCGATAGTGATTGCGCAGCAGCGAAAGCCGCTTCCTGCGCACGGTCGCCAGCGGCTCGTCGCCCCGCTCGATGGTCATGGTGTCGCGCAGGCTGAACATCTTCGCGCGCAGGGTGATCAGGACCCGGCCGGTGGGGTCCTTGATCTCCAGGGTGTCGCGCAGCCGCAGCGCCTTGCCGTCGACGAGGAAGGCGTGCTGCCCGTTCTCGTCCTCGATCCAGTAGTCGTCGCCGATGGCGAAGATCTTGTCGCGCACTAGATATTTCATGGCGGGATACCTACCCCGGAATGACCGCTATGGACGTGATGTTGGATGGAGGTATGGCAGGCGGGTGGTGGGCGGCGGCCGGGTGCGGGCGGGGGGACGGCCGCCGGGCACCTGCCGGTGGCGGCGGCCCGCTGATCCGGGCCCGCACCTGCTCCCCGGCTCGCTCAGCGGGCCGCAGCCAGCCGGGCCAGCGCCTGCTCGTAGCGCTGCTGGTACTCCTCCTCGGCCGTCATCCGCAGCAGTACGGACAGGGCGCCGCAGGCGCCTTCGTCGTACCCCTCGCGCTCCGCGAGGCCCGCGGCGCCCATCAGCTGCATCAGGGCCTCCTCGCACTTGCCGAGCGCGGCCAGGGCTTCGCCCCGCGCGGTGAAGAGCAGGACGCGGCGGGTCATGGAGCCGTCACCCAGGCGCAGGGCGAGACCGCTCTCCGCGTGGCGCAGCGCCTCCTCGTGGGCGCCCGCGGTCAGACAGTGCCGGGCGAGATGCTGGTAGGCCAGGATCTCCGTCTGGCGGTCGTCGGCCTGCTGGGCGAGGGCCACGGCGCGTGCGCAGCTGTCGCGGGCCTCGGCCAGATCGTCGCCCGCCGCCTGCGCGACGGCCAGATTGACGAGGCCGACGGCCTCGTCGGCCTGCTCGCCGGGGGCGTCGGTCTCCGCCGGGGGCGGGGCCAGTCCCAGGTGCGGCACCGACGGCCTGCGGCCCTGCGCCGGGAGGTGTTCCCGGGGTGGAGGGGCCGGAGGGGCCGGGGCGGTCCGCGGCCGGTGGTCCGTCCGGTCGGGCTCCTCGCGCCGGAGGATCAGGCCGTACGCCTCCTGGAGCACCCGGCCGGGCGCCGGTCTCAGCTCGTTCGCGAGCAGCCGCCGAGTGCGGTGGTACCAGTCGATGGCGTCGTCCCGGCGCCCCGCCCGGTACAGCGCCACCATCAGCGCGCCGGCCAGGGATTCCCGCATCGGGTGCGCGACGGCCTCGGCGCGCAGCACGGTGACGGCCCTGTTGTACTCGCCCAACTGCCCGTAGCGGTGGGCGAGATCCTCGATCGTGCGCAGCCGGGTCTCCGTCAGCGTGTGGGCCGCGCCGCGCAATGGCTCGCTGTCGACGGTGCCGGCCAGCGCGGGCCCCCGCCACAGGGCGAGGGCCTCACGCAGCATCAGGATGCTGTCGGACGGGCGCTGCTGATGGGCGGCGAGCCGCACCAGTTCGTCGAAGCGGTGCGCGTCGAGCTGCGGGCCCGTCAGGTGCAGGACGTACGCATCCGGTCCTTGCGCGGTGAGTTCGACACCCCGCCCGGCCGCGCCGCCGTCCCGCAGGAGTGTCCGCAGGTGCGAGACATGGCTCTGGACGACGGTGCGGGCGTGGGCGGGCGGTTCGTTCGCCCAACTGGCCGCGATCAATTGGTCGACGGTCACTGGGGTGTTGGCCCGCAGCAGCAGCGCGGCCAGCATGCTGCGGCGCTTGGCGGGCCCCAGGGAAAGCTCTTCGGATTCGGTGGCGACGGATACGACTCCGAGCAACCGGAACTCCACAGGCATTCCCCCTTGTTGAGGAGGCAAGAATACCGTTGTGCTGCTCGGTTTTGCCCTTTCGCTACGCCGGTGCGTGGATCACTCGTGTCACTCGTGGCGCTCGTATTGGCGGTGACGGTCCACCGCGATCGGGGCGTCCGGAGCAGACAGATGCGGCGTGCGCCGCCGCTTCAGCACGCTGGTGGTTCCTGGTTGGGTACGTCTCGGTCGGTCCTCGCGTACCCGGCCGTGCAACAGCCATGCCCGTACGGTGCGTTCGACTTCTCGGGACTTCTCAGGCTTCCGGTCACGCTTCGAGGAACGCGGTCATCGCGTTGGCCAGGAGGTACGGGTCGTCGGCCCCGCACAGCTCGCGGGCGCTGTGCATGGACAGGATCGCGACGCCGATGTCGACGGTCTGGATGCCATGTCTGGCGGCGGTGATCGGGCCGATCGTGGTGCCGCACGGCACTGAGTTGTTCGACACGAAGTTCTGCCAGGGTACTTCGGCCTTCTCGCAGGCCGCCGCGAACACGGCCCGTCCGCTGCCGTCCGTGGCGTACCGCATATTGACGTTGACCTTCAGGATGGGTCCGCCGTTGACCTGCGGGTGGTGCGTCGGGTCGTGGCGCTCCGGGTAGTTGGGGTGGACGGCGTGCCCGGTGTCGGACGACAGACAGATCGTCGAGGCGAAGGCGCGTGCCTTGTCCTCGTAGCTGCCGCCGCGTGCGAACACGGAGCGCTCCAGGACGGTGCCGAGCAGCGGACCGTCCGCGCCGGTGTCCGACTGCGAGCCGTTCTCCTCATGGTCGAACGCGGCGAGCACCGGGATGCAGGTGACGGCGTCCGCACCGGCGGCGGCCGTGAGCGCCGCGACCCCGGCGTGCACCGAGATCAGGTTGTCCATGCGCGGGCCGGCCACCAGCTCGCGGTCACGGCCCAGGTACGACGGGGCTTCGAGGCTGTGCGCCAGCAGGTCCCAGCCGAGGACGTCGCCCTCGGTGATGCCCTCTTCCTGCTCCAGGAACTGGATCAGGTCGCCCTCGGTGGCCCGGCCGAGTCCCCAGATCGGCTGCATGTGCCGCTGCTTGTCGAGCTTGAGGCCCTCGGTGTTGACCGAACGGTCCATGTGCACGGCCAGTTGCGGTACGCGCAGCAGCGGCCGGTCGATGTTCACCAGGCGGTGGGTGCCGTCGCGCAGCGTCAGCCGGCCCGCGATGCCCAGGTCCCGGTCGAGCCAGGTGTTGAGCAGCGGCCCGCCGTAGATCTCGACGGCGACCTGCCGCCAGCCCTGCGTGCCCATGTCGGGCTGCGGCTTCACATGCAGGTGCGGCGAGTCCGTGTGCGCGCCGATGATCCGGAACGGCGTGTGCGCGTCGGCGCCCTCAGGTACGTACCAGGCGATGATCGCGCCGCCCCGCAGTACGTACTTTCCGCCCTTGGCCGCGTCCCAGACTTCGCTTTCGGCGACTTGCCGGAAACCGGCCTTCTCCAGTCGCTCCGCGGCGTCGGCCACGGCGTGGTACGGCGACGGGTTGGCCGCCAGGAAGGTCATCAGGTCGTCGGTGTGGCCGCGATCGAAGCGGACGGATGCGCTCATGGGGATCACCATAACTAGGGGCCCGAGGAGCCTGCCTCAGGGACTGGTGGAGGGACTTCACGAGGGTGATGTGGGGGTGAAGTGGGCGGTGATGTGGGGGTGAAGTGGGCGGGAAACAGCGGGCTTTACGGGCCTACAGGCCGGGCGGGCGGTCGAACCGGCGCTGCATCGTGCGGCGCTCGCCGCGGCGCAGCGGCGGGAGCATCCGCGGTGCTCCGGGCGGGCGTTGCTGCTGCTGGCGGCGGCCCACGCAGAACAGGCAGCCCTCGCCGGGAGGCGCCGTCGGGTCGATGGGCGAGCCGGGGTGCTCGGAGCAGCCCGATGCGTTCCGCGGCCGGGAGAGCTCGCGGGCCACGATGAACGCGCGGTGCAGGGTGTCCGCCAGCTCGACGTACTGCTCGGCGGGGGAGGAGACGGAGACGGCGAAGGCCCGGTCGTTGACCAGCTGGAGGTGGTGCTTGAGGATGTCCGGCGTGTACGGCGGGTCCGGCACGGGGTAGCCGAGGCGGCGCTGCTCGGCCGGCGGCGGGATGCTGCGCTCGCCACGGCGACGGCGGCCGTTGCACAGCAGGCAGCGTCCCCAGCCCGCCGGGGCCTCGGGGTCGAGGGCGCCGTTGGGGTGCTGGGCGCAGCCGGTGTGGCTCTTGATCGGGGCCAGGTCGGCGGCCGTCTTGAACGCCATGTAGAGGGTGTCGGCCACCGGCTCGTACTCAAGGGGGTGTGAGCCGTCGTACAGCTCGCGGACCAGGTCGCCCACCGAGCCGAGCTTTCCGCGCAGCTCGTTGAGCGCGTACGGTCGGCCGGCCGGGACGGAGTAGCCTCCGCCTCTGCGGGATTCCTTGGGACTCATGCTGTCCAGCGTCGCACGTGCCACCGACAACGGGCCGCGACCTTCGGAAAGAAGGCCCCGGCCCGTTATAAGCGCGTGTTTCTGGCGTTGGCGGCGTTTCGCCCAGGAGGTCGGCCCGGAGGTTGCCCAGCAGGTTGGCCAGGAGGCTAGAAGGCCGCCTCGTCCAGCTCCATCAGGGACAGGTCGACGGACTCGGCCAGCGCGCGCTGCACAGAGACGCCCGGCAGGACGTTCTCGGCGAAGAACTTCGCGGCGGCGATCTTGCCGGTGTAGAAGGGGACGTCCTTCGGGGATGCTGTCGGCAGCTTCTCGGCGGCCACGGCGGCGCCCTTGAGCAGCAGGTAGCCGACGACGACGTCACCGGAGGCCATCAGCAGCCGGGTGGTGTTGAGGCCGACCTTGTAGATGGACTTGACGTCCTGCTCGGTGGCCGCGAGGTCGGTCAGCATGGCGCCGACGATGGCCTCCAGGTCCACGGCTGCCTGGGCGAGCGTGTTGCGGGCGGTGGCGAGGTCGTCGCCGCCGGTGCCGACCGCGAGGAACTTCTTGATGTTCTCGGCGAGCGTGTTCAGCGCGGCGCCCTGGTTGCGGACGATCTTCCGGAAGAAGTAGTCCTGGCCCTGGATCGCGGTGGTGCCCTCGTAGAGGGTGTCGATCTTGGCGTCCCTGATGTACTGCTCGATCGGGTATTCCTGCAGGTAGCCGGAGCCGCCGAAGGTCTGCAGGGACTGCGCGAGCTGCTCGTAGGACTTCTCGGAGCCGTAGCCCTTGACGATCGGCAGCAGCAGGTCGTTCAGGGCGCTGAGCGCCGAGACGTCCTCGCCCGCGGACTCCGTGGCGGCGATCTCGTCCTGGACGGACGCCGTGTAGAGGACCAGGGCGCGCATGCCCTCGGCGTACGCCTTCTGCGTCATGAGCGAGCGGCGGACGTCGGGGTGGTGCGTGATGGTGACCTTGGGGGCGGCCTTGTCCATGAAGTTCGCCAGGTCGGGGCCCTGGACGCGCTCCTTGGCGTACTCCAGCGCGTTCAGGTAGCCCGTGGAGAGCGTCGCGATGGCCTTGGTGCCGACCATCATGCGGGCGAACTCGATGATGCGGAACATCTGGCGGATGCCGTCGTGCTTGTCACCGATCAGCCAGCCCTTGGCGGGGTGCTGGTCGCCGAAGGTCATCTCGCAGGTGTTGGAGGCCTTGAGGCCCATCTTGTGCTCGACGTTGGTGGCGTAGGCGCCGTTACGGGCACCCAGCTCGCCGGTCTCGAAGTCGAACTCGTACTTCGGCACGAGGAAGAGGGACAGGCCCTTGGTGCCGGGTCCCGCGCCCTCGGGGCGCGCCAGGACGTAGTGAAGGATGTTCTCCGACATGTCGTGCTCGCCGGACGTGATGAAGCGCTTCACGCCCTCGATGTGCCAGGAGCCGTCGTCCTGCTTCACGGCCTTCGCGCGGCCGGCGCCGACGTCCGAGCCGGCGTCCGGCTCGGTGAGGACCATGGTGGAGCCCCACTGCTTCTCGACCGCGATCTTCGCGGCCTTCTTCTGCTCGTCGGTGCCCTCGGTGAAGAGGATGCCGGCGAAGGCCGGGCCCGATGAGTACATCCACACGGCCGGGTTCGCGCCGAGGATCAGCTCCGCGTACGCCCAGATCAGGGTCGCGGGGGCGGTGGTGCCGCCGATCTCCTCGGGGATGCCCAGACGCCAGTACTCGGAGTCCATGTAGGCCTGGTAGCTCTTCTTGAACGCGGCCGGGACCGGCGCGCTGTTCGTCGCCGGGTCGAACACCGGCGGGTTGCGGTCGGCGTCGGTGAAGGACGCGGCCAGGTCGTTCTCGGCGAGACGAGTGACTTCGTCGAGGATGCTCTTGGCGGTCTCGACGTCCATCTCCGCGAACGGGCCGGTGCCGTACAGCTTGTCGCGGCCGAGTACCTCGAAGAGGTTGAACTCGATGTCGCGGAGATTCGACTTGTAGTGCCCCATGGCGACGGCTCCGTAAGGGTTCGGGAGGCAGGATGCTCGTACGCATACCAATCAGTAACTATCATCATGCTACCCGTCGGTAATAAGAAGCAACCTCTTATCGCGCATCTGTGACTGAGTACGCTTGCGCGTATGTACGGCTACGACCAGAACCAGGCCGGGCAGCAGCAGCAGTACGCGCCGCAGCCCCAGCCCCAGGGCGGCTACCCGGAGCAGCCGCTCTATCCGGAGCCGTCTCCGCCCTCGCTCGCCGACGCGGTGCGCGCCTTCACCACCGGATCGCTGTCCGCCGAGGACTTCCAGCAGATCTTCGCCACGTCGAAGGTCTACTGCCCACGCGGCGACAACCCGGGATTTCTCGCGCTGCACAACACGCAGCAGCCGGTCATCCCGATGTTCACCTCGCTCAAGGAGCTGCGCAGGTACGCGGGCAAGGAGTCCAAGTACTTCGTGATCACCGGCGCGGAGGTGATCGACCTTCTGCCCACCGGGTACGGCTTCGTCCTCGACATGGAGGGCGAGCACCGGATGGTGTTCGACGCGAAGGCGGTGGAGCAGATGGTCGATTTCGCGATGCGCCGCATGTATGGCTGACCGCCATTGCCGCGCAGGCGGCTAGCGCCTGGGTTGCGCGGGCGGCCGGGCCCGCTGGGGGCTCCGGGGAATAGGACGCCCTTGCGGGAAGTTCACCCTTCAACTAAGTTGAATGATGAACAACCTGGAGGAGGCTGTCGTGCCCGCAGTGACCGTAGAGAACCCGTTGACCCTGCCGAAGGTCGGAGTACCGACCGAAGGGGTGGCGCGTCCGCGTCCCGTGCTGGCCGTCACGACCGCCCCCGGAGGCTTCGAGGGAGAGGGCTTCCCGGTGCGCCGGGCCTTCTCCGGCATCAACTACCAGCACCTCGACCCGTTCATCATGATGGACCAGATGGGTGAGGTGGAGTACGCCGCCGGCGAGCCCAAGGGCACGCCCTGGCACCCCCACCGCGGCTTCGAGACCGTCACGTACCTGATTGACGGAACGTTTATTCACCAGGACAGCAACGGTGGCGGCGGCACGATCCAGAACGGCGACACCCAGTGGATGACCGCCGGGTCCGGCCTGCTGCACATCGAGGCGCCGCCGGAGTCGCTGGTCATGTCCGGCGGTCTCTTCCACGGCCTCCAGCTGTGGGTGAACCTCCCGGCGAGCGACAAGATGATGGCCCCCCGCTACCAGGACATCCGCGGCGGCCAGGTCCAGCTGCTCGCCTCACCCGACGGCGGTGCGCTGCTGCGCGTCATCGCGGGTGAGCTGGACGGGCACCAGGGTCCGGGTGTCACCCACACCCCGATCACGATGATCCACGCGACGATCCGGCCTGGCGCGGAGGTCGTGCTCCCGTGGCGCGAGGACTTCAACGGGCTTGCGTACGTGCTGGCCGGGCGCGGCTCGGTCGGTACGGACCGGCGCCCCATCCACCTCGGGCAGACCGCGGTCTTCGGCGACGGCGGGTCGCTGGTCGTCCGGGCGGACGAGCAGCAGGACTCGAACACCCCGGACATGGAGGTCGTGCTGCTCGGCGGGCGGCCGATCCGGGAGCCGATGGCGCACTACGGGCCGTTCGTCATGAACAGCCAGGCCGAGCTGAAGCAGGCGTTCGACGACTTCCAGTCGGGGCGTCTGGGGACGGTTCCGGTGGCTCACGCCTGAGCCTGGGCGGTGCTCGGCCGGGTGGGCCACGACCCACCCGGCCGCTTTTTCGGCCCGTCACCCTCTTGGTCCCCGTTGCCGCGCCCCCGCCCCTTCCCCGTGTTCGGGTGGGTAGGTGACGGTTAATCAGAATCCCCTGCTCCCCGAGCCCGCCCGACGTATCGCCGCCTGGTGCGTCGTTGCGCTGCTCGTCACCGGCGTGGCTGCCGTCGGGATCTGGCTGTGCGTCACACTCAA
Source organism: Streptomyces changchenzhani (assembly GCF_039766235.1). Lineage (NCBI taxonomy): Bacteria > Bacillati > Actinomycetota > Actinomycetes > Kitasatosporales > Streptomycetaceae > Streptomyces > Streptomyces changchenzhani. The sequence continues at coordinate 622,593 of NZ_JBDHNH010000001.1, read as the reverse complement.
GGCCGCCGTCACACCCGTGCTGCTCGCCATTCTCGGCACCGCGCTGCTCGGGCCGCTGCACCGGCGGCTCATCAAGATGAAGGTGCAGCGCTCGCTGGCCGCCGGGCTGACCTGCGCCGCGGTGGTCGCCGTGGTGGGCGGCGCCGGATACATCGTGGTCGGCGCGCTGATCGACAGCGGTGACCAGATCATCGCCTCGGTCAAGCAGGCCACCACCGACCTCGCCGAGAAGCTCGGCGCCAAGGGCACCTCGCTGGACGACATGTCGTCCAGCCTCAAGGACCTGGTCTCCAAGTTCGGCGGGTCCGCCGCCTCCGGGGTGCTCACCGGGATCGGGATCGTCGGCGGGGTGGTCGCCACGGCGGTCCTCGCGCTGCTGCTGATCTTCTTCTTCCTGCGGGACTCCGACCGCGCGGTCGGCGCGCTGCGCTCGCTCGCGCCGAGCAGCACGGCCGACACCGTGGAGGCGGTCGCCCGCCGGGCCTTCGAGGCCGTGGAGGGGTTCATGCGCGGGACGACCTTTATCGCGCTCATCGACGCCCTCTGCATCACCGTCGGGCTGCTGATCCTGCGGGTGCCGGGCGCGGTCGGGCTCGGCGCGCTGGTGTTCGTGGGCGCGTACATCCCGTACCTCGGTGCGTTCATCTCCGGGACCGTGGCCGTCCTGGTCGCGCTCGCCGACCGCGGGTTCGTGATCGCGCTGTGGGCGCTGGGGATCGTCATGGCCGTACAGCTCCTGGAGGGGCACGTCCTCCAGCCGATGATCCAGAGCCGTACGGTCCAGATGCACCCGGCGGTCGTCATGCTGGCCATCGCCGCGGGCGCCACCGTGGCCGGGATCCTCGGCATGCTGCTCGCGGTGCCGCTGACCGCGGCGGCCGTCGGGGTGATCGCCGAGATCCGGCTGCGTTACGCGGCAGGCCCGGCCCCGGGTCCGGGGTCCGCGCCGGTGTCCGGGCCGACGGCGACCTCGTAGAGCTCGAACCAGATCGACTTGCCCTCGCCCCTGGGGTCAACGCCCCACGAGTCGGCGAGCATCTCCATCAGCATCAGACCGCGCCCGCTGGAGGCCATCTCGCCGGGGCGCCGCCGGTGCGGCAGCTCGTCGCTGGTGTCCGCGACCTCCACCCGCAGCCGCCGCCCGCCCGCCGAGCCGGTCGCCTGGGCGACCAGCAGCGCGTCGCCGTCCGTGTGGACCAGGACATTGGTGACCATCTCGGAGACCATCAGCACGGCCGAGTCGACCTGATCGGCGTCCGTCCAGTCGTGCAGCAGGTCGCGAACCTGCTGGCGGACCCCGGCGATGCGTTCCGGCTCGGCCTGGGCGACGGTCAGCGCGGTGCGCCTGCCCCGGTCGCCGCCCGACGGCAGGGTGCCGGGCTCCAGGCCGTCGTCGAGTGCCTCGCGGCAGAGCAGCAGCAGCGCGATGTCGTCCTCGCGGCGGTCCACGAGCGGGCCCGTGGTGTGGTGCGACGAGGGGCCGTGCACGGCTGCGACGAGGGTGTCGGCGAGCTTCTCCAGGTTGTCCCCGGCGTGCCCCTCCATGATGGTGCGGAGCCTCGCCCAGCCCGTGTCGAGGTCGTGGCCGCCGGTCTCGATGAGCCCGTCCGTACAGATCATGAGCGTCTCGCCGGGTTCCAGGACGAGCCGCGTCGTGGGGTAGTCCGTGTCCGCGTCGATGCCCAGCGGCAGCCCGCCCGCGGTGGGCCGTACGAGCACCGTCCCGTCCGCCATGCGTACCGTCGGCTCGGGGTGGCCGGCGCGGGCGATGTCGAGGATGCCCGTGGTGGGGTCGGCCTCGATGTACAGGCAGGTCGCGAAGCGCGGACTGATGTGGTCGTCGGGGGCGTACGTACCGGTGATGCCGTGCAGGAAGCGGGAGGCCCGGGAGAGCACGGCGTCCGGGCGGTGCCCCTCCGACGCGTACGCACGCAGCGCGATCCGCAGCTGGCCCATCAGCCCGGCCGCGTGCACGTCATGCCCTGTACGTCGCCGATGACCAGCGCTATGCGCCCGCTGGGCAGCGGAATCATGTCGTACCAGTCGCCGCCGACCTGGAGCCCGCCGCCCGTCGGCACATAGCGTGCGGCCACCGTCATGCCGGGGATCTCCGGGCCCAGCGTCGGCATCATCGCCCGCTGGAGGCCCTGCGAAAGCTCGCGCTCGGACTCCGCGATGCCGGCCCGCGCCAGCGCCTGCGCCAGCATCCGCGCGACGGTCGTCAGGACGGAGCGCTCGTCGGGCGTGAAGCCCACCGGGTGGGCGAAGCCCGCCATCCAGGCGCCCATGGTGCGGCCCGCGACGATCAGCGGCAGAAACGCCCAGGAGCGGCGCTCCAAGCGCTGGGTGAGCGACCAGCCGGCCGGGTAGCGGCGCCGGTACTCCTCGGGCGACGGCAGATAGATGGCCCGTCCCGTACGGACCACCTCGGCCGCCGGATAGTCCATGTCCCGCGGCATGTCGGAGAACGGGCCCAGGTCGCCCGCGTTGTGCCCGTGCTGCCCGATGATCCTGATCCGGCCGCCCGCGGCGCCGAACACCGCGAGGCCGTCCGGCGAGAACCCCGGCATCGACAGCGAGGCCGCGACCCGCAGCACCTCCGCGGTCGAGCGGGCCTCGGCGAGCGCGCGGCCCGCGTCGAGCAGGAAGGCCTCCCGGGAGCGCCGCCAGTCGCCGGTGACGGGGGTGCGGGCGGCGGAGCCCGGCTGCTGCTCGGCGACCTCCTGGATGGTGCCGAACAGCGTGTAGTTGTCGCCCTCGACGACGGGCTTGGAGCGGCTGCGTACCGTACGCAGCAGCCGTCCTTCCTCGTCCATGATCCGCAGCCGGGCCTCGGCGAGGGTGCCCTCGGCGATCGCGAGATTCACCACCCCGTTGATCTCGTTCCAGTCGACGGGGTGGAAACGCGAGCGTACGGCCGACTCCGCGAGCGTCGCGGGCTCGGCGGGCAGGCCGAGCAGCCGGGCCGCCTCCGCGTCGAGGGTGACCTTCCCCGAAGCGTTGTCCCAGCGCCACAGGCCTGTCGCGATGGCGGCCAGGAGGTCCTCGGTGCGCATTGCATCATCTTTACAGGTCGTGGCCGGACCGGCCGTCCGAGGTCCGCCCTCCGGGAAATCACCTCCGGACGGGGCCCCCGGGAAACCCCAGAAAAAGGGGCTGCGCGCAACGGTAACCTTGGGGGCCCAGACGATCCCGAATCCCGAAGGCTGGATGAACGACGATGCATCGGTACAGGTCCCACACGTGCGGCGAGCTCCGCGCCTCTGACGTCGGCACCGACGTCCGGCTGAGCGGCTGGCTGCACAATCGTCGAGACCTGGGCGGCATCCTCTTCATCGATCTGCGCGACCACTACGGTCTGGTGCAGCTCGTCGCCCGCCCCGGCACCCCGGCCAACGACGCCCTGAGCTCCATCACCAAGGAGACCGTCGTCCGTATCGACGGCAAGGTCTCCGCGCGCGGCGCCGACAACGTCAACGCGGAGCTCGGCACCGGCGACATCGAGGTCGAGGTCACCGAGGTCGAGGTGCTCGGCGCCGCGGGCCCGCTGCCCTTCACCATCAACGCCGATGACGGCGTCAACGAGGAGCGGCGCCTGGAGTACCGCTTCCTCGACCTGCGCCGCGAGCGCATGCACCGCAACATCATGCTGCGCTCGTCGGTCATCGCCTCGATCCGCTCCAAGATGGTGGCGCTCGGCTTCAACGAACTGGCGACCCCGATCCTCACGGCGACGTCCCCCGAGGGCGCCCGCGACTTCGTGGTGCCCTCCCGGCTGAACCCGGGCAAGTTCTACGCGCTGCCGCAGGCCCCGCAGCAGTTCAAGCAGCTGCTGATGATCTCCGGTTTCGACCGGTACTTCCAGATCGCGCCGTGTTTCCGCGACGAGGACGCCCGCGCGGACCGCTCGCCGGGCGAGTTCTACCAGCTCGACGTCGAGATGAGCTTCGTCGAGCAGGAGGACGTCTTCCAGCCGATCGAGAAGCTGATGACCGAGCTCTTCACGGAGTTCGGCAAGGGCGCCCCGGTCACCTCGCCGTTCCCGCGCATCCCGTTCCTTGAGTCGATGGTCAAGTACGGCAACGACAAGCCGGACCTGCGCGCCAAGCTGGAGCTCGTCGACGTGTCGGACGTCTTCGCGGACAGCGGCTTCAAGGCCTTCGCGGGCAAGCACGTGCGCGCGCTGGCCGTGCCGGACACCGCGGGCCAGTCCCGCAAGTTCTTCGACGGTCTCGGTGAGTACGCCGTCGAGCACGGCGCCAAGGGCCTCGCCTGGGTGCGCGTCGGCGACGAGGGCGCGCTCGCGGGCCCCATCGCGAAGTTCCTCACCGAGGACGACGTCAAGGCGCTCACCGCCAAGCTCGGCCTGGAGCCCGGCCACGCGGTGTTCTTCGGCGCCGGCGAGTTCGACGAGGTCTCGAAGGTCATGTCGGCGGTCCGCGTCGAGGCCGCCAAGCGCGCAGGTCACTTCGAGGAGGGCGTGTTCCGGTTCTGCTGGATCGTCGACTTCCCGATGTACGAGAAGGACGAGGACACGGGCCGCATCGACTTCTCGCACAACCCCTTCTCGATGCCCCAGGGTGGCCTCGCCGACCTGGAGGAGAAGGACCCGCTCGACATCCTGGCGTTCCAGTACGACATCGTCTGCAACGGCACCGAGCTGTCGTCGGGTGCCATCCGTAACCACGAGCCCGAGCTGATGCTCAAGGCGTTCGAGATCGCCGGTTACGAGCGCGAGACCGTCGAGAAGGAGTTCGCGGGCATGCTGCGCGCGTTCCGCCTCGGCGCCCCGCCGCACGGCGGCATCGCCCCGGGCGTGGACCGCATCGTGATGCTGCTGGCCGACGAGCCGAACATCCGCGAGACGATCGCCTTCCCGCTCAACCAGAACGCACAGGACCTCATGATGGGCGCGCCGACGACGCTGGAGGAGACCCGCCTGCGGGAGCTCAACATCCAGCTCCGCAAGCCGGTGGCCGACAAGTAGGCCCCAACTGGCGTGATAGGTCTGGCGTGACAAGTAAGGACAAAGGGCTCGGAACCGATCAGGTTCCGGGCCCTTCTTCCATGCCGGGGGTGTTGTACCCCGGTGATTGGTGTCCGCACGGCAACCTGATCCGCGCCCCATCGCGTTCCAGGGGTGTGGGACCCAGCCATGACGAGAAAGGCCCGCCCGATGACGGCTGTACGCCGCCGCACGGCTCCGTGCCCGTAGTCTGGAGACCGTCACCGATTTCGCGAGGAGGCCGTCATGAGCGTTGTCGAGGGGCGGTCCAGCGTCTTGACCCAGGACGAATTCGAAGATCTTGCCCGCCACGCCATACGGGCGAATGAGGCGCTGCGGCTGGAGTTCGTCAACGGGAAGATGGGGATCAAGGCTGCGCCGGACGGCGACCACGGGCGGATCATCGCGTGGCTGATGCAGATCTGCATTCAGTCGCAGCCGGGCATGTGGCTCTTCCCCGAACAGGGCCTGCGGGTCGAGACGTACCACAAGGGCAATGCCCGCCCGCGCGCGTACGCCGAGTCCGGCCTCCCCGTGTATCTGCTGATCGACCGCGACGCCTGCGAGGTCAAGGTCCACTCCCAGCCCGACGGGGTGCGGTACGAGCAGGTGACGACGGTGTCGTTCGGGAAGTCCGTCGTGCTGCCCGACCCGGTCGGCATCGAGCTGGACACCGAGCCGCTCAAGGACTGGGTGCACTGAGGCTGTTTGGCTGTACGGCTGTACGTACGACGAAGGGGGCCAGGGACCCGTACAGGTCCCTGGCCCCCTTCTCACGCGTTACGCCTTCTTCGGCTCTTCCAACCGCGGGAAAAGCACCGCGCCCTTGGTGATCGTCGCGCCGGCCGGGAGCACGCCCCAGTCGGCCGCGTTCTGCACCCGCTGGTCGGTCAGCGCGCCCAGCGCCGCGTCCGCGCCGAGGGAGTCCCACAGCTTCTGCGAGGTCTCCGGCATGACCGGGTTCAGCAGGACGGCCATGGCGCGCAGCGACTCGGCGGCCGTGTAGAGGATCGTCGCGAGGCGGGCCCGGCCCTCCTCCGAAGTGTCTTTCGCCACCTTCCACGGCTCCTGCTCCGTGATGTAGCCGTTGACCTGCTTCACGAACTCGAACACCGCGAGGATGCCGCCCTGGAAGTCCAGCTCCTCGCCGATCTTCCGGTCGGCCTCGGCGACGGCCTTCGTCAGGCCGTCCTTGACCGCCTGCTCGGCGTCACCGTCGGCGGCCGACGCGGGCAGCGTGCCGTCGAAGTACTTGCCGACCATGGCGGCGACCCGGGAGGCCAGGTTGCCGTAGTCGTTGGCCAGCTCCGAGGTGTACCTGGCGGTGAAGTCCTCCCAGGAGAATGAGCCGTCCTGGCCGAAGGAGATGGCGCGCAGGAAGTACCAGCGGTACGCGTCGATGCCGAAGTGCGAGGTCAGGTCCTGCGGCTTGATGCCGGTCAGGTTCGACTTGGACATCTTCTCGCCGCCGACCATCAGCCAGCCGTTGGCGGCGACCTTGCCGGGCAGCGGCAGGCCGTTCGCCATCAGCATCGCGGGCCAGATGATCGCGTGGAAGCGCAGGATGTCCTTGCCGACAAGGTGGACGCTGGCCGGGAACGTCTCGTCGAACTTCGCCTGGTCCGCGCCGTAGCCGACCGCCGTGGCGTAGTTCAGCAGGGCGTCGATCCACACATAGATGACGTGCTTGGAGTCCCACGGGACCGGGACGCCCCAGTCGAACGTGGAGCGGGAGATCGACAGGTCCTGGAGGCCCTGCTTCACGAAGTTCAGGACCTCGTTGCGGGCCGACTCCGGCTGGATGAAGCCCGGGTTCGCCTCGTAGAACTCAAGGAGCTTGGGGCCGTACTCGCTCAGCTTGAAGAAGTAGTTCTCCTCCTTGAGGAGCTCCACCGGCTTCTTGTGGATCGGGCACAGCGACTGCCCGGCGAACTCGCCCGTGCCGTCGATCAGGTCACCGGGGAGCTTGTACTCCTCGCAGCCCACGCAGTACGGGCCCTCGTAGCCGCCTTTGTAGATCTCGCCCTTGTCGAAGAGGTCCTGCACGAACTCCTGCACACGGTCGGTGTGCCGCTTCTCCGTCGTACGGATGAAGTCGTCGTTCGCGATGTTCAGGTGCTTCCAGAGGGGCTTCCAGGCCTCGTCGACGAGCTTGTCGCACCACTCCTGCGGGGTGACCCCGTTGGCCTCGGCCGTGCGCATGATCTTCTGACCGTGCTCGTCCGTGCCGGTGAGGTACCACACCTTCTCGCCGCGCTGGCGGTGCCAGCGCGTGAGCACATCACCTGCGACGGTCGTGTAGGCGTGCCCCAGGTGAGGAGCGTCGTTGACGTAGTAAATGGGGGTCGATACGTAAAAGGCCTTCGCGCCTTCGCTCGTCGCCTGCTTCTCGGATCCAGTGGCCGCCATGGTCGAAATCCTAACGGCCATCTGGGGATGGCTTCACCCGGATAAGGGTGGCTCCGGCAACCTGGTGGGTTGCCGGAGCCGGTCGTGCGCTTGCGCCCGCCGGGGCGCGGGGGTGGGTCAGGCCTGGTCGGTCTCGGTGGTGGCCAGCCAGGCGGGGAATCCGGCCAGGATCTCCCCGTACAGCTCGGCGTCCGCGATGTCCTGCGGCGCCGGACCCGCGTGGAAGAACGCGGCGTTGTCCACGTCCAGCTTGCGCAGGTAGTCGAAGCCCTTGGCCTCGCGGTCGCCGAAGGCGACGAACTGCCAGAACAGCGGCAGCCTCGCGGCCTCGGCGAGCGCGGTGCCTGCGGCGGCCTTCGACTCGGGGGCGCCGTCCGTCTGGAAGATCACCAGCGCGGGGCCTGTCGACTCGGACTTCTCGTAGTGCGCGACGACTTCTTCGACGGCGCGGTGGTAGTTCGTACGCCCCATCCGGCCGAGTCCTGCGTGCAGTTCGTCGATCCGGCCCTCGTGCGCGTCGAGCGTGATCTTGCCGGTTCCGTCGATGTCGGTCGAGAAGAACACCACAGGAACGGTCGCGTCCGCGTCACCGTCGAGGTGCGCGGCCAGGCCGAGCGCCTGATCGGCGAGGTGCTGGGCGCTGCCGTCCTTGTAGAACGACCGCATGGACCCGGAGCGGTCGAGTACGAGGTACACGGTGGCGCGGGCCCCCACGATCCCCTGCTCGGCGAGCACGGCACCGGCGGCCGCGTAGTGCTCGGCGAGGCCGGGGGCGCGGGACTTGACGCGTGCGAGGGAGTGCGCGGGTACGCCGTCGGTGGCGGCGACGGCGGCGGTGGGTGCGACGGCGGCGGTGGGTGCGACCGGGACCGGGTCGGCCTCGGTTGCGGCTTCGGGCTCGGTGGCCTTCGGCTCGGCGGCAGGCTTGTCGGCCTCCTGGGTGGCGGCGACCTTCTGCGGCTTGATCCGGGCCTTGGGACGGGTGGCCGGAGCGGCCTCGGGCACGGCGGCCGTCTCGGGCTCACCCTCACCTTCGGCGACGCCCACGGGCTCCGCGGCCTTCGGCTCGACGGCCTCGGTACGGGATTCCGGGGCGGTTACGTCGGCCACGGGCGCTGTGGCCTTCGGCTCGGCGGCCGGGACCGCGGCGGCCGGCTGGGGCTTGATCCGGGCCTTGGGACGGGTCGCCGGGACAGCTTCGGCCTCGGCGTCAGCCTTGGGCTCCGCTTCGACGACCGCTTCGACCGCTTCGACGACCGCCGAGGTCTCGGTGGCTGCCACGGTGGCGGGGGTTTCGTCCGCCTCCGTCGTGAGCGCCTCCACCTTCGGCGCCTTCTTCGTCCGCGGCTTCCGCGGAGCCTTGGCGGCGGCCGGGGTGGCCTCCGCCGGGGTCTCCGGCGCCTCTACGGCAACAGCCTCAGCCACGGCAACAACCTCGACCGGCGCCTCGACCGCAGGCGCGGCCGGGGTCTCGGCCACGACGGGCTCTACGGCCGCGACGGGCTCCGCCGCAGTCGTCGTCTCCGCGGCCTTCGTGTCCTCGGCCGCGACGGCCGGCTTCTCGTCCGCCGTCACCTCCGACCGTGCCTGGGACGGGACCGGGACCGGGACCGGCGCCGGGGCCGTGCCCGGGTCGGTGTCCGTCGACGTGGCCTGGGCCGGGATGCTCTCCGTCTTCCCGGCCTTGTCCGCGGCCGGCTTCTTGCGCGCCGACGGCTTGTCGAACGCCGCGGCCACCAGATCCGCCGCGATGCCGGCCTCCGACGACTCCGACGACTCCGACGAGCCGGCCGACTTCGAGGTCTTCGTCGACGCCGCTGACTGGTCCGTACTGTGCTTGACCGCTGCCGCTTCGGCCCTGGCCGGTGCGGGCACCGAGACGGCCGACTCCGCGGCTGCTGTCTCCGCGGGCTGCGTGCGTTCGGTCTGGGGCGGCACTGTGGCCGCCGTCGGCTCGTCGGGCTCCGCTCGGCCGTTTCCAAACACCTTGCGCAGCAAGCTCCGAATGCCCATGGGCGAGGCCTTTCGCATGAGTTGGGCGGTGGATATCCGTACTGGCGGAAAATAATCCTTGGCCAGGGCGGACACGTAAGGTTAGCGGCCGCGGGCGGCGATCTCCGGGAGGGTCATCCGGGCGGGCGAACACGCTCCGGCCGGGCCCGGCTCGCGTCGGCGAACATCCCGGCCTGCCGGTCGCCGTCAACGGCCCCCGGGGCGAACAATCCGGCCTCGGCGACCCGTACGGCCAACCGGCTGTGCGCGTCCAGGACTTCCGGGATTCGGCCGCTCCCGATCGTGTCCCACCACGCGTCCGTATGCCGCCCGAACCGGTCCGGCGGGGCGCACGGCCCCGCCGTCGCATCCCGGAAGTCGTCGAGCGGGGCGAGCGGCACGGCCCGTGGATTCACGATTAGTTCGTCGCGCATGGTCACCGATGGTAGCGCCGCGAACAACTTCCGCCCGGCCGTGCCGCATTCACCCGGAGTTCACCCGGAGGCCGCCGGATCACGGGCATATACGCCTAACGTCACCGCCGAAGCATCCCGACACGATGTCGGTGATGTCGGCGCAGGCTGCGCCGAGACACAGCCCATACAGCCCTTTTGGAGGGTTCGTGCGCAATCTGCTGCCGCTGCTCGGTTCACCGCACTCGGGTGCGCGCTCCGCGCTCACCTGCCGTTACCGCTGCGGAGACGCCTGTTTCCAGGAGGTCCCCAACACCAGCGACAACGAGTACGCGGGCGATGTCATAGCCGGCGCCCTGTCGAGACGATCAATGATGCGCGCCGCCGCCGTCGTGACCGTCGCCACCGCCGCCGGTTCGGCCCTCGTCGCGGGGCCGGGCGCCCCGCAGGCCACGGCGGCCACCCCTGAAACGGCTGCCGGAAAGCTCGGCAAGGGCAAGACCGACGGCGCCCGTGGGCTGCGCTTCGCACCCGTCGCACCCAACACCGCCGACGCTGTTACGGTCCCCTCCGGCTACGCGCAGAACGTCGTCATCCGCTGGGGCGAGCCGATCCTGCGCGGCGCACCGGCCTTCGACGCGGACAAGCAGTCCGCAAAGGCGCAGGCCGGTCAGTTCGGTTACAACAACGACTTCCTCTCCCTGCTGCCGCTGAAGGGTGAGCACGGCCGTCAGGTGCTCGTGGCCAACCACGAGTACACGGACGAGATCCTGATGTTCAAGGGGTACGACCCGGCCAAGCCGACCCGCGAGCAGGTCGAGACCGCCTGGGCCGCGCACGGCCTGTCGGTCGTCGTCGTCCAGGAGGAGCGCAAGTCCGGCAAGCTCACGCCGGTCACCCGCCACCACCTCAACCGCCGTCTGCACACCACATCCGCCTTCAGGCTGACGGGCCCCGCCGCGGGCAGCGCCCTCCTGAAGACGTCGGTGGACCCGACCGGCACCAAGGTCCTCGGCACGCTCAACAACTGCGCCGGCGGCACCACCCCGTGGGGCACGACCCTGCACGGCGAGGAGAACTTCAACCAGTACTTCGCCAACGGCTCCAGCGTCACCGACAAGCGCTACGGCATCGGCACCGGCGCCACCGAGCGCAAGTGGGAGCTCTTCGACAAGCGCTTCGACGTGAAGCAGGAGCCGAACGAGCCGCACCGCCAGGGCTGGGTCGTCGAGCTCGACCCGTACGACCCGGACTCCACCCCCCGCAAGCGGACCGCGCTCGGCCGCTTCAAGCACGAGGCCGCTCAGCCGCGCCTGACCGACGACGGCCGGCCCGTCGTCTACATGGGCGACGACGAGCGCTTCGACTACTTCTACAAGTTCGTCTCCTCGAAGCGGATGAAGAAGGGCAGCTCGCGGGCCGCCCGCGAGCACAACCTGACGCTCCTCGACGAGGGCACGCTGTACGTCGCCAAGCTCAGCGGCGACTCACCGGCCGCCGAGATCGACGGCACCGGCAAGCTCCCCACGGACGGCGAGTTCGACGGCGGCGGCCAGTGGATCCCGCTCGCCACCGGCGATGTGTCGCACGTACCCGGTATGACGGCCGAAGAGGTGTACGTCTTCACACGCCTCGCGGGCGACAAGGTCGGCGCCACCAAGATGGACCGCCCCGAGGACGTCGAGCCGTCCCCGCGCACCGGCCGCGTGTACATCGCGCTGACGAACAACACCGACCGCGGCAAGCCGGGCAAGGCCGGAGCCGACGAGGCCAACCCGCGCAACCTCAACAAGCACGGCCAGATCCTGGAGCTCGCCGAGCACTGGGACGACCCGTCCGCCGACGGCTTCGCCTGGCGGCTGTTCCTGGTCGCGGGCGACCCGAACGACCCGTCGACGTACTTCGCGGGCTTCCCCAAGGACAAGGTCAGCCCGATCTCCTGCCCCGACAACGTCGCCTTCGACCCGCACGGCAACCTGTGGATCTCGACGGACGGCAACCAGCTCGGCACGCACGACGGCCTCTTCGGTGTCGCGACGCGCGGTGAGCGGCGCGGCGAGCTGAAGCAGTTCCTGACCGTGCCCAAGGGCGCGGAGACCTGCGGCCCGATCATCCAGGACCGGCGGGTGCTCGTCTCCGTGCAGCACCCGGGCGAGATCGACGGTGCGAGTGTCGAGAAGCCCGCGTCGGTGTGGCCGGACGGGCCCGGCCGGATCGTGCGCCCTTCGGTCGTCTCGGTCTGGCGCAAGGACGGGCGCGACATCGGCGTGTAGCGGCCGGAGGGGGCCTGCCCGGGTATCGGGGTGTGGTCGCGGGCCGCGCCCTCTACTCTCGACCCATGGCTGCTGACGACGAGGGAACCGTACGGATGGACGTCTGGATCTGGTCCGTACGGCTCACCAAGACCCGCTCCCAGGCCGCGTCCGCCTGCCGGGCGGGCCATGTCCGGGTCGACGACGAGCGCGTCAAACCGGCGTACGCGGTGAGTGTCGGGGACCGGGTCAGGGTGTTCCACGCCGGGCGCGAGCGGATCGTGGTCGTGTCCCGGATCGTGCGCAAGCGCGTCGGTCCCGTGGTCGCGGCGGAGTGCTACGTCGACCACAGCCCGCCGCCCCCGCCCCGCGAGTTCGTGGCGCCGGTGGCGGTACGTGAGCGGGGCGCGGGCCGCCCGACCAAGCGCGACCGGCGCGAGATGGAGCGCCTGCAGGGTCCGTGAGCGGGCGGGGCCGGTGGGGGCCCTCACCCCCCGGTCGCACCCCCGGGGGTGCCTCACCCCCGGGGTCGCACCGGTGACGCCACCGCGCGCGCCGCCGCGACCTCCTGGCGCAGCGGCGCGAGGACGCTGTCCTCGTCACCGGACAGGTCGATACGTACCTCCACCAGCGTGTCACTGGCCCGCAGCCCTTCCGCCAGCCCCCTCAACTCCCTTGCCAGTGCGGCCACTTCGCTCATCGCCGGCGGCTCCGCGCCGTGACTGACGCGGACCCGCGCCGCGGTTGTCGCGTCCACGATCCGTTCGGTGGCGACGACCAGCGGCCACCACGCGGCTGCGCGCGTCCCGGCGGGCGGCGGCTCGGTCAGGGCGCGCTGGAATTCGGTGCGTACGAGCGACAGGTCCCGGTAGAGCCGACGGCGCAGCCGCCGCCATTCACCCTGGTTCCAGTCGTCGCCGAAGGCGCATTCCAGGTAACGCGCCGTGTCGGCGACGGTGTCCGCGAGCCGGGCGCCGACCCGGGTGCGCCAGCTCTCCGGCCACAGCAGATAGCCCGCGACGAGCGCGATGGCGCAGCCGATGAGGCTGTCGTACAGGCGCGGCAGGACCAGCCCGAAGCCCTGGTGGTTGAGGAGGTCCGACAGCAGCAGGATGACGGGGGTGATGGCGGCCGTCTGGAACGCGTACCCCTTCGCGGTGAAGGCCGGGATGAGCGCGGCGAGCACCAGCATCACCGGTACGTCCGACCAGCCGCGGTCCAGCTGCGACAGCACGGCCGCCGCCACGACCAGGCCGAGCGCGGTGCCGAAGGCCCGCTGGACGGCGCGCGAGAACACCGAACCGAAGTCGGGCTTGAGGACAAAGAGCACGGTCAGCGCGACCCAGTAGGAGCGCGGCACGTCGATGAGCGAGACGAGGGCCTGGGCCAGCCCGATGCACAGCGCGAGCCGCAGCCCGTAGCGCCAGGACCCTTCCGAAAGCAGGACGTTGCGGGTGGCGCGCCGGGCGCGCACGCCGAGCGCGGCGGGGCGGCCGAGCCGGTCGTCGATGTTGGTCGCGTCGGGGTCGGGATCGAGGACGACGGTGGCGGCGTGCCGCAGCGCGTGGTCGACGGCGCGGGTGGCCTGGGTGGCGGGCTCGGGCAGATCGAGGTTCGGGGTGCCGGTGCGGCCGTGCGCGATGGCTTCCGCCAACTCCCTTACAGCGGCGGGTACTTCGGGGGCCAGAACCCTTCGGTGCAGGTGTGCGGCGGGGGCGGACTCGACGAGCGGGATCAGGACGTTGAGCTGCGTCAGCAGCCGTACGAGCGGACTGGTGCGGCCGTGGTCGAGGGCGCGCCGGGCGAGGATCAGGTCGTACGCCGTGTTGAGGGACAGGGTGACGGCCTGCCGTTTGTCGTCGTACGCGTCGGTGCCGGCCGCCTCCAGCAGGTCGGCGGCGGCCCGGTAGGTGTCGGCGACGGCGTCCCGTTCGGGCACACCACCCCGCAGCGGCCAGGCGATCAGCGTCAGCAGGAGGACGAGCAGCCCGCCCACGCTGAGCAGCAGGGGCGCCGTCCACCATGGATCGGGCATCGGCAGCCCGGCGCCGACGACGGCCTGGAGCAGGAGCAGCAGCCCGGACACGGAGGCGACCGCGCCGATCGTCGAGATCATCCCGGAGACGAGTGCGACGAGGGTCAACACCCCGACGGCGACCCACCCGTGCCCGTACACCAGCGTGCCCAGGGTCACGCCGAGCGCGCCGAAGAGCTGCGGGATCGCGATGTTGAAGATGCGCATGCGGTACGCGTCGGCGGTGTCGCCGATGACGCCGGCCAGGGCGCCCATGGACACGAGCGCGCCGTACGTCGGCCGGTCGACGGCGAACCCGACGGCGAGCGGCGCGGCCATCGCGACCCCGGCCCGCACGACGGCGGCCCAGGGCACGGCGGCCCGCTGCGGTCGCAGCCCCTGGGTGAGCCACTCGGGCGGCGCCAGCCGGACTGCCGCCTTGCCGCCACTGCCTTTGCTGTCCCGCTGCTCCGCCATGCCCCTAAAAGATCGAAACGGGGCCGCTAACGCAAGTCTCCGGCGGCCGGAGTCGGCAGTGGTCCGGTGGCGGCTGCATCTCAAATGTTATCCACAGGGTGTGGATAACATTTGAGATGCAGAAGGTGTCAGTGTTCGCCCCTGTGCAGATCCAGTTCGACGAGCAGGGCCCGGTGGTCGGTGTTGCTGAGTGTGAGGAAACGGGCCGACCGTATGGAGAAGTCGTCGGTGGCCAGGACATGGTCGATCTGGGTGCCGATGCGCGGGGCGTCTGCGGGCCAGGACGGCGTGCGGAACGCTCCCCCCGCCGTCGCACCGTCCCGCAGAGCGCCCGCGTCCAGGATCGCGCGGAACGCGGCGTGGTCCTGGGAGGCGTTGAAGTCGCCTGCCACGATGGCCGGTTGGCCCTTGATGCCGGTCACGTACGTGCGCAGCGCGGCCAGTTCGGTGCGCCAGCCGGCGACGCCGCCCGGGACCGGCGGCAGCGGGTGCGCGAGCTGGAGCTGTACGTCGCGGCCGCCGATGCGGGCCACCGCGCCCGGCATCGCGAGGGCCGACGAGACGCCGGGGGCCGGGCGCAGCGGGAGGTTGCTGAGGATCGCGGAGCCCTCGGCGCCGCTCGAATCGACGATCCTGCGGTACGGGTAGAGCGCCTTCGGGACCTCGTTCGCGAGCGCGGCCGAGCAGGTGTACTCGCACTCCTGGACGTAGACAAGATCCGGCTTCTCCCGCCGGATCGCCTTGACCAAGTCCGGTGTGGCGCCGCCGAATTCGAGGTTCGCGGTCAGGACGCGCAGCTCGGCGACAACGGGCCCCCGGTCGGGCGAAGGCTGCGTACCGTACGGCCGCACGAACCAGCCCGTCGCGGCGAGCGCGACCAGGGCCCAGAGCAGCCCGACGCGCCAGCGTGCGAAGGCGGCCAGGACCAGCGCGAGCCCGGCGGGGACCAGCAGCCAGGGCAGGAAGGCGAGGAGCTGCGGTACGGGTGTGACGCCGTCGGCGTCGGCCGCGCGACAGCCGACCACGACGCTGACCCCGGCGAGCAGCAGCCCCGCGCACCACGCCACGACCCGCCGCCATGGGGGTGCGGTGGCGGCGGGCCGTTGGGCGTTGGGCGGCGGGTGCGGGGTCGGGCTGGGCTGGAGGTCCAAGGGGCCGGGCTCCGTTCGGTTCTCGGCGGTCCTCTTCTCGGTGGGCTCCGAGTGGTGGGCTCCGAGTGGTGGTCGAATCCTGCCGCACCGCGCACCGGAATGTCTGATTCGGTCGATTATTCGGCCGAACCGGCACAATCCACGGACTCGGAACCCACGGATTCAGAACCCACGGACTCAGTGGCGCAGCGCGGCGCCGATTTCCGCCTTGGTATCGCCCTTGATATCGACCTTGAGGGTGCGGTTGCTGCGTGCGGTGGCGTCCATGGACTTGCCGGCCGCCACGTCCGCACACGAGAGGGGTTCGGCCATTCGGAGGGGCTACTGCGGCTTCGTGGGCGCAGGGCGTGAGCCGGCCCGACGGTTGCGCAGCCGATCAGTGAGCCAGGCTGCCGCCGCCAGGACCAGGCCCACTGCCAGCAGCACCCACGCCGTCGTGCGGAGCGAGGCCGTCAGCGCGTCGTAGACCGCGCCCGCCGACGGGCGGTCCACGTCCCGGGGGAGGTCGTCCAGTGCGATGCCCCTGGCCATCGCGACCGTGATGCCGAGCAGGATCGCGCCCACCGCCAGGGCCAGGCCCACGGCCATGAGGGCGCGGAGGCGGCGTACCGCCAGGAGGAAGGCTGTCGCCGTCAGGAGCAGCGTGGCGATCGGAAGCCAGATCCCGGCGATCCCCAGGGCGTGGAATACATCACGCCAGGTGCCGAGGCGGTCGGACTCCAGGACGGTGATCTCCGTGTGGTTCACCGGGATCTGTTCCGCGAACGGGAAGCCCTCGTCGGTGAGTTGCTGCTTGACCTGCGCGGTGACGGGAGCGAGGTCGATCGTCACGGTGTTGCCGCCGCTGTCGCCGCCGCTGTCGTTCAGCGCGTCGACGAGTGCCTGGTGGGTGCTCCTGATGACCGTGTTCCACACCTGCTGGAAACCGGCGGTGCCGGTGTACGAGCTGACGGCGTCGGTGAGCAGTTGCGCCGCGCCGCCCTGGAGCGGCCCGAGGTCGAGCTGCTTCATGATCTCGTCCGCGACCCGGTCGGCCACCGCGCTCTGTACGTCGGTGTTGCCGGCCAGCGGCGCCATCGTCGATACGAAGCGGTCGGTGTTCCCGATCTCGCGGTCCGCCCACACGGCGAGCGCACTCAGCGGGACGAGGACGGCCACGAGGGCGATCAGGGCCGCCGAGAGGAAGGTGCGCATTCCACCAGGGAAGGCAGGGCGGGGGCGTGCGCGAGCGGGGCTGCTGCACCTGGGTCAGCGCCGGACCCGCGTTCGGCCCTCCGGCTGCGGCACCCCTAGATCCACTTGCCGGGTGGGCCGCGCGGGTGTGACCTGGTGGGGTGGGGGCGCGTGCGGCGGAAGGAGTTCTGTGATGGCTGCACATGCGGCGATTCCGGGCCGATCGGGCCGGGCGGTACGGCCTCGCCACCTCCCGGCGGCCCTGGGCGTTCCCCTCGTCCTGGGCGTGCTCTACGGGATCTACGTGGCCTTCATGGCCCGCGACGGCTCCACCCTGACCGGCTGGAACGTCCTTCTCGGGGTGCTGTGCGGGCTGATCGCGACCGCACTCGGCGCACTGCTGGTGCGCAACGGCGGCGCCCTGCCGCGCGAGCTGCGCGCCGGTGCCTACGGGGCGCTGTTCGGCGTCGCGATGGGCTTCATGCACAGCCTCGGCGACCCCAGCATCCTGCGGTCCGTCACGATGGGCACCGCGCTCGGCGCCGCGCTGGCCGTCGCCGCGTTCTACGTGTTCTACACGCGGGAGTAGAGGCGGGATCAGGGCCCGGCCGACTGCCTCATGTACCCCCGTGGGCGGCTTCCGCGACCCGCGCCGCATGGGTGGGCCCGCCCGGCACCCCGGCCGGCCGTCCTTCGGCCCGCGTTCCTAGATCCGGATCCACTCCACAGGGCTGCTCCGGCCCATCGAGGCCGCACGGCAGAGCTTCGGGATGTGGGATGCGTCGGTGGAGGCGACCTTGACCGGGCCGCCCGAGCATGCCGCCGTGGCGACGACCAGCGCGTCCACCACGTTCTCGTGACCGTCGGGGCTGGCGTCCTCCAGCAGCTGCGCGGCGCGATCGGCGATGAGCACGGTCGCGGGGATGACGGTGAGCCGGGAGCGGAGCCAGTGCAGATGCTGCGCGGCCTGCCCGGTACGGCGTACTTCCGCGATGCTGACGGCGGAGATCGCGGCCGCGTACCCGTCCGCTTCGGCGACTTTGAGTATCAGCGCCATCTTCCGGTCCTGGTCGGCCAGGAGGGACAGCGGTTGTGCGTCGAGAACGAGGAGGGCGCTGGGGAACGCCGGGGTCATTCGCCGTGCCATGTGCGGCGTGCCTCCGCGATCTCCGCAGGGGTGAAGGCGCCGTGTTCGTCCTCGTAGGCCTCGACGATCTCCCTGGTTTTGGTCAGGGCGAGAGCGTGCTCCACGGCGTCCGAGACGAAGCGCGAGAAGCCCCGCGCGCCGGTGCGCGCCTCGACCTCGCGGGCCAGTGAGCGGGGGATGGTGACGGACTTCTTGATCTTTGTCTCGTCCGGAGGTGCGTGTTCGATAGCCATACGAGCAGTATCCCACTAAGAGTAGGATTACTGCCCGGTCGTCGTCCCTCGTCCCTCGTCCGTCCTCAGCGATACCCGGTGACATCGGCAGGCTTCCCCCGGTCCTGCACCTCGGTGAGGTACCGCCACGCGTCCGGCCGGCTGCCGTCCAGGTCCGTGAAGCCGTACTCCTGCGCCAGCTGCCCGCTGGACAGCGACTTCCCGTTCCAGCGCGTCACGTCCGAGTCCTGCGCGAGCGCGGCCACGGCCCGCCCGACGTACGCCGGGGTCTCGGAAATGGCGAAGTGCGGCTGGACAGCCGTCGCGTCACGCCAGTTCGCCTCGGTGACGCCGTACGCCTCCAGCATCGCCTCGGACCGTAGCCACCCCGGCGTGAGCGACACGGCCGTGCCGCCGTACGGCTCCAGCTCGTGCGCGAGCGCGAACGCCATGCGGTTGACCGATGCCTTGGCCAGGTCGAAGAAGAAGGAGACGCGGTAGGTGTCCGCGTTGTACTCGTCGGTCCCGTCCGACACCTCGATCACCAGGCCGCCCGGCCGCTCGATGAGCAGCGGGATCGCGAAGTGGCTGGTGATGGCGTGGGTGTCCACGGCCAGGCGCAGGGTGTGCAGGCCGGTGTCCAGGGAGGACTCCCAGCAGGACTTGTTCCACTCGATCTCGGCGCCCCAGATGTCGTTCACGAGGATGTCGAGTCGGCCTTGTTCGTCCCGGATACGGGCCACCAGGGCGGCCACCTCGTCGGCCACGAGATGGTCCACCCGGACCGGGATCCCGTGGCCGCCCGCCTCGTCGACCAGGGCTGCGGTCTCCTCGATGGTCTCGGGCCGGTCCATCTCCGAGCGCTGGTCCCCGCTGGTCCGCCCGGTGACGTACACGGTCGCCCCGGCCACCCCCAGCTGCACGGCGATCCCACGCCCTGCCCCACGGGTACCTCCGGCGACGAGAGCGACCTTGCCTGCCAGGCCTGCCGGCGACGTGTCCATACCTTCGAAGCTAACGCGGGCCGACCTCGCGCGCGACCCTGCGGGACCGCGTACGTCGGCGCTCCGGTCACCGGTCGACCGGGAGCCGACGCCGCGCCCTCAGCTCTTGGTGGCCTTGGTGATCTCGCAGCGCGCGACAACTTCCTTGTGCTCGGGGTCGTAGTGCGACGCGATGGCCTCGGTGGACGTGGTGGCACCCGCTGCGAGCGTCACCCCGGCGGGTGCGGTCGAGATCGTGGTCCCGGCCGCGTCCTTGAATGCGGCCTCGATGACGTAGCGGTACGTCTTGCTCGTGGTGTTCGAGTTCTTGATGCGCAGTTTGGCGACGAGCTTGAGCTCGGACTCCTTGAACACACAGTCGTCGATCGTGATGTCGCCCGCTGCGGCCGCCGGACGGCTCACATTGCCCGCCTCGCCGGTCGAGCCCCCGGACGTGGTGGAGCTGTCGCTGTCCGAGCTCCCGTTGTTGTTGCTGCTGTGGCCGCCCGAGCTGGAGCTGGACCCCGAACTGCCCGAGTCGCTGTCGCAACTTCCGCCGCGCGAGCCCCTGGCACCGGTCAGTGCGAGGACTGCGATTCCGAACACCGCTATGGCGCGAATGTGACGTTTAGCCATGGTGAAACCCCCGTTTGATGGCTGCTGTACGAAGCGCACGACACGATAGCGCAGGCTTTTGGGCCCCTCAGGGGCGCGCATCATGAGGGGATGACGAAGCAGCACGGGGATTCTCCGGCGTCCCGCGCCACCCAACCCGCCCCCTGGTCGCGCGCGGAACCGTACGTGGGCCCGGTCCACAGCGACCTCCTCGCGGCGAAGGCCCTGCTGTACGACCCGAGCGGATTCACCTGCTCACGGCCGGAACCCGAGGCGGAGAGTGCGGAGTACGGGGCGTACGCCTTCACCTTGGACGGCCTGTCCGTGCGATTCCGGGCGGCGAAAACGACACCGACGAAAGTCGGCCAGTTCGTCACGGTGTGGAAGCGGTCCCCGGGCGGCCCGATCCAGCCCTTCGACGTAGAAGATCCTGTCGACCTCTTCGTCATCAGCACCCGCGGCAACGACCAAGGCGTAGACCGCTTCGGGCAGTTCGTCTTCCCCCGCGACGTGCTCTGCGAGCGCGGCATCCTGGCCAGGAACGGCTCAGGCGGAAAGCGGGCGTTCCGCGTCTACCCACCATGGACCACGACGACCAACCGCCAGGCCGCCCGCACACAGGCCTGGCAGGTGGACCACTTCCTGCACATGACCGACGGCGAGCCGGTCGACTCCGCCTTGGCCCACGCGCTCTACCACCCCTGATACACCCACGGACCACGGACACACCCGCACCGAACGGGAGAGACGCGCATGTCGCGCTTGCACGAGATCAAGTTCCGGGCCGTCACCGCGCTCCAGCGGCGAGTCATCAACCCGCTCGCCAGACGGTCGCCGAGCCAGACCCTCCTGGAGACGACCGGCCGCACCTCGGGCCTGCCCAGACGCACACCGCTCGGCGGACGCCGGATCGGAAACGAGTTCTGGTTCGTCTCCGAGTACGGCGACAAGTCGCACTACGTACGCAACCTCCAGGCCGATCCGCAGGTCCGCGTCCGCATCAACGGCCGCTGGCACGCAGGCACCGCGCACCCGCTCCCGCAGGACGACGCCCGCGCGCGGCTGAAGACGCTGCCCCGGTTCAACAGCGGTGCGGTCAGGGCGTTCGGCACGAACCTGCTGACCGTGCGGGTCGATCTCACGGACTGACGGGGTCGGCGCGGCTACGGATGTCGGCTGGTGAGTTGATCGTGTCCCTTGGAGATCAAGTCGCTCAACGCGGTCGGTGAGCAGAGGGCGCCCGCCGTCTCCATCGGCGCGACCCAGTGCAGTCCGGGCGGCTGCGTACGCTCCACATGCGGTACGCCGAGCCACGCACCCCGGCCGAGACAGCGGGCCAGGGGTGAGCGCCAGGAGTGGGTCGTGCCGGGTGGCACGAGGGCGTAGAAGTGCGAGGCGTACGGGTCGAGGACGACCGGGCCGAGGATGTCGGGAAGCGGGTCGGGACGCGCGGCGCGCATCACCTCGGCGGGGATGCGTACGGCGTCGTAGCGCTCCCCCAGCGGAAGCAGCGCGACGCCGCGCTCCGCCCACTCGGCGTGCGCGACCGAGGGGATCCGCAACGCCCGCGCGAGCCAGTCGGCGGTGGCGTTCGGGGTGGCCGAGGTGGTGGTGGTCCTGGTGTGCATGTGCGTCCCCCGGATTCGGCTTTGACCAGCAGCTATGACGACCGTAGGGGTGGGGAGGGGAGAGCGGGGGCACGGATTGTGCCCCCATGGGTGTCCCCCGTGGGTGTGGGATCAGGCGGCCATCAGGCCGAGCTTTTGCGCTAGTTGGGATGCACGCTGTCGGCGCGCGGGGGACTTCGACTCGGCCTCTTCGAGGACGATCCGCTTCGCGTAGCCGTTGTACTTGATCGTCTCGGGCGCGGCCTCGTGTGCCTTGTCGAGCGTGGTCAGGGCCACGTCCGGCTGCCCGTCGAGGTGGTAGCCGCGCGCCTCCTCGATCCGGTGGCGGGCGCGGCGCGGGCGGGAGGGGATCGTCAGGGTGTCGGCGGCCACCGCCTGCCGTACGGCCTCGCCGCCGGCGTGCAGTTCGACGGCGACCGTCACCGCGTGGGCGCCCATGATGGCCCGGGAGAAGCTGGTCACAGGGTGGTAGTAGTCGGCAGCCAGGCGGTCGGCCATGGCACGGGCCTGGTCCCAGTACCGCCAGGCGGTGCCGGTCTCGCCACGCCGGGCCGCCGTGTATCCGGCCTCGAAGGTGAGCGCCCCGGCAATGGCGCGTACGTCGTCGGAGGCGTCTGCCAGCAGCGGTTCCAGATACCGCAGCGTCGCCAGATTCACGGCGTCCGCTGCGTCGAACTGTGCGGGTCCGGAGTCCCGGTGTGCCTGCGCCGCCAGCCAGGCGGCGACCCCGATGGCGTGCGGGTCCTCGCTCTCCTGGGCCGCGACCATGCCGCGCTCGGCGACGCGCCACAGCAGGGCTGCGTCGGGCTGGTAGGCGATGAAGAACTGGGACAGCGAGTACACCTCGGCGAGTGCGGATTGCGCCGTACGCCGTTCAGGGGCCCGATCGGCCTGCCGTACGGCGAGTTGGGCGTCCCGGATCAGATCCGGCAGGAGCGCGCCGACGACCTCACGGTGGTTGGGCGCGGAATGCCGCGCCTGCCAGGCGCGGGCGAGCCGGGCCCGGAGGTGCTCGATGGGCGGAGCCTCGTGGTGCGTGGTGGCGACGGGGAAGGCGTTGGCCGCGTCCTGTACGGCTGCGAGCCGCCGGTGTCCCGGGCCGCTGAACAGGCTGATGTGCAGGGACTGGTCACCCGTGAGCTCGGAGAGGTCCCGTACCCGCAGCAACTCCGCGATGCGCAGAATGACATCGAGCTTCGGTGTCTTGAGCCGGCCGGTCTCCACAGCCTTGACCCAGGAGGCCGACCGTCCGAGCAGCCCGCCGACCTGCTGACGGGTCATGCCTTTTCGGGTCCTGAGGAGTTGGAACCTCTGCCCGAAGACCAGCGGATCGGCGTAAGGGTCCGGCGTACCGTCGTGCGTCACAGCCCTGCTCCTCTCGGCCAAGCAGCTCTCCTCGCCAGGTTAGGCGGATGGCGTGCGTGCCAGGGGCGCTGATCGGCGGATTCCCAAAGCCGGGCGCAAGTGGCTCAGTTGGTGCGGTACCGTATCCGCGTCATCACTCTCCGCGTGCGTTACGTCACACGGAGCGGCCCCCGGCGGTGCTACCAACACCACTCCGAGGGCCTTCACCACAAAGGCTTGCTAAGGAGCCCCGGGATGCTTCGTCATGTTAACGCGCCCACTCGCCGCTTCACGAAGGTTTCCAACGACCTCGTGCGGCACCGTCACCTGAACTCCGACGCGAAAATCCTGCTCATTCACGTGCAGGGACTCCCGGAGAGCGAGACGCGCAAATCCCTCAGCGAGCACGCGGCCAAGCTGAACATCACTGGTCGCGCGTACCAGCGGGCCAAGGAACTCCTCACCTCCTGCGGCTACTTGCACCACTGGCGCGAGCAGCGCGAGGGCGGGCGCTGGTTCACCGAGCAGGTCGTCGCCAACGTCACCCTCACGCGTGAGGAGGCGTCCCGCTGCCGGGACGGACTGCTGCCGCCGAGTGCGCAGTCTCCGACGGTCGGTGGACCGACAGGTCCGTTGGTCGGTGGCTCTCCTTCGGAGGTTAAGACGGGAGAGAAGACCACTCCCCACCTCCCACCCCAAGACGACATCCCGGCGGATCGGTCCGATCCCGGTCTGTCCGTGCCGGACCCGTCCGGTGCCGACCAGTCCGATCCCGATGAGCCCGAGCCGGATTCGACCGAACCCGACCAGCCCGCTGAACTGGCCGAAGCCGAACGGGTCCTGCTCAGCCTCCGCCACCACAGCCGGGACCTCTACCTCGGCGCCCGCGAAGCCCGCAGCCTCGCCACCGCCGCCGCGCAGTGGCTGAGCTGCGGAATCACGCCCGGCGAGCTGCGCCAAGCGCTCACCGCCGGGCCACCTCAGGAGGGCATTCGCTCCGCCGTGGGCTTCCTCCGCCACCGCCTCCGCGAGAAGGCCCCGGCGCCCGCCACGACTCCGGCGACGCCGCCCCCGCTGTACGCCGCGCTGCCCCCGGCCCGTATCCCTCAGCCGCTGGTCATCTGCGCCGGACCGGGCCCGGACCACGCGTTCCGCCCACACGGCGACGAAACCCGGTGCGGCCCCTGCCGTACGGACGATCCCGCACCGACACCGGGGCCACATACCGCGTGGCGGGACGTCCTCGCCGTCGAGGCGGCCACTTCGTAGGCCGGGTCTACGCAGGGGCCGCAGGGCCTTTCAGGTTGCGCCTTCTATTGTCGAACGGCAATAGAAGACGCAAGTCGATGGGCGCAGTCGTGGTCACCACAGGGTGGGGTCCTCCTCTGGTTGCGGGGCGCCAGGCAGGCCGGGCGGCACAGCCGCGGCGACGAGCTGGTCCCAGGTGTCGTAGTGGGCGGCCATGGCGAGGAGGAGCCGCGCCGTGGCGTAGGCGTCGAACGTGGCCCGGTGGCGCTGGGCGGGTGCAGCCGTGAGGTCCGGCTGCACGTGGTCGATCAGGGCATCGAGGCTGTACTTCGGCAGGCCGGGGTAGGTGGCCTTGGCGAGGCGGAGCGTGTCGAGCACTCCGGCCGGTTCCCACGTGGGCAGGTGCGCCTTCAGGACCCGGTAGTCGACAT
Organism: Streptomyces changchenzhani; assembly: GCF_039766235.1. Lineage (NCBI taxonomy): Bacteria > Bacillati > Actinomycetota > Actinomycetes > Kitasatosporales > Streptomycetaceae > Streptomyces > Streptomyces changchenzhani. The sequence continues at coordinate 598,099 of NZ_JBDHNH010000001.1, read as the reverse complement.
GCGCGTGGTGGGCACAGACCCACGACGTGCCGAGGATGCCGAGCACCTGGTCGGAGATCTCCTCCCAGCCGGGCTTGTCCGCGAGCAGGTCGTTGGTCAGGCCGTGGACCCGGGCGGCGAAGGCCGTGACGGGGTGGTGCGGGCGGGTCAGCCATGCGCCGGCCGTGCGGGTGTCGAGGCGGCCCTGCCGTACGGGGAGGGCCGCGACCTCGACCAGGTCGGGCGGGTTGGTGCCGTTGCCCTCGACATCGACGACGAGCAGCGAGGGCCAGGTGGTGAAGTTATGCGCTTGTGGGTCCGTTCCCCGCCTCCCAGCCGATGGGGGCCCGGCCGTGCTGGCGGTAGCGATGCGGCTTGTCGCGGTCGTGGCACTGGTAACCGAAGCCGTGCTGAAGGAAGTAGCGCGGCGGCTCGTCCAGTCCTTCCACGACGATGGCACGGTCGTTGACCTCAACCTCCCCCGTCGCGCCGAGGGCTCGGGCCTCTTGGGTGACTGCGGCCAGATCCGGCGTCACCCACGCCCCCTTACAGCGCGCGATCTGCTCCTGGGGGCAGATGTCGCACAGCTCTTGGACCCCGTAGTGGCCGTTGTAGTCGGCTTCCCCGTGCGCGTAGGCCACTCCGCAGCTCGTCTTGCGGAACAGGCCCCCCATGGCTTGGCCGATCTCCCGTGCCACTCGCGGCTTTACCGTGCACAGCCTGACCTCCGCAGGCAGGACGCGTACGGTTACCGACGAGTCGCTGAGAGCGGCGAACGCGGATAGGCAGAAAGCCCTGCCGTTGCCTGGTGCCGCTTCAGGAGGGCGCCTCACCGCGGATGGAGGAACTGAGCTCGTCGTGTCCGGGGCGAGATCCGGCAGGAGGTGGGCTGGCAGCGCCGCTACCGTGAGGACTCGTAGATTGCCGGTGCCACGCCGGTGTTGCTCCCCCGAGCGGTCCCAAGGCGCCTGCCCGCAAGGGTGATCTCTCCGCTGCCCCGATGGCTTGCGGGTTGCCGCCGAAGTGAGGCTGGGCGACGATCAAGACAAGACCATTCGCCTACGCACCTATAGCTGTGGTTAGCCCGCCGCTCCAGCCGCGCGTAACCCTTCGCGGTTGCACTTGGGAAGGGGAAGTGTCGATGCCCTGGGGACCAGTGATCGATTCGGAGATTCTCGCCATTCACGCGGCGCTCGTCGCCACTGAGGACGGCGGGGAAGTCTTGTACTTCGGAGGCGACCAGCACTTTCGCGACAACAACGTCGGCCACCTCCAGGATCCGAGCAAGGTCGATGCGACCAGACGCTTCGCTTGCAGGCCCGATGCTGCCGGGCAGCACCGGCGCACGAAGGTCAAGTCCCCGACAGACGACGTGTTCTGTTCAGGGCACGCTTTCCTTCCTGGCGGGCGGCTCATGGTCTGCGGCGGGACGCAGCTGTTTGACACTGACGCTGTGGGAGGAGGTCATGGTCACGGTGAGGCGAGCCACTTTGCCGGACACCGGCGCTGCTGGACGTACCATCCGGCCAGTGGGCAGTTCACCGAGGTCGCGCAGCTTAACCCGTCCACGCCGGGCGACGAGGGAGGCGGGCGTTGGTATCCGACCCTGGTTACTCTGCCGTCCGGCGAGCTCTTTGTTTACGGGGGCCACCCGCGAAACGACGCCCCCCAGCACAATCCGGGCTTCGCCGAGCGGTACAGCCCTGCCGACGACGGCTGGCGGGCTCTGCCGCCGACGGCGGGGGCTGGGGGCCCCGCCCCGGACCTGTATCCGCGTCTCTTCCTACTTCCGAATGGCAAAGTCTTCTGCTCATCACGACTGGTTGGGTACGACCGTTGTGTCGAGATGGACCCTTGTACGGGTGCGGTGACGGAGAGTGTCGCGCTTCCCGGCGACTTTCACACGGGGTACAAAGCGAGCGCCGTCCTACTGCCGCTGCTGCCGTCCGACGGCTACCGGGCGCGGATCCTCGTCTGTGGTGGCGCTGTCGCGGAACGGGTGAACCTGGATGCCACCGGCGAGGCCGCAGGTTGGAAGCCGATTCCGCGGCGCAACGGCTCAGCCGCTGGCAAGGAACGTCTGAACACCTGTGCGGTCGTCCTCCCGACCGGGCAGGTGCTCATGACGGGAGGCGTCGTGCCGCCTGAAGGAGAGGAGATCGGTGTCAACGAGCCGGAGATCTACACACCCGCCATTGACTGGGTGTCCGGCACCTACCGTGACGTTGTCAATCCGCTTGACGAGTCCGACCGGTGGGACACGGTTGAGGAGCCCTCCCCAGTAGTGCGCAATTACCACTCGACCGCACTACTGATGCCCGACGGCCGGGTATGGACAGCCGGGTCGAGTATCAAGGCCGCGCCCGGCAATCCGGTTACCGCAGGCCAGCTAAAGATCCACATCTTCTCCCCGCCCTACCCGGCAGGACAGCGGCCCCGGATCACCGACGCCCCACGGTTCGTCGGCTACGGCGATCGGTTCACTCTGGAGACGCCGGACGCCGCGACGGTCAGCAGGGTCGCGCTGCTGCGATGCGGCGCGGTTACCCACGCCTTCGACTCCGACCAACGCTATGTGGGCGTGGCTCACCGGGCGGCCACCGCCTCATCTCTAGAAGTCACCGCGCCGGCATCCGCCGCCGTCGCCCCACCAGGCATGTACATGCTCTTCCTTGTGGACTCCGGCGGTAGGCCCTGCGAGTACGCGCGGTTCGTCCGGTTGGGCGCCCCCAGCCAACAGGTGTTTACCGACGGTATCGGTGAGATGGTCGCCAAGCTGATCGTCCCCGAGACCAGCAGCCACAGCCCCGCGGTCGCCTCTGACGGGGCGCGCGTCTTCCTTGCCTGGACGGGGGAGGGCGACGGCAACCTGAACGTGATGGTCTCGACCGACCACGCTGCCACGTTCGGCGGTAAGCACACCTCGGGGAACACCTCCCCGGACGCGCCGGTCCTGGCAGTCTGCCGGGGTGACCTTTTCGTTGCCTGGACTGGGGAGGGCGACGGCAACCTCAATGTCGCGTTGGTTGAACACACCGACACGCCGGCGCCCCGGGTTACCGGTCTGACCCGTCATGTCGTCTTGCCGGAGACCAGTCCGTTCCGGCCGGCCCTCACCGCCGACGAGGACGGGAACCTGTACCTGGCCTGGACGGGTGAGGGTGACGGCAACCTCAACGTGATCATCTCTTCGGACACCGGCGCCACCTGGCGTGCAAAGGCGACCTTCGGAGAGAGCAGTGACGAGGGTCCGGCAGTCGCCGCCGGCGAGTGCGGCAGTCTGTACCTGGCGTGGAGGGGCTCAAGCAATGAACAGCTGAACATCGCACAGGTCGCTCTGACCGGCCCGCCCACTGCGCCGAGCATCACCGGGCTGATGCACAAGCGGATCCTGCCCGACCGCAGCGCCCACACCCCTGCCCTGGCATCCCGCGACTTCCTGTCGGCCGGGACCGGCCCGCTCGTCCTCGGTTGGACCGGCGAGGGTGCGCAGGCTTTGAACCTGGCCGCCCCGGCCTACACCGCCCACTACCGAAAGGCAGTGTTCGAGCAAGAGTCCTCCGATGACGGCCCTTCGCTGGCTCGGCACCAGGGGCAGCTCCTCCTTGCCTGGCGCGGTTCAGGCAGCGAGCACCTCAACGTTGCGAAGATCGCCCGACTCGGCAAGAGGCTCCAGGCGGTTCTCGACCTGCACGCCCGCACGCGGCAGTTGATCGTCGATGGACACCTGGACCAGGCAGGCGCTGTCGCTCGCGAGACGATTCAGGCCTACCGGCAACTTGCCACTACTGCCGACGCCGATGTGGACGCAATCAGCAACAATCTGATCGTCTTCTCCTCCGAGCTGGCCACCGCCGGACTGGAGGCCGAATCGACCGCCGCCGCCCAAGCCGCCGTCGACGTACTCCGCGGGTCCAACCCGATGGCAACCGAGTTCGTCGACTGGACGTTTTGCAACGACGAGAAGACCGAGGCCATCGGAAGCCTGGGCGGCCATCAGGTGACGCTCACCGGGCGGCGCACCGTGGCCACGGATGAGGCCCCCCTCGGCACCGCCCTACTCGACGGGACGTCCTCACACTTTCATACGGCGTCCTTCACCCCGCCGCTGCCCGCCACGGACCTCATGGAAATCGTCGGGCTAAGGGGCGGAAGTTCGTTCAGAGTGGAATTCGATGCCGAGGTGAAGGATCCCGTCTTTCATCTGGGATCGCTCGCCTCGACCCTCGAGTTTCTGGATCTTCCGGTAGGTACGGAGGTCACCCGGCTCAGCGGCGACACCGGCAAGTTCAAGGTCGACGGCAACAAGGTCATGGGCGAGGCGCTTCAACCACCCCCAGGTGAGCCCACTGATTCCAACGGCAGCGTCCGCCTCAGCGGGCTTTTCCGGTCGATTGGGTTCACCCTGAAGCCGAGGTTCACGGACGGCTCGGGGAAGGACGGCGTACACTTCCAGATCGGCGGGATGGTAAGCGCTGTCCCGTAAATGATCTCCGAGCTGCCTCGGGCGTGGCTGGTCGTGGTGCGGGCCGCTCGCCTATCCGGCGAGGGCGAGGTTGTGCATCCGGGCGATGCCGAGCATGGCATGGTGGACGCCGTCCCCTTTGAGCCGGCAGTCGCGGAGGATCTTCCACGTTTTCATCCGGGCGAAGACGTGCTCGACGCGGGCGCGGACCTGCTTGTGGGACTTGTTGTGCGCTTCCTTCCAGTCGGGCAGGTCTTCGCCCTTGCGTCGACGATGGGGCATGACGAGTCCCGTGCCGGGATAGCCGCCGTCGGCGATCGTGAGTGTCCTGCCGACGGCGGCTCTGGCGCCGGATTCCTCGCAGGCCTTGCAGTCGTTGCGGTTCCCGGCGAGCGGCCGGCCGACCACGACGACCAGGCGGGAGTCGGCGTCGATGACGACCTGGTGGTTGGTGGAGTACCGGTAGTTCTTGGACCGCTCGGCGATGGTGTGGTCGCGAGTGGGCACCATGGTGCCGTCCACGATGAGCACGGTGTCCTTGGCGAACCGCTTGCGGGGCTGGAGCGCGAGCATCGGCCCGAGGTGGTCGATGATGCGGTCCGCCGCGGACTTCGACACCCCGAAAAGCGGGGCGAGCTGGCGCATCGTCAGGTTTGTGCGCCAGTACGCCGCGATCAGCAGCGCCCGGTCCTCCAAGGACAGGCCCCACGGTCGGCCCTTACGGACCGCGTCCACACCCTCGCGCCGCAGTACGGTCACCAGCTTGCCGAACTGCCGCTGCCCTCCACCACGGCGCCGCTCGGTGGCTTCCGGTTCACTGCTCGCTCCCTGCGGTTGCGCAGGCCGGCCAGCGGTGTGCGAGGAGCCAGCGCAGACCCGGGTGCAGCGCGTCGAGGACGTCGCGGCTCACGGTGTCGGTGTGGTCGTGCTCGATCTGCCGGTACACCTCGAACAGCAGCAGAGCTTGTTGCCAGTACGCGTCCACGTCGAGGCCCGCGATGTCGTCCGCGCTGTACTGGGCCTTGTTCGTGCGCAGCAGTGCCTCGTGTTCAAGGACTCGCGCAACTGTGGCGGGGTTGGTCTCCTCGGACATCGCAGGGAAAGGGAAGTGTGGCGGATGGTGCCGCCTATCCGCCTCGTTCAGCACCTTCTTGACCCGCTCGGTGTTGCGGTCGTTGACGTGCGCCGAGCCGATGAAGTGGGTGTAGGTCCCCAGCTCCAGGCCGAGCTGCACGGCCGCGTACTCCTGGATCATCGTGAAGCTGAAAACGTCGCTGAGTAGGCCACAGTCCAGGTCGTTGGCCCGCATGGTGCACACCATGTGCAGGTGTCCTTCACGCACGAACAGGTGCAGTCCGGCCAGGCACGCCATGTCGGGGTTGTCGCTGACGGCCAGCTCGGCGGGAGAGAAGACCGGGAGGTACCCGCGCTTGCTGTCGGTCTCTGTGCGCAACAGCTCCAGGACCCGGTCGAACGGTGAGACGGTGTCGCCCTGGGCGGGGTTGAAGAGGGTGTAGCCGTAGGCGGACCCGCCCAGGTTGACGCCGTCGGGGGAGCTGGAGCGCATGGACGGCGCGTAGTAGCCGATCATCTCCAGGTCGCGGCGGCCGGACAGGTACCAGAGCGCTTCGGCGAACTGGAAGACCGGGTTCGCTCTGCGCGCCGCCAGGTAGGGCAGCCGCTGGCGGGGGTCAGGCAGACGGAACCCGACGCCGATCACCTCGCGGGCGTCGTTGCCGCGCGCGACGATGCGGTACTCGGTTTTCTCGGATGCCTGCCTCAGCAGGGCCAGATATGCGCCTTCGACGCTGTGGAAGGTGGGTGTTGTGATCATGTGCCTCTCCAGGTCAGGGCCCGCAACGCAGATGCGGCGGGGCAGTCCGGTCGCGCGTTTCTTGAGCCCGGTGTGGGGTCCGCAGGGGAGGAAGGCGAAGCCCCACACCGGGATCCCGCTCGATGGTCCGGGCCTGGGGCATCCAGACGGCCGGGCGGCAGCCCTAGGGGGCGCGCGGCAGGTCATTCAGATCGATGACCGTGAAAGCGTGCAGGGTGCGTACGAGTTGCGAGGCAAGGAACCAGGGCAGAGCGGGATCGCCGTAGGTGAGGTTCCCCCGGTGTGCGGGAGGTGCTGATCAGCTGGTCAGGATGGGTTGACGTGGTTTCAGGTTCGCTTGTTCGGTCGTCGCCTGGTTGGCGTAGTGCTTCTCCTCGAACTCGATGGGACTGAGGTAGCCGAGGCGTTTCTGGATGCGTCGGCTGTTGTAGAAGCCGTCGATGTACTCGAACAGCGCGAGGTTGGCCTCGGCCCGGGTGACGAAGACGCGTCCGCGCACGCACTCGGTCTTGATCAGCATCCACAGATTCTCCGCGAGGGCGTTGTCGTAGCTGTCGCCCACGGACCCCATCGACCCCTCAATACCCGCACGTACCAGCCGTGTTGTGAGCTTGATGGACGTGTATTGACAGCCGTGGTCGGCGTGATGGATCAAGGTGCCGGGCACGGGCTCGCGGCTGGCCAGGGCGTACTCGAGGCAGGACAGGACCAGGTCGGCGTCCGCGCGGGCGGAGGTCTCCCAGGCCACCACCCGGCGGGAGAAGGCGTCGCGGATCGCGGAGAGCCACAGCGGTCCCTCACCCGTGGGGATCATGGTGAGGTCGGTGACCCACAGCCGGTTCGGCACGGGAGCGGTGAAGTCCCGCTGCACCAGGTCCGGGGCGAGCGTGGCCGTCGGGTCGCGGCGGGTGAAGCCCTTGCCCGTGCGGCGTGGGCTGAGGCCCGCCAGATCGGCCTCGCGCATCAATCGCTCGACCCGCTTGCGGCCGATGGCCACGCCCTCGCGCTTGAGCACGGCATGCACGCGGGGCGAGCCGTAGATCCCGCCGGAGTCGGCATGGATCTCCTCGATCTTGGTCGTCAACTCCGCGTCACGGCGGCGGCGTTCACACGGCTCCTTCTCCTGCCGGCGCCAGCGGTAGTAGGTGGACGAGGGGACGTGCAGTTCCCGGAGTACGGGCTCGACACCGAGGTCACTGCGTTCGCTGAGGAACGTCAGTACCTGCGCCGGGTCGTGTCGAGTTCCTGGGCGAAAAAAGCCGAGGCCGTGCGCAGGATCTCGTTCGCCCGGCGCAGTTCCTTCACCTCCCGCCGCAGCTGGCCCAGCTCGTCCTTCTCCTCGGTGGTCAGCCGGTCGTCGCGCTCGCCGCGGTCGGCCTCGGCCTGGCGGATCCAGCCGCGCAGTGCCTCCGGGTGGACCCCCAGCTCAATGGCCAGGCGCTTGATCTGGGGCTTCGGCTCGGCGGTGCGATACATCCGCACCGCACGCTCACGCAACTCCAGCGGATATTTCCTCGGAGCGGCCATGGTCAGAGTTCCTCTCATGAGAACCATCTGACCCGCTGTCATCGCCCTCCGCATCTCGGGGGAACCTCAAGGGGATCGGGGTGTCGGTGCCGGCCAGTGCGTGGATTCCGTTCCTGTCGTACTGGTACGGAGTTCCGAGCACGTCGCCGATATCGTCCAGAATCGTTTCCAGCGGCTGCTCTTCGCGTAGCACTCCGGCGATGCGGGCGAGAGCTTCGGCGGAGTGCTTCGGCTTCCACTTCTCGACCGGGTGTGGCCAGTGCTCACTAGCGGGGGCAAGGGCGGAGGCGTACATCAGCAGCTCCCGACGGGGATCTTGCACCATGTGGTGGTGCCGTCGTCGCTGACGCCCCACGATCCGTTGTGCTCGTCGGTGATGCCCTGCACGAGGATCAGGCCGCGTCCGTCTTCGGCGTAGGGGGTCGGTTCGCGGATCTTGGGGAACCGGGCCGTTTCGTCTGTCACGGCGATTCGCAGGTCACTGTCGTCACGATGTAGCTCGACGGTGATGTGCGTGCCGTGGCTGTGCTGAATGGCATTCGTGACCAGCTCAGAGATCAGGAGAGTGACGTCGTCGGCTGCGGCAGCGAACCCGTAGTCAGCCATGCGTTCCTTGGCCAGGTGTCTCATCTCGCACACACGCTTGGCGTCCTCATCGGGCATGGCCTGGTCGTCGTGGCGAGGGCTGATGGTGAATCGGGTTAAGAGCGTGTCCTGCGTGGGCGGCACAGGAGGGGCCGCGCCGGGTGCCGTTGTCATTGCTGTCACCGCACATCCCTTCTCGAAAAGAACGCGGGCTCGCACACCGGCCGATTCGCAACGAGTTGAATAGCTCGTGCGGTCGGGCGCTCGGCGGTAGTGACCACGGTTCGCCTTCAGCGATCGCTGTGGCGCTCAGTGTGACGGCGAGGGGGGTAGCGCGCCCACGGCGTGGTGGGTGTCATTTGACGCTCGTTCGCGTGATGAAAGTGGCGCGTAAATAGCTTCCAAGTGGCTTCTGCTCTGGGGGAGTTGCCTGAACAGCCGGGGGCAGTATTCCCTGCAATGGAGGGAGTCGCCCGGCACGGTCGGCCGTTCACCATTTGCTGGGAGTCGCAATGGATCACTCGCCGAAGACTCTGCTCAAGGTGCTGGTCACTCAGCGCCGGTGGACGGCTGAGAAGTTCATCGAGCAGTTCGACGCGACAGCTCAGCGGATCATCAAGAAGGGCACGAAGAATCCGACCCTCTCGGTGTCGCAGTTCCGGCGATGGACTGCCGGAAACCTGCAAGGGCTGCCGGCAGCGGCGGCCTGCGAGGTGCTGCGTGAGATGTTCGGCGTGGACGCTGAAGCTCTGTTCGGCCCGCCCCCCTCGTCTACTACACAACCCGCGTACAACCTGGAAGACGAGATTGCCATGACCGCACAGGACGCTCAGGACGAGGCGGGCGCCGCCGCAGCTCAGTCCATTTCCGACACGACTCTCGATCAGCTGCGTGACGATGTCCTCGCGCTGGCCCGTGGCTACAACAACCTGTCCGCCTTCGACGTGTTCCGTACGGGACGCGCGCTGCGTGAGAAGGTCGAGCGCCAGCGTGACCGGACCCAGGTGCCTTCCCAGCAGCAAGAGCTTCTGGTCCTGGCCGGACAGACATGCGCGATGTTGTCGACGGCGGCGTTCGATCTCGGGTCGCTCAACGGAGCTACCCGGCTCGCCCGTGCCGCCGCCCTGTACGGCGAGACGGCGCGCTTCGGGCCATTGCAAGCATTCGCCGGCGGGACACTCGCGTACATCGCGTACTTCACGGGGCAGCCGTCGCAGGCGGTCAACCTCGCCCAGCGGGCTCAGATGTTCGCGGGGCTAGGGGATCAAGGTCGCCAGCGGTTGCTGGCGATCCAAGCTCGCGCGTTCGGGCATGTTGGAAACACTGCCAATGCCCTCCGTGCCATGCAGGCCACCGAGCATGATGGTGCAGGCGAGCGGGATGTCCTGCACGATGAGGTGGGGGGCGAGTTCGGTTTCTCGCCAGAGCGCCTGGCCATGTCGAATGGCTCAACAGCACTACTGATCGGCGATGGCGACCTGGCCGAAGTGTCCTCGAAGCAGGCCCTCCATCTGGTGCAGCAGCGGCCCGCCGCGCAGCGCTCTGCACCGGTGATTGGTGGCGCCTCCGCCGACGTGGCCCTGGCCCGCCTGCTGCGCGAGGATCTGGACGGCGCGGCGGCTGCACTCTGGGCACTCTGGGAGGTGCCCGCCGACCAACGCGTCACCGGGCTACTCCTCCGTACTGAGCGTGTCCGGCAATCTCTGGTCGGCGGACGCTTCCGCGGTTCGCCTCTTGCCACTGAGCTTGCCGAGCGCTGCGAAGACTTCGCCTTCCAGGCACCGCAGCACCAGCTCAACACGGGCGCGGCTGGTCCGCTGGCTCTGGAAGCCTGACCGGCACTCAGCTCAGTGCAGCGAGGATCTTCTCCTCCTTCTCCCGAGAGATCCCGTGCTCGCCCCACCGCGGGTGATCAACGGGGCGCTCATCGCCGATCAGCCACCCCCAGGTATCCGCGATCGTCCGCGGCAGTGGTCGGCAACGCAGACCGGCTTCGACGGCCCGAGAAGCATCAACGGCCCAGACCCCGTTGCGCGTTCGCCACAGGGGGAGCTCCGTCCACTGCTTCACTCCATGACGGGTCAGGATCTCCGGGTCTGCCCAGCGGATCACGCCCACCCCGCCGCTCACCGTCAGGCACTCCTGCAAGAACGCCTCGAACGTGATCCCGGCCGGGTGGGCGATGTTGTACGCGCCGCTCCCGCCAGTCATCGCCTGCAAGAGCGCAAAGTCGGCGACATCGCGAACGTCCACAGGCTGAATCACCTGCTCGTGCGGCGCCGGCGCCAGGATGCGCCCGCCCCGCTCCGCGCGGCGTAGCCACCAGGGAAGCCGGCCGACATACTCGCCGGGGCCCAGGATCACGCCGGGCCGCAGGAGCACCGCCGCATCCCCGAACGCGTTGACCACAGCTCGCTCACCACCTGCCTTCTGGAAGCCGTAGGTGGTCGGCGAGCCGTCCTCTCCGGTGTACCCGAAACTGCTGTCGGCGTCGGCCGGGCAGTCCAGGATCGCCGAATCCTCCGTCAGGGCCTCATGGGGCCAGCCTTCGTACACCGACACCGTCGAGATGTGCACCCAGCGTCCGGTTACCGAACCGAGTTTCTGCACGCCAAGCTGTACGTCACGCGGCGGCAGCTCCGAACTGGAGGTGTCGATTACTGCGTCCCACGGACCGTGGCCGGCCAGCCGCCCCAGGTCCTCCGCTACCGTTCGATCTCCGTGGACGGGCTGCACACCGTCCGCGTCCCGTCCAGAACGCCCGCGATTGAACGTGGTTACCTCCCAGCCTTGGGCCAACGCCCGCTCCACAACGGCCTTGCCGAGGAACCACGTACCGCCCAGAACCAAAATCTTCATGGGCTGATCCTGCTCGTCACCGGGGCGCCTACGCCACCCTCGGCAGCGTGCGGATCGCAGGGGCGGACGGCATCGCCGAAGGACAGGGCGCCTGCGGCGCAAACGCGGGGCGCCCTGGTCAGCCTGTCTCGGACGGCGTCGTACGGCCAAGCGCAGTACCGGATCGACTGTCCTCGCGGGCGATCCGGTACTGCGCCCGTGGTCATGGAAGGGAGTCCATTGACCAGGGGTGTTCGCTAGGTCTCTTTGGTGAATCCACCCACGGGTACCTTCGACAGCGAGTCGTAGTGGGCGTCCCTTTTGGGCGGTCGTACACCGTGTCGGCGTGAGACTTCGGTGACCACCGGCCGCGTGGGGCGTCCGGGTAGCGTGCCGCCATGCGCTTCGAATGGGACTGGCTACAGCCCGTGATGCCCGTGCCATACGTGCCGACGCTCGGCCCCGTCCACCCCGACGCCCTCGCCGCGGGACTGTTCTCCGATGTGCTCGACGTGGCCGGCACCGGCCGCTTCCTCCCGTACGACAAGGATCAGCGGTGGGCGGACCGCAAGGACGAGACGGTCCTGCCCAACGGCATCGTCCACACCCGCCACCAGACGCTGATCCCCACCTGGTCCCAGCGCGGCGCGGGCAGTTTCACCGTGTACGTGTACGGCCCCGACCCCGACGGCCAGGCCGCCGAGACGGTGGCCAAGCTGGCCGCTGACCACGGTGCCGGGCGAGCTCGCGTAGTCACCTTCCATGGCCCGGACACCACCCCGCCCCCGGGCACGGCTCACACGCGCGTCCAGCTCCGTGTCTTCGGCCGGCCCAGCCCTGCGGACCAACCAGGCCCTGTGCGACCGGTAGACGGTCTTCCCGGGCCCGCGCGGGCGACGTTCGCTGGGTTCGCCGACCGGCTCACCGATGACGGCTTCGCGTTCCTGCACCGCCAGATGCAGGCCGGCGCGGTCGGCCCGGTCCTGGCGGTGACCGACGGCGGCCGGGTGGTCGGCGCGATCGGCCCCATGGAAACCATGACCGACTCCACCGGGGCATCGCGGCTCCTGCCGCAGTACTTCGGGGTTCTGCCCGAGCACCGAGGTCACGGCTACGGCCGAACCCTGTGGCGGGCCGCCATGCACTGGGGTACTACCCACGGCGCCGCCTACCAGCTGTTGCAGACCGAAACCGGCGGGGCCTCCGACCGGCTGTGCCAGGCCGAAGGGCTGCGCTCGCTCGGCTTCGTCCAGACCGTGCCTCGGTCGGCCTGGTCCCGGGCACCGCTGTGTAGCGCGGCTCCTGTCCCGCTCTTCAGGCTGGTCAGCGGGCGAGTATGTGGCCGTCGTGGGGGCGGTGGTCGCGGGAGCCGCGCAGGTCGGTGGTGACGTAGGTGCGTTGCAGCCAGCGGTCTGCTCCGTCGTAACGGGGGTGGAAGGCCGTGCGGCCGTGGACGGTGACGCGGTTGTCGATGATGACCAGGTCGCCGGGTGTCAGGCGCAGGGTGCGGGCGGTCGCGTCGCAGGCGCGGCCGAATTCGGTCAGCGCCGCGGTGGCCCGAGGGGTGAGCGGGGTGGTGACGAGTTGGGCCATGCGTATGTCGGGATCCTCGACCGCTCCCGACAGCACCGGTCGGGGCTTGACATCGGGCTCGCTCGCGGCAGTGGCGGGGCCGAAGGAGGGTGGTGGTGTGGTGATGAACTCCGGTGCGAACAGGGCCTGGCGGCCGGCTGGGGTGAGAAGCGGCAGTGCTTGGCGGATGCCGGCGACGCGCATGCCGGCGATCTGGTCGTGGTCGGCGCGCAGGCACAGGAAGATCACGTAGTCGGGTGGGTGGGGGTGGAAGCCGTTCTCGGTGTGGAAGGACAGCGGCACCGATCCGGCGTTGCCGTGGAAGGTCTCCTGCCCGGGCACGGGCACGACGTCCTGCACGAGGGCACCGGATTTCTCCGCCAGGTAAGCGAGAGGCTCGCCGAGCCCGCAGGCCACCATGGTGAGCACCGCGGCCGAGATGGTGGCCTGGCGCTGGACCGAGCCGGGTACGGTCGGTGTCGCGGGCAGGGCCGCCTGATCGACGGGCAGGCCGCCGATCACCAATGTGCCGTGCGGGCCGGAGTGCCTTCGAAACCGGCGCACCCCACGGCGCAGCGGGAACGGAAGGTCCTCCCAGGCGTCCCGGGCTCCTGCCACCCACTCGGGGTTGTCGACCTGGTCGTGCCCGCCGGTGCACAGGGTGCGGGCCAGCCGCTCGCACGCGCCGGCATCGGCCGGGTCAAGTGCCCAGTCGGCGGCGACGGCAGAGCTTTGGGTGGTGCCGGGCATCGTCTCGGGCATCAGGGTCTCCTGCCGGGGGTGGGCGGCGGACGCACGGACTCACGAGTGGCGCAGGCCGGCCACGGCGTCGGCGATGTAGTGGTCCCCGAACCGGATCAGGGAGGCGTACTGGGCCGCGCGGCGATGGCGCATGAGCCGTAGTTCGGCGACGGCGTTGTCGGGGCCTTCAGATTTCTGAGCGATGGAACGACGCAGATGCACCATCGAGTACGCCAGGGTGACGTGCCGTTCACCGTCCACGATGTCGGCTTCCAGGAGAGCGGCCCGTGCCTCGGCCAGCTCCGGGGCGCGGGCCGCCAGGTGCTCGTAGGAGTCGGGAAGCACCGACAGCAGGTCCTTCATTGCCGCCCGGAACAGCTTGTATCCGCGATGCTGGCGCCCGCTCAACGGGACGTCCACCGACGGAGGCGCCATGGTGTGGCGTATCGCCGCCATGTAGTAGTCGGCCGGGACCGTACTGGCGTGGATCATGGCCGCCGGGAAGCCCCGCACGTACACCGTCGCATCTGCCAGCCGCAGCAGAGCGGCATCGCCGTCACCGTGCCGCAGATGGCGGGTGGCGTCGGCCACGGCGACCGCGGCGCAGACGTTGAACAGGACATGGACCTGGTGCCCGATGAGCCACCGAGCACTCCACACACTCTCCAACGACGACCCCGCAGCAGGCTCGGGGACGGCCACCGGCGGTACGGAGTCAGGGGCGGCGCCCGGCGCTGCGCCGGTGAGGTCGAGCACCGACTGCCGCATCCCGGCCGCCTCCAGCGCCAGGTCGGCACCCGACAGTGGAGCCTCACACAGATCTTCCAGACCGCGGTGGACGACCAGGACACCGTGCAGGGCGGCCTGCTGATCCGACAGCTCCACCTCACGGACCCGGAAGAAGGACTGACTGGTCGACTCCGCCGGCAGTCCCTCACCGGCCACGGCCGGAGCCAGAGCCGACAGCGCGGCCACCAACTCACCAGCAACCGCGGCGGCCTGCCGCAGCGCGACGGTCCGCTCGACAGGTCTGGCATGGGTCGCCAACCCGGCCAGCACGCGCGCGGTGCGCTTCGCCTCAGCATCGACCCGCGGGCCCAGCACCGGGACGGACCGCCCGCCTCGGGGCTCACGGAAAACAGCGACAGCAGGATGACCGGCAACCGGTGATAAGCCCATGGTCGAAGTACTTCGCCAAGAAGACTCCACACGAAACCTGATCTGCAAGACCATTCCTGTGCGGTGCACCGGAGTTGGCCGGGGGAGGTCAGCGGCGGCGGGCCCGGCATCCCCCGCGACCCCCGCGATCGTGGTTACCTCCACCTCCTGGACGGCTCAGCCGTTGACCTCCCTGGGTGTGACACCTCCAGGAACCCACGGCCTTCGCCCCCGGCCGTCACCTGGTGCAAGCTCGGCAGTACGCCCGCCCCGCATGCGCCCGCAGTCGTCAACGAATTCCGGAGCCCCCATGCCCTTCGCCGACCAACTCATCGGCCCCGCCACCGCGGACACCCTGCTCCACGCGCTGCGGTCCGTCGCGCCCAAGGCCAAGTTCCCGGCGCTGCGGTCCGCCGCCCGTAGCCTCGGGCCGCTGCCCTTGCGGGAGCGGTCGGACCTGCTCCGGGACGCGCTTCTGGAGGACCTGCCCGGGTCGTACGCCGACTTCGCCGCCACCGTCCGGGCCGCCGCGCTCGGCGAGCCCTCGTTCACCGGGTGGCTGATCTGGCCGGTGACCAGCGCCGTCGCGCACAAGGGCATCGGCGAGGGGACCGACGCGGCCTTCGATGACGCGCTCGACCTGCTCGCCGAGCTGACCGGGCGGCTCACCTCCGAGTTCGCCCTGCGGCCCCTGCTGCGCCACGATCACCGGCGTGCCCTGAAGCGGGTCGGCGGGTGGACCCGGCATGCGGACCACGACGTACGTCGGCTCGCGAGTGAGGGGACGCGGCCGTTCCTGCCCTGGGCCACACGGGTGCCCGCGCTGCTGGCCGAGCCGCGTGCCACCCTGCCGATCCTCGACGACCTCTACCGCGACACCAGCGAATACGTACGCCGTTCCGTGGCCAACCACCTCAACGACCTCAGCAGGAACCACCCCGACCTCGTCGTCGAGACCGCCGGGGCCTGGCTCGCCGCCCCGGACGAGAACACCTCGCGTCTCGTCCGGCACGCGTTGCGCTCGCTGATCAAGCAGGGGAACCCCGGTGCGCTCGCGTTGATGGGGTTCGCGCCGGACCCGGCTCTCGACATCAGCGGGCCCACCCTGGCCGAGGATGTCGTTCCGTACGGGGGCACTCTTCACTTCACCGCGAATGTCACCAACACCGCTGCGCAGCCTGTGCAGTTGGCCATTGATTACGTCGTCCACCATCTGCGCGCGAACGGGCAGCAGAGCACCAAGACCTTCAAGCTCGCCACCAAATCGCTGGGTGCGGACGAGACCCTCGACATCTCCCGCGCCCACTCGTTCCGCGAGGTCACCACTCGCCGCTACTACCCCGGCGAGCACGCGGTCGAGCTCCAGATCAACGGCACCCGACACGGCCATGTCACCTTCGACCTCCAGGCACCCGGCGCCGTACGCGCGTAACCACGGCGCGCTCCTACGGCGGGCCCGACCCCAGCAGCGTGATCGTCCCGTACGCGCCCGACGCCACCGCGAGCGCGGCCAGGGTCCAGCGGGCCCGTACCGGGCGCCAACGGGCGAGGGCCACCGCCGCCGGGAGCAGTAGGGGGAACGCGGGCATCATCAGGCGGGGGCGGGAGCCGAAGTAGGCGGCGCCGATGAGGGAGAGCATGACCAGGGCGATCGTGTAGGCGAGGACCGGCAGGGGCTGGCGCTGGCGTACGCACAGCCACACCACCCAGGCCAGCAGCGCCATCGCCGCGCAGAGGCCGAGGCCGGCCAGGGGCACAGGGCCGGTGAGGTTCTTCCAGAGGAAGCCCGCCAGCGCCGCCCCGCCGTCGATGTGGTTGCCCCAGTCGCCCTGGATGGTGAAGTACGCGAAGGGGTCCTGTCGGCGGATGCCGACGAACGCTACGTATCCGAGCCAGCCCAACGGGGCCAGCAGCGTGCCCGCGATCATGCGCCACCGCAGGCGCAGGACCTGGCCGAGGGGCGCCGGTGCGCGGAGGTCCCGTACCAGCGTCACCACCGCCGTGATGCCGAGCGCGGCGATCAGGGCCGCCGCCGAGGGGCGGGTGAGACCGGCCACCGTCGCGAGGGTTCCGGCGATGATCCACCGGTCGGTGAGGGCGCAGTAGAGCAGCCAGGCCGCGGCGGCGGTGAACAGGGTTTCCGTGTACGCCATGGACTGGACGAAGGCGGTCGGGTACACCCCCCACAGCACCGCCAGGATCACCCCGGTGCGGTGGTCGCGCAGCCGGGCGCCGACCGCGTAGATGCCCCAGGCCGCGACCAGGGACGCCGTCCAGGCGACGGTCAGCCCGGCGGTCGCGAGGCCGATGTGCAGGGCTTCGGACAGGCCCCGCTCCAGGGCCGGCAGGAGCGGGAAGAACGCCAGGTCGGCATGGACGCTGCCGTCGGGCAGGCGGACCTCGTAGCCGTACCAGTCGGCCGCGACCCGCTGGTACCAGACCGAATCCCACCGGTTGCTCAGGAGGTGGAGCGCGTCCTTGCCGGTCAGATGTGTCGCTACGGCGAGGATCAGCATCCCGGTCAGCCGGGCCGCCGCGTACCAGAGGAGGGCGGGGGCGGCGGCCCTCAGGGCCTTGCGTGCTCGGTCCCGCCCGGACGTCGTCGAAGGCGCCGGGAGGCCGGCCGTTCGGTCGGGGGCCAAGTGTTCGGACATGCCGGAACCCTAAGGGCTGAGGGCGCCGAACCAGCCCCCGACCTCGGGTTTCGTACGCCAGTGACGTGGACCGTGAGGTGGTCCGTGCGGTGGCTCGCGAGGTCGCCCGGGTGCGCGCTCCGCACACGAATGCAGACCCCCGGTGCCCGATATGTGCGTACCGAACCGGAGGCCTGCAACGTCAACCATACGCACAACCACCGGACTTGGATAACCCCGTAAACCGGCCCCGTGGCTGACTAGGCGCCCTGCTGCGGCCCGCTCGTCGAGGTCGTCGGAGTGATCTCCTCATGACCGGCGGGCGGCGGTGTTCCGGCGGGTGCCGGCTTCGCCCTGCCGCCGCGCATCCGCGTCACCAGCGGCTCCGTCCAGCGCGCTGCGAGCGGCCCCAGGATGACCAGGATGAGCACGTACGCCGTGGCCAGGGGGCCGATGCGGGGTTCGACGGCCACCGCGAGGCCCGCGATGACGATCGAGAATTCGCCGCGCGCCACGAGCGCCCCGCCCGCGCGCAGCCGGCCGCGCGAGCCGATGCCGGCCCGGCGGGCCGCGTACCAGCCGGTCAGGATCTTGGTGAAGGTGGTGACGACCGCCAGGAGCAGGGCGGGCAGCAGGACCGGCGGGATGTCGGCCGGGTCGGTGGACAGGCCGAAGAAGACGAAGAAGACGGCTGCGAACAGGTCCCGCAGCGGCGTCAGCAGCTTGCGCGCGCCCTCCGCGACCTCGCCGGACAGGGCGATGCCCACCAGGAACGCGCCCACCGCCGCCGACACCTGGAGCTGCTGGGCGACACCGGCCACCAGCACGGTCAGACCGAGTACGACGAGGAGCAGCATCTCGGGGTTGTCGGAGGAGACCGCCCGGCTGATCAGGCGGCCGTGCCGCAGGGCGACGTACAGGACCAGGCCGACCGCGCCGAGGGAGATGAGCAGTGCCACGCTGCCGCCCGCCAGGCCGACGCCCGCGAGGAGCGCGGTGAGCAGGGGGAGGTACACCGCCATGGAGAGGTCTTCCATGACGAGGACGCCCAGGACCACCGGGGTCTCACGGTTGCCGAGGCGGCCGAGGTCGGTGAGGACCTTCGCGATGACGCCGGACGAGGAGATCCAGGTGACGCCGGCCAGTGCGACGGCGCCGACCGGGCCCCAGCCGAGGATCAGGGCGGCGACGGCGCCGGGGGTGGCGTTGAGCACGAAGTCGACCGCGCCCGACGGGTATTGCGTCCTGAGGCTGGTGACCAGCTCGGACGCGCTGTACTCCAGGCCGAGCAGAAGCAGCAGCAGGATGACGCCGATCTCCGCGCCGACGGCGACGAAGTCCTCGCTCGCGGCGAGCGGCAGCAGCCCGCCGTGCCCGAAGGCGAGTCCGGCCAGCAGGTAGAGCGGGATGGGGGAGAGGCCCACCCGGCCGGCCAGCCTGCCTATCAGCCCCAGGGCGAGGATGACCGAGCCGAGCTCGATCAGCAGCGTCGTGCTGTCGTGCACCGTCAGCCTCCCGCGATGATCTCGGCGAGGGCGTCGACGCCCTCGCGGGTGCCCACGACGACCAGGGTGTCCCCGATGGCCAGCCGGAAGTCGGGGCCCGGCGACGGCTGCGCGACGGTCCGCCGCAGCACGGCGACGATCGAGGCGCCGGTACGGGTGCGCGCCTTGGTGTCCCCGAGGACCCCTCCGGCGTACGGCGACTTGCTGCCGAGCTGGATGTGCTCGGTCACCAGGTCGATGCCGTCCGTGCGTACGGCGTCGATGGGCGCGGTGTCGATGAGGTGCGCCAGCGCGGTGGCCTCTTCGGGCGACAGCGGTACGGAGAGCTTGCACGCGTCCGGGTCGTCGCGGTCGTAGAAGCCGATGAAGCGCCGGCCGTCGTGGTGCACGACGACGGAGATGTGCTGCCCGCCGTCGGTAATGAAGTCGTACTGCGTGCCGACGCCCGGCAACGTGGTGCGGCGCGTACCCATGGACTGCCTCCCGGCTCACCCGGCCTT
This sequence comes from Streptomyces changchenzhani, assembly GCF_039766235.1. NCBI lineage: Bacteria > Bacillati > Actinomycetota > Actinomycetes > Kitasatosporales > Streptomycetaceae > Streptomyces > Streptomyces changchenzhani. The sequence goes on along the minus strand of NZ_JBDHNH010000001.1, from coordinate 578,762 downwards.
GGGACATGCGGCTTTCCGGGCGCGGCGGCCGAAAACGCACAAACCGACCGGCTTCTTTGCGTATCCGTTACCGTACTCCGCGCCTGTGGGGGCGGCTCCAGGGTGCTTTCGGCCGGTGAGGGGCCGGCCGGAACCGGGCGGTGGCGCGGCGGGAGGGCCGGGCGCCACCGCCCCCGGCCTTGCCTAGAGGTCGAACTCGTGCGGCGGCAGGTCCAGCGTGAAACAGGCCTCCCGTACGAGCGCCTGCTCGGTCTTGTCGAAGTCGCCGTCGGCGCCGCCGATGATGATGCCGATCTGGATGACCGCGCGGGCCTCGGCGGGCTTCTTCTTCGCCTTGGCGACGTCCTGGAGGACGCTGACCTTTCCGAACGCGAAGTCGGCGGTGAGCTTGTCCAGGTAAGCGTTGAAGCGACGCTGCAGGTCGTCGGCCGGGAAGTTCTTCAACACGTCGTTGGTGGCGATGAGTTGAGCGACGCGCTGGCGCTCGGCTGCGTCGATGGTGCCGTCGGCGGCGGCGACCAGGGCGCACATGGCCATGCTCGCGTCACGGAACGAGCCGCTCTTGAGGTCGTTCTTCTTCGCTTCGAGCTGGGTCTGCATCGTCGCGGCGGATTCCTTGAAGCGGTCCCACAGGGCCATGAAGCTCAACTCCGTATGTGTGCAGGCGTTTGTGTGCAGGCGTATGTGTGGTGGCTGTCCGCGCCGCACGTGGCCCGGCGCGGACAGCGCTTACTTCTACTACTTCTACAGCTATGTAGAAACTATCAGTCGCGGTTTCCGGTCGCGGTCGCGTCGCAGGCCGGCGGTCCCTCCGGGGTCGCGTCGCCGTCGTCGCGGGGGCGCCGCTCGCCGGGCTTGTCCGGGACGGGCTCGTGGGAGCGGGCCACTTCGGCGCGCACCATGGCGTTCAGGGCGGCGTACGGGTCGATGGGCATACGGAACTTCCTTCGCTGCGTACGGTCGGGGGGCGTTGCCGTGACGGCCGACCGCGGCACGCGGGGGCGTGTCCGTGCGGGGCCGTGGTGGCTTTCGGCACGCGCGGGGGCGTGCGAGGGCGTGCCGGGCCCGCTCAGCAGCGAAGGACCACGCAGTGCAGGACCGTGCGGTGAAGGACCGCACACCGGGCGGTGCGCGGCGGTACGGGAGCCGGGCCGGTGGTGGCGCGGACGGACGACCCCGATGGCGTACGTGGACAGGGGCGCGCGGCGTTGCGTACCCGTGCCCGCACCTTCCGGCTCCTGGCGCTCCCGCCCGGCGCCCGCAGTTCACTGTCGGCGGTGTCCAACGGCTGGCTCTCCCCCGCCCCGCCGCCGCCCACACCCTCGGCGGCGGACAGCGTCCTCGCCTCCACCGCTCCGGCGCCGGACCCGCCCGCGGACAGCGCCATGGCGAAGACCGCGGTGAGCACCAGCAGCGCCATCAGCACGCCCCGGCGCACCGCGCGCGGGACGGGGCGCGTGGCAGGCATGAGCCACTCGTCCCCCGGGTGCGCGGGTTCGTAGCCGTACTCCGGGCAAGTCCCCTCCACCGGGTTACCCGGAACGTCGCACGTGCCGCACGTGCCGCAGGCGCCGCACCGGTCGGGGGCGGGCTTGGGCGGGCTTGGGCGGGTCAACGCGTGGCGGGTCGACCGAGTTGACTCAGCGGGTCAGGACCAGCAGGTCGATGTGGTCCAGGACCGGAGTCTCCGGGGCGGCGCCGCGCAGGCGGCACAGGCCGCGGGCGTACTCCTCGTCGCTCAGCCCGCGCAGCAGGGCGTTGCTGCCGCGTCGTAACCCGCCGGTGAAGTGCGCGAGGTCGGCGGCGGCCCACTCGGCGACCGGGTGCAGCGCGCGGTCCCGGAATCCGGCCGCGGCGAAGGCGGCGCGGGTGCGCTCCAGGGTCGGGTAGGCGTTGATGACCCGCCTGCACTCGGGGAAGAACCGCACCAGCGGGCGCCGTGCGCAGCGTTCGGGGAAGACTTCGCGGATCAGCAGGGGTGCGCCGGGGCGCATGGTGCGGTGCAGCTCCCGGGCCAGCGTGCCGAGGTCGCGGGTCCGGTGGGTGATGCGGGAGAGCCAGGCGAGGTCGGCGCAGGCGGCCGGGAGAGGGAGGGCTTCGGGGTGGCCGTCGATGACGCGGATACGCGGGTGGAGGGGGACTTCGGCGCGGCCCGCGGCGGAGGGTTCCACGGCGAGGATGCCGACGGGGGAATCGCCGGGGGAGCCGCCGGGGGTACCGGCGGGGGGATCGAACCAGTCGGCGAACGCGGTGGCGAATACGCCGGTGCCCGCGCCGACGTCGAGCAGCGTGACGGGGCCTTCGGGCAGGTGGCGGCTGACGGGCTCGCGCCAGGCGAGGACATGGTTCGCGGCTGCTCTGGTGCGGTGCATCGGGTTCAGGTTCCTCTCGGTCGGAGGCAGGGAGGGCGCGGGGGCGGTCCCGTGCGCCGCCGGTGGGGGCATCGGCGGGCGCCGGTCCCGGCGGCGCGGTGGGATCGGCACCCGGCGCCACGGCCGGCTCGCGGCGGAGCGATCGGCTCGCGGCAGCACGGCAGCACGGCAGCACGGCAGCACGTCGGCTCGCGGTGGTGCGGCGGTGCGGTGGTCGGCCGATCCGGCTCATCTGCCCGCGGTGGCGCCGAGGTGCCGGGCGAACCGGGGGCGGCAGCCGGACGTGGTGGTGCGGTGCAGGACGCGGGCCAGGCCGGGGGGCAAGTCGTCGGCACGGTGCATGACCCGGGCGTTGTCCCAGATGAGCAGGTCACCGGCCTGCCATCGGTGACGGTGAACAAAACGCTCTTCCGTGGCATACGCGTTGAGCTTTTCCAACGGAATTCCGATGACGGCGCCATCGGGCGCTTCAATGTCCGTGACGCACAACTCATTGAGATAAAAGGCCGGATCTCCGCTTTCCGGATGAACTCGCACCAGCGGATGACGTACAGCCGGAAATTTATCGGCGTACCCCGATTGGACGGGTCGCCGATGGATCACGGAACGCAGGAGGGCGATCCTGTCGTACGTGTGCACTCCCGCGGCGGTGCACAGCGATTCCCGCCAGGCCGGCGGAGCCTGCGCGTAGGCCCCGGTCATGTCGGCGAACAGCGTGTCGCCACCGCGGTCCGGCACCACGGTGGCGCGCAGAAGCGTGTAGCGCGTCGGGCGGGTCAGGAACGAACGGTCCGAATGCCAGCACTGGTTGCCCACCACCGGCGTTTCCCGGGAGTTGTCCACGACGAGGATGTTGTCGCTGTCCGCGTGCTGGTTGAGCAGGTCGGTGACGGACTCGGGCTGACCCAGGAAGCGGGTCAGCGCGAGGTGTTCCGCCGGATCGAGCTCCAGACCACGGATCACCAGAACCGCGTGGGCCGCAAGGGCTTTCTGCAAGTAATGGCCACCGCGCTCGCTGAGAAGATCACGCGGAGTGCCGGATATTTCGGCCACGAACTTCTTCCGTAATGCTGAAACATTCAACGACATATTTCCCCCCTTGCGCGTCGGGAGAAAGGTAGCGTCGTTTTCAGTACCCGTCAGGAGCGCCTTTCGGACTCTCAGAAATGCGCTCGCAACGGCCGTTCGGCCGTTCGGCACGGGCTTGTCGGCGTTTACGTTCGTCAGCGTTTACGGGCGAGAGTGACTCCGTCGGCCATGGGAAGCATGGACAGGTCGACCCGCCGGTCGCCGAGCAGCCGCTCGTTGACCTCGCGCACGCTCCGCCTGGCCGGCACCGACCCCGACCTCCCGCCACGACTGGAACTTGGCCTGCTTGAACACCCGTTGGACCGGCGGAAGATGGCGGAGGCGGTGGCGCTGGGCCGGGAACTGGCCGCCACCGCGCCGCTGAGGGCCCTCGGCCTGCGGGAGATCGCCCCGGGACCCGACCTCAGGACCCCCGCGGAACTGGCCACGTACCTGAACTGATCGCGGCCCGCTTCGACCGACGCCGCTGAGCAGCGCGCCCGGTCGCTTCGACGGGGACGGCTGGGCGGCGCGCCCGCGCTTACGCCAATGCCAACGCCCGCGCACGCAGGGGGAAGTGCCGCTCACCCACGGGGAAGTGGGGCGAACATGCCGCGCCCCGAGTGGCCGGGCGGGAGCACCAGGTCCTGAAGTCGCCCCGCAGCTATCCCAGTTCGAGACTGGTGACGCCGAACAGGCCAGCCCGGTCGATCTCCGGAGCCGGCCCCGTGTACATGCGAGCGGTCTCGAACGACGGCGCCAGGCCGAGCCTTTCCACCAGTCGCACCGCCGCCGTATTGACGTCGGGCACGTCGATCGCCACCGGCTCGCCGGGCGTGGTCGCCGCGAGCGCGCCCACCAGAGCGGCGGCCACCTCGGGGGAGGCCGCGTAGAGCGGCCCGATGCGCGAGGCCGCGGCGCAGTCACGCCGCACGGCGAAGCCCCGCAGCTCTCCGTCGTGCAGCGCGGCCAGGGCGGTGCGTCGCGGTGCGGTGATCCAGGACGCCAGGAAACCGTCCCGCGCGGTCGGGAAGAAGCGGCGGTCGTACGCGGCGAGCCGGTCGAAGGGCAGCGTGCGGGCGTCGACCAGGGTGACCCCGTCCGGCAGTGCGACGTCGCCGGTCGGCGTGCCTTCGTATCGGATGTTGTTCCAGGCCGAATTAAATCCGGATTTACGGTAGTTGGGCTGCTGGTCGATCACACCGTCGAGCCCGACATTGCGCCCCGCGAGCCGCTCCGTGCCCGCCCGCCAGAGCTGGATGCCATAGCCCCGGCCGCGCAGGGGCGGGCGGATGATGTAGAAACCCAGGAAGCCGAAGGCGGCGCCGTAACGTACGACCGAGATGCACCCGGCGGGCTCGCCGTCGAGGCGTCCGATCAGGAAGCCCTGCGGGTCGGTGGCGAAGAACGCGGGGCCGTCGGCATGCCCCGGATTCCAGCCCTCGGCGTCGGCCCAGTCTCGCAGCAGGCCCATGTCGTCGGCGCTTGCGACGGTGATGTCGAACGTTGGCACTTCCCACTCCAGGGTGTCGGGGCTCTCGGCCCCTGGTCACTACCCACTTCCGCGACGCGCCCACCGGCTCGCGCGCCAGGTTGCTCCTGATCGCCACTGATCGCTCCTGATTGCGCCACGCCGGGCGTCGACTCCCTGCGACTGCCTGCGACTGCCAGCCGAGGTGATCACCGCGTGGAAGGCCCGTCTGGTCACGAAGATCGTCCGAAAGCGCCTGCCGAACGGCTCCTTCCGCGAGGCCACAGAGCCACGCAGGAACGCGATCGCCATCAAAGGCCAGGTGTGGGCTCTCTACTTGGACCTGGCGGAGTGGGCGGTGGAGGATCCCGGCCAGTGGGTCGCTTGGGTCGCGCCCTGCCCGATCAGCGAAGCTGAGTGCTCGAACAAGAAGGCCTGGCGGCAGCTCCCGGACGGACGAGAGCCCCGTGCCGGTCGCGCTGGTGGCGTACGGACGGACCGGCTTGGTGGCGCCGGGCCGGAAGATCGCCACCTGGGCGCCGGTGGCCTGCGCGATCAGTCCGTTCGGCGCGATGTCGGCGTGCTGCCCCGAGGGGTACGCGCCCGCGGCGGCGAACTTCCCGTCCGCGTAAGCGTTCCGCTGCGCGCCGTTGACCAGCACCTGCGGGGCGCCGGGCGCGAGGTCGATGTCCCCGATGGGGCCGGTCAGCGTGTAGTTCCCGACCCGCTTCCCGCGGCGGCCAACAAGGGGTGACCGGCTCCGCTCGAATGGGCTACGAGGACCCCGGCCGACTCCCGGGCGGGGTCCTCGCCGACGTTCGCTACGCCATGGCCGACCCGGCAGGCAGCCGCTCGCTGACGATGAAGGCGATCACCGCCGCCAGGATCACGATGGGCATCATGGCGGAGCTGCCGAGCAGCAGGATCACGAGCACCACGCTGCTCACCGGCAGCCGCAGCGTGGTGGCCGCGGCCGCCGCCATGCCCGCCGCCATGGTTGTTCCCGGACGAGGAAGGCGACATGACGTTCCCGGGTACGTTTCCCGCCGGCCGGCAGGGCGGAGCGGGGAGTTGAGCCGGTGACGGATCAGCCAGAGTTATTAGGGCTGCGGGACCGGTTCCGTCACGACGGCCTGCGCGGGCGGATTCCGACCCACTCTTACACCCGTTTTCGCCTGATGTCATGGGTTGTCGGATGTCCGTCCGGCCGCTCCCGGTGCCAACTACCGTGAGCAGCCGAATCTCGCCATCAGGGAGCTCCTGCGTATGCACGGTGAGTTCGGATGGGGTGAGGGTGGGAGACCTGCGGCGCCCAACCGATCGGGACGCTGGCGCATGTACGGGCCGAAGCCGTCCGGAGTTGCCGAAACCAACGAATCCGTGGTGAGACTGATGTTGGGTTGGACAGGCCGCCGGACCACAGGACCCACGCAGGAGCCCGGCCCCGCCACCGGGCCGGCGCGACCCCCGTACCCATCGGGGGCAGACGGCGGGCCGCTGGGGGAACTGCCGTCCAGCGCGCGGGCGGTGGCCGTGGCCCGCGGCGGCGCACAAGGGGCTGCCGCGCTGAGTGCCGCCCTGGCCTGCACGGGGCTGCTGGGCTGGCTGCTGGACAGCAGCGTCCTCAAGAGTGTGCTGCCGGGACAGTCCGCCTCGATGAAGCCGAATGCCGCGCTGGCCCTGCTGCTGCTCGCCATCGCCCTCCACCTGGGCGCCGCGAAGCATATGACACCGTGGTCGCGGCGGGCCGCACGAGGCGCCGCCGCTGCGGCGGCGGGGATCGGGGCTCTGACGCTCCTGCAGTACGCCACCGGCGCCGACCTGTTCATCGACGAGGCGTTGTTCCGCGACGACACCGCCGCGGTGGCCACCGCCGCGCCCGGCCGGATGGCGCCCAACACCGCGCTGGGGCTGCTCCTGGCGGGCCTGGCCCAGCTCGCGGCCGGCGGACGCCGCCCGCGCACCGTGGGCATCGGGCAGGGCCTGGCCCTGGCCGTACTGCTGATCGGTCTGCTGCGCCTGTACGGGTTCGTCTACCGGGTACCGGAGCTGGCGCAGATCGGTCAGTACACCGGGATGGCCCTGCACACCGCCCTGGCGCTGGCCCTGCTGGGTGCCGGAACGTTTCTGGCCCGCCCGGGGGCGGCCCTGGCCGGTCTGCTGACCAATGCCGGGACGACCGGGACGCTGGGCCGCTGGATACTGGGCGCGACCTTCGTGGTGCCCCCGGGGCTGGGCTGGGCGCACCTGGCCGGCCAGGACGCGGGGCTGTACGACAACCGGCTGGGGGTGGCCATGCTGGTCACCGGCAACGTGTGTGCGTTCAGCGTGGTCGGTTTCTGGGCGCTGGCCGTCGGCGGCCGGGTCGAGACCGCGCGGGCCCACGCCGAGCAGAAAGCCGGACAGTACGCCCAGTTGCAGGCGTTCATGGACCACAGCCCGGCGGTCATCTTCATGAAGGACCTCAACGGGCGCTATCTGGCCGTCAATACCCGTTTCGAGCAGGTCTTCCAGGCCGACCGGGACCGGGTGCTCGGGGCCCGCGACGAGGATCTGCTGCCGCGCCCTGCAGCAGAGGAGACCCACGCGGCCGAGCAGGCCGCCCAGGCGGCCGGCTGCGCCCTGCAGCGCGAGCACCTCATCGCGCATCAGGACGGCCCGCACCACTACCTCACGGCCCTGTTCCCGCTCACCGACTCCTCCGGCGTCCCGTACGCGGTCGGCGGCATCGCCACCGACGTCACCGCCCGCATCACCGCCCAGCGCGAGAACGACCGGCTGCACCGACGCTTCCGCGGACTGCTGGAAGCGGCCCCCGACGCGATGGTCATCACCGACGGCGACAGCACCATCGTGCTGGTCAACCGGCAGGCCGAGCAAATGTTCGGCTATCCCCGCGGCGAACTGGTCGGCCAGCCGGTCACCCTGCTCGTACCCGAGCGGCTGCGCGCAGGCCACGCGGCCCACCAGCGCGCCTACCTGCAGTTCCCCCAGGTCCGGCCGATGGGGGCCGGACTGGACCTCAAAGGGCGGCGCAAGGACGGCGGCGAGTTTCCCGTCGAGATCAGCCTCAGCCCGGTGGGGACCGAGGACGGACTGCTGATCTCCGCCGCCATCCGCGACGTCACCGACCGCCAGCAGGCCGAACAGCGCCTGCGCGAGCTGGCCGCGATGGTGGAAACCTGCCAGGACGCCATATTCACCCAGACCCCCCAGGGCCTGATCACCTACTGGAACACCGCAGCCGAGCGCCTGTACGGCTACACCGCGACCGAGGCCATCGGCCGGCACGTGGCCCTGCTCACCCCGCCCGAGCGCGAGCAGGAGGTCACCGCACTCCTGGAACGACTACGGCAGGCGGAGCGCATCGAACACTTCGAGACCGTCCGCCTCACCAAAGACGGCCGCCTGATCGACGTCGAACTCACCCTGTCGCCGATCCGCGGCCCCGACGGCACCGTCCTGGCCTCCACCACCAGCGCCCGCGACATCACCGACCGCAAACAGGCCGAAGCCGAGCGCCGGACCCTATACGAACAGCAGCGACACATCGCCCTCACCCTCCAGCGCAGCCTCATGGGCGTCCCGCCCCCCCTCCCCCAACTGGCCACCGCCCACCGCTACCTGGCCTCCGCCCAGGGCTCCGGCGTCGGCGGCGACTGGTTCGACCTCATCCCCCTCGACGCGAACCGCACCGGGATCGTCGTCGGCGACGTGATGGGCCGCGGCCTGGAGGCCGCCGCCGTCATGGGCCAACTCCGCGCCGCCGCCCACGCACTGGCCAAGACCGGCATGACCCCCGAGCACCTCATGCACGCCCTGGACGCCTTCGTCGGTGACCTGCCCGACCAGCTCGTCACCTGCTGCTACCTGATCCTGGACCCGGACCAGGGCGAAGTGACCGCCTGCTCGGCCGGGCACCTGCCCGTCCTGCTCGGCGCCCCCGGCACCCCACTCCGTCCACTGCCCACCCTGGTCAGCGTGCCCCTGGGCGTCGGCGGCTTCCCCCACCGGCAGACCACCCACCTCCTGACCGCCGGTACCACCCTCGCCCTGTACACCGACGGCCTGGTGGAGCAGCCCGACACCGATATCGACACCCGGATCGAAGCCCTGACCGACGCCCTGCAGAGCGCCCTCACCACCACCCCCTCGCTGGAGTCGGCTGCCGACCACGTCCTGGACACGCTGCTGCCCGACGCCGACACCCACGACGACGACGTGACCCTGCTCCTCGTCCACCTGCCCGCCACCACTCCCCTGGCCAGCGCCAGCACCGAACTGGACGCCCACCCCCGGGCAGTCGCCACCGGCCGCCGCTTCCTCACCACCACCCTGCACCAATGGCACTGCTCCGAAGAGACCGTCGAGGCCGCCCGCCTGCTCACCTCCGAACTCCTCACCAACGCCGTCCGCCACGCCCGCGGCCCCATCGGCCTGCACCTGTACCACGCCGAAGCCGAACTCACCGTCGAAGTCACCGACCGCAGCCCCCGCCTACCCCATCCACGGCACGCCGGCCCCGACGCCGAGGACGGACGCGGCCTGGCCCTGGTGGCCGCCCTCGCCGACACCTGGGGCACCCACCCCCACCCCGGCGGCAAGACCCTCTGGTTCACCCTCGCCCTCAAACCCTCATCAGGCGACTGCGCGACATCACGCGGGTTCGCCTGAGCGTCGATTCCCCGGATTGACCGGATTGACCGTGCTGCCCGAGGCCGCCGTGGCAAGCAGGGCCGGGTGCCGGGGCGCGATGAACTGATCCGCCGGAACCCGTGCCGGATCAGAGGCGCTGGAAAGGAGTCCGGTCCGATGCGCCCGGAGAAGCAAGCCGGTTCGAGGCGCAAGGACGTGAACAATGACGTGAAACTTGGACTCCATGACGATTCGGGTCAGGAAGGCAGCGCCGGAGCTGAGTACGGAAAGCGTGCCGAGGGCGACACGAAGTCGGAGGCGGGTAAGCGTTACGTCGTCCTGCCGGACTTCCTTCACATGGAGCTGCGGCACCATCTCGACTGGTACGCGGAGAACGGCCCGAACGGTCTGCTCTTCGTGGGCGAGAAGGGCGCACCGAATCGAACCCGCACTCTGAGCTTGGGAATCAACGGCGCTTGCGCGCTCCTCCGCCTTTGACCTGCATAGATGTCTGCCCGTGGCCCTCGTCGGTTGGACGTCATCGAACCTCTATTGACCGCTGTTCGCTGTCCTGAAGGGCCCGGCCGGGGCACGAATGCGGCGGCAGAGGTGGCGCCAGTGCTTCCGTGCATCGGGAAGCTGTGTGCTCTTCTGTTCAGGGCAGGACAGGTGGCTGGCATTGCTTACGCAAGGGGTCGTCCGACGGCTGCTGGCACTTGTGGGCGCGCCTCTCAAGACACCGTGGCTGGGACTGTCATGCAGGATGAAGGGAGCAGGCGGGCCAGACCGTCTGCTGCGCTTCAGCCCAGGACCAGTTATTCATCGCCGAAGTCAGCCACCAACTTGAGCTGCCCACCCGGTGATCACAAAGCTCAACCATGCGAAGAATAAATGCAAGAGGCATCGGGCATGAAGCCCGGCTTTTGCGCTCGTGCCATCCCGGCACTTCCGCACCTGTTGGTATGCGTCGAAATTCCTGATCAACAATATGGCTCCGGCGCCAAGCGCCCACAACACGGAGCTTCCCGAGCCGTACAACCGCGGTACCTACCTGAACCAAGAGATAGACCAAACCCGCACAAGGCATTGCCCAGTCCAGCAATCCGCCGTCTCTCAGCGGATTCGCCTGCTGTTCTGCCGGAAGAAATTTCCCGGAGAGTTGACTGTAGTATCGTGAGCGCGAAGGCGTGCGTAAAGGGAACTGGCTGTTCGTATCCGTGATATAGTCCTAATCAATTAATAGGACGCCACGAAAAAAGGGGAATGGCGTGAATACCGAGAAGGTTACGGCTCGACGTCTTGCGACCGGAGAGATTTCGGAGTTGGGCCTCCAGGATGGAATCTTCGTCTCGGCAGAGATGGATGGGCTTCCTCTCGACTGCTACGCCCCGGCTTTCCTTGTGGAGCCGGGTAAGAGTTTCGAGGGAGGGTCCTTCACCGCGAGGACGATCTTCGGTCAGGAAATCCACGTTCTCCCGGACAATGCCGAAGAGCGCGGGATCTGGGTTGCCGACAAGGCAGGGGAAGAAATTGAGGTTCTCCAGAGTGCCGGCATCCTCCTGAATCTCGCCCTCTTCGTGCCCAACGGGAACAAGGAATCTCTGGAGTCGCTCTACTCCGCGGCCCGGGACGCCTTCGGCGCGGGGATCGTTCAGCGCTGGAGCGAGGAAGTCGTCGCGGTGCCGGATGTCAAGGTCGACCTGTTCGAGGAGCCGGCCCGGGGGCGGAAGAACACGAGCAGCCAGAACCGTGACCGCCGCGCCTTGGACATCTACCCGACCCGAGTGCGATTCCTGGAGCCCAGCGATGGCTGGAAGTTCATTGTCGAACCACACAAGGCGGTCGTCGATGACACACCGACGATCTGACCTGATGGCAGGTTAGCTTCGATCTCTCGCGGGAGCCCGTCAGCTTGCTGACGGGCTCTTCTTCGTTTGTTGTGGCGGGTGTTGGGGCGTGTGGGCAGGCCGGTGGCCCGATCGTCGCATTGGGTGGGCGCTGGGTTCCACGTTTCCGGTGGGGTGGTTCAGGCTCGTCGCGATCTTGATGCAAGACACCCTCCCGCGACCAGCACGGGCCTCCCCTCCCTACCCACACCAGACCACCTGACGTGCAGTTTTCACGATGCACAGCGCCCACTGCCTAACGCGCGCTGCCTACCGACGCGAGCACGCCGTAACCTACGAATTCATCCTCGGCAGTGTGACTGGCCTCTCATGCATCGCCGCTCACCGCGATGGCCTGCGGGCATACAGCGGATGCATAAGAGATGCAGGCGACGGGCTTGCGGGAAGGGTGTCCGCCGTATGTAATTCACTCGTTTACAGGTTGCATGCAATCAAAGACGCATGTTAGTTGCAAGGCGGGGGAATATGCGAAAGTTTTCTGGCGAAAAAGCTTGACGAGCTGAGACGCGGCGGCCAGTACCGGTCGTTCGTAGAAATCAATCGTCACGCGAATGCGTACCCGAAGGCGACAGACGCTCTGCGAGGTGGACACACGCCACGATCCCGTTCCCGAAGGCCTCGACACCATCGTCGGGCTGCGTCGCATCGTCGCGGACTCCGTACGTTTCGCGCACAACCGACAGCGGCTTGTCGTGCCGTTCGCCGGTATCGAGGAGTCCGTACGGCTACAGCGCCTGCTCAACGAGATTGAACAGACGGGCCAGTTGACCGGACCGGCCAGCTACTTCCCCAACGGTCGGCAGGTCACCGCCGAAACGGACTTGGAGCGCCTCGGATGAGCGCCACACAGACAACAGCCACTCCGAAGACGCGCGACGGTCGCGGCAAGTTCATCCCACTGTTGGCGCTGGGCACGTTCGCGCTGGGAGTGGACGCCTACGTGCTGGGTGGGCCGGTCTTCGCCACCCTCCTGGCCAAACGGTCGGCGAAGGTGGTCCTCGGCGTGGCGCTGGTGGTCTTCACGATCGGCAACGCGCTGACCGCCCTCGCCCCCACGCTTGCGGTCCTCCTGATCGCCCGCGCGGTGGCAGGCATCGGTGCGGGCGTGTACTCTCCCGTAGCCGCCGCCACGGCAGCGGGCCTCACCACTCCGGAACGGCGAGGTCGCGCTCTCGCCACCGTCATGGGCGGATTGAGCATCGGCACCGTCATCGGCGTCCCGGTCGGCATGCTCCTCGCCTCGCACATCGGGTGGCGCGGCACGCTGTGGCTGATCACCGCGCTGGGCGTGGTCGCTCTGATCGGCATCGTGTGGCTGCCGAAGATCGAGGTGAGTCCTCCGCCTCCGCTGGGCCAGCGGGTGCGCGCCCTTGCCAGCGGCCGGGTCGCCGGCATCGTCACCGTCTCGCTGCTCGGCGGCATCGCCAGCCTTGGCCTGTACACCTACCTCGCTGAGTTCCTCGTCGACGCCGCCCACACCCACCAGACGGTCTGGGCCATGTGGGCCTGGGGCGCGGGAGGCATCATCGGCAGCCTCCTCATCGGCCCCATCGTGGACCGGACCCGTCGCCCCTTCGCCGCGGTCACCTGCATCCTGGTCCTCATCGTGGCCAGCCAGTTCGTCCTGCCCGCCGCCGCTCATGCCGCCGCGGCTTGGGCAGTCGTCCCGCTCGTAGCCTGGGGCGCGGCCGGATGGGCCGTACAGGTGCCTCAGCAGCACCAGCTCATCGCAGCCCAGCCCGAACAGCCTGCGGTCGCCGTCTCGCTCAACAGTTCCGCCGTCTATCTCGGCAGCGGCATCGGGTCCGCGCTCGGCGGCCTTGTGCTGGGCCTCGGCGCCTCCCCGGCCGCGCTGCCGTACTACACGGGTGCACTCACCGTGGTCGCCCTCGCCTTGCACCTGACCGTGGTGCGTGGTGCTGTCCGGCGCGGGGTAAATGCCGACACAACACCCTGACCTGGGAAGACAGCCACAGCTGGCTAGCATTACCCGCATGGATATCGGGCTGCGTCACTTGCGATATTTTCTCACCCTTGCTGAGGAACAGCACTTCACCTGGGCCGCCGACCGTCTCGGTATCACCGTCAGCGGCACGCTCGCCCCGCAGGACTGGCCGGCCGACGCCACCCCCGAGATCGGCGCGGAAACCTCCAACGCCGAGGAGTACCTTCACGCCGTCGCCGCCCGGCGCGGTGTCGGCGTGCTCCCGGTGTCGGTGGCCGCGCAGCATCCGGATCCGGACATCCTGTACCTGCCGCTCACGGGTGTCCCGCCCGCAGTCCTCACCTATGCCTACCCCCGCACCAACCCTCACCCCTACGCTGCAACCTTCGGTCGTGCCCTACGGCAAGGCCAGACCAGCGAGCGATCTACCTTCATGCAGGACCCGAACCCGAAGATCACGGCGGGGACGTAAGGAGTCGTCGGGGTGAACCCGGCTGTGACCGTGCATGAAGGCAGACACCTCACGATGCCGACGTGCCAAGCTGCAGTGGCGAGTTCGGTGGGGAACACGATGCCCTCGTCAAACGGCCTGCGGCGCTGCAGGCAGTGGTGGAATGTTCGATCATGCGGTTGAAGAGGCTCCCGGCCATTGCGGAGGCGCTTGGGTTTCCTGAGAAGAGGTCGCCGACCTGCCTGTGGATGTGGTGAGCTTCCGGGCCCTGCGCAAGATGACAGCCTCGCAGCGGGACATTGCGCTCAGCCGGCGGCCGGCTGTCCAGGGTCCTGCAGGAACGGATCGGGGCTCAGTTTCGGCTGCCGGCTCCGGACCTGCCGTCCCTGCGAGGCGACCGCTCGCCGGTGGACGCGAACGGCGCGCCAAGACCCCTTCGAGCAGGTCAAATGGGTTTAGACAACAAAGAAGCCCCGGGCTGCTGGCCTGAGGCTTTCTCGCGAAACTGATGGAGCGGGTGACGGGAATCGAACCCGCACTCTGAGCTTGGGAATCACTCGGTACTTGGTCCCGTGTATAGCCTCTGACCTGCGGAAGCGCGTGCCGATGACCTCGTCCTGGCTGCTTCGTCAGCCCCTTTGGTGTCCGCTGTTTACCGCCCCTACTGGCGCGTTGTGGCACAGCCCCTCGTGCGAAGTCCGGGGATGCAGCAGTGATGTCCTCGTGACGCCGACCGGGGTTGCTTATCAAACGGGTCGACCCGTATCGTAAATCGGTATGAGCTCCTTTCCGTCCTCCAGGGGACGCCCCAGGGATCCCCGCTCGCACGAGGCGATCGTCAGCGCGGCCACAGAGCTGGTGATCGAGGTCGGCTACGCCGCGACATCGATCGGGGCGGTGGCTGCCCGTGCCGGCGTCGGCAAGGACACGGTCTACCGGCGGTGGCGGGGCAAGCCGGAGTTGGTCTTCGAGGCCGTGTTCACGACCACCGACCATGCTCCGACCCCAGACACCGGAACGCTGGCCGGGGACCTGACCGCACTGCTGCGGGGCCTGGTCGACGAGTTCCACGCACCTGCTGCTGCAGCGGCGCTCCCGGGGCTGCTCGCTGACTTCGCCGCCGATCCGGTGCTGAAAGCTCGCATCCGCAGCGACTTCCTGGCCCCCTCGAAGGAGCGGCTGCTGATCGTCTTCGAGCGTGCCGTGGCGCGCGGGGAGATCGCGGCCGACACACCCGTGGATCTAGTCCTGGACACGCTGGCAGGAGCCGTGTTCTTCCACGTCGGTCTGGTCGGGGAACACCCCGACCGTCAGCTGGCCGACCGGCTGGCTGCTGTCATAGCCAAAGGAATCGAGATCCGATGAACGGCTGGCTTCTCGCAGCGGGCATCACCGCGTTCGGTGTGGCCGCAGCGCACATCGTCGGCGGGCACCGGGATGTGGTGCGCCCGCTGCTGTCCTGCGGACTCGCAGACGAACCCAAGCGCGTCCTTCATGCCGTGTGGCACATGGTGAGCGCCGACTTGGTGCTCTCCGCAGCCGCCTTGGTCTACCTCGCGCTGGCGGACGATACGTCAGCGACCGGCCTGATGGCGTGGTTCGTGGCTGCGCACTTCGTAGCGTACGCAGTCGCTTTCCTGGTCGTCACGCTGTCGGTCGGCTGGCCGAATCCACTGCTCCGGCTGCCGCAGTGGATTCTTCTCCTGCCGGTCGCGGTCCTGACAGTGGCGGGTGCCGCGTAGCGACAGCCCCGGAGAGATACAGTCGCGGCGCCCGCGGGGCTGATCCGAGCCGCCAGCAGCCTCCCCGCGCACAAGCTGAGCGGTCTCGGTGATGCGGGCTGTGGTTCGGGTATGAGGTACAGACTGCGTCTGGACTACGTCTGGACTGCGTACGGACTGCGTCTGGACTGCGTACGGCTGATGGGGCGGGGCCTGACCGTGCCCGAGGTGGCTGACCTGCTCGAATGCAACGCCGTCACCGTGCGGGGTTCGGTCCACCGCTTCGCGGCCGGCGGGTTCGACGCGCTGGAGGGTGCCCCGCGCCCGGGCCGCCCGGCCTCAGTCACCCGCGAGGACCGCGAGGCGCTGGCCGCCCTGCTGGACGAGTCCGCCCGGCAGGGCCGGACCTGGACAGCCGCCGCGTTGTGCGACTGGCTGGCCGCCGAGCGGGGGGCGCGGGTCTCGGCGGCCTGGCTGACTGAGTTGCTCCACCGGGACGGGTTCCGGTGGAAACGGACCCGGGACACTTGGGCGCCACCCGGCAGGCGGACACCGCGTCCCGACGGTCGCGCCGCCCGCGGTCAGGCCGGACACGCACTCGTCGTGGCCGCCGCTCAGTCCGACGTAACACGCCGTCCGGATGGAGTCCGGGGCCTCCCCGCCCTGCAGCTCCCGCTCGACCTGGTTGATGCAGGCCGTGACGTCCGCGTGGGCGGCGGGGGCCGTGAAGGCCAGGCCACCGAGCGCGAGGGTCAGGCCGGTGAGGACACTTGCGATACGGATGGACGTGCGCATGGGACGTACCTGCTCTCCGGGATCGTCGCGCGGCCCGGGAGCTGAGTGTTGCCGGATCCGCGTGGGAACGGCGCCGAGCGCACGCGGGCCCGCGCGCAACCGCTGGCCCCGGCTCGGCTGGTTTCCCCTCCCCCCTTCGACGCTGGATCAGCCCCCGCCCCCCGCACCCACTACGCCTTCCGCGCGGACGTCCAGCCCTGGCGGCGGAGGCTTTCGAAGCTGTCCAGGAGGAGGTCCAGGGCGAATTCGAACTCGAACTGGTCGTCGCAGCCGCCACCGACCGTGGAGCCCCCGTCGTGTGCGGCCGTCGCGGCCAGTTCCGCGATGTGCGGGTAGCGCGCCGCGAGCCCGGGGTCCGGCGGGCCGGAGGGGCCCGAGGTGTCGAACAGTTCCTGGCTGAAGCCGAGCAGGCGGCTGCCCATCGCGTGCATGACGTGGTGCGTGAGGTCGGCGGAGAGGCCGCCGTCCCGGAAGCTCCCGGCCATCGAGTCCAGGTACGCCAGCACGGCCGGGGTGGGGCCGGTCCGCGACTCGATGACCCGGGCCGCCCAGAGGTGGCGCAGCAGGACCCGCCGGGCCGAGAGGATCCGCCCGCGGACCACGCGCTGCCAGTCGGGGCCCGCGGCCGGCGGGTCGATCTCGCCGACGACGGCGTCGGCCATGCCGTCGAGCAGCTCCTCCTTGTTGGCCACGTGCTTGTAGAGGGCCATCGGTACGACGTCCAGCTCCTGCGCGAGCCTGCGCATGCTGAGCGCGTCGATGCCGGTGGCGTCGGCGAGCGCGACGGCGGCGCGCAGGACGCGGTCCCTGTTCAGGGGGATCCGTTGCGTGTGCATGGCTTCCTGCCGGGTCATTCCGGTTCGGCCCCTTCCCTCCTCGACAGCGCCCTCTCCTTGACGAGTGTACGTCGTACACCTATGATCGCTGCCAGGTGTACGGCGTACACCATCAGCGAGCGAGGGGTACCGAGAAGATGAGTCCGGACCGGAGAACCGCGGTGGCCGCCGGGTCACTGTTCCTGCTGACCGAGGCCGCCGCGATAGCCGGGGCGGTTCTTTACCGCCCCCTGCTGGGCGCGGCGGACGGCCGGCTCGCGCAGGGCGCCGACACGCGGGCGCTGCTCGGGGTGCTCTGCGAGGTGGTGCTGGTGGTGGCGGTGGCTGGTACCGGGGCGGCGCTGTTCCCCGTCCTGCGGCGCCACGGCGAGGGGCTCGCGCTCGGGTACGCCTTCGGGCGGCTGCTGGAGGCGGCCGTCATCGCCCTCGGGATCGTCGCCGTCCTGGCGCTCGTCACTCTGCGGCGGGACGCGGGGGCGGCGGCCGGCGCCGATGTCGCGCTGGCGGCCGTGCGCGACTGGACGTTCCTGCTCGGGCCCAACATCGCCCTCGGCCTGAACACCGTCCTGCTTGCGTACCTGGCGTACCGCGCACGGCTCGTGCCGCGCTTCATCGCCGTGCTCGGGCTGGTCGGCGGCCCGCTGATCTGTGCCTCGGCCGTCGCCGTGATGTTCGGGGCCTACGCGCAGCTCTCCGTGGCGGGGGCGGCCGCCGCGCTCCCGGTGTTCGCCTGGGAGCTGGGGCTGGCCGGGTGGCTGATCGTCAGAGGGTTCGGGCCCGGCTCAGGCGCCGCATCCCGGGCAGACGGAGAAGTGGCTGATCCGGCAGGTGTCCGTCGGTGAGGCCGACCCGAGCTTGACGGCGGCGCCGTCCGGGGCCACGCGCCAGCGCTGCCCGGCCGGGACCGCGTGGGTGGGGTGTGGCGCTCTGACCTGCGCGTACGTCGATCTGGACGCCTCGCGGCCTGACCGGAAGTGACCGCCTTGCCCCTTGGATACCGTCACGGAGGGCTGGTCCGGGGCTGGTGGCGGGCGGTCTCGCCAGCATCCCCGTCAGACAACCACCTTGAGGTACTGAGGTACCGTGAAGCTGGAGGTGAGGCGTGATGACCACGGCTTCGAATCCGCCGCGGCAGGCACCGCTCAAGGTGGACCCGGCGACGGACAAACTGATCAGTCAGGGAGCGCATTTCCTCGGCCTGACCAAGAAGGGCCTGGTGGCCGAGGCGGTACGGGTCTACCTCGACCAGCGGCGCGAAGATCTCCGTACCGGCATGGTCGAGGCGCTCAGCGTCCTTGACGGCTCCCTCAAGTCGGACGTCATGCTCCTGACCGGCCTGACCGCCGAGGAGATCGATGCGGTCGGCGGTATCGACGAGTGACCGGACCCGCCGCCATGCGGCCCGCGCGCCCTACCTTGCGTTGCCTGCTCGACGATCTTGGACTTCCGCTCCCGGTAGTGACTGACCCTCTGGACGAGATCGACCACCCGATCCTGGCTAAGGCGGCCGAGCAATTCACCGCGACCGGTGACACCAAACACGAACGCATCCGCGCCATCGACGACCAGGTGCTGTTCAAGGTCAAGGTGCAGCGCTGGCGCGGTGCGGTCTGGGTGAACGCCGACCTCCCGTGGCTGGTGGCGGCCGGCCGTCGCGAAGACGGCTCCACCGACGACTTCTACGCAGCCCTCGAATCCGAGGGCAAGACGGCCCGCGCCCGCTACAACGCAGAGAATGCCGACGCCCTCAAGTCCACAACGCACACTGCCCGCTTACTCCCCGCCCGCGAGGACCACGTCCGCTACCGCGCCGAAGCCGGAGTCCGCTTCGTGCGTCGTCTCCGCACTACGATCCTGGCACTCAGCCGCTCCACCCTCCACGACGGCCAGGAACACACGGTGGACTTCGACACCTTCACTCTCGGCCTCCAAGTCTGCGCCGACGAGGGCCACGAAACCTATCTTGCCGTCCGCATCACCGGCTCTGTCCCGCCGACCTCACCACCCTGATCCTGCGCAACGTCCCCGGCTGCGAGACCGATGGCTGGTACCCCGAGTACGCCCTCCCGGAACGCGACCTGCTCCCCGCCGAACAAGCCTGGTCCAACCTGATGGACCCGCATCAAGCAGCACGGCTGCTTGATGCGGAGTCGTAGCAGCCGGACCGCAGACCAAACCTCGGGGCTAACGCCTCTTCCTTATCGCGCGCTTCTTCGCCTTGGCTTCCTTCTCTTTGCGCTGGGCCACGCCGTATGCCGACCAAGCCCCTTGGTGCACTGGGCAGCGGGAGGTGCCTGACACCACCTTCCGCTGACAACGACCACCCGTCTTGGTACGCGCACCACACTTCGCCATGCCGATCCCCTCAGGCGGAGGCTCACACCTCGCTGCTGTGTCAGCTTCGGGAAGCGTCCTGCCCACGCCATCACCTGTGAAGTCGCGAACCGGTCGAATCCGGCGCACCTGGTGCACCTGGCGCACCTGTGATGCCGACCTGAGGACTGGCTCTGCCAGGAGATGCAACCAGAATCCTGGATGTGCCCGACCGTGTCCTGGAAGTCGTGTGTGCACGTTGGGGACATGTCCACCCGACAGGAAGCTCCTACCTGCTACTGGGCAGTGCTGCGAAAGGCATCGGGCACGGAGCCGGCACGCGGTACCTGATCCGGACCAGACAACAACAAAGCCCCGGGCCGATGGCCTGGGGCTTTCTCGGGAAACTGATGGAGCGGGTGACGGGAATCGAACCCGCACTCTGAGCTTGGGAATCAACCGGTACTTGGTCACGTGTATAGCCTCTGACCTGCGGAAGCGCGTGCCGATGACCTCGTCCTGACTGCTTCGTCAGCCCCTTTGGTGACCGCTGTTTACCGCCCCTACTGGCACGTTGTGGCACGCCTTCCGTGCGGCGTCAGGGGAGACGTCGGTCGGGAGGGGAATCGCACCCGGCGCGGTGGTGGGGCTCGGCGGGATGCCCGGCCGTGCGGGCGTCAGCTTGGCGTGCCGCCTGCCACGCATCCGCTCTGAGGGCCTCGCCAGGCTGGTGGGCAGCAGAGCCGGGAAGGGGGGGGCAAGTCGCTCCTGTACGCGCATGGGGCTCGCCTTCTCCACGGTTGCCCACGCCGGACCATCCGGTTACAGTTATTGCAGATGTATTCTTCGTCGGGTCAGTGATTGGAGGCGGTCATGGCTCGTTCCAGCGTTCTTGCCCGTGCTGAGAGGGTCGAACCGAATCCCTCGCACCAGGGCGCGCTTGCCGCGACTGCCCGGATGGCGCCGGAGTCGGTCGAGGTGTTGGTGCGCACCCCGGATGGCGGCGAACTGGCACTGCCGGGGGAGTTGGTCCGCATTCTTCTGGCGTCGGCCGGTGAGCTGGCCCGCGGGCACGCGGTTACGGTCCTGGCGTCCGAGGTGCATTTGTCGCCCTCTGAGACCGCTGAACTTCTGGGTCTGTCCCGGCCGTTCGTCGCCCGCTTGCTTGATGCTGGCGACATCCCCTCGATGAACCTGCCTGGCAGTAGTCACCGCGTGGTCCGCCTGGCGGACGTGCTGGCATTCCAGCAGCGGCGTGAGGGCCGCAGGGAGGGGCGGCGTCAGATCGCCGATGCCTTGGAGGGCGCCGACCTGCCCTATTGATGTGGGTGTCACCGGCAGCCGTGAAAGGGAAGAGGGGGAGCGTGGCAGCGCGGGTCTTTGTGGACACCAATGTTCTGTTTCCGTTCTCGGTGATGGACGTGATGCTGGCCCTCACTGAGGACTCCATCCACGAGATTGTTTGGTCCGAACGGCTGCTCGCGGAGTGGGAGCGGATCATCGTCCGGGAGGGAAGATGTTCGGCGGAGTCGGCTGCCGCGGTTGCCCAAGCCGTCCGACGTTTCTTCGCCGACGGTGAGATCGCGGCGGAGTTCTATGGACCCCTTGTGGATGAAATGCCGGGCGATGACCCCGACGACCGGCACCATGCGGCGGCAGCGGTGGCCGCCGGGGCCGACGCGCTGATCACATGGAACCTTGCCGATTTCCCTGCCGGTGACTTGGCTGAGCGTGGAGTGCGGGTGATCGACCCGGATTCGTACCTGTGCGGGCTGTATCGCGAGTTGCCGCATGAGGTGGTGGAGACAGTCGTCAGGCTTGTCGGAGAGAAGCGCAACCCGCCAGTCTGAGGTTCCCCCGGTGTGCGGGAGGTGCTGATCAGCTGGTCAGGATGGGTTGACGTGGTTTCAGGTTCGCTTGTTCGGTCGTCGCCTGGTTGGCGTAGTGCTTCTCCTCGAACTCGATGGGACTGAGGTAGCCGAGGCGTTTCTGGATGCGTCGGCTGTTGTAGAAGCCGTCGATGTACTCGAACAGCGCGAGGTTGGCCTCGGCCCGGGTGACGAAGACGCGTCCGCGCACGCACTCGGTCTTGATCAGCATCCACAGATTCTCCGCGAGGGCGTTGTCGTAGCTGTCGCCCACGGACCCCATCGACCCCTCAATACCCGCACGTACCAGCCGTGTTGTGAGCTTGATGGACGTGTATTGACAGCCGTGGTCGGCGTGATGGATCAAGGTGCCGGGCACGGGCTCGCGGCTGGCCAGGGCGTACTCGAGGCAGGACAGGACCAGGTCGGCGTCCGCGCGGGCGGAGGTCTCCCAGGCCACCACCCGGCGGGAGAAGGCGTCGCGGATCGCGGAGAGCCACAGCGGTCCCTCACCCGTGGGGATCATGGTGAGGTCGGTGACCCACAGCCGGTTCGGCACGGGAGCGGTGAAGTCCCGCTGCACCAGGTCCGGGGCGAGCGTGGCCGTCGGGTCGCGGCGGGTGAAGCCCTTGCCCGTGCGGCGTGGGCTGAGGCCCGCCAGATCGGCCTCGCGCATCAATCGCTCGACCCGCTTGCGGCCGATGGCCACGCCCTCGCGCTTGAGCACGGCATGCACGCGGGGCGAGCCGTAGATCCCGCCGGAGTCGGCATGGATCTCCTCGATCTTGGTCGTCAACTCCGCGTCACGGCGGCGGCGTTCACACGGCTCCTTCTCCTGCCGGCGCCAGCGGTAGTAGGTGGACGAGGGGACGTGCAGTTCCCGGAGTACGGGCTCGACACCGAGGTCACTGCGTTCGCTGAGGAACGTCAGTACCTGCGCCGGGTCGTGTCGAGTTCCTGGGCGAAAAAAGCCGAGGCCGTGCGCAGGATCTCGTTCGCCCGGCGCAGTTCCTTCACCTCCCGCCGCAGCTGGCCCAGCTCGTCCTTCTCCTCGGTGGTCAGCCGGTCGTCGCGCTCGCCGCGGTCGGCCTCGGCCTGGCGGATCCAGCCGCGCAGTGCCTCCGGGTGGACCCCCAGCTCAATGGCCAGGCGCTTGATCTGGGGCTTCGGCTCGGCGGTGCGATACATCCGCACCGCACGCTCACGCAACTCCAGCGGATATTTCCTCGGAGCGGCCATGGTCAGAGTTCCTCTCATGAGAACCATCTGACCCGCTGTCATCGCCCTCCGCATCTCGGGGGAACCTCAGTCATGATCGCCGATGCCATCGCCCGACTCGCGAAGGCCGGCCTACCTGGCTTCGCCGACCTCCTGACGCGGCACCTCGGGAGCCGAATGACGTGATGTGGTGGCGGGTGGTGCGAAGGTGGCGCGCGGCGCCTGACCTGATCCGGACACCAAAGAAGCCCCGGCCGCTGGCCTGGGCCTTTCTCTTTGGAGCGGGTGACGGGAATCGAACCCGCACTCTGAGCTTGGGAATCACCCTGAACTGCGACTGACAAATGGCCTCTGAGCTGGGGCGATAGTCACTTGCAGCCCTTCGCTTAGGACTCTGGGGAAGCCCCTGGTGACCGCTGTTTACTGCCCCTGCTGGCACGTTGTGGCACAGCCCCACGTGCGAAGTCCGGGGAGACGGACTCTCCTGCTCAGCTTTGCGGTTGGCTCCAGCTCGGCATGGGGCTCGTAGCCGCGGCCAACCACGGGGCGTGACGGCGGCCGTGGCAAAGTCCAGATGTGCGGCCAGCCGAGTCCAGGCTGATGGCCACCGGAAGTCCAGGTGGATGGCCGTCTGACCAGTGGTGTTCCTGATCACTTCCTTAACTGGAGGAGACCCCTCCGCCCGTTTGCTGGTGTTTGCACGCATCAGCTACCGGCCGGAGAGGTCCTGTGACGAAGTCTGACACGGAGATTATGGAAATCCTTGAGGCGTACGACCTGACCGGGACGGTCTGGTCGGCGGCGACCTTGACGGGGCACGACCCGAAGACGGTCAAGAGGTATGTCGAGGCCCGCAACGGCGGGCGCAATCCCTATGAGCGAGAGCCGCGGCCGAAGATGATCGACGCGTTCGGGGAGAAGGTCGAGGAGTGGGTCGAGCAGTCGAAGGCGACGATCCGAGCCGATGTGGTGCACGAGAAGCTCGTGAAGATGGGCTACCGGGGCAGCGAACGCTCGACGCGGCGGGCGGTGAACGCGGCGAAGAGCGCGTGGAAGGCGGGCAAGCGCCGCACGTACCGGCCGTGGATTCCCGAGCCGGGCCGGTGGCTCCAGTTCGACTGGGGCGAGGGTCCGCGCATCGACGGCCGTCGGACCTGGTTGTTCTGCGCGTGGCTGTCCTGGTCGCGGTTTCGGGTCGTGATCCCGGTCTGGGACTGCACGTTGGGCACGCTGGTGGCCTGCCTGGACACCACGCTCAGGCGGATCGGCGGGGCGCCGACCTACGTGCTGACCGACAACGCGAAGACGGTGACCGTCGAGCACATCGCCGGGATCCCGGTACGTCATCCGCAGATGGTCGCCGCGGGCCGGCATTACGGCTGCCAAGTGGTCAGTTGCGTGCCCTACGACCCCGAATCGAAGGGCGGCGCGGAAGCGACGGTTCGTATCGCGAAAGCCGACCTGGTGCCCACAGATGCGAACCTGCTGGCCGCTTACGACACCTTCTCCGAGCTCGCCGATGCCTGCCTGACCTGGTGCGATGCGGTGAACTCGCGCCGCCACCGGGCGACTGGGCAGATACCTGCGGACCGTCTGGACGTCGAACGCACCACGCTGCACGTCCTGCCCATCGAGCCGCTCGCGCTCGCGCTGGGCGAGGAACGGCTGGTCGGCTCGGACCGCACTATCAGCTTCAACTCGGTGCGCTACTCGACCCCGCCGGGATATACCGGCGCGAGGGTGTGGTGCCGGGTGGTCGGCGAGGAACTGTCCATCACCGCCCGCACCAACTCCGGTGATCTCTCGGAGATTTGGCGCCACGAGCTCTCCACCCCGGGTGTTCCGCAGATCATCGACGAGCACTACCCCGACCATCCCGACGGACGCAGCATCCACCAGCCGAGGCTGCGGCCCCGCTCGGAAGCGGAGATCGCGTTCGTGGGCATCGGCCCCGGAGCCGGGCGCTGGCTCAAGGAAGCCGGACCCGCCGGCGCCACCCGCATCCGCGCCAAGATGGCCCGCGCGGTCGAGCTGGCCGCCGTCCTGGGCAACGACAGAGTCGACCAGGCCCTGGGGCTGGCGGCCACAGCCGGGCGCTTCGCCGACGACGACTTGCTCTCGATCCTGGGACACATCGCCGACAGCAAGCCCGCCGGAGAGGTCGTCCGCGCGGACGAAGCCCACTCCGTCCAGAACGGAACCAGTGGCTGGCAGGCCCTGGGCCGCTGACCCAACACATCACCCACCAGCGAATCCTGACCGAACGTCTCATAAGAGAACGGCACCCCCATGAGCTTTCCCAACCCGCCCGCGATCCCCGAGGAACTCGACAAGCTCATGCGCCGCATGCGTCTGCCCTATATGCGCAAGGCGGCCCCGGACGTTCTGGCCACCGCCCGAGCTCAACGCTGGGACCCTGCCGAGGTGCTGCGGCTGCTGATAGCCGAGGAGGTCACCGGCCGCGACGCGGCCACCCGGCGCCTGCGGCGCCACTCGGCGAACTTCCCCACCGGCAAGACCCTGGGCTCCTGGCGGGCCGAGGACTCCACCATCCCCGAACCCACCCAGAGAAGATCCGCCAACTTGAAGTCGCTGGTCGGAGGGCTTCCGTGCTGTCCGTTCGGGGTGCTCGCGCTGGTCGCGGGCGGCAGTCTGAGCTGTAGATCGTCTGGCAGGGCGGTTTCGCCGGTTCCTGCCCGCCGCTACCGGTGCGCCTTCTACGATCCGGGCCATGGTGGATCCCGAAACGCTGGAACGGATCGCCGCGCGCCGCGCGGAGCTGGACGTGCTCGAAGAACAGCTGGTCAAGCAGCTTCAGGAGGTACGAGCCGAGCGGGACGAACTCGCCGTCGCGCTACGGGTCCTGGAACGGCTGAGCGAGCGGATCACCCAGGAGCATGCTGCGGCCGCACCCGTATCCGCCCAGGTGGGCGGCCGGACAGTGTGGATGATCCCCGGCCGTGAGCCGGGCCTTCAGGAGGCGGCGCTGCCGCCGGAGTACCAGCGCATCCTGACCGTCGTACGCACAGCCGCAGGCCCGGTCACGGTCCGCCACGTCGGCGAGGAGCTGGGAGTGGAGGTCACGGTGAAGGGCAAGCTGGAGCCGCTGCGCGGGAAGCTGAGGAAACTGTCCGACCGCGGCTGGCTGCACAAACGCCCCGACGGGAAGTTCAGCGTCCGCCCGTGACCCGCCGTGATGCCGGCCGACCCTGGCCCCGCAGCCAGGCCGTAACTGCGATGCCCCCGGCGGCCGTTGAGATTGTGTGAGCAAAAACAAAGAGCACGCCGAGAGCACCGTTTCCCTTGTCTACCAGTGCCGCCTGTCGCTGTCCACACGGACCGTCAACCACCTCGCCGACCTGCTCAGGCGCCATCTGAAGGCGATACGTTCCCGTTGGCGGGCCCGAACGCCCGGCAAGATCGCGGTGATCGTCCTTGCCGTGCTCCGGCACGATCAGCGTCTCGCGGACATGGCCGGAGGCAACGACCTCTCCGCCACCACCATCCGGCGCTGGCGCGACGAGCTGATCGGCCTGCTCGCCGGGCAGGCCCCGCGCCTGGACCGCGCCCTGAAGAAGATCGCGAAGCGGGGCGGCGAGGTCGTCCTGGTCGACGGCACCCTCATCCCCACCCAGCGACGCACCGGGAGGGCGAACCGCCCGAACTACTCTGGCAAACACCACCGCCACGGCCTACACTTCCTCGCCCTCACCGACGAGAAGGGCCGCCTGATCTGGATCTCGGCCGCCCGGCCCGGCCGCACCCACGACATCACCGCCGCCCGCCGCGACCACCTCCTGGCCCACCTCCGCACCGCCGGCCTCGGCGCCCTGGCCGACCTCGGCTTCCTCGGACTGGACGACGATCCGGACGACCCCGTGGTCGTCACCGGCTTCAAAGCCACCCGCGCCCGCAAGCTCAACAGCGGCCAGAAGGAGGCCAACCGGGTCCTGGCCGCCGGACGCGCCCCCGTCGAACACGGCTTCGCCCACCTCAAGAACTGGCGCACGCTCACCAAGCTCCGCACCGACCCCGCCCGCGCCACCCACCTCCTACGCGCCCTGCTCGTCCTCACGAACATCGAGGTCCACCGGTGACAAACGATCTACAGCTCAGCCTGCCGCCCGCGACCAGCGCGAGCACCCCGAACGGACAGCACGGAAGCCCTCCGACCAGCGACTTCAAGTTGGCGGATCTTCAGAATTCCCTCACCACCCTGGAATGGATCGGCCGCGCCGAGAACTTGGTGATCGCCGGCCCGTCGGGGACGGGCAAGAGCCACTTCACCGAGGGCCTGGCCCAGGCCGCGATCGAGAAGGACATGCGGGTGTCCTGGTTCACCCTGGAGACGCTGAGCACCGCGATCGGCAAGTCGAAGGTCGACGGGTCCACCGCACGGACCGTCGCCCGGATCTGCCGGGCCGATTTGATTGTCATTGATGACATTGGCCTGCTTCCAGTCGGCGAGGACGCCGCCGAGGCGTTCTACCGGATCATCGATGCCGCCTATGAGCGCCGTTCTATCGCGGTGACCAGCAACATTCATCCCTCGGGCTTCGACACGATCATGCCGAAGACTCTCGCGGGCGCGAGCACCGATCGCCTCATGCATCACGCTCACCTCGTGACCACCTCCGGCGACTCACATCGCCTCGCTGAGGCCCTCGCCGGGAAGGGAGTGGTCCCCTTGAACTGACCCCCCACCCCAGGAACACCACTGGCCACACGCCTGGGTTTCTGATGGCCACCAGCCTGGGCCTCCAACGGCCACCTACCTGGGCATCTCAATGACCGTTGACAGGGCGGTCTCTCGGCGGGGCCCTGCTCTCCTGGCCTGGAGGTCCAGCAGGTGCACACGACACCACCGGCTTCAGGTCGGTGGCGCCAGCGTGAGGTAGGGCTGTCAACTGCTCGCCGGCGTGTCGGCGCCAACGAGTAGAAGGCCCTCGGCCTGCCGTCTCCCCGCGCCTGTCTTGGGAGGCGGAGGCCGCCCCTTTCCCGTGCCACTGACTGCGATGATGCAGCTGGGGGCACACGGTTCGCCTGGCGTCGGACAGGGGTCAGAAGGCCGGGGTTTGTTACCAGTCGGTGAGGTCCACCACGTAGCGGCAGTGCGGGTCGTCCACTCCTTCGAGTGCCCGCCATTCCTCGTCGAGAATGGAGGTCAGTACCGCCAAGAGGGCGGTCAACGCTCCGCCTGGCTGAACCTCGGCACCGATCACTCCAGGGACCTCGTCGCTGTCCATGTACAGGCGCAACGGCCCCCCTTCCTGAAACAGGAACCCGCGAAGACGGGTGCCATGCCGTTCCTCGGCCGGGCGGCCCAGCACTCGCAGCAGGGTGGCCACCCAGTCATCCGTGGTGAACGGGGCTTCCTTCAATCGCGTGGGATCGACCCGGTAGAGGTCCATCCCATTACGGAAGTGACCGCGTCCGAGGGGTAGATGTGTGTGCCAGTGTGAACGGCGCGGAGCAAGGCGACGACGTCGTGCGAGGTACGCAGTTCTTCGCCCGCGCGGAGGGGAATCTCGTACGCGGTCAGCCGGGCCGGTGTGCATTCGCCCCTGTCGCCGAGGGCGACCCGCACGGCTGGTGCCCCCGACGGGGCGGGCAGGACCCCCGTACGTACTGATCCTCGAGAAGCGGTGCGTATACGCGGTCCAACAGGAGGCTCGCTACTTCCACCTGAAGATCTGCGATCTCGTCGCCTTCGTTGCTCGCCAAGTCACTCATTCACCCAGTTTGGACACTTCCGCATGCCTTTGCAGTACGCGGTGATCACTCCGACCACTTGTCCCTGGCTCACGTCGTACTTGCCGTCGTCCGCCTTTCGCGCGAACCGGGCCTTGACGATGATCGTCACTACCCCGTACCTCGGGTTGCGCGACGCCTCATCACCCCAACCGAAACAGCGAGGCTAAAGAAGTAATGGATGGTTGACTTCACAATCACATCCCTATCGTGTGCCGTGGATCACTAGATGATCATGAAGTGCCACATCCTGTGTATGCTCATGATCGCTCGCACCTGAGGTGTTGGGCATCACATATTCTCATGGGGGTTTACGTGCGGAAGTTTCACGCACTCACAGCAGGCGTTGCCGGGTTGACCGTCGGCATCGTTTTCGCTTCGTCCGCATCGGCTGATTCGGATCCTGTTCCGACGGAGACGACGGCTGTCGCTTTTGCGGAAGCCGGTACCGGGCCGGAAAAGGTGGTAAATGCCGGCGTGCAGCCCCTCGCCTGGGCTTCCATTGCAAAGAAAGCGGCCGGCTCCTTCGCCGGCAGCGCCGCATACGACTACATCAAGGCTTCCAACGCCATTCCGCAAAGGAAGGGCCGAGCATTCAAGCGGGGCGACGTGGGTGTCGACTTGCAGAGCGACGTAAACCTGTCACGCTCCTTCGACTAATCTAGGGATTCTAGCATCAGTGGCGGGCATGGTTTCTCCGTGCCCGCCACACGGGGAAGATGAGCAAGAAGTGACAGAAGACTTCACGAGCCGAACTCTTATGAACTGGAGCAGAGGCCGACGGTCTGCTCTGTCTTTGATAGGTGTGCTAGTTGCAGGTGCGGTGCTGTTTCATTTCAGCATGACAGCGCTGCACCATACACCTTTCAATCCGATCCGTGAGCAGCATGACGATAAAATTCAGGCATACATGTCGCCGTACTTCCAGCAGGACTGGCATCTCTTCGCTCCGGAGCCGGTAACAGAGGATTCTGGGTTTCTGATCCGCGCGCAGCGGTCGCTTCCGGATGGGGCGGTGGTGACCACCAAGTGGGTGGATGTCACTACGCCGCATATAGACAAACTGCATCGGCAGCGCTTCTGGCCGTCCCGTGTTGAACGTCTGGCACCTGCTGTGCGCCAGCGCCTCGATGGCTGGCGCGACCCGCAGCTCGAGGAGTTGCGTCGCGAGGACAACCCGCCCGGATCCAAGGGCCCCGCCAGGGCGGATGCTACGGCGGAGCCCGTGCCTCCTCTGGCGCCGAGTGAGCTTGCCGGACGTGACAGCGCACTTCTGTACGCGCGTGCACTCGCGAGCGCAGAGGCAGCCAAACTGTGGGGCGGGAGCCTCCGCTCCGTGCAGGTACGCATCGTGATAAACAAGTACCCTCGTTTTTCTGAGCGCGCAATCCGGGCCAATAGAGGCAAGGTTTCCTACTATGACCTTGCCTGGATGAAGCCGCTGAAGGTCTCACGATGAATTTTAATGACATACTCGTAGGGATACGTTCGGCTGCGTATCGTGCGCAGTTCTTTTTCTATGCTCAGCTCGATGACCTCAGCTTGAATCGCCGCGCTCTCATCGGGAGCGCACTTGCACGCATTCTGCTGGGTGCGCTCGGATTTTACCTCTATGCCCGAGACTATATGGAACGGGTATATCTGTGGGGCCCTGACGGATCGTGGCCCTGGCAGAGTTTTGCTGGTGCAGAGGAAGGTATCTCCCTCTACGCGGTGAGCAAGTCGGATGTGTGGTTCGAGCTTATTTTCCATCTGGGCATGCTGGCAGCTCTGCTGTTCATGCTGGGCTGGAAGACGCGTGCCATGAATATCCTGCACTATGTTTTCCTGTGGTCGCTCCATCAAAGGAACCCTGTTCTGCTCGATGGCGGGGACAACATCATGGTCATCGTTTTGGTGTTCTTCATCTTCGTCGACTCGGGCTCCCGTTTTTCGCTGGACGCTCGCAACGGGAAGCAGAAGGCCGTTGAAGACCGGCAGTCGTTGCGCTATAGGTCTGCTTCGCTCCTTCATAACGCCGGTATCCTGGCCGTGATCCTGCAGGTCTGCATCGTCTACCTGGTATCAGGAATGTATAAAGTGCAGGGCGAACGGTGGCAGAACGGGACTGCTCTCTACTACATTCTCCGGGTGAATGAATTCGGATGGCCCGGTGTGAACCGGTTCATTTACGAGAGCGCAACCCTGGTAGTGGCTATCACTTACGCAACCGTCTTCTTCCAGCTCGCGTTCGCCTTCCTCCTGCTGAACCGGCGCTGGCGACTTTTTGCGGTGGCCGGCGGTATTCTCATGCACCTGGGAATCGCCTTCCATATGGCTGGGCTCATCAACTTCTCCCTCACCGTGGTGGCAGTCGAACTGGTCATCATGGGAGATGCTCACTACCGCCGTCTGTTCCGAGCGGCCCAACGCCTTCGTGGGCAGCCAGAAATGGCGGCCGCGAAGACGGACCATCTTCCGGCGCCGCCGCCTGCGGACGTCACGGACGAAGCCGTCCCGTTGGCCTCGTCGCCCCCTGTCCTCACTGCCAAGTGAGAAGTCGCAGCATGCCGCTGGGCGGCGCAGGAACGAGTTCCGTGCGGCCGTTCACCACGCTGGTGCGGATCAGGGTGTTGGCCGTGACGGTACTGCTCACCATCTGCGTGGGTACGGGGGTTCACATGGCCCCCGCACCCGCGCGGCTGGGAGGCGCGACAACGGGAGACAGGAACCTGGCTGCCCAAGTGCGCGACGCTGCTGGCGACGGCCGCGGCTTCCGGGGCCTCTCGGTGGCCGTCGTGGATCATGGCACCTTGCGGTTCGCCGGGCTGGGCGACTCGGGCAACCGCGCGCACAGCGAGATCGACGCATCAACCGTTTTCGAGGCGGGCAGCATCGGGAAGCCCATGACCGGCATGCTCCTGGCCGCACTCGAGGACAAGAAGATCCTGGACCTCAGTACACCCCTGAAACAGATGCTTCCCGACAGCGGTTTCTCCGATCCAGCAGTCGCCGACGCCACCCTGGAAGACCTCGCCACCCATCGCGCCGGTCTGGAGAAGATGCCTCCAGGCTTGCGGATGACGGGCCGCAACATGCGGCTGCTGCTCCTCGGCCAGGACCCCTATCGTGGTCTGAACGACCGCGATGTCCTCAACGCGGCCGAGGCATCCTCGGCGGGAAGCCCCGGCACGTACCGCTACTCCAACCTCGGCATGGCCCTGGCCGGTTACACGGCGGCGCACCGAACGGGGCTCCCGTACACCGAGCTACTCGCCACGAACATCTTCGAACCGCTCACGATGCGGGACACGCGCATCATGCACAGCGGCGATCCGTTTCCATCCAACGTCGCCCACGGTCAGCAGGCTACTGGTCCCTCCACTGAGCACTGGTACGCCTCGGGATATACCCCGGCGGGTGACATCTGGACGACAGGGCAAGACCTCGGCCGCTTCCTGCGTGCTGTCATCCAGAAGACCGCGCCCGGGGCTCGCGCCGCCGTGCCCGCCCATGCTGCCGGGCCGGGAGGCCGAACCGGCCTGGGCTGGCTCACCAGCACGGTCGGCAAGCGCGACATCACCTGGCAGAACGGGGCAACCGGGGGTTTCACCTCCTACCTCGGTTTCGATCGCACCACCGGGCAGGGAGTCGTGGTGCTGTCGAACACCGACCGCTCCGTAGACGCCATCGGCCAGCGGCTACTCGGACTGCCAACAGCCCCGTCCCCCACCGACATCACCCCTGCCGTGGGAACCATGATGGGTTCCCTCGGCGCTCCTGCCCCTTTGCTGGCGGTCCGGCTGAGGCGTAGCACCCCCGCGCCCCGCCGGCGCGCACTTCTGTGCCTCCACGCCTTCTTCGGAGCAATCACACTCTGGCTGACCTGGCGCCTGGGAGACTGGCTGACTCTTCCCCCTGCGCTGTGGGCCCTCGGCGCCGGAGTGCTGATGTATGGGCTCCTCTCCGGCGTCACCCGGACCGACATCCGCTCTACAACTGAGCAGAGCGTGCAGACCAGCGCGGTCATCCGAGTGGCATCGCGAGCCACCGCAGTGTGGGCAGCAAGCCTGGCCGCACTGCTTACCACACAGCTGTAGAACGCCGCGCGAAAAGACAGCTCACCCCAGCAAGTCATCGAAGGCGCCGCGCCGTGCGCCACGAAAGCGAGCCACCATGACAAGCCAGCCGACTCTGCTCTTCGACGGAGACTGCGGTTTCTGCAGCAGAACAATTGACCTCGCCAAGCGCTGGATCCAACCACGGGCGCAGTGCACCCCCTGGCAGTCCGCAGACCTCCCCGCTATGGGCGTCACGGAAGAGAGGGCCGACCGCGAGATTCTCTGGATCAGCCCGGACAGCGGCACGATCTGGGGCGGGCCGCGCGCGCTGGCCGCCATGCTGAAGAGCGGGCGAAGGCGCTGGGCTTGGCTCGGGATCATCCTCGTCTTACCGCCCGTCAGTTGGGCCGCACACGCTGCATACCGGGCCATCGCGAGAAACCGGCACCGTCTGCCCGGCGGCACAACCGCCTGCTCGCTCCCCGCCCACCTGCGGAACACCCACAGATCACCTTGAACACAACAAGGCCCCGACGAAGCTCCACCGTTGGGCATGACCGGCCCAAAGCGTTCGTAGAGGGTGCTCTATGGACCTTTGCCCGCATTTGACGTGCTGCGCCCGGCGCAACCACTGGAGATTGGTCCGGTTTGCGCGGCCCCCGAACTCCATGGCCCGGTGCTCCGTGAACCGTGAAACCTATGGGGCTCACGATTGACATCGCAGACGCATTCCAGTCGGGGCGAAGCGTCCTTGCAGCTCGTAGAACACCCTCTCAGCTGCTTCTGCTGCCTTCGCTCACGTTGCCAGCTCGCATGCGAGCAATGACAGCTGCGGCGATGGCTGCCGCGAACAGGAGCGCTACAACGCCATATGCCGCCCGCAGCCAAGTGGGGCGCTCGTCACCAGAAAAGGTAAGGAATGCGAACCAGAGCGTTCCCGCCAAGTACCCAAGCACCTGGACAGCTGGCGAAACCTGCCTCGCACCTGAACGCTTCTCCACTGACACAGTGTCTCCCCCGATGATCTGACTCTTACGTGTTGATCTTCGCAGACCGCCCATGCACTGCCGAAGTCGGCCCCCGGGCGGAGGCTGCGCTCGCGCCGCGGGCGCTACCCGCCGGCCGCAATCGTGGCCCTCGCGGTGTGCGCCCTGGCCGCTGCCGGTCACGACGGCATGACCGCGATCGGCCGATGGGCCTCCCGCACCTCTCAGCAAGACTTCACCGATCGGGGCATTCCCGCTGATCCGCTGACCGGGATCCGTCCCATTCCCAGCGAGTCGTGCATCCACCGGCTGCTTGCCCGGCTGGATCGCGAGGCGCTCGCTGCCGCCTGCGCCGTCCCGGCATCAGCCGCGGGCACCACCCCTTGCGCCAACCCGCAATACCCCATGCCTTCACACGGACCGCACATGCCGCGATGGAGGTGATCCACGCATGGCTGACCGTCTGCTCACCGCGGACGAGGCCGCCGAGCGCCTGGGGACCGACGTGCGGTTCGTCCGACGCCTTATCCAGGAGCGTCGCATTCGGTACGTGAAGCTCGGCAAGCCCGTCCGCATCCCGGAAAGCGCCGTGGCCGCGTATATCGAAGAGCGGTTGGTTCCGACTCTCCGCGAGGCGCAGGCCCGCACGCGGAGGGCACGGCCGGCGATGAGAGGTCCAGACAACAAAGAAGCCCCGGGCCGATGGCCTGAGGCTTTCTGATGGAGCGGGTGACGGGAATCGAACCCGCACTCTGAGCTTGGGAAGCTCATGTTCTACCACTAAACTACACCCGCGCGGCAGGCCGTTGACCGGCGCTGCATCGTCGCACACTCTACCCCATCCCGGCCTTCCGGTGCATTCACCGCGGGGCGGCTCCAGTGTGCCCGGGGTGTGCGGGAGAGTGGAGTGCGGGCGTAGCGTGAGGGTCGGAGTGCCGCCTGGAGTGGCGTCCTGTTCATCCCCTAATGTGGCTTTCTCGTCCACGCTTTTTTGGGGAAGGGACTTGAGGACTTGATGGAGTCGACCGTCGTCCGCTGTGCCGAAGGGCACGTGTTCAGCACCACATCGTTTCCGCTGCAGCAGCTCGGCGCGGGCCGGATCGGGCCCGGACGGCTCGTCCGATGTCCGCGTTGCGCCCGGCTGAGGCACGCCGTTCCCGTGGGGTCCGAGCAGCGATAGCGCTGTGCGTGGGAGGCGCGCGGGGCTGTCCGATTGGGGCGGGCCCGTGCGCTCTGCGTATCCTCGGTGCGTGCTTCTCTCAGACAAGGACATCCGGGCCGAGATCGACGCCGGACGCGTACGGATTGATCCTTACGACGCATCAATGGTGCAGCCCTCCAGCATCGACGTGCGGCTCGACCGCTACTTCCGGGTGTTCGAGAACCACCGCTACCCCCACATCGACCCCGCCGTGGAGCAGACGGACCTGACCCGGCAGGTCGAACCTGAGGGGGACGAGGCGTTCATCCTGCACCCCGGTGAGTTCGTCCTCGCTTCGACGTACGAGACGATCACGCTGCCCGACAACCTTGCCTCGCGCTTGGAAGGCAAGAGTTCGCTGGGGCGGCTGGGTCTGGTGACGCACTCGACCGCGGGGTTCATCGACCCCGGGTTCTCCGGTCACGTCACGCTGGAGCTGTCGAATGTGGCGACTCTGCCGATCAAGCTGTGGCCCGGGATGAAGATCGGGCAGCTGTGCATCTTCCAGCTGAGTACGTCCGCCGAGTTCCCGTACGGCTCCGAGCGGTACGGGTCGCGTTACCAGGGGCAGCGCGGGCCGACGGCCTCGCGGTCCTTCCTCAATTTTCATCGGACACAGGTGTGATACCGGGTATGAGCGACGCAGACGTACGAGAGAACCTTACGTACGACCGGTTCGGGCACGCGGTCCGCGAGCTCGCGCAGACCATCGCCGACGACGGGTACGAGCCCGACATCGTGCTCAGCATCGCCCGCGGCGGGGTGTTCGTGGCCGGTGGGCTCGCGTACGCGCTGGATGTGAAGAACATCCATCTCGTCAATGTGGAGTTCTACACCGGCGTAGGGACCACGCTGGAGATGCCCGTCATGCTGGCGCCCATGCCGAACGTGATCGACTTCAGCAACAAGAAGGTGCTGATCGCGGACGACGTCGCCGACACCGGCAAGACGCTGAAGCTTGTGCACGACTTCTGCCTCGACCATGTCGCGGAGGTCCGCAGCGCGGTCGTCTACGAGAAGGCGCACTCGCTGGTGAAGTGCGAGTACGTGTGGAAGCGCACCGACGAGTGGATCAACTTCCCCTGGAGTGTGCGGAAGCCCGTCGTGCGACGCAGCGGGCAGGTTCTGGACGCCTGAGTAGCGACGAATGACATGAAGAATGACAGGAAGAATGGCAGAGGGCCCCGGCGCGGACTACGCGCCGGGGCCCTCCTGTTCGTCAGATCGTGCCCAGCTTGATCAGCGAAAGCAGCGCGATCAGCTGGATCGCCGACGCGCCCAGCGCCTTCGGCCACGGCAGGTCGTGCGACTTGCTCACCATCAGGGTGAACAGGGCGCCTGCCGCGACCCAGGTGGCCCAACCGAGCACCTGCACCAGGGCGTTCTCGCCGCCGAGGAACATCGCGAAGAGCAGCCTCGGCGCGTCCGTGATCGACATGATCAGCATCGAGAGGCCGATGGTCGGCTGCCAGGAGCCGGTGCCGCCGAGCTGGCGGGCGAGGGTATGGGTGACCGCGCCCAGGACAAGACCGCAGATGATGAAGGCGACGCCGGTCGACAGCACGATCGGGATGGCGTTGGACAGCGTCGCGTTGATGACGTCTTCGCGCGCCTTGTCGAAGCCGAAGACCGCGAGCATGCCGTAGATGAACGTCACGACCAGCGCGGGGCCCCACACCGGGTAGTCGCGCATCTGCATGAACGTCGGCCCCGGGCGCATCACGATGCCGCTCAGCAGCTGCTTCCAATGCAGACGCGGGCCCGAGGGCGGCGCGTTGGTGTGGGTGTCGCCGCCTCGGTAGGTGTTGCCGTCGCCGTAGGGGTCCTCGTTGACGCTGAACGCCTGGGTATGGCCCGGGTTGTTGTTGGCGTACGGGTCACCCCCCGGGCCGCCGTGCGGGGGCGGCGCCTGCCGGCCCGGCCGGCCGCCCTGGTACGGGTCGCCGAAGTATTCGGGCTCGTCCTGCTGCCCGCCGTACTGCGGTGCCTGCGGCCACTGCTGCTGGCCGTACGGCTGCTGCTGAGGCGGCGGTGCCGCCTGCTGCTGCCCGTACGGCTGTTGCTGCTGCCGCTGCGGTTGTTGTCGCGGGGTGCGGTTGTCCCGGCCGCGTCCGATCCTGAATCCAGCCACGTAATCGAACGTACCTGGTCCTGAGGGTCCGGGTGACTGGCCAGTCGGATCAGGGCCCCCTTTGCTGCCGAGCTGTGACATCCCCTAGGGGCACCCCGGGGGGATTACCCCCGGCTTCGGGAGCGCGGAGGTCCCGGTGGCGGGCGTCAGCCGAAGGCAGCCGTGGTGAAGGTGAGGAGCGGGGCTCCCCTGCCCTTGGCGGAGTGGAGGGCGACCCGGTCCGACGCTTCGTCCCGGTGCGTCCGCACCACCGTGTCGGGCCGCTTGTCGCCGTCGAAGTCGGCGTACCGCAGGAGATCCGTCGCGATCTGGCCGCTGCCCGCCGGGAGGTCGGCCGCCGGCAGCTCTCGTACAGCCTTGTAGGTGTACGTGCCGCCCGCGCGGCCGGGGCCCGCCGGGCCGCCCAGCAGCAGCTTGCCCCGGCCGGCCGTGCCGGGCGCGTGGGGGCGGGCGGCGGAGACGAGGTCGTCGTAACCGTCGCCGTTGACGTCGGCCTTCGGCTCGGGGGCGGCCAGGACGGGTCCCACGCCCGGACGGGCGGCGCCGGCGGCGCGCGGGGCGCCGGCCCGGGTGAAGGGGCCGCGCAGGTGGCTGAGCCGGCCGCCACTGGCGGTCACCGCCAGGTCCTGGCTGCCGTCGCCGTCGAAGTCGCCGCAGACGGGGTGGTCGGGCCATTCGTTGCCGTAGCGGGCGGCTTCGGGGATGCGGAGCTTGACCGCCTTGCCTGTGAGGCCGGCCGGGCCGCCGAAGAGGATCTGGAGCGGCACCGGCGGCCTGCCGGTGCCGTTGAACGGCGGGTCGGTGGTGACCACCAGGTCCGCGAAGCCGTCCTTGTCGAGGTCGCAGGCGGTCTCGGCGTCGAAGGCGCCGGGCAGGGTGCCGTCGGTGGGGGCTGCGTTGCGGGCGGGGCTGAGGAGCTGGCGTACGGCGGGGTCGAGGGCGCCGGGGGACGTGGAGCCGTACACGACGCCGATGCCCGCGTCGTCGCCCAGGCGGTCCTGGGCGGCCTTGACCAGGTCGTTCAGGACGAGGTCACGGTGGCCGTCGCCGTTGAAGTCCTCGGGGACGCGGCTGCCCCTGCCCCTGGGGACGGGGTGGGCGGCGGCCTTGTTCGCGAGGGCCGCTGTGGAGGGATCGGTGTCGCCGTTCTTGCTGCCGGAGGGGGATCCTGCGGGGGCGGCGGGCCCGCAGCCCGCCAGGAGCAGTACCGCACAGCTCACTGCTGTCGCTGCGATCCCTATTCGCACGATCCACCCCGTCTGTAGCTGCCCGCCGCGTGAGCGTTCTGTTGTCACATGATGCTCGCGTTTAACCGTTGCGTTAAGGCAACGGACCGATCGCGATCGGTTGCCGATGATGGGCAGGCGTTTCGTCGGGACGTGCGGATACGCACGAAAAAGCGGCCGGACCTGCCCCCGAGGCAGATCCGGCCGCTCACTGCAGCGTGCGTGCCGGCTACTTCACCGGCTCCGGCTCCGGTGCGTCCGCCGTCTCGGCCTCGCCCGCGGGCTCGGCCGGCACCTTCACCGAGTCGAGGAGCAGCTGCGCCACGTCCACGACCTGGAGCGATTCCTTCGCCTTGCCGCCCGCGGCGGAGCCGCTGTCCGATTCAGCCTTCTTGCCGTTGACCGAGTCGGTCAGCATGACCAGGCAGAACGGGCAGGCGGTGGAGATGATGTCCGGGTTCAGCGAAAGCGCCTCGTCCACCCGCTCGTTGTTGATGCGCTTGCCGATCCGCTCCTCCATCCACATCCGCGCGCCACCGGCGCCGCAGCAGAAGCCGCGCTCCTTGTGCCGGTGCATTTCCTGCTGGCGCAGGCCGGGTACGGCGGACATGATCTCGCGCGGCGGGGTGTAGACCTTGTTGTGACGGCCCAGGTAGCAGGGGTCGTGGTACGTGATCAGGCCCTCGACCGGGGTCACCGGGACCAGCTTGCCCTCGTCGATGAGGTGCTGGAGCAACTGGGTGTGGTGGATGACCTCGAACTCGCCGCCCAGCTGCGGGTACTCGTTCGCGATCGTGTTGAAACAGTGCGGGCAGGTCGCGACGATCTTCTTCGACGACTTGGGCTTACGAGTCGACTCGTCCTCGTCGTCCTCGCCGTACGCCATGTTCAGCATGGCCACGTTCTCCTGGCCCAACTGCTGGAACAGCGGCTCGTTGCCGAGCCGGCGGGCCGAGTCACCGGTGCACTTCTCGTCGCCGCCCATGATCGCGAACTTGACGCCCGCGATGTGCAGCAGCTCGGCGAAGGCCTTGGTGGTCTTTTTCGCCCGGTCCTCAAGTGCGCCCGCGCAGCCGACCCAGTAGAGGTACTCGACCTCGCCGAGGTCCTCCAGGTCCTTGCCGACGATCGGGACCTCGAAGTCGACCTCCTTGGTCCACTCCACCCGCGCCTTCTTGGCGAGACCCCAGGGGTTGCCCTTCTTCTCCAGGTTCTTGAGCATCGTCCCGGCCTCGGACGGGAACGAGCTCTCGATCATCACCTGGTAGCGGCGCATGTCGACGATGTGGTCGATGTGCTCGATGTCGACCGGGCACTGCTCCACGCACGCGCCGCAGCTCGTGCAGGACCACAGGACGTCCGGGTCGATGACGCCGTTCTCTTCGAGCGTGCCGATCAGCGGGCGCTCGGCCTCGGCGAGGGCCGCTGCGGGTACGTTCGCCAGCTGCTCATCGGTCGCCTTCTCGTTGCCCTCGGCGTCCTTGCCGCCACCGGCGAGCAGGTACGGGGCCTTGGCGTGCGCGTGGTCGCGCAGCGACATGATCAGGAGCTTCGGGGAGAGCGGCTTGCCGGTGTTCCAGGCGGGGCACTGCGACTGGCAGCGACCGCACTCGGTGCACGTGGAGAAGTCGAGGATGCCCTTCCAGGAGAACTGCTCGACCTGCGAGACGCCGAAGACGTCGTCGTCGCCCGGGTCCTCGAAGTCGATCTCCTTGCCGCCGGACGTCATCGGCAGGAGCGCGCCGAGGGCGACATCGCCGCTCGCCTCGCGCTTGAACCAGATGTTCGGGAAGGCGAGGAAGCGGTGCCAGGCGACACCCATGTTGGTGTTGAGCGCGACCGTGATCATCCAGATCAGCGAGGTGCCGATCTTGATCATCGCGGTGAAGTAGATCAGCGTCTGGAGCGTGGAGACGCTCAGCCCCTTGAAGGCGAGCACCAGCGGGTACGACACGAAGTACGCGGCGTCGTAACTCTCGACGTGGTGGATCGCGCCTTCCAGGCCGCGCAGGGCCAGGATCGCCAGGCCGATCGTCAGGATGATGTACTCGACGAAGTACGCCTGCCAGGCCTTGGAGCCCGCGAAACGCGACTTGCGGCCGGCCCGCGAGGGCAGGTTGAGCAGTCGGATCGCCATGAGGATGACGATGCCCACCACCGTCATCAGGCCGATGAACTCGATGTACATCTCGAACGGCAGGAAGCCGCCGATGATCGGCAGCACCCAGTCGGCCTCGAAGAGCTGGCCGTACGCCTGGAGCAGGGTCGGCGGCAGCGTCAGGAAGCCGATCGCGACGAACCAGTGCGCGAAGCCGACGATCCCCCACTTGTTCATGCGGGAGTGGCCGAGGAACTCCTTGGCCAGGGTGATCGTGCGCTGCTTCGGGTCGTCGGTGCGGCTGCCCGCCGGCACCGGCTGGCCCAGCTTGACGAACCGGTAGATCTGCGCGACGGCTCGGCTGATGAGCGCAACGCCGACCACGGTCAGGACCAACGACACGATGATCGCGGCGAGTTGCATTTTGGGGGCTCCTCGGGCCTGCGAGGGTGGGGATTCGGTGGGCGTACTAAGCGGTAACTTATTCAGTTTGTGCTGAGCGTACCCACTTATTCCGCCGCACTGTAGCCGCGCATGCGGTGATCTGTGTCGCTCAGGGAACCCTCAGCGACGCATGGCCAGCGCGGCCGGAACCGTACGGGCGAGGATCATCAGATCGAGGCCGAGCCAGTGGTGGTCGAGGTAGTGCGCGTCGAGCACGCCCATCTCGTCCCACGGCAGGTCGGAGCGCCCGCCGATCTGCCACAGCCCGGTGAGGCCCGGCCGCAGCAACTGCCGCCCGACGAGGGCGCCTTCGGGGTGGCCGGGCGGCAGTGCGCACGGGCCGACCAGGGACATCTCGCCGCGCATCACCTGGAGCAGCCGCGGCAGTACGTCGATCCGTGTGCGCCGCAGCAGCCGGCCGACCGGGGTGCCCGGGGCCGTACGCAGCGAGAGCATCTCGAAGGGGTGGCCCGCGAGGCCCGTGCGGGTCCGGCGGACCAGGACCGGGCCGGGGGAGGTTACGGCGGAGGCCGCGGCAGCAAGGAGCAGCACCGGGGCCGCGGCGAGCAGCAGGAGCGGGCCGACGGCCAGGTCGAAGATCCGCTTGGCGGGCGTCGCGGGCATGGCGGGTAGGTGGGGCATCCGGGGCACGTGGAGCATGCGAGGCATGTTTGCCATGAGATGCACCTTTTCATGGCTTTTGGCGTGGATCCCGGCTGCCCCGCCGGGGGCGCGTAAAGCCGCTGCGGGGCCGCTGCGGGGCCTGCTTGCCCGTAAGGGCGGCATAAGACTTGAGTCGACTCGACTCATGTCTGTTGACGCACGCGCTTCGGTGATGCATCCTTGAGCCTGTTCCACTCAAGTCAGCTGGAGGAAATGAAATGGCACGTGCGGTCGGCATCGACCTGGGCACTACGAACTCCGTCGTCAGCGTTCTGGAGGGCGGCGAGCCCACCGTCATCACCAACGCCGAAGGCGCCAGGACCACGCCGTCCGTCGTCGCTTTCGCGAAGAACGGTGAAGTGCTGGTAGGCGAGGTTGCGAAGCGTCAGGCAGTAACCAACGTTGACAGGACGATCCGGTCGGTCAAGCGCCACATGGGCACCGACTGGAGCATCGAGCTGGACGGGAAGAACTTCAACCCGCAGCAGATGAGCGCCTTCATCCTGCAGAAGCTCAAGCGCGACGCCGAGTCCTACCTGGGCGAGAAGGTGGCCGACGCGGTCATCACCGTCCCGGCGTACTTCAACGACTCCGAGCGTCAGGCGACGAAGGAG
This sequence comes from Streptomyces changchenzhani, assembly GCF_039766235.1. Classification (NCBI taxonomy): domain Bacteria; kingdom Bacillati; phylum Actinomycetota; class Actinomycetes; order Kitasatosporales; family Streptomycetaceae; genus Streptomyces; species Streptomyces changchenzhani. Next base: position 537,008 of record NZ_JBDHNH010000001.1, on the reverse strand, counting down.
GCCGGCGAGATCGCGGGTCTGAACGTCCTTCGTATCGTCAACGAGCCGACGGCCGCCGCGCTGGCCTACGGTCTCGACAAGGACGACCAGACCATCCTCGTCTTCGACCTCGGTGGCGGCACCTTCGACGTCTCGCTGCTGGAAATCGGTGACGGCGTCGTCGAGGTGAAGGCCACCAACGGTGACAACCACCTCGGTGGTGACGACTGGGACCAGCGCGTCATGGACTACCTGGTGAAGCAGTTCCACTCCGGTCACGGTGTGGACCTCTCCAAGGACAAGATGGCGCTCCAGCGCCTGCGCGAAGCGGCCGAGAAGGCCAAGATCGAGCTGTCCTCCTCCACGGAGACCTCGATCAACCTGCCGTACATCACGGCGTCCGCCGAGGGCCCGCTGCACCTGGACGAGAAGCTCACGCGCTCGCAGTTCCAGCAGCTCACGTCCGACCTCCTGGAGCGCTGCAAGAGCCCGTTCCAGAACGTCATCAAGGACGCGGGCATCCAGCTCTCCGAGATCGACCACGTCGTTCTCGTCGGTGGCTCGACCCGTATGCCCGCCGTGGCCGAGCTCGTCAAGGAGCTCACCGGCGGCCAGGACGCCAACAAGGGTGTGAACCCGGACGAGGTCGTCGCCATCGGCGCCTCGCTGCAGGCCGGTGTCCTGAAGGGCGAGGTCAAGGACGTTCTGCTCCTCGACGTCACGCCGCTGTCGCTTGGTATTGAGACCAAGGGCGGCATCATGACGAAGCTCATCGAGCGCAACACGACGATCCCGACCAAGCGCTCCGAGATCTTCACGACGGCCGAGGACAACCAGCCGTCCGTGCAGATCCAGGTCTACCAGGGCGAGCGCGAGATCGCGGCGTACAACAAGAAGCTCGGGATGTTCGAGCTCACGGGTCTGCCGCCGGCCCCGCGTGGTGTCCCACAGATCGAGGTCGCCTTCGACATCGACGCCAACGGCATCATGCACGTCGGAGCCAAGGACCTCGGCACCGGCAAGGAGCAGAAGATGACCGTCACCGGTGGCTCCTCGCTGCCGAAGGACGAGGTCAACCGGATGCGCGAAGAGGCCGAGCAGTACGCGGACGAGGACCACAAGCGCCGCGAGGCCGCCGAGACGCGCAACCAGGCCGAGCAGCTCGTCTACCAGACGGAGAAGTTCCTCAAGGACAACGAGGACAAGGTTCCGGGTGACGTGAAGACCGAGGTCGAGACCTCGATCGCCGAGCTGAAGGAAAAGCTCAAGGAGTCCGGCGAGGGCGACCACACGGCCGAGATCCGCACGTTGACGGAGAAGGTCGCGGCCGTCTCCCAGAAGCTGGGCCAGGCCATGTACGCCAACGCCGAGGGCGCTCAGGCCGCGGGCGGCGACGCCGGTGGCGAGCAGCCGAAGGCCGATGACGACGTGGTCGACGCCGAGATCGTCGACGACGAGAAGGACAGCAAGTTCACCAAGGGCACGGAGGGCGGCGCCGCATGACGGAGGAGACTCCGGGCTTCGACGAGAAGCCCGACGTCCCCTCCGGCGCCACCCCCGCGGACGCCACGCCGCAGGCTGCCGAGCCGGACTCCGACACGGAGTCCGGCCCGGCGGCCCCGGCCGGGGACGTACAGCAGAACGTAGCTCTGACCGCGCAGCTCGATCAGGTACGCATGGCGCTCAGCGAGCGCACCGCGGACCTTCAGCGGCTGCAGGCGGAGTACCAGAACTACCGTCGCCGCGTGGAGCGGGACCGGGTCGCGGTCAAGGAGATCGCCGTCGCGAGCCTCCTGACCGAGCTCCTCCCGAGCCTCGACGACATCGGCCGGGCCAGGGAGCACGGCGAGCTGCTCGGCGGCTTCAAGTCGGTGGCCGAATCGCTGGAGACGGCCGTCGCCAAGATGGGCCTTCAGCAGTTCGGCAAGGAGGGCGAGCCCTTCGACCCGACCATCCACGAAGCACTGATGCACTCGTACGCGCCGGATGTCACCGAGACGACATGCGTCGCGATCCTGCAGCCTGGGTACCGGATCGGCGAGCGGACCATCCGTCCCGCGCGGGTCGCGGTGGCCGAGCCCCAGCCCGGCGCAGGCAAGGCGGACGAGGCCGATTCGTCGGCATCGGCACAGGCAACGGACGAGGAGAGCGGTGGCCCGGACGAGGGCTGACGTCATCAGCGCCAACAGCACGAGCACTACAAGCAACACGAGCAGTAGGAACAGCGGGAAGGAGGGACGTCGGGGATGAGCACGAAGGACTTCGTCGAGAAGGACTACTACAAGGTTCTCGGCGTCCCCAAGGACGCCACCGAGGCCGAGATCAAGAAGGCGTACCGGAAGCTCGCCCGCGAGTTCCACCCGGACGCCAACAAGGGCGACGCCAAGGCCGAGGACCGCTTCAAGGAGATCTCCGAGGCGAACGACATCCTCGGTGACCCCAAGCGGCGCAAGGAGTACGACGAGGCGCGCGCCCTCTTCGGCAACGGTGGTCTGCGCACCGGACCCGGAGCGGGCGGCGGTTCGTTCAACTTCGACCTGGGTGACCTCTTCGGAGGCGGTGCCCAGGGCGGCACACAGGCCGGCGCCGGTGGCTTCGGCGGTGGACTCGGGGACGTGTTCGGCGGGCTGTTCAACCGGGGCGGACCCGGCACACGTGTCCAGCCGCGCCGGGGCCAGGACATCGAGTCCGAGGTGACGCTCACCTTCACCGAGGCGGTGGACGGGGCCACGGTCCCGCTGCGGATGTCCAGCCAGGCGCCCTGCAAGGCGTGTTCCGGCACCGGCGACAAGAACGGCACGCCCCGCGTGTGCCCGACCTGCGTCGGTACGGGACAGGTGTCGCGCGGCGGCGGTGGCGGTTTCTCGCTCACCGACCCGTGCGTGGACTGCCGGGGCCGTGGGCTCATCGCCCAGGACCCCTGCGAGGTCTGCAAGGGCAGCGGTCGCGCCAAGTCGTCGCGGACCATGCAGGTCCGTATCCCGGCGGGCGTCTCCGACGGCCAGCGGATCCGGCTGCGCGGCAAGGGCACGGCCGGCGAGCGGGGCGGCCACGCGGGCGACCTGTACGTCGTCGTGCACGTGGGCAGCCACCCTGTGTTCGGCCGCAAGGACGACAACCTCACCATCACCGTGCCCGTCACCTTCGTGGAGGCGGCGCTCGGCGGCGAGGTGAAGGTGCCGACGCTCGGCGGGCCCCCGGTCACGCTCAAGCTGCCCGCGGGCACGCCCAACGGGCGCACCATGCGCGCCCGTGGCAAGGGCGCGGTGCGCAAGGACGGCACCCGTGGCGACCTGATGGTCACCGTGGAGGTCGCGGTGCCCAAGGACCTTGACGACAAGGCCCGGGAGGCACTGGAGTCCTACCGTGAGGCGACCGCGGGGGAGGACCCGCGGGCGGAGCTGTTCCAGGCCGCGAAGGGAGCATGAGATGGATCCGCGCCGACGACGTAATCCGTACCAGCTGACCGACCAGACACCGGTGTACGTCATCTCGGTCGCGGCCCAGCTCTCCGGCCTGCACCCGCAGACTCTCAGGCAGTACGACCGCCTCGGCTTGGTCTCGCCCGACCGCACGCCGGGGCGGGGCCGGCGCTACTCGGCCCACGACATCGAACTGCTCAGAACCGTGCAGCAGTTGTCGCAGGACGAGGGCATCAACCTGGCCGGCATCAAGCGCATCATCGAGCTGGAGAACCAGGTGTCCGCGCTCCAGCAGCGCGTCGCCGAGCTCTCGGCGGCGGTGGAGGGCGCGGCGTCCGCGATGCAGCAGCGCGAGGCGCAGGTGCACGCGTCGTACCGGCGCGACCTGGTCCCGTACCAGGACGTGCAGCAGGCGAGCGCGCTGGTGGTGTGGCGGCCCAAGCGGTCGCCCGAGTAGCCCCGGACGCGCAGCGGCATGGGAAGGCCCCCTCCTCGGCTTGAATTCGCCCGGAGGGGGCCTTTCCCGTGCACCCGGGCGGGGTTCGCGAGGGGGCGGAGCGACGGATTGTTCAAGCCAAGTTGAAGCGTCAAGGAACCGCTCGACGTCGCGCACCCGTGTGGTCATGACCGCTTCGGCCCTCGGAGGCCGGTTGGGATGGTGCGGTCAAGGCAGGTCGGGCAGGTCGGGCAGGTCCGGCAGGTCGGCGCCCGAGCTTCCTTGGGTATTGGCCGCTTTGTCCAGAATTCCGGATCGTGCTATCAGGTAGCCGAGTTGAGCTCGGCTCACGCTGCCCAGGGTGGCGGCGAGCTTCGCTATGTGGGTGCGACAGGTCCGGACGTTCATGCCCAGGCGGCGGGCGATGGCCTCATCGACGTACCCCTCGATGAGGAGCTTGGCGATGGACCGCTGGACGCCGGATATCCCGTCGGGATGCTGGCTGTACGGGATTTCTTCCATGAGGGGGACGCCGCTGTGCCAGAAGCGTTCGAAGACGGTGGCGAGGTACTGGACCAGGCCGGGGTGGCGCAGTTCCAGGGCGACCTGGCTGTCGTCGCGCGCGGGGATGAACGCGACCGTGCGATCGAAGATGATCAGCCGCCCGATGAGTTCTTCGAGGGTGCGTATCTCCAGCTTGCCGCCGGCCAGCCGTTCCGCGTAGGCGAGAGTGCCTTGGCTGTGCCGGACGGTGTGCTGATAGAGCGTGCGGATATGCACACCGCGGTCGGTGAGCGGCCTGTCGCGCTCCAGGGCCTGGGCGAGGACGTGCGCCCGGCGGCTGCCGCCCGGCTGCACCGTGAGCATCTCCTGTCGGCACTCGGCGGCCGCAAGATTGAGCGCCCCGTTGATCCGGTCGAAGCCCTCCAGCACGGTGATGGCGTGCGTGGGCGCCGGGCTCTGGGCGCTGAGTGTCATGAACGGCTCGAAAGCATCGCTCAGTTCGATCGACAATCGTCTACGGTCCTGGATCTCACGCTCCAGGGGGTGGAGTCGCTGCGCCAGCACCGCTGATGGCGGAACTGGGCGAAGCCAGTTCGCGTCGTCCGGATCGGGGTGCAGGAGGGCGAATTCCAGCAGGCAGGGTGCCGGTTCCACCTCGCTCCGGAGGATGCGTCCGGTACTCAGCGCGCTGGCGTAAAGTCGCGCCCCCTCACCGCACAGCTCGGTGACGGGATGGTCATGTGTCAGGTTTGCGTTGATTGCTGGCAAATCTCCACCCCCCAGGGTCCTGTACGTGCAGGAACATGATGCATCGTTCCTGTGGCACTGACGTGCCTGAATGAGCCATCGTCTTGGTGAGCGGGGGAGAGGAAACCATCAAGTGAGGACGAAGCCGACTATGTACAAGAGATTGCTTCGCTCGGTGCTTCCCACCGCTTGCGCCATGGTCTTGGCTTTCGCGGCGATGAGTGGCGGAGGCGCTGGTCCTGACAACGTGCGAGCGGAAGTTCCGCCGGACTCGGGCTGGGGCGTCGTGCAGGCCGAGGGGCCGCCGGACTCGGGCTGGGGCTTTGTGCAGGCCGAAGGGGCGCCGGACTCGGGCTGGGGCAGCGCGCCGGCAAACGTGGGCGCATGACCGTGCCCCCGGACGACCGCACCTTCAGACGCGAAATGGCCACGGCCTACCGCTCCGGATGGCACTTCATCGATCTGGCCACGGCGATTCCCTACCGTGGCGACTCGTTGATGGTCACCCTGTTCGGCGAACCGATCGTGGTCGTACGCGAAGAGGACGATGAGGACGTCCGTGCCTACCGGTGCCTTCGTCGGCCCCGAGGAGCACCGCAACCTGTTCGCTGTGCCGTGCGCTACGGCATGGTTTTCGTCAATCTCGACCAGCGTGATCACCAGCTGATCGAGTCAGAAGCCGGCTCCGCCAGCCAGCAGACCAGCAGCGCCACCCCCCAGACCAGCACTGCCACCCCCCGCAGTGCCTGACGCGATTCCCCCTTCTTTACCCAATCGCCCAGGCACTTCCCCCACACAGCGGCGTCATCGTGAACCTGAACACGATGACGCCGCTGTGCTGTGTCCGGACAACGGCACCCCTCAGGGGTCAGGCCCCGCCGGGCGCGCGGCCCATCGCCCGGTCCAGCGTGATCTCGATCAGGACGCGGTCCGGATTGGGCGCCGGGGTGCGCTCGTAGCGCTCGGCGTAGCGGCGTACCGCGTCGGCGATGAGCTCCGGCTCCGTACGGACCACCGCGCGCCCTTCCAGCGTCGCCCAGTGGCCGCCCTTCACCTGGCAGACGGCGACCCGGGCGCCCGCCTCGCCGGCTGCCTGCACGTTTGCCACCTTCGTGCTGTTCTTGTTGGTGATGATGCGGGCGAGCCCTGCCTCCGGGTCGTACGTCACCCCGACCGGCACGACGTGCGGCGAACCGTCCGGGCGCGGGGTGGTCAGCGTGCAGAGGTGGTGCTCGCGCCAGAAGGCGAGGTATTCCGGACTCGGGTTGCGTACGTCTTGGGCCATGCCGGAAGCGTAGTGCGGGATATGCGCGCCCTCCCAGGCTTGAGTGGACTAGACTCAACTTTATGCACGTTCGGCGTGTCATGCGGAGGGCAGTACAGAGGGCAATGCAGGGGACACCGCGGGGACACCGCAGGGGACATGAAGGCCACCCCGCAAGGAGGAGAGAGCGCACGTGGATGCGGAGCTGACGAACAAGAGCCGGGACGCGATCAACGCGGCGAGCAATCGCGCCGTGCAGGGCGGACACGCGGATCTGACCCCCGCGCACCTGCTGCTGGCGCTGCTTGAGGGCGAGGACAACGCCAACATCATCGACCTGCTGGCCGCCGTCGAGGCGGACCGGGCGGCCGTACGGTCCGGGGCGGAGCGGATCATCGCCGCGCTGCCCAGCGTGACGGGATCCACCGTCGCGCCGCCCCAGCCCAACCGCGAACTGCTGGCCGTCATCGCCGACGCCTCGCAGCGCGCGAAGGAGCTGGGCGACGACTACCTCTCCACCGAGCACCTGCTCATCGGCATCGCCGCCAAGGGCGGCCGGGCCGGGGACGTACTGTCCCAGGAGGGGGCCGGGGCGAAGCGGCTCCTGGAGACGTTCGAGAAGATCAGGGGAGGGCGCCGAGTGACCACACCCGACCCGGAGGGTCAGTACAAGGCCCTGGAGAAGTTCGGCACCGACTTCACGGCCGCCGCGCGCGAAGGCAAGCTCGACCCGGTCATCGGCCGGGACCAGGAGATCCGGCGCGTCGTGCAGGTGCTGTCGCGCCGCACCAAGAACAACCCGGTGCTCATCGGCGAGCCCGGCGTCGGCAAGACGGCCGTCGTCGAGGGCCTCGCCCAGCGCATCGTCAAGGGCGACGTACCGGAGTCGCTGAAAAACAAGCGGCTGGTGTCGCTGGACCTCAGCGCGATGGTCGCGGGTGCCAAGTACCGCGGCGAGTTCGAGGAGCGGCTCAAGACCGTCCTGTCCGAGATCAAGGAGAGCGACGGGCAGGTCATCACGTTCATCGACGAGCTGCACACCGTCGTGGGCGCGGGCGCCGGCGGCGACTCCGCCATGGACGCGGGCAACATGCTCAAGCCGATGCTGGCCCGCGGCGAGCTGCGCATGGTCGGTGCGACGACCCTCGACGAGTACCGCGAGCGGATCGAGAAGGACCCCGCCCTGGAGCGCCGCTTCCAGCAGGTGCTGGTCGCCGAGCCCAGCGTCGAGGACACCATCGCGATCCTGCGCGGCCTCAAGGGCCGTTACGAGGCGCACCACAAGGTGCAGATCGCGGACGCCGCGCTGGTCGCCGCCGCCACGCTCTCCGACCGGTACATCACCTCGCGCTTCCTGCCCGACAAGGCCATCGACCTCGTCGACGAGGCCGCGTCCCGGCTGCGCATGGAGATCGACTCCTCGCCCGTCGAGATCGACGAACTCCAGCGCTCCGTCGACCGGTTGCGCATGGAGGAGCTCGCCCTCAAGAACGAGTCCGACGCGGCGAGCAAGCAGCGCCTGGAGAAGTTGCGGCGCGATCTCGCCGACCGCGAGGAAGAGCTGCGCGGCCTCAACGCCCGCTGGGAGAAGGAGAAGCAGGGCCTCAACCGGGTCGGTGAGCTGAAGGAGCGGCTCGACGAGCTGCGCGGCCAGGCCGAACGCGCCCAGCGCGACGGCGACTTCGACACCGCGTCCAAGCTGCTGTACGGGGAAATCCCGGGCCTGGAGCGCGAGTTGGAGGAGGCCGCCGCCGCCGAGGCGGAGGTCCGTACCGACACCATGGTCAAGGAGGAGGTCGGCGCCGACGACATCGCCGATGTGGTCGGATCCTGGACCGGTATCCCCGCCGGGCGCCTCCTGGAGGGCGAGACGCAGAAGCTGCTGCGGATGGAGGACGAGCTGGGCAGGCGGCTCATCGGCCAGACCGAAGCGGTCCGCGCGGTGTCCGACGCGGTACGCCGCACCCGCGCCGGGATCGCCGACCCCGACCGTCCCACCGGCTCGTTCCTCTTCCTCGGCCCGACCGGCGTCGGCAAGACCGAACTGGCCAAGGCTCTCGCCGACTTCCTCTTCGACGACGAGCGGGCCATGGTCCGTATCGACATGAGCGAGTACGGCGAGAAGCACAGCGTGGCGCGGCTGGTGGGCGCACCTCCCGGCTACATCGGCTACGAGGAGGGCGGCCAGCTCACCGAGGCGATCCGCCGCCGCCCGTACAGCGTGGTGCTCCTCGACGAGGTCGAGAAGGCCCACCCCGAGGTCTTCGACATCCTGCTCCAGGTCCTCGACGACGGCCGCCTCACCGACGGCCAGGGACGGACGGTGGACTTCCGCAACGCCATCCTGGTCCTGACGTCGAACCTCGGCAGCCAGTATCTGGTCGACCCGCTGAGCAGCGACGAGCTCAAGAAGCAGCAGGTCATGGACCTGGTACGGGCCTCGTTCAAGCCGGAGTTCCTCAACCGGCTCGACGATCTGGTGGTCTTCTCGGCGCTGTCGAAGGACGAGCTTGCGCACATCGCGGAGCTTCAGATCGGCCGCCTCGCCAAGCGCCTCGCCGAGCGGCGCCTCACCCTCGACGTGACGCCCGAGGCGCTGGCCTGGCTGGCGGAGGAGGGCATGGACCCGGCATACGGCGCCAGGCCGCTGCGCCGCCTCATCCAGACGGCGATCGGTGACCAGCTGGCCCGGGAGATCCTGGCGGGCGAGGTCAAGGACGGCGACACGGTCCGCGTGGAACGGGTCGGCGACGGCCTGGTCGTCGGCCCGGCGCAGTAAGCAACTGGGTCCGGCCCCCGCCCGGATCGTGTCCGCCCGCAGCGGATCGCACCGGGCGGGGGTTGTGAGCCCCCGCCCGGCATGGGAGAGGATGGTCGCAACCGTACGAAGGGAAAATTCACGGTGAGCATCGACCCCTCCTCGATTCCTAATTTCGGGGGCCAGCCCGACCCGCAGGCCGAAGGAACGACAGGGGGCCCCGTCGTTCCGGACCAGGAGCTGGTCAAGCAGCTTCTCGAACAGATGGAACTGAAGTACGTCCTGGACGACGAGGGTGACCTCGCCGCTCCGTGGGAGGAATTCCGCACGTACTTCATGTTCCGTGGCGAGGACGACCAGCAGGTCTTCTCGGTACGGACCTTCTACGACCGGCCGCACCAGATCGAAGAGAAGATCCAGCTCCTTGAGCTGATCGACGACTGGAACCGCCGCACCCTGTGGCCGAAGGTCTACAGCCACACCCACGACGACGGCACGGTCCGCCTCATCGGCGAGGCGCAGATGCTGATCGGCACCGGCGTCAGCTTGGAGCACTTCGTGTCCTCGACGGTCAGCTGGGTGCGGGCCTCGATCGAGTTCGACAAGTGGCTCGTCGAGCAGCTCGGCCTGGAGAAGGACGTCGACTCGGCCGAGGGCGAAGATTCGGGCGAAGAGCAGGCCTGATTCGCGCACGCCGTTTACACGGGCACCTGTTTACACAGGCACCGGGGCCATCGTCACCAGATAGGTCCCGTAGCACAGCGAGAGCCCGGCGAGGGCGGCGATCACCACGATCGCGGCCCTCGGCCGGGCTTTTGTCAGTGCGTGGGCCAGGGGCAGCAGCAGCGGGAAGGCGGGCAGCAGGAAGCGCGCCTTGGACTCGAAGTAGCCGGAGCCGCCGACCGCGATCAGCATCAGCACCCCGGTGTAGACGAGCAGCGGCAGCGGCGGGCGCTCCAGCGCGAGCAGCGCGAAGAGCACCAGCGACGCGGCGACGATCATGAGCACCATCGGGAACGGCAGGTTCTCCGGCCCCCGCAGCAGTTCGTGTACGAAGCGCAGGGAGCCGACGCCGAAGTCGAAGCGCGAGGTCCAGTCGGCCTGCACCGCGAAGTAGCCGCCCAGCAGGTCGCCCTCGCGCGCGCCCACCCACAGCACGAACCCGGCCCAGCCGAGCGGCGCGAGCGCGGCGCCCGCCCAGATCCGCCACGGCATCCGGCCGCGGTGCTGCCACAGTTCGTACGCCGCCGCCGCGCACACCGCCGCCGCGACCGCGATCCCGTTGGGCCTGGCCAGTCCCGCGAGCGCGGCCAGGGTGCCCGCCCAGAGCCACCGGCCGCTGAGTACGGCGTACAGCGACCAGGCGGCGAAGGCGGTGAGTACCGGCTCGGTGTACGCCATGGTCAGGACGACCGAGTGCGGCAGCAGACCCCACAGGAGCACCAGGATTACGGCGGTGGGGCGGCCGTACAGCCGCTCGCCGATGAGGTAGAGCGCCCAGGCCGCGGCGGCGGCCCCGGCCCAGGACACCAGCAGCCCGGCCGCGCCCCCGGAGACGGGCAGCACGGTGGTGACGGCCCGTACGAGGCCGGGGTAGAGCGGGAAGAACGCCAGGTCGCTCTGGACCGTGCCGTCGCCGAAGGTGAGCGTGGTGTGCCCGTAGCCGTGGGCGGCGATGCCCGTGTACCACCGGGAGTCCCAGGAGTGGCCGAGGAGCGTGAGCGGGCTCTTGCCCAGATGCCAGGCCCACAGCGCGACCGCCAGCATGCCGCTGAGCCGGGCGGCGGCGAACAGCCCGAGCGCGGGCGCGGCCCGGCGCAGGGCGCCGCGTACGGCCGGCGCGGAGGTACGGGGGGCGGGTCGTACGGTGGGTCTCGGTGCGGTGTCGACGGACACGGTGTGCGGAACCTCCGGGCGCGCGCGGGCGGACACCCTGACGATGGGCGGCCCGCGGCGTGCGCGCGACCGGGGCGCGCCGAGTGGGTGCAAGTTTCGCGGCGCGGGCGGGTGGGCCGCTGCGCGGGGTTTGTCCCCTACCCGCCCCTTCCCGAAGTCCTCAAGCGCCGGACGGGCTGAAAGATCCTTTCAGCCCGTCCGGCGCTTGGGACACGCCCGTAGGGCGTCTGGGGGTCTGGGGGCTTGCCTCCAGTTTCGGGAAGGGGCGGGGTGGGGAACAGCGCCGCAGGCAACCCCCACCCCCACCGGCCCGCACCCCCACCCACTCACCCAGAAAGCGTCTTCAGCCGCGCCACCGCGTCCTGAAGAACATCCACCCGCTTGCAGAACGCGAAGCGCACGAAGGGCGCGCCCTGGTCCCGGTGGTCGTAGAAGACCGCGTTCGGAATCGCCACCACCCCGCACCGCTCCGGCAGCGCCCGGCAGAACGCGAAACCGTCGTCCTCACCGAGCGGCCGGATGTCGGTGGTCACGAAGTACGTACCGGCGGGCCGGTAGACCTCGAAGCCCGCCTCCGCGAGCCCGTCACTGAGCAGATCGCGCTTCGTACGCAGATCGTCCCGCAGCCCGGCGAAGTACGCGTCGGGCAGCCGCAGCGCCTCCGCGACGGCGTACTGGAAGGGCCCGGCGGACACGTACGTCAGGAACTGCTTCGCCGAGCGCACCGTCGCGACCAGCTCGGGCGAAGCGGTGATCCAGCCGACCTTCCAGCCGGTGAACGAGAACGTCTTGCCAGCCGACCCGATGGTGACCGTGCGCTCGCGCATCCCGGGGAAGGACGCGAGCGGGATGTGCTCGCCGTCAAAGACCAGGTGCTCGTACACCTCGTCGCACACGACGAGCAGATCGCGCTCGACCGCGAGCTCGGCGACGGCGGCGAGCTCCGCGCGGGTCAGGACGGTGCCGGTCGGGTTGTGCGGGGTGTTGAGGAGGATCAGCCGGGTGCGCGGGGTGACGGCGGCGCGGAGTTCGTCCAGGTCGAGGTGGTACGTACCGTCGTGCGGGCGCAGGGTGACGGGGACGCGGGCGCCGCCCGCCATGGCGATGCAGGCCGCGTACGAGTCGTAGTACGGCTCCAGGGCGATGACCTCGTCGCCGGGCTCCAGGAGGGCCAGCAGCGAGGCCGCGATGGCCTCCGTGGCGCCCGCGGTGACGAGGACCTCGGTGTCGGGGTCGTACGTCAGTCCGTAGCGGCGCTGCTGGTGGTCCGCGACGGCGGCGCGCAGCTCGGGGATGCCGGGGCCCGGCGGGTACTGGTTGCCGCGGCCGTCGCGCAGGGCGCGCACCGCCGCCTCCCTGATCTCTTCGGGGCCGTCGGTGTCGGGGAAGCCCTGGCCGAGGTTGATGGACCCGGTGCTCACGGCCAGCGCCGACATCTCGGCGAAGATCGTCGTCCCGAACTCCGCCAGTCGGCGGTTGAGCAGTGGGCGCTGTTGATGTGCTGTCGGCCTCGTCATGGCGGCCATCCTGTGCCGAACCTCTGAAGTTGCTCAAGTCTGCTTTGGGTTCGCATGGCCGGGGGAATCCCCCTGTCACGTTGGAAGCGAGCGCCTGATCGCCTCGCTCACGGGGGACAAAAGAACGGGGTGGACCATGGGAGTGATCTTTTTTGTCGGTCTCGCGCTCGCGGTCGTGATCGCGATGGTTGTGGGCCTGGTACGGGCGAGCAGCGGCAACACGCACGGCCGCCGTCGCGGCGGTCGCGGTGGATCGGACGGCGGCTGGTGGAGCGGCGACAGCGGCGGCGGCTCGTCCTGCGGCGGCGGCGGCGGTAGCAGCAGTTGCGGCGGGAGCAGTTCGTCCTGCGGTGGCGGCGGCGGAGGCTGTGGTGGGGGCGGCGGAGGCAGCTGACGCGGGGCAGCGGGTCCGCATTACCTGGTCGCGCCCGGTGGGAGAAATCCTGCCGGGCGCGTCCTTGTTGAACAGTTGAACTGTGTAGCCCCCGGGGGGATGGAAACCCCGTCAAGTTGGGTAAAAACGCGGAGAGCGTCGCGCACTTCATGATTCTCTCGCTGTTGAGCACCACAGCCCTCGGACCTCATGTGGACCCGAGCAGGCGGTCCCCGAACACTCCCCCCCCACCTCTCCTCCCGGGTGCCCCCGGTCCACCCTTCCGAACGCCTGTCTGCGGAGCCACACATGCTCACCACACTCAAGACGGCCTACACCGACACGCGTGCCGCCGATCTGGCCTGGGCGCTGGGGCGCGAGCCGCTGCCCGCTCTGGCCGTGCTCGATCTCGAACTGGGCGGTTCCTCGCTTCAGTTGAGACTCCTGGGCGCGTCCCATCAAGTGATCCTCGAAGAGGAGGGCGGTACTTGTTCGGAAACGGTCGCCTGCATGCCCGGCAGCAGTACGCCGCTGCCGCTGGGCGTGGCCAAGCGGCTCGGCGAGTGGGAGTACGAGTTCGCGGCGCGCGTCGAGACGCTCTCGCAGGGCCAGTTCGCGGGCCGCGCGCAGGAGTTGCTCGCGCTCGTCGCCGACCATCCCAACGGCCTGGCCGGCACGTTCCCCGGCAGCCCGCACGCGTTCACCGCGATGCTGGCGCAGTCGCACGAGGGGCAGGTGCGGTGGCGCACCTGGCATGCCTATCCGCAGGAGGGGCGCCTGGTCGTGACCCGGTCGAGAGTTGGCGTACGTATGCCTGCGGTGGTGTAGTTGCACCCTTGTGGGTGACGGGCGGTGCGTTCATTGTGACGTAGCGTTCCCATCGTGATCGATCCGCCTGTGCACGCTGTCCTCGGTGGCGCCCCGCTGCCGGAGCCGGGGGGCGCGGCGGGACACGTCGTGCCGCCTGCGGCTCCGGCCGCGCCCGCCGCCCTGCCTGTACGTCCTCGGACGGGGCGGTTCCTGGTGCTGGGCGTGGTCTTCGTCTGCGCCGCGTGCGGACTGGTGTACGAGCTGGAACTGGTCGCCCTCGCTTCGTACTTGATCGGCGACTCGGTCACCCAGGCGTCCGTCGTGCTCTCGGTGATGGTCTTCGCGATGGGCATCGGCTCGCTCCTCGCCAAGCGGCTGCGGTGCCGGGCGGCGGTCGGCTTCGGCCTGGTGGAGGCGGCGCTGGCGCTGGTCGGCGGCACCTCGGCGCTGGTGCTGTACGCGACGTTCGCCTGGGTGGGCGGGGCGCGTTATGTGCTGGTCGCCTTCTCGCTGGCGATCGGGGTGCTCATCGGCGCCGAGATCCCCCTGCTGATGACCCTCATCCAGCGCGTGGCGCGACGCGGCGAGAGCCGGGACACGAGCGGTGACGTCGCCGACCTCTTCGCCGCGGACTACGTCGGCGCGCTGGTCGGCGGCCTCGCCTTCCCGTTCCTGCTGCTGCCGCTGTTCGGGCAGCTGACCGGCGCGCTGCTCACGGGTGCGGTGAATACGGTGGCCGGCGGGGCGCTTGTCCTGTGGCTCTTCCGCGACGACCTGACGCCCCGCAACCGCTGGCTGCTGGTCGCCGTGAACCTGGGGGTGCTCGTGCTGCTGGCCACCGCCACCGCGCTGGTCGGCGACTTCGAGCGCGCGGCGCGCCGCGCGGTGTACGGGGAAGGGGTGCGGGTCGCCGTGCAGACGGGCGTGCAGGAGGTCGTCCTGACGGGCGGTGAGCAGGGGCCGCTCGATCTCTTCCTCGACGGGCGGCTGCGGGTCAGCGCCCGTGACGAGTACCGGTACCACGAGGCGCTCGTCCACCCCGCGATGCGCGGCCCGCACGCGCGGGTGCTGATCCTGGGCGGCGGTGACGGGCTCGCGGCCCGCGAGGTGCTGCGCTACCGGGACGTCGAGTCGCTGACCGTGGTCGAGTTCGACCCTGGCGTCGTCCGGCTGGCCCGCACCGACCCGGCCCTGACCGCGCTGAACGGGGGTGTCCACCGCGACCCGCGGCTGCGGGTCGCGACCGCGGACGCGTTCCAGTGGCTGCGCGAGGAGGGTCCGGCCGGGCGGCGCCCGTACGACGTGGTGATCTCGGACCTGCCCGATCCGGGCATCACGCCGAGCACGAAGCTCTACTCCCAGGAGTTCTACGGGCTCACCTCCCGGGTCCTGGCGGACGACGGGCGGCTGGTGGTGCACGCGGGGCCGCTCGTTACGCGCCCCCGGGTGTTCTGGACGGTCGACGCGACGATGCGGTCCGCGGGGCTGCGGACCAGCCCGTACCGGGCGGCCGGCCGCCTCTCGGGGTTCACCGCGGGCCCCGACCGTGTCTCCGGTGCGGTGGCGGCCCCGCATGACTGGGGCTTCGTCCTGGCCGGGCACCGCACACCCCCCGGGCTCGGCCTCGCCGGGGACGCGCCCCGGCTGCGGTCGCTGTCGCCGCGGGTGCTGGGGGAGGCGGCACGGTCGGCGCAGGGGGAGCGGGTGCGGGGGGCGGTGCCGCCCTCGACGCTGATGCACCCGCGGTACTGAACGCCTGAAGAATGCCTGCAGAACGCCTGCGGACAAATGTGTCCGACTCGGTCCGACTCGGTGTGACTGATGCGCCTGTTCCGTGCGGAGTCGGGTACATGACGGGCGGGCGTGAGTAGGCTCGCTTCCCATGGAGCATGAGGTGTTCGTTCCGGTTCCGGCAGAGACCCTCCGAGAGACGCTGGGGGACCCCTCCCGCGTCGCGCGCTGCGTTCCCGGCCTCCAGCAGGACGCCGACGACGCATCGGGCCCGCTTTCGGGGCGGCTGAAGGTCCGCATCGGCGGCAGCACGATCACATACCGGGGAACGCTGCGCGTCACCGAGCAGCCTGACGGCAGCTTCGCCGTCGAGGGCGAGGGTGCGGAGGCGCGCGGCACGGGCTCGGTCAAGCTGGCCCTGACGCTGCGGCTGACCCCCGACGCGGTCGGCGACGTGGGCGCGGACAGTGTTGCCGGCAGGGGTACGGGGCTGACGTTCACCGGCACGGCAAGCGGCGAGGGACGCATCGCTGAGCTTGACGCGGCCGTGACGCTGGCGTTCGCGCACCGGCTGCTCGACCGCTTCGCGGCGCGACTGGCGGCCGACCCCGGGGAGGCCGGTCCCGAGCCGGTGAATCCCGCCGGGACGGCCGGGGCTGCCGGGCCCGCCGACTCGATCCGTGCCGCGGATGGCGCCGATCCGGCCGATTCCGTCGGTGACGACGATGTGCCCGCCGCCGCCGACGACCACACGTCCGTCTTCGAGACGGAGGTGCCGCCGCCGTCGCTCGACCCGGTGTCCGACCTGCCCGGCGTGCCCCTGCCCGGTGTGCCGGCCCCGGACGGGCCTCCCGCGGCCGAGGCCGCGCACGCCCGGCGGACGATGATCGGCCGCAGCGCGGAGGAGGTCGACCACGCGCCGCCGCGCGGGCGGTACGCCCCGGTGCCAGCCCCGCAGTCGTTGTCGGCCACGGCCACCCTGCGCTGGGTCGCCCCCGCGGCGGCCCTCGCGCTGGCCTCGGCGGTCGTCGTCGGACGCGCGCTGCGCCGCAGGCAGTAGGAGGCGTCCGGCACACTCCCCGAGGCCGTCCGGCACTCCCAAAGGCGCCCGGCACTCTCAAAGGCGTCCGGCAGCCATTTTCGCCGCAAGCACCCGACCGGCTCCGGGGCCCGGCGGTTAGGGTCGGATCGTGAGTACCCAAGAGACGCGACTGACCGCGGGCGACACCGAACTGACCATCGCTCAGGGCAACGGCTGCCGCATCGTCGGCCTGCGCATCGGCGGCACCGAGCTGCTGCGCCAGGGCGAGCGGTACGGCTGCTTCCCGATGGTGCCGTGGTGCGGCCGGACGGCGTACGGGAAGTTCCGCAACGGGCCGACCCTGCACCAGCTGCCGATCGACTCGCCGCCCCACGCCATCCACGGCACGGGCCGGAACACCGTCTGGCGCACCGCCCGCGCCGACAAGAGCGAGGCCGCGTTCACGTACGACCTGGCCGAGCCGTGGCCGTATCCCGGCCGGGTCACCCAGACTTTCGAGCTGACCGAGGACTCGCTCACCCTGGCCATGGGGATCGAGACGTACGGCGACTCCTTCCCGGCGCAGGCCGGCTGGCACCCCTGGTTCCGGCGCAACCTCGGCGGCGAAGGCAGCGAAGCCAGTGAGGGTGGCGGGCGCAGCGAGGACGTGCGGCTCGACTTCGCCGCCGGGTGGCAGGAGGAGCGTGGCGACGACCACCTTCCGACGGGCCGCCGCATCGAGCCGGGGCCCGGTCCCTGGGACGACTGCTTCGGGATGCCGGACGGCGTGGACGTCACGCTGACCTGGCCAGGGCAGCTGGAGCTGAAGATCGCGAGCCGCGCCGAGTGGGTCGTGATCTACGACGAGCAGGCCGAGGCGGTCTGTGTCGAGCCGCAGTCGGGCCCGCCCAACGGCCTCAACACCGCACCGCGGCTCGTCACCCCCATCGAGCCGCTGGAGATCGCGACCACCTGGAGCTGGCGGCGGCTGTGAGCGGCGCACTCAAGAGGGCTGTGAGCGGGCGGCCGTCCGATCGGGGGAGGGCGTGGACCCGGGGCGGCTTTAAGGTGACGTCCATGACTGACGTACGTGGTGAGCTGCTCCAGCAGATCAAGGACAAGGCCGTGGTGCACGGCAAGGTGACCCTCTCCTCGGGGATCGAGGCCGACTACTACATCGACCTGCGCCGGATCACGCTGGACGGCGTGGCCGCGCCGCTGGTCGGCCGGGTGATGCTGGATCTGGCGGCCGACCTCGACTTCGACTGCGTCGGCGGTCTGACGCTGGGCGCCGACCCGGTCGCGACCTCGATGCTGCACGCCAGTGCCGCACGCGGTACGCGCCTCGACGCCTTCGTCGTACGCAAGGCGCAGAAGGCGCACGGCATGCAGCGCCGCATCGAGGGCGCGGACGTCAAGGGCCGTCGTTGCCTGGTCGTCGAGGACACTTCGACCACCGGCGGCTCGCCGCTGACCGCCGTCGAGGCGGTCCGTGAGGCGGGCGGCGAGGTCGTCGCCGTGGCCACGATCGTCGACCGCGGGGCATCTGTGGCCATCGCGGACGCGGGTCTGCCGTACCTCACGGCGTACCAGCTGACGGACCTCGACCTGGCCTGACCTGCGGTTTTCGGATGGGGTCGGTTGTTTCACGTGAAACAACCGACCCCATCCGCATGCCTGCGCGGTACGAGGGGTGGAGGACGGGCGAGAGTCTGGAAAGATGGGGGCGACGATGACGTCGCCCCCAGGTCAGGGACCAGTACGCACACCCGCACATCATTAGGAGCGGACAGATGCCCATCGCAACCCCCGAGGTCTACAACGAGATGCTCGACCGGGCGAAGGCAGGCAAGTTCGCCTACCCGGCCATCAACGTGACCTCGACCCAGACCTTGCACGCGGCGCTGCGCGGATTCGCGGACGCCGAGAGCGACGGCATCATCCAGATCTCCACCGGCGGCGCTGAGTTCCTGGGCGGCCAGTACTCAAAGGACATGGTGACCGGCGCCGTCGCGCTGGCCGAGTTCGCACACATCGTCGCCGCGAAGTACCCGGTCACGATCGCGCTGCACACGGACCACTGCCCCAAGGACAAGCTGGACACCTACGTCCGCCCGCTGATCGAGGTCTCCGCCGAGCGCGTGGCCAAGGGCCTCAACCCGCTCTTCCAGTCCCACATGTGGGACGGCTCCGCCGAGACCCTCGCGGACAACCTGGCCATCGGCCGGGAGCTGCTCGCGAAGGCTGTCGCCGCGAAGATCATCCTTGAGGTCGAGATCACCCCGACCGGCGGTGAGGAGGACGGCGTCTCGCACGAGATCAACGACGAGCTCTACACCACCGTCGACGACGCGCTGCGCACCGCCGAGGCGCTCGGTCTGGGTGAAAAGGGCCGCTACCTGCTGGCCGCGTCCTTCGGCAACGTGCACGGCGTCTACAAGCCGGGCAACGTCGTGCTCCGTCCCGAGCTGCTGAAGGACCTCCAGGCGGGCGTCAGCGCGAAGCACGGCCAGAGCGCCGGCAGCCAGCCCTTCGACTTCGTCTTCCACGGCGGCTCGGGCTCCTCCGCCGAGGAGATCGCCACCGCGCTGGAGAACGGCGTCGTGAAGATGAACCTCGACACCGACACCCAGTACGCTTTCACCCGCCCGGTCGCGGACCACATGTTCCGCAACTACGACGGTGTCCTGAAGGTCGACGGCGAGGTCGGCTCGAAGAAGACGTACGACCCGCGTACGTGGGGCAAGCTCGGCGAGGCGTCGATGGCCAAGCGTGTCACCGAGGCCTGCGCGAACCTGCGCTCCACGGGCACCAAGCTCAAGTAGCCGTAGCCGTACCTGTTCGCATGCGGGCCCGCCCCCTTTTCGCAGGGGGCGGGCCCGCATGCGTTTCGTCCTGCGCGGGGTGCCCCCGTCGAGGATGATCCTGGGCATGGACATCAGGCTGGGGACCCGCACCGGGCGCTGGGTGGTGCTGACGACCGTCCTGGGCTCCGGCATGGCGTTGCTGGACTCCACGGTCGTCAATGTCGCCCTGCCTCGCATCGGCCGGGATCTGGACGCCGACATGGCGGTCCTCCAGTGGACCGTCAACGCGTACATGCTGACCCTGGCCGGGCTGATCCTGCTCGGCGGGGCGCTGGGGGACCGGTTCGGGCGCCGGAAGATCTTCGTGATCGGGGTGGTGTGGTTCGCGGTGGCCTCGCTGTTGTGCGGGCTCGCGCCGAACGCCGAGATCCTGATCGCCGCCCGCGCCCTCCAGGGCGTCGGCGGCGCGCTGCTCACACCCGGCTCCCTCGCCCTCATCCAGGCCTCCTTCCACCCCGATGACCGGGCCCGCGCGGTCGGCGTGTGGTCCGGCCTCGGGGGCGTCGGGGCGGCCGTCGGGCCCTTCCTCGGCGGGTGGCTGGTCGACGGCCCCGGCTGGCGCTGGGTGTTCCTGATCAATGTGCCGCTGGCCGCGCTCTGCGTCCCGGTCGCGCTCAAGCACGTACCCGAGTCGCGTGATCCGAAGGCGCACGGCCGTTTCGACGTGCTGGGCGCCGCGCTCGCGGCCGTCGCGCTCGGATTCGTGACGTACACGCTGATCGGGGCCTCGGCGGGCGGGGCCTCCTTCGTCGTGATCGGCTCGGCGGTCCTCGGGGTCGTGCTGGGCGCGGTGTTCCTGTACGTCGAGAAGATGCGGACCGACCCGATGATGCCGCTCACGCTCTTCGCGTCCCGGCAGTTCACCGCCATCAATGTGGTCACGCTGTGCGTGTACGCCGCGTTCAGCGGCTTCTTCTTCCTCACCGCCCTGCAACTCCAGGTCGTCGTCGGCTACTCCGCGCTCCAGGCCGGCACGGCGCTGCTCCCCACCACCGTGCTGATGCTGTTCCTGTCCGCGCGCTCGGGCGAACTGGCCCAGCGCATCGGCCCGCGCCTCCCGCTGACCGTCGGCCCGCTGCTGTGCGCCACCGGGATGCTGCTGATGCTGCGGGTGGGGGAGGGGGCTTCGTACGTCACGGACGTGCTGCCCGCGATCGTGGTGATGGGCGCCGGCATGGTCACCCTGGTCGCCCCGCTGACCGCCACCGTGCTGGCCTCCGTCGAAACCGGCAGGGCGGGCCTGGCCAGCGGCATCAACAACGCGGCGGCCCGCGCGGCGGGCCTGATCGCGGTGGCGGCGCTGCCGCTGCTGGCCGGGATGGGCCCGGACGCGTACCGCTCGGCGGCGGAGTTCGGCGCGACGTTCCGGCGGGCGATGCCGATGTGTGCCGGGGTGCTGGTGCTGGGCGCGCTGATCGCGTGGCTGACGGTGCGCAATCCGCGGCCGGGGGCGTGTGTGCCGCGCAGCCGGGTGAACTGCGCGGTGGCCGCGCCGCCCCTGGAGGAGCCTGACAGGGCCCCGCACGCGGAACGCGGGCCCGGGGATCACACATCGCGCGGAGACCTGTGACACTGGAACTCATGGCCATCCACAAAGACCTTCTCGGGGGACCGCCCCCGGCCCACCTGCCCGACGACCCCGAGCCGCGCGGGCTGCTCGCGAACGGCGCCGCGCCGTCCGATGTCGCCGCGAAGTACCCCTACTCCTCGCTCGCCTGGGCCCAGCTCGCCGACGAGGCGTACGAGAACGGGCGGGTCGTCGAGTCCTACGCGTACGCCCGCACCGGCTACCACCGCGGTCTAGACGCCCTGCGCCGCGCCGGCTGGAAGGGCCACGGGCCCGTGCCGTGGGCGCACGAGCCGAACCGCGGTTTCCTGCGCGCGCTGCACGCGCTGGCCCGCGCCGCGCAGTCGATCGGTGAGCAGGAGGAGTACGAGCGCTGCTCGTCCTTCCTGCGGGACTCCTCGCAGGAGGCGGCCGACACCCTCGGCTGAGCAGGTGTCTTTGGGGAGGAGGCCCGTATCCGCGCGACCCGCGCCCGGATACGGGCCTCCTCCCGTTCCGCGGGTGGGTCACCGGTCCGACAGCCGGATAATCCTCGGTTTATGCTTCCGGCAGGGGACCGGGGCCCTCCGGAGCAATACGGACGGGGCGGACCGCTACCTGCAAGTTCGTGTCGAGGAGACAGGAATGTCGCACACCCCCGATGCCCCCGAAGCTGGTTCGGACACTCCGAACCTGGATTTCGCGGGCACGACTCCGTACGAGGACTACGTTCAGGCGGACGTCCTCACCCACCTCCAGCACACCCTCTCCGACGATCCCGGAGAGATGGTCTTCCTGGTCACCACCCAGGTGATGGAGCTGTGGTTCACCGTCATCGTCCATGAGTGGGAGACCGCGGCCGGAGCGCTGCGCGAGGACGATCTGCCGGTCGCGATGGCGGCGCTGAAGCGATCGATGCGCGAACTGGAGGCGCTGAACGCCTCCTGGCGCCCGCTCGCCCACCTCACCCCCACGCAGTTCAACTCGTACCGCAGTGCGCTCGGTGAGGGCTCGGGATTCCAGTCCGCGATGTACCGGCGGATGGAGTTCCTGCTCGGCGACAAGTCCGCGTCGATGCTCGTCCCGCACCGGGGCGCACCGCGGGTGTACGCCGAGCTGGAGAAGGCCCTGCAGGAGCCCGGCCTGTACGACGAGGCTCTGCGGTTCCTCGCCCGGCGCGGTCTGCCGGTGCCGGCCGCCGTGCTGGAGCGCGACCTCTCGCTGAAGTACGAGCCCTCGCCCGAGATCGAGGCGATCTGGTCCCAGGTGTACGGCGGCGACCAGAACGGTGAACTGGTCCGCCTCGGCGAGGCGTTGACCGATGTCGGTGAGCTGGTGTGGCGCTGGCGCAACGACCACCTGGTGGCGACCCGGCGGGCCATGGGCTCCAAGGTCGGCACGGGCGGCTCCGCCGGGGTGGCCTGGCTGGAGAAGCGGGCCCGTAAGAACGTCTTCCCCGAGCTGTGGACGGCGCGCAGCCATGTCTGAGCCGACGATCGACTCCCACCCCGTCGACCACCGCGTTGACCAGCCCGTCGACCACCGTGCGAGGGCCGCGTCGCTCGACGCCGCCGACGGGCTGGCCAAGCGCCGCGAGCTGTTCGCCATCGACGACGCCACCGTCTACCTGGACGGCAATTCGCTGGGCGCGCTGCCCCGGCACGTGCCAGGACGAATAGCCGACGTCATCACCCGCGAGTGGGGCGAGCTGCGCATCCGCTCCTGGGACGAGAGCGGCTGGTGGACCGCGCCCGAACGGATCGGTGACCGCATCGCGCCGCTCATCGGCGCCGGGCCCGGCCAGGTCGTGGTGGGCGACTCCACCAGCGTCAACGTCTTCAAGGCGGTGGTGGGCGCGACGCGGATCGCGGACCCGGCCAGGGACGAGGTCCTCGTCGACGCGGCGACCTTCCCCACCGACGGCTATATCGCCGAGTCGGCGGCCCGGATGACCGGCAAGCGGCTGCGCCCGGTCGACCCGGCGGACCTGCCGGGCGCCCTCGGCCCGCGCACCGCCGCCGTCCTCGTCAACCACACCGACTACCGCACGGGCCGGCTGCACGACCTGCCGGGCCTCACCGCCGCCGTGCACGCGGCCGGGGCGCTCGTCGTCTGGGACCTGTGCCACAGCGCGGGCGCGCTGCCGGTCGGACTCGACGCGCACGGCGTCGACCTCGCGGTCGGCTGCACTTATAAATATCTGAACGGCGGGCCGGGTTCGCCCGCTTATATTTACGTCGCCGAGCGCCACCAGGCCGTATTCGACTCCCCGTTGCCCGGCTGGAACTCACACGCCGACCCCTTCGGCATGACCCCCGGCTACGCCCCGGCGGACGGCGCGGCACGCGGCCGGGTCGGTACTCCCGACATCATTTCGATGCTGGCGCTGGAGGCCGCGCTCGACGTCTGGGACGGCGTGTCCATCGAGGCGGTACGCGAGAAGTCACTCGCGCTGACGGATTTTTTCCTGGAATGCGTGGACACGTACGTGCCCGCGAACCGGGTCTCGTCGGTGACCCCGGCCGCGCATGCCGAGCGCGGCAGCCAGGTCTCGCTGCGCTGCGCGGCGGGCACGGACGCGGCAGAGGTGATGCGGGAGCTGATCGCACGCGGCGTGATCGGCGACTTCCGCCGCCCCGACGTGCTGCGTTTCGGATTCACGCCGCTGTACGTGGGCTTCGCGGACGCGGAGCGTGCGGCGCGGGTGCTGGCGGAAGTCCTGGCGTAGGTGCTGGCTCGGGGACGGGTGTGACGGCTGATAACGTCCGGTCCGCTACCTAGATCAATTGGCCGTACGCACCGAAGGGTTGGTCCCCGCATGCCGGACCCCGCAGCCGAACGGGACGCTGCTGAGGCCGAGTCGGCCTTCTCCCATCCGGTCGTCGCACCGGATACGACGGTCGCGTACGGCGCTCACCCCGATCAAGTGGTCGATTTTTACTCGCCACGCAGCGGCCGGGCCGGCGCGCCGCTGGTCGTCGTGTTGCACGGCGGGGCCTGGCGGGCCGAGTACGACCGGCAGCACACCACGCCGTTCGTGGACTTCCTGGCCCGCCGGGGCTTCGCCGTCGCCAACGTCGAGTACCGGCGCGGCAGCGGACTGCCGCAGCAGGACGGGGCGGGTCCGGTCGCGGGGCGCTGGCCGGAGACGTTCGACGATGTGGCCGCCGCGATGGACCTGATGCCCGCTCTCGTACGGGAGGCGATCCCCGGGGCCGATGCGCGGCGCATCGTCGTCACCGGCCACTCGGCCGGCGGCCACCTCGCGCTGTGGGCCGCGGCCCGCCACGAGCTGCCCGCCGACTCGCCCTGGCACCTGCCGGCCGCGCCCGCGCTGCGCGGGGTCGTGGCGCTCGCGCCGATCGCGGACTTCGCGGTCGCGCGGGAGCTGGCGGTGTGCTCGGGAGCGGTCGACCAACTGCTCGGCGGCAGCGAGAGGTTCGCCGAGCGCAGGCCGTACGCCGACCCGGCCGCGCTCCTTCCGACGGGCATCGCCACCGTCATCGTGCAGGGCCGCACCGACATCGTCGTACCGCAGGCCGTCGCGGAGGCGTACACCGATGCGGCGGCGAAGGCGGGGGAGACGGTCGGGCTGACGCTCCTTGAGGATGTCGGGCACTTTCCGCTGATCGATCCGTCGGCGGACGCGTGCGCGGTCGTCGCGGAGGAGATCGAGCAGCTCGCGTACTGACGCGGCCTGTTCCGTGACCCGTCCAATGTTGCGGACAGAGGCTGTCCGCAAGGGTTTCTACGGTGGACTTGTCCAGCCGAGCAGAAGGAGCCCGAAATGACATTTCTCGTAACCGGAGCGACAGGGAACGTCGGCCGTCAGGTGGTCGCCGAGCTGCTCCGCAGGGGCGAGTCGGTGCGTGCGCTGACCCGCGATCCGGCGAAGGCGGACTTCCCGGCGGGTGTGGAGACGGTACGCGGGGACCTGACGGACCCCGCGTCACTGGCTCCCGCGCTGGAGGGGGTCACGGGCGTACACCTGATCACCTTCGGGGGTGCGGTCTTCGGCGACCTGACCACCGGACCGCAGCTTGTCGAGCTGGCGGCGAAGGCGGGCGTTCGGCGCATCACCGTGCTGAACGGCGGCGGCCCCACACCGCTGGAGACGGCGGTGCGCGAGGGTGATGTGGACTGGACGGTCCTGATGCCGGTGGAGTTCATGGCGAACTCGCTGGAGTGGGCCGAGCAGATCCGCACCGAGGACCTGGTGCGCGAGCCGTACGCGGACCGGCCGAGCGCGGTGGTCCACGAGGGCGACATCGGTGCGGTGGCGGCGGTCGCGCTCACCGAGGAGGGGCATGCGGGGCAGACGTACCTGATCACCGGGCCCGAGGTGCTCACGGTGCACGACAAGCTGCGGGCGATCGGGGCGGCGCGCGGCCGGGACGTCGGGCTGATCGAGCTGAGCGAGGAGCAGGCACTCGCGAAGTGGCGGGAGGAGGGGCTCCCGGCCGAGACGATCGACTTCCTCCTTGGCATGTACCGGGACACCCCGGTGGAGGGCCGGACCGTCCTTGACACGGTGGCGAAGGTCACCGGGCGCCCGGCCCGTACGTACGCCGAGTGGGCGGCGGAGCACGCGGACGCTTTCAAGCGCTGACGTACACCGGCAAGCGCGGACGTACACCGGCAAGCAGTGACGTACGCCTCAAGCACTGAGGTACGCCGTACGGGAGCCCTCGTGGGGGGCCTGGTGGGGGCCTGTAGTACCTGGGACGGACGCGGGAAGTTCCCCACCGGGGCGGACGCCCCCGTCCGTCCTTGCGCCTACCGTTCTGTATGTGACCGAGACAAAGCACCGCAGCCCCGAGCTCCGTCTGGCGATAGGGGCGCTGGGTGGCCTGCGCCAGGACCTGTTTCACAAGCCCTTCGACTACCGCCCGCTGCCACGGCTGTCCCTGGACAATGCCGTCGTCCGGAAGTTTCCCCAGCGGGTGCGCGAGTACGGGACCTGGGCGCCGCACGCGGTGGTGGCGGGCTTCGCGCTGCTCACCATGATGGTGGCGGCCACCACCGGGTATTCCGACTTCGCCGGGGATTCCACCCTGCTGATGGTGGGCCTCGTGTCGGCCGCGCCGATCGTGATGACGCTGTTCCGCCCGGTCCTGGCCTGGTGGTTCTCGGTCGCCGCGACCCTGATGGCGGGCGGTCTGGTCGGGGGTTCGGATCCATGGTCCGAGAGCGCCTTCCTCAGCCACCTTGTGGTGATGGTCGTGGTGGCGGCGAGGACCCGGCCGCGTACGGCGGGCTGGATGTGGATCCTCACGGCCGCCCTCGGGTTCATGCTGCCGTCCGACGGCTACGGGAGCTGGAACGAAACCGGCGTGATGCTCTTCGTCTCCGCGTTCGCGCTGCTCGCGGTGACCGCGATCCAGATCCGCCACCAGGCGAAGGAAGAGGTCACCGCGCAGCAGTCGGTCACCGCCGTGGAACGCGACAAGCGCACGCTCCTCGAAGAGCGCACGACCATCGCGCGTGAGCTGCACGACGTCGTCGCCCACCACATGTCGGTGGTGGCGATCCAGGCGGAGGCGGCCCCGTACCGGGTGGAGAATCCGCCGCCGGAGCTGGAGAAGGCCTTCATCACGATCCGCGAGAACGCGGTGGCCGCGCTGACCGAGCTGCGCCGGGTGCTCGGCGTCGTACGGGCCGAGGACTACCAGGCCCCGGACGCCCCGCAGCCCACACTCGCCGAGCTCGACGGGCTCGTCGACAACGTGCGGGAGGCCGGCCTGACCGTCGAGAAGACCATCACGGGCGCGGTGCGCGAGCTTCCGCAGGGCGTCGAGCTGTCGGCGTACCGGATCATCCAGGAGGCGCTCAGCAATGCCCTGCGGCACGCGCCGGGAGCGTCCGCGAAGGTCGAGGTGTCGTACGTACTCGGGGGCCTGGGCCTGCGGATCGTCAATACACCGGCCCGAGGCCTGGTCAAGCCGTCGCCCGGGGCCGGGCACGGCCTCACGGGGATGCGGGAGCGTGTGACGATGCTGAACGGCGAGATGACCGCCGAGTCGACGCAGGAGGGCGGCTACGAGGTCGCCGCCTTCATCCCCGTCGCCCCCGCGGCGCCCGCCACCGCCGAGCAGGAGCCCGTCGTATGACCATCCGCGTGCTGATCGTCGACGACCAGATCATGGTCCGTGAGGGCTTCACGGTCCTGCTGAACGCGATGCCGGAGATCGAGGTCGTCGGCGAGGCGGTGAACGGCCGCGAGGCGGTCGCCCAGGTCGCCGCCCTGCACCCGGACGTCGTCCTGATGGACATCCGCATGCCGGAGCTGAACGGCATCGACGCGACGCGGGAGATCGTGGCGGCCGACGCGGACGCGAAGGTGCTGGTCCTGACCACCTTCGACCTCGATGAGTACGTCTACCAGGCGCTGCGGGCCGGCGCCTCGGGCTTCCTGCTGAAGGACGCGTCGGCGCGGCAGCTGGCCGAGGGGGTGCGGGTGGTCGCGGCAGGTGAGGCGCTGCTCGCCCCGACGGTCACCAAGCGGCTGATCTCGGAGTTCTCCAAGCTCGCCGAGACCCCGCGCCCGCCCGCGCTGTCCCAGATCGGCGAGCTCACGGAGCGCGAGACGGAGGTCCTGGTGCTGATCGCGCAGGGCCTGTCGAACGCGGAGATCGCCTCGCACCTGGTGGTGGCGGAGTCCACGATCAAGACCCACGTGAGCCGGGTCCTGGTGAAACTGGGCCTGCGCGACCGGACACAGGCGGCGGTGTTCGCGTACGAGGCGCGACTGGTTACGCCTTCCTGACGAAGCCCCCATTTCAGCCCGTCCGGCGTTTGAGGACCGCGTTCTGGGGCGGAACCCCGGTTACGGGAAGGGGAGGGGCGGGGAGGGGAACAGCGACGCAGGCACCCCGCACCTGCCCCCGGAACGCAGCGGCACCCCGCACCCCGGCCTCGGGACGCCCTCGGTACCCCGCACCCGCCCCCGGCACCACGGCCTTCCCGCGTTCCCGCACAGCGCGTAGCGTCCCCGCATGGCCGCTCTCTTCGACCCGTCGTCGCCCGCGTTCGTCGCCGACCCGTACCCCGCCTTCGCCCAGCTCCGCGCCGAGGGTCGCGCGCTCTACAACGCCCCGACCCGGCAGTGGCTGATCCCCCGGCACGCCGACGTGTCCGCGTTGCTGCGCGACCGTCGCCTCGGGCGTACGTATCTGCACCGCTTCACGCACGAGGAGTTCGGGCGTACCCCGCCGCCCGCCGCGCACGAACCCTTCCACACCCTCAACGACCACGGCATGCTCGACCTGGAGCCCCCGGACCACCCCCGCATCCGGCGCCTGGTCTCGAAGGCCTTCACTCCGCGTACGGTCGAGCAACTCGCGCCCACCGTGTGCCGGTTGGCCGCCGAGCTGGTCGACGGTCTTTGTGCGGCCGGCGGTGGGGATCTGCTCACCATGGTCGCCGAGCCGCTGCCCGTCGCCGTCATCGCCGAGATGCTCGGCATCCCGCCGGTCGACCGCCCGCTGCTGCGGCCCTGGTCGGCGGACATCTGCGGGATGTACGAGCTGAACCCCTCCGCGGCGGTGGCCGAGCGCGCGGTCCGGGCCTCGCTCGAATTCACCGTGTACTTGCGGGAGTTGATCGCCGAGCGGCGCAAGGACCCGGGGTCCGACCTGATCTCGGCCCTGATCGCCGCGCACGATCAGGGCGAGCGGCTCAGCGAGCAGGAGCTGATCTCCACCTGCGTGCTGCTGCTGAACGCGGGCCATGAGGCGACGGTCAATACGACGGCGGGCGGCTGGTGGACGCTGCTGCGCAACCCCGGTCAGCTGGCCGCGCTCCGGGCCGAACCGGAGCGGCTGTTGCCCACGGCCGTGGAGGAACTGATGCGCTACGACACGCCGTTGCAGCTCTTCGAGCGCTGGGTGCTCGACGACATCGAGGTCGGCGGCGTCCCGATTCCGCGTGGTTCCGAGGTCGCGCTCCTCTTCGGCTCGGCCAATCGTGACCCGGCGGTGTTCGACCGCCCGGACCGGCTGGAGCTGGACCGGAAGGACAACCCGCACGTGACCCTGGGGGCGGGCATCCACTACTGCCTGGGCGCCCCCTTGGCCCGCCTCGAACTTGCCGCGTCCTTCGGTGAGTTGCTGCGCAGGGCGCCCCATCTACGGCTGGCCGCGGAGCCGGAGCGCAGGGCGAACTTCGTGATCCGCGGCCTGAAGGAACTGCTGGTGGAGGTCTGATCCGAGGCCCGAAGCGGGAGGTCTGACCTGGCGCCAGACCCGGGCCCCGGCGCCAGACCCAGGAGGTCAGACCCGGGCCCCGGCGCCGGCGCAGGCAGAGCCAAGCCGTCAGCTGATCATGTCCCGCCGCCGCAGCCCCGCCAGCCCCGCCAGCCCCGCCCCCACCAGCGCCACCGCGATCAGCGTCAGCGTCACCACCGGCGTCCACGCCATCTCCGTGCCCGGCAGCTTCGGCAGGTGTCCGAAGGGGGACAGGTTCATCACCGACTGGGGGATCTCCAGCGCCGGGCCGATCCAGCCCAGCGCCAGCGCCAGGCCCGCCGCCGCCCAGGCCGCCACCGCTGCCCTCGGGACGACTCCGTACAGCAGCACCGCCAGGCCGCCGAGCATCCAGATCGCGGGGAGTTGGGCCAGCGAGGCACCCAGGATCGGGCCGAGCTCCTTGCCGTATCCGAGGAACAGGCCGAGGCCCGCCATCAGCATGATCAGCGCGGCGCCGCCGAAGGTGATCACCAGGTGGTCGGCCGCCCAGCGAAGGCGGCCGACCGCGTTGGCCAGGATCGGTTCGGCGCGCTGCGAGGTCTCCTCGCCGTGCAGCCGCAGCACGGACGCCACGGCGTACAACGCGGCGACCATGCCGAACATGCCGGTCATCGCGGCGAGGAAGGCCTGCGACAGGCCCGCCTGGCCGCCCATGCGCTCGAAGATCTGCCGGGCCTGGTCGTTGTCGCCGACCAGGTCGGCCGCGCCCTCGGCCATGCCGCCGAAGACGAGTCTGGCCAGGCCGAAGCAGGACGAACGCGGCGCCGAGCACCCCGGCGGTCATGCCCTTGGCGAGGCGGGCGCTCTCGGTGAGCTGGGCGACGATCGCCGCCATGGCCGCGAAGAGCATGCCGACCGCGCCGATGGTCGCGCCGACCGCGAGGGCGCCGGACGCGGAGCCGGTGGGCCCGGCGAGCCCGCCGGTGACGATCAGCGCGAGGGCCGTGTTGGCGACGAGCGCAGCGAGCAGCGCGGCCGTGAGCGGGGCGCGGCGGCCGACCATCGCGGAGGAGATCAGCTCCTGGCGCCCGGTCTCCTCCTCTTCCCTGGTGTGCCGGACGACGATGATCAGGCTCATGACGGCGGCCAGTACGGCGGCGAAACCGGCGAAGCGCCATGCGACGATCCCCCCGACGGAGTCGCTGAAGATCGGCCCGTACATCGCGCGCAGGGAGCCGTTGGTGCCCATGGACGCGGTCAGGTCGGCTCGTTTTCCGGCGGTGTCGTAGAACTTCTCGATGGTTCCGACGCCGCTGGTGACGAGGCCGCCGATCACCACCACCCAGATGGCCGTCACGATTCGGTCGCGGCGCAGTGCGAGCCTCAACAGGGCTCCGGTGCCTGCCAGTTGACGGGAGCCGCCGGTGCGAGGAAGAGAAACCGTCACGGCGGTCATCGCGACACCGCCTCCCCGGCCACTTCTTCGCGTGCGTAGTGGCGGAGGAAAAGCTCTTCCAGGGTGGGCGGGTTGCTGGTGAGCGAGCGCACCCGGGAGTCGGTGAGCGACCTGAGTACGGCGTCGAGCTTGTCGGTGTCGACCTGGAACGCGACCCGTGTGCCCGCGACCCGCCTGTCCGCGCCCCGGCCGCCCTCGATCGGCTGGATGACGAGGCCGTGCACGCCGGGCAGCAGGGCGAGCCCGTCGGGCGCACCGGCCAGCTCCGCCGTGACGGACGTACGTGTGAGATGGCGCAGGTCGGTGAGCGACCCCGTCTCGACGGTCTGTCCCTGGCGGATGATGCTGACCCGGTCGCACAGCGCCTCGACCTCGCTCAGCACATGGCTGGAGAGGAGGACAGTGCGCCCGCGGTCGCGCTCCTCCCGTACACACTGCTGGAAGATCTCCTCCATCAGCGGGTCGAGTCCGGAGGTCGGCTCGTCGAGGATCAGCAGATCCACGTCGGAGGCGAAGGCGGCGACCAGGGCGACTTTTTTGCCGGTTGCCCTTGGAGTACGTACGCCCCTTCTTGGTGGGGTCGAGTTCGAACCGCTCGACGAGCTGGGCCCGCCGCGCCCTGTCGAGGCCGCCGTCGCGCAGTCGCCCGTACAGATCGATGACCTCGCCGCCGCTCAGATTGCGCCAGAGCGTCACATCGCCCGGGACGTAGGCGATGTGCCGGTGCAGCTCGACGGCGTCCTTCCAGGGGTCCTTGCCGAGCAGCTGTACGGCGCCGGAATCGGCGCGCAGCAGGCCGAGGAGGACCCGGATGGCGGTCGACTTCCCGGAGCCGTTGGGGCCGAGGAAGCCGTGGACCTCACCGGTCTCGACGGTCAGGTCGAGGCCGTCCAGTGCGTGTGTCCTCGGTGATTGCCTTCGTCATGGTTTTGAACGTACGCGCTACTCATATATGTCCTGCACAACGAGCTCTGGTACAAGACCTTCACCCGCCGCGACCACCGGGCAACGCTGGACCCGGGGGCCTGAAAGGGCCGGCGCGGCCCCGGGCCGGGGCCGCGCCGAACACCCCCGCTCAGGTCGCCGTCACAGCCACCGGCAGCGTCAGCGACCACGCCCCCGGCCGCACCGTCCAGGTCCGGGTCCGCACCGGGCCCGTCACCAGCGCGTCCGCCCGGTACCGGAAATCCGGGCCGGACACGGTCACCGTCAGCGCGTCCATCCGTACCGGCTCATCGCCCTGCGGCCGGATCACCACCTGCGCCCGCCCCGCGCGGGAGAACACCGAGATGCCTTCGACCGGCCGGTCCAGATCGTTCACCAGCACCCCGTCCGCCTCCACCCGCAGCCGGTAAGTCCGCATGGCGGACGGCGGGGCGGGCGGCCCGGGCCCGACCAGGGTCCGTACCAGCGAGCGGCAGGCGTGCCACACCGAGGGCACGGGCGGCGTCACGGCCATCGGCGCCGGGATGCGCAGATCGCCGAGGACGACCCCGTCGCTCTCGTCGACGAGCAGATCGAACCGGTGCGCGACGCCCTCCAGGACCGCGCGGGCCGCCGCCACCGCACTGGTCGGCACGCCGAGCGACCGGGCGAGATCAAGCCCCGCCCCCACCGGTACCAGCGAAAGCTCCCCGGCGCCGAGCTCTCTCTCCCGGTGCAGCAGGGCCACCGTGCGCAGCAGCGCCCGGTCGTCGCCGATCACCACGGGCCGCCTATGGCCCCGGCGGGCAAGGGCCCGCGCGAACTCCTCGGGCCCCTCGGGGCGGCAGATTTTGACGGATGCTCCGGCGCACAGCACGTCCTTGGCGATACGCACGGACTCGCCGTCCGTACGCCGGGCGACCGGGTCGATGAGCACCAGCAGCGGATGCGCGGTGTTCGCGGTGGGCTCTGGAGCCGACACCTCGGTCCTTCCTCGGGTAGCATCTTTGTGCAAGAGCCCCTTGCGCTATTGCGCCAGGGGCTTGGTCTATTCCGGGGCACCCGGTCCAACTGCTCAGTATCAGGCGTACGGCCTCCGTATGCCCCCTGACCTTGGACATGCCCCGCCCGGAAGGGGTGTACGCCTGTGCCCGCACTTGTGCTGCTCGGTGCTCAGTGGGGTGACGAAGGCAAGGGAAAGGCCACCGACCTGCTCGGTGGATCCGTGGACTATGTAGTGCGCTATCAGGGCGGCAACAACGCCGGCCACACGGTCGTCGTCGGCGACCAGAAGTATGCGCTGCATCTCCTCCCTTCCGGAATCCTCACGCCTGAATGCACGCCGGTCATTGGTAACGGTGTCGTCATCGACCCGGCGGTCCTGCTCTCCGAGCTGAGCGGCTTGAACGCGCGTGGTGTCGACACGTCCAAGCTGCTGATCAGCGGAAACGCGCATTTGATCACGTCGTACCACACGACCGTGGACAAGGTGACGGAACGCTTCCTCGGCAAGCGGAAGATCGGCACGACCGGCCGCGGAATCGGCCCGGCCTACGCCGACAAGATCAACCGCGTCGGGATCCGCGTCCAGGACCTCTACGACGAGTCGATCCTCCAGCAGAAGGTGGAGGCCGCGCTCGACGGCAAAAACCAGATCCTGGCGAAGCTGTACAACCGCCGTGCGATCGACGCCGCCCAGATCGTCGAGGAGCTTCTCGGCTATGGCGAGCAGATCAAGGGTTACGTCGCCGACACCACGCTGATCCTCAACAACGCGCTCGACGACGACAAGGTTGTCCTCTTCGAGGGGGGCCAGGGCACGCTGCTCGACGTCGATCACGGCACGTACCCCTTCGTGACGTCGTCGAACCCGACTGCGGGCGGCGCCTGCACGGGTACGGGTGTGGGCCCGACGAAGATCAGCCGCGTCATCGGCATCCTCAAGGCCTATACGACGCGGGTGGGCGCCGGTCCGTTCCCGACCGAGCTCTTCGACGCGGACGGCGAGTCGCTGCGCCGCATCGGCGCCGAGCGGGGCGTGACCACCGGCCGTGACCGTCGCTGCGGCTGGTTCGACGCACCGATCGCGCGTTACGCGACGCGGGTCAACGGCCTCACGGACTTCTTCCTCACGAAGCTGGACGTGCTGACCGGCTGGGACGAGATCCCGGTGTGTGTGGCGTACGAGATCGACGGCAAGCGCGTCGAGGAACTCCCGTACAACCAGACCGACTTCCACCACGCGAAGCCGATCTACGAGAACCTCCCCGGCTGGTCCGAGGACATCACCAAGGCGAAGACCTTCGACGACCTGCCGAAGAACGCGCAGGACTACGTGAAGGCGCTGGAGGAGATGTCCGGCGCGCCGATCTCGGCGATCGGCGTCGGCCCCGGCCGCACCGAGACGATCCAGATCAACTCGTTCATCTAAGGGACACCGCGTGGCGGCCGACACCGTGCCAGGTGTCGGCCGCCACGCGCATCCGACGGCGCGGGCCCGATGGCGTGACTAATCTGTGCGCCATGAAGGAGACAGGATGTTGCTGAGATTCCGGGTGGCGAATGTCAGGTCCCTGCGTGACCAGCAGGAACTGTCGTTCGTCGCGCCCGGCGAGGGTGGCGGCGAGCATGCCGCTGCCCGTGAAATGACGCTGTCCGATGGCCGGATGCTTCCCGTGTACACGGTGCTGGGCATTTTTGGCGCCAACGCGTCCGGCAAGTCCAACGTCATCGCCGCGCTGAAGAACATGCGCGAGGCGGTTCTGCGCTCCTACGCCGACTGGACGTCGTACGACGGCATCCCTCGTGACGAGTTCGCCCTGGACCCCAAGGCCGCTTCAGAGACGTCGTTCTACGAGGCGGATCTTGTCCTTGACGACGGTGTCCGCTGGACGTACGGCTTTGAACTGGGGGCGCGGCGGGTCGAAGCGGAATGGCTTTACGCCTACCCCAAGGGACGCCGCCAGGTGTGGTTCGAGCGGGATGCCTCCCGCGAGAAGGACTTCGAGTTTCCCGGCGATCGTCTTCACGATCGCACTCGCCTGGCCCGTACGACGCGCTCTGACGCCCTGCTGCTGACGCGCGCCGCCAACGACGGACATGAGCAGCTCACCCCGGTCTTCGACTGGTTCAAGAACAACCTCTGGGATGTCACCCCCGAGACCGAGCGCACCCAGCGCGAGGATTACACCGCCTTGCAGCTGCTGCGCAATGACGACTTCCGCTGGCGGGCCGAGGAACTGCTGCGGGTGGCGGATCTCGGTATCGCCCGGGTGGAGGTCGAGCAGACGTCGTCCGGGCGGCCGTTGGTCCGCCTTGTCCACTCGGGCAGTGGCGAACAGACGGCGATGGACTGGGCCTCGGAGTCCTGGGGGACCCGCTCCTGGTTCGCGTTGATCGGTCCCCTGCTGCTCGCTCTCGACACCGGCGCTGTGCTCCTCGTCGACGAGCTCGACGCCAGCCTGCACTCGCGGTTCGCGGCGGAGGTCGTACGCCTCTTCCAGGCCCCCCGGGTGAACCCGAAGGGTGCGCAGCTGATTTTCACCGGGCATGATCCCTCACTCATGCGGACACCGGGCGGCGGACGACTCCTGGAACCGGGGCAGCTCTGGCTCACCGCGAAGGACGAGCGGGGCGCGACGGAACTGTCGTCGGTTGCCGACTGGGATCCGACGGACGAAGAGGACCTGATGGCGTCGTACCTCGCGGGGTCCTTCGGCGCGGTGCCGAAGGTGTCGGAGGGGCAGATCGGGCGGCGGCTGCTGCGAACGGACGACCTGGCGCGGATGGAGGCGGAAGAGGTCTGATGGCGAGGCCAAGGGGAGGGGACAGCGTTTCCCGCAAGAAGGGCGGCGCGAAGGGGCGTGAGAACCGCCCTCGTCAGGTGTACATCTTCACCGAGGGTGAGGTCACCGAGCCCGAATACGTCGACATCATCGTCAAGAACGGAACCTTCAAGCCGGGTCGCAAGGTCGAGCATCACATCGAGAACCCGAACGCCGTGGGTAAGCACCGCAAGCCCCACGCGATGGTCAAGGATGCCGTTCGCACCCTGCGCAAGGTCGAGCGGGAGGCCAAGGACGCCGGTCTGAAGCAGGGCAAGGACTGGAACTGGCCCGAGGTGTGGGTCCTCTTCGACCGTGATGACCACCTGAACATCCCGGAGGCCCGACGGCTCGCGGACAAGGAGGGGGTCAAGATCGCCTACTCGCACCCCTGCTTCGAGCTCTGGCGTCTCCTCCACTACGTCAACTACACCAGCTCCTTCGGCGGTGTCTGCGGCGACGCCAACAGCCGTCTGCGCTCACGCCCCGACTTCGCGAAGACGTACGGCCGTCAGGTGCGTGCGGTCTCCGAGCAGCAGTCGAAGCACATGCGTGAGGAGCAGGTGCTGAGTACCGACGGGCAGCGTTACACGTCGGCCAAAAGATACGCAGAGAAGATCAACGCCGGTCAGTCCGCGGTCAATCCCGAGGAATGGGACCCGTACACCGACATCTCGTGCTTCGTTGAGCACGGACTGCTGCTCAGCGGCTACTAGGCTGCGTCAGGAACTCAACGGCCGGGGCGGCGCACCGCCTGCGGCCTCGTCAGCATAGGCGTCACATCATCTGGGAGCCCGTACGTGGCCAAGCTCACGTCAACTGGCGTCGCATGGGCAGTTTCGCGAGGGTGGCCGAGAAGACCAGGGTGGATGCGGCGTCCGGCGGGCGGAGGACTTCGTACGCGGCAGCGGGCGCTGGATCGACGACAAGTCGCGTCTCAGCGATGAGCGCCGCCAGCTGCATCCGGTTCGTACCCTCAGGGACGGCGAGATCCATCGTTATCAGGGACGGGACTACCGGCTCCTCGTCGTGGACAACGAACCGGCGCCGGCCGACGGGAGCGCGGCGCCCACCGTTCGGCTGGTCGCGGGCCGCCTGCGGCTGGACAGCACTGTCGTGGCTGACCCGACTCGTGCGCGGAAGGCGCTCGCCGACTGGTACAGCCGGGCCGGGCAGCGCTGGATGCGGGGGCGGCTTCAACCATGGGCCGCCCGGATGGATGTCTCTGAGCCCGAGGTACAGGTTCGGGACCTGGGGCACCGATGGGGAAGCTATCGGTCCGGGGCGTCCGGTGCCGGAGTGATCTCACTGCACTGGGCGACCTTTCAACTGCCGATCCACCTGGTTGATTACGTGGTCGTGCATGAACTGGCCCACGTGCGTGTGTCCGGCCATGGACCCGACTACTGGCGACTGTTGGGCAGAGCGCTTCCGGAGTGCCGTGAGCTCAAAGCCGAGCTCGACGAACTCGGTCGACGGGTATGGATGGGAGACCTCATCGGCTGATGAGGTTCGACGTGCGGAGACTGCCGGCAGGCAAGTGAGCAAGGGGAGGGGCCACGGCGCGAGTTCGCGCCGTGGCCCTCCCCTTGCTTCGGCCGCGCACGCTTGTGCCGCGCCGGGTCAGCCCGACTTCGTGTACGTGACCGACTCCCCGGTGGCGGTGGTCGTCCGGCGGAGCGTTCCGTCCGGCTCCAGGGTCAGTTCGGTGGGTTTGCCGGCCGTGCAGGACGTCATGGGCTCGCCGACCGTGACCCGGGACGGGCCGATCTTCAGCGGTGAGCCGCCGCTCGGGGGCGAGTCCAACTCCGCCTGGAACACACAGTGGTACGTGCCGCCCGCCGACGGGCCGTCGGCGGTGAGCGAGAGAACCGTGTCGCCGATCTTGCCCTGCTGGAGGACCAATAGGCGGGTGTCGCGGCCCGTTTCGCCGATGCTGCTGCTCCAGGTGCCGAGGTACTCCTCGGGTATGGCGCCCCCCTTGGTGGCCTGGGTGGGCGTGCCGTTGGGCGACGAGGGCACCGCGTTCTTGCCGTCGTCCGTGGGGCCGTTCGCGGACGCGGTCGGCTGCGTGTTGACCGGTCCTGAGCGCGGCTTGTCCTCGCCGCTGTTCATGAAGGCGTACACGGACCCGCCCGCGCCGAGCGCGACCAGCAGCGCCACCGTGATCAGCGCGGCGGTGGAGCGGCCGGTGCGGGGCGTGGGCTCGGGCGCGGTCGGCTGGTAGGCGTACAGCGGCGCGTGGGGGCCGTACCCACCGGGCGGGGTGTGGTACGGGTGGGGCTGATGGGGTTGCGGGTAGCCGTACGAGGCGTACGGCGGGGTCGGGGCCAGGGCCGGGGGCGCCGGTGGGCCTCCCGGGGGCGGTGTCGGCGCCGCGATGATCGTCGGCAGGGCGTGCACACCGCCACCGGGCGGGGCGCCGCCGTTCTCACTGCCGCCCTGCGCCGGGCTCTCCGACTCCAGCTCAAGGAGCTGGATCGCGTGGCTGCCGAGCTGAGCCACCAGCGCGCCCGGCAGCCAGGGCTCGCCGTCCGTCCCGCGGGTGCGCTCCAGGATCTGCTCCGGCGTGGGGCGGGCCGTCGGGTCCTGGAGCAGGCAGTCCCTGATCAGGTCCCGCAGCCCATCCGGTATGTCGCCGAGCTCCGGCGGCTGGGTCGCGATCCGGAACATCAGCGCGTGCACACCGCTGTCGGCCGTGCCGAACGGCAGCTTGCCCGTCGCCGCGTACGCCAGCACCGACCCCAGGCAGAAGATGTCGCACGCGGGCGTGATCGGCTCGCCGCGCACCTGCTCGGGGGCCATGAAGCCGGGGGAGCCGACCAGGGCGCCGGCTCTGGTGAGCCCGGCGTCCGTGACCGTTTCCAGCGCCCGCGCGATGCCGAAGTCGATGACGCGCGGCCCGTCGATGGTGATCAGGACGTTGGACGGCTTGAGGTCGCGGTGGATGAGGCCCGCGCCGTGGATGGCCTTGAGCGCGTGCGCGAGACCGGCCCCCAGGATGTGGACGGAGCGCTCGGGCAGCGGCCCGTGCCCCGCGGCGGCCCCGGCCCCGGCACCCGTACCGGCCGAGACGACCGACTGGAGGCTGGGCCCGGCGACGTAACCCGTGGCGACCCACGGGATCGTGGCCTCGGTGTCGGCGTCGAGGACCGGCGCGGTCCACCGGCCGCCGACGCGCCTGGCCGCGGCCACCTCATGCCGGAAGCGGCTGCGGAACTCCTCCTGCTCGGCGAGCTCCTGGCGCACCAGCTTGACGGCGACGGTACGGCCCCGGCCGGAGCGGGCCAGGAAGACCTGCCCCATACCGCCCGCACCGAGCCGCGCCAACAGTCGGTATGCACCGATCTGTTGTGGATCTTCCGGCCCCAACTTTTCCATGACAGCGCTGTCCCTCCCCCGATGTGTCCCCCAACGGACCGAAGGATAGTGCGCTGGTAGGACATTTCACGGCCCGGACGCAAACTCCGGACGGTGATCGCGGTCCTGTTGTTCCGTAGTCTCCGACGCCTGTGTGGGCTCCGGCAGTTCCGCGACCGCGTCCAGCGCCTTGGACAGCCGCTCCAGCACCCGCACCGTCTCCGCGAAGCCCTCCGCGCCCAGCTCCCCGCCGAGCCGCGCCGCCAGGTCCGCATGACCGGGGCCGATCTTCCGCACCGCGGCCAGGCCGGCCTCGGTGGGGCGCAGCAGTTTGGCGCGGCGGTGGGCGGGGTTGGGCGCGTACTCGGCGAGCCCGGTGGCGACCAGCAGATCGGCGATCCGCTGCACGCTCTGGCGGGTGATGCCCATGACGCGGGCGATCCCGGCGACGGGCAGCGGCTCGCGCAGTACGGCGCCGAGGACCTGCCAGCGGGCGGCGGTGAGCCCGCCGGGCTTGGCCAACTGCTCGGACACGCCGAGGAATTGGCCATTGAGCCGAAAGACACCGAGCGCGGTACGGCTGAGCATGTCCCGCTCCACCCGCACCTCCTCCTGCACCTCCACCCGCACCTCCTCCTGCACTTCTTTCACGACTCCAGCACCTCGTAGGCGGAGGCGTCCGAGTCGTGGAACAGCCGGTACCACGCGTCGAGCTTCTCGCCCTCGTACACCCCGAGCCGCGCGAAGACCTCGCGGGCGAACGCGACGGGCTCGGTCGGCCCCGCCGTGATCAGGTCGTGGTCGGTGACGGCGTCGGACTCGCGGTAGTGCTCGCCGCCCTTGTAGCCGGTGGCGTCGAGGTAGAAGGAGACGGCGCTGGTGTGCGTCCGGTTGTCCAGCAGCCCCTCACGCGCGAGACCGGCCGTCGCCCCGCAGATCGCGGCGACCGGCACCCCCGCGTCGAGGAAGGTGCGCGCGGCGCGGGCGAAGGGCGCGAGCTCGTCACCGGTGTCCCAGAGCTGGGCACCGGTGAGGATCAGCAGCGCGGCATCCGGGTCCTCGGCCCGTACGTCGTCGAGCGCGAGGTCGGGCTGGATGCGCAGGCCGCCCATGGTGGTGACGGGCTCGGTGGTCGCGCCGACGGTCTTGACGGTGTAGCCGTGCTGGGTGAGATGGGCGGTGGTGTAGCCCGGCTCCCAGTCGGCGAAGGTGTTGTACACGGCGAGGTATACGGTTTTGCCGGCCATGGTGAGCTCCTCATGTCGAATCCGTTGACAACATACTGTCGAATAGACAGCAAGCTGTCAACAGTTGCGCACGCGCACGGTCCCTCGACACCCTGCCGACGAAAGTGGCGCAGTCCATACAAGGTGGCCATGTCGCCTCCCACCAGGCCGTACCTACCCTTGCCCCATGACCCCTCATGTCGACTCCCAGGCCGGCGCGGCCGTGAAGGCCGCAGACCGCGCGCACGTGTTCCACTCCTGGTCCGCCCAGGGCCTGATCGATCCGCTCGCCGTCGCCGGCGCCGAGGGTTCGTACTTCTGGGACTACGAGGGCAACCGGTACCTCGACTTCACCAGTGGCCTCGTCTTCACCAACATCGGCTACCAGCACCCGAAGGTCGTCGCCGCGATCCAGGAGCAGGCGGGGAAGCTCACCACCTTCGCGCCCGCCTTCGCCGTCGAGTCCCGCTCCGAGGCCGCACGCCTCATCGCCGAGCGGACCCCCGGCGACCTCGACAAGATCTTCTTCACCAACGGCGGCGCCGAGGCCATCGAGAACGCCGTCCGCATGGCCCGTCTGCACACGGGCCGCAACAAGGTGCTGGCCGCGTACCGCTCGTACCATGGCGGCACTTCCACCGCGATCAACCTCACCGGCGACCCGCGCCGCTGGCCGTCCGACAACGGCACGTCGGGCACGGTGCACTTCTGGGCGCCGTACCTCTACCGCTCGGCGTTCTACGCGCAGAACGAGGCCGAGGAGTGCGCCCGCGCGCTCCAGCACCTCGAAGACACCATCGCCTTCGAGGGCCCGCAGTCCGTCGCGGCGATCGTGCTGGAAACGATCCCGGGCACGGCCGGCATCATGACGCCGCCGCCGGGCTATCTCGCGGGTGTCCGCGAGATCTGCGACCGGTTCGGCATCGTGTTCGTACTGGACGAGGTCATGGCGGGCTTCGGCCGCACGGGCAAGTGGTTCGCCGCCGAGCACTACGACGTCGTACCCGACCTGATGACCTTCGCGAAGGGCGTCAACTCCGGTTACGTGCCGCTGGGCGGCGTGGCCATCTCCGCCGAGATCGCCGAGACCTTCTCGACCCGCGCCTACCCCGGCGGCCTCACCTACTCTGGCCACCCGCTGGCCTGCGCGGCGGCCGTCGCGACGATCCTGGCGATGGACGAGGAGCGCATCGTCGAGAACGCCGCGCACATCGGCGACACGGTGATCGCCCCCGGCCTGCGCGACCTCGCGGAGCGCCACCCGAGCATCGGCGAGATCCGCGGCACGGGCATGTTCTGGGCGCTGGAGCTCGTACGCGACAGGGAGACCCGCGAGCCGCTGGTCCCGTACAACGCGACGGGCGCGGCGAACGCCCCGATGGCCGCCTTCGGCGCGGCCTGCAAGAAGAACGGCCTGTGGCCCTTCATCAACATGAACCGCACCCACGTGGTCCCGCCCTGCAACGTCACGGAGGCGGAGGCGAAGGAGGGCCTGACGGCCCTGGACGCGGCGCTTTCGGTGGCGGACGAGCACACGGTGTAGGGCACCCCGGGCGGCGTCGGGGGCATCAGGGCATGAAAATGCCCCCGCGGTGTGCGACGACCCGGGGGCGTGACACCGGAGAGAGAACCTCCGGTGCGTAGCCACCGTACCCCGCTTACGGCCGGGCCCTTTACCACCGCCGACGCGGAGGCCCTGGGCACGGCGTCGGCGGACACCCTGGCCGACGCCGGGGCGCCCCCTGTCACGCACTGCCGCGTGGAGGGGGCGCCCCGGCGTCTCCGTTGTCCCCGTTGTCTGTCCCCGTCGTCACCCTGGAGAGGGAACCGGTGGGGGCGGCCTTGTCGGCACGTTCCCGCGCCCCGGGCTGGTGCGGATGAAGAAACGCCTGATGGCAGGGGTTTCGCCGACGTTGACCGGGGGCCTGAAAAGCGGGCTCCGGGGCGGGAGTTGGGGGTTGCGGTGCGCACAGAGCGTGGCGGTATGGTCACCGGCATCACGGCATAAAAATGCCCCCGCGGTGTGCGACCACCCGGGGGCTCGACACCAGGAGAAAAGACCCTCCGATGCGTATCCACCGTACCGCGCAGACGCGCGCCTTCTCCACCTTCGCCAACGCCCTCATCCGCGATCTCACCATTTCCTGGTGCGCGGCAGGCGTACTGATGTACCTCCTGAGCCTCCCCAACGGCGCGCACGCCTCGATCCGGACACTCGCGCTGCTCCGCAAGGAGGGGCGTACGCGCATTGCCGACGCCCTGCGTGAGCTGGAGGAATCGCGCTATCTGCGCCGCCTGACGGTGAAGGACCCGAAGGACGGCAGGATCACTACGGAGTACGAGGTGTTCGACACTCCGTACAACCAACTCGCGAGCGGCCGGACCTGCCGGACCCGCCGTCCTCGCTGGGCTCGGCGGCGCGACTGTTGAGCTCGCTGCGCGAGATCAAACCCCAGCTGCTGCTCGGCGCGGCGGACGTGGTGCGGCTGGCGCCGCTGGTCGAGGAGTGCCGGGCGTCGATTCCGGAGCCGGGCCGCTGTCGTGCCTGCAAGGCGGCGGGTGTGCCGGTACGAATCCCCGAGGTCGAAGGCTTCGTCGACACGGCGCGCAGAGGCGCGTCGGCGGTACGTGCGGTGCTCTGCGCCGCTTAGCGCTCCCGACCTGATCCAGGTCGGGAGTCCCGGATCCCGGATCCCAGAGAAGAAAGAGGTCGTCATGACTGTGCAACTCGAACGGTCAGAGGTGGTATACCGGCGGTATGCTGTCCTCATGGCCGACACCACCATCAAGGTTGATCCCACCGTCCGCGACCGCCTAATGGTGCTCGCCCGAGAGCGTGGCATCACCATGCGCGACCTGCTCGCCGAGCTGGCGGGGGCCACCCCCACTCAGGAGGAGCTGCGGGCACGCTACGAGGAGACCAAGGCGTACTGCGAGAAGCACTTCGGGGTCACGCTCACACAGGACGACCACGACCGGGTCGAGAAGGTCTGGGAAGACCTGGAGGCCGGCCGGCCCGTGGACAGCCTGTGACCCGCGCCGTCACCAGGGCCGTCGTCTACGACGAGTCGGCCCTGCTCGCGCTCGGCTCGGGCAACCGGCTCGCCTCGCAGTTCATCGCCAACACCGAGCACAGCGCTACCCGGCACGTCTATGTGCCGACCCTGTGTCTCGCGGCGGCGGACGCAAACCGTGAAGGGATCGCCGAGCATGTCGGCGCACTCCCGTCCGCCGACATCGTCGAGCTGGACTTCGCGGGAGCATCGGCGGTCGGCGCCCTGGTCCGTGGGGGCCTCAGCTGGCGCATCGCGCATGCGGTGCATCTGGCCCGTCCGTCGCTGGCGTGGCCGGACGGCTGTCCCGTGGTGACCCGGTCACCGGATCTGTACGAGAAGACGTCTCTCGTCCGCACGATCCGATTGCCCGACCACCCCTGACCGTCAGCAGGTCCGGCGGTACGGCACGGTCGGGAGGTAGGTCTCCCAGGCCCCCCTGGACAGGGCGCCTCCCGACCGCGCGCAGACGGTTTCGGCCGTACGGTCCGGGGCGAGCGGGTACGTACGGAGCACGGTGTGGGGTGTCGTCACGCGCAGTTCGGAGCCGCCCTCGCCGAAGGCGAGCGCCAGCACCGGGCCGTCGGCGGGCGGCAGCGGTGCACCCTTGGAGCGGGGGGACGCGGTGTCCCAGAGCCGCAGGTCGCCATCGGCGTCTCCCACCGCGAGGGTGCGGCTGTCGGGCGAGAATGCGAGCGCGGGCACCGCCCAGTCACCCCGCACGCCCACGACCACGCCGGGCATGAGCAGGGCGAGGCGGTTCTTGCCTTCGCCGTCCCACAGGGTGACGCGACCGTCCATGTCGGCGGCCGCGAGGTAGCGGCCGTCCGGGCTGAAGGCCACGGTCATGCTGCTGGCTTCGCCGCGCATGACACGCGTGGCTCTGCCCGTCTTCGGGTCGATCTGGCGGCCTTCGTCGGTGATGAGCCGGCCGTCGGGGGCCCGGGCGAGCAGGGTGCCGTACCGCTTACGAGGCAGGGCGGACCAGGAGCGCTCGCCGAGGCGCAGGGACTCGATGCCGAACGAGCGGCCGTTGGACACGGTGACCGATCCGTCGCCGAGCACGATGCCGCCGATTTCGGCGCGTGGTGGCAGTGGGGATTCGATGGTTCGACGGAGCCCGAGAGGCCGGACAGTGACTGTGTCCGGGGCACTCAAGTGAGCGAAGGTGCGGCTGTCCGGGCTGAAGGCCGTCATGGGCACGGGTTTCGAGCGTGT
Source organism: Streptomyces changchenzhani (assembly GCF_039766235.1). Taxonomy (NCBI): domain Bacteria; kingdom Bacillati; phylum Actinomycetota; class Actinomycetes; order Kitasatosporales; family Streptomycetaceae; genus Streptomyces; species Streptomyces changchenzhani. The sequence continues at coordinate 492,890 of NZ_JBDHNH010000001.1, read as the reverse complement.
GATGTCGGTCGCGCTCGGAAAGATGGCCTGTTGGCGACCGGTACGGCCGTCGCGCAGCTGCACATCCATCGTCGTACCGCGCCGTAGGGAGGTGGCGAGGACGCTGCCGTCGGGGCTGAACCGGGCCTGGGCGAAAGGCTGTTTCTGCCACGAGCGCGGAGCCGCGCCGTCGAGCGCGACAGTGTGTGTGGCACTGGCCAGATTGTCGCCCTCGACGTATCGGATCACCCCGCCCTTCAGATCGAGCGTCAAGCCACCGAGGCTGGATCCGGTCAGGGGGTGACGGAACACGGGGATGGACGGATCTGCGGTCCGCCAGAGCCGGATCTCCTCCGACGCGAGGGTGGCGACATGGGTGCCGTCCTCGCTGAAGACTGCCTCGTCCAGGCCGGACGCGGTGATACGGAAACGCTCGCGGCCCGACCGCACATCCCAGGTGCGCAGCGCGTTTCCGGTACTGACGGCCAGGGCCCGGCCGTCGGGGGTGAACTGGAACCGCTGACCGCAGACATCGGCCTTCGTGGCCCAGGGAGTGGGCACTCTGCGGCGTTCGCGTGCGTCCCAGACCTGGAGCGGGCCGGTGTCCGGGCAGAAGGCCAGCAGTCCGTCGTCGGCGCTGACGACGAGGTGATTCGGCTCGCTTCCGGTGTACGGAACCTCTGAAAGCAGCCGGCCATCACGGAGGTCCCACAACTGAACGGTGTGATCGCGGCTCTGGGTGGCGAAGGTCCGGCCGTTCGACGTGAAGCCGCCCTGGAAGTCGCCCTCGACGGGGTAGTCGGACGGGCCGAAGGCGGGGCCGGTCAGGCGGCCTGTGGCGAGGTCCCAGATGCGGATGCCCCGAGGAGTGAGGACGGCCACGCTGCGGGTGTCCGGGCTGAGGGCCACGCTTTTCGTGGCGTACCGGCCCAGGCCCTTGAGGGTGGGAAGCGGGCGGCCCGTCGACACGTCCCAGCGCTCCGTACGGTCTGGCCCGACCACCGTCAGGGTGCGGCCGTCCTGGCTGAGCCCGCGCCTGGTGTCGTTGTTGTCCGGGGCGAACTCCGGTGATCCGGCGGAGAATATGTCCAGGTCGCGCTGCGCGGCAGCCTCGAACAATCCGTCCCGCGTCTCCGGCAGATCCGCGATCCGCCAGGCCGCCACGCTCAGCCGCATCGCCGTACGGGGGTCGGACCGCCGCAGCGTGCCCGCCACGGCGGCGACCCGCCGCGCCTCCGCCTCGGCCGCTTGGCGTGCGCTGGTACGGCTCTGCTGCCACGCGATCAGGCCCGCGACGACGGCCAGGCACAGCAGCACGGCCAGCGTCGCGAGCAGGGTGCGCAGGCGGTGGGCTGTCCGCGTGGCGGCGTTCTGTGCGCGGTCGTTGGCGGCGAGGGAGGCGGCGAGGAAGTTCGCCTCCAGTGAAGTCAGTTCACCCGAGCCCGAGCCTGCATCCCCATCCCCATCCCCATCCCCATATCCATATCCACCCTCATTCTTATCCGCGAACGCCTCGCGCACCGAACCCAGTTGGGTCCCCCGGAACAGCGCTCCCTCGTCCCGGTCCAGCTCCTCCCACATACGTGCCGCTCCGGTCAGTCGGCGGTGCAGCCGTAGCCGTTCGCGGTCCGTCGCGATCCAGCCGCGCAGCCTCGGCCATGCGGTGATCAGCGCCTCGTGCGCGAGGTTCACCGTCCCGTCGTCGGTGGTCAGCAGCCTTGCTCGTACGAGCCGTTCCAGCACGCGGTCGGCCGTTGGCGTCGTCCCCAGCTCGTCCCGCGCAGCCGGGCGCCGGGTGTCCTGGGTGCCGTCGCCGGGGGAGATCAGGCGCAGCAGCAGGGCGCGCGCGGTGCGGGCCTGGTCCGGGCTGAAGCCCGTGTAGACCTCCTCGGCGGTGTGGGCGATGGCGCCGCGTACGCCGCCGATCGCGTCGTACGACGCCTCGGTGAGCGTCCGGCCGCGCCGCCTGCGCCAGGTCTCCAGGAGCGCGTGCGACATCAGGGGCAGCCCGCCGGGTTCGTCGGCGACGTCGGCGACGATCCGGGCGGTCAGGGCCCGTTCCACGATCAGCTTCGCCGCCGTCGCGGGGCCGACGATTGCCTCCCGCAGCTGGGCCGGGGACATCGGCCCGACCAGCAGGCACGCGTCGCGCAACGCGGAAGCCAGCGCCGGGTGTTCGGCGCACTGCCCGTAGAAGTCCGCGCGTACGGCGACGATCACCCGAAGCCGTGAGTCGGGTGTCCGTGCCGTAGCCAGCAGGTTGATGAACGCGGTCCGTTCCGACGGGTCGTGGCAGAGCGTGAAGGTCTCCTCGAACTGGTCGACCACAACGACCGTGTCGCCGTCGCCCGCGCCCTCCCCCTCGGCAGGCACGAACCGCTGCCCGTGCGTACCGGCCGGCTGCTCGCCCGGAGTCAGGAGCCGGATCGCGGCCGGCCGCGGGCCCGGTGTCGTTTTCTCCTGCATTGCGGGGATGAGCCCGGCCCTCAGCAGCGAGGATTTGCCGCTGCCGGAGGCGCCCACGACGACGCAGAGCCGGCTCCGCCGGGTCAGTTCCACCAGCTCGGCGACCAGCTCGTCCCGCCCGAAGAAGTGCTCGCGGTCGCCAGGACCGAAGCGGCCGAGGCCGGGATACGGCGCCACAGGGGCCGGGTCGCCCACATGCGCCGTGACGGCCTCCGCCGCAGCCTCGCGCCACCGTCGCTCCCACCGCGTCGTATCCCCGCCGCAGGCCACCGCGTAGGCGAGCGCCACGGGCAGCGAGGGCAGTCGGACACCCGCTGCGGCGGCCGAGAGGGTGGGCGCGGAGTAGGACGACCGTTGCGCCAACGCCCGGTAGGTGGGGCCGCCCGCTTCGGCGCGGAGCTTGCGGAGTTCGTACGCGAACAGCTGGACCGGGCCGGCCGCAGGATCCACCGCCTTCTCATGACGCCCCACGTACCGCCCCCTTTCCCCGGCTCCGGAGCGTAGTTGATCGGTGCGAGACGGATCGGTACGGCATTGATTGGTGCAGCGGGAGGGGGCTGCCCATCAATCTGGCGGTCGCTGGACTCGGGTGCGCAGGTCAGCACACGCGCCCTCGAACGGAGTCCGCCATCAACACCGTGCACCACGCCGTCGTGCGCCCAGAATCGCCCTTGCCCGAGCGGCAGTTGTCCCGCCGCACAGCCGCCCTCGTGCCCGCCGTGACCGCGCTGGCCATCGGGCTGTGGGGAATCCGCCGCGGAGGGACGCTGTGGGGCGACGAGGCGGTCACGTACGAGATCGCGCACCGGAGCGTCCCGGAGATCTGGCACACGCTGGCCAACGCGGACGTCGTGCACGGCCTCTACTACTTCCTCATGCATGCGGTGTTCGCCCTCTGGGACGGCGACCTCGTCGCACTCCGGCTGCCCTCCATCCTCGCGACGGCCGCTGCGGCCGGCGCGGTCGCGTTGCTCGGCCACCGCCTCGCGGGCCCGCGCGCCGGGCTACTGGCCGGACTCGTTCTACCTCTGCTGCCGAATGTCCAGCGGTTCGCGCAGGAGGGCCGTTCGTACGCGCTGGTGTGTGCCCTGGTCGCCTGGGGGACCTGTCTGCTGCTGGACGCGTGCGACGACGGGCTGTCCGGTAAGCGCGCATGGGCCGGGTACGCCGCCGCCATGCTGGGCGCCTGCCTGCTGCACGAGTTCGCGGTCCTCGCACTGCTCGCCCACGGCGTCACCGTCTGGCGCTCCGGACTGTCACGCCCGGTCGTACGGGCCTGGGGCACGGCCGCCGGATCGGTGGCCGTCGGCCTGGCGCCGCTCGCGCTCTTCAGCGCCACACAGTCGGCGCAAGTCGACTGGATCGGCGATCCGGGTGCGTACGAGCTGCTGGTCTTCGCGGCGACCGCCCTGCTCGGCCTCGCCTGCGCCCGTGTCCCTACGCGCCCGCACGGCCCCATCCGCCTGCACTCCCTCGCGCTGCCCCTTCTGGTCCTCCCCACCGCCCTGCTGATGCTCCTGTCACCGCTGCGCCAGCTGTACGTCGACCGGTACGTCCTGTTCACCGCGATCGGCCTCGCCCTGCTCGCGGGCGCGGTCCTCGACCGCTTCTGGCGCCCGACGGTCGCCGCGGCCACGGCCGTGGGGGCCCTGGTGGCGCTGCTGCCGGTCGGACTGGAGCTGCGTGTGCCGGAGAGCCGTAAGAACGACGTCTTCGCCGTGGCCCGCGCGGTGCGGGAGGCGGGCGAGCCGGGCGACGGGCTGCTCTTCACGCCCGCCCGGCGTCGGGTGTGGACGCTGGCCGCGCCGGACGATTTCCGTGGACTGGAGGACCTTTCCCTCGAACGCTCCCCGGTCGCGTCGAACACGCTCTTCGGCGCCGAGCTCCCGCCCGACCTGATCCGCGCCCGCATGCTGGCCGCCCAGCGGATCGTCGTGGTCCATGACGTTTCGGGGCAGCCGCTCGACGCGATCGAGCAGGAAGCGGTGAAGCGGGCGGTGCTGCGCGCGCATTTCGAGGCGTGTGGCACCAGTCGCGTCACCCAGGCGCAGATCACGGTGTACGCCCGCCCCGGCGCCTGCTGACCTCATTCCGCGCCCCATCCGCGCCCCATCCGCGCCCCCGCTCACGCCCCCGCGTGTGCCGTGTAGTCCTCGTCACCCCGGGAAGCGGACCGGCGGGCCTCCGCAGCCCTCCCGCTGTGGGGCGCCCGCCGGTCTCCCGCGCCCCCCGTGCGCCCCTCCCGCGCTCCCCGCCCCCCGTTGGCTCTCCGGGTCGCTTCGGACAGCGCCTAAGGTGTCCGAAGCCAGACGAAGGGGAAATACGCCATGCCCGCGAGCGGACCTGTGACCCGCAACACCCTGCGGCAGCAGATAGCCGACGCGCTGCGTGACGAGGTGCTTGCGGGGCGCTTGCGGCCGGGGCAGGAGTTCACCGTCAAGCAGATCGCCGAGCAGTACGGGGTCTCCGCGACGCCGGTCAGGGAAGCGCTGGTCGATCTCGCCGCGCAGAGCCTGCTCGATGCCGATCAGCACCGCGGTTTTCGCGTCTGTGTGATCTCTGTCGACGACTTCCGCGGCATGGTCGAGGCGCGCTCCCTGATCAGCGACGGCATCTTCCGCAAGCTCGCCACGAGCGCCCTCAGCCGGGCGCGCGTCGACGTGCTGGTGTCGGTCCGGCGGCGGGCCGACGAGGCCGCGCGGGCGGCGCGGGCCGGGGACCTGGACATCCTCATCGGGTACGACCTGAGGTTCTGGCGGGAGCTGGGGACGCTCATCGTGAACCCCTTCATCTCGGAGTTCCTGCACCAACTGCGCGTCCGCTGCTGGGTCTTCTCCGTGCCGTATCTGCGCGTCGACCCGAAGATCCGGGAGCGGCTGTGGAGCGGCTATCCGGACGTCGTCGAAGCGGTCACGCGAGGGGACAGCGAAAAAGTGCGCGAGGCGATCGGCGCGTACCACGCGAGCGCCCTGGCCTGGGCGGAACACCTGGAGTGCCTGGGGGAGCAGGAGCAGGAACGATCCGCGAGCTCCGGGCGCCCCGCGCAGCTGGAGCGGCCGTCGCGGTGAGTGTTGATCTGACCGTCGTCGTCCCCGCGTACAACGAGGAACAGCGGCTGGGCCCCACACTGGACGCGATCTGCGCGCATCTGCGCGCCGATCCGGGCCGCTGGGGTGTCTGGGAACTGATCGTCGTCGACGACGGTTCGACCGACGGGACCGCCGACGCCGTCCTCGCCGCAGCGGCCGACGAGCCGCGCATCCACCTCGTCGCGAGTGACGCCAACCGCGGCAAGGGGCACGCCCTGCGCCTCGGTGTGCTCGCCTCGTACGGCGACCGGGTGCTTGTTACGGATGCAGACCTGGCTACCCCCATCGAGGAGCTCGACCGGCTCGACAAGCAGCTGGCGGACGAGTCGCTGACCGCCGCGATCGGTTCGCGCGCGCACCCCGACTCGGCCATAGAGGTGCATCAGCGGCGCGTACGGGAATGGCTCGGGCGGCTCGGCAACCGGCTGATACGGGCCGTCGCCGTGCCCGGCATCAAGGACACCCAGTGCGGCTTCAAGCTGTTCGACGGGGACAAGGCGCGCACCGCGTTCGCCGACGCCCGCCTCGACGGCTGGGGCATCGACGTGGAGATCCTGCGGTTCTTCCGGCGGGAGGGGTGGCCGGTGGCCGAGGTTCCGGTGCGGTGGTCGCACCAGGAGGGGTCCAAGGTCCGGCCCGTCGACTACGGCAAGGTGCTGTTCGAGCTCGTACGGCTCAAGGCGCGCGCCGCACGGCAGGTACGGGTCAGGCGCGTCGACCTCGCTGTCGTCGGCCTCTTCCTGCTCGGGTCCGTAATCCTCTACAGGGACCTGTGGGCCGATCTGGACCACCGCTATCTCGCCGATTCGGGGCAGGACCAGAACCAGTGGGAGTGGTTCTTCGCGGTCACCGCCGACAACGTCGCGCAGCTGCGCAACCCGCTCTTCACGACCGTGCAGAACTTCCCCAACGGCGTGAACCTGATGGCCAACACCGTCATGCTCGGCCTGTCCGTCCCGCTCACCCCCGTGACCCTGCTCTTCGGACCGACCGTGACCTGGGCGCTCGTACTGACCCTGGGGCTCGCCGGGACCGCGGTCGCCTGGTACTGGCTGATCGCGAAGCGCCTCGTCCACCACCGGTGGGCGGCGGCGGTCGGCGCCGGGCTGTGCGCCTTCGCGCCGCCGATGATCTCGCACGCCAACGCCCACCCCAACTTCGCCGTGCTGTTCATGATCCCGGTGATCATCGACCGCGCGTTGCGGCTCTGCGAGGGTGAGGGTGAGGGCGAGGGCAAGGGCAAGAGGGTCGTACGCGACGGGGTGCTCCTCGGCCTCTTCGCGACGTACCAGATCTTCCTCGGCGAGGAACCGCTGCTGCTCGCCGCGATGGGGATGCTGCTCTTCGCGCTCTCGTACGCGCTCGCACGCCCCGACGTCGCGCGGGCGGCCCGGCGGCCCCTGCTCAAGGGGCTCGGGATCGCCGTCGCGGTGTGCCTGCCGCTCGTCGCGGTGCCGCTGTACTGGCAGTTCTTCGGCCCGCAGAGCTATCACAGCGTGCTGCACGGCGACAACGCCGGCAACAGCCCGCTCGCCTTCCTGGAGTTCTCCGGGCGCGCGCTGGCCGGCGACGAGGCGCGGGCCGATCCGCTCGCCATGAACCGCACCGAGCAGAACGCGTTCTACGGCTGGCCGCTCGCCGGCCTGGTCCTCGCCATCGTGCTGAGCCTGTGGCGCCTGGCCCTGGTCAAGGCGCTCACCTTCACTGTGCTCGCGGCGGCGCTGCTCTCCCTCGGCCCCAAGTTCCGTATCCCGTACACCGATGTGGTGCTGCCGGGGCCGTGGCGGGCGCTGGCCCATCAGCCGCTCTTCGAGTCGGTGATCGAGTCGCGGGTCGCGATGATCTGCGCCCCGGCGCTGGGCATCCTGATCGCGCTCGCGGTGGATCAGCTGTGGGCGACGCGAACCGTGGACGTAGACGGGGATGCGCCGGACCGTACGCGGAATGCGGGAGTTGGGGAGGGCCGGGCGCCCGACCTGAGCCGCACCCTCGGCCTGGTCGCGGTGGCGCTCGCGCTGCTGCCCATCGTGCCGACGACGATGCCGACGCGGGACCGCCCCGAGATACCCCCGTTCATCGCCGACGGCATGTGGAAATCGTACCTGGGCGAGGGCGAATCCCTGGTCCCCGTGCCGCTCCCCGACCCCGGCAACGCAGAGGCCCTGCGCTGGCAGTCCGCGACGACCGGCCGCGACTTCCCGGTGCCCGGCGGCTACTTCAATGGGCCGTTCGGCAAGGAGCGCACCGGCATCTACGGCGCGCCCTCGCGGCACACCTCCACCCTGCTGCGCGACATCCGTTACGGCGCCAAGATCCCGCCCATCGGCCCCAACTGGCAGGCGCAGGCGCGGGCCGACCTGGAGTACTGGCGGGCGGGCATCGTGGTGCTCGCCCCGCAGGACAACGCGGAGGCGCTGTACACCGCCGTGACGAAGTTGCTCGGGCGTGACGGGGAGCCCGTGGGCGGCGTGTGGGTATGGGATGTGCGCGGGCGTAGTTGACCCGCGAACTGTGCGCAGCGTGCGCGGAGCACTACGCTGCCCTGACCGTCGCACGTATCCAGTGGAGAGCGAGCCGTACGTGGCCTGTGACCTGTGGCTGGTCCCCCTCGTCGATGTGCTGTGCCACAGCCCCGACAATCCTTTCGCCGAAGAGATCGCTACGTACGACAAGGCCCTCACCGAAGCGGGCCTGCCGACCGTTCCCGTCTTCGCCTACATGCCGGGCCTCTCGGGCGATGTCGCCCCGGTGGCGGGCTTCGACTACGACGCCCTGCACTTCCTGCGCCGCGCGTACCTGCTCCAGCTCTGCGGCCTGGAGGTGAGCCCGGTCGACGCGCTGGGCGGTGACTACGAGCAGCTCCTGGAGATGTTCGAGTCCACGGCCCAGCAGTCGCACCTGGTCTGGCACTACGACCACGCGGGCGCGTATGTCCCGGTGGACTACGCGGCGCCGCTGTCCAACGAGGAGCTGCTGGCGGGCGGCGGCCCCCTGGGCTCCACGCAGGGTCTGCTGCGGGAGCTGGAGGTGGTGGCCAGGTCGATCGGCATAGACCCGGCGAACCCGCCGTCGCCACCGCGCCCGCCCGAGCGCCCCACGACGCTGGAGGAGCCGGCGGGCCCGCAGCCGCCCGACGACAACCCGTTCGCCCGGGAGCGCCATGTCTGGCTGGGTCTGCACGCGGCGGCCACGAGAAGTCTCGGCCAGGGGTCAATGATCATCTTCAGCTGATCCGAGATCCGCAGACCTCACCCGCCACCCGCCCTCGGCGCACAAACCGACGCAGGGGGCGCGTGGCGGGGCCCGTACGCCCCCAGGGGCACTCGAACCGCTCAGCGCGGTGACTCCGGTGGCCGCTGGCGCGGCATGTTCGGCCGGGTCCCGGGCGGCAGCGCGTAGCGGCCCGGCGGCACCGGCCCGTCCGGGCGCCCGCTGCCTCCCGTTCCGCCGCCGCTCGCGCCCAGCGACTGCACCGCCAGCGGCGAAGGGCCGGACCGGAACTCCACCATCCAGTCCGCCGTCTCCGAGCGCACCAGCTCCGTCACATCGTCGGAGAACCGCCGCAGCACCACGAGGCACCGCTCCGCAGCCTCGCTCGCCGTCCCGTCCGTGGGCCCCAGCACCTCGCGGACACTCTCCGACGCCCAGTCGAACTGGAGCGCCTGCAAGCGCCGCTGCACGGCCTGCGCCGTGGCCACGTCCCGCATCCACCCAGACGTCAGCCCGAAGTACCGGTCGCAGGCCGTGCACGCCGCGCCGAGCAGCAGCGACACATAGCCCCACCCGGCCACGTCGTTCAGCGCCCCGGTCACGTCGAGCAGCGGCAGCGCCGCCCCGGTGATCACGCCGACGGCCGTCCCCGCCCGCAGCACCCGCGCCCCGCGCCGCTTCCACGCGCGGTCGGCCAGGTACCAGTCGGCGGTGCGCAGCGCGCCCTGCTCGACCCACCGGTAGAGCTCGTCGAGGCGCTCCGCGGGCTCGCCCCAGTCGCCGAGGGGGAAGGGCCTCCCGGTCAGATCGTCCTCGTCGTACGGCTTCTCGGCTTCCCCCGCCTCCTTCCGGGCCGGCCCCTCGGGCTGCATCTCCGGCTGGCTCACCGGGTACTCCTCTGCGCTCTGGCTGTTCCCGACCCTGCGTGACATGCGGTGACGTGATGCGACATGCAGTGACGAAAGGTGACTTGGTGTGACGTGCAATGCCCGTGTGCGTACGGAGACGCACTGGGCGCACCGGCCGCCCCACGCGGCGCACTAGGCGCACTGATGCGCATGATCCTCCACTTCCTACCGCCGAATGGTGGGCCGTGGGACCGGGATCCAGAGATGTCACCCGGGAAACAGGGTGTGGTCAGGTATAGAAGTTCGATCCCCGCTTTCGGGTCTCACCCGAAAGAGTCTGTTCGGACGGCATGGGGCACGCTGCCCGGTGAACACGTAGGCTCGCCCTACCGAAATATCGTCGTCGAAATGCCAGGAGTGACCGTGATTCCCGGTGGTGGCCAGCCCAACATGCAGCAGCTCCTCCAGCAGGCCCAGAAGATGCAGCAGGACCTCGCGGTGGCGCAGGAGGAGCTTGCGCGCACCGAGGTCGAAGGACAGGCGGGCGGCGGTCTCGTCAAGGCCACCGTCAACGGCTCCGGCGAGCTGCGCGCCCTGCTGATCGACCCGAAGGCGGTCGACCCCGAGGACACCGAAACCCTCGCGGATCTGATCGTCGCCGCGGTCCAGGCCGCGAACGAGAACGCGCAGGACCTCCAGCAGCAGAAGCTCGGCCCGCTGGCCCAGGGGCTGGGCGGCATGCAGGGCCTGCCCTTCTAAGGCGGCCCCGCAGCAACTACCGTACGAACCGAAGCCGGACGCACGACCAGCAGGCCAGCAGGACTAGAAAGGCAATCCGTTGTACGAAGGCGTGGTTCAGGACCTCATCGACGAGTTGGGCAGGCTGCCCGGCGTCGGTCCCAAGAGCGCGCAGCGGATCGCTTTCCACATCCTCCAGGCCGAGCCGACCGACGTCCGCCGCCTTGCCCACACCCTCCTTGAGGTCAAGGACAAGGTCCGCTTCTGCGCGGTGTGCGGCAACGTCGCACAGGAGGAGCGGTGCGGCATCTGCCGCGACCCGCGCCGTGACCTGTCGGTCATTTGTGTCGTCGAGGAGCCCAAGGACGTGGTCGCGGTCGAGCGGACACGGGAATTCCGCGGGAAGTACCACGTGCTCGGCGGCGCCATCAGCCCCATCGAGGGCGTGGGCCCCGACGACCTGCGGATCCGCGAGCTGCTCACGCGCCTCGCGGACGGCGTGGTGACCGAACTGATCCTGGCCACCGATCCGAACCTGGAGGGGGAGGCCACAGCCACCTACCTGGCACGGATGATCAAGCCGATGGGTCTGCGAGTGACCCGGCTCGCCAGTGGACTCCCCGTCGGGGGAGATCTTGAGTACGCCGACGAGGTCACGCTGGGCCGTGCCTTCGAGGGGAGACGATTGCTCGATGTCTGACGCCACGCTGCACGCGATCATTCAGGATCCGGACGATTTCGCCGTCCAGATCGCCGACCAGATCGAGAGCTTCATCGTCGTTGTCACGGAAGTGGCAAAGGGCGACGAGCCGAACAGCGCTGTCCCGTTCCTCCTGCTGGAGGTCTCCCAACTCCTCCTCGCGGGTGGCCGGTTGGGCGCGCACGAGGACATCGTTCCCGACGAGCGGTACGAGCCGGACCTCGGCCCGGAGCCGGACGTCGACGACCTGCGTCAACGCTTCGCGATCATGCTCGACCCGATCGACGTCTACAACGAGGTCTTCGACCCGTACGAGCCGCGCAAGCCCCCCGTGGCCTGCCGCATCTCCGACGACCTCGCGGACATCGTCACCGACCTCCGCCACGGCCTCGCGCACTACCGGGCGGGCCGCACAAGCGAAGCCCTGTGGTGGTGGCAGTTCTCGTACTTCTCCAACTGGGGCTCCACGGCCTCGGCGACCCTGCGCGCCCTCCAGTCCCTGCTGGCGCACGTCCGCCTGGACCAGCCCCTCCAGGAGCTGGACGGCCTGGACACGGACGAGGCCATCGCGGAGAGCGACCTCGCGGAGGAAGCGGGCAAGGTCATGCTGGAGGAGATCGCGGGCCCGCTGGGCCTGCGCACGAGCAGCACGGCGACCTGAGCAGCACAGTTACGTGAGCCGGGCGGCCACCCGAGCGGGAGGGCCGCCCGGCTCCGCTGTGTCCAGCTCGAACCACACGAACTTGCCGAACGGCCGCTCCCCGACGCCCCACCGCGACGCGACCGCGTCGACCAGCAGCAGCCCGCGCCCGCCCTGCTCGTCGTGGTCGGGATGCCGGACGCGGGGGAGGCGCCGGCCCGCGTCATGGCACTCGACGCGCACGCACCGCGCGTCCGCACCCACCTTGAGCAGGAACGCCCCGCCCACGGGCACTCCATGCCGGACGGCGTTGGTCGCCAGCTCCGAGACGCACAGGAGTACGTCGTCGAGGCCCCGGCCGCCCGCCTCCCCGAGAACCCCACGCGCGAAGGCGCGGGCCGCAGGCACGGAGGAGGCGGCGCGGGCAAACCGCTTCGAGGTGATGCGCATTGCGTCGTTCATGGTTACAGCCTGGTGGTCAAGTGGTTACGCTCGGGAGTGACCGAGTGGATACACAGTGCGGTGTATCCGGAGGAGGTACGGGCTGTGTCTCTCCAGGACCCCCAGCCGCCGGGCACGTGGCGCTACTGCGGAAACCAAGTGCTCCGCTGGCGTACGCAGTCGGGCGTGACCCGCGAGGAGCTGGGCGCGGCGGCGAATTACTCGTCGGCGACCGTCAAGTCCATGGAACAGGGCGTACGCATGCCGACGCCCCGGCTGCTCGACACGGCGGACGCGCTGTTCAGGGCGGACGGGAAGTTGAGCGCGGCGACGGAGTACCTGAAGCGGGAGAAGTTCCCGGCGCGGGCGCAGGACTTCATGCTGCATGAGCGTGAGGCGATCAGCCTATGGTGGTACGAAGTCGCCCTGATTCCGGGGCTGTTGCAAGCAAAGACGTACATGTGCGGGCTGATCGGGAATCACTGTCCGCCGCTGGACGAAGAGACGGTTGAGGAGCGAGTCGCGGCACGCTTGGAGCGTCAGTCGCTCCTGACCCGCAAGCCGCTCGCCGCGCTTAGTTTCGTTGTGTACGAAGCGGCTTTGCGCGGCCCGCAGGTGGACACCGGGCAGTTGCTCCACCTCATGCGGGCAGGCGAGCGGAGCAACGTCTCCATCCAGGTGCTGCCGTACGATCGCGCAGTCCCCGCCGCGCTCCTTGGCCCGATGGTCCTTTTGGAGACCCCGGATCATGAGCGCCTCGCCTTCACCGAAGGTCCGATGGTGAGCCAACTGACATCTGACCCGGAAGTAGTAAGTTCGCACAGCGAGCGGCTTAGCATGATCCGCGCGGTGGCCCTCAGTCCCGCTGAGTCGGCCCGTTTCATCGAGCGGATGGTGGATGAGCTGTGAGCGATCAGCTGATGTGGTTCAAGTCCAGCTACAGCGACTCGGAAGGCGGCGCCTGCATCGAAGTCGCCCTGGAATGGCGCAAGTCCACTTATAGCGACTCCGAGGGTGGCAACTGCGTAGAGGTATCCGCCTCCTGCCCCACCGCCATCCACGTCCGCGACTCCAAGCAGCTGACCGCCGGCCCTGAACTGACCCTCCCCGCCGCCTCCTGGGCCGCGTTCGTCACGTACGCCGCGCGCGGCTGAAGGCGCAGGTCGGCCCGGAGCTCAAGCTTCGGGTTCCGGGCCTCGGGGTCCGAGCTCTTCCCAGAGGATTGGGCGGTTTAGTGGAAACCACCCACCCTCCCCCCACCCCTCAAGTCTCGCGCTGACAAGCCGAGATGACTTTCCGTGATCGGGTTGCGCCGTAGCGTGGCGGCAGTCTAGGTTCGCAACAAAGAACGGCCCCGGCCGGTGCACCAACACCAAACCGGGGCCTGACCTACGGATCGAATGAGAGTCGATCGTGGCTGACGCCAACTTTAGTGCTGCCCTGCCAGCACATGCCCATCCCTCGGCCAAGACCGGGTACGGAAAACGGAGCGCCCCCGACCAGAAACCGCGCGGCGAGGCGGACTTCGTACATCTGCGCCCGCGTGAGGCGGCGGTCGCGGCGTACATCGACCGGCTGCCCGATGGCGCCGCGATCGGGTACAAGCCCCTCGCCGCGAACATCGCCGACTACGGCCAGCAGGCCTGCGGCAAGGCGCTGAACTTCCTCTCCGACGCCGGGCATCTGCGCCGGGTCAAGGAACACCTGGAGCTGGAGGACAACAGCTTCCGCTGGGTGACGCGGACGTACTTCTCCCGGACGTCCAGGGACGACGACTGGTGGAAGGGCTTCGTGGGCGGCCTGCGCGGGATCGACCTGACGGAGCTGGAGCGGCGGCTCGTCGGTCAGCCCACCCCGGCCGCCCCGCAACCCGGCACCCCGCAACCCGGCACCGCCGAGCGCTCCCTCGCGTACCGCACGCTGGCCCGCCTCAACCGTACGGACTCACGGATGACCCTGTCCGCCGCCGAGTGCGCCCAGCTGGAGGGCCTCGCAGCGGACTGGCTGGCGATGGGCGTGACGGCGGACCAGCTCACGCACACCCTGACCGACGGACTGCCGAACCCGATGCACAGCCCGGGCGCAATTGCCCGTACCCGATTGGAGACGAAAATGCCGTCCAAGGAGTCCACCGGGGCGAGCGCGCCGGCCCACATCACCCGCGCCGTGATCGTCTGCATGGGCTGCGACGAGCCCGAGACGGTGGTGACGCTGATCGGGGGCGTGTGCCTGGAGTGCCGCGAGGAGATGGTGGCGTACGACGCGGAGGAGGCGGCGAAGGCCATGGAGGCCGTCCCCGACACCTTCCGGGCCGCCCCCGCACAGGTCGACGTGGCCCGGCGCGCAGCCGAAGCACGCGCGGCGGGCGGCCTGAAGCCCCGCCTCCTCCCACGCCCCACCCACGGCGAGCTGGCCCACTGGCTGGCTGCGGATGTCGGCGAGGCGAAGCTGCTCCAGGAGGCGGAGCAGAAGCCGGCCACCCTGTGACCCACCACACGTTCCGCGTACCACGCGTCCCTGCGGGCAGGCATCCACAACGAGCGGGCACGGGTCGTCCCCTGGTCGCATTGTGGGCGGTATGTCTCAGGATGCGATATGGCAGGGGCGGTACCGGTCCGCTCGGTAAACTGAGCCGACCGCAGTAATGACTAACGAGGAGCGCACGTGGGCCTTGTCGTGCAGAAGTACGGAGGCTCCTCCGTTGCCGATGCCGAAGGCATCAAGCGCGTCGCCAAGCGAGTCGTCGATGCCAAGAAGAACGGCCACCAGGTCGTTGTCGTGGTTTCGGCGATGGGCGACACGACGGACGAGTTGATCGATCTCGCAGAGCAGGTATCCCCGATCCCTGCCGGGCGCGAGTTCGACATGTTGCTGACCGCGGGTGAGCGGATCTCGATGGCGCTGCTGGCCATGGCGATCCGGAGCCTGGGCCACGAAGCCCAGTCGTTCACCGGCAGCCAGGCAGGTGTCATCACCGACTCGGTCCACAACAAAGCGCGCATCATCGATGTCACGCCGGGCCGGATCCGTACCGCCCTCGACGAGGGCAATATCGCCATCGTCGCCGGGTTCCAGGGTGTGTCCCAGGACAAGAAGGACATCACGACCCTCGGCCGGGGCGGCTCGGACACCACCGCCGTGGCACTGGCCGCGGCGCTCAATGCCGAGGTCTGCGAGATCTACACCGATGTCGACGGCGTCTTCACCGCCGACCCCCGGGTCGTGAAGAAGGCCCGGAAGATCGAGTGGATCTCCTCCGAGGACATGCTGGAGCTTGCCGCCTCCGGCTCCAAGGTGCTCCTGCACCGGTGCGTCGAGTACGCACGCCGATACGACATCCCGATTCACGTGCGGTCGTCCTTCTCGGGGCTGCGCGGGACCTGGGTAAGCAACGAGCCGCAAGGGGACCAGCAGGTGGAGCACGCCATCATCTCCGGAGTCGCCCACGACGTCTCCGAGGCCAAGGTCACGGTCGTCGGGGTCCCGGACAAGCCGGGCGAGGCCGCGGCGATCTTCCGCGCCATCGCGAACGCCGAGATCAACATCGACATGGTCGTGCAGAACGTATCGGCCGCGACGACCGGGCTGACCGACATCTCCTTCACCCTCCCCAAGACCGAGGGCCGCAAGGCCATCGAGGCCCTGGAGAAGGCGAAGGCGACCATCGGGTTCGAGTCGCTGCGCTACGACGACCAGATCGGCAAGATCTCGCTGGTCGGCGCGGGTATGAAGACCAACCCGGGCGTCACGGCGAGTTTCTTCGAGGCGCTCTCCGATGCCGGGGTGAACATCGAGCTGATCTCAACCTCCGAGATCCGTATCTCAGTGGTCACCCGCGGTGAGGACGTCAACGAGGCCGTACGTGCCGTGCACACCGCCTTCGGCCTGGACAGCGAGTCCGACGAAGCAGTCGTCTACGGGGGCACCGGCAGGTGACCGGCAAGCCGACACTCGCGGTCGTCGGAGCGACCGGGGCCGTCGGCGCCGTCATGCTCGAAATCCTGTCCCAGCACGCGGATGTCTGGGGCGAGATCAGACTTTTCGCCTCCCCCCGCTCGGCCGGCCGCAAGCTGGTCGTGCGCGGGGTGGAGGCCGAGGTCATGGCGCTCTCCGAGGAAGCCTTCGAGGGCGTCGACGTCGCGATGTTCGACGTACCCGACGAAGTGGCCCTGCGGTGGGCACCGATCGCCGCCGCCAAGGGCGCCGTCGTGGTGGACAACTCCGCCGCCTTCCGGATGGACCCGGAAGTGCCGCTGGTCGTCCCCGAGGTCAATCCGCATGCCGTACGGGCCCGCCCGCGCGGCATCATCGCGAGCCCCAACTGCACGACGCTGTCGATGATCGTGGCGATGGGCGCGCTGCACGCCGAGTTCGGGCTGACCGAGCTGGTCGTGGCGTCGTACCAGGCGGTGAGCGGGACCGGCCGCGCCGGTGTCGACGCGTTGCGTACGCAGCTGTCGCTCGTCGCGGGCACGGAGCTGGGCACCAGGCCCGGCGACGTACGCCGGGCGGTGGGCGACGACACCGGGCCCTTCCCGGCGCCGATGGCCCTCAACGTGGTGCCGTGGGCCGGGGTGTTGGCGGAGGACGGCTGGTCGTCGGAGGAGCTCAAGGTCCGCGCCGAGTCGCGCAAGATCCTCGGTCGGCCCGATCTGCGGGTGTCCGTCACCTGTGTCCGGGTGCCGGTGATCACGACGCACTCGCTGGCGGTGCACGCGCGTTTCGAGCGCGAGGTGACGGTCGAGCGGGCGCACGAGATCCTGGCGGCCGCGCCGGGCGTGGTTCTGTTCGACAATCCGGCGGCGGGGGAGTTCCCCACGCCGGCCGATGTGGTGGGTACGGACCCGACCTGGGTGGGGCGCGTGCGGCGGTCGCTGGACGACCCCCTGGCGCTCGAACTTTTCGTGTGCGGGGACAACCTCCGCAAGGGTGCCGCGCTGAACACGGCCCAGATCGCCGAGCTGGTCGCCGCCGAACTGCGGGCCGCGTAAGCGGAGGAATTTGTGTGACCTGTGAATGGTTTGTGATCAAGTCGCAGGTCTGTACCACTTGAACTGGGATGTTGTTCTGTTCGATTATTCGCTCTCCGCCTTACTGCAACCGGCAGTTGGGGGGAGAGCGTCTTCGTGATCGCCCCGCGGAACGGCGCGATAAATGGGGCATTCGGGAAGGGTTGGTATGCATGCGGGCATTTGTCTCACCATCAAATGCGGTGTCTCTTGCGTACAACCCTGTCGGGGGGAAGCGTGTCCAACAGGCGTGGCAGAGGTACTCAACATCACAGCGGTCCCGGGACGTGGCGCAACAGTGCTACCGCTCCGGAGGCCCCGTGCGCCCGGCGGAATGCCGGTGATCGCACCCATGCCGGCCGCTCGGCCGTCGACCATCGCGTCCACGCGCGAGGGCGCTGAAGACGCCATGGCCGTGGGCACAACAGTCGATCACCTCACCGAGACCTACCGCGCGCACTACCGGTCCCTGCTGGGCCTCGCGGCCCTGCTCCTCGACGACATCGCGTCCTGCGAGGACGTCGTCCAGGAGGCGTTCATCCGCGTGCACTCGGCACGCAAGCGGGTGCGTGACCCCGAAAAGACCCTGGCCTACCTGCGCCAGACCGTCGTAAACTTGTCCCGCTCCGCACTGCGCCGCCGCATCCTCAGCCTGAAGCTGCTCTCCAAGCCGATGCCGGACATGGCGAGCGCGGAGGAGGGGGCGTACGACCAGCTGGAGCGCGACGCCCTGATCAAGGCGATGCGCGGTCTCCAGCGCCGGCAGCGCGAAGTGCTGTCGCTGCGGTACTTCGCGGACATGACCGAGGCCCAGGTCGCCGAGGCGCTGGGCATATCGCTGGGGTCGGTGAAGGCGTACGGTTCGCGAGGCATCGCGGCGCTGCGCGTCGTCATGGAGGCCATGGCATGAGCGAGCAGGAACGATCCGGCCGGCAGGGACCGGACGGACCGGACGGACCGCCGGACGAGCCCACCCGCGTGGAGTCGGCGGACGCGGAACCGGCTTGTTCGGAGCCGACGGACGCGGAGCCTGTGTGCTCGGAGCCGATGTCCGCCGAGCCGACCGGCCCCGATGCGACGGAACGGGAAGCGACCGTTCCGGAGTCCGCGGGCCCGGATGAGGCTGACTGGCCGGACAGGCTGCTGAGAGACCTGAACAACCTGAACAACCTGAATGACCCGACTGGGAACGCGATGCTGAACAACGGGCCGGACACTCCCGGCGCGGACGAGCTCGCCCTGCGCCGGATGATGCGCAGCGCCGTACAGGAGTTGCAGGAGCTGGAGCCCTCCGATCGCGCCCTGGAACACCTGCGCAAGGCCGTCCCGGCCCGACGCGTACGGCGGCGCCAGGCCATCGTCGGAATGGCTGCTGCGGCCCTCTTCGTCGGCACGGCGATCCCGGCCTTCGTCCACGTGGCGAAGTCCGACGGAACGGCCGACGAGCGCCCGGCCGTGGCGGGCCACGGGCAGGACACCCGGGGCGGCACGGGCGGGCAGACGCGCACGCCGGACGGCAAGGAGGGGGAGAGCAGGCCCTCGGGCAAGCCGACCTCCAAGGACAAGTCGGAGAAGCCCGACCAGGGCAAGGACCCGCACAAGAACTCACCCGGCGCGGGAACGAGCGCCGGTGGCATGGGTGACATCGGCTCCTCGGGGACGGTCCCTGTCTCGTCGCCGACCTGCGAGCCGAGCCAGTTGGGCGTCTCGGCGGGCACGGGCGCCCCGGACGCCGACGGCAAGGTCTACGGGACCTTCCGGATCGCCAATGTGTCGGGCCAGGACTGCGCGGTCGCGGGCACGGGATCGGTGAACTTCCAGGCGCTGGGCGCGGCCGACTCCGGCCGGATCGACGTGGTCGAGCACACCTCGAACGACGCGGCGGTAGGGCTGCCGGACCCGTCGCAGGAGGCGACGGGCCTGGTGCTCGCGCCGGACATGGCGTACGAGGTGAAGTTCGCCTGGGTGCCGACGGGCAGCTGCCCGACAACCACCCCCTCGCCCACCCCCTCGCCCACGGACGGCAGTGGCGGAACGGCGTCGGAGGGCACGGGCAACGGCAACGGCGGCGCCGGCAGTGGCGACTCGGGCCAGACCGGCGCGGAGACGCAGCTCGGCGAGGGCGACGGGCCCACGGAGGACGGCAGTATCGCGGTGACCCACACACCGGAGTCGGGTGAGCCGGGAGCCGCGGCGAACATCCCGAACGCGTGCGCGGGCACGATCTACCGCACGGGCGTGCTGGAGGCGTCGTAGCGGGACAGGACCCGGAGGGGGAGGAGGCGGGGCGGACTCAGCCGAAGCGGGCGCCCGCCCCACGCAGGGTTTCGGGGGGCGGGGTGTCTGGATGCCTCAGACGGTCTTGCTGCCGCTCTCGACGCTTTCCTTGCTGGTGTCGGCTCCGGTCTCAGCCGTCGCCTCAGCCGTGGTCTCGGCCGTGGTCTCCTCCGGCAGGATGCCGAGTGCGAGATCCCGTACGGCTTCCGCCTCGCGCCGGACCAGCCGGAACCACATGAAGACCACGAAGCCCGCGAAGACGAACCACTCGCCGGTGTAACCCAGATTCTGGAAGGCCTTGAGGTCCAGGCCGCTGCCCTGCGGGGCCACCGCGGGGACGGGCCGCAGACCGGCTTCGCCGTCGTCGAGGGTGATCCAGGCGTCGTACATCTCGACCTCGGCCGGGACGAGGTTCAGCAGCGTCGCCGCACTGATCACCCCGACCTGCCCCGCGGGCAGCCCGCCCTCCGCGTTCACACCGTCGGTGCCCGCGTTCTCGGAGGCCTGGAGTGCGCCGCTCACGGTGACTTCGCCCGTGGGCGGGGCGGGGGCCTTGGCGCCGGGGGGCATCCAGCCGCGTACGACGGGCAGCGACTTGCCGCCGTCGGTGCGCAGCAGAGTCAGTACGTACGAGCCGCTCTTCTTGTCCAGCTTCCGGCCGGGTACGACGAACTGCTCCGCGTACCGCCCGGTCGCCGTCGTGTGGCGCCCCGACGTCTCGGTGTCGACGGGCAGCAGCTCGCCGAGCGGTACGGCGGCCTGCTTGCCCGGATCGGGCTTCGCGTCCTGGGCCTGGTGGGACGCGACGCGGTCCTCGAACCGGCCGAGCTGCCAGGACCCCATCAGCACACAGAAGGGGATGGCCAGCACGACGAAGAGGTGGAGCCCCCACCAGCGGGGCGTCAGCAGGAACCGGTACACCCCTCCAAGGTACGGTCCCCGCCCCGGCGTAGGACGCGCCGGGGTCACCCCACCGGCGCGGCAGCCGGGAGGACTTTCCGGGCCACCACGTCCGTACTACATGGTCGTCATCGTCATCGTCACGTCACCCCAGGTGCCGCTTAGCGAAGTCCAACTCCAGCCGGACCTGCTTGATCCGCTCCTCCACGACGAGCGACCCGTGCCCGGCGTCGTACCGGTACACCTCGTGCGCTGCACCGCGCTCCGCCAGCCGGTCCACGTAATTTTCCACCTGCTGGATCGGGCAGCGCGGATCGTTGACGCCCGCCGAGATATAGACCGGCGCCCGCACGGCATCGACGTACGTCAGCGGGGACGACGCCTCGAACCGCTCAGGGACCTCCTCCGGCGTCCCGCCCAGCAGCGTGCGGTCCATCGCCTTCAGGGCCTCCATCTCGTCGTGGTACGCCGTGACGTAGTCGGCGACCGGCACCGCGGCCAGCCCCACCGTCCACGCGTCCGGCTGCGTGCCGAGCCCGAGCAGGGTCAGATACCCGCCCCACGAACCCCCGGCCAGCACCAGCCTCGCCGGATCCGCCAGCCCGGACAACACGGCCCATTCGCGCACGGCGGCGATGTCTTCGAGCTCGATCAGCCCGACCCGGTGCTTGAGCGCGTCGGTCCACTCACGCCCGTACCCGGTCGAACCCCGGTAGTTGACCCGTACGACCGCGTACCCGTGGTCGACCCAGGCCGCGGGCCCGCTCGCGAACGCGTCACTGTCGTGCCAGGTGGGCCCACCATGGATCTCGAAGACCGTCGGGAACGGCCCCGCGCCACCCGCCGGCTTCTGCACGAGCGCATGGATCCGCCCGCCGGGCCCCTCCACCCAGGCGTCCTCGACCGGCACGGACGCCGGCGCCTTGGCGCCCGGCGGATCGAGCACGACATCCCCCGAGGTCGACCGCACAACGGGCGGCAGCGCCGCAGAGGACCACAGGTACTCGACTGACCCGTCGGGCCGGGCGGTGGCACCCGACACGGTCCCGGCAGGGGTGTCCACCTCCACCAACTGACGCGTGGCGAGGTCGTAGCGCCGCAGCTCACTGCGGGCCTCGAAGCTGTGCGCGACGAGCAGCGCGGACCCGTCCGGATACCACTCGGCCGATACGTCGCCGGGCAGCTCGATCCCCAACTCGCTCTGCTCGCCCGTGGCGACGTCCCACACCATGGGCTCCCAGCGACCGCGCCGCTGGTGCCCGACGAGGAGCCGGGTGTCGCCGTCGACGGGCGCGAAGCCGAGCACCTCAAGGCCGAGCTCGACCTCGCCGCCCTTGGTGTCGTCCAGCTCGGTCACGGTGATCCCGTCCGTCCGCACGACCCGCAGCGCGGAGTGCATGGCGTCCCCGTGCTCGGTGTGCTCGATGGCGATCAGCGACCCGTCGTGCGACAGATCCCCGACGCCGGCGGACTCCCGATGCCGATAGATCTCAACGGGCGCGGCCCCGCCTCCGGCCCCCGCTCCGGCCGGCACGACGTAGATGGTCGACCCGTCCTCATCGGTGGACCGCCCCACAACAGCGCCCCCGTCCCGCCCGAGCGCGAGCCCGCCGGAATACGACGCTTCGAGCCCCGGCGTAGCGGGCTCGTCGGCGCCACCCCCGAAGGGCTGGCGCATCCACACCCCGAACTCGTCCCCATCGGTGTCGCTGAACCACCAGATCGTTTCCCCGTCGGGCGTCAGCACCCCGTCGGTGGTCCCGTTCGGCCGGTCGGTGACCTGGCGCTGCGCGCCGGTGGCGCGGTCCCACGCGTACAGCTCGTACGTCCCGGTCGCGTTGGAGACGAACAGCGCACGGTCGGGCGCGTCCTCGGCCCAGTCGGGCAGCGAAACGCGCGGCGCCCGAAACCGCTGCTCCCAGTCGGGCACGGACGCGGCGGCGGCCTGAGCAGGCCCAGTGTTCTCAGTCATGCACCCATTCTGCGCCGTCCCACTGACAAGCCCGGGCGCTTGTCAGTGCCCAGTGGCAGACTCGGAACCCCCCACCCGAGGAAGCCGCCCGCCCGCGGTCCCGCCCCCAGGTCGACGACGGTCCGATTCAGCGGCGCACCGTCCTCCGTGTCGTCCTTCACGTTCGTCCTTCATGAGTAACGAGCTCTGCCGTTCCTTGGCCGCGACTCCCGCCGTGCAATGCCTGCGAGGCGGGCTATTACAGGACGAGTTCACGCTCCCCGTTCTCCCACCGCGTGTCGTGAATCGTGAGCCCGGGGCGGCCGGCCAGCCGGCTCCGAAGCTCCACGGCCGGGGCCGGCGCGGTGCCGAGTGGGCGATCTCGGTTGGCGTGGGGGCCACAGCAGGCGTGTAGTGCAATGCATTACGCTGCGATACGATAGGGCCATGAAGGTCATCACACAACGGGAGCTCGCCGCGCGCTCCAAGGCTGTGCTCGACGATGTCGAAGCGGGCGAGATCTACCACATCACCCGCAATGGCACCGAGATCGCCGAGGTGCGCCCGCTCGGTGCCCGACGCCGTTTTGTCCCGGTGGAGGAACTCCAGCGGAAATGGCGCAATGCGCCGCGCATCGACGCGACCCGGATGCGCGCCGAGGCCGACGAGTTCTTCGCCGCCGAGGACCGTGTCGGGGACGACGGCAATCCTTGGGAGCGCACGTGACCGGCAGGCTGCCGCGCGGACTGCTGGACACCTGTGTCGTCATCGATCTGCAGGTGATCGATCCGGGTTGCCTGCCGGTGGAGGCGGCTGTTTCCTCGATCGTCCTGGCGGAGCTGGCCCAGGAGGTAGGCATGACAAGGGATCCGGTGGAGATGATGACGCGAGCGCAGCGCCTGGCGGATGTCGAGGCGGAGTTCGCGGCTGTTCCCTTCGACCGAGAGGCCGCCCGCCGGTTCGGCACGCTGGTCGCGCTCACTGTCAAGGCGAACCGCGATCCCCGCCCTCGTCGGATGGACCTGATGATCGCCGCCACCGCCGCTGCGCAGGGCCTCCCGCTCTTCACACGGAACGCTGACGACTTCAAGGGGCTGGAACAGGGCGTCAAGGTCATTGCCGTGTGAGCGCAGAGTTCCGGGTGTCAGCTCCTGGACGGCTGCGAGGTGACGGCGACTTCTATGACTTCGGGGCGTTGCACGCCCGTACCGTCTACCTTGATGCCTTGCTGCTCGGTTCCCTCCAGCGTGACCACACCGACGAACTCACCGACGAGCTTTCCGAAGTGTTTGACGGAGCGCGGCTGGCCCGCAGGGTGGCTGTTCTGGAGCGGAACATCGCGCACTTCCGCAGTACTTACTGGCGTCAGCACCTGACCGCTCATGGTCCGGCCAACGATTAGCTCCTCGCCTTTCAGGCACAGCACCGACTACCTGTCCGCTTCGCCGAGATCCTGGCAGAAGCCGCAGACAACAGCCGGCTCGTCCAGACACAGGAGAGCCAGCAGATCAGCGGCGCCCTCGGCGTCCTCACCATCCTCGGACTTCCCCTCGGCTCCGCGCTCGGTATCCTCCAGGTTCTGGGTGACGAATCGGTGGCCCATCTCCTCATCGCTCTGGGCCTCTCCGTGGCCGCAACCGCCGCTGCTCTCACCACGCCGTACGGCCGCTTGGTGCTCTCGTCTTTGCGCGGCGGCGCCAGACACGACCCACCGGTCTCGTTTTCGCCTCTGCCGTCGGTAAGGAGCTGGACTCCACGAACGTGCGGCGGGCGTTCCGCGTGGCCATCGAGAAGGCGGCGGGAGTGAACCCGGGGGAGTGGACGCCGCGCGAGCTGAGGCACAGCTTCGTGTCGCTGCTGTCCGACAGAGGTATACCGCTGGAAGAAATCTCGCGGCTGGTCGGGCACTCCGGTACGGCCGTCACGGAGGAGGTCTACCGCAAGCAGATCCGCCCGGTGATCCAGACCGGAGCGGTCGCCATGGACGACATTTTCAAGGCCGATCCAGGACGGTAGACACTCAGTTAGGCACTCAACACAAATCAGGCCCGGTACTGATTTCTCAGTACCGGGCCTGACCTGGTGTTTAGCTGTCGGGGTGGCGGGATTTGAACCCACGACCTCTTCGTCCCGAATGAGGGTCGGTTGGTGATCTCGCCAGCGCGGATTGCGTTTGTGCTGGTCAGGGGCGTGGTCCCGGTTGGTCTCGGTGGGTATGGAGGGGAGCCGGGGAGCAGGTCGGCTCCCAGATGGCTCCCAGAGCCCACGTCCGCCGGTCCGCGATCACTCGCTGTCCGCCGAGAACCGACAGGGGCTCGGACACAGCGGTTGGCGACCGCCCTTCGTTCGGGCGAAGCGCTCGCTGTTTCCAGCGCTGTCCGTCTCAGAGCTCCTAGCGTCAGCCACGTTGCGTTGCTGGGTGAGAGGACCTGAGTATGACCGACCTCGCCGAGGCTGCCAGGAGGGCCGGGCGGGGGAGATCGCCTGCCGCGGCTGCCCGGCGGGGCCGGGACGCGAGCGGGGAGCGGGGGCGGCGCCCTGCGCCGGACTCGGCGCGGGCACCCGGACCGAGCTGCTGGTCTGGGCCGGCGGTCGCCCGATCCTCGGCGGCCACCGCGGCCGCCCCGCGCCGCCGCGCCGCCGCCACCGGGCCGAGCACGGGTCCGAGTTCGGGCACCACCATGTCCAGGACGATTACGTCCGGACGGGCACCGGCGGCTTCGGCGACCAGGCCGCGGGCCAGGTTCTCCGCACGCTCGAGGCGGGGGACGTCGACGGCCCACCACCGGCCGATGCGGTGCAGCAGGACTTGGACTTCGTAGCGGGACTCACGGGCTCTGCCTCCTCTCCCTTCCAACCGCCGGGGCTGTTGCCCACGGGCTGACACACGGCTCGCGAGCTCCGTTGCGCGTCGGCCACACACGCCATACGACGGCGGGATCCGGGCGCGCGACGCTCGTCGAGCCGGGAAGGGCCGGGTGTCGGCATGGTCAGCCGAGGCACACCCCGAGCACGCACACCTCCGTCGGCGACGTCGATATCAATGCGGGGCCGGCCTGGGACGCGCCCGAGTGCGTGCTGTCGGCGGTCGCCGGCGCCGACGGTTGCTCCGTCCTCGCATCGGAGCGCTCGGCCGTGTCGCCGGCGGACGGGGCGGTGCTCTGCGGCTGCGGGGTCGAAGACGCAGCCGGACGGGGAGGCGCGGCGGCATCCGGCCGAGCGATCGGTGGCGGCGTACGGGGCGGGGCCGCGAGGGACTGCTGTCGCGGGGCGCTGGTCGTCGGCGGCTGCGGCTGAGACGGGGTGTGTGACGACCGGTGAGTGCGCTGAGTGGTGGCTGGTGTGGACGCCGGAGGTTTCTGCTCAGGCGTCTGCTCTTCCACGGCGCCCATACTCCGCTGGTCCGGCGCCGTGGCCGCCTGTGCCCGGTCCGGGGCGTGCCGGTCCATCGCGGCGATGGTCAGGCCGCCTCCGACGAGTGCGACGGTGCTCGCAACCGCCGCCCGGCGCTTGTTCTTCTTCCAACGGGCCAGCTGGTGACGGCGTGCCGCCCGACCCTGCTGCGCCGGCGGCGGGCCCTCGACGTCGGCGACGAGGGCGTACGGGGCCGCGTCCGTATCAGCATTGAACTCCCCCTCGTTGTCCAGGGGTCTGTCGTGCCACGTGCCGGAGGTTGTGGATCCCCGGTGGGCCGTTGTGGCCGGTGGGGCGCCCGTCATCGCCGGGGCGGAACCGATGCGGCCGTCGGTGGCGGGCGGGGCGATGTCCGGGGCGTAGGCGCCACACCCGGGACACATCAGGGCGCCGTTGAGATGCCGACGGCACGAGGAGCAGTAATCCATCTGCGTTCTGGTCTTCCTGGGCGAACTGCGCCGTCGGCCCGCCTGGGCCACGGCCTGGTCATGTTTCGCATAGGGGATCGAGCGGCCAGCCGCGCTGACCGCTGCCTGATACTGCGCGTGATCAGCCGCCAGCTGAGCTTCGGCGACGACATCACCACATTCGCGTACCAGGTCCTCATAGAGTCGGCCCTTCGGCTGCCGTCACTTCCCTGTGTGGTCGTTGTGTGGTCGTTGGCGAGGAAGGCGCCGGTGGAAGCGGTTCGTGGCGATCGATAAAGGCCGGTCCGCTGTCAGGCTCGGTTGAGCCGGGCAGCGATCCCATGGCCGATCAGCAAATACATGGCAGCCGGAAGACCATAATTAAGGGCAACACGTAGACCCTCTGTGTCCATGGTGAAAATGTCCTGCGCCCACCAGGCCAACCAGTCCGCCGTTCCCCGCACGAACTCGACGAACACATTCGCCTGGTTCGCGTCGAGCAGGAACAACAGGATCCACAGGCCGAGCAGACCTGCCGCGATGTCGACGATCGTGCAGACGGTGAGGGCGGTGCGCCGTGTGGCGGTCTGTTGGCGCACGGAGCGGTCCGGCCGCGAGGGCTGGTTGTGCGTCTGGTATCCGGGAACCGGGTCGATGTTGCTCACAGGAAATCCGATCGACGTAGTGCCGTGTCGGCGCGCTCGCTCCAGGTGTCGAAATTCAGCCTGGGTTGTCGCCCCGCTTTCTTCCTGCTTCTGCGTTCCGCGTGCGCTTCCTGTTACACCGCCGCCCGCGATGACTCACATATGGCTGCCTATTCAGGTACTTATGCAAATGTTCGCGTACTAGGGCTCTTTTCGGGATGGAATGGAGGAGTTCGTTCGGTTCGGTCTCGCGACCATCTCCGTCCGCCCGTGACACTTCTGACGTGCGGCACGCTGTGAGGACTGACCCCGGGCGGGGGCATGGCGCCCACCCTCCGAGGGGGAGGTACGCGGGCGCCGATATGCAGGGGCAGGCTCGGTTCCCCCGTGACCGGGTCTGCCCGTGCTTGCGCAGGGTGTGCCAGGGAGTCGCAGCCCGGGCGGCCGAGCTTGCTCGGATTGTGGGGAGGGATTCCGACCTGGAGGCAGCCGCCATGCGTCATGACGTGGGGTACGCGCCCCGGCTGGCGTCGCCCGGCTTCCCCAAACGGCTCCCAAGGAGGTCCCGGAAACCACTCAGGGGCCCGACCCGCTCTCGCGGATCAGGCCCCTGATCTGGTGTTTCAGCTGTCGGGGTGGCGGGATTTGAACCCACGACCTCTTCGTCCCGAACGAAGCGCGCTGCCAAGCTGCGCTACACCCCGATTGTCGCGCGCGTCGCGGCGACATCGATTACTTTAGCGGACGCGACGCCGGAGGCGAAATCCGGTTTCCGGGGTGCTGGGCAGACGCCCTCCTCCGCTCAAGCCCCCTCAAGCCCGCTCGTCCCGCCCCGTCAACGTAAGCAGCGTCGCCTCAGGCGGACAAGCGAAGCGCACCGGCGTATAGCGGTTGGTGCCGCACCCCGCCGACACGTGGAGGTACGACCGCTTGCCGGCCGCCTCGTGTGCGGACAGGCCCTTGACCCGGTCCGTGTCCAGGTCGCAGTTGGTGACCAGCGCCCCGTAGATGGGGATGCACAGCTGGCCGCCGTGTGTGTGGCCTGCCAGGATCAGGGGGTAGCCGTCTGCCGTGAACGCGTCGAGGCTGCGTAGATACGGGGCGTGCACGACGCCGATCGATACGTCCGCCCCGGCCTCCGGGCCGCCCGCCACCGTCGCGTAGCGGTCCCGCTTGATGTGCGGGTCGTCGACGCCGGTGAAGGCGATCTCCATGCCGTCGAGCTTGAGCCGGCCCCGGGCGTTCGTGAGGTTCAGCCAGCCCGCCGAGTCGAAGCCGTCGCGCAGCTCCTCCCACGGGTTGCGCTCGACGCCGACCACGGGCGGGTTGCCGTTCAGGCCGTGCTGGCCGCGCATCTTCTCGCCGAGGTAGCGCGCGGGGTTGCGGGGCGTGGGCCCGTAGTAGTCGTTCGAGCCGAAGACGTAGGCGCCCGGGTACTCCATCAGCGGACCCAGCGCGTCCATGACCTCGGGCACGCCCTGCGGGTCCGACAGGTTGTCGCCGGTGTTCACGACGAAGTCGGGGCGCAGCCCGGCCAGCGACTGGAGCCAGCGCTGCTTCTTGCGCTGCCCGCCCACCATGTGGATGTCGGAGACCTGGAGCACGCGCAGCGGCCGGGCCCCCGGTGGCAGTACGGGAATGCTGACCCGGCGGAGCCGGAACGAACGGGCCTCGAAGCCGGCGGCGTAGGCGAGACCCACCGCGCCAACGGCCGTAATTCCTGCGGTGACTTTCAGGGGAACTCCGTAACGAGCGCGCATGCGCCCATCGTCGCAAGACCGGCCGGTATCAGGAAATCGGCGGGCGTGCACGCGTACGTACCTGCCACACTGGCCCCCATGACGCTCAAGTCCAAGCTGCATGAAGATCTCATCACCGCCATGAAGGCGCGTGACGAGCTGGCCTCGTCGACGCTCCGGTTGACCCTCACCGCGATCACCAAGGAAGAGGTCAGCGGCAAGACGTCGCGCGAGCTCTCCGACGACGAGGTGCAGAAGGTCATCGCCAAGGAGGCGAAGAAGCGCCGCGAGGCGGCCGAGGCCTTCGCCCAGGGCGGCCGGACCGAGTCGGCCGAGCGGGAGAAGGCAGAGGGCGCGTTCCTCGATGCCTACCTGCCGCAGCAGCTGAGCGACGACGAACTGACCACGATCGTCGGGCAGGCCGTCGAAGAGGCGAAGGCGGCCGGCGCCGAGGGGCCGCGCGCGATGGACGCGGTCATGAAGATCGTGAACCCGAAGGTGGTGGGCCGCGCCGAAGGTGGCCGCGTGGCCGTCGTGGTGAAGAAGCTCCTCGCGGGCTGAGCAGGCTGAGCAGGCTGAGCAGGCTGAGCAAGCGGAACCAAAAAATGGGGACGCACCCACCGGATCGGTGGGTGCGTCCCCATTTTCGTAGGTCTACGTCGGCCTCCGGCCCCTACGGCCAGTTCCCGCCGCCGTTCCCGTTTTTGCCGTTCCCACCATTGCCGCCGCCCCCGCGACCCCCGTCGCCTCCGCCGCCGATCAGGCCCGGCGGGAGGGAGATGTCCGGCCAGGGGTTTTTGCCGCCCGCGTCGCCGCCGCCGTTTTCGCCGGGCTTGCCGTCGTCCTGACCACCGTCGTCGCCGTCGTCCTTGTCCCTCTTGTCGCCCTCGGGCTTGGGGATGTCGACCGAGTTGAAGCCGGGCGCCGGCTTGCCGTCCAGGGCGCCGCTCATGGCGTCCTTCCAGATCGGCCCCGGGACCTGACCGCCGTACACCTTGTCGTGGTAGACGCCGCCGATGGTGATGTTCTCCATCGGGACCTGACTGGCGCCGGCCGCGCCGACCCACACCGCACCGGCCAGGTTCGGCGTGTAGCCGACGAACCAGGCGTTGTGCCTGCCGTCGGTCGTACCCGTCTTGCCCGCGTTGTCACGGCTGGTGAGTCCGGCCTGCTGACCCGTACCGGAGTCGATCACGCCCTTGAGCAGGGTGTTGATGGTGTCCGCGGTCTTCTCGGACATCGCCCGGCTGCACTTCGTCTTCGGCACCGGCAGCTTCTTGCCGTCCGCCGTGTTGATCTCCTCGATGAAGATCGGCGTGCAGTACGTTCCCCGGTTGGCGAAGGTCGCGTACGCGCCGGCCATGGTCAGCGGCGACATGCCCTCGGTACCCAGCGAGATCGCGGGCACCTCCTTGAGGTTTTTGCCGTTGGCCTGGACCACGCCGAGCTTGGCGGCCATCTTCGTGACCGGGCAGATGCCGATGTCCTCGATCATCTGGATGAAGTAGGTGTTGACCGAGAGGGCCATTGCCTCCTTCAGCGGGTACGGGCCCACCTCGGACTCGGACTCGTTGGGCACCCGCTCGCCGCCGAGGTTCACCCAGGGCTTGTTTGAGCAGGTCTGCACGGTCGGATAGTCCATCTCGAACGGCGCCGAGTACGACTTGTTCGCCGGGATGCCCTGCTCTATGGCCGCCGCCGCCACGAACGGCTTGAACGTCGAACCGGTCGGGAAGCCGTAGGCCGACCCGCCCATGCTCTTGTTCGCGGAGAAGTTGATCGTGGTCTCGGTGCTCCCGAAGCCGTACGGCCTGGACTGCCCCATTCCGAGGACCTTGCCGCTGCCGGGCTCGACCAGCGTGACCGCGGTAGCGACCTTGTCCGACTGGTAGACGTGGTCCTTGATCGACGCCTGCACCGACTCCTGCGCCTGCGGGTCGAGCGTCGTGCGGATCTTCAGGCCGCCCTTGTTCCAGATCTTGGCCCGCTCCTCCTTGGTCTTCCCGAAGGCCGGGTCGGAGTGGAAGACCTCGCGTACGTAGTCACAGAAGAAGCCCGCGCCGCTGACGGCGGTGATGCAGCCGTTCTTGGGCTTGCTGACCTTCAGCTTCAGCGGGGCCGCCTTCGCGCGGTCGGCCTCGGCCTGCGAGACGTCGCGGATGTCGGCCATGCGCTGGAGCACGGTGTTACGTCGCTTTGTCGCTTCCTCGGTGTCATTGACCGGGTCGTAGCGGCTCGGCGACTGGACGATGCCGGCCAGCAGCGCGGCCTCCTCCAGCTTGAGGTCCTTGGCGGACTTGCTGAAGTAGCGCTTGGCCGCGGACTCGACGCCGTACGCCTGCTGCCCGAAGAAGGTGATGTTGAGGTAGTTCTCAAGGATCTTCTTCTTGCCCAGCTCTTCCTCGACCTGGATCGCGTACTTGAGCTCGCGGACCTTGCGGCCGAGCGTCTGCTGGGTGGCCTCGGCGACCTTGTTGGGGTCGTCACCGGCCTCCTCGACGAAGACGTTCTTGACGTACTGCTGTGTGAGGGTCGACGCGCCCTGCGAGACACCGCCGGACTGCGCGTTGCGGTTGGCCGCGCGCAGCACACCCTTGAGGTCGATCGCCCCGTGCTCGTAGAACCGTGCGTCCTCGATCGCGACGACGGCCTTCTGCATGTACGGGGAGATGTCCTTGAGGTCGACCACGGTGCGGTCGCGCGAGTAGACCGTTGCGATCGGGTCGCCCCGCACATCGAGGATGCTGGTGCGCTGACTCAGCGGCGGTGTCTTGAGATTGGCGGGGATCTCGTCGAATCCCTCGACCGTGCCCTTGGCCGCGAGGCCCAGCGCTCCGGCCGCCGGCAGGGCGATGCCGGCCAGCACGGCTCCGGAGAGCACGGCCACACCGAGGAATTTGGCGGCCTGCTGGGTCCCCGTGAGACCTCCGCCCGAGCGCTTCTTTGGCATGGGGGCAGCCTACGTTCTCATTCGCCGGACACACCTCAAGGCTCTGCCCTAAGCTGCTCTCAACTGTCACAGCAGTGCGGTTTCGCATCAAGCCCCAGACAGTAAATCCGTCAGCCCCGAATCTGCCGGATCTCTGTCCGAATCCGCCTCATGCGTCACCGGGCGCCCGTTGCGCTCCAACCTATCTGCCCCGGTTTGCCAGAGTGGTCGCGTATGTCCTTCGCTCACTCCGTCGGGTGATCTGCCGCTTACGCATAGTCCGTTCGGGCCATTCAAGATTGGGCCCGAAGGGGGTGTTGCGCTGTGCCCACCTTCCGTAACGTCCTCAACTGGCAGCGGTGAATATGCCGCTGTCGCCGTGGGGGAGCCTCGATTCGGGAGAGGACGGCGCCGGGATGGGCTGGGTAACCGACTGGAGTGCGCAGGCAGCCTGCCGCACTACCGATCCGGATGAACTGTTCGTACAAGGTGCAGCGCAGAACAGGGCCAAGGCGGTGTGCACCGGATGTCCGGTGCGGACCGAGTGCCTGGCCGACGCGCTGGACAACCGCGTCGAGTTCGGCGTGTGGGGGGGAATGACCGAGCGGGAGCGCCGCGCATTGCTGCGCAGGCGTCCCACCGTGACCTCCTGGCGCCGATTGCTGGAGACGGCGCGTACCGAGTACGAGCGAAGCACGGGCATTTTGCCCGAGGACGATGTGGACGGGGCGTACATGGCGTACGCAGCGGTGGGATAGGCGGACTGGACGGATTGCACCGAGTGGACTCGGCCTGGACGGCTCAGGCCGCATCGCACCAAGTGGTCTCGGCCTGGACGGGCTAGGCCGCAGGGGCAGGATGATCGGGGCCGGCGGCAAGCCGGTCGCCGATGTCCCGCAATCCTGCGAGGTCGTGCACATCGCCCGGCAGAGCGGGCACTTCGGCCACCGCCACCTCGGGGTGGAGCGCGGTGAAGCGGTCGCGCGTTCGCTGTTCACGTGCGAGCACATGCATCCGCTCGGCATGCAGATGCAGCAGTCCCGCGGTCAACTGCTCAACGGTGTGGACCCGTTGAGCCCGGTCGATCCGTTGAGCCTCGTCGATCCGTTGAGCTTCGACGGCCGGCTGCTCAACGGTCGGCTGCTCAACGGCCGGCTGAGTGTCGACCTGCGTGTCGACGTCGTGATCCTGCGGGGTGGCGTCCTGCGGGGTACGGCTGCCTTGCTGGGGGCTCTCCGGTGAGGGATCCGGAGTCGGTGTGCCCGATGTGGCCCCGGCAGTGGGAGAGGCGGCCGAGGAGTCACGAACTCCAGCATTCCCGGGCCTCTGATCCACAATGCGGCCCTCGTCAAGATTTTCTGCGGCGGCAAGTGCCCGCTCGGCCGAGAGCTGAGGGGCGCCGCTGCCGTGGACCCGGTTCAGTACGAGCCCGGCGAACGGCATCTTGTCCGCCGACAGCCGCTCGACGAAGTACGCCGCCTCACGCAGCGCGTCCCGTTCCGGGGCGGCGACCACGAGGAAGGCCGTGCCGGGCGCCTGGAGCAGCTTGTACGTCGCGTCCGCACGGGTGCGGAAGCCGCCGAACATGGTGTCCATGGCGGCCACGAAGGTCTGTACGTCGCGCAGCAGTTGACCGCCCATCACCTTGCTGAGGGTCCCGGTCATCAACGACATGCCGACATTGAGGAACTTCATCCCGGCCCGGCCGCCCACCTTCGCCGGCGCCATCAGGATCCGGATGAACTTGCCGTCCAGGAACGACCCGAGCCGCTTGGGCGCGTCCAGGAAGTCCAGCGCGGAGCGGCTCGGCGGGGTGTCGACGATGATCAGGTCCCACTCGTCGCGGGCGCGCAGCTGACCCAGCTTCTCCATCGCCATGTACTCCTGCGTGCCCGCGAATCCGGCCGACAGGGACTGGTAGAAGGGGTTCTCCAGGATCGCGCGGGCCCGGTCGCCTTCCGCGTGCGCCTCGACGATCTCGTCGAAGGTCCGCTTCATGTCGAGCATCATGGCGCAGAGTTCACCCCCGGCCGACTCGTCCACGCCTTTCACCCGGCGCGGGGTGTTGTCGAGCGCGTCGATGCCCATGGACTGGGCGAGGCGGCGGGCCGGGTCGATGGTGAGGACGACGACCTTCCGGCCGCGTTCGGCCGCCCGTACGCCCAGGGCCGCCGCCGTCGTGGTCTTGCCCACGCCGCCCGAGCCGCAGCACACGATGATGCGGGTCGCCGGGTTGTCGAGCAGTGCGTCGACGCCCAGTACGGGCGTCGGGTCCATGGTGGTGCCCACGGTCGTCATGAAGTCCCCCCAGACTGATGGATCCCGGCCGAATCTCTACCCGAAGGATCGGTCCCGGACGGATGGGTCGCGGTCGCAGCCGTGCCGGCCGGATGCGTCCCCGCCAGGTGGGCCCGCAGTTCCCTCGACAGCCGGTAGAGCCCCGCGAGATCCAGGCCCGCCCCGATGAGCGGCAGCTCGTACGTCGTCAGATCCAGCGCCTCCAGGACCGCGCGCTGCTCGCGCTCCAGCTCGACGCGCTGCGCGTGCTCCGCGGCCTGTTCGAGGAGCGGGTCGACCAGGCGCTCGGCGAGGCCGCCGCGGCGCGCGCTGCCCAGACCCGCCTCCGAGAGCGCCTTGGCGACCGCCGTGCGCTGCTCGCCCGCCGCCGAACGCAGGGCCTCCTCGTCGAGGAGGTGCGGGCGGACCATGTTCACGATGACGTTGCCCAGGGGCAGCTCGGCGGCGCGCAGCTCCCTGATGCCGTCCACGGTCTCCTGGACCGGCATCTCCTCCAGGAGCGTCACCAGGTGGACCTGGGTCTCCGGTGATTTCAGGACGCGCATCACCGCCTGCGCCTGATTGTGTATCGGGCCGAACTTGGCCAGGCCCGCCACCTCGTCGTTCACGTTCAGGAAGCGCGTGATGCGGCCGGTGGGCGGCGCGTCCATCACGACGTGGTCGTACGCGTACTGGTTCTTCTTGTCCCGGCGCCGGACCGCCTCGCACGCCTTGCCGGTCAGCAGGACGTCCCTGACACCCGGGGCGATGGTGGTCGCGAAGTCGATCGCGCCGAGCTTCTTGAGTGCCCGGCCCGCTCCGCCCAGCTTGTAGAACATCTGGAGGTAGTCGAGTAGCGCGCGTTCGGCGTCTATCGCGAGGGCGTACACCTCCCCGCCGCCCGGAGCGACCGCGATCTTCCGTTCCTCGTAGGGGAGCGCTTCTGTCTCGAAGAGCTGCGCGATGCCCTGTCTGCCTTCGACCTCCACCAGAAGAGTGCGTTTGCCCTCCGTCGCGAGGGCGAGCGCGAGTGCGGCGGCCACCGTGGTCTTTCCGGTACCGCCCTTGCCGCTGACGACCTGGAGCCTGCTCACGTCTTTGAGCCTAACCAGTCGGGGCGCGGGCTACGCAGGGGACTGCCTGTGGCAGGTACTACAGTCGGCATATGACCAAGTGGGAATACGCGACTGTGCCTCTTCTCGTGCATGCGACGAAGCAGATTCTGGACACCTGGGGCGAGGACGGCTGGGAGCTCGTCCAGGTCGTTCCCGGACCCAACAACCCCGAGCAGCTGGTGGCCTACCTGAAGCGGGAGAAGCACGCATGAGCGGTGCCGCCGCCGGAACGGTCGAGGCGAGGCTCGCCGAACTCGGCCTGACGCTTCCCGAGGTCGTACCGCCGCTGGCCACGTACCAGCCGGCGGTGCGCTCCGGCGTGTACGTCTACACCTCGGGCCAGCTCCCGATGGTGGGGGGCAAGCTTCCGTGCACCGGCAAGGTCGGCGCGGAAGTGACCCCCGAGGAGGCCAAGGACCTGGCGCGGATCTGCGCGCTGAACGCCCTGGCGGCCGTCAAGTCCGTCGTCGGTGACCTGGACCGCATCGCGCGCGTCGTGAAGGTCGTGGGCTTCATCGCCTCGGCCGCGGACTTCACCGGCCAGCCCGCCGTCCTCAACGGCGCGAGCGAGCTGCTGGGCGAGGTGCTCGGCGACAAGGGCGTCCACGCGCGCAGCGCGGTCGGCGTGGCCGTGCTTCCGCTGGACGCTCCGGTCGAGGTCGAGATCCAGGTCGAGCTCGTCCAGGACTGAGTCCAGGATTGAGTCCAGGACTGAGTCCAGGACCGGGCCCCCGCTGCCGGGTTCGGCCGAGGGCTCGGGTGGCTCTCGAACATCGTCGTGGTTGGTCGTAGCATCCGGCCATGTCCAATGGTCAGTGGTATCCACCCGAATGGCCCGATCGTATCCGCGCCCTGGCGAACGGTGAGCTCACGGCTGCGACCCCCAGGCGGGCCGCGACCGTGATGCTGCTGCGGGACGGTGCGTCGGGACCCGCCGTACACATGCTGCGCAGACGCGCCTCCATGGCTTTCGCCGGAGGCGCGTACGCGTATCCGGGGGGCGGTGTGGACCCGCGCGACGACGATCACCAGGTGGGCTGGGCCGGTCCTTCGCTGGCGGACTGGGCGCTGCGCCTCGGGGTGGATCCCGCGTCCGCGCAGGCCATCGTGTGCGCGGCGGTGCGTGAGACGTACGAGGAGGCGGGCGTGCTGCTCGCGGGCCCGACGGCGGACACGGTGGTCGACGACACCACGGGCGAGGAGTGGGACGCGGACCGCCGGGCACTGGTGGCCCGCGAACTGTCCTTCGCCGACTTCCTTCAGCGCCGCTCGCTGGTGCTGCGCTCGGATCTGCTGGGGGCGTGGGCGCGCTGGATCACCCCGGAGTTCGAGCCGAAGCGGTACGACACCTGGTTCTTCGTGGCCGCGTTGCCGGCCGGGCAGCGGACCCGCAACGCATCGACGGAGGCCGACCGCACGGTGTGGATCCCGCCGGCCGAGGCCGCCGCGGGCTACGACCGGGGTGATTTGCTGATGATGCCGCCGACGGTCTCGACGCTACGGCGGCTCCAGCCGTACCGTACGGCCGCCGAGGCGCTCGCGGGCGCCTCGGACCAGGACATGGCGCCGGTGCTCGCGCGGGCGCGTCTGGAGGGCGACCAGGTGATTCTCAGC
The DNA here is from genome assembly GCF_039766235.1 of Streptomyces changchenzhani. Taxonomy (NCBI): domain Bacteria; kingdom Bacillati; phylum Actinomycetota; class Actinomycetes; order Kitasatosporales; family Streptomycetaceae; genus Streptomyces; species Streptomyces changchenzhani. Next base: position 456,503 of record NZ_JBDHNH010000001.1, on the reverse strand, counting down.
TGGCCGGGACACGACGAGTTCACCAAGTACATCCCGGCGGGTGGTGGCTCGTGACGGAGGCAGCGGCCCTGCCCGGCCAGCCGCGCGGCGTGGTGCTCTCGGGGCCCGCCACCGACCGGGCGGTCAACGTCCTGGCCCCCAACGCCTCCGCGATGACGCTGGACGGCACCAACACCTGGATCGTCTCGGAGCCCGGCTCCGACCTGGCGGTCGTCGTCGACCCGGGCCCGCTGGACGAGGCACACCTGCGGGCCGTGATCACCATGGCCGAGCAGGCGGGCAAGCGGGTCGCGCTGACCCTCCTCACGCACGGACACCCCGACCACGCGGAGGGCGCGGCCCGCTTCGCCGAGCTGACGCGCTCGCCCGTACGGGCCCTGGATCCCGCGCTGCGGCTCGGCGAGGAGGGGCTCGGGGCGGGCGACGTCATCACCACTGGCGGCCTGGAGCTGCGCGTCGTACCGACGCCGGGGCATACCGCCGACTCGCTCTGTTTCCACCTGCCGGCCGACCGGGCCGTGCTGACGGGGGACACGATCCTCGGGCGCGGTACGACGTTGGTGGCGCACCCGGACGGGCGCCTCGGCGACTACCTCGACTCGCTGCGGCGGCTGCGCTCGCTGACGGTCGACGACGGGGTGCACACCGTGCTGCCGGGGCACGGGCCTGTGCTCGAAGACGCGCAGGGGGCGGTCGAGTTCTACCTGGTGCACCGCGCGAGCCGCCTCGCGCAGGTCGAGACGGCCGTCGAGAACGGGTACGCCAGCGCGCGCGACGTGGTGGCGCACGTGTACGCGGACGTGGACCGCTCGCTGTGGCCCGCGGCCGAGCTCTCGACGCGGGCGCAGCTGGAGTACCTGCGGGAGCACGGCCTGATCTGAGGCGGGGAGGGATACGGCCTGATCTGCGGCCCTGACGTACGTGTGAAGGGGGCCCCCGCTCGGCGAGGGCCCCCTTCACACAGCTGTGTACGTACGTACGGACGGCGTCAGCGCGAGCGCTTGGCCAGTCGCTCGACGTCCAGCAGGATCACGGCGCGCGCCTCCAGGCGCAGCCAGCCGCGGCCCGCGAAGTCCGCGAGCGCCTTATTGACCGTTTCGCGGGAGGCGCCGACCAGCTGGGCGAGCTCCTCCTGCGTCAGGTCGTGCACCACGTGGATGCCCTCCTCCGACTGGACGCCGAAGCGGCGCGACAGGTCGAGGAGCGCACGGGCCACACGGCCGGGCACGTCGGAGAAGACCAGGTCGGACATCTGGTCGTTGGTCTTGCGCAGCCGGCGGGCGACCGCGCGGAGCAGCGCCGTGGCCACCTCCGGCCGGGCGTTCAGCCAGGGCTGGAGGTCGCCGTGGCCGAGGCCGAGCAGCTTGACCTCGGTCAGGGCGCTGGCGGTGGCGGTGCGCGGGCCCGGGTCGAAGAGCGACAGCTCGCCGATCAGCTCGCCGGGTCCGAGGACGGCCAGCATGTTCTCGCGGCCGTCCGGGGAGGTGCGGTGGAGCTTCACCTTTCCTTCGGTCACCACGTACAGGCGGTCGCCCGGGTCGCCCTCGTGAAAGAGGGCGTCGCCGCGAGCGAGCGTCACCTCACTCATTGAGGCGCGGAGCTCCGCGGCCTGCTCGTCATCGAGCGCCGCGAAGAGCGGGGCGCGCCGCAGAACGTCGTCCACGAGTTCTCTCCTTGTCGACCTGCTCAGGGGACCGGTGGTCTCCATGATGCCGGACGGTAAAACAGTGCGATCAGTCACAAGCTTGACGCACATGCGTCGGGGACCGTGCGGCAGGGGGCCGATTGGGTTGGCAATTGGCGGCGACCGGGTCGGATGTCAGTGTGGGGCTTTAGGCTGGCCGGGTGTCCAAAACGCCGGTGAGAGCGCAGGCCAAGGGGGCTGGACAGGTGACCACAGGTAAAAATTCTGCTGTGGGCGAACAGCCACCGGCCTCGCCCGAAAAACCTTCTAAAACGACCAAATCGCCCAAGGGTGTCAAGGCTACCAAGCCCGAGTCACATCTCGCCATGGTCCGCCGGGCCCGCCGGATCAATCGCGAGCTGGCCGAGATCTATCCGTACGCGCACCCCGAGCTCGACTTCGAGAATTCCTTCGAGCTGCTCGTCGCCACGGTCCTCTCCGCCCAGACCACCGACCTGAGGGTCAACCAGACCACCCCCGCGCTCTTCGCCAGGTATCCGACGCCGGAGGACCTGGCCGCCGCGGTCCCGGAGGAGTTGGAGGCGATCATTCGGCCGACGGGCTTCTTCCGTGCCAAAGCCCGCTCCCTGCTCGGCCTGTCCGCCGCCCTGCGGGACAACTTCGGCGGCGAGGTGCCCGGCCGCCTCGCGGACCTGGTCACGCTCCCCGGCGTCGGCCGCAAGACGGCCAATGTGGTGCTGGGCAATGCCTTCGGCGTCCCCGGGATCACCGTCGACACCCACTTCGGCCGGCTCGTGCGCCGCTGGAAGTGGACCGAGCAGGAGGACCCGGAGAAGGTCGAGGCCGATGTCGCCGCGATCTTCCCGAAGAGTGAGTGGACGATGCTCTCGCACCGTGTCGTCTTCCACGGCCGCCGGATCTGCCACTCCCGCAAGCCGGCCTGCGGCGCCTGCCCGATCGCGCCGCTGTGCCCTTCGTACGGCGAGGGCGAGACGGACCCCGAGAAGGCGCGGAAGCTCCTCAAGTACGAGATGGGGGGCGACCCGGGCCAGCGCCTGAAGCCCCCGTCGGACTATCCCGGCAAGCCGGCGCCCCCGCTGGGCGCCGCCGGGTGACGGCGTTGGGCGGTACGCCGGGCGGTGCGGCGGGCCGTACGCCAGGCGGTGCGCCGGGCGGTGCGGCGGGCCGTACGCCGGGTGACGGGGGCACCGGCCTCAACGGCATCCCCGGACGGGCCCCGGTGAACCACGTGACCTGGCAGAACCACGCGGCCGGGCGGAACCATCGGGCCCCGGGTGGGCGTTGTGACAGACGGGGGTGCCCATGATGCGTGCGAGTGAGACCTGTGACGGCAGGCCGGCCGAGGGTGCCGGGCTGCCCGATATCACCGTGACGAGCGGAGGGCTGCCCGAGTGGCTGGAGCCCGTGGCGCGGGTCGCCAGGGACGTGCGGCCCGAGCAGCTCAGCCGGTTCCTGCCGCCGGAGAGCGGCAGTGGCCGCCAGTCGGCCGTGCTGGTCCTCTTCGGCCAGGGCGCGGACGACGAGCCCGAGCTGCTGCTCATGGAGCGTGCGGGCACCCTGCGTTCGCACGCGGGGCAGCCGTCCTTCCCGGGCGGCGCGCTCGACCCGGCCGACGGCGACCCGGAGACGACGGGACCGCTGCGGGCCGCGCTGCGCGAGGCCGAGGAGGAGACCGGGCTCGATCCGTCCGGCGTCCAGATCTTCGGCGTGCTGCCCCGGCTCTACATCCCGGTCAGCAGCTTCGTCGTGACGCCCGTCCTCGGCTGGTGGCGCGAGCCCAGCCCGGTCGGCGCCGTCGACCTCGCGGAGACCGCCAGCGTCTTCACCGTCCCCGTGGCGCATCTCACTGATCCGCGGAACCGCGTGACGAGCGTGCACCCGCGCGGACACACTGGTCCCGCGTTCGCGGTCGGATCCGCGCTGGTCTGGGGATTCACCGCCGGGGTCATCGACAAGATCCTTCACTTCGCAGGCTGGGAGCGTCCCTGGGACCGCTCCAGGCAAGTCCCGCTCGACTGGCACGCATGACAGGGTGGCCCACGTGAATGTCATGGACATCTTGCTGCTGGTCGCCGCAGTGTGGTTCGCGATCGTCGGCTACCGCCAGGGATTCGTCGTCGGCATTCTGTCGGTGATCGGCTTCCTCGGCGGCGGAGTCGTCGCGGTCTATCTACTGCCCTTCCTGTGGGACCAGTTGACCGAAGGGTCGGAGGTCAGCTCCACGGCCGCCATCGTCGCGGTCGTGATCGTGATCGTGTTCGCCTCGGTGGGCCAGGCGTTCACCACCCACCTGGGCAACAAGCTCCGCAGACACATCACCTGGTCACCGGCGCGCGCCCTGGACGCCACCGGCGGCGCGCTGGTCAACGTCGTCGCGATGCTGCTGGTTGCCTGGCTGATTGGCTCCGCGCTGGCGGGCACCTCGCTGCCCACCGTCAGCAAGGAAGTACGCGGCTCCAAGGTGCTCCTGGGGGTCTCGCGGGTGATGCCCGACCAGGCGAGCACCTGGTTCACGGACTTCAGCTCCGTCCTCGCGCAGAACGGCTTCCCGCAGGTCTTCAGCCCCTTCTCCAACGAGCCGATCACCGAGGTCAAGGCCCCGGACCCGGCGCTCGCGGGCAGCCCCGTCGCGGCCCGCGCCAAGCGGTCCATCGTCAAGGTCGTCGGCACCGCGCAGAGCTGCGGCAAGGTCCTCGAAGGCACCGGATTCGTCTTCTCCAACCGCCGCGTGATGACCAACGCCCATGTGGTCGGCGGGGTGGACGAGCCCACCGTCCAGATAGGCGGCGAGGGCCGGCTGTACGACGCGAAGGTGGTGCTCTACGACTGGGAGCGCGACATCGCCGTCCTGGACGTACCGAACCTCAGGGCCCCCGCGCTCGAATTCGCCGACACCGAGGCGGACGCCCGCAGCGGCGACGGCGCGATCGTCGCGGGCTTCCCGGAGAACGGCGGATACGACGTGCGATCCGCCCGCGTCCGCGGCCGGATCAACGCCAACGGGCCGGACATCTACCACCGCGGCACGGTCCGCCGTGACGTCTACTCGCTCTTCGCGACGGTCCGCCAGGGGAACTCGGGCGGCCCGCTGCTCACCCCTGAGGGCAAGGTGTACGGCGTGATCTTCGCCAAGTCGCTCGACGACGCGGACACCGGTTACGCCCTGACGGCCGACGAGGTCCGCGAGGACATCCGCGCCGGCCTCCGCGCCAACCAGCAGGTCGACAGCCAGGGATGCGCGCTCTGAGGGGCCGGGCAACCACCTGAGGGCCGGGCAACCGCCACGAGGGGCCCGGACACCACCTGAGGGCCCGGACAACCACCTGAGAGGCCGGACAAGCACATGCGTCTGACGATTCTGGGCGGCGGGGGATTCCGCGTTCCCCTGGTGTACGGCGCGCTCCTGCGCGACCGCGCCGAGGGCCGGGTCACCCATGTCACCCTCCACGACTTGGACGCCGCCAGGCTGACCGCCATCGCCCGGGTCCTGCACGACCAGGCCGACGGCGTCGCCGACGCGCCGGCCGTGACCGTCACCACCGACCTCGACGAGGCCCTGCGCGGCGCCGACTTCGTCTTCTCCGCGATCCGGGTTGGCGGCCTGGAGGGCCGCGCGGCCGACGAGCGCATCGCCCTGGCCGAGGGTGTCCTGGGCCAGGAGACGGTCGGCGCGGGCGGCATCGCGTACGGACTGCGCACCGTCCCCGTGGCTGTCGACATCGCGCGGCGGGTCGCCCGGCTCGCCCCGGACGCCTGGGTCATCAACTTCACCAACCCGGCGGGCCTGGTCACCGAGGCCATGTCCGCCCACCTCGGCGAGCGCGTCATCGGGATCTGTGACTCACCCGTGGGCCTGGGCCGCCGGGTCGCCCGGGTGCTCGGAGCCGACCCGGCGCGGGCCCGCTTCGACTACGTGGGGCTCAACCACCTGGGCTGGCTGCGCGGCGTGTACGCCGATGACGCCCCCGAGGTGAACCTGCTGCCGCGGCTCTTCGCCGACGACAGCGCCCTGACCTCCTTCGAGGAGGGCAGGCTCTTCGGCGCCGACTGGCTCCGCTCACTCGGGTCCGTACCCAACGAATATCTGCACTACTACTACTACAACCGCGAGGCGGTCACCGCCTACCGCGAGGCGAAGCAGACCCGCGGCGCGTTTCTCCGCGACCAGCAGGCGCGCTTCTACGACGAGATGGCGGGCGGCGCCACGGCGGCCTGGTCCGCCTGGGACCGTACGCGCGCCGAGCGCGAAGCCACGTACATGGCGGAGAACAGGGAGGCGGCGGGCGCGGGCGAACGGGCCGCCGACGACCTGGAGTCCGGCGGATACGAGTACGTCGCGCTCGCCCTGATGCGGGCCATCGCCCGCGACGAACCCGCCACGCTCATCCTGAACGTCCGCAACGGCTCCACGCTCGCCGTGCTCGACGAGGCAGCCGTCATCGAGGTCCCGTGCCTGGTCGGCGCGGACGGCGCCCGTCCCGTCCCCGTCGCGCCGCTGACCGGCCACGAGGCGGGCCTGGTGGCCGCCGTCAAGGCGGTGGAGCGGTGCGTGCTCGACGCGGGCGAGAGCGGGTCGGCGCGGGCGGCGGTGAAGGCGTTCGCCCTGCATCCGCTGGTCGACTCGGTCGGAGTGGCGCGCCGGCTCCTCGACGGCTACCGGAGCGCGCACCCCGGACTCGATTACCTCAAGTGACGCCTGTAGGCCCGTCGCGTGTCCGCTGCGGGCGACTCCCGCCTCGGACGTCAGTTGCGGGGGTGAGGATGGCGCAGGCGCGCCGAGACCCAACGGGCCCGGCGGCGGAGGATACGCGGAATTCCGAGACGGAGATCATGGCTCTGACCTGGAGAACCGCCCCTTCCGTGGGCGCTCAGCGTCATTGCCGAGCGGCGGGTACGTGCTGCGTCACCGTAGTCGTGCGTCCAGCCCATACCCTGACGTCTGCCCGTGCCCCAAGGTCGATAATCGCCTCAGGGGCACCAATCTGGCCTATGCGCGGGGCAATTGGCTGTTCGTAGGACAAGCGTTCACATGTGTGCTGCGGCGAGGGCGCGCGGGGGGTGGTCGACCCTGCGGTCGACCCTGCGGTCGGTCAGCGGTCGGGCTCGGGGTCCTTGAGCCAGTTCACCAGCTCCGTCGAGAAGGCCGTCGGGTCCTCCTCGTGCGGGAAGTGCCCCAGACCGTCGAACATCCGCCAGCGGTACGGAGCTTCGACGTACTGCCCGGAGCCCGCCGCACTGCGCGTGCGCAGCACCGGGTCCAGTGAGCCGTGCAGATGCAGCGTCGGCACCTGCACAGGTCGCTTCATCCTGCGGTTGAACAGCATGCCGTCGGGCCGCGCCATCGACCGCACCATCCACCGGTACGGCTCGATCGCGCAGTGCGCCGTCGACGGGATGGACATGGCCCGCCGGTAGACGTCGATGTCCTCGTCGTCCGGCAGCCGGGGCCCCGACCAGTCGCGGATCAGCCGGCCCACCAGCGCCGAGTCGTCCGCGAGGAGCTGCCGCTCGGGCACCCACGGCCGCTGGGATCCCCATACGTACGAACTGGCCCGTGACTGCGAGACGTCGGAGAGCATCGCCGAGCGCCAGCGGCGCGGGTGCGGCATCGAGGAGACCACGAGCCGGCGCACCAGCTTGGGCCGCATCACGGCCGCGGTCCACGCCAGATAGCCGCCCAGGTCGTGCCCGACCAGCGCCGCGTCCGGCTCACCCAGCGACCGCACCACACCGGTGATGTCGAGCGCGAGGTTCGCCGGGTCGTACCCGCGCGGCGTACGGTCGCTGCCGCCCACGCCCCGCAGGTCCATGGCCACGGCCCGGAAGCCCGCGTCGGCGAGTGCGGTCAGCTGGTGCCGCCACGTCCACCAGAACTGCGGGAAGCCGTGCACCAGCAGCACCAGCGGCCCGTCGCCAAGCTCAGCGATGTGGAAGCGCGCACCATTGGCCGCCACATCGCGGTGGGTCCATGGACCATCGATGCGTACGGCGGAGGGGGATGGTCCGGATCCGGATTCAGGGGCCGTCATGTGGTCGAGCGTGCCACAACCGCGGCCTTGTCACCGACCGGGCGGGGGTGAGGCTTGACGCTCTGCAGTACGGCTGCCGTCTGCTTGGCCGAGGCGATGGACTTCTCCGGCGGCTTGACCTTCTTGAACTTGCGGACGGCCAGCAGCGCCAGCAGCCCCGCGAGCAGCAGAAACGCTCCGCCCACGATCAGGAAGGACCAGGCGAGCCCCAGCCCCAGGTTGTGGATGCCGTACGCCGCCGCGAAGCTGAGCACCGGCAGAGAAAAGAGTGCGAACACCCCCGCGATACCGATGGCGCTGCCGCCGATGCCGACGCGCTTGGCGTCCTGCCGCAGCTCGGCCTTGGCCAGCGCGATCTCGTCGTGCATCAGAGCGGACATCTCGGCGGTCGCGGTGGCGACCAGTTGACCGATGCTCCGGTCGGCGCTGTCAGCGGTGCGGACGGGGTCGCTCATCGCTCACTCCCTCTTCCTTCTGCTTCGTATTCGTATTCGTCTTCTTCGCATCAACGTCTACTTCAGATACTTCAGATACTTCAGTTCAACGTCTACGCATCTGATGTCAGACCCTCAGATCATGCCGGACTGCCGCTGTCGTTGCTTGCTGCCCCGTGGTCTTCGGCGAGCTTGCGGTGGGCCGCGGCCTTCTGTTCGTAGATGGCGGCCATCCGGAGGTGGTACTCCGGATGGTCCTGCTCGTAGATGTCCGGAATGCCGTCCTGGTCGTCGTCGCGCTCCTCCTCGTCGAACAGCGCACGGTACCTGCGTACCCGGAGCTTGAGCAGAATCGCGGAAAATACGGCGGCGATCAGCGAGCCGATGAGGACGGCTGCCTTGACCTCCCCGGCCAGCGTGGCATCCCCGCTGAACGCGAGCTCACCGATGAGCAGCGAGACGGTGAAGCCGATGCCGGCGAGCGAGGCGACGGCGAAGACATCGGGCCAGGCCAGGTCGTCGTTGAGCTCGGCCCTGGTGAAGCGGGCCGCCAGCCAGGTGCCGCCGAAGATGCCCACGGCCTTGCCCACCACCAGGCCCAGGATCACACCGAGGGTCTCGGGCCGCGTGAATACGTCGCCGAGCGCGCCGCCCGAAAGAGCGACCCCGGCGGAGAAGAGCGCGAACAGCGGCACGGCGAGACCGGCCGAGAGGGGACGTACGAGGTGCTCGATGTGCTCGCCGGGGGAGTGCTCCTCACCCTCGCGGCGCGAGCAGCGGAGCATCAGGCCCATCGCGACTCCGGCGATCGTGGCGTGCACGCCGCTGTTGTACATCAGGCCCCAGATCACCAGGGCGAGCGGGACGTAGATGTACCAGCCGTGCACGTTCTTGCGCAGCAGCACCCAGAAGACGGCCAGGCCGACGACCGCGCCGCCGAGCGCCGCGAAGTTGATGTCGCTGGTGAAGAAGACCGCGATGATCAGGATGGCGAAGAGGTCGTCGACGACGGCCAGGGTGAGCAGGAAGGCGCGCAGCGCGGACGGCAGCGAGGTGCCGATGACCGCGAGGACGGCGAGCGCGAAGGCGATGTCGGTGGCGGTCGGGACGGCCCAGCCGTTCATCGAGCCGTCGCCGATGGTGTTGACCGTGACGTAGACCAGGGCGGGCACTGCCATGCCGCAGAGCGCGGCGATCACGGGGAGCGCGGCGGCCTTGGGGTCGCGCAGTTCACCCGCGACCAGCTCGCGCTTGAGCTCGATGCCGGCGACGAAGAAGAAGATCGCGAGCAGTCCGTCGGCGGCCCAGTGCTGGACGGACAGGTCAAGACCCAGTGAGGAGGGGCCGATGTGGAAGGCGCGTATGGACTCGTAACTGCTGCTCAGTGGCGTATTGGCCCAGATCAGCGCGGTGATGGCGGCGATCAGCAGGAGTACGCCGCCGACGGTCTCGGCCCGCAGCGCGTTCGTGACGTAGGTGCGCTCGGGGAGCGAGAGACGTCCGAGGAACTTGCGGGGGGCGGGGCTGGGCGCGGCCACGGGTGGAGACCTCCGGTCGGTGGGCAGCATGAAGCACATTGCCGACCAGACTTCCCGGCGCACCTATGAGGTTTTGACGCGTCATTGACGCGGTCATCACCCTACCGGTGGCGCGCGAGGGCGGATCCGGTGATCTTCACCTTACGAGCAGGAAGGGCACCCGGCGCGCGGAGCCGGGTGCCCTTCCTGCTTCAGGCCCTGAGGTGACCGTGGGGTCAGTCCTCGCTGGAGGCGCTCGGCAGCTGGGTCTGGATCAGGTCCATGACCGAGGAGTCGGTGAGCGTCGTGACATCGCCCAGCTGGCGGTTTTCCGCGACATCACGGAGCAGCCTGCGCATGATCTTGCCGGAGCGGGTCTTGGGCAGCTCGGCCACCGGCAGGACGCGCTTGGGCTTGGCGATCGGGCCGAGGACAGTGGCGACGTGATTGCGCAGCTCCGCGACCAGGCCGTCGTCCACGCTGGCCGTGCCGCGCAGGATCACGAACGCGACGATGGACTGGCCGGTGGTCGGGTCCGCCGCTCCCACGACCGCCGCCTCGGCGACCTTGGGGTGGGCGACCAGCGCCGACTCGACCTCGGTGGTCGAGATGTTGTGGCCGGACACCAGCATCACGTCGTCGACCCGGCCGAGCAGCCAGATGTCGCCGTCGTCGTCCCTCTTGGCGCCGTCGCCCGCGAAGTACTTGCCCGGGAAGCGCGACCAGTAGGTGTCGATGAACCGCTGGTCGTCGCCCCAGATCGTACGGAGCATGGCGGGCCACGGCTCGGTCAGGACCAGATATCCGCCGCCGCCGTTCGGGACCTCGTTGCCGTCGTCGTCGACGACGGTGGCCGAGATGCCGGGCAGGCCGCGCTGCGCCGATCCGGGCTTGGTCGAGGTGACACCGGGCAGCGGCGAGATCATCATCGCGCCGGTCTCCGTCTGCCACCAGGTGTCGACGACCGGGCAGGTGCCCGCGCCGATGTGCTCCCGGTACCAGATCCACGCCTCGGGGTTGATCGGCTCGCCCACCGAGCCGAGCACCCGCAGCGAGGACAGGTCGAACTTGGCGGGGATGTCGTCCCCCCACTTCATGAACGTGCGGATCGCGGTCGGCGCGGTGTAGAGGATCGTGACGCCGTACTTCTGGATGATTTCCCAGAAGCGCCCCTGGTGGGGGGTGTCGGGCGTGCCCTCGTACATGACCTGCGTCGCGCCGTTGGCCAGCGGTCCGTACACGATGTACGAGTGGCCGGTCACCCAGCCGATGTCGGCCGTGCACCAGTAGACGTCGCTCGAAGGCTTGAGGTCGAAGACGGCGTTGTGGGTGTACGCGGCCTGGGTGAGGTAGCCGCCCGAGGTGTGCAGGATGCCCTTGGGCTTACCCGTCGTACCGGACGTGTAGAGGATGAAGAGCGGGTGCTCCGCGTCGAACGCCTCGGGGGTGTGCTCGGCGGACTGGCGGGGGACGATCTCGTCCCACCACACGTCCCGGCCGGCGTCCCACGCGGTGTCCTGGCCCGTACGCCGCACGACGAGCACATGCTCGACCTGCGGACACTTGGCGACGGCTTCGTCGATGGCGGGCTTGAGGGCGGTGGGCTTGCCGCGTCGGTAGCCGCCGTCCGAGGTGATGACCAGCTTGGCGTCGGCGTCCTGGATGCGGGACGCGACGGCTTCGGCGGAGAAGCCGCCGAAGACGACCGAGTGGGCAGCGCCGATGCGGGCGCAGGCCAGCATGGCCACGGCTGCCTCGGGGATCATCGGCAGATAGACGGCGACACGGTCGCCCTTGCTCACACCCAGCTCGGTGAGGGCGTTCGCGGCGCGCGAGACCTCGTCCTTGAGCTCGGCGTAGGTGATCGCGCGGCTGTCGCCGGGCTCACCCTCGAAGTGGATGGCGACGCGGTCGCCGTTGCCCGCTTCGACATGGCGGTCCACGCAGTTGTACGCGACGTTGAGCTTGCCGTCCGCGAACCACTTCGCGAAGGGCGGGTTCGACCAGTCGAGGGTCTCGGTCGGCTCGGTGGCCCAAGTGAGCCGCCGGGCCTGCTCGGCCCAGAAGCCCAGCCTGTCCGCCTCTGCCTGTTCGTACGCCTCCGCCGTGACATTGGCGTTCGCGGCCAGCTCAGCAGGCGGAGCGAAGCGGCGCTCCTCCTTCAGAAGGTTGGCCAGGCTTTCGTTGCTCACGACATCTCCCTTTCCCAGGGCGTCCGATGTGTCCCGTGCCCTAGCTCATCAGTCCCGTGCCCGGGTGACAAGGCCCTCCCGGCAATTGGTTTAGACCTGTGAGCTGCGGTGGGCTGCGGTGGGCTGATTCGCGGAGTGCGTACGGCGTGCGTACAACCCCTCCCGACGGGTGGCGCGAGGAGGGGCCATACGGTGTCACGGACGGGAGAGCGGTCCGGTTCAGACGCGTGACTCTTCGAATGAACCCTCGGGCGGCCCTTCGGACGCCCCCGGGTGCCGACTTTCCTCTTCGTCGTACGCCGAGGGGCTGATCCGGTCGAAGACGTCCGCGCTCTCGCCGACCAGCGCGCCGTCCTCCAGGAGATACGCCTGGGCCTCGCCGACATGGAAGTACATGCCGTGCAGTTCGAGTGCGCCTTCGTCGAGCCGCCGCCGCACCGCCTCGTGGCTGCGCAGATGCTCCAACTGCTGGACCACATTGGTCAGGCAGAGCTGCTCGATCGCGTCGGTCGGCAGCCTTCCGGAGATCCGCGCCCAGGAGTGATGGCGGCTCTTCATCCGCTCCAGGCTGGGCAGCCCGTGCCGCAGCCAGCGGCGCAGGGGTGTCTGCGCGCCGTCCGGCGGCGTATTGAGCAGGGCCTGCATCGCTCCGCAGCCGGAGTGCCCACAGATGGTGATGGACCCCACCTTCAGCACGTCCACGGCGTACTCGATGGCCGCGGCGACCGAGTCGTCCGCACCCACCGCGCCCGGCGGGGGCACCAGATTTCCCACATTGCGTACGGTGAAGAGGTCGCCGGGGCCGCTGGACGTGATCATGCTGGTGACCAGGCGGGAGTCGGCGCAGGTGATGAAGAGCTGCGAGGGCCGCTGGCCCTCGCGCGCCAGCCGGGCCAGCTCCTCGCGCACCAGCGGCGCCGTATTGCGCTGGAAGGCGCTGAGCCCACTGGCCAGTTGACCGCCGCTCGCCCGTCTTGGTGCGACGGAGCGGGTGGGGTGGTCGGACTGGGTGGCCCGCGTGGCCTGAGTGGACCGGGTGGGGCTGTCGTGCCGGTCCGGATCGGGCGCCGAGTCGGGGGCCGAGGGGATCACGGGCCGGCCGGAGTCGTCGGCCGACGCGGTGCCGTGGTCGTCGCAGTGGTGGTTGCGCCAGGGCGTCCAGGGCCGGCAGCACGTGTGCGCGGCGGAGACCGGGCCCGCGAAGCGATTGCCCGAACGCCCGGTGACCTCGACCCGGCCGCCTTGGGCGACATGCGCGTCCTGCCAGTCCTGGAGGGCTTCGAACGCCGCGTGGTCCATGAACGATCCGTCCAACTCGACGATCGCACGGGCTCCCTGGGGCACCTGGTTCAGCGTGCGGCTCAGCCGGGGCACCGCGAGGAATGTCAACTGCCCGCGTGCCCGCACATGGTGGGTCCCGTCCACCGAGATCTCGGTGGTGATGCGGGTCTTGGCCAGCCGGTGCAGTGAGACGGCGACCGCCACCGCGACGCCGATCACCACACCTTCGAGCACCCCGGCGAGCACCACGGCGACCGTCGTGACCGCGTAGACGAGCATTTCCCGGTGGCGCGTCACGCTGCGCAGGTGGGTGATGTTCACCATCTGGATGCCGACGACCATTACCAGTGCGGCGAGCGCGGCCAGCGGGATCAGGTCGAGGACGGGCACCAGGAGCAGGGCCGCGACCACGATCCACAGGCCGTGCAGCATCGTCGAGTTGCGGGTGATCCCGCCCGCCGACACATTCGCGGCGCTGCGGACGGCGACCCCGGTGACGGGCAGGCCGCCGAGCGCGCCGGAGACGATGTTCGCGGCGCCCTGCCCGACCAGCTCCCGGTCGAGACGGGTCCGCGGAATCCTGATGCGCGGCTCCTTGCGGGCGGCGACCAGCTTGTCGACGGCAACGGCGGACAACAGCGACTCGACGCTTCCCACCAGGGTGACGGTGAGGACGGCGGCGAGGAGGCCGAGGACCGGGCCCTCGGGCAGCTCGGGCAGGGCGTGACTGCGCCAGGAGGGCAGATCGACGCGCGGCAGGCTCAGCCCGGCGAACGCCGCGACAGCGGTGGCCGCGGCCACCGCGGCGAGGGCGGCCGGGATCTTCCGCACGATCCGGCCCGTACGCCCCGGAATGCGCGGCCAGAGCAGCAGCACCGCGACGGTCAGGGCGCTCACGGACAGGGCGACCGGATGCAGGTCGGCCAACTGAGCCGGCAGACCAAGCACATTGGCTACCGCGGAGCTCTGCGGGGTGCCGCCCAGGACGATGTGCAGCTGGGCGAGGGCGATGGTGGCGCCGATGCCGGCCAGCATGCCGTGCACGATCGCCGGACTGACGGCGAGCGCGGAGCGGGCCACGCGGGCGGCGGCCAGGGCGAGTTGAGCGACACCGGCCAGCACGGTGATGGCGCAGGTGGTGCGCCAGCCGTACCGCTGGATCAACTCGGCGGTGACCACGGTGAGTCCGGCCGCGGGCCCGCTGACCTGGAGCGGTGAGCCGCCGAGCCGGCCGGCGACGATGCCGCCGACGGCGGCTGCGACCAGGCCCGCCTGGAGCGGTGCGCCGGTGGCCAGGGCGATGCCCAGGGAGAGCGGCAGCGCGATCAGGAAGACGGCGACCGAAGCGGACAGGTCCGCCCCGGCGATACGGAAGCGGCGTCCACCGGGCGGGGGGCCACCGGAAGGCGGGCCACCGGACGGCGGGCCGTTCGGACGCTGGAATCGGGACCTGAGGGATGCGCGAGTGGCGCGAGAAGTGTGGTCGATGCGAATGGGGACGCAGGCAGACATAGGTTCCCGTCTCCTCCGGGGCGGCGCGGTCGCGGGGCATGGGGTCGCGGCCGTGGGTCACGGCGTGCAGCGGCGGGATTTTCAACTCTCGGTAAACGAATGGTAATGCAGAGTAAAGAAGCAAGGGTGATTTACGGGTCAAATGGGCCAATCATTCACCCGTTCCAGTGAATAGGCATTTTGTGCGGCTTGTCCCACCTTTCGCCCTGCTGTGGCATGCGAGGTTTGCCGCGCCGTATCGGCAACTCCGCGCCGTATCGGCAAATCAACGCAGGAGACCTGAGGAAGAGGGTGGGCGGATGATGGCCGCCACGAAGAGGATCGCTGTCGGCGTCGTCGCCATGACCATGGCCGCGGCGCTGGCCGGCTGCTCGGGATCCGTTTTCGGTTCCGGGTCCGGATCCGGTGCTCCCGCTGCCAAGGAGGGGGCCCACGGAGCGAAGAAGAACGTTCCGGCGGCGGCGCCCAAGAGCGCGGTGCGTCTGATCGGCGACGGCTCGACCGCGTTCACCGGAGCGCAGCCCCACCTGCTCAAGCCGCAGCGGCTGAAGGCGGGCCAGAAGCCCCCGCAGTTCGTCGTGTTCTCGTGGGACGGCGCGGGCGAGGACAGCCAGCGGCTCTTCTCCCACTTCCGCAAAGTCGCCAAGCAGTACGACGCGACCATGACGTACTTCCTCAGTGGCGTCTATCTCCTCCCGGAGGAGAAGAGGCACCTCTATGACCCGCCGAAGCACTCCTCGGGCCGGTCCGACATCGGCTTCAACGACGCCGAGGGCATCGCGGACACCGTGGAGCAGATCCGCGGCGCCTGGCAGGAAGGCAACGAGATCGGCACGCACTTCAACGGCCACTTCTGCGGCAAGGACGGTGGCGTCGGCACCTGGTCCACCGAGGAGTGGAAGAGCGAGATCTCGCAGGCCAAGGCCTTCGTGAAGCGCTGGAAGACCAACTCGGGCCTGACGAAGGCCAAGCCGCTGCCTTTCGACTACGACAAGGAGCTCGTCGGCGCCCGGACGCCCTGCCTGGAAGGGCAGAAGAACATGATGAAGGCCGGAAAGGCGCTGGGCTTCCGCTACGACTCCAGTGGCGTCGGCAAGCAGGTGTGGCCGAAGAAGACCGATGGCCTGTGGGACATGCCGCTCCAGCTGGTACCGGTGCCGGGACGGGCCTTCGAAACGCTCTCGATGGACTACAACTTCATGGTCAACCAGTCGGGAACGGTCAAGGGCGATCCCTCCCAGCACGCGTACTGGGGTGACCAGATGCGCGACGGCCTGCTCACGGCCTTCGGCCGCTCGTACACCGGAAACCGCGCCCCGCTGATCATCGGCAACCACTTCGAATCCTGGAACGGCGGCACGTACATGCGCGCCATCGAGGAGACGATCAAGACGGTCTGTGTGCAGCGCGACGTGCGCTGCGTGTCGTTCAAGCAGGTGGCCGACTGGCTGGACGTACAGGACCCGAAGGTGCTGCAGAAGATGGGCACCCTCGATGTGGGCCAGGCGCCGAAGGAGGGCTGGCCCGCCTTCCTCACCCCCCGGCCCGCGGCCGCCCCGCCCACCGGCGCGGCCGCACCGGCGAAGGCGGCAGCTTCGGTCAAGCCAGCGGAGGGCCGCTGACCTCTCGGCCGGCCGACTGAGTGGTGCTGAACCTTTCGGCCGGCCGACCGAGTGGTACTGAACCTCTCGGTCAGGCCGGCTGAGGAACCCTGCACCCCGGTCAAGCCGGCTGCGGGGCACTGACCTCCGAGAAACTCTCGTCGAGTACGAAGGCGGGGTCGACCTGGGCAGCCAGGTCGGCGCCCGTCTTCGCGTTCCCCCAGCTCTCCGCGTTCTTCAGATGGAACTGCACCATCTGCCGTGTGTAGCGCTCCCAGTCGCGCTGCGCGTACGAGTCCTCCGCGGCGTTCTGCAGGGCCTGGAGGGCGAGGCGGTTGTCCGCCTCCAGGAGCTCGAAGGCGGCCGGGCGGCCCTTCTCCATCCTGCGCACCCAGTCGGAGGCGCCGACGGTGACCAGGAGGTCGTCGCCGACCTCCTGGCGCAGGAAGTCGATGTCGTCCTGGCTCTGCACCTTGTTGCCCACGACGCTGAGGGCCACGCCGTAGTCCCTCGCGTACTCCTTGTACTGGCGGTAGACGGAGACGCCCTTGCGGGTCGGCTCGGCCACCAGGAAGGTCATGTCGAAGCGGGTGAACATGCCGGACGCGAAGGAGTCGGAGCCGGCCGTCATGTCCACGACGACGTACTCCTCCGGCCCGTCGACGAGGTGGTTGAGGCACAGCTCGACCGCGCCGACCTTGGAGTGGTAGCAGGCGACGCCGAGGTCGGACTCGGTGAAGGGCCCCGTTGCCATCAGCCGGATCTCGCCGTCGTCCAGCTGGACAGGGCGGGCGCAGGCGTCGTACACCGGATTGTCCTCGGCCACCCGCAGCAGCCTCGAACCCTCCCCGGGCGGTGTCGTCTTGATCATTGTCTCGGCGGACGCGATACGGGGGTTGGTGCCGCGCAGATAGTCCTTGATGAGCGGCAGGTGCGCGCCCATGGCGGGCAGCGCGGCGGCCTGGGCCTCGTCGAGCCCCAGCGCGGCGCCCAGGTGCTGGTTGATGTCGGCGTCCACGGCGACGACCGTGGCCTCGTTGGCGGTGAGGTGACGGATGAACAGCGAAGACAGCGTGGTCTTGCCGCTGCCGCCCTTCCCTACGAAAGCGATCTTCATGTTCACCAAGGGTAATCGCATGATTGCGCCTGGTGTGCACTGTGAGTGAAGAAGACCACTCCAAGGTGGGGTGGGTGCCGGGTGTGCGTAGGCTCCTTACTTATGAGTACGAAAGCTGATCCGTTGGAGGCGCTGGGGTCGCTGCCCGGTGTGCCCGAGGCCGTGGACTCCGTGCGCAAGGCCGTGGACCAGGTCTACGGGCACCGGGTCATGAGGCGCCGCAGCAACGAGATCACCGGGGAGGCGGCGCTGCGCGGGGCGCGTGGCTCGGCGGCGCTTTCGGGTGCGGACTGGGCGCTGGAGGAGGTGCGCAGGCGTACCGACTTCAGCCAGGACGCCGAGTCGCGCACGGTCGGCGCGGCGCTGAGGCTGACGGCCGAGGCCGGTCAACTGCTGTCCGTCTGGCGGCAGTCGCCGCTGCGGGTGCTGGCCCGGCTGCATCTGGTCGCGGCCGGCGGTGCGGACGTGTCCGACGAACTGGTGGGCCGTCCGCGGCTCGCGGGTGAGCCGGTCGACGAGCCGCTGGTCGAGCTCGCGGTACCCGGTGCGGACGAGGTGGCGGGGCGGCTTGAGGGCTTGTCCGAGCTGGTCGTCGCGGGCGGCTCCGCGCCCGCCCTGGTGACGGCGGCCGTGGTGCACGGCGAGCTGCTGGCGCTGCGCCCGTTCGGCTCGCACAACGGGCTGGTGGCCCGCACCGCCGGCCGCGTTGTGCTGATCGGCAGCGGCCTCGACCCGAAGTCGGTCTGCCCGCTGGAGGTGGGTCACGCGGAGCTGGGGCGTGCGGCGTATGTCGCGGCACTGGACGGCTATGTGTCGGGGACGTCCGCGGGCATGGCGGCGTGGATCGCCCACTGCGGGCGCGCCGTGGAGCTGGGGGCCAGGGAGTCGACGGCTGTCTGCGAGGCGCTTCAGCGCGGAGCGGCGTAGGCGCGCTCTTCGAGGCGCAGTGGCGTCACCCTGACATCAGGGCTGACGCCAGGGCCGAGTGACGTGCGCGCGCTGTTGAAGGTGCGGGGTGGCGTGCGCGCCGCGAAGGCTTGTTGCATGGTTGCGGCGGTACCAGTCCTGGTACCGCCGCTGGCACGTCCGTCGAGTTACCAAGCGTCCTCGTATTTTTGCCCATCAGGTCGGGAACTTGGCCCGTTACCTGGTGCGGCTGGCCCGTAATCGACGGGTCGACGTCGCGTGGGTGCTCAACTTCCGTGCGCGGTCCGTGGGGCCGAACTGCGTTTAAGGTGATCCTCTCGGATGTCCTTGGTCTCGCGGGCCGTTGAGTCCTTTCTACTCCTGTCGCGGGGCAAGTGGAACCCCTGGCTGCACTTCTTTACTTTTAGGTTCAAATGCGGGCATAGGCTTTGACCGTTGATCCGGGCTGCCGACGGGCGCGTCGACCGGCGTACCAGACCAGGCCCGCCGTGGCCGCGGCCGCACCCACGGCGGCTGCCGCGAGGAGCGCAGGGCGGGGCGGCAGGGAGAAGGCGGGAAGTCGCTTCTTGAGGGGGACCGGCCGGTTGAAGACGAGAATCGGCCATTCCCGGGCGATCGCCTCACGGCGCAGCCATCGGTCCGGATTGACCGCGTAGGGGTGGCCGACCGACTCCAGCATCGGGATGTCGGTGCCCGAATCGCTGTAGGCGAAACAGCGTGTCAGGTCGTACCCCTCGGACTTGGCCAGCTCCTTGATCGCCTCGGCCTTGGTGGGGCCGTACGCGTAGTACTCCACCTCGCCCGTGAAGCAGCCGTCGCTGCCGACGATCATCCGGGTCGCCACCACGCGGTCGGCGCCGAGGAGCTCGCCGATGGGCTCGACAACCTCCGTGCCCGAGGTGGAGACGATCACCACGTCGCGTCCCGCGGTGTGGTGCTCCTCGATGAGGGAGGCGGCCTCGTCGTAGATGATCGGGTCGATCAGGTCGTGCAGGGTCTCGGCGACCAGCTCCCGCACCTGCTGGACGTTCCAGCCCTTGCAGAGGGCGGAGAGATATTCGCGCATCCGCTCCATCTGGTCGTGATCGGCACCGCCGGCCAGGAAGACGAACTGCACGTAGGCGGTGCGCAGAACGTCGCGGCGGTTGATCAGTCCGCCTTGATAGAAGGACTTGCTGAAGGTCAGCGTGCTCGACTTCGCAATCACGGTCTTGTCGAGGTCGAAGAAGGCGGCTGTTCGAGGCGAGGAGTGGTTTTCCACGAGCCGAGCATAGGCGCCCGCCATTCGGCGTACGCTGTGGCGCGTGGGTTTGCCTGAGAAGGCTCTCGGGTACACCATGGAAGTCACGGATCGTTCGCGACCGTGCTACCCCGGTCCGACTCCTCCCCCCCGAGTCGGCCGAGGAGACGACCCCCGTTCTCCCCCCCGACGGGGGTCGTCGCATGTCCGGATGCATTTTCGTCCTCCGGTTCTGATCGTTCCCTCTCCTTCGCGGGCCTCGACGGCGCCGCCCTCCACTCTTGAGACGCGTCACGCTCCGTAGTTGTTCCGCTGCTCTCCGGAAGTCACCGGAATAGGTGATTGGGATATTCACAAGGCGTCGGTTGTCCACAGTTTTTTAGCAAGATCCACACGATTTTCCAGATCCCTCCACGGTGATTCCGTCCACGAAGTTCATGGACGCAAGGAATCGCTGTGAGAGGGGGCGGAGATCATGGCTGTATCCATCACATCCGACCGGTTGCCGGCTGCCGAAGGGCGGCAGGGCAGGCCGTTGATCGTCACCGAGGACGTGGATCTGCTCGACGACTTGCTGCGGCTGTGCGCCGCGGCGGGCGCCGAGCCGGAAGTCCACCACGCGGTGCCCGCGCGCACCGGCAGCTGGGAGAGCGCGCCGCTGATCCTGGTCGGTGACGACGCGGCCGAGCGGGTGCGTGCCGCGGTGCTCGGGAGCGGGGCCGCGCGCAGACGCGGCGTGATGCTCGTGGGGAAGGATCAGGACGATCCGAGCGTCTGGCGGCGGGCCGTGGAGATCGGCGCCGACCATGTGCTGCGGCTGCCCGACGCGGAGTCGTGGCTCGTCGAGCGGATCGCCGATGTGGCCGAGGGCGTGGGGCGCCAGGCACTGACCGTGGGGGTCGTCGGAGGGCGGGGCGGGGCTGGTGCTTCGACGCTGGCGTGCGCGCTGGCGGTGGCCGCGGCCCGCTCGGGACAGCGCACGATGCTCATCGACGGGGACCCGCTCGGCGGCGGCCTTGATGTGCTGCTCGGCGGGGAGGCCGCGGAGGGCATGAGATGGCCGGATTTTGCCGAGTCCCGGGGACGGGTCGGCAGTGGCGCGCTGGAGGAGTCGCTGCCCGAACTGCATGCGCTGCGGGTGCTGAGCTGGGTTGTTCTCGCTTTGATTTCGTGTCGCCCACGGGGTACGGCAGGGGTCGGGCCTTCGGGTTTGCATGTTGCACTCTGTCGTGTCGGCTGACAGGGTCGGCGAAATGGAAAGTGTGTTCTATTCCTCTCGTGGGTGGGAGGACTGGCAGGTGTCGGCCAAGCCCGCAGTCCCGGACGGGATGCCGGTGCTGGTCGACGATGACCTTCTCTTCGAGGACTCGTCGGGGCCACGGCCGACTGTGGCGGTGAACCGGTGGCTGCGTGAGCTGCCGACGAATGGGTGCCCGGCGCCGAAGTCGTGGATGTACTACGCCCGGACGGCGAAGGAATGGATGGAGTTCCTGGCCGAGCACGGGGTGGGCCTGTTCGACACCCGGGCACGGCTGAAGTCGGCGCTGGGCGCGTACGCGGTGTACCGCGCGACTGGGCCGATCAAGCACCGTTTCGAGGCGTCGACGTGGAACCAGAACGTGGGGATCCTGGCGACCTTGTACCGGTGGGCGGTGAACGAGGGGTACGCGGACGCGGAGCCGTTCACGTACAAGCAGGGCACCGCCTACTTCGGTGAACAGGCGACCCAGGTCCAGGTCAACCAGGCCCGGCGTCGTCAGGCCAAGGATCACGTCACGATCAAGTACCTGGAGAACGACTTCATCGAGCTGTTCCTCAACGCGCTGTCGGGCCTGACGCCGGACGGTCTGGATGATCCCCGTTACCGGGGGCGGGAGTTGGCCCGCAACGCGGCGGTGACCCGGTTCGCGTTGTCGTCGGGGCTGCGGGCTCAGGAGTTCAGCTATCTGTTGGCCTGTGAGGTGCCGCCGCTGCCGAGGCGGCCGGTGAAGATGCCGGTGCCGCTGCCGGTCCCGGCCGCGGTGACCAAGGGCAGCTCGTTCCGCGTCAGCTGGGTGGACTATCCGGTCCTGGCCGAGCTGCACAGCTATATCGAGCTGGAGCGGTCCCTGGCTGCCGACGGCTCGGTATGGCGTCCGCCGGCTTCCTGGGGCGAGCCGCTGATGGTGAGCGAGGCTGACGAACGCGGCGGACGCATCGACGGAGTCCGGGTGCCGTGGGAGAGTCTGCGGCCGATGGACCGGCGCCGTCTGGTGGCCCCGGGCGGCGGTTCGATGCTGCTGGCCGTGAAGAGTGACGGCGGTCCGTTCACCGCCTGGGGCACGGTTTTCGCTCGGGCTTCGGAGCGGATCCGTGAACGCTTCGAGCCCCGGTTTCCGCACGTCTGGCCCCACCGGCTCCGTCATTCGATGGCGATCAGGACGCTGGAGCGACTGGTTCGGGGCTACTACGCGCAGGTCGCGAACCTGGTGCAGGACGCCGACGACGACGCGGCAATGGCGCTGTATCTGACCAAGACCGAGCCGCTGCTGGTCCTGCGCGACCTGCTCGGTCACTCCAGCGCTCTGACCACGGAAAAGTACCTGCGGCGCCTGGATATGACGCGGATCTTCCGCGAGGCGTACGAGAAGGCCGGTGTGGACGCCGGTCTCAGTGATGCGACAGCCGATCGGGAAGCGGCGGCCGAGTTCGACGACGAGGAGGACGACTTCTGATGCCCGCCATGGTGAACGACAGCCCGCTGGGCATCACCTGTATCTACAGCGACGGCTCCACGTCGATCAGTTCGTTGTCGCCGAAGCCGGTTGCGAACCCGGCTCTCGCTCGCCAGTTGCTGGTCGCGCTGGCCGACTTGGTGCATCCGCACGGGCGGCTCGACTCGGCCCGGACCATCGAGGTGTATCTGACGGCGATCCGTGACCTGCTCACGCGCCTGGAGGCGGCCGGGTTCCGCGGGGACGCCTCGAAACTGACCCGGGGGCGGATGGCCGAGGTGTGGATGGCCACCACCAACAGAAAGGAGGCCCTGACCCGGATCCTCCTGACCCGCCTGGACGACCTGGAGGGGCTCCTGCGGCCGGACGTGCGAGCGCTGGCCGACGGTCGCCTCTACAACCCCAACACCCGCCAGCTGCGCAGGACCCTGCCGCCCTACAGCGAGGCGGAGTGGGAACGCCTGGCCGGGGTGTGCCGGTCGATCGTCAAGGAGTCGTTCGCCGCCTACGAGCACGCGCGCGATCAGGCCGGGCGGGGCGCCGATCCGCAGACGGCCGGCTGGTGCGAGGAGAATGTCCAGTGGATGCTGCTGGATCAGGGCCCGGAGCAGGCCGCGGAGGTGCTGAGCCTGCGGTTCCGCAGGACCAACGGGACTCGGTACGGGATTCCTCTTGAGCTGTATCCGGGCTGTGCTCCGGATGCCACGGGGCCGCTGTATCCGCCGTGGGAGGTGGTGCGGGCGTACCAGCTGCTGTTCGGAGTCCACACCGGCCTGGTGCCCGACGGCCTCGGTGATCTGGGCCTGGACGGCATCGACTGGGCCGGGGACGCCACGGTGCTGCTGGACTACGTGAAGGGCCGCAGCGGCCCGGAGAGCCTGGTCCTGTCGGCGAAGGCGAGCCGGCTGCTGCGGCAGTGGGTGGAGCACTCGTCCCCGGCCAGAGCCCACGCGCCGGAACACATGCGCAACGACCTGTGGCTCCGCTACAGCCTGCGCGGTCGCGACAAGTGGCAGAGCGGTCCAATCAGCACGCCGACGAACCGGTGGGTCAGGAAGCACGGGCTGGTGGACGACTCGGGCGCCCCGCTGAACGTGCACTCCCACCGCATCCGCACGACG
Organism: Streptomyces changchenzhani; assembly: GCF_039766235.1. NCBI lineage: Bacteria > Bacillati > Actinomycetota > Actinomycetes > Kitasatosporales > Streptomycetaceae > Streptomyces > Streptomyces changchenzhani. The sequence goes on along the minus strand of NZ_JBDHNH010000001.1, from coordinate 433,152 downwards.
TTCGAGTCACTGCGGGACCGCAGCGGCTGGCGCGGCAGCTCGCGCGCCACGATCGACCCGAACCACTCCCCGCAGGTCGAGGGGGACCACTACCTTCAGGTCTCCACCCCGGCCCAGAAGGCCGCGGTGGACTCGATCATCGAGGAAGCCCAGCACGACATGCTCCGGCGGGCCCAGACGCCGGTGATCCTGGGCACCGACGACGCCGCCGAACTCGTTGCCCGCTACCCGCAGACCGTCGCGAAGCTGGACCTGAACGATCAGGTGGTCGCCGAACTCCTGTCGGGTGAGCGGGATGTGTTCACTGCCGCGTGCGCGGATCAGCTGTCCGGGCTGCACGGCCCGAAGGGCAAGCCGTGCCCGGCCCGCCCGTGGGTGTGCCTGCTGTGCCCGCTGGTGATGTTCGCACCCCGTCATCTGCCGAACCTGATGCGGCTCAAGGCGTTCTTCGCACGGCAGTGGAAGCAGATGCCCGCACAGCAGTTCATGGCCGTCTTCGGCCCGTACGCCAGCCGCCTGGACCACCTGCTGACCGAGGACTATTTCAACGCCGACGACCTGGCCAAGGCAGCGGCCGACGTCAGCGACACCGATCACGATCTGCCGCTTCGCGCCGAGGAGATGACCGCATGATGCCCCGCCCCCAGATCGCTGTCGGCCTGCCGCCGCGATCAGTGTTCGCCGGTGAGGACGTCTGCCTCGCCGCCGGGCTGCCCGTCGATCCGGCGAAGGCCGGCCGCAGGCCGTTCTTCGATGACGACACATGGGATTTCACCTGCGTGACGGGGCTTCCCCGCCACCAGCCCGTACGTGTCCAGATGATCAATTTCGGGCGGATAGCCAACCCCGTACAGCGGCAGCTGACCAAGGAATACCTGTTCGGGCTGCTGGCCCCCGAACACCGCCTGGTCCGTGTCCTGCCCGGCGCCTACCGGATGCCCCGGGTGATCTCGACGGCCCACCAGCGGATGTTCCACATCCAGCGCTGGTTCGACTGGCTCGCCGAGCGCGGCATCCACGACCTGGGCGAGGTCACCCAGGAGACATGCGACGCCTATCTCCAGTGGTGCCACCACACCTGGAACCGGAAGAACGGCCATGCGGTCAAGGAGACCAAGCCGGACTACCGCCGCCAGTCGGTCTCCACCCTCCAGGATCTGGCCGACTACGGCGAGCTGTTCGGCGCGGGAGGCTACTCGCACGGCTTCCGGCCCTGGGGAAACAAGAGTTCCCAACTGGTCTCCGGCTACCGCAACACCAAGGGAAACAGCACCCAGCCGGTGAGGCCGGAGGTGCTGCAACCACTGCTGGCGTCCTGCTTCTACATCATCGAGCACCTGGCCGAACCGGTCCTTGCCCTCCGTGAGTCCGAGCGCCGGCGGGCGGCCGCGTGGGAAGAAGCGTTCGGCGACCGGGACGAGCCGCGTGCCTGGGCGCCGTTGATGTCGGCGGTCGTCCGGGACTACCTTCGTCGCGGCGAGCCGCTGCCGGCCACCTCCGACGAACAGGTCCAGGCCCGCCTCAAGCGGGGCTGGGAGAAGGACGACGCACTGCTGCGGGTCAGCGTGAAGCGCCTCGGTTACGAGGCCGGTATCCGCTTCCCGCACGTCACCCGGCTCATGGACGAGCATCGGGACGAACTCCGGGACGCCGCCGAGCTGCTGGGAGTGGAGCACCCGACCGCCCGCAACGCTTCCCAGGTGCCCCGCGCCGACGGGAGGGGCGAGGCGCCGTGGACGCTGCCGATTCCCGGTCACACTCAGACGGACTGGCTTATCGAACGCGTCCGCTCGGCTTGCCTGACGGTCGTGGTGGCGCTGACCGGGATGCGGATGAGTGAGCTGGTGGAGATCCCCACCGGCTTCCGTCTGCCCTCGCAGACGGTGGCCGGCGGCCTGACTCGGCACCGCATCAGGAGCAAGCGCATCAAGGGCGTGAAGCACGGTGGCGAGTGGGACGAGTGGGTGGTCGTCGAGGAGGTTCACAAGGCTCTTGAACTGCTGCGGCGTCTCCTGGACGATCCGGAGGAGGAATCCCACCTGGTCGGGGGAGACAACCTCCACTTCGGCTGGCGGATGATCTATCTGCGGCAGTGGGTCAACGGCGAGGACGGGCAGCGCCTGGGTCTGACCCCGATCCCTGACGGCCAGGTCAACCTGAAGATGCTGCGTCGCACGCTCGCGCTGGAGCTGGCTCACCGTCCCGGTGGGCTGCTGGCCGCGAAGGTTGCGCTGAAGCATGTATCTGTAGCCACGACGGAGGGGTACGCCGCCCGTCCCGGCGGGCAGCAGAGCATCTTCATGGCCGAGGTCGGCAAGGAAGAACAGAGCCGCAACCTGGAAGTGACCTTGCAGGCGTTCCGCGACTTCCAGCAGGGCATCCTCCCGGCCGGGCCCGGCGCGAGGGATCTGGCGGAGTTCTTCGAGTCGGTGGACGGCCAGCTTGCCGAGCTCGCGGAGAAGGCGCCGACAGTCAAGCGCGGGGACCGTGAGGTCGCGGCCCTGCTCGCGAAGCGGGCCGGCACCCTGCACCTGGGGGTGGCGAACTACTGCTGGTTCATTGACCCCGCCAAGGCCCTGTGCCTGAAGCTCGCCGGGGCGCCGGTCACCAAGGACTCCAAGCCCATGGCCGGGATGTGTGACTCGGCCCGCTGCCCGCAGGCCACCCACCACCCCTGCCACCGGCCGGTGTGGGCCGAATCGGCTGACAGCGGCAAGGTCTTCATCGCCACCATCCCTCGGGGCAACAAGGCCGAGAGGCAGCGGCTGGAGGCCGAACTCGCCCGCTCCGAGCGGGTCGTTGCAGAGATCGACGCGGCCTACCCCGCCACCCACCAGGAGGAGGACGGCGATGGCCCGGCTGACCAGTGACGCGCGGGAACACAACGAGCAGGCGGTCCGGGCGGCGATGGACCGGCTGCTGGCCGGGGATCTGCCGTCCGGCGGCAAGTGCGACCTCAAGACCCTCGCCGCCCAGGCCGGGGTGAGCCGCACCGCGTTCTACCCGAAGAAGAACCGCGACGGCACCACCCGCCCCGGTCCCTACCAGCACCTCGCCGAAGAGTTCGAACGCCGCCTCACCACCTTGCAGGACGCCGGACAGATCACGGACCCCCGGGCCGCCCAGATCGAACGGCTCAAGACCCAGGTCGCCGAACTGAAGGAACGGCTCGCCAGACGGGACGAAGCCCTCACCGAACTGACCGAGTTCAAGACGCTCGCGGTCTCCCGGCTCGCCGCCCAGCATCAGGAGATCGAGCGGCTGCGGGAACAGGCCGCCGGGGCCGGCAACGTCCGCCGCCTGCCCGCCGCTCGCAGCAGTACGGCCCCGTTCGGGTCGTGCAGCTGAGCCAGTGTAGGCGAGCATTCGGAATGTCCCGTTCCGACGGGACGACCTGGGTTTTCCCGGCCGTCTCATTTGAGGGACACGGCCCTTCTGTCTCACGACCTTGGCCCGAGAGCCGAATTAGGGTCCAGGGGCAGCGGCCGGGGTCCGAGAGCGGGTGCGGGCTCGTTGGGCGGCCGGAGTGGCCTTGCCCACCGTGCTGACGACCCTCTCGCGATCGCCGGTGCAGTCCGCGGCGCTTTCGTCGGCCGAGCGTCCGGCGGTGTAAGCCACGGTGGTGGCGAGGGGGCGCAGCAGCAGGTGGGCTGCGGCTGCCAGTTGGGTGGCGGCGATGAACAAGTAGTGTGTCAGGTCACCTCCGCCCGCCGGGCCTGTTGTGCCGGCCGTGCTGGCAGCGCCTGCGTGTGGGGCCTTACCTTTCCCGTCTTCTTGCCTGCATCGCGGCCCGCTCGCGCAGGAGGCGTAGCTCCTCGCGCTTGAGGCGGATCTCCTCATCGACGCTGTGCGAGGTGCGCTGGGGTGGGGCCGGGCAGTAGCCGCCTTGTTTCCGCATCGGGCGGATGCAGCAGACGTAGGTGAGCGCCACGGCCAGCGCGGTGACGGTCAGGGGGAGCCATAGGGTGGTCATGCGGACGGGTCCTTGTGGTGGCTCGGCTTCGTGGCGAGGTCGCCGCGCAGCGCATCGACCTCCTTGCGCAGGCGGATCAGTTCCTGCTCCTGCTCGGCAGTGGGGGCGGATTGTGCCTGCTGGTCGGTGGCCGAGGTGCGCTTGGAGCGCATCATGAACCACATCATCAGCCCCATGCCGACGGGGCAGGCGAGCAGGGGGAGTGCGTACAACAGCTGGCTCATCGCCGCTCCTTCAGGGTTCTTGCGCATCGCGTGCGAGGGCGGCTGACGCGGCGTCGGCTCAGCCTGCCTTCTCCATCCGGTGGCCGCAGCAGCATGTGGGGGCTTGGTCCCCGCCGTGGCCGGGTGCCGCGCCCTTGGTCACGGTGATCTCGCAGCCGCAGTCAGGGTCTGGGCACCGGTACACCTCGCCTTGGACGAAGGCCATGAGGTGACCTCCTTCCCGCTTTGTGCTGATGCGGCAACGCTAAAACCTTCCCCCTGGGGCAAGGTCAAGGCCCGGTTAGTCTGAAATAGGGCGTTTCTTTCAGAGTATTCCGTTTGTGTTCTGAAGAGAGGGGTCCGCGCATGTCCAGCAAGCCTGAGAGGAAGGCACCGGCGGACCGCCGGGCCCGGGCCGCGGCACTGCGTGAGCAGGCGGAACACGCCCAGCGTCGGCGCCGCCGGCTGATCGTTCTCGCGGTGAGCGTCCTGGTGCTCGCAGTCGTCGCCGGGCTCACCGTCCTTGTCCGGTCCTCGGGCGGGCCGTCCAGTTCCCGAGCCGAGCCCGGTATCCCCACCAGCCCCATGAAGGCCGCTTCGGGTCGTACGACCGCCCCGCCCTGGGCCGCGCCTGGTGATCCTGGCGCACGGGTCAAGGCGGCCGGGCTGCCGATGCTCGGCGAGGAGGGCAACGTCGAGCACATTCACGCCCACCTCGACGTGCTCGTGGATGGCAAGCCGGTCGCCGTCCCCGGGGCCATCGGAATCGACCAGCGGGCGCAGCAGATCAGCCCGCTGCACACGCACGACACGGACGGCGTGATCCACATCGAGTCCCCGGTCAAGGCCGCTTTCTCCCTCGGTCAGTTCATGACCGAGTGGAACGTCGCGCTCACCCAGGACTCCATCGGCGGGCTCAAGACCGGTGGCGGCAACGACTTCCACGCGTACGTCAACGGCAAGGAGTACGCGGGCAACCCGGCCGCGATCGAGTTCCGGGCGCATGACGAGATCGCGCTCGTGTACGGGCCGGCAGGCCAGAAGGCCGACGTGCCCAGTGGCTACGACTGGCCGGAGGGCGAATAGCTTCACACGTCCGCGGTCGGCACGGAATGCTCGACAGGCTGGGGTGGCTGCCGAGCGATGGCCTAGCATGGCGCGCATGTCGCGACGCCTGCTGCTGCCGCTCCGGACCTGGTCCGGGGTGCTGCTGGTGTGCGCGCTCTTTGCATGTCTGTCGGGGCTGGCGCGTCCCGCGATGGCGATGCCGGGGCCGATGGAGATGACCCCGCGGGTCGCGGTCGCCGCTCATAGCGGGCATGCCGTGACTCCGGCCGTGGCCGGAACGAAGGACCACGGTCCGCGCTGCCCGATGGCCGCGGAGCAGTGCGTGGCACCCAAGGCCACCCTCGCTCAGGACGGTCCGGCTGGTCCGGTGCTCGCTCCCGTACCGCACGCGATGGCCTGCGGTCACGCGCTCCTGATGGCGCAGCCCAATGCCCCGCCTCGGATAGTTGACCCTCCGGATCTGCACCGGTTGTGCGTGTCACGGACGTGATGGTTCGCCGCTCGTGAGGCAGTCGCCTCGCGGGACGCCGTGTTCCTCATGTCCACTCGGCACGCCCGGATTTCCGTGTGTGCGTGCCGTCTTCGCAGAACTGGAGTAACGACGCATGCCGTCGTCCGTCGCTTTGTTGATCACCGGTGCGAGCACCGGACTGCTCGCTGGTGGTGCCTCGTGCGCCGCCGTACAGGGGGGCCTGCTGGCCGGGGCCGTCACCCGCCGCCGCACCCCCGCCCCTGCCCCGAAGCCGGCCCGCAAGACTTCCCGGAGCGCGCCCCCTGCTTCGGAGGCCGCCACGCCACTGGCGCCGGTCGGGGCGTTCCTGGCCGGGAAGCTGGTCTCCCACACCCTGCTCGGCGTCCTGCTGGGTGTGTTCGGGAGCGCCTTGCAGCCGAGCCCCCGTACCCAGGCGGTGCTGCTGCTGGTCGCCGGCCTGATCATGGTGCTGTTCGCGCTGGATCTCTTCGGGGTGAAGGCGGTGGGGCGGCTGGTGCCCCGGCCGCCGGCGTCCTTCGGGCGTCTGATGCGGCGCAGCTCGAAGAGCGACTCCGCCGTGGCGCCCGCGCTGATCGGCTTCGCCACGGTGCTGGTGCCGTGCGGGGTCACCCTCTCGATGGAGCTGTTGGCGATCACGTCCGGCTCGGCGGTGGCCGGTGCCGCGGTGATGGCCGGGTTCGTACTCGGCACCTCGCCCCTGTTCGCCCTGCTCGGGTATCTGTTCCGGCGCAGCAGCCAGGCGCTGTCCGGCCGGCTGGCCGTGGCCACCGGCGTGGTGGTGCTGGCCGTGGCTGTGTGGACGATGGGTTCCGCGCTCCAGGCCGGGGGCTGGGTCTCCTTCAACACCCCGGCGAGGAACACGGCCGCGAACGGGCCGTTCATCGTCGAGGGCGGCGAAGGCAGCGGGACCGGGGAAGGCGGCAAGGAGGCCGGTGTGCCGCCCGTACACGTCGACGCGTCCGGGAAGCAGATCGTCACGCTGACCGTGACGGACTTCTACAGTCCCACCGCCTTCACCGCGAAGGCGGGCGTGCCGACCAAGCTGGTGCTGCACGGCAAGGATTCGGGCGGGTGCGCCCGTGCCTTCACCATCCCGGAGCTCGGGGTCCAGGAGATCGTCAAGCGCGACGGTGACACCGAGATCGACCTGGGTACCCGCAAGGCGGGCACCTTGCGCTTCTCCTGCGCCATGGGCATGCAGACCGGCGAGATCGAATTCAAGGCGTGAGGGACCTGACATGAAGCTGTTCGGCCGTAAGAACAAGACCGAAGCCGAGACCGGCGCTGAGGTTGTGCTCCTGATCGAGGGCATGCACTGCGGCAGCTGCGGTCTGCTCATCGACGACGAGCTGGAGGAGATCGACGGAGTCCACTCGGCCGCTACGGATGCGCGCGCCGGACGCAGCGTCGTCCGACTCGAGGAGGGCGCCGAGGTGGACATCGCGGCTCTCGTCGCGGCGGTGGAAGCGGCCGGGGAGTACACGGCACGCGTCGCCGGCTGACGCATACGCGGTCATGCCGAAGCCCGGCCGGGAGATGCTCCCGGCCGGGCTTCGGGCTTGTCGACGCGGTACTCAGGTGCGGTTGGCGGGCTGGAAGCGGCGCAGGCGCAGGCTGTTGGTGACGACGAAAACCGAGGAGCTGGCCATCGCGGCCCCGGCGATCAGCGGGTTGAGCAGGCCGAGCGCGGCCAACGGCAGGGCTGCGACGTTGTAGGCGAAGGCCCAGAAGAGGTTGCCCTTGATGGTGGTCAGGGTCTTGCGGGCGAGGCGGATCGCGTCGGCGGCGCCGCGCAGGTCGCCCTTGACCAAGGTGAGGTCGGCGGCGGCGATGGCCGCGTCGGTGCCGGTGCCCATGGCGAGTCCAAGGTCGGCCTGGGCGAGGGCGGCGGCGTCGTTGATGCCGTCGCCGACCATCGCGACCACCTTGCCCTGGCCTTGCAGCCGCTTGATCTCGGCGACCTTGTCCTCGGGGTTGACCTCGGCGATGACGGTGTCGATGCCGACCTCGGCGGCGACGTGGCAAGCAGCCGCCTCGTTGTCGCCGGTGAGCAGTACCGGGGTGAGGCCGAGTGCCTTGAACTGGGCGACGGCTTCGGCGCTGGTTGCCTTAACGGTGTCGGCGACCACCAAGGCGGCTCGTACCTTCTCCTCCCAGGCGGCGAAGACGACCGTACGCCCGGACTCCTCGGCCTGCTGCTGGGCCCGGACCAGCGTGGGCGGGATCTCCAGGCCCCACTGATCGGTGAGCCAGCTCGCCCGGCCGGCCATCACCTGGCGGCCGTCCACGGTGCCGGTGACACCACGCCCGGCGTGGTTGGCGAAGCCGGTGACGGACGCGAGGCCACCCTGCTCCTCGTCGGCGGCGTCCGCGATGGCCTTGGCGATCGGGTGCTCACTGGCGTGCTCCACCGCGCCAGCGAGACGCAGGATCTCCTCCCGGGTCTCGCCCTCGGAGGCCACCATCTCGGCAAGGCGCATCCGGCCCTCGGTGACGGTGCCGGTCTTGTCCAGCACGATGGTGTCGATGCGGCGGGTGAACTCCAGGACCTCGGGGCCGCGGATCAGCAGGCCGAGCTGGGCGCCCCGCCCGGTGCCGACCATCAGCGCGGTCGGCGTGGCGAGTCCGAGCGCGCACGGGCAGGCAATGATCAGCACCGCGACCGCCGCGGTCAGTGCCACCGGCGCAGGATGGCCCAGCAGCAGCCAGGTGGCCAGCGTCCCGACGGCCAGCAGGATCACGATCGGGACGAAGACCGCCGATATCCGGTCCGCGAGCCGCTGCACGGCCGCCTTGCCGGTCTGAGCCGCCTCCACCAGGCGGGCGATCTGCGCCAGCTTGGTGTCCGCCCCAACCCGCGAGGCGCGTACGACGAGGCGGCCCCCGGCGTTGACGGTCGCGCCGGTGACCGCGTCACCCGGGCCGACCTCCACCGGCAGAGACTCCCCGGTCAGCAGCGATTCGTCCACCGCCGAGGAACCCTCGACGACCACCCCGTCGGTGGCGACCTTCTCCCCGGGCCGTACGACGAACTCCGCGCCAACCGCCAACTGATCGATCGGCACCCGTACTTCCCGTCCCTCTCTCAGGACGGTGACGTCCTTGGCGCCCAGGTCCATCAGCGCCCGGATCGCGTCCCCGGCCCTGCGCCGTGCGCGGGCCTCGAAGTAGCGGCCAGCCAGAATGAACGCCGTCAGCGCCGCGGCCACCTCCAGATACAGCTCGGCCGAACCCGCGTGCTCGCCCGAGCGGGGCAGCAGCGAGACCTCCATCCGCATGCCGGGCTCGCCCGCACCGCCGAGGAAGAGCGCGTACATGCTCCACACCCAGGCAGCCAACACGCCCAGGGAGACCAGGGTGTCCATGGTCACCGCCCGGTGCCGCAGGTTCAGTGCGGCCGCACGGTGGAACGGCCATGCCCCCCACAGCGCCACCGGCGAGGCCAGCGCGAAGGCCAGCCACTGCCAGAACCGGAACTGCGTGGCCGGCACCATCGACAGCACCACCACCGGCACCGTCAGAACCGCCGAGGCCAGCAGCCGATCCCGCAGCGCCCGCACATGGCGCTCCTCCTCATCGGCCACCCCGCCCTCCTCAGCGGAGGTGGAGAGGGCGGGCGGGGCGGGGAGTGAGGCGCCATAGCCGGTTGCCTTGACCGCGTTGATCAGTTCCTGCGCAGTCACGTCATCCGCGTGGGAGACGCGTGCACTGGCGGTCGCGAAGTTCACCGACGCCGTCACGCCCGGCAGCTTGTTCAGCTTCCGTTCGATCCGGGCCGCGCACGAGGCACAGGTCATCCCCGTGATCGACAGGTCGACGGCGTTCGTCGGCTCGCTCAGGCCGGGTACCTCACCGGCTATATCCGTGGTGGTCATGGGGCGGCTCATCTCTCTGTTCACGGAGTTCAGTTCCAGCGGGCGGTGTCGAGGGGTGCCACGACGGCGAAGCCCTGGCCGGGAGCGGGGTGCAGGACCAGCTCGCGCCCGTACAGGCGGCGCAGTACGTCGGGCGGCTGGTGATAGCAGAAGACCGACGCCCCGGCGCCGACGATGGCCGGAGTGTCGACGAACAGGGGAAGCTCGGCCAGGAAGTAGCGCACTGCGCATTCGACCTGCTGCTCGCTCGGCGTCGAACCGTCAGGCAACTTGCCGGAGAGCGCCCAGTCGGCGGCCTCCTGGCAGGCCCCCCGAAAGCCCTTGTCGCCGTCGTACAGCTCGCGACATCGGTCGTGCAGCCGCGTGAAGGCAGCGTTGCCGTCCAGCTCGGCCCAGCCCAGGATGCGATCGTCGGGTTCCACCACACCCAGGCCGGTCAGGGCGGTACGGATCTTGTTCCGGGTGTACTGGCCCTGCCGACGTGCCTTCCACGCCGCCCGCTCGGGCGAATACCCCAGCGCCTCGAAGGTGAAGGCACTCGGCGCGTCAGGGACGAAGAAGTCCACCCGGGCGAACCGCTCCAGCCCCCACACGGCCAGCTCGCGAATCCGCTCGGTGGAGAAGTAGCTGTTGAACGGGCTGATCCCGATGCACGCGTGCTCGGCACGCGCCACCACATCACCGCACTGGGGGCTCATCGGTGTGAGTTCCAAGGCCGGCGGGGCCCCGTCTCCTCGCTGGGTCGTCATGTCTGGACGCTAAAACCTTGCCCTTAGGGCAAGGTCAAGCGCACAATGGCGGCATTCCCCCGTATGAGGAGATCACCGCCATGCTGACCGTCGGTCGCGTCGCCAAGCAGACCGGGCTGAGCCCCAAAGCCGTACGCCTCTACGAAGCCAACGGCCTGATCGCCGAGGCGGAGCGCACTTCCGCCGGATACCGCACGTACACCGAGCAGGCGCTCCCGGAACTCCACTTCATCCGGCAGGCACAGGCCCTGGGCTTGAGCCTGAAAGAGATCAAGCGAATCCTCGACCTGCAACGCCAGGGGGAACAGCCCTGCGCCCTGGTCACCGGCCTCCTCGACGAACACCTCACCGAGATCGACCAGCGCATCGCCGACCTGACCGCCCTGCGCGCAACCCTCCAGGACGCCCGCGACCGCGCCGGCCAGGCCGCCGGACGCGGCGAGCCCGGCGTCATCTGCCACATCATCGAAGACACCTCGACCACACCGACAGACGCATGACGCGGGTGGCGGTTACCGGGGCAGGGTCTGAGTGACGCGCCAAAGACCGGTGCGGCAGCTCGCCCTCCTCGAAGGCGTGGACCTCATCCACGGTCCAGCCGTCGGCCAGGGCACGGAGCAGGTTGCGGGGGAAGAAGTGGCCGCGAAGCCGCCGTGCTCGTAGATGTCGTCGCCGTGGGCGGTACCTGTCCCGTAGTGCGCGTCGCCGGCGCGGTGTAGACGAAGGCGCCCCCGGACGCAGGACCCTTCACAGGCGAGGGCGAAGACCGCCGTCACGTCCTGGTCGAGTCGGCGTAGAGCAGGCGCGTCAGCTCAAGCCGCGACTCTTAGCCGACATGGTCGCGCATCGTGGAGGACCAGTACGTGCCCGAGTAGTGCTTCCGTCCATGCCGCCAGCGGAACGTACGCCACGGCACCGAAGGCTCGAAGACATCGGCGCCGGTAGTCGGCCAGGGCCGGTCTTCGTCGATCTTCCCGTCCACATAGCGAAGACTCATCGAGACCTCGCCGAGCACGTACGACATACCCCACCCCCGAGCAGCAAGAACGGGGAGCGATGCCCCCGACCTCGACCAGCTGAGTCATCTCCACGATCAGGGCGGAGAACGCCGCTGCATAGATCGAGACCGGGATCAGCACTACTACGGGCGAACCAATCAGGCAGGAGTTCGTCTCACTGCCCTGTCCCTTGGGCCAGAAGAAGGCCACCTTTTCCGTGCGATCTCTTCGCCTGCACGGCGTCTCAGGGCCGCACCGTCACCAGCCGATGGTCAGGCGGGTCTCGGGCCGGTTGACGCGGACACCCGGGGCGAGACGGTCGTCGGGTGTGGTGGCGGGGTAGGCGGTGACGATGGGCTGGGCGGGCCTCCCCTGGCTCCAGCGGCGCAGGAGGTCACCTGCCTGGCCGAGGAGTTTGCTGCTGCCTGGGCCGTGCGCGATGAGGCCGAGTTCGTTGGCGTCCTCACCTGCCGGGCGGGCGGTGAGGTAGACGAGGGTGCCGCCGTCGTACAGACCTGCTCCGGCCCACCGGATGGCGGGATCGGCCAGATTGAGAGTACGGGCGGAGGTGCCGATGGACAGTCGGCCGAAGCTGAGGCCGCTGTTCATCGTGGCGAGCCAGAGGTCGAGGTGGGCGGCGGGTTCGTCGTGACGGACCTCGATGCCGGTCCACTGCTCGTGGGCGGGGTGGCTGAGGGCTTGGGCGAGGGCTGGCTCGTCGGGAAGGTCGTCGGCGTCGAGTTTGAGGATGACGTCGTCGGCGAGACGGACGTGGCGTTCACCCATCTCCGAGGCACCGCGCATGGGCACGAAACCGCACACGGCGGCGTTGGTGCTGAGCATCAGTGCGTCGTCGGTGTGGTCGAAGGCGAGTGAGCGGGTCAGTCCGCTGCCGTGCAGCCGCAGGGGGACGACGATGCGGCCGCCGACGGCGAGCTGCTGCCACCAGGCGGCGGAGATGTCCCAGGCCCCCGCGGTGACGATGATCCTGTCGAAGGTCGCGCCGTTGGGGTCGCCGAGGGCGCCGTCGCCGCAAACCACCTCGACCTGGTCGTATCCGGCGGTGGCCAGGCCGGTGCGGGCGCCGTCCGCGAGGTCTTTGTCGAGTTCGATGGTGACCACGGAGCCCGTCGGGCCGACCAGTTCCGCGAGGAGGGCGGCGTTGATGCCGGTGGCCGCGCCGATCTCCAGAACGCGGTGGCCCGGGTGCACGTCGAGCTGCTCAAGCATCTTGGCCACGATGTTGGGGCTGGAGGCGGAGGAGACAGCGGTGCCGTCCTCGGCCCGCTTGGTCACCACGGGCTTGGGCGCGTACGCCGTCGCCAGGTCCACGCCGGGCAGGAAGACGTGCCGGGGCACGGCTCTGAAGGCATCCCGGACCTGGGAGGTGTGGAAGGTGCCAAGGCTGTCGATCTTGGCGATGAGGGCCTCGCGCAGTTCGTGCGGATCGAGGGCCGGGGCGTCGGTGGAGTGCATGGTCACTGGCCTGACTGTAGTGGGGTGAGCGGGGTCATTTCGGCTGCTTCGCGGGGCCTGGCCGGGTATCGGTTCCCGGTGGAAGATCACGCGGCTGGCGGCGGTCGCCAGGACACTCTGGTGGGCCGCGGAGATGCCGAGTCGGTTGAAGGCGAACAGCAGATGATCGGTGAGGACGGCCCGCAGCCCCCGGGCGAGCTGCCCGTGGCGGGCCAGGTCGGCGAGAGTGCGTCCGGTGTCCTCGAAGGCGGCCGGCCAGCCCGGCGTCAGGGTGAGAGGGCTGTCGTCGGTGTCGCCCTGGGCGGTGATGAGCATCTGCACCGCGGCGAGGGTGGCCGGGGACGGCTCGCTTGTGCCGTCGCCTCGGTGCTCGGTGACCTGGGCCCAGACGTCACCCTGCTCGTAGAGGTCCTGGCCGGCGGCGAGCATCATGCGGGTGGCGAGGCGCACGCCGAGCTCGCGCCGGTGATCGTCGCCCTCGTCGGCGAGGTGGGCGAGGATGTGGCGGCTGTCCACGTGGAACAGGTCATGGGCGGCCTGCATCGCCTCCGGTCCGCCGAAGCGACGGGTCTCAGCCTCGTAGATGACGCCCTCGGCGTGACGGATCGCGGCGCGTTCGGTGAGAGTGTTCGTTAGCCGTCCGAGGAAGACGGTCGCGGCGCGGTCTTTTGCGGGCAGGACGCGCAACCGCCAGCATTCACGCTTTCGGATGAACCACCAGGCGGCGATGTCCCCCGCTTCTTCGGCCTCGCTCAGCAGCGGCCCCAGGTGGTGGACGGCCATCTCTTCGGCGGCCTGCCAGGAGCCGCACCACAGGTTCACCTGCCACCAGCGGATGTCCAGCTCACTCATCGTTGCCATCCAATCGACTTGTTGTGAAGCTCAATTGAGGAGAAGACAGGCGGGCCAGCCGCCGCTCGTGCCGGTCGCCAGGGTGTGCAGGGTCAGGGCGATGCCGGCGCTTCCCTCGATGAGGCCAGGCAGGGCCCCGGACGGGGTGTCGCGGGTGTGGGCGAGGAGCCTGTCGAGCAGGTGCGGCAGGTGGTCGGTAAGGGCGGGGGTGGCCGCGTCGGCGGCGACGTGCCAGGTGGTCGCGAGCAGTCCGGCGAGACCGTGGCACAGGGCCGGGTCGCTGATGCGCGCGAGCTGGAAGGGATCGGACAGGCAGCGGGCGAGGGCGTCCTCGGCCGCCTTCTGTCGAACCCGGTCTCTGAGGGCGAGCGCGGCCAGCTGCTGGGCACGGGCCAGGCCGGGGATGCCGTAGCACCAGGACGGTCGCAGCGGGCCGTCCTGGCGGGATCGGCCGGTGTGGAGTTCGTTCACGGTGATCCGCTCGGGCCACCACGGTCCCGCCGGGGCCTGCTGTTTCCAGTCCTCCAGCCACTGGCAGATCCGGTCGATAGCGGCCTCCTGACCGTCGACCGCCACTTCCTGCCGCAGTGCCAGGGCCAGGAGAGACAGGGGGCCCGAGACGCCGTGGGCCATGCCGAAGTTGGCTTCTCCGGCGGCGAAGGCCGGGTCACGGTTGTGGGCGGAGCTGTCGCTGGTCCACCAGCCCGGCGCCCCCGCCCCAGCCTCGTCGTCGGCCTCCACTGGTTTGGTCAGCCGTACCAGGTAGTCCAGGACCCGGCGGACGAGGTCGCCGCCGGGGTCGCGTTGGAGGAGGTAGGCGCCGAGGCCGGTGAGTCCGCGGGTGAGGTCGAACTCGTACTGCGAGGGGCGCTGTCCAGCGTCAATACGGGCGTGGGCGGCCGTGAGCCGGGTGTGAACGAGCCTGGTGACTCCGTCGTCGAGGCCCGCCATGGCGCCCGGGTAGGTGCCGGGGGCGGCGTTGTGGAGGGCGAAGGCGAGGGCGGGGGCGCCGAACCACAGCCCGGCGCCGGGCCCGGCGGTGAGGTCGTCGCGGGTGGCACGGGCCAGCCACGCGTGCACCGGCGTCGCGTCGGCCAGGCCGGCTTGAGCGCGCAGGCCGTGCAGGACGGCGACACCCGCCGCCCCCTTGGACAGCGACTGGTCGCGCCAGCGGGGACTGTTCGGGCTGAAGTCGTCGTCGTGCTCAAACGGCCGAGGTGCGATCAGGGTGGTGGAGAGGTCGTTGGCCATGGCCGCAGCGGCGGCCCGCTGCCCGGTGTCCAGCCCGGTCATTCGTCGCCCCCTTCCTCAGCACTCCGGCGCACGGCCTGGGCCAGGGCGACGGACCGGGCGAGCTTGTGCGTCATCCCTTCGGCCTCCGCATTGATGCCGAGCGCACGGATGTGGTGCATGTGCAGCAGCGAGGTGAGGACCGAGCCCGGAGCCACACGGATGGTCTCGGGAGTGAGGCTGGCGGCATACCGGGCGGCGGCCCCAGATCGCGCCGCCCACGCGGCGGCGATCTCCTCGCCGCCGGGGAGGTCGCGCAGAACTTGTCCGTCGGCAAGCCGCAGGGTCTGGCGGCGCATCTCGCGGTCCCGCACGGGCGCGTTGGTTGCGAGTTCCGGGTGGTCGGTGAGCCAGCGCATCCCCGCTGCCTCGCTCCCCGTCATCGCGACGACCAGATCGACGAGGCTCGCGGCGGTCAGGGCCTGCGGGTGCGGTCCGCCGGAGGCGGTCAGGGCCGTGAGCTGAGTGAGGACGGCCGCGGAGTCGGCAGCGAACAGCGCCTCGGCCGCAGTCATGGCCACCCCGGTCCCGTACCTCCCGATCTCCGGGTAGTAGGTGTCGAAGCTGATCTCGCCGAGGAGGCCGCACTCTCGCAGGCCCTCCGACCAGGCCGCCACCCGGCCGGCGGCCCGTGCCGTATCCCCGTCGTGCACGCGCAGTCGCAGGTGCGGGGCGGGGTGGCGGTAGCGGACGAACCACCACTGCGGCGGTGTGGTCCAGCGGGCCAGCAGCAGCGGCACACGCTCGGTCAGCAGCGTGTCGAAGACGTCCGGGTGGCCGTACAGCTTGGCGTACACCACCCCCTTCCTCGGCTGACTGGCGGCCAGTGACAGAGGTGCCGGGCCTCTCAGGAAAGCGGGGGCCTTGGCTGGCGGGGCGGTCGCGGCGAGCGGGATGACGATCTCGTGGGCCCGGCCGCCGAACCAGCCGCGGTCGGCGGTGGTGGGCGCCTGCGCCACGGTGAGCGGGCCGTCGGCCGAGTCCAGGTGCGTACGCAGCAGGTCCCGGTCCATGGGATCGTCCAGGTTGAGCCGCAGTTGCCGGTCACCGGAGCCCACCGCGATGCTGGCAGGCAGACGCCGATACGCGCGGACCCTCTCCAGGGCCGCTTTCCAGTCGCGTGACGACGCCGCCGGCCCGGGCAGGTCGGCCGGGCGGAGGCGCCACTGGGCGGGCGCGAGGATGCTGCGGCCGTAGCGCAGGCGGGGCAGGAAGGGCAGGCGGGCGGCGGCGCCCCAGTCGAAGGACGTCACCTGGGGATGTGCGGAGCGGGGAATCTCGAACAGCAGCCTGGCCAGGGGCGGCATCGTGTGCCGGGCCCCGGTATGGGGAAGCAGGGGCTCCACCACTCGGTGCCTCGACCGCGACACCACGTACAGCCGCTTCTGGTCGGCGGTGATCGCGAGGTCCCCCACCTGGATCCGGTGGGCGTCCGGCTCGCGATGCTCGGCCAGGGTGATCACATCCGGCAGTACGGGCGGGACACGCTGGACGTTCTCTTGGCGCACCTGCTGGGGCGGGAACGACAACTGGGCCGCGAGCGCCCCGTGCACGGCGGCGGGCAGCTCCGCGTACAGGTCCGTGACCAGCTTCCGGTCGGGCTCGTCCAGCAGGTCGAGGAACCTGCCGGTGTTCGCGGCCAGCCGGCCGAACCCGCAGACGGCCAGGGTGAAGTCGCCGGCGTCGAGCGCGGCCGTCGTGGCGGCGCGGACATCGACCCAAAGGTCCACGGGTGATAAGGGTCGCTGACCTGCGTCTCCGGCCAGCTCTGTCAGGCGCTTCTCGTCGAGAGCGACCTCGACGACACCGTCCAGCGCGGCCTGCTGGGCCAAGGCGAGCAGGACCTCGTCCCTGGGCGACAACTCCCGGGAGCCGGGGTGCGGCTGGGTGAAGTGTCGGGGGAAGCCGAGTCCGCTGGTGGGGTCGACGAGCTGTTCGACCGGGACCAGTGCGCCGGGTCCGTACTGGCCCAGGAACTGGCGGTGGTACTCGTGCCACGACACGTTGCCCGTGGGGGCCGGGCTCAGCCGGACGAGCGCCTCGGCTGCGGCGGCGGCTTCACCCGCCACCGCCTGCGGCAGCACCAGAGTGCAGCCGAGCCGCAGATCCACCGTCAAGGGCTGTTCGACAGCGCTGGACAGCCAGCGCATCCGTGCGACGGCCTTGCGCCTGCCCTGCCCGTCGGTCCAGGGCGCCGTTCGGGCGGCTTCCTGTAACTGTTCATGGATCGTCTGTAATTCGCTGACCAGCGTGTGCGTCTCCGGCAGATCTGTCGTGTCTGCCTCGTGGAGCTGGTCCAGGAGGTGAGCGAGAGCGTCGGTCGCGGTCGAGGGGGGCCGCAGGCTGCTGATCAGGACGCCCCGGGCCGTCAGTTCACCTACCAGCGTTTCCAGCCCGTCACAGGGGGCTCCGGGGTGTTCGGCCGCGACCTTGTCGATCAAGTCGCTGCCCCGCAGAGGGGATTGCGCCAGACTCATGACCGTGCGGACGACGGGGATCAGCCGCACCGATACCTCGGCCCGTGACCCGCTGACGCCGGCATGCGGTGCCCAGGTCACGACCAGGCGGTCACCGCGTACCAGGGCCAGGTCGTTCATCACGACCGGCAACCGTCGCCGCAGCTCGGGGCATGCTTCGAGACGTGCGATCACCTGGGTGAGCCAGGCCGCGTCGGCCTGGGTGCGGGCCTGATGGTCCTCGGTCCATCGCGCCGAGAAGTGCGGGCCGAAGCGTGCGCCAGTCACCCCGGCGAAGGCCCCGAAGGGGGTGGCACGGCCGCGCATCCGCACCAGATACCGGGCCAGTGCCAGCGCCATGCGCCGTACTTGTCCCGGGTCGGTCGGCCGTCCGGCGAGCGTGGCGTCGATCTGCCCGGCGAGTACGGGGCTGGCGATCGCGACGGCCTCGGCCACCGCTTGGTCCGTCCATGTCTGAGCGAGCCACCCTCTCCACCGCTCGCCGTCGGCGTCCCGGTCGGCTTCGGGCCATGGCGCTGGGCCTGGGTCGGCCGCGTGCACGCTTGCCCGCAGCATCGCCGTCCCGGTTGGCCGGTAGTACGGCATACGCTTCTCCGCCTTCACCCTCGCGCCTCCCAACAGGCCGGTCCCTTGCGATGCGACGCACTGCTGAGGGGGTGCCTGGGGCGTGAGCTCCCGCCCCAGGCACCCCCGGCGATCAGGTCAGCAGTCGCCGTTCTTCTGGGTGTCGCAGCCGTCGTCGGTGCTGCTCAGCAGCGCCGCTGCCACGGGTCCGGCGGTGACGATCCGCACGCTCAGGTCGAGGTCGACCGAGTCGCTCGCGGGGCGCGTCTCCTGGGTGCTGGTGTTCATGGCAAGTCCTCCTGTGTGTAGGGATGTTGCTCATTGCGGTACTGATGACCTGGCGCCGCCGCACGGAGCGTAGTGACGTACCTACGCCCCGGCGGCGGTTCCTGGCCATCCCCGCACGCGGGCGTGGTGCACCGTGTGCGGAGGCTTGGTGCTGGCCTGCCCGGCTCGGCCGCGGGGGCACCCGGGCCGGGCAGGCCAGGTCGCAGTCAGCCCGGAGTCTGCGGCGGTGGTGTGCCGCGCAGGATCTGGCTGACGGGGACGGTGCTGGTCGGGTCGGACAGCGACCGCACGGCGGCCTCCAGTCGTCCCGGGTCGGCACCGAGGTAGGTCACGGCTGCCTGGGCGATCTGGTCGGCAAGCCCGCGCTGGAGGAAGGCTTCGTGGCGGTGTTCGGCGACCGTGACGGCGAGGGCTTCCAGGGAACCGATGATTTTGCGGCGGGTGGTCTTCTTCGGACCGGCACCGAAGGTCATCCAGACGATGATCTCGCGGCTGTCCATGTCGAAGCCGACCCGGAACGGCAGCTGTACGGCGGCCGGTTCAGGCACAGTTCCTCCCTTGGTAGGGCAGACGGCAGCGGATCTGCTTGCCGACCGGAGTGGGCTGGACCGTCCAGCCGGGCGCCAGGACGTCCAGGATCCACAGGCCCCGGCCGGACTCCGACTGGTCGTTGCCCGGCGGCCGGGGCCGCCGCTGGGGCACCGCCGCCGGCTCGGGGTCGTGGACCTGAACCTGGACCTCGTCCGGTGAGCTGGTCACCTGGACCACCACCGGCGCCCACGGTCCGCACAGCCGTACCGCGTTGCCGACGAGCTCGCTGGCCACCAGCCGGGCCGCGTCCGCGACCGTCTCGTCCACTCCGGCCCCGCACACCTCTTTGAACACCCGTGCGCGCATCTCGCGCAGGTGCTCGGGGCTGGCGCTCATGTGCAGGTCGAATCCGTCGGGCCGCATCGCCAGGTAGAACCCGCATTCGGCCTGCTCCGGCGCATGCCGGGGCGGTGGGTCGGACGGTCCGGGCAGGACCCGTGCATCGTGCATGGCGTGTGCTCCCCAGTGACATGAGCGGGCCGAGGCCCGGAATCGTCCGGTGGGCCCGCAGAAGCGGGTCGGCACGTCGGCCCTCGGGAAGAAACCCCCGGCAGTCGGCGCACGGCAGCGGCATATGCCACGAAGTGCAACGTGTCCGTCACACTTCGCTACCGCCCCGTCAGCATGCCCCGAGGCATCTCGGTTAGGCAACATGCCTCGTTGAGATTCCTCGGATTGGTTGTCGGTGACGGTGGCAGGGGGTCACACTGTCGCCATGGCCTGGAAGAAGAATCCCGCCCCCAAGTCCGTCTACCGGCGGCAACTGGCTGCCCAGCTCAAAGAGTTGCGCGACGCCTCGGGCAAGACGATGGCCGAGGTGGCGAAGGTCGTCGAGATCAACCAAGGCTCGCTCAGCCGCATCGAGAGCGGCGACCGGGGCACCTCCCCGGTCCTGGTGAAGGCGATGCTCGACTGCTACGGCGTGAGCGACCCTGCCGTCCGCGAGGACATCCTGGACCTGGTCCGCGCAGATCAGGCCCAGAAGCAGAAGTGGTGGCGCAAGTACTCCGCGGTCATCAACACCACCCAGTACGGCGGCTACCTGGAGCTGGAGGCCAGCGCCACGGCCCTGCGCTCCTACGAGCCGCTGCTGATCCCGGGACTGCTCCAGACCGCCGACTACGCCCGCCAGGTCATCACCGCGATGCGCGTGGACCTGGACGCCAAGCAGGTCGAGGCCCTGGTGACGGTCCGGATGAACCGCCAGGCCCTGCTGGCCCGCGACGACGCCCCGAAACTGTGGGCGGTCATCGACGAGGCCGCCCTCCGCCGCGTCAGCGGGGTTCCGGCCCTCCTCAAGAGCCAGCTGGAACACCTGCTGGACCTCGAACCCCGCACGAACATCACCCTGCAACTGCTGCCGTTCGACGCCGGATTCCATCCCGGGCTGTACGGCTCGTTCATGCTGATGGGTTTCCCCGAGCCCAACCCGGACGTGGTGTGGGTGGAGAATCTGACCAACTCGGTGTACTTCGAGGGATCCGACGATGTGGGGCGCTACACCGAGGTCTTCGACCACCTGCGGGCCGCTGCCCTCGGCCCACCCGAGACCCGCAGCCATATCAAGCGCATGATCAAGGAGCTGTAAGTGAGCAACACCAAGCCCAACCCCGCCGAGCTGGACTTCTCCGGCGTCACCTGGGAGAAGAGCCCGTTCAGCGGGGGCAACGACAACTGCGTGGAATTCGGCGTGATCGGCGCTCTGGTCGCCATGCGGGACTCCAAGCGGCCCGACCAGACGCCGCTGATCTTCGACCGCAGCGAAATCGCGGCGATGATCGCCGGGGCGAAGGCCGGGACCTTCGACCACCTGGCATAGAACCGTACCCGGCCGCACCGGCCGGGTACGGAGAGCACGTAGCGGCCGGCCCCAAGCGTAGTGGGGCCGGCCGCCGCCGTAATCTTCCCAGACCACCACCCCGGAAAGCTGGCCGATCGCATCCGGGGCCGGATTGTCAGTGCCCCGCGCGACGATGGCGCCATGACCACGGATCCGACCAGCCCCACCGAACGGCAGATCCCCGCGTGGATCTCCACCGTCGGAACCGGCTGGGCCCCCTTGCTCAATCAGCTCCACCGCGACCTCCTGGCGCTGGCTGCTGACTACCAGCTCGACGCCTTCGGTACGAAGTTCGGCGGCCTGCGCATCCATGTCGGGGACCGCTTCGATGACGATGGTGAATTTGACGGCGACTTCACGGACGCCGCTGCCGCCCTCGTCGACGAGGCCGAGATCGCCTCCGAGCACACCTGTGAACTCTGCGGGCAGCCGGGCCGCCCCCGATTCCGCGGCGATCAGCACCAGACCTGGATCACCACGGCCTGCGACACCTGCCGTACCCGTCACGTACAGCAGGCCGCGCCAGTTGGCAGTGCTGCAACCGCTCGGCCCGACGCACCCCACCCGTAGAATCCTCTCGGGTACGCCGAGCTCAGTCTCACCGCGCGTCAGGCTCTCCTGAGGCGTGATCTCCGCCACAAGCGGTCGCTGGGAAAGGGACACGATGGCTCGTCGCGACGCCGCACAGGCCGGAGGCTCAGTCCCCGGGTAAAGCGACACGACCTGCGTGGGACACGGTCTCTGTTGCAACAAGAATGGACCGGGGCGACCGGGTGGTGATCCCTCCGGAGGCGATGCGGGCGGTGCTGGCCGCGGCTCGTCGGCGTGGCGGGGTGGTGGTCGTGGATCTGCCGCGCCGGGTCGACGAGGCCGTCGCCGAGGCGCTGGCGCAGCTGGACCTCGGGCTGCTGGTGGTGCCGGCGGAGCTGCGGGCAGTGGCGGCGGCGAGCCGGGTGGCGTCGACCGTGGGCATGGTGCTGCGGGACCTCCGGGCGGTGGTGCGCGGCCCGTATGCCTCGGGACTCGACGAGGAGTCGGTGGCGCGGCTGCTGGGGCTTCCGCTCGCCGGTGAACTGCCGGTGGAGGCGGGGCTGCTGGAGGCGCAGACGGGCGGGACGCCGCCGGGCGGCAGCGCGCGTGGGCCGCTGGCCCGGTTCTGTACGGCGTTCTGGGGCCGTGCCCTCGCCGGGGGCGGTGTCTCGTGAGCGCCGCGCTGCTGGACGCCGTGCGGCAGCGGCTGGCGGAGAGCGGGGCCGAGCCGACGCCCGCCAGGGTGGCCGCCGCGCTGCGGGCGCAGGGGCGGCTTCTCGGCGACGCGGAAGTGCTGGGCGCGGCCGAGGAGTTGCGCTGCGAGCTGGTGGGCACGGGGGTGCTGGAGCCGCTGCTGGCCGATCCGTCGGTGACGGATGTGCTGGTGTCCGCTCCGGACCGGGTGTGGGTGGACCGGGGCGGTGGTCTTGAGCTCACCGGGGTCCGCTTCACCGACGCGGCGGCGGTGCGCAGGCTGGCGCAGCGGCTCGCGGCGGTGGCGGGGCGGCGGCTGGACGACGCGCGGCCCTGGGTGGACGCGCGACTGCCGGACGGGACACGGATGCATGCGGTGCTGCCGCCGGTGGCGGTCGGCTCGACGTGCCTGTCGCTCCGGGTGGTGCGGCTCAAGGCGTTCTCGCTGGAGGAGCTGGTCGCGGCGGGGACGGTGCCGCCAGGCGGTGATCGGGTGCTACGGGCGCTGATCGAGGCCCGCCTCTCGTATCTGATCAGCGGGGGCACGGGCTCGGGGAAGACGACGCTGCTCTCGACCCTGCTGGGGCTTGTGGGGGAGCGCGAGCGGATCGTCCTGGCCGAGGATTCGGCGGAGTTGAAGCCCGACCATCCGCATGTGGTGCGCCTGGAGTCCCGGCCTGCGAACCAAGAGGGCGCAGGGCAGGTCACCTTGCAGGACCTGGTGCGCCAGGCGCTGCGGATGCGGCCCGACCGGCTGGTGGTCGGTGAGGTGCGTGGGCCCGAGGTGACCGAGCTCCTGGCGGCGCTCAACACCGGGCACGAGGGCGGATGTTGTCGGGTGGCTCTAAAGATTTCAGTACCGCAAGATTGATTTCAGTAGAGATTTCAGTAGCGCACGGAAGATTTCAGCGGCGTCACCTAGGGTGATCATGGCTCGGGAGCTGAGGGACAGCGCCTACTGGCCATGGGTATGTACGGTGCGGTGTGGTCGATTCTCACGTCGCCGACCAGATTCGGCGTTTGCCCGTTGTGCCGTTGCCGCTACGGCAGGAGTCCTTGCTGAGCTGGCTGGACCACTTGGCGGTGGGGTACGAAGTCTCTCGTACGCACATGGCAGAAGCCTGCGGACTGTTGCGCCCCGGCGATGGGCCATCGAGGATCGCGGCTTCTGGGCCGACTTCGGCCGTGTACGGCTTGGGCGACGCGGATGCTGTCCGGGTCGAACAGGCAACGGGCCTCTCGGCTGACGAGGTTCAGGCCATGACCTGGTCGCGCTTCGTCGGCACCGCCGTGAGGTCTGAGCTGATCGATGCGGGCCCGCGGGAGCGTTTCCGTGTGATGAAGGCAAGTTGGATCGACCCTCGAGAGCTGAAGTTCTGCCCATCTTGCATAGATGAGACGGACGGCCGTTGGCCCCTGGAGTGGTGCACACCATGGGCGTTCGCGTGCTTGCGGCACGGTTGCTACCTGCTGGCCGAATGTCCGGCGTGCCGTACACCGATACGTGCTGGCGTCAGACTCGGGCAGGGCGGTTGCCGCGGTTCCGAGAAACATTGTCTGACCGACGTCGTCACCTGGCGGTGTGGCATGGAGTATCGGAAGATGCAAGCTCCTGACCTGCAGGACAGGCTGCTGGCTGACCTGCAACGGTTGCTCGACAGCCATCTCAGCAGCACCCGGCAGGAGCCCGTTTATGCCGGGGGTGTCTTTGCTGATCTTGCGGCGATGGCGGAATTTGCGTTGTTCCTGGCTGCTCCAGAACATCTGGATGGTGCTGACCCCGTTGTTGTAGAGCGCTTCGCCGAGTTCTCCCGCAGATCTGCACTCACGCACGGTGGGCCGATGCTTGAAGAGGCCGAACCGATGGTGCGAACAGCGGGTTTGCGGATCGCCTCGCAGATTGTGTTCAGCGACGATCCGTGGGCCACCGCACGGGCGATGGCCGACTTCGCCTCCCGGCCGCTGGTTGCTCGGGCGAGGCCGTTGCATGAGGCGTGGCTCAAAAGGCCACCGCGGGACACCACCGAGCGACTGGTGGGAATCGTGCGGTCGGTGCGTATCGCGGCGCCCTCAACACGCGGGCCTGGCGGGCGGATTCTGGAGCGCGCTCTGTATGAATGAGTGCGCCCCAGTCCCTGTCAGGTGCTGCTGATGACCGGGCGGACAATCGGTCATCAGCCGCACGGTTTCGATGACGATGGCGGCCCAGTCAAGGTAGGCCGGTTTCTGAACAACCGGGTCGACAGTGCTATGCAGGTGAATCGGGCCGGAGGCCTTGCGTGCGAGTGGTGGCGCCCGTGGGGAATTTCAGAACTTTCGCGAGGGCGGTGCCCTCGCTATGCGGGCGTCGCGGGTGTGGTGTTACGTCACCGCCGGGGTGGGTAGCAGCTTTGCGGCGGAGCCGGTGGAAGCCCGTTTCGCTGCCGTTGGGGTAGCGGCACTTCGAGCCAGGTTCAGAACCACAGTGAGGGCAGACGACCTCGATCGGCTTCTTGTCCGGGACACGTTTGGCGGCGCGAGGGCCCGGCGGTGCCTTCTTGGCCGCGGACGGACGTGGTCGAGATCCGGACACGGGGTTCGTGTGGTTGGGACACGGGCCGCCGGTCGTGGTGTTCCACCGGCAAGGGAGCTGGTTCTTGCCGACAACCCCGCAGCGGTGCCTGTCGCTGTCCTCGCCATGGTGGGGACACTCCGCGCGCGGGAACTGGCAGGGGCGCTTGGTGGTGGCCCCGATCGCGAGGCAGCGTGACGCATCCAGGTCGGCCTCGCCCGTTGCGGCAGCCTGTTCGAGGATCTCTCGGTAGTTCGGGGCATCGGCCAGAGCACGCCACCAATCCGGTGATGCCTTGATGGTTGTCCAGCCGGTGCCGTCGGTTGAGACGAAGGCTTTCCACCGTGAGGTGTCCTGTTTGGAAGTCATACGGCTGGCTCCGGCTCAGTGTCGGTCCTGTTGCTGCCGCGCTGTTTCGTTCCGGGTAGCGAGGTCAGAGTGGAGGGCCTGGATCTTTCCCCAGAGCGCGATGCCCCGGACCTCATCGGTGTATTCGATGCCGCATTCGCGGGCAGCTTCCCGGGCCCGTGCTTCCTTCTCCTCATCGATGAGGGTGCCGGGGATCACGAACGGCTCACCGCTTCGATCCCGCTGCTGGGCAGCTTGCGCCAGAAGCTGCTGCTTGAGCTGCCAGTCTTTCGCCCGCCGTGCGGTGGACTGCCGGACATAGGCGTCAAGTGGGATCTCCAGGGCGTCGGCGTGCTCGGCGACGGCCGCATGCTCGTCCGCCGTGAAGCACACCACCACGTCCAGCGCCATGGGGTCGTGTCGGTCATGGCGCCCATGATGCCGCGCGGCTCTGACAGTTCCGCGCGATTTGGTCCCGGCGGACCCGTTGTCGGCTCCTGCTACGCTACTTGGACGAATTTGGCGGCGCGGTGTCACTCCAGACGGAGCACCAAGGTGACTTGGGCCTTCGGGAAGCGTTGGGCCGGTCGTGCCGAAGACTGCAGTCAACTCCAGCAAGGTCAGCGCCGACCCGGTCGCCGCGCCGCAGACGCTGCCGTTCCTTTTGACGACGTCCCAAGGAGAGGCAGCACGCACGTTGTTGAGCTACGTGGGGTCGCTGGACCTGCCCGGTCCCGAAGCCCAGGTCATTGCCGTGGTGGTGGCCATTCGGGCGGCACGTGGGGGTGTCGGCAACCTCACCGGGCAGGATCTGGCCTCCCTGCGGCTGGAGGATGCCCGTGGTGCCGTTGAGGCTCTGCGCGGCCTGGGGTGGCAAATGGACGATGCGCTGTTCGACGGTGATCCCTCAACGCCTGTCCCCGTCACCGTTGCCGCCCTGGCCCGAGAGGACGATCATCCGCTGCCCTTCAGCCAGCAGACGCGCTCAAGGGTGTCCGGATGGACGACGCGGGCTCTGGCGGCCAAGCCGGTCAAGAAGCTCTCTCCCGCTGCTCGGCTGGCCGGCTTGTTCCTCACCGCGCACAGCACATCCAAGCTCCACGTACAGATTCCGCCGGACCTTCCCGAAGCCTGCCGGACCACCCTGCCCGATCTCCTGCGGAAGGGATTCCTCGAGGAACTCTCCGAGGACCGTTGCCGGCTCGACCCCGCAGTACGCCACTTGTCGGGCCTGCTCCGTCCCACCGAAGAGGAGCAGGTGGCGAAGGCCGCGAAGTCCCAAGGTAAGACCGTGGCCCCGCGAAAGCCGAAGTTTCAGTTCGACATTGCCGTCTGGTCGGCCTGGAAGACGGCAGCAACCCCCGCGCTGCGACGGCACGTCGAGGCGGTCGAGTTCTGTGCCCTGTGCGCTCTCGAACCGAGTCAGGTCGCGGAGCCATTCATGGGGCGCGTCCGCCCCCAGGTCTTCCACAAGTGGATGAAGGTTGCCTATGGCGACTGGAAGGATTCCCACCCGGACCGCGGCCCGCAGGCTGCCGAATTCACCGTGGCCTACCGGGCCGAGCACGGCCATGGCCCGTCGCACAACCAGATGTGCTCGGGCCTGGGCTGGGACGTGAACCGATCAGTACGAGGCTTCATCGTGCGGCGGCTGCTGGCGAACGAGTGGCTGGCGGACACGAACCCCGTGCCGTGGACACTGCGCCCGGGTAAGGCGGCGCAGGCCCAGGGCATCGCACTGCCCAAGGCGCGAAGCGCGACTGTCACCGCGCACGCCGGTTCGTAGCCCGACCAATTCGGTGGTGGCAGGAAGTGGCCCTCTGGCGCGGAGCCGGGACGATCTATACGTTCACGGACCATGAACTGGACTACTGCTCTTGCCGTGTTCGGTGCGAGTACGGGGGCCTTCGGAGTCACCTGGCAGGTCTGGAGCCACTGGCTCACGGGCGGTCGCGTTCAGGTGCTCGCCTTACGCGGGCGTCGCAGCGACGACCGCTGGGAGATATCGACATCGGCCGCCAAGACGTGACCGTACGCGGGTACACCGTCTGGTTGGACCCCGACGGGATGCGGTGGAAGCGCCTGCGGTGGAAGTCCCGGATGCTGTTCAAAATCGGCCTCGCCCGAGTACGCAGCACTCTGGTCACTCTGCAGCCTTCGTTCAATGTCAGCGGTAACGGGTGGCTGCGGGACGTGCACGGCGGCATCCAGTTCGCCGTGGTGGTGCGGGCCGGGACCACCCTTCGCCTGCCGAGCATCCTCCTGGGGTGGGAGTCGGACACGCGGTGCCGGCCGCGGGTCGCGATCCACTTGGGCTCGGGGAAGCTCGTGCAGGCCTCGGCGCTTCCGGCCGACGTGTTCGAGCCGCTGGACATCAACTCGCAGTTCCGGATCGAGGCGTACATGGAGGTTGACACCCGGTCGGATGAGCTCGCGGGCCGCCCGGAGGGAAGCAACGGAGGACCGACCCGAGTGACCACGAGCGTGAGGAGCCGTGGGAATGTCGGCGCTCACGGAATGTTCCCGGGGTCGGCTCATGCAATGAGACCGACCCTGGTGTGTTGAGTGGGTCTACTTCGTGACGGTGGTCGTTGCCTTCGGTCGCTTGTTCGGTCTGAAGGAGGGGCCGTTCATGAACACTTGGTGGCTCGTGTTGATCAGTCTGTCCAGGAGCGACTCGGCGACGACGGGGTTGGGAAACAGCGGATACCAGTCCTGGGGTGCGCGGTTGGCGGTGATCACGACTGAGCGGCCTTCGGCGACGCGTTGGGAGATCAGCTCGTAGAGGTCGTCGGCCTGGGTGGGGGTGAACTCGCGCATGGCGAAGTCGTCGAGGATGAGCAGGTCGGCCTTGATGTGTCCGGCCAGGCGTTTGTCGAAGGTGCGGTCGGCGTGTCCGCCGGCGAGGTCCGCCAGGATCCGGCTGGTCTTGTGGAAGCGGACCTCGGCTCCGGCCCGGATCGCCTGGTGGCCCATGCCCTGGGCGACGTGGGTCTTCCCGACGCCGACGGCTCCGTAGAGGATGATCGACTCCCCGGCGTGCAGCCAGCGCAGGGCGGCAAGGTCACGGATCTGGGCGGCCGGCAGCTTGGGCGAGGCGCCGAAGTCGAAGCCTTCCAAGGTGGCCTCGGTGTCGAAGCGAGCGCGGCGCAGGCGGCGGGCCATGCTCTGCTGTTCTCGGCGGGTGATCTCGTCGTCGCACAGGATCTGGAGGAATTCCAGGTAGCCCAGGTCGCCGCCTTGGGCCTGGTTGAGGCGGGCGTCCAGGGTCTCGAGCATCCCGGACAGTCGCAGGGCTCGCAGGCTGTCGGCCAGCGCGGGGCGGAGGATCGTCATGGCGGGTTCACGCTTCCTGTGGTGGCGGTGTCGTGGTGGTGAGCGCGGCCTGCAGGGTGTCGGCGTCGAGGCTGAGCACGGCGCTGATGGTCTCGGCGGCGGGCGCGAAGCCGAAGTAGCCGTCCAGGGCGTCCGCGGTGGCCTGATCGCAGTCGTCGAGGAATGCCTCGAGATGTCGCAGCCAGGAGGCCATGCGTTCGGCGACCGGTCGGGGCAGGTGGACGACGTCGTCGTGGTGGTGGTGGGGGTGTCCGGTCATGGTCAGCTGGCCGTGCCGGTCGGCTCGCCGTGCCCGGGCTCGGTCTGGCGGCCGGCCGTCGTGCCGGCGGTGGGGGCGGGGAACGCGATGACGTCGGCGAACAGCGTGTCGGGCCCGTGCAGGAACGCCGGGGCTCCGGCGTCGCCGGTGGGCCGCTCGGGCTCGATGGCCTCAAGCCCTGCGAGAAGGATGTTGCGGATGGTGCGATAGGACGGGTCGCCGGCCGCGGCGGCCTTGCGGCAGGCCGCCTCCAGGCGGGCGTCGGTGTGCTTGCCGGCCAGGCCCAGGATCGCCTGCGCGGACCGCAGCCGGTGCAGGGCGGGGCCCTCCAGCAGTTCGGCGATCACCGCGGCGGTGGCCGGACCGGACTGCTCGGCGCGTTCCCGGCACCAGGTCGGCGTCTTCGTCTGGAACGCGACCTTCTCCGGCGGGTAGTCCGCGATGTCGGTCCGGCGGCCCTTGTCCGCGCGGACGTGGGTCTTCACCAGTTCGCCGTGGTGGAAGATCCGTACCATCGTCGACGTGGCCCGGATGTCGACGTGCTGCCCGATCAGCTTCCACGGAACGCTGTAGAGCGCCTTCCCGCATTTCACGTGGACGTCCGGGGCGATCTTGGCCCGCGACCACTGCGCCAGGGTGAACGCCGAGTCCGGCAGCGGGATCAGCGTGCCGGCCTCGACGGTGTCGAACACCTCCGCCGGAGCCCGCCCGTCCAGCCCGCGGTGCTTGCGGACGCCGGCGACCTGGCGGCACCAGTGCAGCGCGGACGCCTGCATCTCCGCCAAAGACGTGAACTCTCGGCCCTTCCACCACGAGTCCCGTATATAGGGCATTTGTCTTTCAACTCTAGGTTTGTCCTTGGGTTTCCGTGCGCGAGCGGGGTCTACCAGGACGCCGTAGTGCGCCGCGAGCTCGGCATACGCCCGGTTCAGCTTCGGGTCGTAGAGGTCGGGCTTGTCCACCCCGGTCTTCAGGTTGTCCGGCACCAGACGGGCCGGGGCACCGCCGAAGAACGCGAACGCCTCCACATGGCTGGCCGTCCACGACGCCTGGTCCATCGAGATCACCGGATGGACGAACATGTGCCGGGAGTGCGACAGGACCATGACGAACGCCCAGATCCGGTGCGAGCCCCCGGTACGCGGATCGGTCCAGGAGCCCAGCATCCCGTAGTCGATCTGTGCCTCGAACCCCGGCTCCGGGTCCGCTCGCAGCACCGTCACCTTGTCCCGCATCGCGTCCTCGGCCAGGTTCGCCACGACGTACCGCTTGAACGAGGCGACCGATCCTGTCACCCCGTGCTCGTCCCGCAGCCGCTGGTGGATCGTCGCCTTGGTCACCCCGGCCCGCAGCATCTCGACGATGTACTCCCGGTGCCTGTCGAAGTCCGGCCAGGTCACCTGCCGCAGCCGGGTGTCCGTCAGGTGCGGGAACCACTCTTTGACCAGCGCCGCCCACTCCGCCTCGGCCACCGGCGGCCCACCGGGCACGAAACCCGCGGCGATCGCCGGCTCCACGTAGCGGCGGATCGTCCTGCGCGCCACCCCGAGCGAGCCCGCGACATCGTGCTGAGACCGTCCGGCATACCAGTGCACCAGGATCTCGGTTATGTCGATCACGTAGAAAGTCCTCCTCGCCATCCGCTCCCCAGTTACCAGGGCCGACAGCGGACGATCATGTACGGGAAGAGGACTGGATCTTGACAACTACAGCAGAACGTTCGCCATCCCCACGACGAACATCGCGAGCGCGCTACTGGGAACCAACGAGCGGCCCCCGGGAACATTCCGTGAGCGGATCACACCTCGACGGAAACATTCCGTGAGCGCCGACATGCGCTACCAGATGCTCCGCGTCCCCTACCAGCGCCACCTCAGCGTCGACGAACGCCTCGCCGAGGCCGCTGCGCGGCCCGTCATCTACCCCGAGAC
The DNA here is from genome assembly GCF_039766235.1 of Streptomyces changchenzhani. Classification (NCBI taxonomy): domain Bacteria; kingdom Bacillati; phylum Actinomycetota; class Actinomycetes; order Kitasatosporales; family Streptomycetaceae; genus Streptomyces; species Streptomyces changchenzhani. The sequence continues at coordinate 402,766 of NZ_JBDHNH010000001.1, read as the reverse complement.
CCTGCTCTACGACCACGGCAAGCCCTACAAGTCCGACGTCGTCAAGCGCGCCTGCCGTAAATGGAAGATCGACCTCCAGGACGCCCGCAAGCTGAAGCCCACCGACAAACCCCAAGTGGAACGCCTGTTCGGGACAATCCGGGAACAGCTGTCCATGCACATCGCCGGTTACAAGGGCTTCAATGTCGCCCACCGCGGCAAGCACGTCGAAGAACAGGCCCGCTGGACCCTGGACGAGATCACTGAGTTCTTCGCCGAGTACGTCATCGCGGTCTACCAGAACCAGCACCACAGGGGTCTGCACCTGCATGGTTTCCCCGACCTGAACGTCTCGCCCAACGAGGCGTACGCCATGGCGCTCGGCTCGGCCGGCTATGTCGACTGCCCTCGCGACCCGAACCTGTACTACGAGCTGCTGCCCATCGCGGACGACGGCCGCGCGATCAATTCCTACGGCGTCGAGCTCAACTACCTGATCTACAACGAGGACGTCCTCTACCAGTTCCGCCGGGCCAAGTCTCCTTACGGCAACGGGCGATGGCCCATCCGCTACGACCCGCGCAATCTGCTGCACGCCTACTTCCACAACTCCCGCGACGACACCTGGTACACGCTGCGCTGGACCAAAGCCCTCAGCGACCTGCAGCCCTTCACCGACATCACCCTGCGCGAGGCCAGGCGCCTGGTCGAACTCCGCGACGGCGACCCGAAGGACAAGGACTTCCAGGAGCAGATCGCCAAGGCCCTGTGGGACCTGCAGAACCGCACTGACGCCCCCGAGATGTGGACCAAGACCGACCGCAAGCGCCACACCCGCGACCGGCACCGCGGCGAGGCGCAAGCCCAGGACGAAGCACGCTCCACCCCCGCAGTCCCCGCCACCGTCCCGCCACCGCGTCCGGTGCCGGAGGTCGTCGAGCCGACCGTCCCCTCACTGCACGCCGTCCCCGACCTGCCCGGCGAGGACGACGACTTCGACCCCTTTGCCGTCCAGCCCGCCGAGGTCTGGAACCCCCACACCAGCCAGGAAGGCTGATCATGCCGACCCCCTTCTCCTCCGACGACGAGCCCAGCGACGATGCCTACGGTCCCGGCGACTTCAAGCACCCCGGACTGTCCGAGCCACGCACCAAAGAGGAATGGCGCGAATACCTCGACTACCAGCTCCCGCCCCGGCCGGCCCTGCTGCCCCTCGAGGTCTACGAGCAGCTCAGTGCCAAGGAACGCCATCTCCACAACCAGGCCCGCGCCGCCCACCACAGCGCCCTGATCATCGTCCGCACCAGTCAGATGAAAACCATCCACCACCAGATCCGCCGCCGGATGATGACCAACGCCCACCAGTTCGCCGGTGCCCGCCGCAGCATCGTCCTCGACGGGCCCGCCACCCTCGGCAAGTCCACGCTGGTCAAGACGTTCGCCTACGACTTCGAACACGAACTGCGGGGCACCTACTCCGAACGCTTCGCCAAGCAGTACATAGTTGACGATCACATGATCGACTACACCCCCGTCGTGTACATCAACATCCCCTCGCAGGCCACGCCCAAGGACCTGTCCATCGCGCTCGCCCAGTACCTCGGCCAGAAGTACCGTTCCGGCGCGACCAAAAGTGACATCACCCGGCTTGTCCTGGAGAAGATGCGCATGGTCGGCGTCGAACTCGTGATCATCGACGACGCGCACTTCATGGACCTCTCCTTCAAAGAGGGAAAGGTCGTCAACGACCACCTGAAGTACATCGCGAACCACACCGCGGCCACCTTCATCTACACCGGAGTCGACCTCGAGCACTCCGGCCTCTTCCTCGAAGGCATCGGTGGCGCCCGTGTCACCCAGACCGCCGGCCGCAACACCCTGCTGCACATGACCGAGTACGCCATCCGCACCAGAGCAGAAAAGGCCGACTGGGTCTCCGTCATCACCGCGATGGAGGAGGCACTCGTCCTGTACAAACACCGGCCGGGCACCCTCACGGGCGAGTGGGAGTACCTGTACCGGCGCACTGGAGGAAACATCAGCTCTCTGGCGGAGCTCATCCGTGAAGCGGCGGCCGACGCGGTGCTCACCGAAGCCGAGCGGATCGACCGGAATCTCCTCGCTGGCATTGCGATCAACGAGCACGCCCAGAGCACCTACGAGACCAACTGGGGTCATATAGACCCCACTCCGCCGCCCCCCGGCAACACCCAGAACCCCGCCGCTACGGACGAGGAGGGTGAAGCCGAAGCCAGCTAGGAGCGTGTCTCAGTAACGGGCAAGCGGTCGGTTCCCCGTGATCGGTGGGGCCGGCCGTGGCCTCCCGGCCGCAACCCTGAGCCTGTGGGTTGAGGTCCTGCCCGTTGAATACGGCCTGGCAGGCCCTGTGACAGGGCTGAGCGCCGGGGTGGTCAGCCCATCGCGGTGATCAGTCCGGCGGTGCCGGCGTGTCGGAAGATCTTGCGGAGGTTGTGGCAGGCGGCCAGCAGGTGGCACTCTCCGCGGGCGCCGTCCTCGCCGCGAAGCATGAGCTGGCGGCCGTTCTGGCAGGTCATGATCTGTCCGAAGACGGGCTCGACGATGGCTTTTCGGCGGCTGTAGGCGGCCTTGCCGGGTTTGGTCCGCAGCTTGCGGGCCATGCGCTCCTTCGGCGTGGCGTCCGCCGGGATGCGTCCGCGTGGCGCCGGCGGGACCTGCTCGTCGTGTGCGAGGCGGCCGGTGGCCATGAACGTGTCGGTACCGCAGACGAGTTGGCGCTCCTTGGCGGCCTGGAGGTTCGCCTCGGAGCAGTAGCCGGCGTCGACCAGTGCCTGCCCGGGGTGGATGCCTGTGTTCTGGGCGGACTGGTCGAGCATCGTGGTGTAGCTCAGCGCGTCTGAGGCGTTGGTCGTCACGTCGGCAGCGGTGATGACCTGGTGCTCTGCGTCCACGACGGCCTGGGCGTTGTATGCCTGGATGTAGGCGCCGTCGCTGTTCTTCATGATCCGCGAGTCGGGGTCGGTGAAGTTGGCCTGGGCCTTCGGCTTGGGACGCGCCACCTTGGCCGCCTTGTCGCCCGCGTCAGTGACGGCCTGCTCGTCGCCGCTGTTGGTGCGCTCCTGGCGACGGCGCTCCTTCTGCTTGGCGTGGCGGCGTGCCTTGTCCACGGCGTCGGCCTCGATCTGGGCGCGAGCGGCCTGCAGTTTGGCCAGACGCGCCTCGCGTCGGTCCAGTTCGGCGGGCAGGTCGACATCCTTGCCGTCAACGCCGAACACCTGGTCCTCGGCGGCATCGCTCACTTCGGCGTCGTCCAGCAACGCGGCGGCCATCGCTTCCAGTTCCGCGATCTCGGCCTCGATCCGCTCCTCCTTGTCAACCAGTCGCCCGTAGCTCATCGCCTTGTGCTTGGAGGCGCTGGCCCGAAGTTTCGTGCCGTCCAGGGCGACGCGCCCCATCTTGACCATGCCGAGCCTCTGCGCCAGGTGCAGGGACTGAGTGAACAGGTCGGCCAGGGCGTCCAGGTGGCGGCGGAACCGGGAGATCGAGCGGAAGTCCGGGGCCTGGCCGGCGGCCAGGAACCGGAACGCGACGTCGTCGGCGCACTTGCCCTCGATCGCTCGTGAGGAGCGCACCCCGGTGGTGTAGCCGTAGATCAGCAGCCGCACCATCAGCCTGGGGTCATACGGCGGGTAGCCGCGTTTGTCGGTGTAGTCGGCCAGCACCGGCCCCAGGTCTAGCACGTCGTCGACCAGGTCAGCGACGAACCGGGCCAAGTGCCTCTCAGGCAGCCAGTCGTCCAGCGACGGCGGCAGCAGCAGGACCTGATGCGGGTCAAACGGCCGGAACCGCTTGTCCACCGCCGCCGCACGGCCCCGCAGCCGCTGCTTCGTGACCGGCTCGACCTCGAACAGACCATCCCTACCACGCATACCGACATAATTCCGTACGAATGATCACTAACCAACGGCGGGTATCCGTAGAGCTTTTTGCGGGTGGTGGCCGTCAGTCCTCTCGGCGGAAGTCCATCATGTAGAACACCTTGTCGTAGCGATATTGCCCGACGGCGACGAAGTCGCGGAGACGGCCGTACTCCGCAAAGCCCAGCGAGCGGTAGAGCCGCAGGGCATTCTCATTGTCACCACGGGCATCCAAGGTGAGAACTTCGACACCAACTGCCCGGGCATCCCCGATCAAGGCGGCAGTCAACGCCCGGCCGACGCCGCGACCGTGGACGCCACGGTCCACCGCGACCTTCTCCAGATCGGCGTGCGGCTTATGGGTCGGCCGGGCGTACCGCAGCCAGTAACCCAGTCCGACAAGGCGGCGGTCCAGGTAGGCGACACGCAAGGCCGCATCGCCCGACCGCACCGCGCAGACAACGTCATCAAGCAGTCCCGCGACCTCGTCCGACGAGGGCGGCTCGACCCATCCCAGCGCGGCGCCCCGACCGACCAGGTCCGCCAGAATCCGGTGCGCCGACTCCGTGAACCCGGCTTCCAACTTCGGATCGCGAGTCAGCTCCGAAGCGTCAAGGATGGCGAGCTCGGCGGCGGTCACACCGTTGATCGATTCCGAATTCATGAACGGCAGCCTAGCCAGGCCGGGGCCCCGACCCTGGGGCCGACGTCGCCGACCTCAGGCGACGTTGTTACTGACCCACGCTCCTAGGGACGGAGTCCGAGGACCAGTGCGAAGAGGACCGCCTCAACCCACCCATCAGGCGTGCGGCGGTCCTCGTCGCTCGAACCGCTGCGGCTCCACACGCGATTCAGCGCGGGAAAGCTACAGCCGCTCCTGTCGCACCCAGCGCAGGAGATAACTGATCAGCACACCGCGGCCCCGGCGTATCAGCCACAGTGGCGTGATGGACGCAGGACTTGCCGCCGTGCTCGGCGCAACGGTCGGAGCTCTCGGTACCGGAACGACAGGTATCGCCGCGGCCCTCCTCAGCCGCAGCGCGGCCCGCCACCAGGTCAGGACCGAATCTCTCCGAGCTCTGCGGGAGTCACGCAGGACCACATTCGGAGTCAACGAACACCTACGAAGCCACTGGTGCCCGTGTAGGTTCCGCAGCTCGGTGTCCAATTCCTCGCCGCCGTGTCCAACGGCTGGCCGATTGGACGCGGTTCTGCGTAATCGCAGGTCCACCCGCTTGCCTCCGCCGGGCTCGATCGTCGCTGCGCCGTCAGAGCCGAGGATTGGACACGTTCTGCGGAACGCGTTCGGTGGACACGAACGTGGAACGCCGATGCCCTGCTGGTTGCAGCGGTGCCGTTGGACACCGAAGCGCGGAACCTACAGCCCGTACGGGCTCACAGTCGACGATGTTGGCAGCCGGTCAGTCCTCTGAGCTCTATGTCTGCCGAGCGAGCAACAGACGTATAGCAGTTGGCTTTGGTCATCGGCAGTGTGCTGCTGCAGTCCCTGGCGGCGGGCCGCCCGTCGCCAAGCAGGCAGAAGGCGGCCCGCGGACGTTGGCCTTCGCGCACAGTGCGCGTGATGAAGGGTCCCCATGCGCCGTAGGCGGCAGGCCGTAGCTGAGGTACGGCGCAGGGGGACAGGCGTCCTTCGGGTTGCGTGAGGCCTCCCGCCCGGGGCCGCGCCACCAGGGGCCGGGGCCCCACCGCCCCGGCTCGATCGCTTTCGTGAAGTGCGTCAGGAATCAGCGTGTGTCTCCGAGGGAGATGAGCAGGGTCCGTAGGACTCGGTTGAGTTCGTCACAGTCGTTGCCGTTGAGGCTGGAGATGATCTTCCGTTGGTTGCGGACGTGTCCTTCGACGGTCTTGTCGATGAGTTCACGCCCTTTGTCGGTGAGTGCGATGTGGAGGCTGCGTCGGTCGTGGGGTACGGCTTGGCGGGTGACGTATCCGCTGTCGTCCAGGCGGTCCACCCGGTTGGTGAGGGCGGCGGAGCTGATCATGACGCTGGCGGCGAGTTCCTTGGGGGTGAGGGGCCGGCCGCTGCGGCGGAGTGTGGCGAGGACGTCGAACTCCCAGGTCTCCATGGAGTGTTCGGCGAAGTACTGGCCCACCTGGGCGTTGACGAGCCGGGAGAGCCGCAGGAGTCGTGCTACCGCACCCATGGCCTCGAGGTCCAGGTCGGAGCGCTGAGCGGCCCACTGGTCCAGGAAGTGGTCGACCGAGTCGCGCATGATGCCACCTTCTTCTTTCGTTACTTGCAGTAATTGTTTGACGTCAGCATAGTCCCAGGCGTAGCTTCTTGACGTCAGATAGTTCCATCACGAAAGGTTTACCTCGTGGGTATCGCAGTGGCAGCTCCTTCCGCCGTGGCGGACGTCATCCGTGCACGCCGAAGCGTGCGGCACTACCGGCCGGACCCGGTTCCTGCCTCTCTCCTCCACGAGGTGACCGATCTGGCGCTGGAGGCGCCGTCGAGCTTCAATCTTCAGGGCCGGTCGATCGTCACGGTTGCCGACGAGCGGGGATTGAAGGCGCTCACGGACGCCACCGGGGGACAACCGCATCCTCAAGAGGCGCCGGTGATGCTGGTGTTCGTGGCGGAGTCCGCAGCTGCTGGGGAAGAGCGTGGGGACGTCTGGGAAGAGGCTCGTCGCAGCGGGGCCTGGTCGGAGCAGTTCGCAGCCGCTTCACCCGTGAACGCGCGGCTCTTCCAGGAGGACCTCCAGGCCCGGGGCCTGGCGCGTGAGTATGCGGTTAAGGACGCAATGATCGTCGCGTCGTTTCTCATGATCGCAGCTGCCGCCGCCGGCTTGGCCACCAGCCCGATGAACGGCTGGGACGAGGGTGCAGTTAAAGCGGCGATCGGCATTGCCGGCCGCGATGATCTGCACATCGCGCTACTCATGCCATTGGGCTACCCGGCCGAGGAGCGTGTGCACCCGGGCCGCCGAGACCGCGTCTTGACCTGCTTCAGCGAGGTCTACGGCCGCTGATCACCGGTAACTGCGCTCATCGCGCCCGTTGCTGCGCCGTGAGAGCACCACCGGCTGCAGCCCGTGCATACGGCCGCAGATCCCGTACGAACCACCTGACCTAAAACCCATCAGAGACCTTACGGACCGACATGGACCGTTCTGTCTGTCCGTAGGCATGCGCACCAACCAATAACAGGGGAACGTTTTCATGACCACCGTGAACAAGCTCGTCCAGGTCGCCGGCATCATCGACGCCACCGAGGCCGACATGGTCATCGGAGAGGGAGCGGACTGGATCGGCTTCGCGCTGCGCCTGCCCTCCGGCAAGGACGACATCGCCGAACAGGACGCCACATCCATCATCAAGGGGCTCCAGGCACCGCATGCCGGCGTCCTCATCAGCTACCTGACCGAGGCTGAAGAAGTCAGCCAGTTCTGCGACGAGCTGGGCGTCGTCGCCGTTCAGCTCCATGGAGACGTGGCAACCGAGCAGCTCAAGAAGCTGAAGGCCCTGCGCCCGGACCTCTTCGTCCTGAAGTCTCTCGTGGTCAAGGAAGGCAACATCGATGAGCTGCTGAAGCTCGTCGATGACACCCACCCGTACGTCGACATGTACATCACGGACACGTTCGACCCGAAGACCGGAGCCAAGGGAGCGACCGGCCTCACCCACGACTGGAGCGTCTCGGCCGAACTGGTCCGCCGTTCCCCGAAGCCGCTCATGATGGCCGGCGGCCTGAACCCGGAGAACGTCGGCGCAGCGATCCGCGCGGTAAAGCCCGCGGCCGTCGACGCTCACACGGGTCTCGAGGGCTCGGATGGACGTAAGGACCGCGAGAAGGTCGCTGTCTTCATCGCGGAGGCGCGTCGCGCCTTCGACGAAATCGGCTGACCTCGCACCTGAGTGGGGCGCCCGGGAACCGGGCGCCCCACTCAGGCCCCCTATTCTTTCGCGCCTTCCCGTCTTCAGGAGAGTTCCCCGTGACCACAGGCCACAACGTTCACCTACTGCCACAGACCGATCAGTTGCGCGCCATGCACACGGTGATCCGGGACAAGGACTGTTCACGCGAGGACTTCGTGTTCTACGCCCGCCGCGTCATCCGCCTCCTGCTGGAAGCCGGGATGGACCTTCTTCCCTTCACTAAGAAGGAAGTCACTACGCCCCTCGGCACGACCTTCTACGGGCTGGAGTTTGCCTCAAAGCTCTGCGCGGTGCCCGTCATCCGCGCCGGTGAGGCCATGGAGGGGGAGCTGCGCGATGTGCACCCCGGCATCCGGGTCGGCAAGATCCTCATCCAGCGTGACAAGGAGACCAAGCTGCCGCGGCTCTACTACAAGCACCTGCCGGACGACATAGCCGAACGGCATGTGCTGCTGCTGGAGCCGATGCTGGCCACCGCCGGGTCCGCGCTTGCGGCCATCGACGTCCTGCGGGAGTCAGGCGTTGCCGAGGACCGCATCATCATGGTCAATTTCCTGTCGTCCCCGGAAGGGCTGCGCCGCGTTGCGGCTGAACGGCCCCGCGTGCGGATCGTCACCAGCGCAATCGAGGACCGGCTGAACGAGCACGCGTTCATGGTCCCGGGGATCGGTGACTTCGGCGACCGGTTCTTCGGTACCACGGATTCCGGAGCCAAGAAGTGACGAGCCACCGCCTGGCGACGACGTCCGCCCTTACCGCTCTTGCTCCTGCGGTGTGGGGTTCGACCTATCTGATCACCACTGAGTTCCTGCCGCCCGACCGCCCGTTGCTCGCCTCTATGGTGCGTGCGCTTCCTGCCGGGCTGATCCTGCTCCTGGCGACTCGTGTGCTGCCCCGGGGGATCTGGTGGGGCCGGGCGGTGGTCCTCGGCATCCTGAACATCGGTGCCTTCTTCTACTTCCTCTTCCTGGCCGCCTACCACCTGCCGGGCGGGGTCGCCGCTCTGGTCATGTCGATCCAACCCATGATCGTTCTCCTGCTGGGTTCTCTCCTGCTCAAGGACAAGATCAAGCCGATCCATGTCGGTTCGTGCGTGCTCGCCGCTGTGGGGGTGGCACTGCTGGTTCTTCAGCCGCACGCCGGGCTGGACGGCATTGGCGTGCTGGCAGGAATCCTCGGGGCCATGTCCATGGGCTGCGGCATCGTCCTGACCAAACGATGGGGCCGGCCCGAAGGCGTGTCCCTGCTGACCTTCACCGGCTGGCAACTCACGGTGGGCGGACTCGCGCTGCTGCCGGTCATGCTCGCCACCGAGCCGCTCCCGACTCACCTGTCCTGGGCCAACCTCGGGGGCTTCGCGTACCTGAGCATCATCGGTGCGTTGATCGCCTACGTCGTGTGGTTCAACGGCCTTGCGCGTCTGCCGGCGCTGGCCGCCTCATTCCTGTCGTTCGCCTCACCGCTGTGCGCGACAGTTCTCGGCTACTTCTTCCTCGACCAGACCCTGCGTCCACTGCAATTCGTGGGTGCGATCGCAGTCATCGGAGCAGTAGTGATCGCGCAGCCACGCTCGAAGACACAGGACAAGACACCAGCTCCGGCACCCGTCGCCGAGCGTGTCACGACCTGAGCACCGTTCAATTCTTTGCCAGGGGGGCAACACCTTTATGAGCACGCATGCACCAATCACTGGATTTCCTCAGCGGGCTTCGGCACGCGCTTCGCTGCACACCCTTCTCGGCCAGCAGGCCCTTCTGAGGCCAGAGGCTATCGCCGTGACTCACACCGGCGGTGACCTCACCTTCAAGGAGCTGACCGACGCAGCGGGCTTGCTCGGTTCGCACCTGGCCCGTCTGGGAGTCACCGCCGATGCGTGCGTCGGCCTGTACGCGGAGCCGTCCGTGGAGTTGATGACGGGCGCGTGGGGCATCCTCACAGCTGGCGCCGCCTACCTCCCGCTGTCGCCCGAGTATCCCGAAGACCGCCTGAGGTACATGGTCGAGGACTCGGGAATCCAGGTGATCGTCACCCAAGAGCACTTGCGGGCACGCGTCCTGCGCCTGGCCCCCGCAGGGACCACCGTCCTGACCGAGAACGATGCCCGCGGTGGGCCGTCCGTGTCCTTGCCCGGCTCGGCCGGCCATCACCTTGCCTACGTCATCTACACCTCGGGCAGCACCGGTAAGCCCAAGGGCGTGATGATCGAACAGCACAGCATCGTTTCTCAGATGCAGTGGCTGATGAACTGCGGGCACCTCGGCCCGGACGTGTCGATCCTCCAGAAGACACCCATGAGCTTCGACGCCGCACAGTGGGAGATCCTCGCCCCCGCCGCCGGTGCCCGCGTCGTCATGGGAAACCCCGGGATCTTCCGGGACCCCGAGGCCATCGTCGCGACGATTCGCGAGCACCAGGTGACCGCCCTCCAAGGGGTGCCTACCCTGCTGCGAGCCCTCGTCGACACCGACCTCTTCGATTCATGCTCCTCGCTGACCCGGGTCTTCTCCGGTGGAGAGGCTCTCACTCAGGGCCTCGCAAGGAACCTGTTCGCGGCGCTGCCCCACCTGTCGGTGGTCAACCTGTACGGGCCGACGGAAACAGCGATCAACGCCACTTCACACTGGATCGACCCGGACACCCTAGACGACAGTGACACCGGAATCGTCCCTGTCGGTGTGCCCGCCGACAATGTGACGTGCTACATCCTCGACGACAACAGACAGCCGGTCGATATCGGAGAGACCGGCGAGCTGTTCATCGGAGGGATCCAGGTCGCCCGCGGATACATCGGACTGCTCGAACAGACAGCACAGCGCTTCATCACCTCACCGTTCAACCCGACGGAGCGGCTGTACCGCACAGGCGACCTGTGCCAGTGGAACCCCGACGGCACCATTCAGTTCAGCGGCCGCGTGGACAATCAGGTCAAGCTCCGCGGATACCGGATCGAGCTGGAAGAGGTGGCCTCTCGCATCGAGATGCACACCTGGGTGAGGCGGGCCGCGTCGTTCGTCACTGACGACCCCCGGACCGGCGGCAAGGCTCTGGTAGCCGCCATAGAGCTGAACGGACGCACCGCTGCGGTGATGGACCAGGGGCGCGCCGATGCCGCTCACCACCAGTCCAAAGCATCGAAGGTGCAGGTCAAAGCCCAGCTTTCCAACCCTGGCCTGCGCAACGCACAGCAGCTCGCCGCGCGTCCTGCCGTAGCGCTCCCCGGAAAGGCGGCGACGCACACGCAGCGACGGGCCGCGTTCGCCCGTAAGACCTACCGGACCTACGACGGCGAACCTCTGACATTGGAGGGCCTGCTCGAGCTGCTGGCTCCGGTGCGGACGTTCACGCACTCCCAGCCCCTCACGGAACTTCCGCTGGGAAAGCTGGGCGAGATCCTGCGGTGGTTCGGCCCCTTCCGCAGCCACGAGCGCCTGCTGCCCAAGTACAACTACGCATCCCCCGGCGCCCTGTACGCAACGCAGCTCTACCTCGAAATGAACGGCTTGTTCGGCCTGTCGGGCGTGTACTACCACCACCCCATCGACCACACCCTGGTACGCGTGGGAGACGCAGCGGCCCACCTTCCAGAGAGAACCCTCCACGTTCATTTTCTGGGCAAGCGACGAGCCATCGAGCCCGTGTACAAGAACAACATCCTTGAAGTGCTGGAGTTCGAGGCCTGAGGTTCCCCCGGTGTGCGGGAGGTGCTGATCAGCTGGTCAGGATGGGTTGACGTGGTTTCAGGTTCGCTTGTTCGGTCGTCGCCTGGTTGGCGTAGTGCTTCTCCTCGAACTCGATGGGACTGAGGTAGCCGAGGCGTTTCTGGATGCGTCGGCTGTTGTAGAAGCCGTCGATGTACTCGAACAGCGCGAGGTTGGCCTCGGCCCGGGTGACGAAGACGCGTCCGCGCACGCACTCGGTCTTGATCAGCATCCACAGATTCTCCGCGAGGGCGTTGTCGTAGCTGTCGCCCACGGACCCCATCGACCCCTCAATACCCGCACGTACCAGCCGTGTTGTGAGCTTGATGGACGTGTATTGACAGCCGTGGTCGGCGTGATGGATCAAGGTGCCGGGCACGGGCTCGCGGCTGGCCAGGGCGTACTCGAGGCAGGACAGGACCAGGTCGGCGTCCGCGCGGGCGGAGGTCTCCCAGGCCACCACCCGGCGGGAGAAGGCGTCGCGGATCGCGGAGAGCCACAGCGGTCCCTCACCCGTGGGGATCATGGTGAGGTCGGTGACCCACAGCCGGTTCGGCACGGGAGCGGTGAAGTCCCGCTGCACCAGGTCCGGGGCGAGCGTGGCCGTCGGGTCGCGGCGGGTGAAGCCCTTGCCCGTGCGGCGTGGGCTGAGGCCCGCCAGATCGGCCTCGCGCATCAATCGCTCGACCCGCTTGCGGCCGATGGCCACGCCCTCGCGCTTGAGCACGGCATGCACGCGGGGCGAGCCGTAGATCCCGCCGGAGTCGGCATGGATCTCCTCGATCTTGGTCGTCAACTCCGCGTCACGGCGGCGGCGTTCACACGGCTCCTTCTCCTGCCGGCGCCAGCGGTAGTAGGTGGACGAGGGGACGTGCAGTTCCCGGAGTACGGGCTCGACACCGAGGTCACTGCGTTCGCTGAGGAACGTCAGTACCTGCGCCGGGTCGTGTCGAGTTCCTGGGCGAAAAAAGCCGAGGCCGTGCGCAGGATCTCGTTCGCCCGGCGCAGTTCCTTCACCTCCCGCCGCAGCTGGCCCAGCTCGTCCTTCTCCTCGGTGGTCAGCCGGTCGTCGCGCTCGCCGCGGTCGGCCTCGGCCTGGCGGATCCAGCCGCGCAGTGCCTCCGGGTGGACCCCCAGCTCAATGGCCAGGCGCTTGATCTGGGGCTTCGGCTCGGCGGTGCGATACATCCGCACCGCACGCTCACGCAACTCCAGCGGATATTTCCTCGGAGCGGCCATGGTCAGAGTTCCTCTCATGAGAACCATCTGACCCGCTGTCATCGCCCTCCGCATCTCGGGGGAACCTCAGAGCCAGGCCAGCGGGCGCCGTGGAGTCGCTTGCGAGGCGCTGGTTGCCGTGGCTCGGGGAGCCGGCTTGGGTCTCCTGGCTTGTTGGGCGAGTCGGTACTCGTCGGCGTCGCGGATGAGTTCCTGAGAGCGGATCTGGTGCAAGTCGAAGTGCATGCCGCTCGCTCCTACTGCTGGAGCTCCGTGACGTCGGCGACCACGCAGCTGATGTTGTCGGGGCCGCCGGAGCCGTTGGCGAGGGCGATGAGTTCGCGGACGGCCTGCTCGGGCTCCGTGATCTCGGAGAGCACCCGTCGGACTTCTTCGGTCTGCACGACGCTCGACAGGCCGTCGGAGCAGAGCAGGTATCGGTCTCCGTGCTGAGTGTCGTGAAGGCGCATGTCGTGGGTGGCATCGGCTCCTTGGCCCAGGGCTCGTATCAGCAGCGCCCGCTGGGGGTGGGAGACGGCTTCCTCCGGGGTGAGACGCCCTTCGTCGACCATCGACTGCACCATGGTGTGATCGTGGGTGATCTGGAACAGCTCTCCGTCGCGCAGTAGGTAGACGCGGGAGTCGCCGATGTGGACGAGGGCCAACTGTGAGCCGGTCCAGAGCATCGCGGTGAGTGTGGTGCCGGCCTCTTCGGGTGATGAGCCGGGTCCGGCGACGCCGTTGACGGCCTGTTTGGCCTGCTCGATGGCGTCTTCGAGGACGTTGAGGAGATCGCATGCCGGGATGCTGTCGGTTTCGAGGCGCTTGAGCGCGTCGACGGCGGCCGCGCTGGCTGGGGCTCCTGCGCTGCCGTAGCCGTCGGCGACGGCGAGCAGGCGGGACCCGGCGTAGGCGGTGTCCTGGTTGCTCTCGCGGACAAGGCCCGTGTCGGAAAGGGCGGCGTAACGGATTCCCAGGGGCTTGGTGGTCGGAGACATGGCGGGGTCCTTCCAGGACAGATGGTCGATGAGGAAGGAAGCGAGGTCCCGCCGCGCGGCGGTGTCGGCCTCGACCTGGGCCCAGAACGCGCGGATCTCCTGTGCCGCCGCGGCTGACTCCAGCGTGCAGATGTGCTGGATGCGGGCCAGGGGCATCCCCAGGCGCCGGAGCCAGGCGACGAGCCGGGCCTGGTCCAGTTGTTCCGGTGCGTAGAGGCGATAGCCGCTCACCGGGTCGACGCGAGCGGGGGGCAGCAGTCCGAGCTCGTCGTAAAGACGCAGCGCCTTCGGCGACAGGCGGGACGCCTTCGCGAACGTCCCGATGGTCAGCAACCCCATGCTCGCTCCTCCTCATGCCGAGCACGTCGCCCGGCCCATTGATGGTCTGGCCTCCCCCAAGGTGAAGGTCAACTAGGGCCTGTTGCGAAAGTGCTGGTCACAGCCACTCATTGATGGCTGCGACGAGGATGGTGGCTTCGTAGCGGACGGCGAGTTTGTCGTATCTCGTGGCGACGGCCCGGTGACGTTTGAGGCGGTTGATCCCGCACTCGACTGCGTGGCGTTCGCGGTAGTCGGCCTTGTCGAACTTCGGCGGTCGGCCGCCACGGGAACCAAGCTTCCTGCGGTTGCGGATCTGGTCCTTCTTCTCCGGGATCGTGCAGCGGATCCCGCGTCTGCGCAGGTAGGCGCGATTCTTCCGGGAGCCGTACGCCTTGTCGGCGCGGACTTTGGCGGGCCGTTTGCGGGGACGCCCCAGCCCCTTGCGGGGTACCCGGATGCGCTCAAGTACCGGTTCGAACTGCGGGGAATCGCCGCGCTGCCCGGCCGTGATCACGATGGACATGGGTTTTTGCCCCTGCTCGACCGCGAGGTGAATCTTGGTGGTCAGCCCACCGCGTGAGCGCCCGAGCCCGTGGTCGTCCGGCTCGGTCTCGACACCTCCGGGCGGCTCCTTCTGGAGATCCCCCTTTTCACCGCACCGGCGGCGTGCTGATGGGCTCGGCACACCGTTGAGTCGACACTCACATCCCAGGTGATCAGGTCCTTCGCGTCGGCCTGGGCCTGCAGTTCGGTGAAGATCCGCTTCCAGGTGCCGTCCCGCTGCCAGCGCCGGAACAGATCGTAGACCCGGTCCCACGGCCCGTACCGCTCGGGCACATCCCGCCACGGCGTGCCGGCCCGGGTCCGCCACCGTATGCCGTTGATCAGCTGCCGCCTGGGCCATATCGGCGGTCGGCCGGACTTACTGCCCTTCGGCAAGAGCGGTTCCAGCCGTACCCACTGTTCGTCTGTCAGATCTCCACGCGCCACACCGTGATCGTTTCACAGTCAAGATCCACTTTCGCAACAGGCCCTAGCGGCTCTCCGACCGAACAACAAACCCCAGATCCGGCTCCGGGTGAGCGTGCTGCACGGCTGCTTCGATGCGCATAGCGGTCCGCTTGAGTTCAGCGAGGAACCACGCCCGAGCCGTGGTCCGGAGCGCTCGTTCCTGGGGCAGCCGTCGGTTGAACTCCGCTCTGAACTCTTTGAACTTCGTTTCATTGTCCGTAAGAGCGAGACTCCGCCAGTATGGGGATGCAAAGAGCGAGATGGCCTCGACGATTTCCGGGTAGACGGCGACATAGCGGCGTGGGTCGAAGGGGCGAACCTCCCGGGTGACCGGCGATAACTGGCGGAGCCGTTCCGCTCGGTCACTGAGGCGGTATCCGCGCTGGAACAGGCTGTGCCAGAAGTCCGAGCCGTACTGGTAGCACGAATCCATCACAAGGTGTCCGTGCCGGCGCAACAGCCGGTAGTGACGACGTTGTGCTTCAACGATGTCGGGAAACTCGGTGAGATCAAGCTGGCGGGTGGGGTCGTCGACAGCACGTCCGATCCAGAGGCGGTGTGGGATGCAGACTTGGTCGTGGCAGGACATCCAGGTCCAGACACTGTGGTGTGTGCTGCCGGTCCGCCGCGCGACGCAATGGCGGCAGGCGTAGCTACCGCGCTGCCGCGGGCGCCCGGGGTCACCCTTTTTCATGCCGAGGTGAGGAATCGCTTTTAGGAGGCTGGCGCGGGGCTGACCGCTAACGATGCTCAGTCGGCTCACGTAGTCCCGCTGAGACAGCAGCCAGTGACTTGGCGATGTCAATCGCTGGAGGGGAATCTTGTTCGTCTGACTCAGACGCCACAGATATGAATCTTCGGTCTCACGGGGGAAGGGCTTGACCGGCAGAGGAAGCGGACGAACGAGCCAGAAGCCGGTAGGTCCACTCATTGCACCGCCCCTCGCGGCGAGGCAAGTTGGGAGGCGGACTCACTGTTGTGGTCGATACGTGTGCTCTTGAGTATGGCGCGGGTGATGCGCTCGCTGGTGTCGAGGATCGCGGAGATGGATGCCGCGCGGATCAGGTGGGAGAGGCTGCCGATGACGCCGCCGGTCCGCTGATGCAGGTAGTCCGAGAGCTTTACCAGCGTGCCTGGCTCGTGCCGATGCAGACGGAGGGTTGTCTCCAAGGAGGCGACCAGCGAACGCCATTCAGGGCCCAACGGGAATGGCCCGGTGCGGACAAGCACGCACCGGCCACCAAGCTGCTTGCCGCGGACACCGGTGAAGACACCGGACTGCTCGACGTCGATCCCGGCATAGACAAACGTGGCAGGCAGGTGCTCGGTGAAGTACTTGAGATGGTCGGAGAGATCTTCTCCTGCGAGCGTGGCGTGGTTCATGAGATGGATCTCGTCGACCAGCACAAGGTCCGTTCGGGCTTCGATCATCACCTGGCAGACGGCGCTGGTGATGTCGATCGTGTTGTGCCGGGGCCCGATGGCCGGCAGGCCCAGGAACCGCGCGAACTCCATAGCGAGCTTGCGCGGGGACCCTTTGGGCGGTGCGGTCAGGTAGACGACCGGGATCCGACTACTCCCCGGATAGCGCTGCCGGACCCGCAGCTCGTGGAGGCGGCCAAGCTGCTTGAGCGCGGTCGTCTTCCCCGTCGTCTGCTTCCCGGAGACGATCATCCCGCGTCGAGCCCCGTGTTCGCGCTGGTTGAGCAGCGTCAACAGCCGCCCCTGGTGGGCGATCTCCTTCACCGCCGAGGTTCGCACGACCTGTAGTTCGGAGTGATAGCGGATCCGGGCCTCGTCGTAGATTTCACGCCCCATCGGGCTCAAGGAGTGCCACTGCGGCTCGGGCAGCAGATCGAAAGCGGCCAGGTCCTCCTCGACGAACCGGCGCCAGCCCTCCAGACGCGTCGTCGGGTCAGGCCGGTCCTCTCCGAGGTCCGCAATGTCATCCTCACCCGGTTCCGTCGTGGTCACCACCGCCTCTCGGCCTCCTTGCGTGCGTCGAAAATCTCCAGCGGGACGACCTTGGCGAGATCCTCTTCGCCGTCCTCCGTGGGAGCGGGCAGAGCAGGCGACTCGGGCTCGTCAGCGGGGCGGGGCCAGGCCGGTGGGGAAGTCGTGCGGGTGCGGGCAGCGACCTTGCGGTCCCGGCGGCCTCGGCGGGAGGAGGCGGCAGATGGTTTCACGGGTGCCTGCTCCGGCCCGTCGGCGGCGCGGTCCAGCAACGCGACGGCGGTCTGGGCGATCTCCTCTTCTGTCACGGCATCCGTGCCCCGCTGGGCCAGGATGCGGCGAGCATGGTCCCAGGCCAGCTCGCCCATGGGCATCGGGGCGGTGCGAAGGTGGCGCCAGATCGCGGTGATCCAACCTCCCTGACGGTGGTTGCGTACCCAGACGCGGGAGATGTCGTAGGGGTCGTAGTGCACGTCCCAGCCCCGGCCATCGTCTCCCGCACCGGAGTGCTGACGGCGGAAGGGGTTCAACTCCGCACTGTCGTAGGTGCGGTGGTTGATGCGGACGCCGTAGGAGTTGGTCGTCCGACGGTGCCGGGGCAGCAGCTCGATGTACTCCTCCGAGTTCAGCGCGACCGGGACGTGCCCGGCGGCCGCGACCAGGGCGGCGTACTTCTCGTTGGGGCTCAGTGCTTTGCCTGGCATCAGCGGGTCCCGCAGGCCGTCGTGCGGCCGGTTCTGCCAGATGACGATCCATTGCTGGAGTAGTTCCTGAAGCTGATGGATCGACCAGACAGCCTCCGCCGCCGGATCGACGCCACGGTGTTCAGTGCTGCGTCCCTTGTGACCGGGGAGGTACTGGCTGAACATCGTGGCCACCGAACCCAGAGTTTTCTCGATATGCGGTTTGTCGGTCGGGGTGTCCGGGTGGGCCGGCTGGAAGGAGATGCCGAGCGCCTGGCAGGCCGAGCGGAACGTGTCGGAGATATATGCCTTTCCCCGGTCGCAGACGATCGTCTCCGGCGTGATCACCGGGACAGCCGCGGCGTTGGCCAGCCGTTCGTCGAGCGCGATGAGCGAGGTGTGCGGGAGGACCGAGCGGGACATCCTCAGCGCGTCCGCCCAGCCCGGCCGCATCGGCTCCGGTGTCATCGCCCGCGCCAGCAGCAGCGCGGCATCCACCGCCTTCGTCGAGGGCCGTAGCACCGCCGCGGCCAGCGTGCGGGTCGCGATGTCCACGATGCCGGTCAACTCGACGGTGTCCACCGTGCCGTCGTCATGGACGACCAGCACGTCCAGGGGAGTTGAGTCGATCTCCATCACCTCACCCGGCCGGACCGCGGTGAGCTGACCGAACATGCCGTCCGGCTGCTTGGCCAGCGACCGGCGGGTGCGGGCCGAGCCCAGGGTGTGCCGCCCGGAGGAGAGCGCGGACAGTAGCCGGTAGAACGTCGTCCGGGACGGCAGCGGCACCACTTCCGGACCGTGTTCGGCCTCCAGCGCACGTTCCATCCGGCGCCGCAGGACCTGAGCGGACACCGTGGAGCGACTGGTCTGGTCCTCCACGACCTTACGCAGGGTCGCGACGACCCTCCGGTCGACGCGGCCCGTGCCGTCCGAGACGGCCCGCAGTCGCGGGTCGACCAGGCCCAGCACGCCCTCGCGCTCGAAGCGTCCCCGCATCCGCTGGATCAGCTTCAAGGACGCGGGGTGCCCACCCGCCTCAAGCTCTTCGGCCTTGGTCAGCTCGCGCTGCCGCAGCGACCGGACTGCCGGATCGTATGCGGCCCGCACCGGCCCGTGCGGGTCCTCCAGCGGACGGCCGGTGAGCATCTCCACCAGGTGCTGCTGCCACCATTCCGCCCGCTCAACGGCCTTGCGGGGAAACCCCTCCAGCACTCCGGCCGCCGGAACCGCTGCCCGCACCGAGGACGGCGTGACCACTTCGAAGCCGGCGGACGACAGCAGGTGGGCCAGGAACACCACGCTCGGCGACTGACCCTCGTCGACGAGACGGACCGCGGTCCCCTCCAAAGCCACCACAGTGTGCAGTCGGCCGTCGAAACGGACCAGGTCACCCGCTCGCAGCAACCGCGGACACGATGGCATCGCCGCCTCCTTCCCGTACCTCTCCGAGCCCGACCCGCGTACTCGCCGACAGCGGTCCCGCGCGGAGATCCACGGCAAGGACGCGCTGCCAGAGCAGGTGGAAGAGCACCGGAAGCACCGCGATCTGATCGCCCACCCGCCTGGCCCCGGACAGCAGCGAAGCCCCCTCGCCGAACACCTCCATCAACCGTTCGGCGACCTGCGGGCGGTGCACGCGCGGATGCCGGTAGCCGGCCAGCCACCGCACGTTCTCCAGCAGCACCGCATCCGGCGCCCCCACCCGTACGAAGTCCCACCCCACGAGCCCACAGGCTGCGGCGGTCGTCGCGAACTTCATCGCGTCCCTCGGCTCGATGCGCTCATCCGGGCGCACGTCCACCACCAGCGCCTTGCCATCCGTGCGGCGTACGAAGAAATCCGGCGTGTGCCGCACCCGCTTCCCGTCCGGCCCCGACCACGACAGCTGAAAGGGCTGCGAGGCGACCAGCGCCACTCGCGGGTCGAAGTCGAGCAGCATCAGATGATCGCGCTCCAGCCACGACTCATAACCCACATGCCCGCCGCAGGTCGCCGACCAGTACCAGCCGCACCAGTTGCCCTGACCCCGAAAAGATGGGAACCGGCGCTCAGGCCGTACGCCCTCGAACCGCACCGACCACAACCCGCTCAACGACCCTCGATGACGAACGCCCGCCGGGTCCACGTACTCGATCTCGAAGTCCTCGGTCGACTCCAGGCCATCCTTATTTGCAGTCATCCAGACCCCGTACGTACGCCGCCGACCACCTGCACCGACCGTAGGAAACGGCGCGACTGCCCTGCCCACAGAAGACTGGAACACCTCGGAACTTGCCTACAGATGACCGGGACGGTGGTCCTCTTGCCCACAGAAGAGCGGGACTGCCCACACATCGCTGGGACCGGACACTCAGGCTCAGCAGGGGATCGGGTGGCGTGGAACACTTTTGCAAGCATCTGCTTGCAATAGTTAGCACTCGTGGCGCACCATTGAGGCATGGCATCACTCAACGTCGGAAATCTCGGCGAGTATCTGCGCGAGCAGCGGCGCAACGCGCAGCTGTCGTTGCGGCAGCTCGCCGAAGCCGCCGGGGTGTCCAATCCGTACCTCAGTCAGATCGAACGCGGCCTGCGCAAGCCGAGCGCGGACATCCTGCAGCAGCTTGCGAAGGCACTGCGGATCTCCGCCGAGACGCTGTACGTGCAGGCCGGGATCCTCGACGAGCGGGAGCGGGACGAGCTGGAGACGCGAGCCGTCATCCTGGCCGATCCCTCGATCAACGAGCGGCAGAAGCAGGTGCTGCTGCAGATCTACGAGTCTTTCCGCAAGGAAAACGGCATGGACGGCAGCGACGGCTCGGACACGACCGGCCCCGACAGCAGTGACGCCGACCCACCCTCACATTGAACTGAATCGAACTGATCCGGGAGGACCACAGTCATGGCCATCACCGATGACCTGCGTAAGACCCTCACCGACCCGACCCCCCTCTACTTCGTGGCCGGCACCGCCGACAACGCCGTGCAGCAGGCGAAGAAGGTTCCCGCACTGATCGACCAGCTGCGCACCGAGGTCCCGTCCCGTATCGAGTCCGTGCGCAACACCGACCCCAAGGTCGTGCAGGACAAGGTGGTCAGCCAGGCCAAAGAGGCCCAGGCGAAGGTGACCGAGGTGCTCGGCAGTATCGACACCGACCTGAAGAAGCTGGGCGAGTCGGCCCAGGACATCGCGCTGCGGGGCGTCGGCATCGCCGCCGAGGCCGCTGTCAAGGTGCGCGAGACGTACGAGCGGGTCGCCGAGCACGGCGAGCAGGCCGTGAGGACGTGGCGCGGCGAGGTGGCCGAGGAGATCAACGAGATCGCGGTCGCCGTCGAGCCCGACCCGGAGACCGAGACCGCGGCCGCCGCCGAGTCCGACAAGGAGTCGGGCACGGCTACGGGGACCAAGAGCGCCGACTCCGAGGCCGCTCCGGCGAAGAAGGCCACGCCGCGCAAGTCGACGGCCAAGAAGGCCACGCCGGCCGCGGAGAAGTAGACGCAGCGCGAGCACGCACAGCACGAGCACGTACGTGCGCCAGTACATGCGCACCAGCACATACGCGCATGCGCGCGCAGTACGTGGCAGGCGGGCCGGGCACCTTATGGGTGTCCGGCCCGTTGTCCAGGTACCTTGGCCGCGAGGCGCTCACCCACTCTCTAGGCGGTGCACAGCATGTTGCTTTCGGGATTCGGCACTCTGATGTCGTTGCTCAACCTCGCCATGCTCGTCCTCGCCGTGGTGGCGCTGTTCTTCGCCGCGACGGCCCGCGAGGATGCCTACCGCGCCGCCGACAAGAAGACCAAGGTGTTCTGGCTGGTCCTCCTTGGCGTCACGGTGGCCGTGAACCTCTTCGTTCCGATGCTGTTCCTGCAGATCGCCGGGCTCGTCGCGACGATCGTCTTCATGGTGGACGTACGCCCCGCGATCAAGGAGATCTCGGGCGGCGGCCGTGGTGGCGGCGGTCGCAAGGGCGGCAGCAGCAGCGACGGTCCCTACGGGCCGTACAACGGCGGTCGCTGAGCTCCGACCTCGTGAGCCCCGGGCCCATGCGGGCCCGGTAGTCGCCGTGCCATCCGGGCGCAGCCCGTGCTCCTCGGGCGCGGGCCCGCTTCCAGGGCTCAGGGTCGGTTGCGGTCCAGGAGCAGTACGGCCACGTCGTCGGTCAGCTCCCCGCCGTTCAGGTCCCGCACCTCGGTGACCGCGGCCTCCAGCAGCTCCTCGCCGCTCAGGCCGGCCGCCAGCTGGCGGTTGATCATCTCGACCATCCCGTCCTGGCCGAGCCGCTGCTTCGTGCCGGGCGGGCCGACGTGACCCTCGATGAGTCCGTCCGTGTACATCATCAGGCTCCAGGAGCCGCCCAGCTCCACCTGCCTACGCGGCCAGCGTGCGCGCGGCAGCAGGCCGAGGGCGGGGCCCCCGTTCTCGTACGGAAGAAGCTTCGCGGCCTCGCCGCTGCGGGCGATCAGCGGCGCCGGGTGCCCGGCCAGGCACAGGCCGGCCCGTCGGCCGTCCGGCGCGATGTCGACCGTGCAGAGCGTCGCGAAGATTTCCTCGCTCGCGCGCTCGTGCTCCAGCACCTGCTGGAGGGTGGAGAGCAGCTCGTCGCCGCACAGGCCGGCGAAGGTCAACGCGCGCCAGGCTATGCGCAGTTCCACGCCGAGCGCGGCCTCGTCGGGGCCGTGGCCGCAGACGTCGCCGATCATCGCGTGGACCGTGCCGTCGGCGGTGCGGACCACGTCGTAGAAGTCCCCGCCGAGCAGCGCGCGCGAGCGCCCCGGCCGGTAGCGCGAGGCGAAGCGCAGGTTCGAGCCTTCGAGAAGCGGCTTCGGCAGCAGGCCGCGCTCCAGGCGGGCGTTCTCCTGGGCGCGCAGCCGTGACTCGGCGAGCTTGTGCTGCGCGGTGTCGGCGCGCTTGCGCTCCACCGCGTACCGGATGGCGCGGCTGAGCTGGCGCCCGTCCAGCTCGTCGCGGAAAAGGTAGTCCTGGGCGCCGACCCGTACCGCCTCGGAGGCCCGCTCGGTGTCCGTCTCGGCGGTCAGCGCCAGCACGGCGTGACGCGGCGCGAGCCGCAGTACGCGCCGCAGCGTGGCCAGCTCGTCGTCGGAGCCGTCGGGAGTGGGCAGGTCGAGGTCGAGCAGGATGCAGTGGACGTCGTCCGTGAGTAGCCGCTCGGCCTCGGTGAGGTTGCGTGCGGTGCGGATACGGACCCGGGTGCCGGCCGCGTCGAGCAGCGAGGGGACGGTGAATGTCCCCGCCGGGTCGTCCTCGATCACCAGCAGTGTCAGGTCGGTGCCGTAGGTGGACGGCGCGGACGGCGCGGACTGTGGGGCGGTGGAGACGGGCGTGGGTGCGCCGGGCGGCGCGGGCGTCCCGGACGCCGCGGTCCCGGTCGGGTGCTGCTGCTGCGGCGGCGGACCGGCCTGACCGATTTCCACGGCCGGGCTCGCTCGCTGCCGCGGTATGGGTACGGGCATCGGTTGGGTTCCTTCCCTCCCCCCGAGGGCACGGCGGCACGACGATCGACGTTCCGCCAAACGGGGACCTTAGCGTTACCCGGCGCCGCAACGGAATGGCCCGGAGGGAACCGTCATCGTCATATGCCCCTTCCCACAACGCATCCGACGGGGTGGGAGGGGGAGGGGCCCATGACGAACATCACCCCGAGCGTGCCGCCCGGGGACCGTCTCACGGGCCCGACGAAGACCACCTCGGGAACACCTGCCCGAGGCCCGGCTGAGGCCGCACCCGGGGCTCTGACGCGGGCAGTCCCCCGGCGGTTCCGATCAAGGCTGTCCGGGCACCGAGGGAGCCCGCCCCGGCGTCCCGAACGGAGGCCTCTCCGGGGCGTCGGACCGAGCCCGCCGCACCTGGGGCCTCGGGGCAGCGGACCGACCCCGCCCGCCCCCACTGCCCGCTAGTTCCCCGGCCGTACGACCCCGAGTATCGGCATCGAGCCCGCGCCCGCGATCGTCACGTCCCGGCCGGGGCGCGGCGCGTGCACGATGGCGCCGTCGCCGATGTACATCCCGACATGGGTCGCGTCGCCGAAGTAAATGATGAGGTCGCCCGGCAGCATGTCCTTCGTGGCGACCCGCGGCAGTCGCTTCCACTGCTCCTGCGAGGTGCGCGGAATGCCGCGTCCGGCTGCGAGCCACGCCTGTGACGTCAGCCCCGAGCAGTCGAAGGACCCCGGGCCCTCCGCGCCCCACACGTACGGCTTGCCGATCTGTGCGGTCGCGTACGCGACGGCTGTCTTGCCCGCGCCCGTCGCCTTGCCGCCGATTTCCTTGAGCGCGCCGGAGTCGAGCCAGGCGGTCTGCGCCTTCTGCTCCGCCTCCTGCTCCATCGCGAGGAGCCGGGCCCGCTCCTCCTTCTCCAGCGTCGATTCGAGCTTCTTGGCGGCGGCGAGCTGCTTCTTGACTTCCTTCTTTGCCGCTTCCTTCTTCTTGCGGTTGGACTCCAGCTTCTTCCACTGGTCCGTCGCGTCCTGCGTGTAGATCTTCAAGTCGGCCTGGGTTCGTGTCAGTTCACCCATGAGGCCCTTGGTCGCCTGCTGGCCCTCGCGGAACCGGCCCGCGCCGTCCAGGAAGAGCTGCGGGTCGCCGCTGAGCATCAGTCGCGCCTCGGCCGGCAGGCCGCCGCCGCGGTACTGGGCGCGAGCCTCGGCGCCTACCCGTTTCTTCAGCCGGTCGATCTTGTTCTGCCCCTTGACGATCTCCTGGGCCAGTTTCACGAGCTCCGACGACTGCTTGTCGGCCTTCTCCTCGGCGAGGTTGAAGGAGTCGGTGGCGAGCGCGGCCTTGCGGTAGAGACCGTCGATCTCGCTGCGGACCTCCTGGAGCTTCTGCTCGCTCCTGGGCGGCTTGGGGTCGGCGTACGCCGTGCCCGGCAGCGCGAGCACCGCCAGCACGGCCAAGGCGCAGGTCAGCGTGGCTGCTGTCGCGGCGCTGCGGCGTCCGTTCACGAGTCCCCCCGGATCCCAAATCTGATTTACCGTCAGTAACTTAGGCGCGCTGCCGTGATGCTGCCATGCCGTCCGTAAAAGCGACAGAGGCCCCGCCCGCCCGTTTCGAACGCCCCTCACCCAACAGGTTCGGACGCCCCACTCACACCTTTCAGACGATCAGCCCGAGCCCCACGTTCCCTGTTTCCGCCGGGCGTTGAAGATGATCCCGATGAGGTTTCAGGAGGTGCGCGGCCGGAGAGCGGCCCAGTTCACCGTCACTTCACCCTGCCGCCACCGCCGTTGTCCGTCCGTCAGCGGCCAGTCGGCGGACAGTGCGCGCACCGCGTTGATCCAGCGCTGCCGGGCGCCCAGCGAGGCGTACGGCGCCGCCGCGGCCCACGCCCGGTCGAAGTCCCGCAGGAACGCGTGCACCGGCTCGCCCGGCACATTGCGGTGGATGAGCGCCTTCGGCAGCCGCTCCGCCAGGTCCGACGGGCGGTCCAGCGATCCGAGCCGGGTCGCGAAGGTGACCGTGCGCGGACCCTCGGGCCCGAGCGCGACCCACACGTGCCGCCGCCCGATCTCGTCGCACGTCCCCTCGACCAGCAGTCCGCCCGGCGCCAGCCGCCCGCACAGCCGCGCCCAGACGGCGGCGACCTCCCCCTCGTCGTACTGCCGCAACACATTCGCCGCCCGGATCAGGGCGGGGCGCCGCCCGTCCGGCAGTGGCACCTCGAAACCGCCGTGCCGGAAGGTGAGGCCCGCGCGCTCGTACGGCTTCGCGCCCGCGACCCGGGCCGGTTCGATCTCGATGCCCACCACTTCGACGGCGGGGGCGACGGTACGCAGTCGGCCGAGCAGCTCCACGGCGGTCCACGGCGCGGCCCCGTACCCCAGGTCGACCGCCACCGGATCCGCGCAACGCCGCAGCTCGGGGCCGTGGACGGCGGCGATCCAGCGGTCCATGCGGCGCAGCCGGTTGGGGTTGGTGGTCCCGCGGGTCACGGCGCCCACCGGGCGCGAGGGGGACGTGCGGGAAGCCATGGAGTGAGCGTAAGCGCCGGTGAACAGTGCGGGCGATCGTCCGTAAAGGTTGAGGAACCCCGGGTAATGATTTGGCAAAACGGAAATGGTAGGGCGTGTTCCGCTGTTTGAGCCTCTGGAAGGGGTTCTCGTGCCCCCTCCCTGCCATGCCCCCAGCGAAGAGGACCGTCGCGTGAGCCAGTACGTCTCCCGACTCGCCGGCACACTGGCGGCGCCACCCCGCCTGCGGCTGCCCGGCGGCCATCGCAAGCCGCGCCGTATCGCCATGCTCAGCGTCCACACCTCCCCGCTGCACCAGCCGGGGACCGGGGACGCGGGCGGCATGAACGTCTACATCGTCGAGCTCGCCAAGCGCCTGGCCGCGATCAACATAGAGGTCGAGATCTTCACCCGGTCCACCACCGGCGGCCTGCCGGCGTCCGTGGAGCTGGCTCCCGGGGTGCTCGTGCGCCACATAGACGCCGGGCCGTACGAGGGCCTCGCCAAGGAGGAGCTGCCCGCGCAGCTCTGCGCCTTCACACACGGTGTGATGCAGGCCTGGGCCGGACAGCGGCCCGGCTACTACGACCTCGTCCACTCCCACTACTGGCTCTCCGGACACGTCGGCTGGCTCGCCGCCGAACGCTGGGGCGTCCCGCTGGTCCACGCCATGCACACCATGGCCAAGGTCAAGAACGCCTCGCTCGCCGAGGGCGACACCCCCGAGCCCGCCGCCCGCGTCATAGGCGAGACCCAGATCGTGCGCGCCGCCGACCGCCTCATCGCCAATACGGCGGAGGAGGCGGACGAGCTGGTCCGCTTCTACGACTCCGACCCCGGGAAGGTCGCCGTCGTACACCCCGGCGTGAATCTCGACCGCTTCCGCCCGGCGGACGGGCGGGCCGCCGCGCGCGCCCGGCTCGGTGTGCCGCAGGACGCGTTCGTCCCGCTGTTCGCCGGGCGCATCCAGCCCCTCAAGGCGCCGGACATCCTGCTGCGCGCGGTCGCCGTGCTGCTCGACTCGGACCCCTCGCTCCGCTCGAAGATCGTCGTCCCGGTGGTCGGCGGGCCGAGCGGCAGCGGCCTCGCCAAGCCCGAGGGACTGCAGAAGCTCGCCGCGCGGCTCGGTGTGGCCGACGTGGTCCGGTTCTGTCCGCCGGTCGGACAGGACCAGCTCGCGGACTGGTTCCGGGCGGCTTCGGTGCTGGTCATGCCGTCGTACAGCGAGTCGTTCGGGCTCGTCGCCCTGGAGGCGGAGGCGGTCGGCACCCCCGTCGTCGCGGCGGCGGTCGGCGGCCTTCCGGTGGCGGTACGCGACGGGGTCACCGGCGTCCTGGTCCAGGGCCACGACCCGGCGGGTTACGCCCACGCGCTACGCCGTTTCATCGACGACCCGGGCCTGGTGGACCGCATGGGCGGGGCCGCCGCCCGGCACGCGCAGTCCTTCGGCTGGGGCACGGCGGCCTCGGCGACGGCCGACGTCTACACGGCCGCGATGCACGAGTACCGCCGCGTCGAACACACCCACCACGGCTGACCTGCGCCGGGCTACTCCTGCCTCCTTCGCGTACGCTCGCTGCATGGCTGACGCTGACGCGCGACAGGTGGTCGAAGCGACCCTCAAGGACGCCGAACTGGAGTGGGAGAGCCCCAATCCGGGCTCCTACGTCGTCAAGCTCCCCGGCACCCGCAAGCTGTCCACGACGGTGTCGCTGATCGTCGGACGGCACGCGCTGTCCATCAACGCGTTCGTGATCCGCCACCCCGACGAGAACGAGACGGGGGTGCACCGCTGGCTCCTGGAGCGCAACCTCCGCCTCTACGGCGTGAGTTACGCGGTCGACCGCCTCGGCGACATCTACCTCGCAGGCAAACTGCCGCTCGCGGCGGTCACGCCGGAGGAGCTGGACCGCCTGCTCGGCACGGTCCTGGAAGCGGCGGACGGCAGCTTCAACACGCTGCTTGAGCTGGGTTTCGCGAGCGCGATCCGCAAGGAGTACGCGTGGCGGGTGTCGCGCGGCGAGTCCACGCGAAACTTGGACGCGTTCACCAACCTGACCCGGGACGAGCGGGCACTCTGACATTGCGCTGCTACCGCCGCGTGTCCTCAAACGCCGGACGGGCAGTCTTTCTCTGCGGGTGTGGCTGCGGGTGCGGGTGCGCGTGTGGCTGTGGGTGAGGGTGCGGCTGCGCGTGCAGCGTGCGGCAGCTCTTCAGCTGTGCGGCAACCGTTCAGCCTGTCCGGCGTTTGAGGACCGGGGCGTGGGGCCGCCCCACGTGCTCCCACCCCGCCCATTTCAGCCCGTCCGGCGTTTGAGGACCGGGGGCTGGGGCGGAGCCCCACCACGCGGCGGCAGCCGCAAAATGACACAGCGGGAAAGGGCGGGTAGGGGACAGCGCCGCAGGCAACCCGCACCAGCCACGCACCCGCACCTCGGGCCCCGCCCCCGCACCCCTTCCCCACGCCCCCACCCCATGGCATGCTCGCGCCCAACACTCACCTGAACGTCATTCACATACATGGAGACGGCTCATGGGTAACCCGCAGCATGCCCGCACCCGCACCCGCACACTCACCAGACGCACCCTCCTCACCACAGCGACAGCCGTCGCGGCAGCAAGCGCAACCCCCGCATTCGCCGCACCCGCACCCGCACCCAACACCACTCCCCGCACCACTCCCCGCACAGCCCCCCTCTGGGCGGAGTTCTCCAAGACCCCCTACACGCACCCCCAAATCCCCTACGTAGGCCGAGCGGGCGCCCTCGGAGGCGCAACTCGCGCCCCCCGCCGCCCCGTAGTCACCAACGTCCTCCATCACGGCGCCAAGCCGGACGGCTCCACCGACTCCGCCCCCGCGATCAACCGCGCCATCGCCGCCGCAGGCGAACGCGGCGGCGGCACCGTCCTCGTCCCGCCCGGCACGTACCGCATCGACGACGTCATCCGCATCGGCCACAGCAACGTCGTCCTGCGCGGCGCCGGCAGCGCCCGTACCAAGCTCATCGCCACCCGCAGCCTCACCGAGCTGATCGGCCCGTACGGCAGCCGCTACGGCGGCGACAAGTCCAGCTGGTCCTGGGCCGGCGGCCTCATCTGGCTCTGCCCGCAAGGGCGTTACGAGTCCCTCACCGCGGCCATCAAAGCCAAGGCCTGGCCCTTCGAGGGCTGGACCGGCAACGCCCGCGACGAGTGGCGCACCCTCAGCACCGTCGCGCCCGCCCACCGCGGCGACCACACCGTCACCGTCCACGACCCCTCCCGCCTCAAGCGCGGCCAACTCGTACTCCTACGCCTCGCCGACGACGTCGGCCACACTCTCCTGGAGCACATGGCGGGCGGCGGCGCGGGCCCCGAGGCGTACCAGTGGGACGACAAGACGAAGCTGACTTCCTACGTGCCGTACGAGTGGCCGGTGCGCATCAGCGCGATCAAGGGGCGCAGGGTCACCTTCGAGCGCCCCCTGCCCCTCGACGTACGCCCCGAATGGGACCCCCGCATCACCACCCACGTGGAGGCTCTCACCGGCTCCGGCGTGGAGGGCCTCACCCTCGAAGCGGTCGAGACCATGCAGGCGCCGCACCTCCTCGACAAGGGCTACAACGGCGTCACCTTCCAGTGCGCGTACGACTGCTGGGCCGAGGACATCACCGTCCGGCACGCCGACAACGGCTTCGGCCTGGTCGCCGCCTCCGCCTGCACCCTGCGCCGCACCCGCGTCGAGGGCCGCGGCTCGCACCACCCGTACTTCTGCCGCGAGGGCTCGCACGACAACCTCATCGAGGACTTCGCCATCGCCGAACGCACCGCCCCGGCCCCACCCAACACCCAGCTGCACGGCATCAACGTCGAGGGCCTGTCCAGCTACAACGTCTGGTCGCGCGGCGACATGGGGATGGGCACCTTCGACACCCACCGCGGCATGCCCTTCGCGAACGTCCGCACCGAGATCACGGTCAACAACAACGGCCGCCACGGCGGCGACGCGAGCGCGGGCCCGCTCTACGGCGCCCGCTTCACCCACTGGAACGTCACGGTCCCCAACGCCCGCGCCGGCCTGGTGAAAATCGACACCATCGCGCCGTACAGCGCCACGGTCGGCATCTCCGCGGTCCGCGAGTTCGACCAGATCGACACCCCGGACTTCACCGGCGAACTGGGCTCACGCCTGGAGTCGTACGGCGCCCCCGACGCCGTAAGCCCCCGAAACCTGTACGAGGCCCAACGCGCCCTCAGGCGCTGACCCCGGCCTCGTCCTTGTTCTTGACCGCCGTGACGGAGGTGGCGGGGGAGTCCGCCACCGCCCCCTCCGCAGGAAGCCCCCGCATCAGCAGCCAGAACCCGCCCGCCGCCACCGTGCCGAGCACCGCGCAGGCGCCCCACAGCCACTCCGCGCCGTAGCCGTCGATCATGAAGCCGGCCATCAGCGGGGCGACCAGTGCCGCCGCGGACCAGGACATCGTGTACATCCCCTGGTAGCGCCCGCGCCCGTGCACCGGTGAGAGCCGCACCACCAGGCCCGTCTGGGTCGGCGCGTTGACGATCTCCGCCAGCGACCACACGCACACCGTCATCGCGTACGCCGCGATCGACCCGGCGAACGCGGTGAGCCCGAAGCCGTAACCGGCGAGCAACGAAGAAATGATCAGCAGCCGCCTGGGATCCCGGTGCTCGATGTAACGCGTCACGGGGATTTGCAGCGCCACGATCAGCACCCCGTTGATGGCGATGGCCAGACCGAAGTCGGCGCTGGTGAAGCCGTCCGTACCCATCGCCACCGGCAACCCGACGAACCCCTGCTGAAAGATCAGCGCGACGACGAACGACAGCCCGACCAGGCTCATGAAGCGCCTGTCGCGCAGTACGGTCCCCATCCCGACCTGCGGTTCCATCAACTTCCCCGTCGCGTCCCTGGCCTGCGTGGGCCGGGACTCCGGGAGCTTCAGGAAGACCACCACCGCGCACGCCAGCGTCATCACGGCCTCTCCGAGGAAGCCCGCCAGATAGCTGTATTCGGCGATGAAGCCGGCGGCCATCGAGGAGATCGCGAAGCCGAGGTTGATCGCCCAGAAATTCAGCGAGAACGCCCGCACCCGGTCCTCGGGCTTCACGATGTCCGCGATCATCGCCTGCACGGCGGGCCGCGACGCGTTGCTCGCCATCCCCACCAGGAAGGCCACCCCCGCGATGGCCACCGGGTGGTGCATGAAGCCAAGGAGCGCGACCGAGGCCGCGGTGGCGCTCTGCGCGACTAGCAGAGTGGGGCGCCGCCCGAACCGGTCCGCCATGATGCCCGCCCCCAGCGAGGAGACGACCCCGCCGAGCCCATGCAGCGAGGCCACCAGACCGGCGTACGAGGCGGAGTAGCCGCGGTCCAACGTCAGATACAGCGCCATGAAGGTCGCGACGAAGGCCCCGAGCCGGTTGACCAGCGTGCTCGTCCAGAGCCACCAGAACTCCCGAGGGAGCCCCGAGACGCTCTCGCGCGTGGCCCTTCGCATACTCGCGACCCACATGTACGTCCCCCGGTGATGTAAGCGCCCCTGCCTCTTGCCCGCAACTTACAAGTGGCCTGCTCAGGGGGGCGAGTCAATTGACGGCGGGCGTCAATCCGGGAGCGTGGATTAGGCTCGTACGCATGGCCGACGCACCGTACAAGCTGATCCTCCTCCGCCACGGCGAGAGCGACTGGAACGCGAAGAATCTGTTCACCGGATGGGTGGACGTCAACCTCACCGAGAAGGGCGAGAAGGAGGCGGTACGCAGCGGTGAGCTGCTCAAGGACGCCGGCCTGCTGCCCGACGTCCTGCACACCTCCCTCCAGAAGCGCGCCATCCACACCGCGAACCTCGCGCTGGACTCCGCGGACCGCCACTGGATCCCCGTCCACCGCTCCTGGCGCCTGAACGAGCGGCACTACGGCGCGCTCCAGGGCAAGGACAAGGCACAGACCCTCGCGGAGTTCGGCGAGGAGCAGTTCATGCTGTGGCGCCGCTCGTACGACACACCGCCGCCGGTGCTGGAAGACGGCACCGAGTTCTCGCAGAGCGACGACCCGCGCTACGCGACGATCCCCAGCGAGCTCCGCCCGCGCACGGAGTGCCTCAAGGACGTCGTCGAGCGCATGCTCCCGTACTGGTACGACGCCATCGTCCCGGACCTACTGACCGGCCGCACGGTCCTGGTAGCCGCCCACGGCAACTCCCTGCGCGGCCTGGTCAAGCACCTCGACGGCGTCTCCGACGAGGACATCACTGGCCTGAACATCCCGACGGGCATCCCCCTCGCGTACGAACTGGACGCAGACTTCCGCCCCCTCAAGAAGGGCGGCACGTACCTGGACCCGGAGGCGGCGAAGGCGGCCATCGAGGCTGTGAAGAACCAGGGCAAGAAGAAGTAGGAATAGTGGTCATGCCCCTGAGCTGCGCATTCGGTGCAGCTCAGGGGCTTTCCTCTGCCCTGGGCTCACGCTGGGCCCTCAGCGCGGGGGCTCGTCCGGCCGCAGAGTCTTCCCGAGAGCCTTCGGCGCACGGTCGCGACCGCTTGGCATCAAGCGGGTGCGCCCTCTCGTTTAACACCGACTCCTGAGGGCGAGTGTCCAGTTCCGGACGTGAGACAGGGCACCGCGATCGGAGTGGGCCTGGTCATCGCACTGTGGGCAGCCGTAGATCCCATTCTCGGGCTCACCTGCATCGTTTACCGGTTTGCCCGGAGGCAGCCGCGCACGTGACCCAGGTTGCCGCGATGTCTTCCGCTCACCACCGAGAGCGAACTTCTGTGCGCCTTTGAATCCGACGTACGCACCCGCGTGCGCCTGGTCGGTCCGATGCCGCCGGTTGTGCGCTCTGTCCTGTCCCTGTGAGGTGGCACACGCTGTTGCTCTGTACGAGCACGGGCTACCGGGGGTGGACGGTGGGTGAGTGGAAGCAAGGGAAATGCGGTTGGCCTACGGCGGCTGGAGGCCGCTGTGCCAACAAAACGATGAAGGGCACATCGCGGTGCTACCTCCATCAAGGTGGGTGGACGAAACTCGGTCAGAGGCAGCTGAGGAAGAGGGCGGGCAAGCGTCGTAACAAGTGAGCTGTTGACGTCTGTTGAGGGCGTGCGGGCGTTAGGGGGTGCGGGGCGCTCAGGGGGCGGCCGGCAGTCGGCACGCGCAGTCCGGAGAGGTAGACGCAGCAATAGCATGTCGAGCAACGCCAAATGGGCCCCGTCCGGCGAGGACGAGGCCCATTTCTTGTGTCGCCGCGGGCGGAGGTCGGCCGCTAGCCGCAGCCGCCGCACTGGCACGGGCCGCCGGACTGGCAGCCGCAGGAGCAGCCCGAGCCGCAGCCGCAGGCGCCGAGGACGGGTGTGGTGGGCACGTGCGCGCGGTCGGACCGCGGTTCCTGCTGCGAGTTGAGCGTGGGGGAATCGGCCATGAGGATCCTCCTCGAAGGGGTACGTGGCGTACTCCTGCTGCCCATCTCATGCCCACCGGGGCGGGCGCATCAACCGCGCACGCGCGCAGTCACCCCGTGCGCTCACTCCGAGACGCGCGCCCTACACGCCCTCGACCGGCGCGGCGGTAGGCGTCGCCGCCGCGTTCGCCGCCTGGAGTTCGTCCGCGTGCTCGCCCGTCACCAGGTAGACGACCCGCTTGGCCACCGACACCGCGTGGTCCGCGAAGCGCTCGTAGTAGCGGCCGAGCAGCGTCACGTCGACCGCCGTCTCGATGCCGTGCTTCCAGCGGTCGTCCATCAGGTGCTGGAACAGCGTGCGGTGCAGCAGGTCCATCTCGTCGTCGTCCTGCTCCAGCTGGAGTGCCAGGTCGACGTCCTTGGTGATGATGACCTCCGCCGCCTTCGCCATCAGGCGCTGCGCGAGCTGGCCCATCTCCAGGATGGTCGCGTGCAGGTCGTGCGGCACCGCGGCGGCCGGGAAGCGCAGCCGGGCGAGCTTGGCCACGTGCTGGGCCAGGTCTCCCGAGCGCTCCAGGTCGGCGCTCATCCGCAGGGAGGTGACGACGATCCGCAGGTCGGTGGCGACGGGCTGCTGGCGGGCCAGCAGGGCTATGGCCCGTGCCTCCAGGTCGTGCTGGAGGTCGTCGACCTTCTGGTCGGCGGCGATCACGCTCTCGGCGAGCTTGAGGTCCGCGTCGAGCATGGACGTGGTCGCCCGACCGATCGCCGAGCCGACCAGCCGAGCCATCTCGACCAGGTCTTCGCCGATCGAGTCAAGTTCCTCGTGGTACGCGTCGCGCATGAAAGTCCCTCTCTAGTACTCCGGGAGGCCTCTGAACCCCACGTTCCCACGTTCCGTCCGTCACGCATCCGTTTCCGGCACCCCGAGTGAACCGACACCGTCTCCCCGGTGAACTCTGGGATTCGGAGATCCAACCCCGGCCGGATCCGGACGGCTGAAGTGAACCAGCACGGTCCCCCCGGTGAACTCTGGGCGACGACTGTTCGAGTAGCCACCCATTTGGCTGGGGAAGTCTTCTTACACCCGCTTAACCTGGGTGCATGGACGTGGACGCGGCAGTCGCCGCAGCAGCAGCGATCGCCGGACTGTGCACCGGTGTGATCGCCATGCTGGCGTTCCGCTGGAGCGAGCGCGACCAGGCCAGGCCCACCCGGTCCTCGATGCGCCCCGACATCAACGCCGTACTGCCGCCGGGCGTGGACACCGTGCTCTCCGTGCTGCGCTCCTCCGCCGTCGTGCTCGACGAGAGCGACAACGTGGTCAAGGCCAGCTCGGCGGCGTACTCCCTCGGGCTCGTCCGGGGCGGGAAGCTGTCCGTCGATCCCATGCTGCACATGGCCAGGGACACCCGCCGCGACGGGGAGATACGCCAGGTCGAGCTGGACCTGCCCCGCCGCGGCACCGGCCGCGGCGAGGCCCTCGCGGTCTCCGCCCGTGTCGCCCCGCTCGGCTCCCGCCTGGTCCTCCTGCTGGTCGAGGACCTCACCGAGGCCCGCCGCATCGAAGCGGTACGCCGCGACTTCGTCGCGAACGTCAGCCACGAGCTCAAGACCCCGACCGGCGCTCTCTCGCTGCTCTCCGAGGCCGTCATGGACGCCTCGGACGACCCCGAGGCGGTGACCCGTTTCGCCGGCCGGATGCAGATCGAGGCGACTCGCCTCACCAATTTGGTCCAAGAGCTCATTGATCTTTCCCGGGTGCAGAACGACGACCCGCTGGAGGACGCCGAGCCGGTCCGGGTCGACGAACTCGTCGCCGAGGCCATCGACCGCAGCCGGCACGCCGCCTCCACCAAGCAGATCACCATGGCGGCGGGCGGCGCCGCAGGTCTGCGCATCTGGGGAAACCGCGGCCAGCTCGCCGCCGCCCTCGGCAACCTCGTCGAGAACGCGGTCAACTACAGCGCGGCCCGCACCCGCGTCGGCATAGCGGGCCGCCGAGTGTCCGCCCCCGGCGGCGACCTGATCGAGATCGCCGTCACCGACCAGGGGATCGGCATCTCGGAGAAGGACCGCGAGCGTGTCTTCGAGCGCTTCTACCGCGTCGACCCGGCCCGCTCCCGTGCCACCGGCGGTACGGGCCTGGGCCTGGCCATTGTCAAGCACGTGGCCGCGTCGCACGGTGGGGAAGTCACCGTGTGGAGCTCGGAAGGACAGGGCTCCACCTTCACCCTGCGGCTGCCCGAGGCAGCCGCACAGCGGGTCCGGACACCGACGACGGGCCCCTACGAGACCACTCAGACCGTTGAGACCACCGAGACCACTGCTCGCGAACCCATTCCTGCCCCGGAGGTCCTTCCGTGACCCGAGTGCTCGTCGTAGAGGATGAGGAATCCTTCAGCGACGTCCTGTCGTACATGCTCCGCAAGGAAGGCTTCGAGGTCGCCATCGCGGCCACCGGCCCCGAGGGACTCGACGAGTTCGAGCGCAACGGCGCCGACCTCGTACTTCTCGACCTGATGCTCCCCGGCCTGCCCGGCACCGAGGTCTGCCGCCAGCTGCGCAGCCGTTCCAATGTCCCGGTCATCATGGTGACGGCCAAGGACAGCGAGATCGACAAGGTCGTCGGTCTGGAAATAGGAGCCGACGACTACGTCACCAAGCCCTTCTCCTCCCGGGAGCTGGTCGCCCGCATCCGCGCGGTCCTGCGCCGCCGCGGCGAGCCGGAGGAGGCCTCCCCGGCGGCCCTGGAGGCCGGTCCCGTCCGGATGGACGTCGACCGCCACGTGGTCACCGTCTCGGGCGGCAAGGTCGACCTGCCCCTGAAGGAGTTCGACCTGCTGGAGATGCTGCTGAGGAACGCGGGCCGTGTGCTGACCCGTATGCAGCTGATCGACCGGGTCTGGGGCGCGGACTATGTGGGTGACACCAAGACCCTCGACGTCCACGTGAAGCGCCTGCGCGCCAAGATCGAGCCGGACCCGGGTGCGCCCAGGTATCTGGTGACGGTGCGTGGCCTGGGGTACAAGTTCGAGCCGTAAAGAGCGTGCGTACGCGACCCGTACGCGACCAGTACCGCATAGGGGCGCCCCACCGGAATCATCCGGCGGGGCGCCCCTATGCGTACTGCGTACCGCTGTCGGTAGTGACGCGGTCAGTGAGATGCGGTCAGTGACCCGCGCCCGCGCCCGCGGCGTGCGACGCGGAAGCCCCGCCCGACGGGCCGGTGGTCGTCGAGGCGCCCGCGGCGCCGGACGCGGCCTCCGAGGGCGATCCGGAAGGCGAGCCCGTGGGGCTGCCCGACGGGCTCGTCGTCGCCGATCCTGACGGCTTCGTGGCGGGCAGCTCGGGGAGCGCCGACGGGCCGACGTCCTTGAAGTCGTGCTTCGCCGGCACCACGAACGCCCGCATCTTCACCGCCCCGGTGTCGCTGAGCTGGAAGACGATGGGCTGGGCGTCGCCGTTCTTCGCGGCCTCGGCGCCCTTGTCGATGACGGCGGAGGCGTTGCCCTTGCCGCCGAGCACGATTGAGCCGCCGGCCGGAATGGACACCGGGCCCTTGCCCTTGGCCGGCGAGAGCTTCACCTTGGCGTCGGTGCCCGGCAGGCCGATCGACTCCAGGGTCTCGGCCTTGGCGCCGTTGTTGAAGATCGTCACGGTGACGGCCGCGGGGCCCTCGGCGCCGGGCTCCGGCTGCGTGACGATCGTGGCGTTCTGGATCTTGATGTCGTCGACGGCGGCCGCTGCGTTGTCCGGCCTGACCCCCAGCGTCTGCGCGTCGTTGCCCGCACCGCAGGCGGCGAGTGAGGCGATCGAGAACACGACGGCGGTCGCGGCGATGGCACCGCGTCGATGGCTGCGGCTCACGGCGGCGGCATCTCCTCTTAGACATTCGGACGTACGGAGGGCGTGGGACCGGTCAGGGGCGCGGTGCGTGGCCGCCCCAAGGGTGTGTCAGCGAGCTTAGGTTCGCGCTTAGGTTACCGAGCCGTCCGCCCGTGCCTGCACCCGACCCGCCCCACCCCGCCCACCCGCACCGGGGAGGTCGACCCGGCTCGCTGCTTTGTACGCCGTTCACATATCCGGGGCGTAGCAAGAGTGCGACCCGAGTGCGGATTATCCGTAAGGAATGTATGGCGGTACGGAACCCCGGACTCCGGGCCCGGCCGGAAGGCGGCGGGAAGGCGGTGGGAAGGCGGCGGGAAGGCGGCCGGAAGGCGCTGTGAAGGCGGCGTGAAGGCGGACGAGAAGCCGCCGGGGAGCCGGTCCGGGGAATTGATCACCGCACCGATCGCCGCACCGATCACCGCATCGGTGATCGATTATGGATTCGGGCCGTACGGGTGACCGATCGCCGAACGGAGTAGCCGAAGTTCACCGTTCCGAACCAGGCAAACCGGGACGTTAGTCCTCCGTTGGGGGGTCTGCGGTGCGTGTACCTTACGCGTTTCTCTCGCCCCGCACAGCCGCTCCGACCTGCGAATACCCCCTTCCGGAAGCCTTCCGCAGCACGTTCCTGTTGCTGTTGTCAAGCCCCGAGATATGCCCTGACCTGCGAAAACGTCATTCAGAAGAAGCCTCATCCGTGTTACTCTGGATAGCCACGGAAGGGGTACCTGTCACATGACGTTCAAGGTTGGCGACACCGTGGTCTATCCCCATCACGGGGCCGCGCTGATCGAGGCTATCGAAACTCGCCAGATCAAAGGCGTGGACAAGACCTACTTGGTGCTCAAGGTCGCTCAGGGCGACTTGACCGTTCGTGTGCCTGCGGACAATGCGGAGTTCGTGGGCGTGCGCGATGTGGTCGGCCAGGAAGGGTTGGAGCGGGTCTTCGAGGTGCTTCGCGCACCGTTTGCCGAAGAGCCGACCAACTGGTCCCGGCGCTACAAAGCAAATCTCGAAAAGCTTGCCTCCGGTGATGTCATCAAGGTCGCCGAAGTCGTGCGCGACCTGTGGCGTCGTGAGCGTGAGCGTGGTCTTTCCGCAGGTGAGAAGCGCATGCTCGCCAAGGCGCGGCAGATCCTCGTGAGTGAGCTCGCACTCGCGGAAAACACCAATGAAGACAAGGCCGAGGCCCTGCTCGACGAGGTCCTCGCGTCCTGACCCGAGCACAGGAGGTTGCTCCTTCTGTGCTCAGCAATGCCGTGGTGCCCGCTGACAAGGCCGACCAGCCCTTGTTGCCGGGCGCTGCGGCATATTCATGCCTATACGTACCTACGTACCCCCACATCCCCTGGATTTCTGGTGTGCCGGGCCCGTGGCAGCTGCCTCGACCGGTCGTCACGGAAGGGGCCGGTCAAGGCGTCGCGCCCGGCACGCTTGTGGCCATACCCACGTCGGCCGCGAGCACAAACCTGGCTGACCCAAACCTGTCCGTGCCAGTCCGGGGGACGAGACGCCACCGGCCCGGGAGCTATCGATGACAGACGAATCGCTGGACGAATCGCGCCCCACCACAGGCCGTGACCCCAGCCGCCGCACCGCCGCCGTGATCCCCGCCGCCGGCCGCGGCATACGGCTCGGCCCCGGCGCGCCCAAGGCGCTGCGCGCGCTGAGCGGCACCCCCATGCTGATCCACGCGGTACGGGCGATGGCTGCTTCCAGAGCCGTCTCGCTCGTCGTCGTGGTGGCCCCGGCGGACGACGCCGCCACCGTCAAGAACCTCCTCGACGAGCACGCGCTGCCCGACCGCACCGACTTCGTCGTCGTGCCGGGCGGCGAGACCCGCCAGGAGTCCGTACGACTGGGGCTCGACGCGCTGCCCGCCGACATCACCACCGTCCTGGTGCACGACGCGGCCCGCCCGCTGGTGCCCGTCGACACCGTCGACGCGGTCATCGAAGCGGTACGGGACGGCGCGCCCGCCGTGGTGCCCGCGCTGCCGCTGGCCGACACCGTCAAGCAGGTCGAGCCCCGCGAGAAGGGCCAGCCGGAGCCCGTTGTGGCCACCCCCGACCGGGCCCTGCTGCGCGCCGTACAGACCCCGCAGGGCTTCGACCGGGCCACGCTCGTCCGCGCCCACGAGACGTTCGCGGCCGGCCGCGAGGGCGTGGCGCACGGCGAGGGCGCCACGGACTGTGCCGGGATGGTCGAACAGCTCGGCGTGCGGGTCGTGGTCGTTCCCGGCCACGAAGAGGCGTTCAAGGTGACCCGGCCGCTTGACCTGGTCCTGGCCGAGGCCGTACTCGCCCGCAGGAGGGCCAACGATGGCTTCTGATCCCCACCCCACCGATGCTCCCCACCCCACCGTCCACCCAGGCCCCACCGTCCTCCCCGCGCTGCCGCAGGTGGGGATCGGCACCGACATCCACGCCTTCGAAGAGGGCCGTGAACTCTGGTGCGCGGGCCTGCTGTGGGAGGGCGAGGGACCCGGCCTGGCCGGGCACTCGGACGCCGACGTCGTCGCACACGCCGCCTGCAACGCGCTGTTCTCCGCAGCCGGCCTCGGCGACCTCGGGCAGCACTTCGGCACCGGCCGCCCCGAGTGGTCGGGCGCGTCCGGAATCACCCTGCTCACCGAGGCCGCGCGGATCGTGCGCGCCGGGGGCTTCGGCATCGGCAATGTCGCGGTGCAGGTCGTCGGCGTGCGGCCGAAGATCGGCAAGCGGCGCGAAGAGGCGCAGAAGGTGCTCTCGGCCGCGGTCGGCGCGCCCGTCTCGCTGTCCGCCGCCACCACCGACGGGCTCGGATTCACCGGCCGGGGCGAGGGCCTCGCGGCAATCGCCACGGCCCTGGTGGTCCGTACGGGCTGAAACGCGGCCCGGGTGGAAGCCCAACGGCCCCCGGATCGAAGTTCGGCCCGGGTGGTCCGTACAGGCTGAAAGAACGAGCCGGTGCGATGCGTCGGCGCACCAGCGGGTACGCCTATCGCTGTCAGTCACAGCTCGCTCTCCCTCCCCTTATGGAAGGCCCCCCATGGCAGCCGAACTTTCCGACAAGCTCAAGGCACTGCTCGACACCCCCGTCTTCATCACCGTCGCCACCATCCAGCCCGACGGCAGCCCGCAGGTCTCGCCGGTGTGGGTCAAGCGCGACGGGGACGAAGTGCTGTTCTCGACGACCCTCGGCCGCCGCAAGGAGAAGAACCTGCGCCGCGACCCCCGGGTGACGGTCCTGTTTCAGCCCTTCGACTCCCCGTACACCTACGCCGAGATCCGCGGCACGGTCGAGATGACGACCGACGGCGGCCAGGAGCTCATCGACGAGCTGGCCATGAAGTACGCCGGCAAGAAGTATGTGGAATTCAACCCGTCGTCGGTCAACGACAGCGCCCGTGTGGTCGTCCGGGTGAGCGCGCGCAAGATCGTCGGCAGCATCTGAGCCGGATCCGAACGGATCCGACCGGGAAATCCCGTTCCCCGCGGCTCGCAAAGAGTCGCGGGGCACTGTGGTGGGCGCACTACCCTGGTGTGGTGACTCTTCGCCTGTACGACACCAGCGCCCGGCAGACTCGCGACTTCGTCCCGCTCACCCCGGGCTGTGTCTCGATCTACCTCTGTGGCGCCACGGTGCAGGCTGCCCCGCACATCGGGCACATCAGGTCCGGGCTGAACTTCGACATCATGCGCCGCTGGTTGGAGTACCGCGGTTACGACGTGACGTTCATCCGCAATGTCACGGACATCGACGACAAGATCATCGTGAAGTCGGCCGAGCTCGACCGCCCCTGGTGGGCCATCGGGTACGAGAACGAGCGCGCCTTCAACGACGGCTACGACGCGCTGGGCTGCCTCCCGCCCACCTACGAGCCGCGCGCCACCGGCCACATCCCCGAGATGATCGAGATGATGCGCGGCCTCATCGAGCGCGGTCATGCGTACGCGGCCGACGGGAACGTCTACTTCGACGTGCGGTCCTACGACGACTACCTGGCGCTCTCCAACCAGGACCTGGACGACCTGCGCCAGCCCTCCGGCGAGGGTGAGACCGGCAAGCGCGACCAGCGCGACTTTGCCATGTGGAAGAGCGCCAAGCCGGGCGAGCCGAGCTGGGAGACGCCGTGGGGCCGCGGCCGTCCCGGCTGGCACTTGGAGTGCTCCGCCATGGCCCACAAGTACCTGGGCAAGGCCTTCGACATCCACGGTGGCGGGATCGACCTGATCTTCCCGCACCACGAGAACGAGATCGCCCAGGCCAAGGCCTTCGGTGACGACTTCGCGAAGTACTGGGTGCACAACCACTGGGTCACGATGGCCGGCGAGAAGATGTCGAAGTCGCTGGGCAACTCGGTCCTCGTGTCCGAGATGGTCAAGAACTGGCGCCCCATCGTCCTGCGCTACTACCTCGGTACGCCGCACTACCGCTCGACCATCGAGTACAGCGAGGAGGCCCTGCGCGAGGCGGAGTCCGCCTTCGCGCGCATCGAGGGCTTCATCCAGCGCGTGGCCGAGAAGGCCGGGGGCGTCGTGGAGCCCGCCGAGCAGGTCCCGCCGGCCTTCGCCGACGCGATGGACGACGACCTGGGCGTGCCGCAGGCGCTCGCGATGATCCACACAGCGGTGCGGCAGGGCAATTCCGCGCTGGCCGCCGACGACAAGGAAGCCGCGATCGCCCGGCTGGCGGAGGTACGGGCCATGCTCGGCGTCCTCGGCCTCGACCCGCTCGACGACCGTTGGGCGGGCACGTCCGGCGACCAGAGCGAGGACCTGCACGGGGTCGTGGACACGCTCGTACGGCTCGTACTCGACCAGCGCCAGTCGGCCCGCGACCGCAAGGACTGGGAGGCGGCCGACGCGATCCGCGATCAGCTGCAGCAGTCCGGCCTGGTCATCGAGGACAGCCCGACGGGACCGCGCTGGACGCTGGGACCGCGCTGAGCAGCCGCTCACGGAGCACAGCATGTGCCGCCCGGCCTGCCGGGCGGCACACTTTCACTTACGCATAAATACATACATTCGCACGCACGCATCGAAGCTTCAGGAAACAGGTAGGTCATGGCCGGGAACAGCCAACGCAAGAACCGCCGCACGTCCAACAAGAAGGGCCCGCAG
Organism: Streptomyces changchenzhani; assembly: GCF_039766235.1. Classification (NCBI taxonomy): domain Bacteria; kingdom Bacillati; phylum Actinomycetota; class Actinomycetes; order Kitasatosporales; family Streptomycetaceae; genus Streptomyces; species Streptomyces changchenzhani. The sequence continues at coordinate 360,758 of NZ_JBDHNH010000001.1, read as the reverse complement.
ATCGGCAGCGGTGGCCAGCGGCGCCGGGGGCTCGAAGGCAAGGGCCCGACCCCGCCTGCCGGCGACCGCAAGGGCCACAAGAAGAACCGCGTAGCCAAGGCGGTGGCCAAGACGAACACCAAGGCCACCCGGCGTCCCACCCCCAGGCGCGGCGGCAAGGGCACGTCCGAGATGGTCGTCGGCCGCAACCCGGTCTTCGAGGCGCTGCGCGACGGCGTCCCGGCGACCACGCTGTACGTACAGCAGTACATCGACAACGACGAGCGCGTCCGTGAGGCACTCCAGCTCGCGGGCGAGCGCGGCGGCATCCACCTGATGGAGGCACCGCGGCCCGAGCTGGACCGGATGACCAACGGCCTGAACCACCAGGGCCTCGTCCTGCAGGTCCCGCCGTACGAGTACGCGCACGCCGAGGACCTCGCGGTCAGTGCCCACGACGCCGGCGAGGACCCGCTGATCGTCGCCCTCGACGGCATCACCGACCCGCGGAACCTGGGCGCGATCGTCCGCTCCGTCACCGCCTTCGGCGGTCACGGCGTGGTCGTCCCCGAGCGGCGCGCCGCCGGTATGACGGCGGGCGCCTGGAAGTCCTCGGCCGGTACGGCCGCCCGTACGCCGGTGGCCCAGGTGACCAACTTGACGCGCGCCCTGGAGGCGTACAAGAAGGCGGGCATCGCGGTCGTCGGCCTCGCGGCGGACGGCGAGAGCGAGGTCCAGGAGCTTGAGGCGCTGGGCGGCCCGGTCGTCATCGTCATCGGCAGCGAGGGCAAGGGCCTGTCCCGCCTCGTCGGCGAGACGTGCGACTTCCTGGTGCGGATCCCGATGGCGGGCAGCGCGGAGTCCCTGAACGCGGGTGTCGCGGCGGGCGTCGTGCTGTACGAGGCGGCGAAGCGCAGGGCGTAGGGCAGGCGCGGGCGGGTCTTACCTGGCGTGGGGCCGTGTGCGGCGTACCTGTACGCGGCGTTCGGTCGTACGCGATGTGAGACGCGCCACGCAGGAGTGATGCGCGTGCGGCGCCTGGCGCAACGCGGGACGGGCACCTGGCGTAAGACCGTCCGGGTGCCCGGCCCGGCGGCGGCGCGGCGTCCGGGTGACGCGTCGGCCGGGGCCGGGTGTTTTGCCCGGTAAGGGGGTCTTGACGGGTCTCGGACAGATCGGCTGCGTCAAGGCAGTGTCCTAAACACACATCACTCGGTTAGATGAGTGTGGACACCAGAACACCCGGGTTCGACGATCAGCCCGCCCTGAGCATGGTCAAGGTGCCTTGCGACCCAGCGCAGGTCATCGTCAACCACGCCAGTTTCCGCGTGCAGCTCGCCCCGAGCCGGCGCCCCGCCCCGCTTTATGCGGGTGCGGGCGGCGCGGGCAGTGGGATGGCGAACACGGCGTTGCTCGCGACCGCCGGTGGCGCGGCCGGAGTGCGCCGCCGAGCGCCCGTCGTATGGAGCGGCAGATCCGAACCGGGGGATCTCGGCGCGACCGGACTGCTCCAGGCCGTACGCAACACCGCCGAGGCGCGCGGTGGTGGCGCCGGTCGTCACGACGCGGGCGCCACGCAGGTCATCCCCCGGATCTCCGTGGGCGAGGACACCGAGGCGATCCCGTCCGTCGTGGGCCCGCGCGGCTCCGAGCCGCCCAGGACGGCGATGCTGCCCCGGACGCGGCAGGCCGTCGGCGCGTACGACGACTCCGACACGGACGGCGAAGAGCCCTACGACGACGAGGAGTTCGACGAGCGCGACCGGGCGGGCGGTCAGCGGCACGGTGCCGACGTGGTCCGGCACGCCTATTACCCCGGGCGGCGGATAAATCTTGGAGTGGTGCTGCTGCCGCTCCGGGTGTTCCTCGGCTTCATCTCCATCTACGCCGGCATGGGCAAGCTCTGCGACCCCGTGTACTTCGACGGCGGCAAGCGTGGCTCGATGGTCAAGTGGCTGACGTCGCTCGACCCGTGGACCATCGCCGGGCCGCTGCGGGACTTCGCGGTGAGCCACCCGGTGGGCTCCGGCCTGACCGTCGCGTTCCTCCAGGTCGTCGTCGGTGTGCTGACGGTGCTCGGCCTGTGGCAGCGGGTCGCCGCGTGTGTCGGGACGCTGCTCTCGGTCGCGCTGGTCGTGACCGTGAGCTGGAAGACCGTCCCGGCGTACGACGCCCCCGACATCATCTACCTCGCCGCGTGGAGCCCGCTGATCATCGCGGGCGCACCGGTCTACTCGGTCGACGGGCGGCTCGCGGGCGAGGCCTGGCGCAAGCTCGGTCCGCGCTCCGAGCTGTGGGAACTGCGGCGGCGCGTCCTGCGTCGCGGCACGATCGTCGCCGCTCTGGTCGTCGGTGTGACACTGCTGGTCGGCTCGATGCTCGGCGGCGCCGTCCGCTCCTCGGAAATGGTGACCGTGCCTGGACCGAACGACGACCCGACCAACTACCTGCCGGGCGCCCCGCTCCCGCAGGAATCCGGCTCCACGGGCTCCTCGCGTACCCCCGGCAGCAGCAGGCCGGCGCCGACCGCCAGCGGCTCCGCGGCCCCCGCAGCCAAGGGCACGACGCCCGGAGCGCCGCGTCAGACCGCGCCGGGAGCCGCCACCGACCCCCAGCGGCAGCCGAGCCAGACCCAGGGCGCCACGGCCGGCCAGGCGCCGCCCCCGCCGCGGCAACAGCCCGCACCGCCGCAGCAGGCGCCCACCACCAGCGCGGGCCCGACGTCGACCGGCGGCACCGGCAGCGGCGGGACGAGCGGCGGAACCACCGGCGGCGGCAGCACCGGCGGAGGCGGCTCCGGCGGGAGCAGCACCGGAGGCAGCGGCAGCGGTGGCAGCGGCGGCGGAAGGGTGATCGGCGGCCTGCTCGGCTGACCGGCAACGCCACGCAGGACCGCAGGACAGGGAGAGGGCCCGGCGCGCACTACGCGCGCCGGGCCCGCTGCCTTTGCCGCTCACACTCCGGGTGTCCCGGGGTCGTACATACGTAAATCCCTCAACCGCGGGCCGCCGCCAGCTCCTTGGCCGCCTCGGTGAGGTCCTTCGCGGTGTCGATGGCCCGCCAGTACGCGCCGTGCGGCAGCGGGAAGCCCGCCAGGCGGCGCTCTCGGGCCAGCCGGGGGAACGTGGTGCGTTCGTGGTCCCCCAGGTCCGGGAGAAGCGCTGTGAAGGCCGCTGAGAAGACGTACACGCCCGCGTTGATGAGGTAGGGCGAGGGGGGCGACTCGATGAAGTCGGTGATGTGGCCGAAGGCGTCCGTCTCCACGGCGCCCCACGGGATGCGGGGGCGGGCGAGGGCCAGAGTGGCGGTGGCGTCGCGCTCGGCGTGGAAGGCGGCCATCTCGCGCAGGGAGAAGCGCGTCCAGATGTCGCCGTTGGTCGCGTACCAGGGGAGCTCGGGGTGGGGGAGGTGCGCGGCGGCGTATTTGAGGCCGCCGCCGCGGCCGAGGGGTTTGTTCTCCACCACGGTGGTCACATGCAGCGGCAGGTCGGCGCCGTCCAGCCATTCCTGGAGTACGTCGGCGAGGTGGCCGCAGGAGACGACCGCGTCGGTCACGCCCTCGGCGGCCAGCCAGGCGAGTTGATGGCCGATGATCGGGGTCCCGGTTCCGGGGATCTCGACCATCGGCTTGGGGCGATCGTCGGTGTACGGCCGCAGCCGCGAGCCCTGGCCACCTGCCAGGATCACGGCCTGCGTCGGATACGTAGTCATACGGGGCACGATATGCGGCGGGCCGCGGAGGGTGCCCCGGTGCCCGGATCGGCTGCTCGCTCGGTCGGTGGCCGTCCCCGGTCAGCCGGCCTGGTGGGCCACGCCCGAGGCGAACGAGGTGTCGCAGACGGGGCGGGAGAAGGACTGGGCGCGGGTGGGACCGTAGTGGCCGACGGCGGCACGGCCGAGGGCGCGGGCGATCGACATGCAGTGCTCGGTGAGCGAGGGTCGGCGCTCGATCTCGCGCTGCAGGTGCGTGAGGGCGACCGCGGGGTCCTTCTCCTGGAGTTCCAGGAGGAGCTTGTCGCGCAGGACGTCCTGCGGGGCGCGGGACTTGGCGCGTACGTTGACTTCCTCGGAGGAGGCGGTCAGGATCTGCGTCTCGGACCCGCTCGTGGACCACGGGACGCGGGTGACCGCCAGGGTCCCGGAGAGGACCAGGACGACGGGCAGGACGAGAGCGAGAGTTCGGCCGATTCGGCGGGCTGTGTGGGTCACGCGAGTGAGCGTAGCGGCCCGTAATGATTTGGCGACATTTAGTCACTCTCGTGGGCGATGGTTCGATGTCTCTTTTCGAATCCCGTGTTGACGCACGCTGCTCGAAATGCCCGGTATGCCGGGGTATTTGGCTACACGCGCGTAGGGCCCCGCACGAGGTACGGGGCCCTACGGAGTGGATGTGCCACCGGAGCGGCGTCGGGCGGCGCGTACCGACTGCCGCCCGGCCCTCGGCCGTCAGTCGCTGAGGCGCTCGCCCGTCGAGGTCGAGAAGACGTGGGTCTCGCCCGGACGCGGGACGACGTGCAGCACGGCGCCCTTGGCCGGGACGGCGCGGCCGTCGACGCGGACAACCAGGTCCTGGTGCTCGCCGTTGACCTCGGCGCTGCCGTAGACGTAACCGTCTGCGCCGAGCTCCTCGACGACGTTGACGGTGACGGCCAGACCGGCCGGGGCGTCCGAGGTCTCCTTGGAGAGCGTCGTGGCCGCGCCGCCGCCCTGCTCCACGATGTCGAAGTGCTCGGGGCGGACGCCGACCGTGACGGTGGTGTCGCCCTTGTCGGCCGCGGCGGACAGCGCGTCACGGGAGACCGGCACCACGCTGTTGCCGAACTTCACGCCGCCGTCGGTGATCGGGACCTCGACCAGGTTCATGGCGGGGGAGCCGATGAAGCCGGCGACGAAGAGGTTGTTGGGGCGGTCGTACATGTTGCGCGGGGAGTCGACCTGCTGGAGCAGACCGTCCTTGAGTACCGCGACCCGGTCGCCCATGGTCATGGCCTCGACCTGGTCGTGGGTGACGTACACCGTGGTGATGCCGAGGCGGCGCTGGAGCGACGCGATCTGCGTACGGGTCGAGACGCGGAGCTTGGCGTCGAGGTTCGACAGCGGCTCGTCCATGAGGAAGACCTGCGGCTCACGCACGATGGCGCGGCCCATCGCGACACGCTGGCGCTGACCGCCGGAGAGCGCCTTCGGCTTGCGGTCCAGGTAGTCCGAGAGGTCGAGGATCTTCGCGGCCTCTTCGACCTTCTTGCGGATCTCGGCCTTGTTGATGCCGGCGATCTTGAGCGCGAAGCCCATGTTGTCGGCGACCGACATGTGCGGGTACAGCGCGTAGTTCTGGAACACCATGGCGATGTCCCGGTCCTTCGGCGGCAGGTGCGTGACGTCACGCTCACCGATGCGGATGGAGCCGCCGTTGACGTCCTCAAGACCCGCGAGCATGCGCAGGGAGGTCGACTTGCCGCAGCCGGAGGGGCCGACGAGGACGAGGAACTCGCCGTCCTCCACGTGCAGCTCCAGCGCGTCGACCGCGGGCTTGGTGGAGCCCGGGTAGACCCGGGTTGCCTTGTCGAAAGCGACAGTGGCCATGGTGATTGATCCCTTCTACCGGCAGGAACGTGCCGGACGATCCGAGTGGAAGGAGAATGGGTCTAGTCCACCAGAGTGAACTGTCCGTGACGCTACCTGGCCTTTTGGCTTCTGTCAGTAGTCCTGAGTCGGTGAAGTTCCCCGGCCGACCTCACAGAGCCAGAGCACCGCACTTTTGACCTCGCCCGCAACGCGGGTCCGCCGCCCTCGCCGGTGGCACTTCCTGCTTCGACACCCACCGCCGGCCGGGCGCGGTCCTCAAGAACCACGTCCAGCCGGTCTTACGCCGGCTCCACAGGCATTGCGGCCGACGGCCCGTCGGTCCGTACTGCTGCTAGGCAGTCGGCAGGCATTCCGCCGACCTTGACCCCTCGATCACCGGCGGCGGCTTCTTGCCCGGCGGCAGAGCCGCCGACACCAGCCAGTACAAACGCAGCCCCTCGTCCCGGAGATTCACCGCGGCATTCACATCCCGGTCATGCGCCACACCGCACTCGGCACAGGTCCACACCCGCACCGACATCGCCAGCCGCGCCCCCTTCGCATGACAGGCCGAGCAGCGCCGTGTGGAGGGGAAGAACCGGTCGACGATGACCAGCGTCCTGCCGTACCACGCGCTCTTGTAGCGCAGTTGGCGCAGCAGCTCGCCCCACGAAGCGTCGATGATCGACCGGCTCAGTCCGGCTTTCCGCCGCCGCCCATCGCCGACCGCGGGGCGCAACAGATTGGCAACGGCCAGATCCTCCACCACGAGCACTTGGTTCTCGCGCACGAGGCGGGTCGTGAACTGATCCAGCATGTCCCTGCGGACATCGCCGATGAGTGCGTACAGCCGGGCTGTCCTGAGCCTTGCCTTCTCCCGGTTCCGTGACCCCTTCCGCTTGCGGTGCAGCTGACGTTGCAACCGGGCCAGCTCGTCCTCGTACTTCTTCAGTAGCCGGGGATGGTCGAGCTTCGTCCCGTCGTCCAGCGTGACCAGCGACACCAGACCAAGGTCCAGCCCCACCGCCTTCGGCTCATTCCCGGACGGCAGGAACACCGGAGGCAGCTGCCCGATCAGCTCCTCCACCAGAACAGACAGAAAGAACCGCCCCGCACGGTCTCGCGACACTGTCAGTTTCACCGGCGCTGTATCGGGCGGCAGCGCACGCGACCAGCGCACATTCAGTGGCTCGGTCTGCTTGGCCAGAGAAACCAGGCCGGTCCCCGGCTGTTCCGGATCCTCCAGCCACCGGAAACCGGCTCTTGTGTACGTCGCCGCATCTCGTGATCGGCGCTTCTTCTTCCGTGTCGGATACTTCGCCGCCCCCTGGAAGAAGCGCGTATACGCCCCGTCCAGCTGCCGCAGCGACTGCTGCAATACGGTCGCTGACACCTCTTGCAGCCACGAGGTCGCCTCCGCCTGTCGCCAGCCCGTCAGGGATCGGCATGTCTCGGCGAAACCGACTGACACGCGGTACGTCTCCCAGGCGTTCGTCCGCAGTTCGAGCGCTTCGTTGTAGACCCAACGACAGGCGCCGAAGGTCTTGTCCAGCTGCTCGGCCTGTTGCTGGGAGGGGTAGAAGCGGAAGCGGTACGCGCGCTGCTGCACTCCGGGCGTTCTGGCCCGGCGCTTCAAAGGGATGGCAGCGCGATCATGGTGCTTGCGCCGGTCGGCGATGCCCAGCAACTCACGTTTGACCCGCTCGGCCTCGGAGCCGGTGACGCGGACGGGTCTCTCCGTCGAGTCCGCCATCACACCCCACCCATCTGATCTTCACCCGTCCGATCTTCGGAACAGCACACCAGTCCGTTCAACGAACTGGAGATTGTGAGGACACGGGCGCACGCAAGTTCCTGGCTGGTGGAATCGGGCGCTGTGTAGAGTGAGGAGGCTTTCGCATACGGTTCGAACGTGCGCGATGCCCCCTTAGCTCAGTTGGTTGAGAGCGCTGGTCTTGTAAACCGGAGGTCGTCGGTTCGAATCCGACAGGGGGCTCCATCGGTCAAACGACGTTCCCTTCCTTGATCTCAAGTGCGGTTGAGGAGGGAGAGTCGCTGCTCCACCCCGCCGCACGGGCGGGTGAGCAAGGAGCGCCCCCATGCACGCGATACGGCTGTACGCCACCGGGCCCGCCGAGAATCTGACCTACGAAGAGGTCCCGGACCCGGTCCCCGCCGACGGCCAGGTGCGGATCGATGTGCGGGCGAGCGGTGTGCATCTGCTGGAGATCATGCTGCGGCGCGGCATCACGGTGGGGCCGCACGCCCCGCCCGCGTTGCCGGCCACCCCCGGCGCGGAAGTCGCCGGTGTGGTGGGGGCCCTGGGGCCGGGGGTCGACGCGTGGTGGCTGGGGCGCCGGGTCGTGGCGCAGCTGGACGCCGATGAGGGTGGGTACGCCGAGCGGGCTGTCACCGGCGTCGCATCGCTCCACCCGCTGCCCGACGGGCTGGACGACGACCTCGCGGTGGCGGCCGTCACCACCGGCGCCACTGCCCAGGGGATCCTGCGGGTCGCCGGGCTCGGCGCCGGTGACACCGTCCTGGTGATGGCGGCGGCCGGTGGGCTCGGCAGCCTGTTCGTGCAGGCCGCGCGCGGCGCCGGTGCCTTGGTGGTGGCGGTGGCCGGGGGCCCGGTGAAGGTGGCGCGGGTCCTGGCACTCGGCGCCGATGTCGCGGTGGACAACCGGGACGCCGACTGGCCCGCACAGGTGCGTGCGGCGCTGGGGGAGCGGGCGGTGAGTGTGGTTCTCGACGGCGTCGGGGGCGGGCCCGGGCGGCAGGGGCTGGAACTGCTGGGTCCCGGTGGGCGCTTCCTGCTGTTCGGCTGGGCCACCGGGGAGCCGACGCAGATCAGCACCAAGGACCTCGTCGAGCGGCAGCTGACCGCGACCTGGGCGATCGGGCCGAACATGGTGCCCGCAGGTGGCCCGCGCGAGCTGGTGGAGCGGGCGCTGGCGGCGGCGGCCGACGGCACACTCGTTCCGCTGGTCACGCGGTTCCCGCTGAAGCGGGCCGCCGACGCGCACGCCGCACTGGAGGCGCGCGCGACCGTGGGCAAAGTGGTGCTGACGGTGTAGCCGCGAGCCCCGGCCGTCGCCTGTGCGTACGGCCGGGGCCCGCCCGTGCTCAGTGGCGGCCCGCCACCCGGTCCGCGATGCGGGCGACGCGGTCCGTGCGGGTGTCGTGTCCGGCCGCCTCGCGGCGGTCGGCGCCTCGGTAGGCGGCGTACATGCCCTGGACGCCCAGCCAGCGGAAGGGCTCCGGCTCCCACTTGCGCACCTTGTGGTCGACCCAGGGCAGTGTGGTGAGGTCCGTCGGGCCGCTCTGGCCGGAGTCCTGCTGGATCAGGTCGCGGAGCGTACGGGCCGCGAGGTTGGTCGTCGCGACGCCACTGCCGACGTAACCGCCCGCCCAGCCGAGGCCGGTGGAGCGGTCGAGGGTGACCGTGGAGCACCAGTCGCGGGGGACACCGAGCACGCCCGACCAGGCGTGGTCGATGTGGATCCCGGCCGTGGTGGGGAAGAAGCGGACCAGGATCTCGCGCAGTGCCTCGATAGTCGCGGGCTGGGTGCGGCCGTCGTTGTCGGTGCGCGATCCGAAGCGGTACGGGACGCCACGTCCGCCCAGTGCGATGCGGTCGTCGGCGGTGCGCTGCGCGTACACGTACGCGTGGGCCATGTCGCCGAGGTTCTCGCGGCCCTCCCAGCCGATGGTGTCCCAGACGGACTGCGGGAGCGGCTCGGTGACGATCATGGAGGAGTTCATCGGGAGCCAGGAGCGCTTCTGGCCCTTGATGTTCGCGGTGAAGCCCTCGGTGCAGCGCAGGATGTACGGGGCGCGGACCGTGCCGTACGCGGTGATGGCGTGCTTGGGCTTGATCTCGGTGACCGGCGTCGACTCGTGGATGGTGACGCCGAGTGCCTCGACGGCCGCCGAGAGGCCCTTGAGCAGCTTCACGGGGTGCAGACGTGCGCCGTGCGGGGTCCAGGCCGAGCCGACCGCGCCGGTGACCCTGATCCGCTTGGCGGTGTCACGGGCGCCGAGCAGCAGGCGGTCCTTCTCGCCGAAGGCGGTCTCCACGGAGTGGAAGGCCTTGAGGCGGGTCAACTGGGCTGGCGTGTAAGCGACTTCGAGTACGCCGCCCTGGTGGATGTCGGCGTCGATGCCCTCTTCGGCGGCGACCCGTACGACCTCGTCGACGGTGTCGTTCATGGCCTGCTGGAGGCGCACGGCAGCGTCGTGGCCGTGCAGCTTCGCGTACCGGTCGCGGCCCGCGATGCCGTTGTACAGCCAGCCGCCGTTGCGCCCGGAGGCGCCGTAGCCGCAGAACTTGGCTTCCAGGACGGTGATGTTGAGGAAGGGGACGGCCTTCTTGAGGTAGTACGCCGTCCACAGCCCTGTGTATCCGCCGCCGACGATGCAGACGTCGGCCGTCGCGTCTCCGGGCAGCGGCTCGCGTGGGGCGGGGATGCCCTCGTTCGCGTACCAGAAGGAGATGCCGCCATTGACGGTGCTCATGATGTCCCTGCGTTCCGTTTCTGCTCAGCTGCTGATCAGCGGTGGTGCGGGGACGCTAGCGGGCGGAGGTGGGGTGCGGCAATGCCGGGGTGCGGCAATGGCGTGGTGGTGGTCAGGCGGGGTGGCGGCGAGGTGTGGCGGTGGCGAGGTGTGGCGGTGGCCAGGTGTGGCGGTGGCCAGGTGTGCTGGCGCGGGCGCTCAGCCGTGGTGTGTGCGGGCGCGCAGCCAGGTGGCCGGGTTCCAGGTGCTCTCCCGGTCGCCGCCGCGGGTGAGCGGGTAGCAGGCGAGGCCGAATCCCGGGCTCGCGGGCCTACGGGATCAGGGCCACCTTGCCCACCGTGCCGCGGGTCTCCAGCGCCCGCATGCGGGTGTCCCCTTGAACGTCGGTGATCCGAACGTCGGTGGTCGCTCTCACCGGTGTGACGGTCATCCGGTTCAGGACCCGGTTCAGGACCCGGCTCGGGACCGGCTTGTCAGTGCCATGGTCCACAGTGGGTGGATGGCGATGGCACGGAAGACGAGCAGCGACAGCGCGCGAACGAAGAGCGGCACGGCGGCGAAAAAGGCCCCGGTGGTGCGGCCCGTGCGGCGCGCCGATGTGCGGCTGCCGTCGCTCGCGCCGTTCGAGGACGGCGCGCTGGAATCGGAGGGGGACTACGACGGAATCGAGTTCCGGGATCTTGACCTGGCGGGCCAGGAGGGCCGGGGCGCCCGCTTCATGGACTGTGGGATGTACGGCGTCGCGCTGGACGAGACCAGGCTGAGCAGGGCCCGCATCATGGACTCGGTGCTCGACGGGGTGTGCGGGGTCGGCACCGACCTGGCGGAGGCGACACTGCGGGACGTGGAGCTGATCGACGCCAGGCTGGGCGGGGTCCAGCTGCATGCGTCGGTGCTGGAGCGGGTGCTGGTGCGCGGCGGGAAGATCGACTACCTGAACCTGCGTACGGCGCGGCTGAAGGACGTCGTATTCGAGAGCTGCGTCCTGGTCGAGCCGGACTTCGGCGGCGCGCGCCTGGAGCGGGTCGAGTTCCGCGACTGTGTGATCCGGCGCGCGGACTTCTCCGCCGCCACGATGGTGGACGTCGACCTGCGTACGGTCGCGGAGCTGGACATCGCCCGGGGCCTCGACCGGCTGACGGGCTCGGTGATCAGCCCGTCCCAACTGCTCGACCTGGCACCGGCGTTCGCGGCGCAGATGGGTGTGAAGGTGGCGGGTCCGGGGGCGTAGGCGGCCGGTGCTCAGGAGGGGATGCGGGGGAAGCGGGCCTGGAGAGTCCAGATCGCCGGGTTGTCGGCGAGGCCGTCGTGCAGGTCGGTCAGGTCGGCGATCAGGTCGTGCAGGAAGTCGCGGGCCTCGCGGCGCAGCAGCCGGTGGCCGAAGGTGATGGGGGGCTCGTCGGTCGTCATCCAGTCGGCCGCGATGTCGACCCACCCGAAGCGCCGCTCGAAGAACATGTGGTCCGAGGACTCCGTGAAGTCCAGCTCGGCGAACTGCGGCTTGGCGGAGCGGCTGCCACGCGGGTCCTGGTCGAGCTGCTCGACGATGTCGCACAGCGCCCACGCGAAGTCGAGTACGGGCACCCATCCCCAGGCTGTGGACACTTCGCGGTCCGCCCTGGTGTCCGCGAGGTACACGTCACCGCAGAACAGGTCGTGCCGCAGGTCACGGACGTCCGCACGCCGGTAATCGGTCTGCGGGGGGTCCGGGAAGCGGCGGGAGAGGGAGTAGCCGATATCGAGCACGGTTCGATGGTGTCACGGTGGCCGGGTGGGTCTGCACGGCCCGGTTCTGACCTGCGGAAACGTTCCTCTTCACGCGTTCGGGCGAACGATTTCGAGTTCCGACGCAGCGCTTCGGCCTACGCTGGGAGCATCGCTCTGCGCGAAGGAGGTCCGCCATGGCACTGCCCGTATTCGAATTGAATGATCCGGGGCTACGCCCGCGCCGGGATCCCGGTCTACCTGCTCATCGACCGGGAGGCCGAGCGGGCAGTCCTGTGCACGGAGCCCGCCGGTGACGACTACGGGAGCAAAGTCCCGTACAAGCTGTCCGAGAAGATCCCGCTCCCCGACCCGCTCGGCTTCGACCTGGACACCAGCGGGTTCTGACGCCGATCCAGCGAGTTCTGACGCCGATCAGGACCGCCTGGCGTCGCTCACGACAGCAGTCGCTGCTCCTTCGCCACCGACACCGCGCCCGCCCGCGTGTCGACGCCCAGCTTGTCGTAGATCCGGCCCAGGTGGGTCTTGACCGTGGCCTCGCTGATGAACAGCGCGCGGGCGATCTCGCGGTTGCCCAGGCCGTGCGCGAGCTGCCCCAGGATGTCCAGTTCCCGTTCCGTCAGGGTCGGCGGCCGGGTGCCGCGCATCCGGGCCATCACCCGGCTGGCGACCGGCGGTGAGAGCGTGGTGCGGCCCTGCGCGGCGGAGCGGATCGCCGCGAACAGTTCCTCGGGGCGCTCCGCCTTCAGCAAGTAGCCGGTCGCGCCCGCCCCGATGGCGCGGGTGATGTCGGCGTCCGTGTCGTACGTGGTCAGGACCAGGACGTGCGGCCCGCCTGCGGGCATCGCCGCGATGCGGCGGGTCGCCTCCACGCCGTCGATGCCCTCGCCCAGTTGCAGGTCCATCAGGACGACGTCGGGCTTCAGCTTGGCGGCCATGGCGACGGCCTCCTCGCCGTTGCCCGCCTCGCCGACGACCTCGATGTCCGGTTCGCTGCCGAGGAGGGCGAGCAGCCCGGCGCGTACGACCGCATGGTCGTCGCAGAGCAGGATGCGGACGGGGGGCGAGGAGGTCACGGGGTCTGCTCCAGGGGGATCGCGGCGGACAGTACGGCGCCCTCGCCGGGGGCGGATTCGATGGTCAGGGTGCCGCCGAGCTGCTGCACCCGGGCGCGCATCGCGGGCAGGCCGTGCCCCCGGACGCCTTCGGCGGGGGCGCCGCGGTCCGGTGCGAAGCCGCGGCCGTCGTCGGCGATGTCGAGGACGACCTGGTCGCCGAGGTAGGTGAGGGTCAGCGCGGCGGCCTGGGCGCCCGCGTGTTCCCGTACGTTCGCCAGCGCGCCCTGCGCGATCCGCAGGAGCGCCGACTGCACCCGGTCCGGCAGCGCGACCGCCGTCCCGTCGACCCGGAAGGCCGCCGACTCGCGGCCGGCGAGCCTGCGCAGCGCCTCCTCCAGGCCGCCGCCCTCCGCCAGGTCGGCGGGGGCCAGGTCGTGGACGAAGCGGCGGGCCTCGGCGAGGTTGCGCTCCGCGATGCTCCCGGCCGTACGGACATGGCGGCGGGCGGTGTCCGGGTCGGTGCTCCAGGTGCGGTCCGCCGCCTGGAGCAGCATCTGCTGGCTGGACAGGCCCTGCGCGAGGGTGTCGTGGATCTCCATGGAGAGCCGCTGCCGCTCGGCGAGGGTGCCCTCGCGCCGCTCGGTGGCGGCCAGTTCGCGCCGGGTGCGGATCAGGTCGTCGATGAGGGTGCGCTGGCGGGCGTCCTGGCGCTGCATATAGAGGAAGACGGCGGTCGCGACGGCGGCCACTGCGGGCGGTGCGAGCAGCAGGTTCGGGTCGAAGTCGCCGCCCGCCAGCTGGAGTTGCGCCGTGACCACGAAGACGGTGAGCAGCGTGACGAGTGCCAGGGCGGCGCGCGGCGGGAGCGTGCGCAGCCCGGTGTAGAACAGCGGCACCGCGCACCAGGCGAAGCTCGGCGCGAGCACCACCAGCACCATCCACACCGCCACCACCGCGGACAGCCAAACGAGCCGCCGCGCCGCGGGACGGGCGGCGCCGGGCCCCGTAGTCGGGCCGAGCACGGGCCCGAGGACGTACAGCAGAGCCAGCACGATGCTCAGCGCGATGATCCACGGAGTGCGGGCCTCGCCGGGGTGGCGCAGCAGGAACCTGGCGAGCGAGGAGCCGAGCAGCAGGAAGAACGCCATGTGCATCACGGGGGCGAGCCAGCGCGCGTCGGGGTCCCGGTGCTCCTGCCATGTGTGCTGCACCCTTGCCCGCCTCTTCGCTGACCTGCGCGTACGTCCTGTTGACGACGTGCCTACGTCCCCATGGTGACCCGGGGGGACCAGCCCCGCATCAACCGATCGGCCGACGGGGCGGTCGGCCGTCCCGCCCCCCGGGTGCAGCCGGTACGCCGACGGGGTGGGCCCGGAACCGGCCGGAGGATCGATGGCAGAGCAACACACACCCCGCTCGACCGATCCGAGGAGCCACCATGAAGAAGCTTTCGCTGCGTACCCGAGTCCTGACCGGCGCCGTCGCCGCTGCCGCCCTCGGCGCGGGCACCTTCGGCGCGGTGTCCGCGAGTGCCACCGCCCCGGCCGCGGCCCCCGCCGCCGCGGTCAAGGCCGATACCGCCAACCGGAACCTCACCCAGTCCACCCACCTGACGGTGGCCGCCGCGACCAAGGCCGCGCAGGCCTCCCTGGACGCGGCGAAGAAGGAGAACCAGCGCGTCACCGTCGCCGTCGTCGACCGCAACGGCAACACCGTGGTGACGCTGCGCGGCGACGGCGCCGGCCCGCAGTCCTACGAGTCCGCCGAGAAGAAGGCGTACACCGCCGTCTCCTGGAACGCCCCGACGTCCGAGCTGGCCAAGCGCCTCGCCCAGGCGCCGAACCTGAAGGACATCCCCGGCACGCTGTTCCTCGCGGGCGGCGCCCCGGTGCAGGCCAAGGGCGCCCCGATCGCGGGCGTCGGGGTCGCGGGCGCGCCCAGCGGTGACCTGGACGAGAAGTTCGCGCAGGCGGGCGTCGCCGCGCTGGGCAATTAGGGCAGCCCGGCCCCCTGGGTGGGCCTCCGAAGGGCCATTCCACCCAATAGGATCATCTGTGTGGATCAATGGACGCTTGTACGCCGCACCGCACCCTCCGCCGCTGTCGCCCTGCTCCTGCTCACGTCCTGCACGAGCGGCGGCGTCAGCGGTGAGCCGGGTGCCTCGGGCGTACGCGATCCGTACTTCTCCAAGCTCGGCAACGGCGGTTACGACGTCGAGCACTACGGCCTGACCCTCGACTACGACCCGAAGTCCGGCCGCCTCAAGGGCACCGCCGAGATCACCGCCCGCGCCACTCAGGACCTCAGCGCCTTCAACCTCGACTTCCACGGGATGAAGGTCGACGCGGCGACGGTCGAGGGCCGCGAGGCGGCCGTCAGCCGGGCCGGCGACGAGCTGACGCTGCGCCCGGAGGCCGAACTCACCGACGGCGAGACCTTCCGCACGGTCGTCCGCTACTCCGGGGACCCGGCCACCATCACCGACGACGACGAGTCCGAGGAGGGGTGGCTGCCCACCGAGGACGGCGCGCTCGCGCTCGGCGAACCGACCGGCTCGATGGCGTGGTTCCCCGGCAACAACCACCCGCTGGACAAGGCGGCGTACGACATCACCATCACCGTACCCAAGGGCCTGAAGGCCATCTCCAACGGCGAGCTGAAGAGTGAGCAGACCCGGGGCGACCGCATCTCGTTCCACTGGAACTCGGCCGAGCCGATGGCCAGTTACCTCGCGACGGTCGCCATCGGGAAGTACGAGACGAAGACCTCGCGCACCGAGTCGGGGCTGCCGGTCTTCACAGCCGTCGACCCGACCGTGGCCAAGGACAGTGCGGAAGTCCTGGCGAAGATTCCCGAGATCATGGAGTGGGGCACCGAGAATTTCGGGCCCTACCCCTTCTCCTCCGTGGGGGCGATCGTCGACCGCGATGACGACGCCGGATACGCCCTGGAGACCCAGACCAAGCCGGTCTTCCCCGGCGCGCCCGACGAGTCGACCCTCGTCCACGAGCTGGCCCACCAGTGGTTCGGAAACTCCGTGACGCCCAAGTCCTGGCAGGACATGTGGCTCAACGAGGGCTTCGCTTCGTACGCGGAGTGGCTCTGGGAGGAGGACATGTACGAGGACAGCTCCGCCGACGAGAGCTTCAAGAAGGCCTTCGACGAAAAGGACAGCTGGGCTTTCCCGCCCGCCGATCCGCCCACCGCGGCGGACATCTCGTCGGAGCCCGTCTATGGGCGGGGCGCCATGGTGATCCACAAGATCCGTGAAGCGGTGGGCGACGACGCCTTCTACGACATCGTGCAGGGCTGGGTCGCCACCCACCGTCACGGCAACGCGTCCACGGACGACTTCACGGCGTACGTCGAGAAGAAGTCCGGCAAGGATCTGACGGGCCTGTGGAAGACCTGGCTCTACGGCCAGGACAAGCCCGCCTCCCCCTGAACTACTCTCTGAACTACTTCTGAGCTACTTCACGTTGACGCCGGTCCAGGCGGCGGCGACGGCCTTGGCCTCCGCGCCGTCCGCGCCGTACAGCTCGCCCGCGGCCTTCAGGGTCGCGGCCCGCGCGGCCTTGTAGTCGGTGGTCGACGTCATGTGGACCGAGAGCGCCTTGTACCAGATCTGGTACGCCTTCTCCCGCCCGATGCCGGCGAGCGTGGAGCCGTCGGAGGTCGGGGAGTCGTAGGCGACGCCGTTGATCGTCTTCTTGCCGCTGCCCTCGGACAGCAGGTAGAAGAAGTGGTTGGCGACGCCGGACGAGTGGTGGACGTCCAGGGTGCCGGTCTTGCTGTCCCAACTGTCCACGGAACTACCGTCCTTGCTGGGCTTGTCCATGTAACGCAGCGGCGTGCCATCGCCGTTGATGTCGATCTTCTCGCCGACGAGGTAGTCGCCGACGTCCTCCTTGTTGTTCGCGGAGAACTCCACGGAGGTGCCGATGATGTCGCTGGTCGCCTCGTTGAGCCCGCCGGACTCCCCGCTGTAGACGAGGCCCGCGGTGGCCGAGGTCAGACCGTGGGTCATCTCGTGACCGGCGACGTCGATCGAGGTCAGGGGCTTCTTGTCGCCCTCGCCGTCGCCGTACGTCATGCAGAAGCAGGAGTCGTCCCAGAAGGCGTTGACGTACGCGTTGCCGTAGTGGACCCGTGAGTACGCGGCCTTGCCGTCGCCCGCGATGCCGTTGCGCTTGAAGGCGTCCTTGTAGAAGTCCCAGGTCAGGGAGGCGCCGTAGGCGGCGTCGACGGCGGCGGTCTGCTGGTCCGCCGCGGTGCCGTCACCCCACTTGTCGTCGGCGTCGTTGAAGAGGGTGCCGGTGCCGCTCTGGCCGTGCTTCAGGTCGTACGTCTTGTGGCCGCCGCGCGCAGCGTCGGTCAGATCGAACGTGGCGTCCTTCTTCGTCGACCCGACGGTGACACCGCCGCTGTACTGGCTGCTGCCGGTGCCGGTCTCGATCGCCTCGTACGCGTACAGCTGCTTGCCGGACTTCGCGTCGGTGATGAGGTGGCGCTTGCTGGGTGTGCCGTCGTGCTGGGTGCCTGTTTTGACGGTCTCGAAGGCGAGGGCGGGTGTGCCGCTCGCCGCCCAGATCACCTTGCGCGCACCGGCCTTGGCGGCCATCGGCGCCTTGGTGGAGGCCACGGCTATTCGGGCCTTGGTGGCCTTCTCGACGCCCTTGAGCGCGCCGTTCTTCGCGGTGTGCGTGACGAGGTCGCCGCCGAGGACGGGCAGGCCGTCGTAGGTGCGCTCGTAGCGGGTATGCACGGTGCCGTCGGCGTCCTTGACGACATCGCGGACCACCAGCTTCTCCTTTGCGCCGAGCCCGATGTCCGAGGCCGCGGCGGCGGCGCCGGAGCGGGCCTCGGTGAGGGCGGCGGTGCGCTGGGAGACGTTCATGGGTGATGCGGTCGCGCCGGGCGTACGGTCCGCCGTGGTGTCGGCATTCGCCGACCCTGTCTGGACTGCGACGACGACCATGGCGGCCGTGGCGGCGAGGGCGGCGGCACGCATGCCGGTCTTGCGCTGAGCAGGGGACTGCGAAGTCATTCGGTCTCCAACACTCGTTCCGTGGGGGGTTGGCGGAGACAGTGCCATCGAATGATCAGTGCTGTCAGTACACGGCCAAGTTTTTGACCATCTATTGTCCGACTGAGGCGTGTTGATGTCCGCTATTCGACCGACTGTGCCCCTGATGGGCTGTTCCGGACATGCGGAAGGGCCCCGGCCGAAGCCGGGGCCCTTCTCAACACATGCGTCTACAAGTGCGTCTACAAGTGCGCCTGCAAGTGCGTTTCCTGCGTTAGAGGTTGACGCCGAAGTCCGAGGCGATGCCCGTCAGGCCCGATGCGTAACCCTGGCCTACCGCGCGGAACTTCCACTCCGCGCCGCTGCGGTACAGCTCGCCGAAGACCATGGCGGTCTCGGTGGCGGCGTCCTCGCTCAGGTCGTAGCGGGCGATCTCGGTGCCGCCGGCCTGGTTCAGCACGCGGATGTACGCGTTGCGCACCTGGCCGAAGTTCTGCGAGCGGGCCTCCGCGTCGTAGACCGAGACCGGGAAGACGATCTTGTCGACGTCGGCCGGCAGACCCGCCAGGTTGACGTTGATCGCCTCGTCGTCGCCCGCGCCCTCGCCACTGCGGTTGTCACCGGTGTGGACGATGGTCTGGTCCGGCGTGGACTTGTTGTTGAAGAAGACGAAGTGACCGTCGGAGACGACCTTGCCCGTCGCGTTGACCGCGATTGCGGACGCGTCGAGGTCGAAGTCGGAACCCGTGGTCGTACGGACGTCCCAGCCGAGGCCCACGGTGACGGCGGTCAGGCCCGGAGCTTCCTTGGTGAGCGAGACATTGCCGCCCTTGCTGAGGCTGACTGCCATGAGGAGGTCCCTTTCCTAGTGCTGGAGGTCGTGCGGGCTTCGGATCCGATGCCGGGTGCGAAGCTACCGTCACCCGTCCTAACGCCAACAGACCACCGCTGGGTTCCAGGTCTCTTTGCTTTCTTTACCGACGTCTCGCCCGACGACCGCCCGACGACCGCCCGACGCCCACCCGACGACCGACGGACACCGGCGAGCCACCGGCCCGGCACCCGTGCGCCGCTGGTAAAGCGGGTGACGAGAAGCCCCGGAACACGGGATCATAGGACTCATGTCCGGTCCCCATGTCATCAGCGGCTCCGTCCTCCTGCCGGAGGCCGAGCTCATGTGGCGTTTCTCCCGGTCGTCCGGACCCGGCGGCCAGCACGTCAACACCACCGACTCCCAGGTGGAGCTCCGCTTCGACCTGGCGAAGACCGAGGCGCTGCCCCCGGTCTGGAAGGAGCGGGCGCTGGAGCGGCTCGCGACCCGGCTGGTGGCGGGCGTCGTATCCGTACGCTCGTCCGAGCACCGCTCGCAGTGGCGCAACCGCGAGACCGCGCTGGTGCGGATGGCGGCCCTGCTCGCCGAGGCGACGGCCCCGCCGCCCAAGGCGCGGAAGGCGAAGAAGATCCCCCGCGGTATCAACGAGCGGCGCCTGCGCAATAAGAAGGCCCGCAGCGAGACGAAGCGCGGCCGTACGGGACAGGGCTGGGGCTAGGCCCCGTCCGTCCCAACGACACCCCTAGCCCAGCTTGCGATAGTTGCCCTTGAAGTACGTCAGGGGGGAGTCGTCCTCGCCGGGCAGGCCGACCTCAAGCACCCGGCCGATCACCAGCGTGTGGTCCCCGGCCTCCACCCGCTGCTCGGTCCGGCACTCCAGCGTCGCGAGCGCTCCGCCCACCAGCGGGGACCCCGAGACGGCGCCGCGGGTCCAGGCGATGTCGGCGAACAGCAGCCGGTCGCTGAGCCGGGCCTTCATCGAGAACCGGCCCGCGATCTGGCGCTGACTCTCCGACAACAGCGAGACGGCCCACATCGGCTGCTCGGCCAGCAGATCGTCCATCCGTGAGCCGTTGCGCACGCTCACCATCACCAACGGCGGGTCCAGCGACACCGACATGAAGGCCGTCGCCGTCATCCCGACGTCCTCGCCGCGCGGGCCGCCGTCGGCGTCGTGCGCGGTCACCAGCGTCACACCCGCGGTGAGACGGGACATGGCCGCGCGGAATTCGTCATTGCTCACCCCCTCAGGATGGGGGATCGGCTCGCCGCGCGGGGTGGTGGCCGGGGCCTGGGTGGTGGAGGTTGTCTGTGGCACAGGTCGAACGCTAGTCCCGTGCGCTCCGTGCCACATCGGGCATCGGGACCAACCGGGTCCTAGGACCCGGGACGGACTCCCGGGGGAAGCGTGTCTGTATTTGCGTATTTGCGATCAAAAAATACCTGGAGCGCTCCCACGCCCCTCTTCTCTCCCTTTCACATCTGATGTGACTTGACTCACAGAGCGCAATATTTGTTGACCCTGTGTACCGAGTGGACAGCTCGCTGTGATTCAGTGGCCGTGATAGTGCAACACGTGCGGCGATGAGAATCCTGGAGTTGCTGTCGAGGTCTCGGGGAGAGCGAACAATGGAGGCCGAGTCGGAGCCGTACGTCCGTCTGGCGACACTGCGGCAGTTGCATCAGGTGGTGGCGGACCTCAATACCGCCCGTAGCCTGGCCGACACCCTGCAGGCCGTGGCCGACGGAATCGTCACGGGCCTCGGCTACGAGCTGGGCTGTGTGAACCTCGTGCGCCCCGACGGCGATCTGGTGATAGCCGGCTTCGCGGGCAACCCGTCGGCAGAAGCCCTGATCACCGGCCGGGTCGGCTCCCGGTCCTCCTGGGAGCGCAGGCTCTCGATGGGCGAGGCGTGGGGCGCGCTGCGCTTCATACCGCACACCGAGGGCTGGGTCCTCCTCGACGACGACGTACCCCAGTGGCACACCGAGGGCCCCGAGCCCCGCTTCGCCGACGAATGGCATCCGCAGGACCGCCTCTACGCCCCGATGTACGCCTCGGGCGGCGGGCAGGAGCTCCTCGGCGTCATATCCGTCGACCGCCCGCGCAACGGCAGGCACCCCGGCGCATGGGGCCAGGAAGCGCTCCAGATGTACGCGTCCCAGGCAGCGATTGCCATCAGCAACGCCCGGCTGCGCGCAAATATGCAGCGCGCCCTGGTACGCCTCGAACGGGAGCAGCAGGCCCTTCGGGCCAGTGAGGAAAGCTTTCGTCAGGCCTTCGAGTACGCCCCGAGCGGCATGGCCATCGCCGAGATGGGCGGCGACCAGCACGGCCGCCTGCTGCGCACCAACGACGCGCTCTGTCGCCTCCTGGGCCGACCCGCCTCCGCGATGCGCCGCTACTCCTTCTCCGACCTGGTGCACCCCGAGGACATCGGCACTCTGCTGCGCACCTCCGCCGAGGGCGGCCGCGCGGAGCTGAGGCTGGTCCGCCGCGACGGTACGTACGTCTGGGTCTCCCTGCGCAACTCGGTGGTGGCCGACACCGCCGACGGGCCGCGTTTCCTGCTCACCCACGTCGAGGACGTGGAGGAGCGCAAGCGCCACGAGCTCCAGCTCGCGCACCGCGCCTCGCACGACGCGCTCACCGGCCTGCCCAACAGTGCGGAGCTGCGTGCGCGGCTCAGCGCCCGGCTCTGTCGCCGCCCGCACGCGGTGCGCGCCACGGCGGTGGAGACGCTGGACGCGGCCTTCGAGCCGGCCGCGCCGGGGACGGTCATCCCGGAGCACGGCTTCGACTTCGACCCGCACGTAGACGCGGGCGCCCACGACCACCATGTGCACATGATCGCGCCGCCGGCCGACAGCGGCGCCGCCGACGACGGCACGAAGGGCCTCGCCGTCCTCTTCTGCGACCTGGACGGCTTCAAGTCGATCAACGACCGGTTTGGCCACAACACCGGTGACGCCGTCCTCGTCGAGGTCGCCCGCCGCCTCACCACCTGTGTCCGCGACGGCGATACGGTCGCCCGCCTCGGCGGCGACGAATTCGTGGTCCTGGCCGACGGCCTCGGCAGCGCGGACGCCGCCGACCTCGCCGTGCGGCTGCGGAACGCGATCATTCCGCCGATCCGGGTCGACGGCCGGGCAGTCAGGGTCGGGGCCAGTTTCGGCATCGGCTGGGCGAGCTGCGGGATGTCGGTCGACGAGGTGCTGAGCTCCGCCGACCAGCGGATGTACATCGAGAAGCGCTCCCGGGCGAAGGTCCACCGCCGGGCGGGCTGAGACCCCCTGTCGAGCCGCGTGTCCTACCTCACTGTGGTCTGCGCCAAATCTTCGCCTTGCCCGTTCAAGGTAGGCTCGCCCGGTCGGCGACGGCTGGCGAACATGGTGAGGAGTGACCAGGGATGACGGCCGGGAACAACGGCACGAACAAGCCTGAGGACGACGATCCGTTCGGCTACCTCTACGAGGACGGCAAGGCGGCAGGCGCCACCCCGCCCGGCTCGGGCGGCGGCTACGGCTACCCGGGTCCCGCCTCGCAGCCCGGGGTGCCCAGAACTTCGTACAACCAGGTGCGGACGGTCGGCGAGCGCCAGTATGGGCAGCAGGTGCCCCCGCAGCAACAACAGCAGCAGCAGTACGGCCAGCAGAACTACAGCCAGCCGAACGCGCACTACGCGGCCCCCGAGCAGCAGCCCGGCGGCGCCCCCACCGGCCGCATCCCGGCTCAGCGCGGCGGCGGCGGTCGTGGGCCCAACACCAAGGGCCTGCTGATCGGCGCGATGGCGGTGGTCGCGGTCGTGGTGATCGGCATCGGCGCGGCGCTGGCGTTCGGCGGCAACGACGACGACAAGGGTTCCGAGGCGGGAGCGACGGGCGGCGGCTCGTCCGACAGCGAGTCCGTCGAGCCGAGCAAGGACCCGACGAAGGACCCCGCGAAGCCGGAAGAGCTGCCGAAGCAGGACGCGGCGACGCTGAAGCTCAGCGGTGTCTCGACCGACAAGACGATCCCCGGCGCGCGGTCCGCCAGCGGTGCCTACGTTCCGCTGAACACGCCGGGCTCTTCGGTGACCTGGTCGGTGAAGGCGCCTGCGGCAGGTGCGTACACGCTGTCCATCAATTACGGCGTGCCGGGCACGGACGCCAAGATGTCGTTGGCCGTGAACGGCAAGGACTCCGGCCGGAAGCTCAACCTGAGCAACTTCGCCAAGGCGGAGGAAGGCGCCGCGGACAAGGGCTGGACCAACACCTATGCCTGGGTGACTCTCCCCAAGGGCGAGAACACCTTCGTCATCTCCTGCGGCGACGGCGACACCTGCGACGCCAACCTCGACCAGCTCGAACTCAAAAAGGGCCACGTCAAGTGAGCCCCGCCCGTAACAACTAGACGACTAGCCCCGCACCAGCCCCAGGAAGTGCGCAACCGTCCCGGCCATCGCCTCGCGAGCCGGGACGAGGTACTTCCGGGGGTCGACCGCCGTCGGGTTCGCCGCGAGGTGGGCGCGGACCGCGCCGGTGAAGGCCGTGTTGAGTGCCGTGCCCACGTTGATCTTGACCATGCCGGCCGCGACCGCCCGGCGGATCTCATCGTCCGGTACGCCCGACGAGCCGTGCAGGACCAGCGGCACCGGGACCGCGTCGCGCAGGGCGGCGATCAGCGCGTGGTCCAGGGCCGCCGTGCGGTCCGTCATCGCGTGCGAGGAGCCGACCGCCACGGCCAGCGCGTCCACGCCGGTGTCGGCGACGTAGCCCGCCGCCTCCGCCGGGTCCGTACGGACACCCGGCGCGTGCGCGTCCAGCGGCGGCTCGCCGTCCTTGCCGCCGACCTTGCCGAGCTCCGCCTCGATCCAGATGCCGTGCTCGTGACCCCAGCGGACGGCTTCGGCGGTGGCCCGTACGTTCTCCTCGTACGTGAGCTTCGACGCGTCGAACATCGCCGAGCTGAAGCCCGCCGGGTGCGCCGCGTGCAGCAGCTCGACCGACTCGACGTGGTCGAGGTGGAGCGAGAGGGGGGCCGAGGAGGCACGGGCGACCGCCGCTGCGGCGGCGGCGATGGGGGCGAGGTCACCGCCGTGGAACTTCACCGCGTTCTCCGATATCTGGAGGATGGCGGGCGCCCCGGCCCGCTCCGCGCCGGCGGCGATCGCCTCCGCGTGCTCCAGGGTGATGACGTTGAACGCGGCGACGCCGTGGCCGGCCGTGCGGGCGGCTGTGACGAGTTCGCCGGTGCTGACGAGTGGCATGGGATCCCCTGGGGTCGGAGCTGGTGCGGTGCGGTTACGCGAGAGTGGTGTGCGGGGTCACTTCGACCCGTGGCAGCAGGTCTTCGTACGCCTTCGGGTCGAATTCGCCCGCCGCCGGCGCCAGTACGGTCGCCGCCGACAGGGCCACCGCGCGGGCCAGCCGCTGCGGCCACGGGAGCCGTTCGACGAGCCCGGAGAGCAGCCCGGCCACCGCCGAGTCGCCCGCGCCCGTCGGGTTGCCCTTGACCCTCGCGGGCGGGGCCGCGCGCCACCATCCTTCGGGGGTGGCGGCGAGCAGGCCGTCCGGGCCCAGCGAGGCGACCACGGCGTGGGCGCCGCGTCGGCGGGCGTCGGCGGTGGCGCGCAGCGGGTCGTGGTCACCCGTGAGCTGCGCGAGTTCATCGGCGTTGGGCTTGATCAGGTCGGGGCGGGCGGCGATGCCTCGGCGCAGGGGTTCGCCGCTGGTGTCCAGGAGCGTGGGGACGCCGGCGGCGCGGGCCCGGCGGATCAGTTCGGCGTACGCGCCGACCTGGACGCCGGGCGGCAGGCTGCCGCACAGGGCCACCGCTTCGGCGTCGCGCAGGAGTGCGTCGTACGAGGTCAGGAACGCGGCCCACTCGCTGGGCGCGATGACCGGGCCGGGCTCGTTGAGCTGGGTGGTGTCGCCGGTGGCGGCGTCGACGACGGCGATCGTGCGGCGGGTGTTCCCGGCGACGGGCACCAGTGCGTCGACGGGCGGGAAGCCGGCCAGCAGCCTGCGTACGTCCGCGCCGGCCGACCCGCCGACGAAGCCCGTCACGACGCTTTCGTGGCCCAGCGCCGCCAGCACCCGGGCCACATTGAGGCCCTTGCCGCCGGGGCGCTCCGCAACGTCGGTCACCCGGTGCGAGGCGTGCGGGGTGAGGGTGGGGACGCGGTAGGTGAGGTCGAGGGCGGTGTTCAGCGTGACGGTCAGGATCACCCGAATCGCCTCCGGAGGGCCGATGGGAAGCGCGCACTCTCGGGCCGGCGCCTGTCGGGGCGATCATGCCAAAGAGATGGCGGTCGGCCCATAGCCTGCGGCCGACCACGGTGTCTCACGTTGGTCTCGTTCGGTGGTGCGAGCGGTACGAGCGGTACGACAGGCGCGACACGTGCGACACGTGCGACCCGTGCGACCCGTGCAACACGTACGACCCGCGCCACCCGCGCGATCAGCCCGTCTTGGGCTCGATCACCCAAGCGCCCTTGTGCATGACGCCCTTGAGCGCGAAGTCCGCGTCCAACACCACCAGGTCCGCGTCCTTGCCGGGCTCCAGTGAGCCGACCCGGTCGGCCACGCCGAGCAGCCTGGCCGGGTTGGCGGAGATCGACCGTACGACGTCGTCGACCGGCAGCCGGTCGACGGTCACCGCGCGCCGGAACGCCGTGTCGAGCGTGAGCGTGGAGCCCGCGATCGACCCGCCGTCGACCAGGCGCGCGACCCCGTCCTTGACCTCGACGGCGAGCGGCCCGAGGTCGTACATGCCGTCGCCGAAACCCGCCGCGTCCATCGCGTCCGTGATGAATGCCACCCGGGACGCGCCCGCGTGGTGGTACGCCAGCTGGAGCGACGCGGGGTGCAGATGTGTGCCGTCGTTGATCAGCTCGACGGTGATCCGCTCGTCCTCAAGGAGCGCGGCGATGGGTCCTGGCGTGCGGTGGCCCAGCGGCGGCATCGCGTTGAAGAGGTGCGTGGCCACGGTTGCGCCCGCGTCGATGGCCTCCACTGTCTGCTCGTACGTCGCGTCCGTGTGGCCGATCGCGGCGATCACCCCGTGCTCGGCGAGCAGCCGCACGGAGTCGATGCCGCCGGGCAGCTCGGTGGCCAGCGTGAACATCTTCGCCGTGCCGTGCGCCGCGTCGATCAGCTTGCGGACCTCCGCCGGGTCGGGATCGCGCAGCAGCCCCTCGCTGTGCGCGCCCTTGCGGCACGGCGAGATGAACGGGCCCTCGAAGTGGATGCCCGCCAGGTCACCCTGCTCGACCAGCTGGGAGAGCAGCGCGGCCTGCTTGGCGAGGACGTTCATCTCGCCGGTCACCATCGACGCGACGATGGTGGTCGTGCCGTGCTCGCGGTGCGTCCGTACGCCCTTGAGTACGTCGTCGGCGGTGCCCGAGGTGAACGACGCGCCGCCGCCCCCGTGCACGTGCATGTCGACGAAGCCCGGGACGATCCAGTGCCCCGACAGGTCGAGGGAGGGGGTGTCGTCCGGGGCGGCGCCGACGATGCGGTCGCCCTCGACGATGACCCGGCCGTTCTCGACGGTCCCGGTCGGAAGCACCACCCTGGCGCCGGAGAGAACCTTGCTTGCAGCGCGTCCGGCCATCAGGCGGATACCTCCGTGGATTCCATGGATTCCGTGTCGAGCAGGTCCCAGGCGAGCAGCCCCGCGCCCAGGCATCCGGCGGTGTCCCCGAGGGCAGCCGGCACGATGTGGGGGAGCTTCTGGAACGTGACGCGTTTCGCGACGGCCGCCCGCAGGGGTGTGAACAAGGTTTCCCCCGCCTCGGCCAGTCCGCCACCGATGATCAGCGTTCCGGGGTCAAGCAGGGTGAGTGCGGTGATCAGCCCGTCGGCCAGCGCGTCGACCGCGGTCTGCCAGACCAGGCAGGCCGCCGGATGGCCCGACTCGACGGCCTTCGCGCAGTCCGCGGCGTCGGCGTCGGGGTCGCCGGACGCGGCGGCCCAGGCGGCGGACACGGCGGACGCGGAGGCCAGCCGTTCCAGGCAGCCGCGCTGCCCGCAGCCGCACGGGGGGCCGTCGGGGCGTACGACGATGTGCCCGATCTCGCCCGCGTTCCCGTTGGCGCCGGCCTCGATCCGGCCGTCGATGCCGATGGCTCCGGCGATCCCGGTGCCGAGCGGCACGAACAGGAACCGGTCGGTGCCCCGCCCCGCGCCGATCCGGCCCTCGGCGAGGCCGCCGGTGCGGACGTCGTGGCCGAGGGCGACGGGGGTGCCGTCCAGCCTGCGGCTGAGGAGCTCGCGCAGCGGTACGTCTCGCCAGCCGAGGTTGGCCGCGTAGACGGCGATGCCGTTCTCCGCGTCGACGATGCCGGGGACGGCCACACCCGCCGCGGCGGCGCTCTGGCCGAAGTGTTCTTCGCCGTACGCGCGCAGATCGGCGGCGAAACCGACGATCGACTCGACGACGGCATCGGGCCCCCGCTCTCTGGCGGTGGCCCGGCGCGCCTCGTGGAGCAGCGCGCCGTCGGCTCCGACCAGCGCGGCTTTCATTCCGGTGCCGCCCACATCGAGGGCGATGACGTGTCTCACAAGGGACAGTGTCGCGCGTTGACCCAAGAAAGGTCTAGTCCACTTACGTGTGATGGTTGCGCGGGGCGACGATTTTTACTGCTGGCTGGGGCCGGGCACGGCATGGCGGGGCCGGCGGGGTCGAAGTTCGGCCCCACCGGCCCCTCCGATCGGCCTAAGCCTCCGTCAGGATCACGCTGCGCGAGAGGTTCCGGGGGCGGTCCGGGTCGTAGCCCTTCGCCTCCGCCAGGACCACCGCGAGGCGCTGCGCGCGGATCAGGTCCGCCATCGGGTCCGCGGACGCGCGGTTGACCACCGTGCCGCCGACCCGCGCCACGTCACCCGCGAGCCCCTCCGGCAGCGTGCCGAAGACCCACGCCACCCGGCCGGGGCCGGTGATCGCGATCGGACCGTGCCGATACTCCATCGAGGGGTACGACTCCGTCCACGCGCCCGCCGCCTCACGCATCTTCAGCCCGGCCTCCTGGGCGAGCCCGTACGTCCAGCCGCGCCCCAGGAACGTCCACTGCTCCGCCGAGACGGCCGCCTCGGGCAGCGGCTCGGTGACCGCGAGCTCCGCGTCCACCGCGGCTTCGGCCACCGTCTTCACCCCGGCGGGCAGCGGGCCCGACGCTTCCAGGCCCGCCCGCAGGAACGCCAGCGCCGTGGTGGCGAAGCGGGTCTGCACGACCGACTCCTCGTCCGCCCAGCCGAGCACCGCTACGGTGTCGGCCGCGTCCATCACCGGCGTTTTGGGGTCGGCGGTCAGCGCGAGCGTGGCGATCTTGCCGCGCAGGGCGCCGAGCAGTTCCAGCACCTCGGTCGTGGTGCCCGAGCGGGTGATGGCCACGACCCGGTCGTAGGGCCGGCCCGCGGGGAACTCCGAGGAGGCGAAGGCGTCCGTCTCGCCCTGCCCCGACGCCTCCCGCAGCGCCGCGTACGCCATGGCCATGAACCACGACGTCCCGCAGCCCGTGACGGCGACCCGCTCGCCCGGCTGCGGCAGTCCGTCGAACGAGGCGGCGGCCTCGGCCGCGCGTCGCCAGCAGGAGGGCTGGGTGGCTATCTCTGTCGCGGTACGGGACATCTGGTGCGGCTCCTCGTGGTGTGACTCTGGATGTGACTCGTGCTGTGACTCATGGCGTGACTCATGGTGTGACTCGTGCTGTGGCTCTGGGGCAAACAGCCGACCGGACGTGCATAGCAGTCCGGGTGCCTGTTGCGAAAGGTGTTGCCGAAGCGATACCGGGGTGGTGTAGACCTCATTACCCGCAGTAGGTGAACATTGCAGCTCATACACTTGTCCGACATGCGTGGGGATCGCCTCGGGCAAACGAATCGAGGGTGGGGAAAGAGCTGTGCATCGGCGCTTCTTGGGTCTGACCGCGACAGCGGCAGCACTGGGCATGACAGTGGCGCTGGCCGGGTGCGGAAGCAGCGGCTCCGGCGGCGACGTCACCCTCAAACTGGTAGCCGCGGACTACGACCTCGACGGCGGTGACACCACCAAGCAGTACTGGGACGGTGTCACCACCGACTTCGAGGCCGCGCACGAGAACATCAAGGTCGACGTCGAGGTCATCAGCTGGACGGACGTCGACCGCAAGGTCGCCGAGATGGTCGCTGCGGGCAAGGCCCCCGACATCGCGCAGATCGGCGCGTACGCCGACTATGCCGCCCAGGACAAGCTCTACGCGGTGGACGACCTGCTCTCCATCCCCACCCAGGCCAACTTCCTGGCGCCGCTCGCCGACGCGGGCGAGGTCAGCAGGGTCGCGTACGGCATGCCGTTCGTCGCCAGCACCCGGCTGCTCTTCTACAACAAGACGCTCTTCTCCCAGGCCGGCCTGAAGGCCCCCAAGAGCTGGGAGGACCTGGAGAGCGCGGCCACGAAGCTCAAGGGTCGCGGCGTGAAGTACCCGTTCGCGCTGCCGCTCGGCAGCGAAGAGGCGCAGGCCGAGACCATGAACTGGATGCTCAGTGGTGGCGGCGGCTACACCGACTCGGTCGGCTCGTACACCGTCGACTCCGACCAGAACATCGCGGCGTTCCGCTGGCTGAAGGACAACCTCGTCGGCAAGGGCCTGACCGGCCCCGGATCACCGGGCAAGCTCAACCGCAAGGACGCCTTCGCGGCGTTTTCCGGCGGCCAGGTCGGCATGCTCAACGGCCACCCCTCGCTCATGCAGCAGGCCAAGGGCAAGGGCGTGAAGTTCGGCATGGTGCCGCTGCCCGGCCCCGGCGGCAAGGCCAAGTCGAG
Source organism: Streptomyces changchenzhani (assembly GCF_039766235.1). Lineage (NCBI taxonomy): Bacteria > Bacillati > Actinomycetota > Actinomycetes > Kitasatosporales > Streptomycetaceae > Streptomyces > Streptomyces changchenzhani. Next base: position 331,269 of record NZ_JBDHNH010000001.1, on the reverse strand, counting down.
CATGGGCGTTGCCGACTGGGTGATGGGCTTCAAGCAGAACGGTCACCGCAAGGAGATCGGCACGTTCCTCAACTTCGCGTACAGCGACGAGAACGTCCTCGAATTCGCCGACCAGAACGACATCCTGCCGGTCACCGTCTCCGCCTCCGAGTCGATGGGCAAGGACCCCGCGCACAAGGACCTGTGGCAGTTCCTGGACGCCCTGCCGGACTCGACCCTTCCGCCGGTCGGCAAGACGTCCTGGGCGAAGGTCAGCGAGAGCGTCAAGAAGCAGATCGGCTCCACGGTCGAGCCGGACGGCGACCCGGCCAGTGTGCTGGGGGCGATCGGGCGCGAGGCTGCGGCGACGGAGAACGCGGAGTAGCAGGGGGAGTAGGAGTGGAGTAGGAGCGGAGGAGCAGTGGAGTGGGTGGCGGGCTCCGGCCTAAACTGGCCGGATGCCTGACCCTGACCCTGACCCGGATGCGTACGGTCCCGAGCTCTCCGAGCGCGGTCGTGCGCTGCTCGCCGTCGAGCGGCAGTCCTGGGCCGGGCCCGGTGCCAAGGAACGGGCCATAAGGGAGCAGCTCGGCATTTCGCCGACCCGCTACTACCAGCGCCTCAACGCCCTGCTCGACGACGCACGCGCCCTCGCGCACGACCCCGTCACCGTCAACCGGCTGCGGCGGGTCCGCGACGCCCGTCGTGAGCGGCGCTGAGAGCGCCGGTACTCCTGCCCGGCCCCCTGTCGGGTGGGCCCCGCGCCGGTAGGGTCGAGGCATGGGCAGCCAATCGCATTCCCTGTCGACCGACTTCATACCGGCCACCACCGGCGGCCGTGACGGCCTCGCCGCGCTGCTGGCCGAGCCCCGACGGGCCGTCGTCGGGCTCGACTTCGACGGCACGCTCGCCGAGATCGTCGCCGACCCCGAGCAGGCCCGCGCGCACCCCGGCGCGGTGCCGGCGCTCGCGGCGCTCGCTCCGCGGGTCGCGTCCGTCGCCGTGATCACCGGGCGCCCGGCGGGCGTCGCGGTCCGCTACGGGGGCTTCGCCGGTGTCCCCGGCCTGGAGCACCTCGTGGTGCTCGGCCACTACGGCGCGGAGCGCTGGGACGCGGTCAGCGGTACGGTGCACGCCCCCGCCCCGCACCCCGGCGTGCGGGCCGCACGGGCGGAGCTGCCGGGGTTCCTCGACGGCATCGGCGCGTGGCGGGGCTCCTGGATAGAGGAGAAGGGCCAGGCCGTCGCCGTGCACACCCGGCGTGCGGCCGACCCCCAGGCGGCGTTCGAAGCGCTGCGTGGGCCTCTCGCGGAGCTGGCCGCGCGGCATGGCCTGATCGTTGAACCGGGCCGCCTGGTCCTTGAGTTGCGCCCGCCCGGCGTGGACAAGGGGGTGGCGCTCGGCGAGTACGTGCATGAGGTGGACGCGTCCTGCGTGCTGTACGCCGGGGACGACCTGGGAGACCTGGCGGCGTTCGCAGCGGTGGAGAAGCTGCGGGCGGAGGGGACCCCGGGGCTGCTGGTGTGCAGCGGTACGGAGGTTCCGGAGCTGGCGGAACGGGCGGATCTGGTGCTGCCGGGGCCGGCGGCGGTGGTGGCGCTGCTTGGTGCGGTGGCGGAGGCGGTTCGGGAGTAGGGCGCGGGTGGGTGTGCGGGTGGGTGGGTGCGGCGGGGCCCGGGTGCGGGCGGGCCCCGGGCCCCTGGGACGCCCTTCGGGCGTGTCCTCAATCTCCCCCATTGCCTTAAGGGCATGGGAGGGACCCCCTCGACGGGCTGAAGTTGCCCGGCATTTTCAGCCTGTCCGGCGATTGAGGTCCGGGGTCTGGGGCGGAGCCCCCACGCGGCGGTAGCCGCAATTGTCACAGCCGGGAAGGGGCGGGTAGGGGAACAAGCCCCGCGCAGCGGCCCACCCGCGTCAGCGCCCGCACCCGCCCTCCTCAGCCACCGCCCCGCAGCGCCTCCAGCTGGTCCAGGAACCACTGCTGCGGCGGCAGCGCCGTCGCCGCCGCGGCCAGGCGCTTCGTTCGCTGCGCCCGCTCGTCCGCCCCCATGGACAGGCCCGCGTGCAACGCGTCCGCCGTCGCGAGGACGTCGTACGGGTTGACCACGAGCGCGTCCTCGCCCAGCTCCTCGAACGCCCCCGCCTCCCGCGAAAGCACCAGCGCGCAGCCCTCGTCCGAGACGACCGGGACCTCCTTCGCGACCAGGTTCATGCCGTCGCGGATCGGGTTGACCAGGGCGACGTCCGCCAGCCGGTACGCCGCGAGCGAGCGGGCGAAGTCGTCCTTGACGTGGAGGATCACCGGCGTCCAACTCTCCGTACCGAACTCGGAGTTGACCGCATCAGCTGTCCGCTGGACCTCCGCGGTGTACTCGCGGTAGATCGCCAGGTCCTGCCGCGACGGGTAGGCGAAGGCGACATGCACCACCTTCTCGCGCCACTCGGGCCGGTCCCGCAGCAGCTGCCGGTACGCCAGCAGCCCGCGCACGATGTTCTTCGACAGCTCCGTGCGGTCCACCCGCACCACCGCCTTGCGCCCCGCACCGATCTGCTCGCGCAGCGCCACCATCCGCTCCGCCACATCGGGCCGGTGCGAGCGCTCCCGCAGGAAGTCGGCGTCGGCGCCCAGGCCGTGCACCCCCAGCTCGGTCGAGGCGAGCGCGTCGGCGCCCAGCAGCTCCGTACAGCAGGCCGCGAACGCGTCCGCCCAGCGCCGGGTCAGGAACGCCGCGCGGTCCGCGCCGAGGATGCCGCGCAGCAGCTGCGCGGCGATGTCGTCGGGCAGCATCCGGAAGTAGTCGACCGGCGCCCACGGGGTGTGCGAGAAGTGGCCGATCCGCAGATCGGGCCGCAGCTCCCGCAGCAGCCCGGGGACCAGCGCCAGGTGGTAGTCCTGGACCAGCACGGCCGCGCCGTCGGCCGCCGACTCGGCCAGCGCCTCGGCGAACGCCGCGTTGTACTTCTCGTACGACGCCCACTGCGCCCGGAACTCCGTGCCGAACACCGGCTCCAGCGGGGTCTGGTACAGCAGATGGTGGACGAACCACAGCGTCGAATTGGCGATCTCGTTGTACGCGTCGGCGTACACCTCCGGGTCGATCCCGAGCATCCGCACCCGCTGCCCGCCGGTCTCCGCCGGGTCGAGCAGGCCGCCGGTGCGCCGCACCGCCTCGCGGTCACCGTCGCCGAGCGCCGCGCACACCCACAGGGCGTCCGTGTCGGGGCCGATGGCCGACAATCCGGATACGAGCCCGCCCCCGCCCCGGCTGGCCGTGAGCGAGCCGTCCTCGCCGAGCGCGTACGAAACGGGGCCGCGGTTGGACGCGACGAGAACCTGAGCACGGGGTTGGGAAACCATGTCGCGAACCTAGCCCGTCCTGGAAACACTCAAACGTACGGCCGGTCCTCGTCGCACTGTGCGATCACGCCGCGCGCCGCTCCTGGTACTCCTCGATCTCCCGCATCGGCGGCCGTTCCTCGGTGTCCACGGCCGTCGTACGCGGTACGAATCCCTCCGCACCGCGCTCGAACTGGGTGAGCGCCGGCCGCACCAGGTGCCCCCGGGAAAGCCGCAGCTGGGCCGTCCGGTAGATCGCCGCGGCCATCCGCCCCAGCGCCTGCCCGTCCTGGTGGCGGTGCTTGCGTATGCCCACATCGACCTGTCCCAGCGCGTCCAGACCCACCGTGTGCAGCGAGTCGACGAGCAGGCCCAGCTCCACTCCGTAACCGACGGGGAAGGGCAGCCGCTCCAGGAGAGAGCGCCGCGCCGCGTACTCGCCGCCCAGCGGCTGGACGAACCCGGCCAGCTGCGGCCAGTGCAGATTGAGCAGCGGCCTGGCCACCAGCTCCGTGACCCGGCCGCCCTGGCCTGCGGCCTCGCCGAGCGGGCGGTCGTACATCGCCTTCACGAACTGCACATCGGGATCGGTGAGCAGCGGCCCGACGATGCCCGAGACGAATGACGCCGAGAAGTCCCTGAGGTCCGCGTCGACGAAGCAGACGATGTCACCGCCGGTCACGAGCAGTGACCGCCACAGCACCTCGCCCTTGCCCGGCATTGTGGGCACGCGCGGCAGTATCTCGTCGCGGTGCACCACCCGCGCGCCCGCCGCCGCGGCCACCTTCGTCGTGGCGTCCGAGGAGCCGGAGTCGATCACTACCAGCTCGTCGACGAGCGGCAGGGCCTCCATCAGCTCACGGCGGATCGTGGCGACGATCGCGCCGACCGTGGCCTCCTCGTCGAGGGCCGGCAGGACGACGCTGATGGTGGCGCCGCGCCGCTTCTTGGCCGCGATCAGCTGGTCGAGCGGGCGGTCCGCCGCAGACCAGGACCGCCTGGGCAGCCAGCGCTCCACCTCTTCCAGCACGTGCGTTCTCCCTGCTGTGTGACCGTTGTGGGACTGTCGTGGGACTGTCGTGGGACGGCTGTGGGGGCTGCTGTGTGACTGCTGTGTGATCCATCTCGCGGTGCGGACGACTACCTCAACCCTCCGGGGGTTCGGTTACAGTCTTGAACAACGCGGATGACCGTCGCATATCGGGGGCCATCACGCGGACAAATGCCCGGACCTCGGTCCGGTGCCATAGCGCTCATCCAGAGGGACTGAGGGAACGGCCCGTTGAAGTCCCGGCAACCACCCAGCCGACCGAGAGGTCATGGCGGGGAAGGTGCCAATTCCGTCTCGTGGCGAAATTCGTCGCGGGGAAGATGAGGAGAAAGGGCCTCGCCATTATGGCTTCGCAGACCGTCGCCGCTGAAGCGCACACCGTAAAAGCCGCAGTAGACCTCGGACCCGCCACGGCGCTTTCGTGCCGTGAGTGCGGAGAGCGTTTTGAACTCGGCCCGATCTTCGCCTGTTCTTCCTGTTTCGGTCCCCTTGAGATCGCATACGACCTCCCGTTCGGTGACGCGGAATCCCTGCGCAAGCAGATCGAGGCCGGCCCGGAGAACATCTGGCGCTACGCCCCCCTGCTGCCCGTCCCCGTCGACGTGGCGTCGAAGCCCAGCCTGAACCCCGGCTTCACCAAGCTCGTCAAGGCCGACAACCTCGCCCGCGAGCTGGGCGTCACAGGCGCCCTGTACGTCAAGGACGACTCGGGCAACCCGACGCACTCCTTCAAGGACCGCGTCGTCGCCATCGCCGTCGAGGCCGCCCGCGCCTTCGGTTTCACCACGCTCTCCTGCTCCTCCACCGGCAACCTGGCGGGCGCGGTCGGCGCCGCGGCCGCCAAGGCCGGGTTCCGGTCCTGCGTGTTCATCCCGCACGACCTGGAGCAGGGCAAGGTCATCATGGCCTCGGTGTACGGCGGCAACGTGGTCGGCATCGAGGGCAACTACGACGAAGTGAACCGGTTCTGCTCCGAGCTCATCGGCGACCCGCTGGGCGAGGGCTGGGGCTTCGTCAACGTCAACCTGCGCCCGTACTACGGCGAGGGCTCCAAGACCCTGGCGTACGAGATCTGTGAGCAGCTCGGCTGGCAGCTGCCCGACCAGATCGTCATCCCGATCGCCTCGGGATCGCAGCTCACGAAGATCGACAAGGGGCTCAAGGAGCTCATCGCGCTCGGTCTGGTCGAGGACAAGCCGTACAAGATCTTCGGCGCCCAGGCCGAGGGCTGCTCGCCGGTGTCGACGGCCTTCAAGGCCGGGCTCGACGTCGTACGGCCGCAGAAGCCGAACACCATCGCCAAGTCGCTGGCCATCGGCAACCCGGCGGACGGGCCGTACGTCCTGGACATCGCCCGGCGTACCGGCGGCGCGGTCGAGGACGTCAATGACGAGCAGGTGGTGGACGCCATCAAGCTGCTCGCCCGTACCGAGGGCATCTTCGCGGAGACCGCGGGCGGGGTGACCGTCGGCGTGACGAAGAAGCTGATCGACGCCGGTCTCCTCGACCCGGCCCTCACCACGGTCGTGCTCAACACGGGCGACGGCCTGAAGACCCTCGAAGCGGTGGCCCCAACCACGGGCCAGTCCGCCGTCATCCGTCCGACCCTGGACTCGTTCCGAGAGGCTGGCCTCGTATGAGCGTCAAAGTTCGCATCCCGACCATTCTTCGCCCGTACACCGGTGGCCAGGCCGAGGTGGCGGCCGAGGGCGCGATCCTCTCCGAGGTCATCGCGGATCTGGAGAAGAACCACACCGGCATCGCGGCCCGTGTCCTGGACGACCAGGGCAAGCTGCGCCGCTTCGTGAACGTCTACGTGAACGACGACGACGTGCGCTTCGAGAGCGGTCTGGAGACCGTCACCCCGGACGGCGCCGGCGTCTCGATCATCCCGGCCGTCGCGGGCGGCTGATCCACGGCCGACGTACTCACCCAGAGCTAACGCAATTGCCCTCTCCGCGACAGAAGCGGAGGGGGCAATTCTCTATGGTTGAGCGCGGTACAGTTGGGGAAGCCCCCTCCGCTGCTTGTGCCCGGCGCATATGTGAATGCGATCCCGCGCGACAAGAAACAGCCAAAGTGTTCGAGCGAATTGCCGCTGAAGCGCGCTTTGTCCGGCCCGACTTGCCCTGGAATACGGTGAATCCCCCCTATTCGGGTGTTCGGCTGTGCCCGGATTTCTCGTCCGATTGACCTGTTGCAGAGGGCAGTTGGGCAGATACATTCAGCCGCGGTCGACGCGTTCCGGCGCACATCCTCTCCTGTTCTTTCGAGGGCTGGCTGAGGGTGAGGTCTGACCCGGGTTCCGCGAAGTGCGGGCCTGTGCAAGGGCCAGTAATAGGGGAGTTAGGCATGGCTCAGGGCACCGTCAAGTGGTTCAACGCGGAGAAGGGGTACGGCTTCATCGCGGTCGACGGTGGTGCGGATGTTTTCGTCCACTACAGCGCGATCCAGATGGACGGTTACCGCACCCTTGAAGAAGGTCAGCGAGTTGAGTTCGAGATCTCGCAGGGCCAGAAGGGTCCGCAGGCGGACATGGTCAAGCTCGCCGTCTGATCTCGGCGCGATCGACCACCGACGCAACTCACGCACGGAGGGCCTGTACCCCACACGGGGTACAGGCCCTCCGTGCGTGTCCCCTCCCCGGGACGGCCTTGCACTCAAGGGGGTCGAGTGCTAATCATTGGCGTTAGCACTCTCCTAGTGAGAGTGACAGAAGGACTGGGTCGGCGAGGCCCGCAGGCCTTGTGGGGCAAGGAACCACGAGGCAGGCAGGCCGTCCGTCGCGGGCGCCATTCAGTCCATCGCACTCCACCCCAGTCCGGGAGGACCACTTCACATGGCTAAAATCATCGCGTTCAACGAGGAGGCACGGCGCGGTCTCGAGCGCGGGATGAACCAGCTCGCCGACGCCGTCAAGGTAACCCTCGGCCCCAAGGGCCGTAACGTCGTCCTCGAGAAGAAGTGGGGAGCCCCCACGATCACCAACGATGGTGTTTCCATCGCCAAGGAGATCGAGCTCGAGGACCCGTACGAGAAGATCGGCGCCGAGCTGGTCAAGGAAGTCGCGAAGAAGACCGACGACGTTGCCGGTGACGGCACGACGACCGCGACTGTCCTCGCCCAGGCTCTCGTCCGCGAGGGCCTGCGCAATGTTGCCGCAGGCGCCAACCCCATGGCCCTCAAGCGTGGCATCGAGAAGGCCGTCGAGGCCGTCTCCGCCGCGATCCTTGAGCAGGCCAAGGATGTGGAGACCAAGGAGCAGATCGCTTCTACGGCCTCCATCTCCGCCGCCGACACCCAGATCGGCGAGCTCATCGCCGAGGCGATGGACAAGGTCGGCAAGGAAGGCGTCATCACTGTCGAGGAGTCGCAGACCTTCGGGCTTGAGCTTGAGCTCACTGAGGGCATGCGTTTCGACAAGGGCTACATCTCGGCGTACTTCGCCACCGACATGGAGCGTATGGAGTCGTCGCTCGACGAGCCGTACATCCTGATCGTCAACTCCAAGATCAGCAACGTGAAGGACCTCCTTCCGCTGCTTGAGAAGGTCATGCAGTCGGGCAAGCCCCTGCTGATCATCGCGGAGGACGTCGAGGGCGAGGCACTGTCCACGCTCGTCGTCAACAAGATCCGTGGCACCTTCAAGTCCGTTGCCGTCAAGGCTCCGGGCTTCGGTGACCGCCGTAAGGCCATGCTCGGCGACATCGCCATCCTCACCGGTGGCACCGTCATCTCCGAGGAGGTCGGCCTCAAGCTTGAGAACGCCGGTCTCGACCTGCTCGGCCGTGCCCGCAAGGTCGTCATCACCAAGGACGAGACCACGATCGTCGACGGCTCCGGTGAGAGCGACCAGGTCCAGGGTCGCGTCAACCAGATCCGCGCCGAGATCGAGAACTCCGACTCGGACTACGACCGCGAGAAGCTCCAGGAGCGCCTGGCGAAGCTCGCGGGCGGCGTGGCCGTCATCAAGGCCGGCGCCGCGACCGAGGTGGAGCTCAAGGAGCGCAAGCACCGCATCGAGGACGCCGTTCGCAACGCGAAGGCGGCCGTCGAAGAGGGCATCGTCGCCGGTGGCGGCGTGGCGCTTCTCCAGGCCACCGCGGTCTTCGACAAGCTTGAGCTCACGGGTGACGAGGCGACCGGCGCGAACGCCGTGAAGCTCGCCCTGGAGGCCCCGCTCAAGCAGATCGCCGTCAACGGTGGTCTTGAGGGTGGCGTCATCGTCGAGAAGGTGCGCAACCTGCCCATCGGTCACGGCCTGAACGCCGCGACGGGTGAGTACGTCGACATGATCGCCGAGGGCATCATCGACCCGGCGAAGGTCACGCGCTCCGCCCTGCAGAACGCCGCGTCCATCGCTGCGCTCTTCCTCACCACCGAAGCGGTCATCGCCGACAAGCCGGAGAAGTCTTCCGCGCCTGCCGGTGGCGGCATGCCCGGCGGTGACATGGACTTCTGAGCCACGGCTCAGCGGTACATGGCTGCACGGAAACCGAGGGCGGCACCTTCCACGCGGAGGTGCCGCCCTCGGGCGTTTCCCGGGGGGCGGACGGTGGCTCGGGCGTGTGCGGCTCTACGCCATGCGTCAGGCCGCCGGGTGGGCGACGAACACGACTTCCTCGCGGTCGTCGTCCAAGGCGATGTTCAGGGACGCGTCCAATGCCCCGGTCAGGCGCCGCAGCAGAAGCAGGGTCGGTACGGCGTCGGCGCCCTCGATACGGGAGATCTTCGCCTGGGTGAGCCCGGCGCGTGTCGCCACTTCGGTCTGTGAGAGACCGAGCTCTTTGCGGCGGCGTCCGGGAGCTCGACGTACCCCTCGGCGAGCTTCTTCTCGGGGGCCAGTGTCCAGCGCGTGTGATTCATCGTGTGTCCCCTTCCTCGCCGCGGCTGTACGTCGTGTGGGCCGGGCCGTGCTTGCTGCCGCACACCCTACGGGCCGTCACCGCGCGGGCCACTTGTGCGGACTGCCCGTGCCGTGCGCCCGACGCGTGGCCCGGGTGCCCAAATGGTCCGGCCCGCGCCGGAGTTGGGGTTTGTTCTTCCGGGGGTAAGCCCCACCCCCGGGACGCCCGGTGTCCGGATGGGCCGGGCGGGCCCGGTCCGCGAGGCTCTCGGTATGAGAATCACGCGCACCACACGCAGCCCCCGTGCCGGACGCACCGCCGCGCTCGTGCTGCCCGTCCTGGCCGCCGCGCTCGTCGCCCCGGCCGTTGTGTCCGCCGCTCCCGCCAACGCTGCTGCCGCGCCCGTCGCCGCGTCCGTGTCCGGCGGGGCCGTTCGCTGGGAGCCGTGCACCAGTCCCGGGCTCGATCCCCGGCAGGAGTGCGCCACCGTCGCCGTGCCGCTGGATCACCGCAAGCCGCACGGCAAGCAGATCTCCCTCGCCATATCGCGCATCCGCAGCGAGAACCCGGACGCCCGGCGCGGTGCGCTCCTGCTGATCCCCGGCGGGCCCGGCGGGTCCAGCGTCGACGGGCCGTCCAAGAACGGGAAGAAGCTGCCCCAGTCGGTGCGGGACGCCTACGACATCATCGGCTTCGACCCGCGCGGCGTCGGCCGCTCCACGCCCGTCAGCTGCGGGCTCGCCCACGCGGACCTGTCCATGCTCAACCTGCGCCCCTGGCCCGCCGCCGACGGCAGCATCGACCAGAACGTGGCTGGTGCCCGCCGCACCGCCGACGCCTGTGCCCGCAACGGCGACGACGTCCTGCGCAGCATCAGCACCCGCACCGCAGCCCGGGACATCGACCTGATCCGCCGCGCCCTCGGCGAGCGCAAGCTCTCGGCGTGGGGAGTGTCGTACGGGACGTACGTCGGGGCCGTGTACGCGCAGCTCTTCCCGCACCGCACCGACCGCTGGGTCCTGGACAGCAACGACGACCCGGACCCTGAGCGCGTCGCCAGGGGCTGGCTCGCCAACTACGCGGTCGGCGTCGAGGACTCCTTCCCCGACTTCGCCGCTTACGCGGCCGCCCCCGGCACCCCGGACCGGCTCGCCGAGCGCCCCGAGGACGTACGCCCGCTGTTCCTCGCGCTCGCCGCGAAGCTCGACCGCGAGCCCCTGCCGTGGCCCGGCGCGAACCCCGAGCAGCTCAACGGCAACATGCTGCGCCAGACCCTGGTCGACAGCCTCTACTCCAAGACCCGCTTCCCCGCCCTGGCCCGCCTGATCGCCGCCGCCCGCGCCAACACCGAGCTGCCCGCCGCCCCGGCGATCCCCGACGCGGCCATGCAGAACATCGCAGCCGTCGCGGGCGCCACCCTCTGCAACGACGTCGACGCCTGGCGGGGCACCTCCCCGCGGGAGTTCCAGCAGGACGTCACCAAGAGCCGCAGGACCCACCCGCTCACCGCCGGCATGCCGGTGAACACCACGCTGTGCGCGTATTGGAAGGACCGCCCGCAGGAGTCCCCGGTACGCATCACCCCGCGCGGCCCGTCGAACATCCTGCTCGTCCAGAACGAGCGCGACCCCGCCACCCCCCTCGCCGGCGCCCGCAAGCTGCGCACGGCGCTGGGCGACCGGGCCCGTATGGTCACCGTCGACGCGCTCGGCCACGGCTCGTACGTCACCAACGGCAACGCGTGCGGGGATCGGGTGGTGACGGACTTCCTGGTCACGGGCGCCCGCCCGGCACGCGACCGGTTCTGCGCGGGGTCTTAGGGGGGGGCTCAGCGGGCGTAGTCCTTGAGCTTCTCGGTTTGCAGGGTGATGCCGACGGGATCGGGGAGCACGACCGTGGTCCCGTACGGATAGGTGGGGTGCTGCCGGTACGCGCCGTTCTCCGGCTCGCTGTGCACCGTCAGGGTGTCGTTGTCCCGGTCGATGAGCAGATACACGGGGATGCCGGCAGTGGCGTAGCCGTCGCGCTTCTCGTGGCGGTCCCGCCGGTCGGTGTCGGCGTCGTGGGAGGTGACCTCGACGGCCATGAGGACGCCCTCGGGGGTGGCCCACTCGGACTGTCCGGCGAAGTGCCCAATCGGAGCGAGGGCGCCGTCCGTGCGGGCGCGGCCACTGCGGTACGTATCGATCACCAATCCCTGTTCCGGGTACAACCCCAGGTCGGGGCGGCTATGCATGCACTCCCGCATGAGCCACATGTAAATCTCTCCGTGGTCGCCGTCCGGCACGGGCTTGACCCTTAGGTTTCCGTTGAGGAGTTCGAGTGTCACGGTCTCGGGTGCCCTGCGGGCGAGTTCCTCGAAGTCCTCGACGTGGATCGGGCCGTGCTTGACCAGCAACCGCCCCCCGAGGAATTCGAGCCTCACGTTCCTGGGCGCCCTGCGGGAAAGCTCCTCGAAGTCCTCGATGGACATCTCCGGGCGCTTGGCGGTGCTGGGGGTCATGGCGTCGCCTCCTCCCCTACATCGTGCCCCGCTTCTGGCGCGAGTGGGCTGAACGGTCATGCGCGGGTCCTTTCTGTCGGTCGGGTCGCCGCCGCCCTGACCTCGGCCGCGCGGGTGCGGACCTCGGCCGGGGAGAGGCCTCCGGTGTCGCGTACGGGGGCGGGCTCGCCCCGGCATTCGGCGCAGGTTCCGCCGGGCAGGGCCTCCGGGGGCCCCGGTACGCCGCACAGCGCGCATTCGAGGGCACGCAGGACCGGGCGGGGCGGGGCCTGCGGCGTACGGTCCGGTGGGAGCTTGGACAGGCGCCGACGGGCGAGCGACACCGGCTTGTGGACGGGCGTCGGTAGCCCGCCGGTGAGTGCGTGGAGCACCTCCTGCGCGGTGGCGCCCAGGCTGAACCAGTCGTCGACCAGCGGTTCCAGTTCCACACAGTCGGCGGCGGACAGCGACATGGCGGGGGTCGTACGGCCGAGCGCCGCGAGCAGGATGTACGCCCGTGAGCGGGTGGGGCGCGGAGATGGTTCCTTCGGTACGTCGCCCCTGCTGAAGGCCGCCCACCACGTGTCGTCACGTGCCGTACGCGTGAACCACGTACGGGTCACCCAGCGGGCGCTGCCCGAGCCGATGACGTGCTCGCTGCCTCGGCGCAAGTGCCCTGCGCGCTGGAGGTGGTTGAGGGCCGTGCGGAGTGCGCACTGGCCGTACGGGAGCACCTTGGCCAGGGTCTTCACGGAGATGTCCGTGCCGTCCGGGACCCGGTCGAGGTATGCGGCGATGGCGGCCTCCCGTGGCGGGAGGTGCGCGAAATCGTTCGCTGTGCGGGTGAGTTGGTCGGGTGTGGACCGTTTGCCGTAACCCGGCTTGGCCATCTGATGCGGGGCAGGATTAAGCTGGCTGGAAGCCATGTGATCGCTCACTTCGATCTAGTGGTTAGACCCTCGTCGGTGGTTGCACACCGGCGGGGGTTGTTCGTTATTCGGGCACGTTAGAGCCTGATGACTCTGCGTGGCAAGCCGAACGCGGAAAGCCAACTGGTCAGGGAGGGTGGGTGGGTTGAGACCCACCATCCAATCCTTGTTAAGAGCGCTCGGAGCCCGAAGCTTGAGCTCCGGGCCGACCGGCAGCTAGTGCTGCTTGAGGTCCGCGACGAACGCGGACCAGGCGGCGGCCCGGAACACGAGCGCCGGGGCATCGGGGGTCTTGGAGTCCCGGACGGGGACGATGCCGGGGTGGTTGTCGGAGACTTCTAGGCAGTCGCCGCCGCTGCCGCCGCTGTACGTGGACTTGCGCCAAGTGGCGACCTCCAGGCAGTTGCCGCCGTCTCCACCGCTGTAGCTGGACTTGTTCCAAATCGCCGCGCTCAGGTCGTACTCAGGGCTGCTCTTCATGGGCGTAATCCTCCGCCACCGCTTCGATCAAGGCCAGGGACGCTTCCGGTGACAATGCGCTGGCCGCGATCAAATCGTAGGTCAGTTCGTATCGGGCGACCGTCGCGGGATCGTCCTGCAACTGACCTGTTCCCAGGCCCTGGATGTACGCGAGTGGAGGTGCGTCGGCGAAGGCCATCAGCTTCAGGGCTCCTTCGAGCGCCATGTGTGCTCCCGCAGCGAACGGCAGCACCTGCACGATGATCCGGTGGCTGCGCGCGAGCTTCGCCACATGCCTCAGCGCCGCCCCCATCGCCGCAGCTCCACCGACCCGTCGACGTAACACCGCCTCGTCCAGAACCGCCCACAACAACGGCGTTGTTGGATCGTCGAGGAGATGCGCGCGGTCGAGCCTGGCCGCCACCAGCTCGTCGATGACGGCTTCGGTCGCGGTCGGCTGATACGCGCGGAACACTGCCCGCGCATACGCCTCCGTCTGCAACAGCCCCGGAATCAGCAGCGGCGCGTACTCCCTGATGGCCGTCGCGATCGCTTCCACCTCCGCCGCCTCGGCGAAGTGGTCGGGATACCGCGACTTGTTGGACGCCTTGCAGTTGCGCGTGAAGAAGCCGTCCGTGGCCAGGATCTCGTCTATCCGGCGCGCGTACTCCGGCTGCATCCTTCGCGTCCCCGCCTCCATCTGGCCGACGAACGAGCCGCTCACGAACAGCGGCCGCCCCAGCTCCTCCTGGGACAGCCTCGTCTTCTCGCGCGCGTGGCGCAGCTCCGCGCCGAGCAGGGCTCGGGGAGACGATGACGGGTCCAGATCCTTCGGTCCGGGCACGGTAAACCCCTGTCGTACACGTGGCGTTGTTGGATCGCCACCTCTGTTCAGGTGAGGAAAGCGAACACTCAGTGTGGAGGGGCCTGGTCATGGTGGTGCGATCGGCGGAGCGGCTGCGGCTGGCGGAAGAGGTGGTGGCCCAGCTGCGGGACGGGCTGGGGGTGGTGGCGGTGAGGCTGCCTTCGCTGCGGGTGGACCTGGTGTCGATGGCGAGCGAGGACCCGGATCCGCTGGTGGATCTCGGGCGCTGCAATCTGGACACGGCGATGCGGCTGGCCATCGCCCTCCAGGGGCTCAAGCCGTGACGGGCGACGGGCCGCCGGAGGTGGGGGAGTACGCCGTCGATGTGCGGGACGGGCGGGTGGGGCGGGTCATGGGGTGCGTGGGCCCGTACGTACAGCTTCGGCCGGCGGGCGGGGGCGCGGAGTGGGACTGTCCGCCGGAGGACGCACGGCCGACGGTGCTCGCGGAGGCGCTGCGGGCGCGGGTGCGGGAGATCAACGCGGAGGGGCGGTTGCGGTGAGGCGCGGCCATTGTCAGAGGCGGGTGGAATCGTAGTCGTATGGGACCTTCTATTCGATGCGAGCGGGATCAAAAGACCGGACTGTGGACCGCTGTTGGTGACGACGGCACCAGAAAGGAATCGAGGACTGCGGAGACGTGCGACGAGGCGAGTGCTCTCGTGGAGGAGGCTTTCGGGCTGACTCCCTACCGGCCGGAGCCGCCGCCACCCCCCGGCCGGCAGCGATTCCGTCTGCTGCACTGTCCGGTCGCGGACTACCCGGCTTTCGGCGATCAGCGCTATGACGGGATCAAGGCCAGTCCGCCCGAGGGCTGCACAGTCGACAACTTTGGGGGGTATTTCGGGCTGCGGTGCGAGCGGCCGGGGGAGACCCTGCTCGACTCTGTTGCCGAGGTGTGTGCCGAGGTCAGGACCCGGTACGGGCTGTTCATGACGGACCTCGGTATCGAGAAGCTGGATGAGTGGTCGGAGGACGGGACCGATGGCTGGGGCGCGGAAATCGTGGGCCAGTTGCTGCTGATGGCTGCTGACCGTGGCCCGCGGCTCGGGTACAGCGCGGACGATCTGGTGCGGTTTCTGCGAACTGCGACCGGGAGGCCGGAATGTCCCTGACGCACATCGACATCGATGACGACACGCTGGCGATGGCCAAGCGTCTGGGTGGACATCGGACCGAAACCGCAGCTGTGGCGGCAGCGCTCGAGGAATACAACAAGCGGCTGTTGCGAGCCGCTGCCTACGACAAAATGCAGCTTCAGACCCGGGCCGGTCCAGCCGACGGACCGTAGCTTGATCACGTAGGGCGAAGTCTCATCTTGTGTACGCGAGGGGACGCAGTCTGTGCCTCATATTGGGCACAGGGTGTCCGTTCCCCTACACAAGACACACGGCTCAGGCCGTGCGGGTGGTCGGGGCTGCTTCGAGTGCTGCTCGTAGGTGGCCTGCTGCCTCGGTGAGGAGGGTGGCCGCCGTGGGGGCGTCCACCGTGCCGAGGATGATCAGGATGGCGCTCTTGACCTCGCCGTCGGTCGCGGCCAGCGCCGCTTCGATTTCCGCGTCCTGCGCGCCCGTCGCGAGCGCGACGATGCGGCGTGAGCGGGCCCGTAGCTTCTCGTTCGACGCGCGTACGTCCACCATCAGGTTTCCGTAGGTCTTGCCGAGCCGGATCATCGTGATCGTCGAGATCATGTTGAGGACGAGCTTCTGCGCCGTGCCGGCCTTCAAGCGGGTTGATCCGGTGAGCAGTTCGGGGCCGACGACCACTTCGAGGCCGTGTTCTGCGGCTGCCGCGAGCGCGCTGTCCGCGTTGCAGGACAGGCCGATGGTGAGCGCGCCGCGCGTACGGGCGTGCTCGACCGCGCCGATCGCGTACGGGGTGCGGCCGGAGGCCGAGATGCCGATGACCGTGTCGTCGGCGGTGAGGCCGAGCGCGTCCAGGTCCTCGGCGGCGAACTCCTTGGAGTCCTCCGCGCCCTCGACCGCCTTGACCATCGCGGACGGGCCGCCCGCGATCAGGCCGACGACCTCGGACGGGTCGGTGTTGAAGGTGGGCGGGCACTCGCTGGCGTCCAGCACGCCGAGGCGCCCCGCCGTGCCCGCGCCCGCGTAGATCAGCCGGCCGCCACGGGCCATCCGCTCGGCGGTGGCGTCGATCGCCGCGGCGATCTGCGGGAGCCGCGCGGCGACGGCGTCGGGGACGGTGCGGTCCTCGTCGTTCATGATGCGGGCGATCTCGGCCGTCGGGAGCCGGTCGATCTCGGCGAGCTCGGGGCGGAACGCCTCGGTGGTGAGCGTGGCGAGCTCGGCGCGCAGCTCGCCGTATGTGTGGGAGTGGGGGTGGGAGTGCATGGGGGAGTGGGTGCCGGTGCTGCTCATGGGGGTGCGGCTCTTTCTCGTATCGCCCCGAGGGGTGGGCCTAGCGGCTGCTGCGGGGGCTGTGGCGGTGGGCGAGGGCCTCGTAGGAGGCGGCGAGTGCGGGGGCTGCCGTCTCGTACGTGCGCTGCGCGACGCCTATGAACAGGCAGTCCACGACGAGGAGTTGGCTCGTACGGCTGGACATCGCGGCGGGGCGCAGCTCGCTCTCGCGGGCGGTGGACGTGGTCAGGACGTGGTCCGCGTACTGCGAGACGGGCCCGTCCGGGCGGCCCGTGATCGCGACCGTCGTCGCCCCGTGGTCGAAGGCGACGCGCAGCGGCTCGATGACGTCCCCGGTGGATCCTGAGTGCGTGATCGCGATGGCCACGTCGCCCGAACGCAACTGCACGGCGTTGGTGACGGCGAGGTGCGGGTCGCTGTGCGCGTGCGCTATCAGGCCGATGCGCAGCAGCTTCTGGGCGAGGTCCATGCCGACGAGGGAGGAGGCGCCCACGCCGTAGATGTCGACGCGCCGTGCCCCGGCGAGCGCGGCGACCGCGGCGCCGAGCTGGACGGTGTCCAGGCCCGCGGCGGTGTCGGCGAGGGTCTGCTGCTCGTCGTACGCCAGCTTGGTCACCACGTCGGCGATCGGGTCGTCGACCGCGATGTCGGCGGTCACCGCCGGGGCCCGGCCCGACTGCTGCTGGGCGGCGAGCCCGGCGAGTGCGAGCCGCAGGTCGCGGTAGCCGGGGTAGCCCAGGAGGCGCGCGGTGCGGACCACGGTGGCTTCGCTGGTGCCGGTGAGCTCGCCGAGGCCGGTGACCGTGAGGGCGGAGCAGCCCGCCGGGTCGGCGGCCACGGCCTCCGCGACGCGCTGCATGGAGCGGGTCATGGACGGCGCGAGGGTCCGTACCTTGGCGGCGAGGGCGGCCGGGGCGGGCGGCGCGGGCGGCGCAGCCGGGGCGGGCGGCGCCGAACCACTTCTGAAAATTTCTTTCACTTCATTGGTCACTCCTGAAAGATATTTTCGCGACGGTCGGTCGTCAACCCCCCATTGGTCCACTTTCTGACGCTGATCGCCGACGGATTGCCGACGGATTGCCGACGGATTGCCGACGGATTCCGGCTGTCCGAGCCGCGCGCGACAATAGGGGGATGGACCACACCCCCTCCCCTCTGGAACAGGCTCTGCACGCCGCCCGCGCCCTGGTCATGGCCGACCTCGCCGCGCGCGACGTGGCCGAGGCCGACGTCGTGTCGCTGGTCGAGGACGCGGTGGTGCACCGCCGCTGGTGGGTGGAGCAGTGGCCCGACGGGGTCGACTTCGTGGCCGGGCTGGTGGCGCAGGACGTACAGGACGCGCTCCTTGAGCAGCACGGCCGCTGGCCGCTGTGCCCGGTGTGCGGCGACGAGGACCCGCACGCCCTGGACGTCGAGCCGGAGCTGGGCACCGACCCGCACTGGGTCTGCCCGAAGGCCGCGGTGATCGTGGCGCCGGTCGGCGGCCTGCGATGACGGTGTACATCGACCCGCCGACCTGGCCCGGCCACGGCCGGATGTGGTCGCACCTGGTCAGCGACGCGTCGTACGAGGAGCTGCACACCTTCGCGGCCGGTATCGGCTGCCCGCCCAGGGCCTTCGAGCGGGACCACTACGACGTGCCCGAGGTGCGGTACGTCGACGCGGTGGGCGCGGGCGCGGTGGAGATCGGCTCGAAGGAACTCGTCCGCAGGCTCACGGCGGCGGGCCTGCGCCGGCCGAAGGGCCGCCCGGCGTAAGCGGAGTGTGACGGCCTTGGTGTGGTCTGGCCGAATACGCCGGATGTGGACTCCGGACTGGGTCCGCTGGTCCGCTGGTCAGGTGCGGCGGGCTCCAGCGGAACCCGAAGCCGCACTTGCTGCTTTCGCCGGGTCCGCCCGGTCCGCCGGGTCTGCCGTCGCCCCGACCACGACCCGCGACCCGCCCCGGCGCTGCATCCGCAGCGAGACGATGACGGTCACCAGCGCCAGAGCTGCCATCGCCGCGCCCGCCCACGCCGTCGAGGCGAAGCCGAAGTCCGCGTCGATGACCGTGCCGCCGAGCCAGGGGCCGCCCGTATTGCCCAGGTTGAAGGCGGCGGTGGTGGTCGCGCCCGCCAGGGTGGGGGCCGCGCCCGCGACGTTGAACACGCGGGCGTTGAGCGCGGGCCCGGTGTAAAAGGCCGAGACGCCGAGCAGGAAGGCCAGGGCGACGGCGACCCACGCGGTGGACGCGAAGAGCGCGAGGGCCGCCAGGAAGACGGTGGAGGCCGCGAGGCCGCTGATCAGGACACCGAAGAGGTGCGCGTCGGCGACCCGCCCGCCGATGGCCGTACCGATCAGGGCGCCGACACCGAAGAGTCCCAGAACGGTCGGCACCCACCCCGCGTCCAGCCCCGCCACGTCCGTGAGCAGCGGCGCGAGATAGCTGAACGCGCAGAAGACGCCGCCCGCCGCGAGCGCCGTCATGACGATGGCCAGCCATACCTGCCGGTCGCGGTAGATCCCCAATTCCCGCTTGAGCCGGGGCTTTTCGTCGGGCAGCGGAATGCGTGGAATGAGCGTGGCCACGCCCACCAGCGCCAGGGCCGAGGCCGCCGCCACCGCCCAGAACGCCGAGCGCCACCCGAAGCTGTCGCCGAGGAACGCGCCGAGCGGCACGCCCAGGACGTTCGCGATGCTCAGCCCGCCGAGCATCACGGCGATGGCACGGGCCCGCGAGTTCGCCGGCACCATGGCGATGGCGACCGCCGCCCCCACGGCCCAGAACCCCGCACAGGCGAGGGCACTCACGACGCGGGATGCGAAGAGCAGCGCGTACGTGGGAGCCAGCGCACCGGCGACCTGGCCGAAGCCGAAGACCGTGATCAGGGCGATCAGGGTCGTACGCCGGGGAAGCCGCAGGGTGGCCACGGCCAGCAGGGGCGCGCCGATCACCATGCCGATCGCGAAGGCGGAGATCAGCAGTCCGGCCTGCGGGATGGACACGCCCATGTCGTCCGCGATGGGCGGCAGCAGCCCGGACAGCATGAACTCGCTGGTCCCGAGGGCGAAGACGGCCAGGCCGAGAATGTATACGGCGAGCGGCATGCGCGTGCGGGAGTCGGCGGAGTTCGGCATGACAGGTGTCAACGTCCTGGACGGCACTGAGATTCCCTCGCGGGTACGTGATCCGGGCCGCGGGGGGTGAGCGCGGGGTGCGGCTGCGCGGGGCTGTCCCCTACCCGCACCCCTACCCCGCCAGCAACTCCAACTCCGTGGCCAGGTTGTGCCGCGCCCGCTCCTCCCACTCCGCCCGCCCGTGGGGCGTGTGGAACAGCCGGGGCAGGTCGAGGAGTTGGCGCAGCACCGCCGCCCGGCCGTCCCTGAACGCCTCGTCCGGCACGAAGCCGTACTCCTGCCGCACCGCCGCCGCGTACTCCGCGTACGAGGTCGGGCCCGTCGCCAGGATGGCCAGGTCCGCGTCGCACAGGGCCTCGCCGTTCGTGTCGCCGGGCTCCGGGGCGTGTGTGGTGGTGAGGCGGACCAGGCGGGCGACTTCCGCCGTGGAGGCCTCGTCGAAGCCCAGCTCCGCCAGCGCCCGCTCCGCGAGAACCGCGCTGCGCTCCTCGTTCTCCGACCGGTCCGGGCGGTAGACCGCGTCGTGGAACCACGCCGCCAGCCGTACGAGATCCGGCTCGTCCGCATGCCCGGCGAGTACGTCGACGCGGTCGAGGACCGCGATCAGATGGTCGGTGGTGTGGTACTTCCGCTGTGGCTCCGCCCAGCGCGCGAGGAGGTTCTCCCCGTACGGGCGCGGATCCGGCGCCCCGGCGGCCCCGGCGGGCATGGCGGCCAGCCAGCGGCGTAGCAGGTCGTCGTGCGCGGGGTGCTGTGTGGTGTCGGCCATGGCGCTCATTCTGCGCGGTGGCGAATTCGACGGGGCGTTCTACTGACTTCAGAGGCTGAAGATCCCTCGTGCGTTGCCGGACAGGAACAGCTCGGTGGCTTCCTCGTCCAGGCCCAGTTCGCCGAGGTGTTCCAGTGCCTGGCCGGGGGTGATCATGGGATAATTGGTGCCGAACAGCACCTTCCTGCGACCCCGGCCGCGCAGGTAGTCGACCAACTCGCGTGGGTAGCGGCGGGCGGTGTAGGCGCTGGTGTCGATGTACACGTTGGCGTGCTTGTCGGCCACCGCGATCATCTCCGTGGTCCACGGGTAGCCGATGTGTCCGCACACGATGGTCAGCTCAGGGAAGTCGAGAGCGACCTGGTCGATGTAGGGGATGGGGCGGCCGGTTTCGGACGGACGCAGCGGTCCGGTGTGCCCGACCTGGGTGCAGAAGGGGATGCCGAGGTCGACGCAGGCGGCGTAGAGCGGGTAGTACAGCCGGTCGGTGGGAGGGAGTTGCCAGAGCCAGGGCACGATCCGCAGGGCCACGAAGCCGAGTTCTTCCACGGCTCGGCGCAGTTCCCGCACCGCCTGGACCGGACGCGTGAGATCCGCGCCGGCCACCCCGCGCAAACGCCCGTCGGACTGGGCGACGAACTCGGCCACCTCATCGTTGCTGATCAGTGGCCCCTGCGGCCCATACCAGGCCGCCGAAAGGCCAATCTCGACATCCGCCGCGGCCATCGCGGCCACCGTCTCCTTGACGGGCAACGGCTCCTCCAACAGGCCCCGCCCCGTCCACCGGCGCAACGACTCGAACATCTCATGGTTGGAGTGACGGAGCGTGGGGTGCTGCATCCACGCATCGATGACCGGCATCAGGTTCCCTACCTCTCTCCTGGCACGGCTTGCCAGACCACGCAGAAAGCGACTAAGCGATCGCTTACCTCGACCCTATTCGGTACGTGTCGCGCACAGCCACCCCTCAAGCGGCCTCACTCCATGCATCAAAGAGACACGCCCTGGCTCGGTGGCGTGGTCGGGGCAGGCGTACAGGGTGGTTCCGGGGCCGCTGGTGCTCTGAATCCAACGGTCGACGCCACACCCGCACCCGCCACTCACCCCCGCGCCGCCTTGAAGCCTCGCAGCCGCAGGGAGTTGCCGACGACGAAGACCGAGGAGAACGCCATGGCCGCCCCGGCGATCATCGGGTTGAGCAGACCGGCCGCCGCGAGCGGCAGGGCGCCCACGTTGTAGGCGAAGGCCCAGAAGAGGTTCGACCTGATGGTGCCGAGGGTCTTGCGGGACAACCGGATCGCGTCCACGGCGGCGAGCAGATCACCCCGTACGAGCGTGAGGTCGCCCGCCTCGATCGCCGCGTCCGTGCCGGTGCCCATGGCCAGGCCCAGGTCGGCCTGGGCGAGCGCGGCGGCGTCGTTGACGCCGTCGCCGACCATCGCCACGCTGCGGCCCTCCGCCTGGAGCTTCTTGACCACGTCGACCTTGTCCTCCGGCATGACCTCGGCGAAGACCTGGTCGATGCCGACCTCCTTGGCGACCGACTCGGCGACGGCCTTGTTGTCGCCGGTCAGCAGGATCGGGGTGAGGCCCAGCGCGCGCAGCCTGCGGATCGCCTCGGCGCTGGTCTCCTTCACCGCGTCCGCGACCTCCAGGACGGCCCTGGCCTCGCCGTCCCAGGCCACCGCGATTGCCGTACGCCCCCGGGCCTCCGCCGCCGCCTTGGCCCGCTCCAGCTCCACGGGCAGGCTCATCGCCCACTCCGTGAGCAGCCGATCCCGGCCGACGAGGACGGCGTGGCCCTCCACGATGCCCTGGACACCCAGGCCCGGGATGTTCGCGAAGTCCTCGGGGGTGGGCAGCGTGCCGAGCTTCTCGGCGGCGCCCGCCGCGACGGCCTGCCCGATCGGGTGCTCGGACGCGTGCTCCAACGCCCCTGCCAGGCGCAGCACTTCGGACTCGTCGGTGGTGTCGGCCGTGTGCACGGCGAGCAGTGTCATCCGGCCGGTGGTGACGGTGCCGGTCTTGTCGAGGACGATCGTGTCGACCTTACGGGTGGTCTCCAGGACCTCGGGGCCCTTGATGAGGATGCCGAGCTGGGCGCCACGGCCCGTACCGACCATGAGTGCGGTCGGAGTGGCCAGGCCCAGCGCGCAGGGGCAGGCGATGATCAGGACGGCCACGGCCGCGGTGAATGCGGCGGTCAGGCCGGCCCCGTTGCCGAGCCAGAAGCCGAGCGTCGCGAGGGCGAGCGCGATGACCACGGGGACGAAGACGGCGGAGATCTTGTCGGCGAGGCGCTGGGCCGCCGCCTTGCCGTTCTGCGCGTCCTCGACGAGCTTGGCCATCCTGGCGAGTTGGGTGTCCGCGCCGACCCGGGTGGCCTCGACGACAAGACGGCCGCCGGCGTTCAGGGTGGCGCCGGTGACGGAGTCGCCAGGACCGACCTCGACCGGGACGGACTCGCCGGTGAGCATGGCCGCGTCGACGGCGGAAGTGCCCTCGACGACCGAGCCGTCCGTGGCGATCTTCTCCCCGGGGCGTACGACGAAGTGGTCGCCGACGGCCAGGTCCGCGGTGGGCACGGTCTCCTCACGGCCGTCGCGCAGCACGGTGACGCTCTTGGCGCCGAGTTCCAGCAGGGCCTTGAGCGCGGCGCCCGCCTTCCTCTTGGAGCGGGCCTCGAAGTAGCGCCCGGCGAGGATGAACGCGGTGACGCCCGCAGCCGCCTCCAGGTAGATGTTCCCCGCGCCGTCGCTGCGCGAGATCGTCAGCTCGAAGGGGTGGGTCATGCCGGGTGTGCCGGCCGTGCCGAAGAACAGCGCCCACACCGACCACAGGAACGCCGCCGATGTACCGACCGAGATCAGGGTGTCCATCGTCGCCGCGCCGTGCTTGGCGTTGGTCCAGGCGGCGCAGTGGAAGGGCCAGGCGGCGTACGTGACGACCGGGGCGGCCAGGGTCAGCGACAGCCACTGCCAGTAGTTGAACTGGAGGGCCGGGACCATCGCCATCGCGATGACGGGGACCGCGAGGACGGTGGCGGTGATCAGCCGCTGCCGTAGGGGGCGCAGCTCGTCAGTGTCGGCGGCCTCCTCGTCGCCCTCGCCCGCCGTACGGGCCGGGGCGGGCTCCTTCGCGCTGTACCCGGTGGCCTCGACGGTGGCGATCAGGTCCGCCACGGAGACGTCCTCGCCCCGGTAGGTGACCTTGGCCTTCTCGGTGGAGTAGTTGACGGTGGCCTCGACGCCGTCCATGCGGTTGAGCTTCTTCTCGATACGGGCGGCGCAGGAGGCGCAGGTCATGCCGCCGATGGCGAGCTCGACCTCGGCTCCTGCGCCGGTCGTCGTGGTGGTCACGTCTGCTCCTCGTAGTGGGCGGGGCGGGGCGGTCGCCGTAGCGTCGGCCCTGCTGCCGTTCTATACCCCCTGGGGGTACTGTGTTCGCTGAGTCCATGTATACCCCCCACCCCTATCTGGCACAAGTGCCGGAACGGACTTGACGAGATACCCCAGGGGGGTATTGTCGAAGGGGTTGCGACAGCCTGTCGCGCACGGCTTCAGCGCCAACGGCTGACTACTCACCGCCCGACTCACCCGAGGAGACCGTTATGAACACCGGAGTGAAGATCGCCGCCTTCGCCACCGCGCTCGCCGCCACGTTCGGCACCGCGTACGCAGTGGGCCAGGGGGTCGGTCCCGTGGTCGCGGAGGAGCGGCCCGCGGCGAAGCACGACGAGCACGGGGGCGCGAAGCCGGAGGAGGGGGCGGAGGGCCACGCTCGCTGACCGGCGCCACTGACCGGCGCGCCGCCTGTGCCCTGATGCGCAGGTGGGGCCCCGCCCCGTAGGCTGCCTATTGGACTAGACCTGTAGGGGTCTTCTGGGAGAGTCAAGGAATTGGGGTCGGGTCACATGAGCAACCGTGCAGTCCTGGAGGTCATCGCTCTCGACGCGGAGGACGCGGTCGCGGCCCAGTCCGGAGGGGCTGACCGCCTGGAGCTGATCACCGACATGGCGGCGGACGGCCTGACCCCGTCCCGCGAGACCTTCGGGCGGATCCGGGCGGCCGTGGACATCCGGCTGCGAGTGATGCTGCGGCTCGCCGACGGGTTCGCAGCGGGGGACGTGGACGCGCTGGTCGAGGCCGCGCGGGGGATGCGGGCCGAGGGGGCGGACGAGTTCGTCCTCGGGTTCCTGGACCCGGACGGCAGTCCCGATCTGGTCGCCGTGGAGCGGGTCGTCGCGGAGATCGAGGGATGCCCGTGGACGTTCCACCGGGCGCTCGACCGGGCTGCGGACCGTGACGCGGCCCGCAAGCAGCTCGCGGAGCTGCCCGGCCTCGACACGTACCTCACCGCGGGCGCGGCGGAGGGCGTCGACGCGGGACTGCCGAAGCTGCTGGCCGAGGCGGCTGCGTCGGAGCGGGGGGAGGCGGGTTATGAGCCGCAGATCCTGGTCGGCGGCGGGCTGCGGCTCGACCATGTGCCGGAGCTGCGGGCTGCGGGGATCACGGCGTTCCACATCGGCGGCGCGGCCCGGCCGGGCGGCTGGTCGGAGCCGGTGGGGGCGGCGGCGGTGCGGGAGTGGCGGGGGTTGCTGGACGCGTAACGCGGGGCGCCTCCGGCGGGGGTTGCGGGTGGGGTGCGGGTGGCGGGTGGCTGGCCTTGGGTGTGGGCGGGCTCGGGTGCGGGTCAGGTGCGTGCGGCGGGGTCCGGGTGCGGGTTGCCTGCGGCGCTGTCCCCTACCCGCCCCTTCCCGCTGTGACATTTTGCGGCTGCCGCCGCGTGGCGGGGCAGGCCCCCGGGCCCCCGGACGTCCTGCGGGCGTGTCCTCAAACGCCGGACGGGCTGAAGTGCCCCAGGGCTATGAGGCCAGCGCCCCCGGCAGTGGCTCCGTGTGGAGGATCGTCAGGCCCGATACCGCTCGGGTCAGGGACACGTACAGCCTGCGCAGGCCCGTGCGTTCGTCCGGCTCCGCCGACACCACCGCCGCCGGCTCGTCCAGGACCACGTAGTCGTACTCCAGGCCCTTGGCCAGCGACGCCGGGACCAGCGTCAGGCGGGCGTCCGCCGTTGTCTCCTCTCCCGGGGCGAGGTACGTGTGGCCCGCCGTCGTCAGGGCCGCCGCCAGGGCTGGGATGCGGGTGTCGGCCGCGATCAGGCCGATCGAGCCCTCGTGGCGCAGCGAGTCCTCGCAGGCCGCCACCACCGCCAGGGGGAGTTTCTCCGCGTCCTCGACGGGGACGACCGCCAGCGAGCCGGGGCTCTCGCGCACCGACGAGACCGGGGCCAGGCCGGGTGAGATCGACGGGAGGAGCAGCGACGCGTACGCGATCACATCGCGCGGCACGCGGAAACCGGCCGTCAGCTCCTCGATCACCGCATCCGTCTTGCCCAGGTGCCGCAGCGCCTCGGGCCAACTCGCCGTGGCCCACGGCGTCGTGCCCTGCGCCAGGTCGCCGAGGACCGTCGCCGAGCCCGTCGTGCAGCGCCGCCCCACCGCCCGGTACTGCATGGGCGAGAGGTCCTGCGCCTCGTCGAGGACGACATGGCCCAGCGAGTGCGTACGCGAGACCAGGTCCGACGCCTCGTCGATGAGCACCGTGTCCGCCGCCGACCACTTCGCCGACTTCACGCTCCGCACCGGCTTCGCCCAGCGGATCGTCTCCTGCTCCTGGGACGAGAGAATGCCCTCCGCCTGTTCCGCCAGGAAATCCGCGTCGGACAGCAGCCGCAGGACCAGCTTCGCCGGATCCACCGCCGGCCAGACCGCCTTGACGGCCGCCTTCACTGCCGGGTTACGGGCCACCGCGTCCTGCACCCGGTCGTCCGGCGCCTCGCCCGACTCCTCCATGCGCACCAGCACCGCGTGCGCGATGCGCTGCGGCAGCGCATCGTGCGCCGCGCCGTACCGGATGTCCCTGGCGAGCAACTCCCGTACGGTCTCTTCGAGTTCGTACGCCGGAATCCGCCAGCGCCGCGACCCGCGCACCACCATGACCGGCTCGGTGGGCATCGTGACGTGCGAACGGATCGCCCGCCGCAGCACCTCCGCCATCCGCGCGTCGCCCTTGATGATCGCCGCGTCGGCCTCGTCGGTGCCCCGCACCTCCACCTGCGCGACGCGCCCCACCAGGTCGTCCACGGTCGCCTGCTTGACCTCCAACTCGCCGAGCGCGGGCAGCACTTGCTCGATGTAGTGCAGGAAGGACTTGTTCGGCCCGATGACGAGCGTGCCGGTCCTGGCGAGCCGCTCGCGGTGCGCGTAGAGGAGGTACGCGACCCGGTGCAGACCCACCGCCGTCTTTCCGGTGCCGGGGCCGCCCTGCACACAGACCGTGCCGCCGAGCCCGGCCCGTACGATCTCGTCCTGCTCGGGCTGGATCGTCGCGACGATGTCCCGCATCGGGCCGACGCGCGGCCGTTCGATCTCCGTCTGGAGCAGCTTGCTGGTGCGCGCGGCCTCGGTGGGGTCGGACAGATGCTCGTCCTCGTACGCCGTGAGCTCACCGCCGGTGTAACCGAAGCGGCGGCGCAGCCCGACGTCGAGCGGGTCCTTCTTCGACGCCCGGTAGAAGGGCTGCGAGACGGGCGCGCGCCAGTCGATGACCATCGGATCGCCGTCGGCGTCGTGGACGTGCCGGCGGCCGATGTAGAAGCGCTCGCCCTCCGCGCCCTCGGCCTTGTCCGAGCCGACCCTGTGCAGATAGTCGAGGCGGCCGAAGAACAGCGGGGTGTGCGAGAGGTCGGCGAGGGCCTTGATGCGCTCCTCGATCTGCGCGCCGAGGACGGCGGCGTTCACCCAGTTCGCGGTGACGTCACGGATGTCGAGGGCCTTGACGTCCTCGCGCATGGCACGCAGCGCGGTGCGCGAGGACGACAGGTGGGCGCGCTCGCGGGCGAGGGGGTCGTCGAGGGCGGAGCTGGGGTCGGATTCGTGCGCGGGCACGGTGATGCCTCCGGTGGTACGCAGGCCTGCGGGCCGCGGCCCGGGTGTGCGGGGGCGCGGTGGTCCGGTCGGCGGTGGGTCACGGCATGGCTGCCGCCCGGTTTCCGTCCGGGCGGCGGCGCTCCACGAAGGGAGGCGGCAGACCGAGGATTGTAGTCGCGGGCTTCGGCGCGGGCGAATGATTAATCCCGTAGGTCCGCCCCTGAGACGGGTCTCAGGGGCGGCGTACGACCCGAGGGGGAGCAGGGGCGCGCGGGAGCTCAGCCTGCGGAGCGATGTGCCGCGGGGGCCCGAAAACCATGATGGAGACATGAGTACAGCGACGTTCACCCCAGGCACTGCAGGTCCCTCGGTCCGCCGCAGCCGGCCCCTCGCGGGCGCGACCGCACTCGGCGCCACCGGCCACCGTCCTCACCCGATCGGCGCCGCCGTGCACGCCGTCAAGGCTTTCACGAGCGCCGCGTTCAGCGTGGTCCTGCTCGGGGAGCACGCGGAGGAGGCAGGCGTGAAGCGCCGCTGAGTCCGCGTCCCGCACACACGCCCCCCGCGCGTCCCGTACCCGGGCCGGGCCGTCCGACCCGCCGGTTTGCCGGGACCCCCTCGCTGATCCACTAGGGTCGCGGCCGTGGAAGACCGCAGCGTGATGTCCCCCCGTTCGACGGCCGTCTCAGGCATGCTGCTCGCCGTGTCGCTGGTCGCGCTGACGGCGCTCTGCCTGTTCCAGCACATCCCCATGGCCGACACGCTCGTGTACCGGGCGGAAGGCGCAGCCGTCGCGAACGGCACCGATCTGTACGGCTTCACGGTCACCGAGTGGCAACTGCCCGCCACCTACCCGCCGTTCGCCGCGATCCTCTTCGTACCGACGACCTGGCTGCCGCTGGGCGCCCTCAAGGTCGTCTTCGCCGTGGGCAATGCCGCGCTCCTCGCGCTGCTGGTCCATCTCTCCTGCCGGTTCGCCCGGCTCCCGGCCGGGCCCGCGCTCGTTCTCGCGGGCACCGCGGTGGGTCTGTGGCTCGAACCGGTCTTCCAGACGATCCTTTTCGGGCAGATCAACCTCGTCCTCGTCTGCCTCGTCCTGTGGGACCTCTCCCGTACGGACGACGCCATCGGCAAGGGCTTCGGCCTCGGTATCGCGGCGGGCGTCAAGCTCACCCCCGCCATCTTCATCGTCTATCTGCTGCTCACCGGGCGGGTACGGGCCGGGCTCACCGCGCTGGCCTCGTTCATCGGCACGGTGCTGCTCGGGGCGCTCGTACTGCCGCAGGCCAGCATCGATTTCTGGACCCGGCGGATCTTTGAAACCGGGCGGGTCGGCAAGGCATGGATCGTCGACAACCAGTCGCTCCAGGGCCTGTTCGCGCGCGTGCTGCACACCGAGGAGCCCGGCGTGGTGTGGCTGGTGGCCGCGGCCCTCACCGGCGTCGCCGGGCTGTGGATCGCGCGCCGCGCGGCGGTCGGGGCCGGGTACGAGACCTGGGGCGTGCTGGCCACCGCCGCGACGGCGCTGCTCGTCTCGCCGATCAGCTGGTCGCACCACTGGGTGTGGTGCGTGCCGCTGATCGCCGTCCTGGTCGCGGAGGGCCGGGGCCGGATCGCCGTGGCGGTGGGAGCGGTGTTCCTGGGGCGCAGCCTGTGGCTGGTGCCGCACACGGGGGATCTTGATCTGCGGCTGGCGTGGTGGCAGCAGGCGTTGGCCTCGCCGTACGCGCTGGTGGCGGTGGGGTTCCTGGGGTGGGCGGGGTGGCGGTTGCGGACCGGTCACGTACCGGCCGCGGACCTTCCGTCCCCGCGCACCGCGCCGAAAGCGGCCCCGCTGAGCCGTACACAAAGAACGGGCGGAAACGACTGACCGGCCCGCCGGGCTCCGGCGGAGCCGAGCCGCAGGGGGTTATTTGCCGCCGTCCGCCATCAGTTCGTCCGCGTCCACGATGCGGTACGCGTAACCCTGTTCGGCCAGGAAGCGCTGGCGGTGGGCCGCGAAGTCCTGGTCGATCGTGTCGCGTGCGACCACCGAGTAGAAGCGCGCCTCGTGCCCGTCCGCCTTCGGCCGCAGCACCCGGCCGAGGCGCTGTGCCTCCTCCTGCCGGGAGCCGAATGTGCCCGACACCTGAATGGCGACCGTCGCCTCCGGCAGGTCGATCGAGAAGTTCGCGACCTTCGACACCACGAGCACACTGATCTCGCCCTGCCGGAACGACTCGAAGAGCTTCTCGCGCTGTGCGTTGGACGTCTCGCCCTTGATGACCGGGGCGTCCAGGTGCTCACCCAGCTCGTCGAGCTGGTCGATGTACTGGCCGATGACCAGCGTCTGCTCACCCGCGTGCTTCGCGACCAGCGCCTCCGTCACCTTCCGCTTGGTCGCGGTCGTCGCGCAGTAGCGGTACTTCTCCTCGGGCTCGGCCGTCGCGTACGCGAGCCGCTCGCTCTCCGTCAGATTGACGCGGACCTCGACGCAGTCGGCGGGCGCGATGTAGCCCTGCGCCTCGATCTCCTTCCACGGCGCGTCGAACCGCTTGGGCCCGATGAGCGAGAAGACGTCCGACTCGCGGCCGTCCTCACGCACGAGCGTCGCGGTCAGACCGAGCCGGCGGCGCGCCTGGAGGTCCGCGGTGAACTTGAAGACGGGCGCGGGCAGCAGGTGCACCTCGTCGTAGATGATCAGGCCCCAGTCGCGCGAGTCGAAGAGCTCCAGGTGCGCGTAGACGCCCTTCCGCTTCGTCGTGAGGACCTGGTACGTCGCGATGGTCACCGGGCGGATCTCCTTGCGCGTACCGCTGTACTCGCCGATCTCCTCCTCGGTCAGCGACGTCCGCTTGACCAGCTCGTGCTTCCACTGGCGGGCCGAGACGGTGTTGGTGACCAGGATCAGGGTGGTGGCCTTGGCGACGGCCATGGCACCCGCGCCCACCAGCGTCTTGCCCGCGCCGCAGGGCAGCACGACCACGCCGGAGCCGCCGTGCCAGAAGCCCTCGACGGCCTGCTGCTGGTACGGGCGCAGGGCCCAGCCGTTCTCCGCCAGGGCGATCTCGTGGGCCTCCCCGTCGACGTAACCCGCGAGGTCCTCGGCGGGCCAGCCCAGCTTGAGCAGCGTCTGCTTGATCTGGCCGCGCTCGGAGGGGTGGACGACGACCGTGTCCCCGTCGATCCGGTTGCCGACCAGCGGCTGGACCTTCTTCGAGCGGAGGATCTCCTCCAGTACGGGACGGTCGGTGGAGGTCAGGACCAGGCCGTGGGTGGGGTGCTTGGAGAGCGTGAGGCGGCCGTAGCGGGACATCGTCTCGGCGATGTCCACGAGGAGCGCGTGCGGGACGGGGTAGCGGGAGAACTCGACGAGCGCGTCGACGACCTGCTCCGCGTCGTGGCCCGCGGCGCGCGCGTTCCACAGGCCGAGCGGGGTCAGCCGGTAGGTGTGGATGTGCTCGGGCGCGCGCTCCAGCTCGGCGAAGGGCGCGATGGCCCGGCGGCAGGCGCCGGACTGCTCGTGCTCGACTTCCAGCAGGAGGGTCTTGTCGCTCTGGACGATGAGGGGTCCTGAATTCACGCGCGCCTCGGCCCTTTCTGCGGTGGTTCGGCCTGAGCGGCCAAACGTCCAGTGTGCCGTACTGCGTGCGATGTGGGTCGCGTGCGCGTTCCGCATACGTCCCGGGGTGCCCCGAGTGACCCGGCCGGGTCGGGGTACGTGGAAGGCCATGACATCCGAAGCCGGTACTCGTGCCACGTGGGGTCAGGCCATGCTCCGGGCGCTCGCCGTGGCGTTGGCGTTCCTTGGCCTGGTTCTTTTCTCGGCGGCTCTGGCGCGGCTGACCCTCGCCCCGTCGCACGCCTCCGAAAGCCTTGTCACCACCAACTTGCGTCCTGGTGCGTCGTTGCGGCAGTACGCCGAGGACTACACGTTCCTCGCGGCCTGCAAGCAGATAGGCGGCAACCTGGTCCTCGGCATGCCCTTCGGTATACTGCTGCCGGTCCTGGTACCGCGCTCGCTGCGGCTCCTGCGGGTGGTGGCGTTCACCGTGGTGGTGATGATCCTGGTGGAGCTGGCGCAGGGCGCGATCGTGGCGGGCCGGGCGTTCGATGTCGACGACGTGATCCTGAACACCACGGGCGCATTGATCGGGTACGTGGTGCTCGGGCGGCGGCTGGGGCGGATCGCTCGGGCGCGCCGGGGCGGGGCGCAGCCTGGGGCTGCGGCGAAGCCGGGGTCGAAGCCGGGGGCCGCGAAGGCGCCGAGGGCGAAGCCGAAGGCCGGGACGAAGCCGAGGTTCAAGAAGCCGGGGTTGCCGAGGTTGAAGAAGCCGGGCGCGAAGGTAAAGGTGCGGGCGGACAAGGCTTAGCCGCTGCGCGGGGCTTGTTCCCCTACCCGCCCCTTCCCGGAACCGGGGGATACCCCCGGACCCCCCGGACGCCCTGCGGGCGTGTCCTCAATCGCCGGACGGGCTGAACATTGCCGCATACAGCAACCTCTTCAGCCCGTCCGGCGATTGAGGACCGGGGTCTGGGGCGGAGCCCCAGTTCGGGAAGGGGCGGGTAGGGGACAGCGCCGCAGGCAACCCGCACCCCGCCCCCACCCCGGCCCGCCCTACGGCACGTCCGCCAGCTCCGCCACACCCGTGATCCGGTGCAGCGGATACGTGCGGACCTCGTCCGCCGTGTGGTCGTACGCCGTCACGAACCCGCCCTCGACCCGCACCGGAGCGATGACCCGCTGACTCGCCGCCCCGTCCGCGTTGACGTACCCGATCCACACCGCGGACCCGGTGAGCGCCGCCGCCTGGACGGTGGCCAGCGTCTCGGCCGAAGTGGTGCGGGGGAGCACACCGCCGCCGGTGGCCGTGCCGATGTCGGGGCTGCCCGTACCCGCCTCCGCGGCCACCGCCGGGCTGACCTTGCGTACCGCCGTGGACGCCATGTCCCCGGCCCGGATCGCCCGCAGCGCCGCACCCAGCAGGGTGTCGTCGGGGGTCGGCGGGCCCTCGGGGACGGGCACGGGCGCCGTGCGCGGCGGGGTGCGGTACGCGTCGGCGCGGGTGATCATCACGTCGCCCGACACGGACTCCGCGGCGGGCGCGAAGCCCATCGCGCGCAGCCCGTCGAGCAGGGTCGCCGGGTCGGTCTGCGCGGCCAGCACGGTCGGGGCGAGCCGGCGCAGCCCCAGCGGCTGCGACCGCTTGTCGGCGAGGATCTCGCCGAGCATCGCATCGTCGTCGCAGCGCACATACGCACAGGCCGAACCGACCCGCAGATGCCCGTGCTTTCTCGCCACGTCGTCGATGAGGTAGCTGAGCGGCTGCGGTACCGGCGTACGGCTGTGGTCGGTCAGGAAGGTGTGCAGGTCGGACGCGGTCAGCCCGGCGTCGAGCGCACGGCGTACGGACGCGGGCGTGAACCGGTAGACGGTCGCCCCGCCCTTCGACTCGACGTCCGCGAGCACCCCGAGCGTCTCCGCGAGCGGCCGCTGGAGGGGGCCGGGCGCGACCGCGGTGAGGTCGGCCTGGAGGAGTACGTGGTCCAGCGGCATGGGGATGAGCGGCGCGAGGAGGTCCGCGGCGCGTACGGCCGCGGTGGCGCGTTCGGCGGCCGAGACCTTCGCGGGCGTCCGCGCGGCGGCGGTCGCCCGGCCGAGTACCTGCCCGGCGGACTGGGCGGGGGGCTGATCGAGGAGGGGCCGGCCCGTGGCTTGGGCGGGGGCACGACCGGCGGGCCGCACCGCAGCACCTTGCGCGCCGTCACCCGACGTCGGGTGCCCCAGCAGCGCACGGCCGTGGCCGGACAGCGCGCCGCGGCCGGTGAAGCCGATGAGCTCGGCCTCGTTGAGGGTCCACAGCGCCATCCGGGAGCGCAGGTCGCCGCTGGTGTTCGCGGACACGCCGCCCTGGGCGGACTGCGCGTTCGCAGCCCGCAGCGGGCGCTCCCAGCGCAGCCGGGCCAGCACGGTCTCCGGGGCGGGCGCGGCTGCCTCCGGGAGCGAGGCGAGCAGGTCGAGCACGCGGCGGCGCACCTCGGGGGCGGCGGAACGGTCCAGTTCGGGGCCGAGCGCGGCGAGCGCGCGGCCCTTCGCGTCCTGGCCGCCGATCAGACCCGCGGTGCGGGTCGCGTACAGCCACGCGGAGGCGATGCGCGTCCAGCGGTCCTGCGGAGGGAGGCCGAGCCACTCGTCGTACGCGGGGGTCGCGGCGTACCGCTCGTCGGTCTTGCCGTCGGGGGCCAACAGGCCTGCCGCGTAGGCGAGTTCGACCCAGAAGGCCGCCATCGGCTCCGGCATGGACAGTGCGGCGGCGGTCCGCTTGAGGTCGCGGACGCTCAGGCCGCCGGATCGCATGACGGGCGGGCCGCCCTCGTTCCAGTCCTTGAGCAGGTCTTCGATGGTCGACAGCGCGGCGTACGCCTGACCGGCGGCCGTGCCGTCCACCACCTGTGGACCGTATGTGGCGGCGGCCACCACGGCGGGCGGCGCGGGCTCGGCCATGCGGTGCGCGCGCCCGCCCCGCATGTGCAGCGCGGCCTCGCGCGGCAGAACCACGGTGCGGGGGCTGGTGGGCAGCAGCAGACCCCGGTCGCGCAGCCACCGTACGGGCGGCGTCGGGTCGGAGGTGACCTCCCCGTACGGCGGGCCCCAGACCAGCCGCTCCAGCACCATCAGGGCCTCGGAGGGTGCCGTGTCGAGCAGCGCCGACATCCGGTTCCGGTCGGTGAACAGCGCGGTCAGGGCGCTGATGGCGGACACCGGGTCGTGCGTGGTGGGCAGCCCGGCGGCGGCCATGATCTCCTGCAGCCGGGTCGGCGACATGCCCGTGCCCGCGGTCGCCTCGGCCACGGTCGGGCCCAGACCGGTGGGGGACGGGTGCGTCGGGGACGGCGCGAGGAGCTCGCGGGCGGTACGTACAAGACGCAGCCGGTCGTTCGCCCCCCACAGCAGCGCCTGCTCACGCAGCGTGGCCACCGCGACCGGCACCGCGTCGGCGATCCGCGGGTCGCTCTCGTCGCCGGTCATCAGGTCACGGAGGGTCTCGTACGGGGCGGGGTCCGGGGACACGGCGAGCGCCTCGGCGGTCTGCAGCGTGAACCGGTCGAGCCGCTCAAGCGCACGCACGACGGAGGCGCGGGTGGCGGCCCGGGTGGCGAGCTGGCTCAGGTCGTTCGGTACGGGAGAGAGCAGGTCGGGGCGGGCGCGCAGCAGCGCGGCGAGGGACGCGTCGGAGCGCGGGCGCAGGGCTTCCGCGAGGGTGCGGGGTGCCTGGGCGGGTGCGGAAGAGGGCATGGGCGTACCAGTGCCTTGCGTAGTGCTGGTCGCGCCGGCGCCGGACTTCGGGGCCTCCGCGCGGCTGCGTGGTGGCGTAGTGCCTGATCCTTCGGACACGTGCGCCTCCCGGTTGCGCTCGCTGGTCCCCATCCGCCCCACGTTAGCCGGTGTGGCGCTACGGTCGGTGCAGGACAGATGGAGGGTGAGGGGACGGACCGCCGGTGGGGATCGAGAGCGATCAGCTCGTCTACGACTTTCTGAGCCGGGTCGGCGACCTGGCTCAGCAACATCAGCTGCCCTCGGGGACACGGATGCGGTTGGTGGCGACCCTGCGTGACCAGATCGACCACCAGCGGTCGAAGCATGGCACGGACAGCCCCGCCACGGTGCGGCGGATCATCGGCAGAATGGGATCACCCGGCGAGCTCGTGCAGGCCGCGGCGGCCGGGACCCTGCCCGGACCTGCGACGAAGCCGGTGACGCTGCCGGAGCAGCGGGACAAGCAGTCGGGCCGGGCGGGGCGTGTTGGACGGACCCGCCGGATCCCCGGGCCGCGTAGGACAGCGGACACGGAGGAGCCCGTCGAGTCGACGGCCTCCTCGACGGCCGCGTCGCCGCCGCACCTCGCAGGCACCGACGAGCTCGGCCCGCAGGGCAGCGAGCCCGACTGGTGGCGGGTGGAACCGGGCCCGTTCGGGGCGGGCATCTCGGTGCCCGGATTCGTGGGCGGCGTGGAGATCCCCGAAATACTCAAGCCCCCGCCCTCGCAGGACGACGCGGACGAGGATGAGGACAGTGACACCGAGGGCGACGAGGACGACGTAACGGACGAGGACGACGTCCCGCGCCGCAGGCGTCGGGTCTTCCGCCGTCGCCGGGTCGCGGTCGTCACCGAGGCCGAGGTGCTGCGCCCGCGCGCCAACGTCCTGCTCCTGACGGCCGCCGCCCTGCTCGTCGCTGGCGCCGCCATCGGCAATCTGATCGTGCTCGGCGGCGGCTGGCTGCTCGCCTACGCCTCGCGCAGGATCAGCCGCGCCGAGGCGAAGTGGATCGTGCTCGGCCTGCCGGGCCTGGTCGCTACGGGCGGTGCGGTCTGGCTGTGGGGCCGGTTCGACGGGCGGTGGGGCGAGCCGATCGCCAAGGACGCGATGGGGGAGGCGCTGTCGGGAACATGGCCGGTGGTCCTGCGGGCCGCCGCGGTCGCCTCCGCGCTGTACCTGGTGTGGCGGGCGCGGAGGCGGTAGCCGGGGGTCGGGCGTACGCGGGTAAGGCTTGGCTAAGTGAAGGGGCGGGGGCCGTTCAGCAGGGTCGGCACAATGGCCCCATGGCTTCCATGGCTTCCACGGCTTCCACGGCTTCCACGACAAAGCGTCCCCCGACGGTCGGATTCGACCTCGACATGACACTGATCGACTCCGTACTGGACGTCCTACTGCACCGCGCGGGCCTGGCGCCGCTGCACGGCGATCGACTGCAGCACTCCGGCCGCGGCAATGACAAAGCCGAGACCCATCAGCATGCACACGGCGTACGCGACGGGCGGGAACGGGTCCGTGCCCAGAAACAGCGGGGCCACTGTGACCAGTGTGGCCAGTGCGCCGATGAAGAAAACGATCGCGCCGACCCGGACCAGTCGGTCGCCTGAGTCGGCCTTGGCCGACGGGGTTTCATTACTCACCCGCCCAGGGTAGTTCCCTGCCCGGAGGAACAATCCGGCGACGTCTTGTCACCAGCCTCTGGACCATTAGCCTTGGTGAGAGCGGGTCTTGCGACCCGCTGCAGTGCTATCCAGAGCCGTTTTCCCGCTTCCCGGTGCGGCCGGGACCCGACGAGTACGAGGACGAGGACAGACGTGCCCAGCGGCAAGGTGAAGTGGTTCAACTCGGAGAAAGGCTTCGGCTTCCTCTCCCGCGACGACGGCGGCGACGTCTTCGTTCACTCGTCGGTGCTCCCTGCCGGAGTCGACGCCCTGAAGCCCGGCCAGCGCGTCGAATTCGGCGTCGTGGCGGGCCAGCGCGGTGACCAGGCGCTGTCCGTGACGATCCTCGACCCGACCCCGTCGGTCGCTGCGGCGCAGCGCCGCAAACCGGACGAGCTGGCGTCGATCGTGCAGGACCTGACGACGCTGCTGGAGAACATCACACCGATGCTGGAGCGCGGCCGCTACCCGGACAAGGCGGCGGGCAAGCAGATCGCGAGCCTCCTGAGAGCGGTGGCGGACCAACTGGATGTGTGACGCCGGTCCGCCTGGACGTGTGACGCCGGTCCGCGAACGCCCGACGGGCCCTACGAAGCCCCGACCGTCCGCTGAAGGACGACCGGGGCTTCCGTCATCTCGCGGGCTGCCGCCAGGGCGGGGTCGGGAGGCCGGCGAAGTGTCCTTCCTGTGGACCTGAAAGTCCGTCAGCAAGCCCAAGCCGGGGGGCCCGGTTCGTCAACTGCCGCTTCAGCGCTTGATCCACCCGGAGGGTCCCCGTGCCGCTGTCCCCTGAAGAAGTATTCGCCCCTCTCGCCCATGACCTGGAGGCCTGCGGGCTCACCAGCAGCCTCCTCCACGGAGCACCCGGGGTGCCTGACGCCTGGAGGGTGCTAGTCGTCAGCGGGGTGAAAGTGGGGACACTGGAATTCGATGAGGAACTGAGCACGGAATCCCCGAGCATGGCCCTTTGGTCGGTCGCCTTCTTCACACAGGCGGCCATCCTGGAGAACGCCCAGCTCCTGTCCGGCGCCGTATGGCCGACATGTCACACCGGCCACCGTCATCCCATGGAGCTGTCCCAGGAAGGGGAGCACGACTGGCCCGCCTGGAGCTGCCCGAAGAACCCCTTCTACCGGCGCCCGGTAGGGCAGCACCCAGGCCCGTGAACCACCTCAGCCATACAGGAGAATGACGGTCCGCCAGTCCATCTGGCGGACCGTTTCGGCTTGCGAGGAATTCACCCCGTTCCTGCGGTTCGACACCGAGATCCGCAGAATCGTCTGCACCACCAACGCCATCGAGTCCCTCAACGCCCGAATCCGCCGGGCAGTCAAAGCGCGCGGACACTTCCCACCTCAACAACCTCAGTTACACCGTTGATTGGGCTCTGTCCCGTAATCGGTGGTAACGCTGTGTGGTGATCATTGGAGGAGGATGCGGTGGCGGAGCAGGGGGAACCCGGCTCGGCCGTGCATCTGTCTCATGATCCGCTTGGTTCGCGTGTTGACGCCCTCGGTGCGGCCGTTGTGGTACGGGCGGGTGAGGCCGGCATCGACGGCGGCACGGTCGAGTTCGAGGCCGTTCGCGAAGGAGTGCAGGTGGGGCAGGCCGGCGGCGCGAAGCGTGGCGATCCAGTTGGTGAGCTTGGTGTCGTTGCCTTCCGCAGGTGCCAGTAGCTGAGCGAACTCGCCGGTGAGGCGGGCGAGTTCGCTCATCTCGGGGCAGGCCTTGGTCAGTTCCCGCAGTAGTGCGGTGTCCTTGTCGCGCAGGTTCTCGGGGCGGGTGAGCAGGAGGCGGGCGAAACGCTGCGGGGTGGTGACTGGCTTGTCGCCCTCGGCGCGGCCTTGAGTGATGTAACGGACCAGGAGGTTGGCGCTGCCGGTGTAGCCCCGCTCCTTGATCTCGCGCAGGAGGTGAGTGACGGGCACAGCCGGGTCGTCGCTTCGGCGTCGGCGCAGGTGGTCGCGGTAGGGGTCGACGAGTGTGGGCTTGTAGCGGGGTGCGCGGCGGTCGCCGGTGGGCTCCTTCATGCGGGCGTACCGCTTGACGGTGTTCAGGGCGACATCGAGGCGGCGGGCGCATTCGAGGAGGCCGACGCCCTGGTCGAGCAAATGGTGGACCCGCTGCCAGCGCTCGCGGGTGGTCTGCTCGCGCACGCCCCCGGGGCGGGTGGGGTTCACAGCGGTGGCCCAGCAGGCGGCGTGGGAGCGGACTTCGGCCAGGACCTTGCCGCACAGGTTGGACCAGAGGTGCCATCTGTCGCTGACCTGTACCGCTTCGGGGAGGGCTTGACGGATCGCTTCGGCGTAGGTGGCGGAGCCGTCGCGGCAGACGTACTCGGCCCCGGGATGCGCGCGCAGCCACGCGGTCAGGGTCTGGGCGGTACGGTCGGGCAGGACGTCGATCCGCTCGCCGGTCTCGGCGTCGATGATCACGGTGGCGTAGCGGTGCCGGCGTTTGAGTGCGAAGTCGTCGACGCCGAGCACGCGCGGGACACGCAGCGGCGTCACCACCTGGCACATGAGCATGCGCAGGGCGGTCGAGCGGGAGATCGCGCAGGCCAGAACGCGGCACAGGCGGGCGCCCGCCCGGCCCGCTAACTCCTTGACCACCGAGTTCAGTTGGTTGGTCAGGCGGTTGGTGCGGCGCTGGTAGCGCTCCACGACGCCGGGAAC
This sequence comes from Streptomyces changchenzhani, assembly GCF_039766235.1. Taxonomy (NCBI): domain Bacteria; kingdom Bacillati; phylum Actinomycetota; class Actinomycetes; order Kitasatosporales; family Streptomycetaceae; genus Streptomyces; species Streptomyces changchenzhani. The sequence continues at coordinate 292,495 of NZ_JBDHNH010000001.1, read as the reverse complement.
CTGCTCGCGGAACGTCTGCCGCGGGCAGCCGAGAACCGGGCACACCAGGCGGCGGACCCGCACCGAAACGACGATCCGCCGTCCGTCCACCGGAACGTCCGCGAGCACCCGCCCATGAAACCCGTGCACCCGTGCTGTTCGCGTCCCGCACGCGGGGCACGGCACCGGATCGTCCCGGGTCCGCGCCGACACCCGGATGAACTCAGCCTCGCCCGTCACCCCCTCGATGACCAGGGCCGACAACCCTGAAAACACCACCGCCACAAGCTCATTGACATCGCGCACACCATGCCAACGACAACCGTCACTCTTCGTTACCACCGATTACGGGACAGAGCCGTTGATTGGACAGTCCCACGCTTCCGGGCCCCTTGCGTTGTGGCGGGGCCGGGCGGGAGCCGGGGGAGCCGGGGCCGAGGGTACTGTGGGTTTCGTGATCGAGATACCTGTTCGGGGGTCTGCTGTGATGTCGGTCAGGCGTGTGGTGCTTCCGCTGGTCATCTGGGTGGCCGTGGTGCCGTGGCTGCTCGCTACGGTGACGACCATGCTGTGGGGGTTCTCGCAGGAGCCGGATGGGCTGTTCTTGACGTTCGGCACCCGGCTGGCACTGGTGCCGCTGCTGCTGGTCGGTGAGGTCGTCGGCGTGGTGGCGGCCTTCCGGCGCTATGACGGTCTGCGCTCCGACTTCTGGCCCGGAGCCGGACTGGCGTTTGCTCTTCTGGCGCTGTTCACCGTGATGGGGGTGGCCGCGACGTGGGGCGAGTGGGGCGGGATGCTGCTGATCTGGGCCCTGTACACCGGCTACGTGTTCTTCGTGTTCGTCTTCGGCGGGATGGCCTGGAAGAAGGCCTTCGCCTAAAACGGGCAATGCCGAAGCCGAGAGCGCCCAGGACATGCTGCGGAGCAACCGCGACCCACTCACTGATCGCGATGAGCGAGCGGGCCCCGGTCAGCACCGCCGCGACGTTATGGGTTACCCGTGGTGAGGGACGGGAGTCAGAGCGGGCCGTCGCACTTCAATTCGCCCCAGACCTGCTTGCCCCAGCGGTGCAGGTCCGTCCCCCACCGCTCGGTCAGCGCATCAACCATCAGGAGCCCACGGCCCCGGAGTTGGTCGCCATTGGAGTCCGTCCGCATGTGCGGGAGGGCGCGGGAACGGTCTACGACACCGATGCGGATGAACGTCTCGGACGGCCGCGAGACGATGACCCTGATCGAGCCGAAACCGGCGTGGTCGACCGCGTTGGACACCAGCTCGGTGATGATCAGCACGGCGTCCTCGACCAGCCCGTCCTGGCCCCAGGCAGCCAGTGCGGTACGCGCCAACTGGCGGGCCACTCCCGCACTTTCGGGCTCGCGAGGCAGCGTCTGGGAGTAACCGGGGTGCCCTGTGGGGCGTGGGGTAGCAGTAAGGGCATCGCGCTGACTGACCTCTTTGGGCATGGTGCCCCCTGGGGCTACTGTCGGCGTTCCCCACGGAACGCCCCGTGGTGGAATGGTCCACCGGTGGACCAGTCAGGTCAAGGGGCGCACACGAAAGAGCCCCCGCCAACGGTGGGGGCTCGTGCGAGAATTGACGGCCATTCAGCTGGTCATCGAATATTCTTCCGTCCGCGACCAGCGGCCTGACGGGGTGATGCCGACCTCGTACGTCAGCGCGCGCCCCTCGGTGTCGTAGGCCACGTGACGAGCCTCGGCGACGGCAGCCGGCCCGTCCAGGCGGAGCAACTCCAGTTCCTCGTCCGTGGCCAGCCGGGAAGTCCACCAGTCGCGGCCGGTGTGCGGACGCCGCCGGGTCTGCATTTCCACGTAACGTGTGGTGCCCTCGCGGACCCGCTCACGCTGGAGCAGTCGGGGAGCCGCTTCGGCCACGTCGGCGGTGAACCATGAATACGAGGTGGCGGTGGGCGTCTCGCCCTCGAAGGTGACGCGGTGGCGCCGGACGACGCTCTCGCCCACCTCGATGCCGAGCCCCGTGGCCACTTCCTGCGGAGCGGCGACCATCTCGGCGGACACGATCTCCGCGTACTCGCCGGCCGTGTAGATGTTGCCGGTGGCGACCGAGGTCGCGTACCGCTCGCCTGCCGTACGGGCCAAGGGAGTTCGCTCCTTGACGGTGGAGCCCGTGCCTTGCCGGGTCTCCACGAGTCCTTCCTGGCGGAGGACGTCCAGTGCCTTGACGACGGTGCTTCGCGAGACGTTCCAGCGCTCCGTCAGCTCCCGCTCAGAGGGCAAGCTCTGTCCCGGTGCGAGTTCGCCGCGCACCATCTTGCCGCGCAAGTCGCCTGCGATCTGGTCGTACTTGGGCAGTGCCATGGCTTCTTCCCCTGACTAGTGGACTGGTCCAGTAGTCATGCTGGGGGTGGTGGCGCCAGAGGTCAACCCGGAATCGCGAAAGAGTGCTCGCGCCGAACGCCGCCGTCGCGCGAGAGTGGGGAGACCGCTATCGATCCGAATGGAGCCGAGCTTGATCGCCGCCGACCTGAACCTCCGACACTTCACCCATGAAGACCTGCCGCAGATCCGGCAGGCGATCATCGATGTCCACGCCGACGCCTATGCGGACGCGACGGATGACGAGTTCAAGAAACGCTTCCCCTGGTTCGTCGACCACTGGGGTGGGAGCCCGGACTTCGCCTGTGTGATCGCCTACGACGGTGACGAAGCCGTCGGCTTCGCGTACGGAGCCCCGGCGACTCCCCGGCGCGAGTGGTGGCGCGAGCACCTCGATACCGCGCCGGAGAACAGCCGGACGTTCTCCTACTCCGAGCTGGCGGTCCGTACGAAGTGGCGGAAGGCCGGAGCGGCCGAGCGGCTCACCCGAGGGCTGCTCGACCGCCGGGACGAGGACCTCGCCGTCCTCCTGGTCGACACCGAGCACCCCAAGGTGCAGGCCCTGTACGAGTCGTGGGGGTTCCGCAAGGTGGGCGAGCGTCAGCCCTTCCCCGACTCCCCGGTGTGCGCCGTGATGCTGGCCGAACTGCCGCTGGGCTGAGCCGAGCCGGAGCGCACTACACGAAGCGCAGCGCGTCCGGGCCCAGGGCAGGGACCAGACCCTCCGCCGCCGCCCGCGTCAGCAGGCCCCGCACCGCCGCGTAGCCGTCCTCGCCGAGGTCCGCCGTGAACTCGTTCACGTACAGCCCGATGTGCTGGTCCGCCACCGCCGGGTCCATCTCCTGGGCGTGCCCCAGGACGTACGGGCGCGATGCCTCCGGGTCGTCCCAGGCCATCCGCACCGACGTACGCACGGATTCGGCCAGATTCCGCAGCCGCTCCGCGCCCAGCGAGCGCTTGGCGATGATCGCGCCCAGCGGGATCGGCAGGCCGGTCGTGGCCTCCCAGTGCTCGCCCATGTCGGCGAGGGAGTGCAGCCCGTAGTCCTGGTAGGTGAAGCGCGCCTCGTGGATGACCAGGCCCGCGTCGATCTTGCCGTCGCGGACCGCGGGCATGATCTCGTGGAAGGGCATCACAACGATCTCGCCGACCCCGCCGGGCACCGCCTCCGCTGCCCACAGCCGGAACAGCAGATACGCCGTCGAGCGCTCGCTCGGTACGGCGACCCGCTTGCCGGTCAGGTCCACGCCGGGTTCGCGCGTCAGGACCAGCGGTCCGCAGCCGCGCCCGAGCGCCCCGCCGCAGGGCAGCAGCGCGTACTCCTCAAGGACCCACGGCAGCACCGCGTACGACACCTTGAGCACGTCGAACTCCCCGCGCTCCGCCATGCCGTTGGTGATGTCGATGTCCGCGAAGGTCACATCGAGCGCGGGCGCGCCCGGCACCCGGCCGTGGGCCAGGGCGTCGAAGGTGAAGGTGTCGTTCGGGCAGGGGGAGTAGGCGATGTGCAGCGCGTCAGTCATGTTCTTGTTCCCAACCCTTGAGTACGGGCACGAGCTTTCCGAATGCCGTGGTGAGCGCGGCCAGTGCAGGACCGATGCGCCAGGCCGCCCGGTCGCGTGGCCCCACGGCGTTGGACACCGCGCGGATCTCCAGGACGGGCACCCCGTGCAGCGCGGCGGCCTCGGCGACCCCGAAGCCCTCCATCGCCTCGGCGGCGGCGTCCGGGTGCCTGGCGAGCAGTTCGGCGGTGCGGGCGGCGGAGCCGGTCACCGTGGAGACGGTCAGTACCGTGCCGGTGACCGCGCCGGTGGCGTCGGCCACGGCCCGTACCAGCGCGGCGGGCGGCAGATGCTGCACGGTGCCGAAGCCGAGCCCGGTCACCGGGACATAGCCGTCGGGGGTCTCGGCGCCCAGGTCGGCCGCCACGATCGCGTCGGCGACCACGAGGGACCCGAGCGGCGCCACGGGCTGGAACCCGCCGCCGATACCGGCGGAGATCACCAGGTCGTACGGGTGCTTCGTCAGCGCGGTCGCGGCGCCCGCGGCAGCCGCGGCGGGCCCGACACCTGCGGCGATCACATCGACGGTGACAGTGTCGGCAACCGTCGGCGCGTCGGGCTCCCACGCGCGCGTGACCGCGTCCCGTTCGGCGGGGACCGCGGTCACGACAAGTACTCGCATCAGGTGGTGCTCCCGGTCAGGAGGTCTTCTCCAGCTTGAAGTGCCAGATGCCGGTGAGCTTCTTGCCCGCCGTCTCGACGATGCTGACCTGGGCTTCCTTGGGCGCCGGCGGCGTCGGGGCGCCCGGCTGGGCCTGCTGCTGCGGGGTGAAGAAGGCGCTGCCCGGGATGGACCGGTAGCTGTTCTTGTACGGCTCCTGCTCGGCGGGCTGGCCGTTGATGAAGAGCGTCCAGCCGTGGTCGGCGATGTCCGGGTCGACGCCGAAGCGGACCTTGTCGTCCACGCCGACCTTGATGGTCTTCCCGGCCTTCTTGGTCAAGCAGCCCTGGAGCAGGGACTCCTTGATCGCGTCGCCGTCGTTGTAGCAGTTCGCCTCGGTATTCACCGAGTCGGAGCCGACCGTCACGGTCGCCATTGGCGTCGGCTTGTCACAAGCGGACAGGACAAGGAGTCCGGCGGAAACGGCACCGAGGACGGCGGCGGTGCGGCGGCCCTTACCGGAAAGAAGCGCAACGGTCATGGGCCGAAGGCTATCGGGCGGTCGTGCTCCCGCGACGCGGGGGTGCGGCGTGCCGCGCCGCACTGTGCGAATCCGGCCCACCCGCCGGAGCTCCGGAACGCCTCACGCCACGCGTGGCCGCGACTGACCGCGCCTGGCCGCGGTCAGCAGCCCCCGTACGGACAGCACCACCCCCGTCGCGAGCAGGCCCGCGGCGACCGACATGCCCAGGGCGCCGTTGAGGGGCAGCGCGATACCGATGGCACCGCCCACCACCCAGGCCATCTGGAGCAGCGTCTCCGACCTGGCGAAGGCAGAGGTACGTACCTCCTCCGGCACGTCGCGTTGGATCAGCGCGTCCAGCGAGAGCTTGGCCAGCGCCTGGCACAGGCCCGCCGTCGCGCCGAGTACCGCCACCATCAGCCCGCCGAAGAACAGCGCCGCGCAGATGGCCACGCCCAGTGTCACCGCCAGCACGGTCGCGATGATCAGCTCCGGGCCGCGCGACTTGAGCCCGGCGCCGATGGCCGTGCCGCAGGCGTTGCCCACGCCCGCCGAGATACCGACGACCGCCAGGGACACGGCGGCGCTCTGCCCGGACAGCGGATGCTCGCGCAGCAGGAACGCCAGGAAGAAGATCAGGAACCCGGAGAGGCTGCGCAGCGCCGCGTTCGCCTGCAGGCCGTGCAGTACGGAGGGCCCCACCGTGCGCAGGCCGGGCCGGCGCGGCGCGTGCCCGTGCTCCAGGAGCATGGCCTTGCGCTCGCCCTTCGACGAGTCGACCTTGTGCGGCAGGGTGAACGCCAGGAACGTACCCACTATGAACAGGGCGAACGCCCCGTACAGCGGCCACGCGGGCCCCAGCTGCTGGAGCCCGATGCCGATCGGCGCCGCCGCGCCCGTCGCGAGCAGCCCGGCCAGAGTGACCCGTGAATTCGCCTTGACCAGCGAGAACCGTGGTGGCAGCAGGCGCGGTACGACGGCGCTGCGCACCACTCCGTACGCCTTCGACGACACCAGGACGCCCAGCGCCGCCGGATAGAGCTCAAGGCCGCCCGTCGCCACCGCGCCCGACATCGCCAGCGCGAGCAGCGCGCGCGTCAGCATCGCGGCGGCCATCGCGGCCCTGCGGCCGTGCGGGATGCGGTCCAGGAGCGGGCCGATCACCGGGGCGAGCAGGGTGAAGGGCGCCATGGTGACCGCGAGGTAGAGCGCGACACGGCCGCGTGCCTCGTCCGTGGGTACGGAGAAGAAGACGGTGGACGCCAGGGCAATGGTGATCATGACGTCGCCCGCGCCGTTCACGGCGTGCAGTTCGATCAGTTTTCCGAGGCCCGACTCGCCCGCGCCGTGCGCGTGGGTGACCCGGCGCAGCCCCTTCGCCGTACCGGAGAAGGGCAGGTGCAGGGCACGACCCACCGACCGGCCCGCTCGGCGCAGTGGACCGGATCCGTCGGACCGGTTTGCGGCAACCACTCCGTCATAGTGCCCCAAGCCCCCCGCCATGAATGGCAATACGGCGCACCGGATGCGGCGAGCCGGACGTGCTGCCCCAAATGCGCGGCGGCCGGGACGGCCGGGGGAGTCGCCCAAGCGGCGCAATGGCGCAAAATCGCCTGTTCCGGGTTGGGCGGGCGGGTGGCTTTCGGTTTCTCGTCGTGTTGTCGTCGCTTGCCGGCGCTTGTCGGCGAGGCGTTCGGACGGCTGTTTCGTACGGGCATTCCGGGCACTCGCGGGCTTTCCTGGGCCCGAAGTCCGGCAAAGGCGGCGTGCGTGTGGGCCGGGGGCGGCGGAGGGGGTAGCGTGCGTAGCGCGCCACCGGCGGTTGTCCTCGGCCGCGCGCCTCTCCGTCATCCCGCAGAATGGGTGACAGAAAGTGCGCCCGAGACCGAGACAGGTCGGGCGCGGACGTCGACGCGGCCCTTTGGTCCGCTCCGCCCGCAGCCCGTACCTCGTATCTCGTACCTCGTACGGGCATCCGTTGGCGCACCCGTGAGACGGCGTAGGAGAGAAGCGAGACCTGTGAGTGCTGCGACGACGCGAAGCCGAACCCCTGACCGCCTGTGCGCCGAGGCGGTAGACCTCGCCCGTGAGGCCGCCGAAGAGGCTGCCTTCCCCGGTGTGGTGGGCGAGCACCTCGCCCACTTCACGGAGGGTGACCGGGTCGTCACCCACCTCTTCGAGGCGAAAGAACCGGGATACCGGGGCTGGCACTGGGCAGTGACCGTGGCCCGCGCGTCCCGCGCGAAGCTCGTCACCATCAACGAGTCCGTGCTGCTGCCCGGCACCGACTCGCTGCTCGCCCCCGAGTGGGTGCCGTGGAGCGAGCGGCTGCGGCCCGGCGACATGGGACCCGGCGACCTGCTGCCCACCGAGGCGGAGGATCTGCGCCTGGAGCCCGGTTACACGGGCGACGATGGCCCGCCGCCGGACTCGCCCCTCTCGGACGAGATGGCCGAGCTCGTCGAGGCGGAGGACGCCGAGGTCGAGGGCGGCTCGCCCGCCACACTGCCGCGGGTACCGACCCGTGGCTCCATCGCGGCGGTCGCCGAAGAACTGGGCATGCGGCGCGCACGGGTCCTTTCGCGCTACGGGCTGCACATCGCGGCCGACCGCTGGGAAGAGGCGTACGGAGCGAAGACGCCGATGGCGCAGGCCGCGCCCGCGACGTGTGTGTCGTGCGCGTTCCTGGTGCCGCTGGCCGGGTCGCTGCGGCAGGCGTTCGGGGTGTGCGCGAACGAGTTCTCGCCGGCTGACGGGCGAGTGGTGTCCCTCGCGTACGGCTGCGGCGGGCACTCGGAAGCGGCGGTCATGCCGACGCCGCTGCGGCCGGTGCATGTGCTGGACTCGATGGGGGCGGACGCGTTCACGCTGCGCCCGGACCCGGAGGGCGGTTCGGTGTCGGAGACCCCGGACGCGCCTTCTGAGGAGCTGGGGCACTCCTGAGGGGGGCGGGGCCTGGGTGCGGGTGCGTGGGCCGCTGCGCGGGGCTTGTTCCCCGACCCGCCCCTTCCCGAACTGGGGCTCCGCCCCAGACCCCGGTCCTCAAACGCCGGACGGGCTGAAAGACTCTTTCAGCCCGTCCGGCGTTTGAGGACACGCCCGTAAGGCGTCCGGGGCTTGCCCCCGCACAGCACCGCCGCCCACTCCCGCGCGATACGTTCGGCCCGCACATCGTGAACCAGCAGAAGCGGAGACAAGCGTGAGCGTCAGGGCGACCGACGAAGCCGACCCCTTCGGCACCGCACGGCTGCGGCGCGGCGTACTCGACGCGTGGCGCGCCAGCCCCGCCCGCTTCCGTGAGGACGCCAACGCCGAGGAGGACCTCGCCCTCGGCGGCTACCGCGACCGCCTCGTCGTCGAGTTGGCCCAGAACGCCGCCGACGCCGCGGCCCGCGCCCGCGTCACCGGCCGCCTCCGGCTCACCCTGCGCCCGGCCACCGCCGACGCCCCGGCGGTCCTCGCCGCCGCCAACACCGGCGCCCCCCTCGACGCGGTCGGCGTGGAGTCCCTCAGCACCCTGCGCGCGTCCGCGAAGCGCGAGGCCGAGGATGCCGCCGGGGCGACCGTCGGCCGCTTCGGCGTCGGGTTCGCCGCCGTTCTGGCCGTCAGTGACGAGCCCGCCGTCCTCGGGCGGCACGGCGGCGTCCGCTGGTCCCTCGCCGAGGCCCGCGAGCTGGCCCAGGAAGCGGCCGTCGCCGCGGGCAACGGCCTCGCCGACGAGCTGCGGCGCCGCGACGGCCACGTACCCCTGCTGCGGCTTCCGCTGCCCGCCGAGGGCACCGCCCCCGACGGGTACGACACCGTCGTGGTCCTGCCGCTGCGCGACGGCGCTGCTGTCGACCTCGTCGAGCGCCTCCTTGACGGCATCGACGACGCACTGCTGCTGACCCTGCCGGGACTCGCCGACGTGGTCGTCGAAACGCCCGAAGGCATCCGGACGTTGACCCGTTCCGTGCAGGACGACTACGTCCATATCGAGGACGCCGGCGGTCGCGAAACGGCCCGCATCACGCGCTGGCGCACCGTCACCCGCACCGGCCCCCTGGAGCCCGCCCTGCTGGCGGACCGCCCCGTCGAGGAGCGGCTGCGCCCCCACTGGTCGGTCACCTGGGCCGTCCCGGTGGACGGCGAAGGCTCACCGGAGCGCCCCCGTACCGCGCCCGTCGTGCACGCGCCGACCCCCACCGACGAACCCCTCGGCGTACCGGCCCTGTTGATCGCGTCCCTGCCGCTGGACACCGCCCGTCGCCACCCCGCGCCGGGCCCGCTGACCGACTTCCTCGTGCAGCGCGCGGCCGACGCGTACGCCGAACTGCTCGCCGCCTGGCAGCCGGTGTCCGTCGGCACCGTCGATCTCGTCCCTGGCCCGCTCGGCAAGGGCGAGCTGGACGGCGCGCTGCGGGCCGCCGTCATCGACCGGCTGCCGCGCGTCGCGTTCCTCGCCCCGGCCATCCCGGCCATCCCGGCCATCCCGGCCGCACCGTCCGACGAGCTCACCGCGCTGCGCCCGTTCGAGGCGGAGGTCCTGGTGGGCGCGGGCGCCGACACCGTGCGGGTGATGGCCGAGGTCCTGCCGACGCTGCTGCCCGCCGGTCTGGAGCGCCGCGCGGAGCTGCGCACCCTCGGCGTCGGCCGGCTGCCGCTGGGCGACGCCATCGAGCGCATCGCGGGCGCCGAACGCGAACCGTCCTGGTGGCGGCGGCTGTACGACTCCCTGGCCGGCGTCGACCCGGACCACCTGTCCGGGCTGCCGGTACCGCTCGCCAGTGGCCGTACGGTCATGGGCCCCCGCCAGGTCCTGCTCCCGCTGCCGGGCTCCGGCGCGGACGAGTCCAACACGACCGGCGCCGAGCAGCTCGGCCGCCTCGGCCTGAAGGTGGCCCACCCCGACGCCGCCCACCCGCTCCTGGAGAAGCTCGGCGCGCTGCCCGCGACCCCGCGCGCCGTCCTGACGACCCCGCAGGTGCGGGCCGCCGTGGCCGCCTCGCTGGACGACGACCACGCGCTGTGGGACGAGGACGCCCCGGACGCGGAGGAGCTGGCCGAGACCGTGCTCGCGCTCGTACGGGACGCCAACCTCGCCCCCGGCGACGAGCCGTGGCTGGGGGCGCTGGCCCTGCCCGACGAGGACGGCGAGCTGTCGCCCGCCGGTGAACTCGTGCTGCCGGGCAGCCCGTTCGCCGCCATCATGCGCCAGGGCGAGCTGGCCCTGTGCGACACCGAACTCGCCGACCGCTGGGGCGAGCAGCCGCTGACCGCCTGCGGAGTCCTGGCGAACTTCGCACTCGTACGCACCACGGATGTCGTCCTCGACCCCGACGAGTTCGAGCCGCGCGACGGCGACTTCGCCGAGCCCGACGACGCGGGTCTCCTTGACGCCGTCGACGTGTGGTGCGAGGACGTCGTCGACCAGCTGCCGGAGACGTCCGTGCCGCCGGTCGTCACCGAACTCGTCGCCGTACGGGACCTGGACATGGTCGACGACGACGCCTGGCCGCAGGCCCTGGCACTGCTCGCCAAGCCGCCGCTGCGCGACGCGCTGACCCAGCCAGTGCGGGTCCTGCTGCCGGACGGGACGACGCAGACCGTACGCCCGTACACCGCCTGGTGGCTGCGCGACCACCCGGTGCTCGGCGGGCGCCGTCCCGCGGGTCTGCGCGCGGCGGGCAGCGACCCGCTGCTCGACGGGCTCTACACCCCGGCGGACGCGACCGGCTTTGACGACGAGCAGGTCCTGCGGGCCCTCGGCGTACGGACCACCGTCGCCGCCCTGCTCGAAGAGCCCGGCGGCGCGGCGGAACTCCTGGGCCGCCTCGCGGACCCGGCCCGCACCGTCGGCCCGCGCCAACTGCACGCCCTGTACGGCATGTTGGCCGACCTCGACCCCGAGCAGGTGACGCTCCCGGACGAGCTGCGCGCGGTCGTGGACGGTGAGCTGCGGGTGGTCGACGCGGCGGACGCGGTGGTCGCCGACGCCCCCGACCTGCTGCCGCTCACCTCGGGCCTGGCACTGCTCCCGGTGGCCCCGTCCCGCGCGGCCGACCTGGCCGAGCTCTTCCAGGTGCGCAGGCTGAGCGAGTCGGCGGACGCGGAGGTCACCTCGCAGGGCACGATGCGCGAGGTCCCCGAAGCGGTGCTGACACTGCTCGGCGCGGGCACCCCGGCCACGTACCTCGAACACGAGGAACTGCTGGCCGGCGGCGTCGAGTTGGACTGGCGCCGCACCCCGGACGGAGTTGTCCACGCGGCCACCCTTGAGGGTGTGGCCGCGGCTCTCGCCTGGTCGGCGGGGCAGTGGCCGCGCCGCTTCGAGGTGGCGGCGCTGCTTGAGGACTCGTCGCGTACGGACGAGATGGAACGGGACCGCTGGTTCGACTGAGGGCCCGCCCGAAGAACTCGGTTTACTGATCCTCCACATACTCCATACACTTTGGTCAACATTTTAAGATCCTGCCGGGGGGAACGCGGCAGGGTCGCTTCCACGTGGGGAAATACATTGCGCATACGCGCCACTGTGGCCGCCGTGACCGGCGTCCTGGCTCTGACAGCTCTTGGCGTACCGGCCGCGCAGGCGGACGAGGCACCGAAGTCCAAGGCTGCGGCTCTGACCGTCCTGGCTCCGAGCGACGGTGACAGCTCGGCGGGCGACACCAAGATCACGAAGGTGGTCGTCAACGGCGGCAAGAGCCTGTCGCTCGGCACCACCGCGCGGAAGACCATCACCGCGGAGGTGACGGCCACCGACCCGGAGGGGATGTACGAGACCCACTCCTTCCTCTGGAACGGGCCCGGCGCCGACGCCACGAACAACGCGCTCGGCATCTTCCAGCCGAACAGCCCGACCGGTACCTGCACCGAGGTCAACGCCACCACCACGACCTGCAAGTACACGATCGTCGTCGACCCCGCGCGCATGTCCAACAGCACCGCGGGCACCTGGAAGCTGTGGGTCTACGCCATCGGCAACGACGGCGACCACGTCGCCAAGAACGTCGCGGGCACCACCAAGGTCCTGCGCGCCTCCACGCTGACGGCCAACGCCGCCCCGGAGCCCGTGCGGAAGGGCAAGCCGATCACGGTCACGGGCAAGCTGGCCCGTGCCAGCTGGGACACGTTCCAGTACGCCGGTTACAGCGCCCAGCCGACGCAGCTCCAGTTCCGCGCCGCGGGCACGAGCACGTACTCCACCGTCAAGACGGTGAAGACGAACGCCATCGGCAACCTGAAGACCACCGTCACGGCCGTCAAGGACGGTTACTGGCGCTGGAACTACACGGGTTCGTCCACGTCGACCCCGGTTGCCGCCGCAGGCGACTACCTCGACGTGCGCTAGTCCGGTCAGTCACCACTGAACCACCCCCGCTACGCGGGAAAGCGGCGGCCGACCCAGCGCCACACCAGCTCCAGGCCGGCCGCCGCCACCGCCGCGATGCCCACTGCGGCCCACGGCATCGTCGTGCCCACCAGCTTCAGGGCGAAGAAGTCCTGCAGCCACGGCACGACCAGCACGATCAGGAAACCCAGGCTCATCGCGGCGACCAGCCCGATACGCCACCATGTGTACGGGCGGGCGATGATCGCCAGGACCCAGATGGAGACCAGGAAGAGCGCGAGTGTCGCCGCGCTCGTCTCCGCGGCCAGCGCGTCCGGGCCCGAGTAGTGCGACCGGGCCAGCAGGTACGTACAGAACGTCGCGGTCGCCGCGATGATGCCGCTCGGGATCGCGTACCGCATCACCCTGCGCACGAAGTGCGGCTGTGCGCGCTCCGTGTTGGGGGCCAGCGCGAGGAAGAACGCCGGGATGCCGATTGTCAGCGTCGACAGCAGCGTCAGATGCCTCGGCAGGAACGGGTACTCCACCTGGGAGCAGACCACCAGGATCGCAAGGAGCACCGAGTAGACCGTCTTCGTCAGGAAGAGCGTGGCGACCCGGGTGATGTTGCCGATGACCCGGCGCCCCTCCGCGACCACCGAAGGCAGCGTCGCGAAGCTGTTGTTGAGCAGCACGATCTGCGCCACGGCCCGCGTCGCCTCCGAGCCCGCGCCCATCGCGACCCCGATGTCCGCGTCCTTGAGCGCCAGGACGTCGTTGACGCCGTCGCCCGTCATCGCGACCGTATGGCCCTTGGACTGAAGGGCCGCGACCATGTCGCGCTTCTGCTGCGGGGTGACCCGGCCGAACACCGAGTTGCCCTCCAGCGCCTCGGCCATCGCGTCCCGGTCGACGGGCAGCGTACGGGCGTCGACGGTGTTCTCGGCGCCCGGCAGATGGAGCTTGGCGGCGACCGCTCCCACCGACACCGCGTTGTCGCCGGAGATGACCTTGGTGATGACGTTCTGGTCGGCGAAGTACCGCAGAGTGTCGGCGGCGTCGGGGCGCAGCCGCTGCTCCAGGACGACCAGGGCGGTGGCGCGCGTCCCGTCGGTCATGTGCGGGTGGTCGAGCTCCTTCGTGGCACGGGTGAGGAGCAGGACGCGCAGGCCCTGCCGGTTGAGCAGCTCGATCTCGTCGAGCACCGGGTCGCCGTCGGGCAGCAGTACGTCGGGTGCGCCGAGCAGCCAGATGCTGGTCGGGCCCTCGGGCTCCTCGAAGCGTGCGCCGCTGTACTTGCGGGCGGAGGAGAAGGGCAGCGCATCGGTGCAGCGCCACTCCGCGTTGTCCGGGTAGGTGTCCTTGATCGCCTGGAGGCTGGCGTTCGGCCGCGCGTCGGACGCGCCGAGGGCGCCGAGCACGGTGTGTACGTACGCCTCCCGGACCCCGGAGTCCGCCAGCACCCGCACCTCGGTGACATCCATGCCGCCCTCGGTGAGGGTGCCCGTCTTGTCGAGGCATACGACGTCCACGCGCGCGAGGCCCTCGATCGCGGGCAGCTCCTGCACGAGGCACTGCCTGCGGCCGAGCCGGATCACGCCGACGGCGAAGGCGACCGAGGTGAGCAGTACGAGCCCCTCGGGGATCATCGGCACGATGCCGCCGACGGTCCGCGCGAGGGAGTTCTTGAAGTCGTTGTCCTTGACGACCAGTTGGCTGATGATCAGGCCGATCGAGGTCGGGATCATCAGCCACATGACGTACTTGAGGATGGTGTTGATGCCGCTGCGCAGCTCGGAGTGGACGAGCGTGAAGCGGGACGCCTCCTCGGCGAGCTGCGTGGCGTAGGCCTCGCGGCCGACCCGGGTGGCGGTGAACGCGCCGCCTCCCGCGACGATGAAGCTGCCGGACATCATCTGGTCGCCGAGCTGCTTGAGTACGGGGTCGGCCTCGCCGGTGAGGAGCGACTCGTCGACCTCCAGGCTGTCGACCTCGATGACCTCGCCGTCCACCACGACCTTGTCGCCGGGGCCCAGCTCGATGAGGTCCCCGAGGACGATCTCGGAGGTGGAGATCCGGGCGGCGATGCCGTCGCGGCGGACGGTCGGTTTGGCCTCGCCTATGAGGGCGAGCCCGTCGAGGGTCTTCTTGGCGCGCAGCTCCTGGATGATGCCGATGCCGGTGTTGGCGACGATCACGAAGCCGAAGAGGCTGTCCTGGATCGGTGCGACGAAAAGCATGATCACCCACAGCACGCCGATGATCGCGTTGAAGCGGGTGAAGACGTTGGCCCGGGCGATTTCGGTGAGGCTGCGCGAGCTGCGTACCGGTACGTCGTTGACCTCACCGCGGGCGACCCGCTCGGCGACCTCAGTGGTGGTCAGCCCGGCCGGCGTTGCCGGTGGGGTGGGGTGGCGGGCGGACGGGGGCAGGGACGCGGGGTGCACGGGGTCGAGTTCGACGCCCGCGTCGATCATGGGCCCGCTTGTGCCGCTGCTGTCCGTGTCGGTCTTCGGCCGCTGGTCCATGGGTTCGACGGTACGGCGGGATGTGCGGGTTTACCCGTCGAGTGGGGTGGATTGGGGGCTGCGGTGCGGAAGATCGGCCCGAGGTAGGACGGGGGATATGGCGGGGGTCATCCGGGGGTCGTACGAGCGCCGGGGGGTGCGGGGGCGGGTAGGGGACAAGCGCCGCAGGCAACCCGCACCGCCCTACCGGCCGCACGTACCGCACCCGCACCGCCCTACGCGTCCGGAGCCGTCGCTTCGGTGTCGCCCGCCGCCGAGGCGCCCGCGTCAAAAGCTTCCGCGTCCGCCTCCGCCGCCCGCCGCAACGCCGCCTCGCGCCCCCGGACGTACCAGATCCCGATCAGTCCGAGCCCGGCCCCGGCCAGGCAGCACCACACCCACCACGTCCAGCCGCGGTCGTCGAACCAGCCATAGAACGGCAGCTGCACCAGGAAAAGGGCGAACCAGAGGATCGTCCCGCCGACGACGGTGCTGACAACGGGCCCCTCAAGGGCCTCGGGTGCCTCGTGCTTGGGGGTCCACTTCGCCATGGGGACAGTGTAGGCGGCGCCTCGACGCGGCCCCTCGGATCAGGTGGCCCATGGGTCTACGCGCGGAGATAGCGATCTTTGCCTTATGTGTTCATACTGAAACTGCTTGCGCCTGACTGGATTTGTTCGTCAGAACATCCAAGGAGCATCCAAGGCCGACCGTCCCCGGCGCTCCCCGCACCGCGCTCCCTTCTCCCCGCATGAGGTCACGCATGTCCCCCTCGGCCACGGCTCCGGCCGACGCCAAGCAGCAGCCGCCGTCTCCTCCGGAGCCGTCCGGCGGTCTCGACCGCTACTTCAAGATCACCGAGCGGGGCTCCACCATCCCGCGTGAGATCCGCGGCGGACTCGCGACCTTCTTCGCGATGGCGTACATCATCGTGCTGAACCCGATCATCCTGAGCAGCGCGAAGGACATGTACGGGCACCAGCTCGACAGCGGCCAACTGGTCACCGCCACCGTGCTGACCGCGGCCTTCTCCACGCTGCTGATGGGCGTCATCGGCAATGTGCCGATCGCCCTCGCCGCCGGCCTCGGCGTCAACACCGTCGTCGCGCTCCAGCTCGCACCCCGGATGAGCTGGCCCGACGCGATGGGCATGGTCGTGCTGGCCGGCTTCGTCGTGATGCTGCTCGTCGCGACCGGACTGCGCGAGCGCGTGATGAGCGCGGTGCCGCTCAGCCTGCGCAAGGGCATCGCGATCGGCATCGGCCTGTTCATCATGCTGATCGGCCTGGTCGACGCGGGCTTCGTCTCGCGCATCCCGGACGCCGCGCACACCACTGTCCCGCTCCAGCTCGGCGGCGACGGCCACCTCAACGGCTGGCCCGTCCTCGTCTTTGTCCTCGGCACGCTGCTCACGCTCGCGCTGCTGGTGCGCAAGGTGCCCGGCGCGATCCTCATCTCCATTGTGGTGATGACCGTGCTCGCGCTGATCGTCAACGCGGTCGCGGATGTCGCGAGCTGGGGTCTGACCACCCCGGAGTGGCCCGGCAACCCGGTGGCCAGTCCGGACTTTGGTCTGGTCGGCGAGCTCAGTCTGTTCGGCGGCTTCGAGAAGGTCGGTCTGCTGACCGGCGTCCTCTTCGTCTTCACCGTGCTGCTGTCCTGCTTCTTCGACGCGATGGGCACGATCCTCGGCGTCAGTGACGAGGCGAAGCTGCTGGACGAGAAGGGCAACCTGCCGGGCGTCAGCAGGGTGCTGTTCGTCGACGGCATCGCCGTCGCCGCGGGCGGCGCGACCTCCAGCTCAGCCACCACCTGCTTCGTGGAGTCCACCGCCGGTGTCGGCGAGGGCGCGCGCACCGGCCTCGCGAACATCGTCACCGGCGGCCTGTTCGCCGTAGGCCTCTTCCTGACGCCCCTGGTCACCATGGTCCCGTCGCAGGCGGCCACTCCGGCGCTGGTCGCGGTGGGCTTCCTGATCCTGTCCGGCTCGATCCGCGCGATCGACTGGGACGATCACACGGTCGCCATTCCGGCGTTCCTGACCATGGTGATGATGCCGTTCACGTACTCGATCACGAACGGCATCGGTATCGGCTTCGTCGCCTTCTGCGTGCTGCGTCTGGTGGCCGGGCGCGGGCGTGAGGTGCCGGTGGCGATGTACGCCGTTTCGGCGGTGTTCGCGTTCTACTACCTGATGCCGGCGCTCGGCCTGACGTAACACCTGACGTAACAGGCGGGCCGCCAACAGGCCGGCCGCCCGCAGGCCCGGACCCGGGCCTCAGGCGGCCCCGTAGAACTTCTCCGTCTCGTCGACCGCTGTTTTGAAGCGTTCGTCGAAGTCGTCGCGAATGAGCGTTCGGACCACATAGTCCTGGACGCTCATTCCGCGTTTGGCGGCATGGTCCCGGAGGCGGCCGAGCAACTCGCCGTCTATCCGCAGGCTGAGCACTGTCGATCCCATGAGGAACAGGGTCGCGGGAGCTGCCCCGGCGGTACGTCACTTTTCGGAGTCAACTCACTCGTACGGGTGATTATTCATGTCCCACTGCAATCGGGTGGTATTTAGCGTGGGTAATGAGTTAGGCTAACGAACATGTCTGACCTGCCCCACGATGGCAATGCTGCCGCCGTGAATTCCCTGCGCTCCGCCGTCATGCGGCTGGGCCGACGCCTGAAGCATCAGCGCGTCGACGAATCGCTGAGCCCGACCGAAATGTCGGTCCTCGGCACCCTGGCCCGCTGCGGCTCGGCCACCCCCGGTGAGCTGGCCCGCAAAGAGCATGTGCAGCCGCCGTCGATGACCCGGATCGTGGCGCTGCTCGAAGCCAAGGGGCTGGTCAGACTGGAGCCGCACCCCGACGACCGCCGGCAGAAGGTGGTCAGCCAGACCGAGACCGCCGAGGCGATGCTCGAAGAGAGCCGCCGCAAGCGGAACGCCTGGCTGGCCGGACTCACCAGCGGTCTGAACGAGGACGAATGGGCGAAGCTGCGCGCTGCGGCCCCCGTCCTGGAGAAGCTCGCGCATCTCTGACAGCACCCCGCTGACCGCATACGACCCCGCGCGCCGCCAAGGAGGCGAACCACATTTGAGTACGGGACCCGGAGCAGACTCCGCCCCCGCACCGAACACCCACCACGACACGGATTCCACCACATCAAAGCCCAAAGGGACCGGGACCTTCTCGTCCCTGAAGATCCGCAACTACCGGCTGTTCGCCACCGGCGCCGTCGTGTCCAACACCGGTACGTGGATGTCCCGCATCACCCAGGACTGGCTGGTCCTCGACCTCACCGGGTCGGCGGCGGCCGTCGGCATCACCACGGCCCTCCAGTTCCTGCCCATGCTGCTCTTCGGCCTGTACGGCGGTGTCATCGCCGACCGCTACCCCAAGCGCCTGCTGCTGCTCTTCAGCCAGGCCGCTCTCGGCCTGTGTGGTGTCGCACTCGCGACCCTCACGCTCACCGGGCACGTCCAGGTCTGGCACGTCTACCTGATCGCGTTCCTGCTCGGCATGGTCACCGTGATCGACAACCCGGCCCGGCAGTCCTTCGTGTCCGAGATGGTCGGCCCCGACCAGCTGCGCAACGCCGTCAGCCTCAACTCGGCCAACTTCCAGTCCGCCCGGCTGATCGGCCCCGCCGTCGCCGGTGTGCTCATCACGACCGTCGGCAGCGGCTGGTCCTTCATGCTCAACGGGCTGTCGTTCCTCGCCCCGATCGTCGGCCTGCTGCTGATGCGCACCGGTGAGCTGCACAAGGTCGAGCGGGTGCAGCGCGGCAAGGGCCAGCTCAGGGAGGGCCTGCACTATGTCGCGGGCCGCCCCGACCTGCTCTGGCCGATCGCCCTCGTCGGCTTCGTCGGCACCTTCGGCTTCAACTTCCCGATCTGGCTCAGTGCCTTCGCCGACGGGGTCTTCCACGGCGGCGCCGGTCTGTACTCGTTCTTCAACATCCTGATGGCGGCCGGTTCACTGGCCGGCGCACTGCTCTCCGCCCGTCGCCGCTCCTCGCGGCTGCGGATGCTGGTGGCAGCCGCGATGGCCTTCGGTCTGCTCGAAATCGCCGCGTCGCTCTCGACATCGCTGTGGCTGTTCTCGCTGCTGCTCGTGCCGATCGGCATGATCGGCCTGACGGTCAACATCACCGCCAATACGAGCGTCCAGATGGCGACCGACCCGCCGATGCGCGGCCGGGTGATGAGCCTGTACATGATGGTTTTCGTCGGCGGCACGCCGGTGGGCGCACCGCTGCTCGGCTGGGTCACCGACACCTACGGCGCCAGGATCGGCTTTGCCACCGGCGGCCTGATCTCCCTGACGGCGGGCCTGGTCATCGCGATCGTGCTGGCCCGGCTCGGCGGCCTGCGGCTGAAGATCGACCTGCGGCGCGGACACCAGCACGTGAACGTGGTGCAGCGCGAGGGCGTACGCCCCAAGGAGCTCGCGACGGTGGCCTGACACCGCCGCGCATCGCGGAACAGAGCCCGGACGCACCCTGGAAACCGTCCCCGCGTCCGGGCCCTGCGCGTGTCCGTTCCCCTGAACTCGCGTGTCCGTTCCCCTGAACTCGCGTGTCCTTTCCCCCACACAGCCCGGCCCCCGACACCGCCCGATCACCGAAACTGTGCGCATGAGACTCTTCGCCGCCGTACTGCCACCCGCCGGAGCCGTCGACGAACTCGGCCTCGCCGTGGACCGTTTGCAGACCCTGCCCGACGCGGACGAGCTGCGCTGGACCGCGCGCGCCGGATGGCACTTCACCCTCGCCTTCCTGGGCGAGGTGGACGACGCGCTGCTCCCCGCCGTCAAGGAGCACCTCGGCCGGGCCGCCGCCCGCCAGGAGCCCTTCCCGCTGCGCATCGACTCCGGCGGCCACTTCGGGCAGCGCGCCCTGTGGGCCGGTGCCTCGGGCGGCCTCGACCCGATGCGCCGGCTCGCGGAGCGCGCGGACGCGGCGGCGCGGCGGGCCGGAGTGACGATGGAGGAGCACCGCACGTACCGGGCACACCTGACGGTCGCCCGCAGCCGCACGGGGGAAACCGACCTGCGGCCGTACGTCGCGGCCCTCGGCGGGTTCGAGGGCGCCGGGTGGACGGTGGGGGAGCTCGCGCTCGTACGCAGCAACCTGCCGGCCGCCGAGGTGCGCGCCGAGGAGCCCCGGTACGAGACGGTGGCGGCCTGGGCGCTGGGGCACTGACCCAGGGGTGTCCCTCGGCCGTTAGGCTCGGCGGGTGGACCCCAAAATCAGAAACCAGGTCATGGCCGGCGTGCTCGTACTGCTCTTCGTCGTCGTCGCGGTGGCGGCCGCGGTCGGCGGCTGACCGGCCGGGTCCGCCGCCGCGACGCATGCGGCGGGCCGTCCTACCAGGCGAACGCCTCGGGGGACGGGCCGGGACCCGGGAAGATCTCCTCCAGCGACTCCAGCATCTCCTCCGGCAGCCCGAGCTCGATCGCGCGCAGCGCCGAGGCCAGCTGGTCCGAGGTACGCGGGCCGACGATGGGCCCGGTGATGCCGGGCCGGGTGAGCAGCCAGGCCAGGGCCACCTCGCCGGGCTCCAGGCCGTGCTTGGCGACCAGGTCCTCGTACGCCTGGATCTGCGCGCGCACCTTGGTGTTCGCGAGAGCCTCCGCCGACCGGCCGGTGGCCGCGCGGGCCGAACCGCCCTCGCTCTCCTTGCGGATCACGCCGCCCAGCAGACCGCCGTGCAGAGGCGACCACGGGATGACCCCGAGGCCGTACGCCTGCGCGGCCGGGATGACCTCCATCTCGGCGCGGCGCTCGGCGAGGTTGAACAGGCACTGCTCGCTGACCAGGCCGTACGAGCCGAGCCGCCGGGCCGCCTCGTTGGCCTGGGCGATCTTCCAGCCGGGGAAGTTCGACGAGCCCGCGTAGATGACCTTGCCCTGCTTGACCAGGACGTCGATCGCCTGCCAGATCTCCTCGACGGGGGTGTGACGGTCGATGTGGTGGAACTGGTAGAGGTCGATGTGGTCGGTCTGCAGCCGCTTGAGGCTGGCGTCGACCGCGCGCCGGATGTTGAGGGCGGACAGGCGGTCGTGGTTGGGCCACGGGTCGCCCTCCGCCATGTTCGCGAACACCTTGGTGCCCAGGACGACCTTGTCGCGGCGCCCGTCGCCCTTGGCGAACCAGGACCCGACGATCTCCTCGGTGCGGCCCTTGTCGGCGCCCCATCCGTAGACATTGGCGGTGTCGAAGAAGTTGACGCCCGCGGCGAGCGCGGCGTCCATGATGGTGTGGCTGTCGGCCTCATTGGTCTGGGGGCCGAAGTTCATTGTGCCGAGGACGAGTCGGCTGACCTTGAGGCCCGTGCGTCCGAGCTGCGTGTACTTCATGGACGTACAGCCAACGCCTTCGAGCGCGCTCGATGCAAGGGCATCCGTGCGACGGCGGGTCGCCCGTACCGGACTGACGCCCGGGGAAGTGCCGTTCATGGGAGCGGAGTTGCTGAAGGAGATGGCGGACCGCATATTCCGTGCGATACGGTAACCGCGTCATCACGCTCCGTAAGAAACATGGACGGAGCGGTCCCCGGCGGTGCTAACGACACCAACCGAGGACCTTCACCGCAAGTGGAAGAACAGGTCCCACCGGGATGTTCCGGCATGCTATCGCGCCCACCCGGCGCTTCACCAAGGCTTCGCACGATGTCGTGCGCCATCCGCGTCTGAACAACGACGCCAAGATCCTGCTCCTGTACATCCAGGGGCTCCCCGCCGGCGAACTCGGCAAGCCACTCAGCGCACTCGCGCTGCGGGTCGGCGTCAAGGGCGCCGCGTACCAGCGGGTCAAGCAACTCCTCATTGCCTGCGGCTACTTCTTCGAGTGGAGCCACCAGGGCGAGCGGGGGTGATGGGTCACACGCCAACTGCTCGCGAATGTCACCCTCACGGCTGACGAGGCAGTGAGGTGCCGGGACGGTGACGCCGCCGTCCCTCCGCCACCGCCACCGAGTGCCACGTATCCGGTGGCCGGTGAACCGGAACGCCGGGTGGTCGGTGACTCACCCCCACAGGAAGAACAACTACAGAAGAAGAACGATCCCCACCCCCCACCCCAAACAGGCGCGGAGCTCGGGGAGGCCGAAAGGGACACGGGGGCCGACGATCTCGAAGTCCGGGCGGTGGAAAGCATGTTGCTCTCGCTGCGCCACACGCATCGGGAACTGCACCTCGGCGTACGGGAAGCCCGGCGGCTCGCGCAGGACGCGGTGCAGTGGCTGCGGTGCGGGGTGCCGGTGGGTGAGTTGCGGCGGCGGCTGACGGAGGAGCTGCCGAAGGAGGGCGTGCGGTGCGCGGTCGGGTTCCTGCGCTACCGGCTGGTCGAGAAGGCACCCGGGCCGCCCGCCTTCGGACCACCGCCCTCACTGTCGGCGTCAGAGGCCGCGGCGTTGACCCGGGAGCGGTCGGTGCTGGTCACGTGTGAGGGGCCGGGGGCCGAGCATGTCTTCCGGCCGCTGAACGGCGAGACGTGCTGCGCACCCTGCCGCCAGGAGGCCGCCTGGCAACAGCCGGCCCCACCGCCCCCTGCCGCCGCTGACGTCTCCTGGCGCGAACGCGTGGTGACGGCGGCCGCGCGCGGGTGAGTTATGCCGTCACCGGGGACGCATGGGATTCGTAGCGCGCGCCGACGCCCCACGCCTGGTGCATCGCGTCTGCGAACGCCGCCGCGAGTTTGTGTTCGCCGGTCGGGCCAGGGTGTGTGCCGTCGTAGGTGTCGGTGTGGATGTCGTACGCCGTCGGGTGGGACGCCAGGAGCACGGGCGACGCGGGGGCGTCGAGGTCGGCGACCGCCTTTGCTAGGAGCTCGTTGAAGTGGTCGCACTCGGCGGCGAAGGCGGGGTCGGTCTCGGCGCGGATGTTGGGTATGACCGGCAGGAGCACCGCGCGGATGTGCGGGTTCGCCGCGCGGGCCTCCGCGATGAAGTGCCGGGCGTTGCGCGCCGTTTGGGTGGCGTCCGTGTAGAAGCCGAGGTCGATCAGGCCGAGCGAGACGAGCAGGACGTCCGGGCGGGTGGCGGTCACCGTCTCGCGGATCAGCGGGGCCATGTGCAGCCAGCCCTCGCCCCAGCCCGCCAGGTGCTTGTGGGCCTTGGGCGGGAACGCGGGGTCGCCGTACGTGGACGAGACCGGGGCGTTCGCGAAGGTGTCGTACACCTCGGTGCGAGGGCCGACGATACGGAACGGGCCGCCGAAGGACGCCGCCAGGTGCTGCCACATGCGGAAGCGCCAGGTGAAGTCGCCGGCGCGCCCGATGGTCATGGAGTCGCCGACGAACAGGAAGCGCATCACGTCATTGTCGCGGATCTCTGCGGTGACCTGCGACGTGATGCTCGACACCTGATGCTCGACACTTGGTTCATGCGTTCGCTCTTGTACGTCGTTCCCGGTGCCGCCGCCCTCGCCGCCCTCGTCCTGCTGGGGGCCGGTACGGCCGTCGCCGACGACGGTGACTTCACGATCAAGGATCCACGGATCACCGAGTCCAGCGGGCTGGCGGCCAGCCGCGCGCACCCCGGCGTGTACTGGACCCACAACGATCAGGACAAGCCGTACATCTACGGGATCGACTCGAAGACCGGCGAGACCGTCGCGACGATCACCATGCGTGGGGTGGGGACGCCCCGCGACATGGAGGCGATCTCGGTGGGGTCCGACGGGAATGTGTACGTCGGTGACATCGGCGACAACCTCAACGGGAGTTGGAGCCATGTGTGGATCTACCGCTTCCCCGAGCCGAAGCAGCTGAAGGACGCGACGGTCGACGCGACCCAGTTCACGGTGAAGTACGCGGACGGGGCGCGCGACGCGGAGGCGCTGATGGTGCATCCGAAGACCGGGCGGGTTTACATCGCCAGTAAGAACGAGGACGGCGGCGGGCTGTACGAGGGCCCGGCGCAGCTGTCGGCGGGCGGCACGAACACGTTCCGCCGGGTCGATGAGGTGCCGTGGGTGACGGACGGGGCGTTCTCGCCGGACGGGACCCGGCTGGTGCTGCGCTCGTACTTCAGCGCGCGTGGGTATGACTGGAAGAACGGGCGTCTGGGGGCGGACAGTTCGGTCAGTGCGCCCTTCCAGGGGCAGGCCGAGTCGGTGACGTACACCGTGGACGGATCGGCGCTGATGTTCGGCTCGGAGGGGGTCGGGAGCGAGGTGCGCAAGGTCGAGGTGAAGGGCGAGGACGGTGGGGGTGGAGATGGTGACTCCGGGTCCAAGTCGCCGTCCGACGGCAGTGGTTCGGCGGCCGGGGGCGGCGGATCGGACAGCTCGGAGAGCAAGGTCGTGCTCGGGCTCGGTGGGTTCGCGGTGGTGGCCGTGCTGTTCCTGGGGCTGAGGCGGATGATGCGGCGGGATTGAGGGGCGCTGTGCGGGCGGTGGCGGGTCACCGCCCGGCGTTCTCCTCGGCGTTCTTGTCGGTGCCGCTGGCGGTGCGGCGGTTCAAGCGGTTGAGTCGGTGAGGGCGCCCCTCAGCCTTCGGGAGTCTGCTTGCGGGCGCCGGCCTTGAGGATCTCCGCCACATCGAGGGTGACCTTGGCGCCGATGGACTCGGGGAGGGTGACCTGCTGGCCGGGGGCGTAGACGCGATGGCTGTCGTACTCGTTTGCCCCGGGCTCGGTGAGCACGTGGATTCGGCCGTGCTTGCGGTCGACGATCACGTAGACGGGGATCTTGGCCTCGGCGTAGGCGGCGACCTTGGTTTGCAGGTCCTGGTTGTAGTTGTTGGAGGTGACCTCCAGGACCACGCGGAAGCAAGCAGGGTCATCTCGCGCATGGAGAGCATCCGCGCCGGGCCGTAAAGCGATGTGCCCGGTACGGGCGATCTTCCACTCGGCCGAGCGAACGAAACGAGGAGGGGGACCGGCAAACTGCTTGCCGGTCCCCCTCCTCGTGCACGTAAGCCATCGCGTACGTAAGCGCTACAGCTTTTCGATCACGTAATCGATGCACGTCGTGAGCGCTGCGACGTCCGCCGGGTCGACCGCCGGGAACATCGCGACGCGCAGCTGGTTGCGGCCCAGCTTGCGGTACGGCTCGGTGTCCACGATGCCGTTCGCGCGCAGCACCTTGGCGACGGCGGACGCGTCGATCTCGTCCGCGAAGTCGATCGTGCCGATGACCTGCGAGCGCTTGGCCGCGTCCACGACGAACGGCGTGGCGTGCTTCGACTCCTCGGCCCAGCCGTACAGGTTGCGCGCGGAGGTCGCCGTGCGCTCGACCGCCCAGTCGAGGCCGCCCTGGCCGTTGAGCCACTTCAGCTGCTCGTTGAGCAGGAAGAGGGTCGCGAGGGCGGGCGTGTTGTACGTCTGGTTCTTCAGCGAGTTGTCGATCGCCGTCGGCAGGCTGAAGAACTCCGGGATGTGCCGGCCGGACGCGTGGATGCTCGCCGCGCGCTCCAGGGCCGCCGGGGAGAACGCCGCGATCCACAGGCCGCCGTCGGAGGCGAAGGACTTCTGCGGGGCGAAGTAGTAGACGTCGGTCTCGGTGATGTCGACCGGCAGGCCGCCCGCGCCGGAGGTGGCGTCGACCAGGACGAGGGAGCCGGTGTCGGCGCCGGGGACGCGCTTGATCGGGGCCGCGACGCCGGTGGAGGTCTCGTTGTGGGTGAACGCGTAGACGTCCACGCCTTCCTCGGCCACCGGGTCCGGGTGCGTGCCCGGGTCGGAGGACAGGACGGACGGGGCGGCCAGCCACGGCGCGAGCTTGGCGGCCTTCGCGAACTTCGACGAGAACTCGCCGAACGTCAGGTGCTGCGACTTGTTCTCGATCAGGCCGTGGGTCGCGATGTCCCAGAAGGCGGTGGAGCCGCCGTTGCCCAGGATCACCTCGTAGCCCTCGGGGAGCTGGAAGAGGTCACGCACGCCGTCGCGCACCGCGCCGACCAGGTTCTTGACCGGGGCCTGGCGGTGGGACGTACCGAGGAGTGATGTGCCGGTGGCGGCGAGGGCGTCCAGCGCCTCCGTACGCACCTTGGAGGGGCCCGCGCCGAATCGTCCGTCGGCGGGCTTGATGTCAGCGGGAATCCGGATCTCAGCCACGGGTCGAGCGTAGTCGGTACGCGGTGGGGCGGGAGCGGCGTGTCCGGCGGGTGAGATGTGGGGGGCGGGTGTGGGTGGGCGGTGCGGTGCGGGTGGGGCGCCTGCGGCGGGCTTGTCTCCTACCCGCCCCTTCCCGAAGTCCTCAAACGCCGGACGGGCTGGAAGGTTGCCGCAAGCGACAAATCCAGCCCGTCCGGCGTTTGAGGACCGGGGTCTGGGGCGGAGCCCCAGTTCGGGAAGGGGCGGGTAGGGGAACAAGCCCCGTGCAGCGGCCCGGCCCCGCTCACCCCAGCCGGACCGGCAGCTCGTACAGGTCGTTCTGCGTCACCACCGGCTTGTTGCGGAGCTCCGCCGCCGGGATCGCCAGCTCAAGGCCGGGGAAGCGTGCGTACAGCGCAGGCAGTGCCACCCCCGCCTCCAGGCGGGACAGGGCCGCGCCGGGGCAGACGTGCGGGCCGTGGCCGAAGGAGATGTGGCGGTTCGGGGTGCGGGTGATGTCGAAGTCGCCCGCCGTCGGACCGTGCTGCCCCTCGTCACGGCCGATCGCGCCGAAGGAGACGATCAGTGCCTCACCCGCGGGCAGCACCGCACCCGAGTCCCCGACCGTGATGTTCCCGTCCGTGATGTCCCCGTCCGTGACGTCTCCGACGGCGATGTCCTCCGTGGCGAAGCGGAAGAGGACGTGCGAGGTCGGCGTGGACCAGCGCAGGGTCTCCTCGATCACGTTCTCCCACGGGACCTCGCCGGACAGTACGAGCTTGCGCTGCTCGGGGTGGGTCTGGAGGGCGACCACCGCGTTGACGATCAGGCTGATCGTCGTCTCGTGGCCCGCGGCGATCATCAGCTGGAGCGTGTTGAGGATCTCCTCGTCGGTGAGGTGGTCACCGCCCTCGGACGCGGCGATCAGCGCGCTCGTGAGGTCGTCACCGGGGTCCGCCCGCTTCGCGTCGACGACCCGCGTGAACAGCTCCCCGAGGTCCGCCATCATCTGCGGGACCTCCTCCGGGGGAGTCTGCGACGAGAAGAACTTGTCGAACAGCGCCTTCAGCCGGGGGTGGTCGGCCGCCTCCACGCCCATCAGCTCACCGACGACGTTCATGGGGAGGGGGTACGCGAACTCCGCCTTGAGGTCGACGACTTCACCCGCAGGGCGCGCCGCCAGGCCGTCCAGCATTCCGGTGGTGAGCTGCTCGATACCGGCGCGCAGGCGCTCGACCCGGCGCACGGTCAGGGCTTGCGCGACCAGCGTGCGCAGCCGCCGGTGCTCCGGGCCGTCGACGGTCAGCATGGAGCGGCCCGGGTTGGCGAGACCGATCAGCGGCCAGTCCAGGGGTATCTCGCCGCGCTGCCACGCACCCCACACCTTGATGTCCTTCACCAGGCGTGCGTCCGTGAGCAGTTGACGGGCCGCCGCGTGATGGGTCACCGCGTAGCAGGCCACCCCGCCGGGCAGCACCACCCGCGCGAGCGGCCCCGCCGCGCGCAGCAGGGCGCTCTCGGCGTTCAGATCGGCGACGAACGGGTCCAGAGTGATGGAGTCGCCTGCGGCAGCGGCGGCAGCGGCGTGCGGACAGGACGTCATCTGGGGCCTCCGAGAGCGGGTGTTCCGAGGGAAGGGGTCGGGGTGAAGCGCACCGGCAGCACCGAAAGGCCGCGCAGCCACGGCGACGGGCGCCGCTTCAGCGCGTCGGCCGGGATGGAGAGGTCGATGTCGGGCAGCCGGTCGAGGAGCACTTCGATGCCCGTACGCGCGATGACCTCGGCCATCTCCTGTGCCGGGAACGGGCAGCGGTGCTCGCCGTGGCCGAACGAGAAGAACGCGTTGTTCCCGCCGGTCAGCGCCGTGCTGTCGATGTGCACCTGCGGGTCGGCGTTGGCGGCGCCGATGCCGAGCAACAGCAGATCGCCGCGGCGGATGTGGCGGCCCCCGAGGTGCGTATCGCGGGACGCCCAGCGGCCGGCGACGTTCTGCGTGGGGGTGTCCTCCCACAGGACCTCGTTCATGGCCTCGGCGACGCTGTGCCGGCCGCCGGACAGGGACGCGGCGAACCGGTCGTCGGTGAGCATCAGCCGCAGGGAATTGCCGATCCAGTCGGCGGTCGGCTGGTGGCCGGCCGCGATCATGACCATCAGGTCCTCGCCGATCTCCTCGTGGGTGAAGCCGTCCGCCACGCCCAGCTGCCCCGTGATCATGAGGGAGGTCACGTCGGCGCCCGGCTCGGCGCTCTTGTCGGCGATGAGCCGCGCCATGGACGCGCCGAGGTGCACCTGACCGGCGAGCGCGTCCGCGCTGCCGTCGATCATGTCGTTCAGGGCCGTGGCGAGCCCGGGACCCTGGGCGTCCGTGAAGCCGTAACAGCGGGCGAGTACCAGGATCGGCAGCAGCGTTGCGTACCGGCCGATGAGCTCGGTCTCGCCGCTCCCGCAGAACGCGTCGATGAGGGCGTCCGCGAACTGCTCGGCGTGCCGCCGCAGTTCGAAGGGGTCGACGGCCTCCAGCGCGTCGCCGATCATCGTGGCCCGCCGCTGGTGGCGCTCGCCGACCGTATAGAGGATCGACGGCTGCTTACGGCCGATCATCGGCAGCATCGGCCAGTCGTCGGGGATGTGCTCCCACTGGTTCCACAGCTCGGAGTCGCGGCTGAAGAGGACCGGGTCACTGGTGAGCTGGTGCAGCTCGCGGTAGCCGATGACCAGCCACGCCGGTATGTCGCCGGCCAGCAGCACGGGGCCGACAGAGCCGTGGTCGCGGCGCATCTCCCGGTAGAGGGCGCCCGGTTCGGCGTGGAAGCGGTCACCGTTCAGCTGCACGGCGGAGGTGTGGGTGTCGGGCACCGGGATGTGGGCCGGGCACTGGGGCGGGGGCGTGGTGGACGTCACGGTGTGGTGGTCTCCGGAATCGGTGTCGTGTCCCGAGTCGGTGTGGTGTCCCGAGTCGCTGTCGTGTCCACGCGGGCGGCGGAGATGCTCTGGCGGCTCCGGAGACTCTGGAGGTGCTCGACGAGCGTGATGAGCACGTCCTTGCTCGACGTACGGGACCGTGCGTCGCAGTCGATCATCGGTACGTCGTCGGGCAGGTCCAGCGCGTCGCGGACCTGCTGCTCGGTGTGGGCCGGGCCGCCGAAGTTGTTGCGGGCCACGACGAAAGGCGTCCCGTGGTGCTCCAGGCGGTCAATGGCGTACCAGGAGTCGGCGAGGCGGCGGGTGTCGACGAGGACGACCGCGCCCAGCGTGCCGGAGAACAGCCGGTCCCACAGGAACCAGAAGCGTTCCTGGCCGGGGGCGCCGAACAGATAGAGGACCGTACGGTCGTCGATCGAGATCCGGCCGAAGTCGAAGGCGACGGTGGTCGCGGACTTGGTCCGTACGCCGCTGAGGTTGCCCAGGACGTCGACGGACTCGCCCGCCTTGGTCATCGTCTCCTCGGTGTTCAGCGGACGGATCTCGCTGACCGAGCGGACCATGGTCGTCTTGCCGACGCCGAAACCACCGACGATGACGATCTTGAGACCGTTGTCGGCGGTGCGCGCGAGAGCGCGGCGGCCCGGCTCGCTGCCGGACGTTCGGTCAGAGATTGCGGAGTCCAACGAGCACCTGCTCCAGGAGGTCGTGGTCGGGCAGTTCGGCCGAGGACGGCGCCGTGCGCGGGTGGCGGGCGCTGATCCGGCCGGTGTCGAGCAGGTCGCTCAACAGGATGCGGACGATGCTCACGGGCAGATTGAGCTCGGCGGAGATCTCCACGACGGCGATCGGGTGGCTGCACATCCGCAGGATCGCGGCGTGCTCCGACTGCATCCCCGGCGTCGGATCGCACTCGCCGACGACCAGGGTCACCAGGTCGAAGGCGTCCGATCCGGACCGGCTGCGCCCCTGCGTGAGGGTGTACAGCCGGTCCGGGTCGTCGTTGCGGCTGAACCGGGACCTCCCCGCCGGAGGCAGGGGAGGGGTCACGTTGCCACGTCGGCGTCGCGCCGGCCCGCTTCGCCCGGTTCCTTGAGCGGCAGCGGCTCCTGGCGCGGTTCCGCGCTGAGGTATTCGCCCAGCTGCTCCACGAGTTCGCTCATGTTGTGGCCGATCAGGCCGACGTCGGCGTCCTCGCCCGCCACGACGGCGAGATGCGCGCCCGAGCCGGCCTCGACGATGAACAGGATGCCGCCGTAGAACTCGGCCATCGCCTGCCGTACGCCGCCGCTGCCGTCGCCGAACTCGATCGAGGCGCCGTGCGACAGGCTCTGGATGCCCGCGGAGATGGCGGCCAGCTGGTCGGCCTGGTCGACGGAGAGTTCGGGGGTGCGGCAGAGCCTGAGGCCGTCCCGGGACAGGACGAGGGCGTGCCGGGTGCCGGGTGTGCGCTCCAGCAGGCTCTCCAGAAGCCAGTTGAGCTTCTCGTCGGTGGTGGCGGTCATGGGGTGTTGCCCTCCGGGTGAGACGAAGACGGTGACGCGCTCCGGCCCTGCACGGCGCGACGGAAGGTGCTGAACCGTTCGGCCCTGGCCGTCTGGTCCGGCGGCGGTGAGGCCGGGGTGGGGCTGGGGGCGGTGCTGGGGGTGCGGGCCTGCGGGGTTTCGGCATGTGCGGCGGCGAGTGTCCGGCCCCGGCGGCGCTTGGGGAGGCCGCTGTCGCCGAACTGGGGGAGCGTGGCGGTGGTTTCGGCGGTAGTGATGGCTTCTGTAGCCGGCTGGACGGGGGCGGGCGCGGGTGCAGGCGCGGACGGTTGCCCGGGAGCCGGTGCTGCCGGTGCTGCCGGTGCTGCGGTCTGCGCCGGCCGTGCTGCCCGTGTACGGACGGTCGGGCGTGTACGTACGGGCTCGGGCTCCGGGGCCGCTTCGGGGCGGGGGCGGGCGACGAGCTCCTGAGGGAGCATCATCAGCGCGCCCGTGCCGCCGCGCGCGGACGGGCGGAAGGAGACCGTCAGTCCGTGCTTGCGGGCCAGGCAGCCCACCACGGCCAGGCCGAGGCGGGTGCCCGACAGGCTGGTCAGGTCCAACGGCGCCGCCGATACGGCCCGTTCGGCGCGGCGCAGCTGCACATCGCTCATCACCAGGCCGCTGTCCTCGACGGTGATGATGATCCCGGCCGGGACCTCTTCGACGTACACATGGACTTCGGCGGTGGGCGGCGAGAAGTTGGCCGCGTTGTCGAGGAGTTCGGCGAGGGCGTGCATGACGCCCTCGGCGGCGTGTCCCGCGACCGCGACCTCGCTGGTGGAGTGCAGCCGGACCCGCTGGTAGCCGCTGATGCGGCCCATCGCGCCGCGCAGGATGGACTCCATGACGATGGGCTTGGCCCAGCGCCGCCCGGAGCGTGCCCCGGTCAGTACGGCAACACTGTCGGCCAGCCGGCCCGCCTGCGCGGTGCGGTGGTCCAGGTGCATCAGGTCGCCGAGGACGCTCTCGTCGGAGTGCCGGTGCTCCATCTCGCGCAGGTCGGCGGCCATGCTGGTGGCCAGGGCCTGCATGCGGCCCGCGGCGTTGGCACAGGCCGACATGGCGGCGGAGCGCGACGACTCGCCGCGCGCCACCTCCTGGGCGAGCGTGGCCAGTACGCGGCGCGCGGCGACGTCGCCGACGGCAGGCAGCGAGGTCGCCGCCAGGGCGGTCGCGGCGGATGCGCCCTCGCGCAGCCGCGTCACCAGGGCGGGCACCGTCCGGTCGGCGAACCGCTCGGCGCCGGCCTCGATCCAGGCGATCCGCTCACGCAGCAGACGTACGGACTGAAGGGCGTACGTGGCGACCGTGACGGCCACGCTGAGCAGTACGGCGGCGGTTCCCGCACCCCAGGCGAGCGGGCCTTGCACGCGGTCCGGTGCGACGGCCACCGCCCAGAGGGACAGGAGAGCGGTGACGGCGGCGGACAGAAGGAGAGCCGTGGCGGCGGGCCGCAGGGGTGGGCGCTCCGTCCGGCGTTGCGCGTGGGGGGCGTGCGCTGACATCAATCGGGGCCTCAGGACGTCATGGACGGGAGGAAGTCGGGCTCACTATAAGAGAGTTCTTGATCACTTTGGGAAGTTCTTGGTGGAATCCTTGTCACTTATGCCAGGCAACTCGCCCTGGAAGTATCGCTTCGGGGTGTGAGATGCAGCACTGCTTCACGGGTTGCGAGGCATCCTTGAGTGCATGGCTGAACAGCGGGACGAGCGGCGGGACGAGCGGCGGGACGAACAGCGGGACGAACAGCGGGACGAGCCGCGGGACGGGACGACGGTCCAGGTACGCGACACCACGGATCTGGTGCGTGAGCTGAAGTCGGCCGTGCGGGGAGAGGTCGCCTTCGACGCGGCGGCGCGCGCCCTGATGACGATGGACGCCTCCAACTACCGGCGTGTGCCCCTCGGAGTCGTCGCCCCGCGCGACGCCGACGACCTGGCAGCCGCGCTCGCCGTCTGCCGGGCGCACGCGGTGCCCGTCGTGCCGCGCGGCGGCGGGACATCGATCGCCGGGCAGGCCACCGGCACCGGCGTCGTCCTCGACCTCACCCGCCACCTGCGGGCCATCGCCGAGCTCGACCCCGAGGCCCGTACCGCCGTGGTGCAGCCGGGCGTTGTCCTCGACGACCTGCGGGCGGCGGCGGGCGCCCACGGGCTGACCTTCGGCCCCGACCCGTCCACGCACAGCCGCTGCACCATCGGCGGCATGATCGGCAACAACTCCTGCGGCTCGCACTCGGTGGCCTGGGGCACGACCGCCGACAACATCCACCGGCTGACGGTCGTCGGATACGGCGGCGATGTGCGGCACATCGGGCAGGGCTGGCAGGGGGCGCCCGAAGGACTGCGTGCGCTGGTGGACGGCAACCTCGCGCTCCTGCGCACCGGATTCCCCGAACTGCCCCGCCGTATCTCCGGATACGCCCTGGACGCGCTGCTCCCGGAGAAGGGCGTGGACCTGGCGCGCGCGTTCTGCGGGAGCGAAGGCACGCTCGGGGTGGTGAGCGAGGCGACCGTACGCCTGGTGGACGCGCCCCGCGCGCGGGCGCTCGCGGTCCTCGGGTACGCCGGGGAAGGCGCCGCCGCCGAAGCCGCGTCCGCCCTGCTCCCGTACGGGCCGCTGACCGTCGAGGGCATGGCCGAGGACCTGGTCCCGGCGCCGGAGCGGGCCCTGCTGCCGCGCGGCTCCGCCTGGCTGTTCGTGGAGATGGGCGGCAGCAGCCCCGGTGAGGCCCGCTCGCACGCCGAGGCCCTGGTGAAGGCGGCCCAGGCGCTGGACGGCGCGGTCGTCACGGACGCGGCCGGACAGCGCGCCCTGTGGCGCATCCGCGAGGACGCCAGCGGCACGGCGACGAGGATGCCCGACGGCAGCGAGGCGTGGCCGGGTTGGGAGGACTGCGCGGTGCCGCCCGCCCGGCTCGGCGCGTATCTGCGGGACTTCAGGGCGCTGCTCGCCCAACACGGCCTGCGCGGCACGCCCTACGGGCACTTCGGCGACGGCTGCATCCATGTGCGGATCAACTTCGACCTGCTCAGCGAGGCCGGCGTACGCCGCTTCCGGAGGTACTCCGAGGACCAGGCGGAGCTCGTCGTCGCGTACGGCGGCTCGCTCTCCGGCGAGCACGGCGACGGCCAGGCCCGCGCTGAACTCCTGCCGAAGATGTACGGCGACGAGCTCGTCGCGCTCTTCGGCCGCGTCAAGGACGTGTGGGACCCGGCGGGCGGCCTGAACCCGGGCATGCTGGTCCGCCCCGCCCGCCTCGACGAGAACCTCCGCTTCGCCGTGCTGCCCAAGGACCGGGTCGACGTCGCTTTCGCCTACCCGCACGACGGCGGTGACTTCTCGGCCGCCGTACGCCGCTGCGTGGGCGTCGCCAAGTGCCGCACCGAGACGGCCACCGGGACAGCCGTCATGTGCCCCTCCTTCCGGGCCACCGGCGACGAACAGCACTCCACGCGCGGGCGCGCGCGACTGCTGCACGAAATGCTCGCCGGAGAGGTCGTCACGGACGGCTGGCGCTCCACGGAGGTGCGCGACGCGCTGGACCTGTGCCTGTCCTGCAAGGGGTGCAGGACCGACTGCCCGGTGGGCGTCGACATGGCCACGTACAAGGCGGAGTTCCTGCACCACCACTACAAGGGCCGGCTGCGCCCCGCCGCGCACTACGCCATGGGCCGGCTGCCCCAGTGGCTGCGACTGCTCTCCCGGCTGCGGCTCGCACGCGCGGCGAACACGGCGGCACGGGTACGCCCACTGGCCGCCCTCGCGAAGCGTCTCGGCGGGATCGCCCCAGAGCGGAGCATCCCCCGGCTGGCCACGGAGACGTTCAGCGGGTGGTGGCACCGGCGGGGTGGGCAGCTGCACGTGGGCGATGGGCCGACCGTCGTCGTATGGCCCGACACCTTCACCAACCACCTGTCGCCGTCCGTGGGCCAGGCCGCCGTACGGGTCCTGGAAGCGGCCGGGCTGCGGACCGTGCTCCCGCCCGCGATCATCGTCCCCGTCCCCGACGAGGGGGACGGCGAGGTGGCGAGGCAGGGGGCCCGCGTCTTCAGCGCGCGCCGCCGGGGGGTCTGCTGCGGGCTCACGTACGTATCGACCGGCCAGCTCGACCGGGCCCGTGAGGTCATGCGCCGCACCCTCGACCTGATGACACCCCTGCTGACCGGCGGCGCACGGGTCGTCGTACTGGAACCGAGTTGCGCGGCCGCGCTCAAGTCCGACCTGCCCGAGCTACTGCCCGACGACCCGCGCGCCGCCGCACTCGCCTCGTCGGTACGCACCTTCGCCGAGGCCATCGAGGAGTGCGCCCCCCACTGGCAGCCACCCCGCATCGACCGCCCCGCCGTCGGCCAGACGCACTGCCACCAGCACGCGATCCTCGGCGACGCGGCCGAACGCCGACTGCGCGAGCGAGCGGGGCTGACGGGCGAGCTGAGCGGCGGCTGCTGCGGGCTCGCGGGGAACTTCGGCTTCGAGCGCGGGCACTACGAGGTGTCGGTGGCGTGCGCGGAGGAGCAGTTGCTGCCGGCCGTGCGGAGGGCGACGGGAGCGGAGGAGGGCGCGGGCGCGGGGGACGGTGGGCGCGCGGTCGTGCTGGCGGACGGCTACTCGTGCCGTACGCAGCTGGAACAGCTGGCCGGGCAGCGGGCCAGGCATCTGGCGGAGGTACTCGCTGACGGGCTGCCAGAGGGGCAGTAGAGACGGCTGCCGGGACCGGTTTGCGGGGTGTGCAAGCGGGCCCGGTCAGGGACCGGGCTCGGTAAATGAGACCGAGGGGGCCTCGCCCCTCACGCGCGGCGTACATCAATCTGGTACATGGGTTATCGTTGGTACATGTCGATGAAGCGGACAAATGTGTACGCCGATCCGGAGGACCTCGCGATCATCAAAGAGGCGGCCAAGCGGCGCGGCATAAGCGAGGCGGAGATCATCAGGCAGGGCATTCACCTCGCCGCCATGGCGAATCGAGTGTGGGACGAGCCGCTGTTCTCCCGGACCTTCAGTGGTCCGGGCCGCACCCTCGGCAAGGACGAGGTCCGTGATGCCGTCGCCGATGCCGTTCAGCGTGAAGCCGCCCCGGGCTCGGCCACGTGATCGTCGTCATCGCCGACACCTCGGGTCTGTTGGCCGCGCTGGACTCCGTACACCCCGAGCACGAGGCAGCCGCGGAAGCGATCATGGCCGCCGGGCTGCTCGTCATGTCACCGCTGCTGCTCGCCGAGCTCGACCATGTGGCCACTCGGGAACTGGGCCGGCGGGCCGCGGTGAGCGCGGTCGACGACATCCGGGGCTGGATGCGACGCGGTCGTGTCTCTGTACCGGAGATCACCGAGAACCACCTGGGCATCGCCCAGTCGGTGCGGGCACGCTACGGGGCCCTGAACCTGGATCTTGCCGACGCGGTGAACGTCGCCCTCGCCGCCGACTACGACACGGACGCGATCCTCACCCTGGACCGCCGCGACTTCCGTGCAGTGCGCCCGCTCGGCCGTCACAAGGCGTTCCGCGTCCTACCCGATGACCTGCGGTGACATCGCTGCCACGATAATTTTCAAGGACGGGCTGCCGGAGGGGCAGTAGGGACGGCTGCTCGGACCGGATTCCGGTACTGGCCGATGACCGGCTGATGAGACCGGCCGCTACCCGCGTGTGCCAGGCGGGCGGGCGGCAGGCCAGGCGGGCGGCCGTCGCGCGTGCCCCTTTCGGCGCCGCATGCACCCCCCGTAAGGGGTGTGGACCGTGCATGGTCCTGTTCCCCTTACCGTGGAGCGTATGGACCAGCCCACCTCAGCCGCCCTCGGCCACGCACCTGCCCCGGAGATATCCGGATCCCTGCGGAGGTACTCGCGGACGGGCTGCCGGAGGGGCAGTAAGGACGCCTGCCGGGACCGGTTTTCAAGCGGGCTGTGCCGAGCCTGGCCCCTTGCTCAGAAGCTGTTGCTAAAAGGGTCTTGAGGGTTGCGTTTCCGCTGGTCAGGTATGAAGTGGGCTGAGCGCGGAAGGGTTCGGGCGTCATGATTGTCCGAGCGTGGAGGTGCGGGGATGCCGTCGGTGAAAGGGCTGTTCGAGGAGCGGGAACGTGCGGCGAGGCAGCGGGTGGAACTGCTGCGCGAGGAGGCCGAGCGGGTCCTGGCCGCGCTGCGGGAGGCCGAGACGTTCTGGGAACGGAAGGTCGTCGCGTTGGAAGAGCTCGATGACGCCTTGAGCGTGGACCACGGGTCCGTGGCGGTCGAGGTGGGAGGGGAGTCGCGGCCCGACCCGTCGGTGACGGTGTCGGGTTCGATGGTGCCGCAATGGCGGGCGGACCTGTCGGCCTCCGCGCTCCCGCCGGACTATCAGCGCATCATCGGTGTTCTGGTCGGCCGGGAGGCCGGCGGGGCGGATGGTGACCGGTCGATGATCTGCAGGGAGATCGCCGGTGGGCTGGGCCTGGAGTTGGTGCCGGCGAAGGTGGAGGGGGTGCGGTCGAAGGCGAAGAAGATGGTGGCCCGTGGATGGCTGACCGAGGTGCGGGCGGGACGGTTCACGCTCGCGGACGGCCAGCGAGGCGACGGCTCATGACCATGGTCATCGACCACAGGATCATCGCTTCGGCGCTGACGGTCGTGGTCTCGAAGTCGCGGGCCAGACGGCGCGAGCGCATCAGCCAGCCGAAAGACCGTTCCACCACCCAGCGGCGGGGAAGGATCTTGAAGCCCTTGGTGTCGTCACTGCGCTTGACGACCTCCAGCACGATGTTCAGCGCCTTCGCCGCACCGGCGAGGACAGGGCCGGTATAGCCGCCGTCGGCCCAGATGAGACGGAGCCGGTGAAATCTCTTGCTCAGGAAGGGCAGGAGGGCCTGGAACGCGTCACGGTCACCGATGTCAGCAGGGGCGACGTGGACGCTCAGCAGCAGACCCAGGACGTCGGTCACAATGTGCCGACGCCTCCCGTTGATCTTCTTGTTTCCGTCGTAACCCCGTGAGGCGGCCGGAACGTTGGCGGCGGCCTTCACCGACTGTGAGTCCACGATTCCCGCGCTCGGCTCCACGTTCCTGCCCGCCCGCGCCCTCACCTGCTCGCGCAGCCGGTCGTGGAACTCCGCGATCAACCCCTGCTCCCGCCACCGGCGGAAGAACGCGTACACCCGCTCCCAGCAGGGGAAGTCTGCGGGCATCGCCCGCCACTTGACACCGTTGTCGACGACGTAGCGCACCGCGTCGACCATCTGCCGGTGGCAATAAGACTCCGGCCGGCCCGCCTGCTTGCCCAGCCACGCCGGGACCGGCAGCAACGGGCGCACCCGCGCCCACTCCGCGTCCGTCATGTCCGTCGGGTACCGACGCTCACGGCCGGGCTGATCGGCCGCGTTTCCGTACACGTGCGCGAGACAGTCACACGACCGCGCCGAACCACTGGCCACCGGCCCCATCGATGCGGTGAACTGGAACAACAGGGCCTCCTGGAAACGGTGATCTCGACAACCACTCGCTTCCAAGAGGCCCTGCTTTCATGCCCCGCCCCATGAAGATCACCTATCCGGGATCGACGCGAGGAACATCAGATCGACCGCCAGGCCACATGATCGATTGAACTACGGCTTCTCACTGACCTGGTGATCCGGCACGCGTATGAGGCGAAGCGCACTTGGACCGGCCGAAGAGCGATACCTCTTGCCTGCGTCAGCGCGTGTAACGAGCCGCCGTATACGCAATCGGCCCGGTGAAGCCGGTCCCCAACTCGTCAATCATGTCCACGATTTCAAACCCTGCGGCTGATGCGTAGTGCTCCAGCTCGCGCGGGAACAGGACGCGCCGCCGGATCTCGTCCTGGGCGATGACCCCAGAGGCGAGCACCCACCTCCGGTGCATGGTGTTGATCTGTGTCCGTAGGTCCCACTCGTAGCCGATGGTGACCCGCGCGGGTCCCTCTGGTGTCTCGACAACGGCCGTGGTCGACTCGGGGCGGATGACGGGCGATACGGGCGAGCACAGCACGAGGAGTGCCCGCGGTCGTGCATGTGCGGCGAACGTAGCGAAAGCTTGGCTGATCTCGTCGTTGTCGTACAGGTAGGCCAGAGAGTTGCCCAGGCAGGTCACGGCGTCCATGCGTCGCCGGAGCCGAACGGTTCGCATGTCGCCGGCACGGATATCGAGTCCGGACCGTACGTGATGCGCGTAGTCGACCAAGCCGGGCTGTAGGTCCACGCCAACGCACTCGAAGCGCTTGGCCAGGATCTCCAGGTCCCGTCCGGTGCCGCATCCGAAGCCCACCAGCGTGGACGCCTTCGGCCGGTGGCGTTCGATCAGGGCTTGGCATGTCTCGGCGCTGCCGCTGTCCGACTGGATTGCGTCATACAGCGCGGGATCTCGATAGAGGTTCGTTGCTTCCATGCGTTCGGCTTCCGCCTCGGGGCTGGTCACAGGAGGCTCCGCAGTCCGACTTCCAGGGCGAGTACGTCGCACAGCAGATCGGGCACCATAGGTGCATGCTCAGCGTCCTCCCTGGCCTGGGCAAGCGCTTTGGGGGCAACGTAGCCGAGGTCCACCAACAGTGATTCCCGCACCATGCTGTCGGATCGCAGGTCAGAAGGGGTGTCCCGGAACCGGGAGCTCGCTGATCTTCAAGCGTCCAGCGTCGCCCGGCACACGCTGCGGGAGACGCTGTCGATTTCAGTGCGGAGCGTTCTCGATCGCCTCGAAAATGTCGGCGTCGGTCTCCTTCTGCCAGTCCGGCAGCTCCGGCCAGTCCGCTACGTACCCCGGCTTGGGTTCCTTGAAGTGCTTGAACATCTGCGCAGTCCAACACGTTGCGACGAACCGGCTCTTCTGCTCGCGAGACAGTCGTGACGCGTGGCCGCTGCTGAGATCGAGGAACTGGCGTACCTGCTCATAGACAGAACCAGCAGCCTGGCGTTCCCACTCGGGCATTTCCTCCCAGGGGGTGATGTAGCTGGCCTTCGGTACACCAGGGAAGTGCTTACGCACTCCGGTGATCCACGCCTCGCGGAACACCCTTGCGCCCTCGATCTGCGACATGCCTACCCCTCTCGTCACGTCTTGCTCAATGCGCCGATCTCGGCACCAAGCTCGGCCACGCGGCTGTCTCGGGCCAGTGGGCCGAACTCGGCTCGTAGCGTCTGGAGTCTACGGGCGACGTACCCGGAGGAAGATTCACGTGCGAGTTGCAGGGCCTCACGCCCGAAGGTGATGACTTGGTCAGGATCGTGCCGCTTGGCTCCGATGGCAGCCAGGTCCGCAAGGACGACTCCCCGGCGGCGGAACGATTGCCCCTGGGCCAAGGCGCCCTGGTCCAAAGCTGCTTTCAGGGCCCGTTCAGCGAGGTCGAGACGGCCGAGCCGTACGTATCGGGCTCCGCGCTCCTCGGCCAGTCGCGAGCCGTCGAAACGGAGCCAACCACCGTTGTGGCCCGGCCCCGCCAAATGCGTAACCATCTCTGCCTCATCAAGTGCACGCTCGCAGGCTGCCAGGTCACCCAAGCCTGCATGGGCCTCGGCCTGAACCGATGCGACCCAATGCCGCGTCGCCAGCGAGCTGTCTCCCCGTTTGGCGACCCTCTGGGCTGCCGACAGCAGGTCTGTGGCCTCTTTGAAGCGGTGCTCGTTCACGTCGACGTACGCATGTCGAACGAGAGCGCAAGCCCAAAGGTCGAAGGCTCGCGCCTCCTTGCTTGCCGATGCAGCGAGGGCGTAGGAGGCGGCTGCGTCTGCGTAGCGGTTGCCGTCGAAGGCAAGTTCCCCGGCAAGTTGGAAGAGGTCGCCGGCGGCACCGCACAGCGGCTGCACCTCGGCGTCGGATCGGCCGCTCAGCGTTCTGCTCAAGGACGTGAGTTGCTCGCCCACGATGGGACGTATCGAAGCCTTGGAGCGTGCGAGTTGGTACACCTGCCAAAGGTGACCGTTCATGCGCAGGAAGTCCGACGCAGTGCCTCGACGGGCTGCGTCGTCGAGGGCTTCGGTGTCATCGGCGGGAAGGGGCGCGAGTGCTCCGGTTACCGCTATCACGCGCAGGAATTCGCGTCTGATCATTTCCTCGGTGTCCCCCGGACCGTAGTCATTGCTGGGCGGCGCTCCCGCGGACTCCTGGGCTGGGGATTGCGACTGAGCCACCAGGGCGTCCAGTGCGCCAAGGTCTATTTGCAGCACCTCAGCAAGCTTCAGCCGTAACGGTGGCTGAGGTGCAGTCTTGCCGCTCTCCCATCGTCCAACCGTGGTGCGGTCAACGCCGAGCGCCTGAGCAAACGTTTCTTGACTGTAGCCCAGAGCCCTTCGCCGCTCAGCAAGTCTCACGCGCGGCTCCTCTTCCGCAGCGCCCGCAGTGCGCGGACGGTGTATCCAGTGCATCGGATGTGCATCAAGACTGCCGCATGTATGCCGTGGAGTGCATGGCCCTTTGACGGTTCCCTTGAGGTTGTCAGCAACACCTGGTCGGGCGAGGGCAGCAAGAGGTGCCAATGGAGACGCAGCGCATCAAAGCAGAAGTAGAACCGGTACTTGAGCGAGGGATGCAGGAGCAGCCCGTTCTGAGGTGCACCGGTGCACAGCGACGTGCGCTTGCTGAGGCGACACGGACGTACACCGACATGGTGAAGGCGCTTGCGGGGGTGGGCATCTACATGCCGGAGTTGTGCATCGATATGGACGACCGGTCCAGCGCTCCGCAACACGTGATGATCTTGGGCTGGGTATCGACGAGCAGTGCGCGGAAGCTGGTTCGCATCCTTGAGGCGGCCCGGCCGTGACCACTCGATTCGTTCAGGTGGGCGATGTAGTAAGAGACGTTATTCGGTGCCAAGTTGGCGAAGTGAACGCCATCGACGGAGACCGGGTGGAGGTGTGCCGGCCTTCGGGGCTGACGTGGTGGGCGTCGAAGTACCGTCTCCGTCCGGCCACTGCGATGGAGCGCGAGCGCCTGGCGACGAATCGCCAACTACGTCTGAAGTCATTGGCGCGAGCCGCGTTGCATCATCCTGCGTCGCCTTCCTGACTGCTGTCGCGGTCGGCGCGATGTTCATGGCCCTGTGGCTGAGCGCCAGTCCTTAGATACTCCCGAGACTCGGCAGAGCCTGCCTTCCGGCAGTGGCAGGCGTGACGGTTCGACCGCGTCCTGTCGGGTCTCGGGGCAAGACCCGCCCCCGCCGGGATGAGCCGTACAAGCTCCGTCCCCCTCGTCGCTTTCGCGGCACACAGCCCTCGGCGGGGGTGGCCCCAAAACCTCCGCCAGAAGGGTCGAGGGGTTCGCCAACCGTGTGATCAGAGCGGGCACTCCGGGCGCAGGTTTCGGGGGCTGATAGTCGCTACAAGCAGAGGAGAAGTGGCATGGACGCACTGTGGAGTAACGGCAGTAGTGGTGGAGAGGGAGACAAGGTTCCGGGACAGCCGTGGCCGGGCCCAACCGTTCCTCCGTCGCCTGACGGCGGCCCCAACCTGATCGGCTGACTGGTGACGATGACGGACCACGACAGGGCCCGGACGGCATTGGGCCGGGCCCTGCTGCAATCAGGTGCACTGACCTCGGACTGGATTCCGTCGTTCTCGGCCGTACCTCGATCGGCGTTCCTGCCGGATGTGATCTGGCCTCATGACATGAAATCCGGCGAGAGCGTGCGCCTTTCACGCCAGGATGATCTGTTGGCGTGGCGCCGCTCTGCCGATGCGAACGTGCCGATCGTGACCCAGTGGGACGACGGGCATCATGACGGAGGGGGACCCGGCAGGTTGTCGACCAGTTCGGCGTCCATGCCCTCCGTGGTCTTCGCCATGCTCCGGGACCTGGAGGTGGGGGCCGGAGTGCGGGTTCTGGAGATCGGCACGGGGACGGGCTGGAACGCCGCCCTCCTCGCGCACCGCGTGGGCCAGGAGCACGTCACCAGCATCGAGGTGGACTCGGTCGTTGCCAATACCGCGCGCGAAGCATTGCGCCGCTTCGGTCTCCCGGTGAAGGTGATCACTGGGGACGGCTTCGGTGGTGATCTGGACGGCGCACCTTATGACCGGATCATCGCGACGTGTGGCCTGCGCTCACTGCCCGTCGCCTGGGTGCGGCAACTGCATCCCGGTGGGCTGATTCTGGCCCCGTGGGGCACTGATCACGGACACCTCGACGTGACGGTGCGGCTCACGGTGTCAGACGACGGGCTGAGTGCGTCGGGGCCATTCCTTGAGCCGGTGGAGTTCATGAAGCTCCGCGCGCAGCGTCTCACCTGGCCTGAGCTCGCCCTCCAAGATCCCTCCGTGTCGCTGAACGGCGCCGTTACGTCGTACACCAGCATCACGGCGGCTGACCTTGGGCTGGGCCGTTTTGACGTGGCTCACTTTGCGGTCGGGCTGCAAGTGCGTGACTGCTTGCGGGTGGTGGCGGAGAAACGGGACGGGATGCAGCCGGTGTGGTTCTACAGCCTGCGTGACCGCTCCTGCGCGGCCGTGATGTTCCACGATGGCGCTGATTCGGCACGGGTCTTCCATGCCGGGCCCCGGCGGATATGGGACGAGGTGGAGGCGGCGTGGCTCTGGTGGGATGTGTCCGGCCGACCGGACTTCCCGCGGTTCGGGCTCACCGTTACGGCGGAAGGGCAGACCGCTTGGATCGACACCCCGGAGCATCCGGTGCCCATCGTCGGCTGACCGGCGCCCGGAGAAAGGACGGCCTGCCAGAGGGCCAGTCGGGACGGCTGCCCGGACCGGATTCCGGTACTGGCCGATGACCGGCTGACGAGACCGGCCGCGACCCGCGTGTGCCAGGCGGGCGTGCGGCCGGGCGCGCGCCTGGCATGCCCTTCCCGGCGCCGCACGCCCGCCTGTAAGGGGTGTGGACCGCGCATGGTCCTGTTCCCCTTACCGTGGAGCGTATGGACCAGCCCACCTCAGCCGCCCTCAGCCACGCACCTGCCCCGGAGATATCCGGGCCCCTTTCCGACGCCGGGGCCGCCGACGCCTCGGCCGGCCCCGGCGCGCCCGGTACCGGCAAGCACGCCGGGCTGGTGCCGGTTGCGATGGTGGTGGCGGGCGGGCTGTCCGTGCAGTTCGGGTCCGCCGTCGCCGTGACGCTGATGCCGAGCACCGGCGCTGCCGGTGTGGTCGCCGTGCGGCTGACCTTCGCGGCTGTGATGCTGCTCATCGTCTGCCGCCCGCGCGTACGCGGGTACGCACGCGCCGACTGGGGGACCATCGCCGCGTTCGGCGTGGCCATGGCGGGCATGAACGGGCTCTTCTACCAGGCCGTGGACCGTATCCCGCTGGGTCTCGCCGTCACCCTTGAGGTGCTTGGCCCGCTCGCCCTGTCGGTGTTCGCGTCCCGCCGCGCGATGAACCTGGTGTGGGCCGGGCTCGCGCTCGCCGGCGTCGCGCTGCTCAGCGGCGGCGGCTTCGGCCGCCTCGACCTGGTCGGCGTGGCCTACGCACTCGGCGCCGGGGCGTGCTGGGCGGCGTACATCCTCTTCAGCGCGCGCACCGGACGCCGCTTCCCGCAGGCCGACGGGCTCGCGCTCGCGATGGGGGTGGCGGCGCTGCTCAGCCTGCCGCTCGGGCTTGCCGGGGCGGGCACGGCGCTGCTCGAACCGAGGACGCTGCTCCTTGGCGCCGCTGTCGCGCTGATGTCGTCCGTGCTGCCGTACACGCTGGAGCTGGTGGCGCTGCGCCGGCTGCCCGCCGCGACCTTCGCGGTCCTGATGAGCCTGGAGCCGGCCATCGCGGCGGTCGCCGGATTCCTGGTGCTGCACCAAGCCCTGTCCACGACCGACGCGTTGGCGATCGCGCTGGTCATCGGGGCGAGCATGGGGGCGGTACGCAGCCAGACGCGGCGGGGGCGGCGGAAGGCCGTGGCGTAGCGGCCCTCGGACGGGTCCATAGAACAATGCAAGCACGCTTGCTTGTTTCTGTACGGGCTGCCATGCTCCGGGACACACCGCCCACCCTTGAGGGGAGCGCACCGTGTCCGATCCGTCAGCCGTGCTCGACGATCTCCGTGCCGAAGGGGACGCACTCGACCAATTGGTCGGGGGCCTGAGCGAGCCGCAGTGGTCGCTGGTCACCCCCGCTCCGCGCTGGAGCATCGCGCACCAGGTCGCGCACCTCGCCTGGACGGACACGGCGGCCCTGCTGTCCGTCACCGACCCGGAAGCCTTCGCGGCGGAGACCCAGAAGGCGCTCGAATCCCCCGGCACCTTCGTCGACGAGGGCGCGGACGCCGGCGCCGAGCTGCCGGTCGACGAGTTGCTGGAGTGGTGGCGCGACGGGCGCGAACAGTTGCAGCGCGCGCTGCGGGCAGCCCCCGCCGGGGTGCGTTTCCCCTGGTACGGGCCCCCGATGGGCGCCGCTTCGATGGCCACGGGCCGGCTGATGGAGACCTGGGCGCACGGCCAGGACATCGCGGACGCGGTGGGCGTACGGCGTGCACCGACGGCCCGGCTGCGGCATGTGGCGCGGATCGGCGTGCGGGCGCGCGACTACGCGTTCTTCGTGCGGGGCCTCGACGCGCCCGGCGAGGAGTTCCGCGTTGAGCTCACGGCGCCGGACGGGTCCGGCCTGTGGGCGTACGGGCCCGAGG
Source organism: Streptomyces changchenzhani (assembly GCF_039766235.1). Taxonomy (NCBI): domain Bacteria; kingdom Bacillati; phylum Actinomycetota; class Actinomycetes; order Kitasatosporales; family Streptomycetaceae; genus Streptomyces; species Streptomyces changchenzhani. The sequence goes on along the minus strand of NZ_JBDHNH010000001.1, from coordinate 247,627 downwards.
ACGCCGCGCAGCGGGTGACCGGGCCCGCGCTGGACTTCTGCCTCCTGGTGACCCAGCGCGCGCACCGCGCGGATGTCGCCGTAAGGGCGGAGGGCGCCGACGCGGAACGGTGGCTGGACATCGCGCAGGCCTTCGCGGGCCCTGCCGGTGAGGGGCGCCCGGCGTCGGGACCGTCGTCTGAAGGCGCGGGCCCGTGAGCCCGGCGCAGCGACGGCCGTTGCGGATCGGGAATGCGTCCGGGTTCTACGGCGACCGGTTCGACGCCGTACGCGAGATGCTCACCGGCGGCGAACTGGACGTACTGACCGGCGACTACCTCGCCGAGCTGACCATGCTCATCCTCGGCCGGGACCGGCTGAAGGACCCCGCGCGCGGCTATGCCAAGACCTTCCTGCGGCAGTTGGAGGACGGGCTCGGTCTTGCCCAGGAGCGCGGGGTGAAGATCGTCGCGAACGCGGGCGGGCTGAACCCGGCCGGACTCGCCGACGCCGTACGGGAGTTGGCCGACCGGGTGGGCGTGCCGGTGTTGGTGGCCCATGTGGAGGGCGACGACCTGTTGGCGCGCGGAGGCTGGGGCGAGGGCGTACTGACCGCCAACGCGTATCTGGGCGGCGGCGGCATCGCCGCCTGTCTGGACGCGGGTGCGGATGTGGTGGTGACGGGCCGGGTGACGGACGCGGCGCTGGTCACCGGGCCCGCCGCGCACTGGTTCGGGTGGGGCACGGAGAGCGCCGAGGACCTGGACGCGCTCGCCGGGGCTGTGGTGGCCGGACATGTCCTGGAGTGCGGGACACAGGCGACCGGCGGGAACTACGCCTTCTTCGGCGGGCTCGACGTACGACGGCCGGGCTTTCCGGTCGCGGAGATCCACCCCGACGGCTCCTCGGTCATCACCAAGCACGCGGGCACGGGAGGGGTCGTCGACGTGGGGACCGTCACCGCGCAGCTGCTGTACGAGACGGGGGGCGCCCGGTACGCGGGGCCCGACGTCACGGCGCGGCTCGACACCGTGCGGCTGGCGCAGGACGGGCCCGACCGGGTGCGGATCTCCGGCGTACGGGGCGAGGCGCCGCCGCCCACCCTCAAGGCCGGGCTGACCCGTATCGGCGGGTGGCGCAACGAGGTCGTGTTCGTACTGACCGGGCTCGACATCGACGCCAAGGCCGCGCTGGTGCGCGGGCAGGTGGAGGACGCGCTGGCGGCGGCGAAGCGGCGGCCGGCGGAGGTGCGCTGGGAACTGTCGCGCACGGACCGCCCGGATGCGGACACGGAGGAGTGCGCGAGCGCGCTGCTGCGGCTGGTGGTGCGGGACAGCGACCCGGAGGCGGTCGGCCGGGTGGTGAGCGGCGCGGCGATCGAGCTGGCGCTGGGCAGTTACCCGGGCTTCCACGTGACGGCGCCGCCGGGCAAGGGGACGCCGTACGGGGTCTTCGAAGCGGTGGCGGTGGATGCAGCGGGCGTCGAGCAGGTCGCGGTACTGCCGGACGGGGCGCGGGTGCTGGTACCGGCCGCGGTCCGGACCCGCGTGCTGGAGCCCCTGGACGCGCCCCAGTTGTCCCCGCCGCTGCCCGTCGGCCCGACGCGACGGGCCCCGCTGGGGCTGGTCGCGGGGGCGCGGAGCGGTGACAAGGGCGGGGACGCGAATGTCGGGGTGTGGGCGCGGTCGGAGGAGGCGTGGCGGTGGCTGGCGCACGAGCTGACGGTGGAGCGCTTCGGCGAACTGCTGCCGGAGGCTGGGGAGTTGGCTGTCACTCGGCATGTGCTGCCGAATCTTTGGGCGCTGAACTTTGTGGTGGAGGGGTTGCTGGGGGAGGGCGTGGCCGCGCAGGCGCGGTTCGATCCTCAGGCGAAGGGGGTGGGGGAGTGGTTGCGCTCCCGGCATGTGGAGATACCGGAGGGGTTGCTGTGAGCGACCCCCCGCCCGCACCGCACCGCACCGCCCCCGCACCCGCGCGCCCCACCCCATCCACCCCACTCCCACCCCTCAGAGGTGACCCCGTGACCACGCTCGCCTCCGCCCTAGACCCCCACGCCCCCGAATATGCCGCCAACCGCGCCACCACCCTCGCCAAGCTCGCCGACCTCGACGCGGAGCACGCCAAAGCGCTCGGCGGCGGCGGCGAGAAGTACGTTGCCCGGCACCGCAAGCGCGGCAAGCTCCTCGCCCGTGAGCGCATCGAGCTGCTGCTCGACCCCGACACCCCGTTCCTGGAGCTGTCGCCGCTCGCAGCGTGGGGCAGCGACTACCAGGTCGGTGCCTCGCTGGTCACCGGCATCGGCGTCGTCGAGGGCGTCGAGTGCCTGATCACCGCCAACGACCCCACCGTCCGGGGCGGAGCCAGCAACCCCTGGACGCTGAAGAAGGCACTGCGGGCCAACGAGATCGCGTTCGCGAACCGGCTGCCCTGCATCAGCCTCGTCGAGTCCGGCGGCGCGGATCTCCCTTCCCAGAAGGAGATCTTCATCCCCGGCGGGGCCCTCTTCCGCGACATCACCCGGCTGTCCGCCGCCGGTATCCCGACCGTCGCGGTCGTCTTCGGCAACTCGACGGCGGGCGGCGCGTACGTACCCGGCATGTCCGACCACACCATCATGATCAAGGAGCGGTCGAAGGTCTTCCTCGGCGGACCGCCGCTGGTGAAGATGGCCACCGGCGAGGAGAGCGACGACGAGTCGCTGGGCGGCGCCGAGATGCACGCCCGCACCTCCGGCCTCGCCGACTACTTCGCCGTCGACGAGCCCGACGCCCTGCGCCAGGCCCGCCGTGTCGTCGCCCGTCTCAACTGGCGCAAGGCGCACCCCGACCCGGTCACGACCGCCGAGCCGCCCAAGTACGACGAGGACGAGCTGGCGGGCATCGTGCCCGGCGACCTCAAGGTCCCCTTCGACCCCCGCGAGGTCATCGCCCGTATCGTCGACGGCTCGGACTTCGACGAGTTCAAGCCGCTGTACGGGGCCAGCCTGGTCACCGGCTGGGCCCGGCTGCACGGCTACCCGGTCGGCATCCTCGCGAACGCGCAGGGCGTGCTGTTCAGCGCGGAGTCGCAGAAGGCCGCCCAGTTCATCCAGCTCGCCAACCAGCGCGACATCCCACTCCTGTTCCTCCACAACACCACCGGCTACATGGTCGGCAAGGAGTACGAGCAGGGCGGCATCATCAAGCACGGCGCGATGATGATCAACGCGGTGTCCAACTCCAAGGTCCCGCACCTGTCCGTCCTGATGGGCGCGTCGTACGGCGCCGGGCACTACGGCATGTGCGGGCGCGCGTACGACCCGCGTTTCCTCTTCGCCTGGCCGAGCTCCAAGTCCGCCGTCATGGGCGCCCAGCAGCTCGCCGGGGTGCTGTCGATCGTGGCGCGCGCATCCGCCGCCGCGAAGGGGCTGCCATACGACGACAAGGCTGCCGAGGCCGACGCGGGGCTGCGCGCCATGGTCGAGCAGCAGATCGAGTCGGAGTCCCTGCCGATGTTTCTGTCCGGGCGGCTGTACGACGACGGGGTCATCGACCCGCGCGACACCAGGACCGTCCTCGGCCTGTGCCTGTCGGCCATCCACACCGCCCCCGTCGAAGGCGCCCGTGGCGGCTTCGGCATCTTCCGGATGTGAGTCGGATATGACCAACAGTGCCACCATGAGTATCAGTTCTGTCCTGGTCGCCAACCGGGGCGAGATCGCCTGCCGGATCTTCCGCACCTGCGCCGAACTCGGCATCTCCACGGTCGCCGTGTACTCCGACGCGGACTCCGACGCGCTCCACGCGCGCGTGGCCGACAGGGCGGTACGGCTCCCGGGCGCGGCTCCGGCCGACACCTACCTGCGCGGCGACCTGGTGGTGAAGGCGGCGCTCGCGGCGGGCGCGGACGCCGTGCACCCCGGGTACGGCTTCCTCTCCGAGAACGCCGGCTTCGCCCGCGCCGTACTGGACGCCGGACTCGTGTGGATCGGGCCGCCGCCGGAGGCGATCGAGGCCATGGCGTCCAAGACCCGGGCCAAGGAGCTGATGGCGAAGGCGGGGGTGCCGCTGCTCGCGCCGGTGGAGGAGGTGACGCTCGAAGACCTGCCTGTGCTCATCAAGGCGGCCTCCGGAGGCGGCGGCCGGGGCATGCGGATCGTACGGGAATTGGACGATTTCGCAGGGGAGTTGGCGGCGGCGAGCGCCGAGGCGCTGTCCGCGTTCGGGGACGGCGAGGTGTTCGTCGAGCCGTATATCGAGCGTGGCCGCCATGTGGAGGTGCAGATCCTCGCCGACCACCACGGCACGGTGTGGGCGCTCGGCACCCGCGACTGCTCGCTCCAGCGCCGCCACCAGAAGGTCGTTGAGGAGGCGCCCGCCCCCTTCCTGCCCGCCGGGCTTGCCGACACCCTGTACGCGGCGGCCGTCCAGGCGGCCAGGGCCGTCGGCTACCGGGGTGCGGGCACGGTGGAGTTCCTGGTCTCCGGGGACCAGGCGTACTTCCTGGAGATGAACACCCGCCTCCAGGTCGAACACCCGGTGACGGAGGCGGTGTTCGACCTCGACCTGGTAGCGCTCCAACTACGCGTCGCCGAGGGCGAGTCCTTGCCGCCCGAGCCCCCGGCCCCGCACGGGCACGCGGTGGAGGCCCGGCTGTACGCGGAGGACCCCGCCCGTGGCTGGCAGCCCCAGACCGGGGCACTGTATGCCCTGCGGCTCACCGAAGCACCCGGACTGCGGGTCGACAGCGGATACGCCGGCGGGGGCACGATCGGGGTGCACTACGACCCGATGCTGGCCAAGGTTGTCGCCCACGCGCCCACCCGCACCGAAGCCGTCCGCAAACTCGCGCACGCCCTGGAGCGGGCCCGTATCCACGGCCCCGTCACCAACCGCGAGCTGCTCGTACGCTCCCTGCGCCACCCGGACTTCGTCGCCGGACGGCTCGACACCGGCTTCTACGAGCGGCACTTGGAGGCTCTGACCAGCGAGGCCCCCGAGGCGACGCCCGCCCTGGCCGCCCTCGCCGCCGCGCTCGCCGACGCCGCCGGACGGCGGGCGGCCCCCGGCACGCTGTCGGCCCGTATCGGCGGGTGGCGCAACGTGGCATCCCAGGCGCAGACGAAGAGCTACCGTTCCGAGCCCGGCGGTACCGAGCACGAGGCCCGCTACCGGGCCACCCGCGACGGCTTCACCGCCGAAGACGCCCCCGGCGTGCGCGTCCATGCCGCGCGCCCCCATCGGGTCACCCTCGAAGTCGACGGCGTACTGCGCCACTTCGACATCGCCGTGTATGACGACAAGGTGTACGTCGACTCCGCCACCGGCGCGCACACCCTCACCGCCCTGCCGCGCTTCCCCGACCCCACCACCCGCACCGAGCCGGGTTCCCTGCTCGCCCCCATGCCCGGCACGGTCGTCCGCGTCGCCGAAGGGCTCGTAGAGGGCGCGCAGGTCACCGCCGGGCAGCCCCTGCTCTGGCTGGAGGCCATGAAAATGGAGCACCGCATCACCGCGCCCGCCTCCGGCATCCTCACCGCGCTGCACGCCGTCACCGGCCGTCAGGTCGAGGTCGGCGCACTGCTCGCCGTCGTACAGGCCGAAGAGGCACCCGCACCGGCCGAATAGGCACCCGTACGGGCAATCGCATGCCCGCACCGACCGAAGAAGCACCCGCAACGGTCCAGGAGGCACAGCACTCATGAGCATCGCCACCGCAGTCGTCGAAACCGAAGAGCACAAGGCACTCCGGTCCGCCGTCGCCGCCCTCGGGCGCCGCTACGGGCGCGACTACCTCACCACCGTCGTACGCGAAGGACGCCACCCCGACGCCCTCTGGGCGGACGCCGCCAAGCTCGGCTACCTCGGCGTGAACCTCCCCGAGGAGTACGGCGGGGGCGGCGGCGGCATAGCGGAGCTCTCCATCGTCCTGGAGGAACTGGGCGCCGCGGGCTGCCCGTTGCTCATGATGGTCGTCTCGCCCGCCATCTGCGGCACCGTCATCGCCCGCTTCGGCACCGACCGCCAGAAGTCCGCCTGGCTGCCCGGCCTGGCCGACGGCAGCCTCACCATGGCCTTCGGCATCACCGAACCCGACGCGGGCTCCAACTCGCACCGCATCACCACCACCGCGCGCCGGGACGGCACGGACTGGCTGCTCACCGGGCGCAAGGTCTTCGTCTCCGGCGTCGACATCGCCGACGCGACCCTCATCGTCGGCCGCACCTCGGACGCGCGCACCGGCAGCCTCAAGCCGTGCCTGTTCATCGTCCCGCGCGAGACCCCCGGCTTCCAGCGCTCGCAGATCGACATGGAACTCCAGGCGCCGGAGAAGCAGTTCGAGCTGGTACTCGACGATGTACGGCTGCCCGCCGACGCGCTCGTCGGCGACGAGGACGCGGGCCTGCTCCAGCTGTTCGCCGGCCTCAACCCCGAGCGCGTCATGACCGCTGCCTTCGCCGTCGGCATGGGCCGCTACGCGCTGGGAAGGGCCGTCGAATACGCCAAGGAGCGCACCGTCTGGAAGGCCCCCATCGGTACCCACCAGGCCATCGCCCACCCCCTCGCCCAGGCGCACATCGAGCTCGAACTGGCCCGCCTGATGATGCAGAAGGCCGCCCACCTCTACGACGCGGGCGACGACCTCGGCGCCGGAGAAGCCGCCAACATGGCGAAGTACGCAGCCGCCGAGGCCTGTGTGAAGGCCGTGGACCAGGCCGTCCACACCCTCGGCGGCAACGGCCTCACCCGCGAATACGGGCTCGCCTCCCTCATCACGGCGGCGCGGGTGGCCCGTATCGCGCCCGTCAGCCGGGAAATGATCCTGAACTTCGTATCCCACCAGTCCCTAGGTCTCCCCAAGTCGTACTAGAAGGCGCGATTCTGGCCACCACCCAATTCAGTGCGGGAGATTCAGTACGGGAGGGGATTGTCATGGTGTTCCACAGTGAGTACGCACCGGTACAGCCCGTCGAACTGCCCATCCACGAGGCGGTGCTTGGCCACGCGGCCGATTACGGCGAGACGCCGGCCCTGATCGACGGCACCAAGGGCGACACCATCACCTACGCCCAGCTGGACGCCTTCCACCGGCGCATAGCCGCGGCGCTCACCGAGGCGGGGGTGCGCAAGGGCGACGTACTCGCCCTGCACAGCCCCAACACCATCGCCTACCCGGCGGTCTTCTACGCCGCCACGCGCGCGGGGGCCTCGGTCACGACCGTCCATCCGCTGTGTACGGCGGAGGAGTTCGCCAAGCAGCTGCACGACTCCTCCGCCCGGTGGATCGTCACCGTCTCACCGCTCCTGGCGGTGGCACGCAGGGCCGCGGAGCTCATCGGCGGGGTCGAGGAGATCTTCGTCTGCGACAGCGCGGAGGGCCACCGCTCGGTCCTCGACATGCTCGGCTCGACCGCGCCCGAGCCGGACATCACCATCGACCCGGCCGAGGACATCGCCGTACTCCCGTACTCGTCGGGCACCACCGGCGTCCCCAAGGGCGTGATGCTCACGCACCGCAGCATCGCCACCAACCTGGCGCAGCTGCAGCCCTTCATCCCCATGGGCCCCGGTGACCGCATCCTCGCCGTACTGCCCTTCTTCCACATCTACGGGCTCACGGCGCTCATGAACGCGCCCCTGCGCAACGGCGCGACGGTCGTCGTGCTGCCGCGCTTCGACCTCGACCAGTTCCTCGCGGCGATCGAGAAGTACCGCATCAACGGTCTTTACGTCGCCCCGCCGATCGTTCTGGCCCTCGCCAAGCACCCGTCCGTCACCGGCTACGACCTGTCCTCGCTGGAGTACATCGTCAGCGCCGCGGCCCCGCTCGACGCCAAGCTGGCCCAGGCCTGCTCCGACCGCCTCGGCCTGCCGCCCGTACTCCAGGCGTACGGCATGACGGAACTGTCGCCCGGCACCCACGTCGTCCCACTGGACGCGCACAACCCGCCGCCCGGCGCCGTCGGCAAGCTGCTGCCCGGCACGGAAATGCGCATCCTGTCGCTCGACGGCACCGGCAAGGAGCTGGGCGTCGATGAGGAGGGCGAGATCGCCATCCGCGGCCCCCAGGTGATGAAGGGCTACCTCGGCCGCCCGGACGCCACCGCCGACATGATCGACGGGGACGGCTGGGTGCACACCGGGGACGTCGGCAGGGTGGATGCGGACGGGTGGCTTTTCGTCGTGGACCGCGTGAAGGAACTCATCAAGTACAAGGGCTTCCAGGTCGCCCCGGCCGAACTGGAAGCGCTGCTGCTCACCCACGAGGGCATCGCGGACGCGGCGGTCATCGGGGTGTACGACGACGACGGCAACGAGGTGCCGAAGGCGTACGTCGTCCGGCAGCCGCGCCTGGGGTTCGCGGACGGAATCCCGGAGGGGCTCGGGGAAGGGCTGACGGCGGCCGACGTGATCGCTTTCGTGGCGGAACGCGTGGCGCCGTACAAGAAGGTGCGGCGGGTGGAGTTCACCGGTGGCATCCCGAGGGCGGCCTCCGGCAAGATCCTCCGGCGTGAACTGCGGGATCGGGAACGCGCGTGACGGCACAGATGTGACGGCACAGATGTGACGGCACAGAATCGACAAGAATAGGGGCCCGCCCATGACGCCCGTACCGCCGCTCGTACGGGCCGCGCACGAGCGCGGCATCACCACCCTCACCCTGGACTCGCCGGCCAACCGCAACGCGCTCTCCGCGCAGCTGGTCGGCGAGCTGGGTGACGCCCTGGCCGCGTGCGCCAAGGACCCCGGGGTGCGGGCCGTGCTGCTCACCCACACCGGCAACACCTTCTGCGCGGGCGCCGACCTCAAGGCGCCGCCCGTCCCGCACGCCTTCGTCCGGCTCATGCGGGCCGTCGTCGAGCTGCCCAAGCCCGTGCTGGCCCGGGTGACCGGGCACGTACGGGCGGGCGGCCTCGGGCTGCTCGGCGCGTGCGACATCTCGGTGGCGGGGTCCGGCGCGAGCTTCGCGTTCACCGAGTCCCGGCTGGGGCTCGCGCCCGCCGTCATCTCGATGCCGCTGCTGCCACGCCTGGACGGCCGGGCCGCCGCCCGCTACTACCTGACGGGGGAACGGTTCGACGCGGCGGAGGCGGCCCGTACCGGGCTGATCACTATCGCGGCCGACGGGGCTGCGGACGATGCCGTCGACGAGGCGCTCGCGCCCGTGCTCGACGGGCTGCGCAGGGCCTCACCGCAGGGGCTGGCCGAGTCCAAGCGCCTGGTCACAGCTACAGTGCTGGCAGCCTTCGACCGGGACGCCGCCGAGCTCGTCGAGCGGTCGGCGGGCCTGTTCACCTCACGGGAGGCGGCCGAAGGCGTGACGGCATTCCTCGAACGACGGGACCCCGCATGGGTGCTGTGACCCCGCCCCCGGCCACAGTCGAAGCACCGGGCAAGGCCCCCGGCCACGCCCCCAAGCAGGACCGCTCCCGGGCCACCCGGCAGCGCCTCCTGGAGGCCGCCGTGTCCTGCCTGGCCGAACGCGGCTGGGCGGGCTCCACGGTGTCCGTCGTCGCGGAACGCGCCGGCGTCTCGCGGGGCGCGGCGCAGCACCACTTCCCGACCCGGGAGGACCTGTTCACGGCGGCCGTCGAGTACGTCGCCGAGGAGCGCTCCATCGCCCTGCGCACCCTCTTCCCCGAAGGCCCGGCGCACCGCGCGGCCGTCGTCGGCGCCCTCGTCGACCTCTATACGGGCCCGCTCTTCCGGGCCGCCCTGCACCTGTGGGTCGCCGCGTCCAACGAGCATCAGCTGGGCACCCGCGTCACCGAACTCGAAGCCCGCGTCGGCCGCGAGACCCACCGCATCGCCGTGGACCTGCTCGGCGCCGACGAGTCGGTGCCGGGCGTACGCGAAACCGTCCAGGGCCTCCTCGATATGGCACGCGGCCTGGGCCTGGCCAACCTCCTCACGGACGACACGACCCGGCGCGACCGGGTGGTGGCCCAGTGGGCCAAGCACCTGGACGAAGCGCTGGGGTGAGCGAGCACGTGACAAACGCCGGACGGGCCCACTCCTCCCGAGAAGTGGGCCCGTCCGGTCCGCTCAGCGCGCGATGTCGTCGAACCCGGTGACCTCGTGCGGATTGCGCGTCGCCGGTCCGATGTAGCGCGCGGAGGGGCGTACGAGCCGGCCCGTGCGCTTCTGCTCCAGGATGTGCGCGCTCCAGCCCGCCGTGCGCGCACACGTGAACATTGACGTGAACATGTGCGCCGGGACCTCCGCGAAGTCCAGCACGATCGCCGCCCAGAACTCGACGTTCGTCGCCAGGACCCGGTCGGGGCGCCGCGCGTGCAGCTCCGCCAGGGCCGCCTTCTCCAGTGCCTCCGCGATCTCGAAGCGCGGGGCGGCGAGCTCCTTCGCCGTACGCCGCAGGACACGTGCCCGGGGGTCCTCGGCGCGGTAGACACGGTGGCCGAAGCCCATCAGGCGCTCGCCCTTGTCCAGGGCCTGTTTGACGTACGCCGTCGCGTCGCCGGTGCGCTCGATGTCCTCGATCATGCCGAGGACACGCGACGGCGCCCCGCCGTGCAGCGGCCCGGACATGGCGCCGACCGCGCCCGACAGCGCCGCGGCGACATCGGCGCCCGTCGATGCGATGACCCGCGCGGTGAAGGTGGAGGCATTCATGCCGTGCTCGGCGGCCGACGTCCAGTACGCGTCGACGGCCTTGACGTGCTTGGGGTCGGGGTCGCCGCGCCAGCGCTTCATGAAGCGCTCGACGACGGTGTCCGCCTTGTCGATCTCCTTCTGCGGCACCATCGGCAGGCCCTGCCCGCGCGCCGACTGGGCGACGTACGACAGTGCCATCACGGCGGCGCGCGCGAGGTCGTCGCGCGCCGTCTGCTCATCGATGTCGAGAAGCGGCTTCAGGCCCCACACGGGCGCGAGCATCGCCAGCGCGGACTGTACGTCGACGCGGATGTCACCGGAGTGCACCGGGATGGGGAAGGGCTCGGCGGGCGGCAGACCGGGGTTGAACGCGCCGTCGACCAGCAGGCCCCACACGTTCCCGAAGGACACGTGCCCGACCAGGTCTTCGATGTCGACGCCCCGGTAGCGGAGCGCACCGCCCTCCTTGTCCGGTTCTGCGATCTCCGTTTCGAACGCGACAACTCCCTCAAGTCCGGGTACGAAGTCGGACATCAGGCGGCTCCTCATGAGGTGTGCAGAATCAGCAGAGTCAGCAGATTCAGGTGTCAATTTCCGTCAGTACCGGGCAGGTTCCGCGGTCTTCTGTGCCGACATGTGTTCATACATGCACGACTCGCGGTCCGTGTCGGTCACCCCGGTGATGCCCCGCACGGCCGGTGCTCACCCAACCGCGCAGGAAGCAGGCACGATATCCCGTGCTGTACGGAGGCCACAGTGCCCAGGGAGACGATTTTGGCGGGTTCCGCCGATGCGGGGAAGCGTGACGTCCGGCAGACTGCTCCGTCTGCGGCCGGGAGGATTGGCGGCACCGGGTGCCGGGCAGGCTGTGTCCCTGCGGCAGGATGGCACTGTGCCGAACCGAGATTTCGACCCCGCCGCCATGCGCGCGCATTACCGCACCGAAGCCTTCACGGAGGCGGACCTCGCCGCCGGTCCGATGGATCAGTTCGCCCGCTGGTTTCAGCAGGTCGCGAACAGCGGTCTGCACGAGCCGAACGCCATGGTTGTCTCCACGGCCACCCCGGAAGGCCGCCCGTCCTCGCGCACGGTGCTGCTCAAGCAGTACGACGAGAAGGGCTTTGTCTTCTTCACGAACTACGCCTCCCGCAAGGGCCGGGAGATCGAGGCCAACCCTGAGGTCGCCCTGCTCTTCCCATGGCACCAGCTGGCCCGCCAGATCACCGTCACCGGCAAGGCGGTCCGTATCGGCCGCGACGAGACGGCGGCCTATTTCCGGACCCGCCCGCACGGCTCGCAGCTGGGCGCCTGGGCGAGCGCCCAGTCGTCGGTGATCGAATCGCGCGAAGAACTGCTGCACAGGTACGAGGAACTGGCTGCCCGCTACCCGGAGAGCGAGCGCGTCCCGGTGCCGCCGGAGTGGGGCGGATTCAGGGTCGCGCCCGAGACGGCGGAATTCTGGCAGGGCCACGAGAACCGCCTGCACGACCGGCTGCGGTACGTCGCCGACGAGGGCGCGTGGCGCGTCGAGCGCCTCTGCCCGTAGGTCCACGGCGGGGTCCACGGCGGGGTCCACGACTGGGTCCACGACTGGGGCATGCAGAAACCCGCGGGCTCAGGTTCCTCCGGAGAGGAGCCGGCCGGACGTACCGGCGAGCCCGCGGGTCGGTGACTGCTTGGGATTGGGCCGGCGACGCCGGCACCGCACACAATGCGACGACGGGCGTCAGCCCGCAATCACCTCACGCGTCCGGTTTCCATACATCGGCCGAAACACCTCCCTCCGTCGTGTGCTCAACACCATAGGAAGCTCTCCCGCACCTCTCAACTCATTTTCCGAAGCCCGCCAGGGCCACCTATTTCCGCGAACACACTGTGGGCTGGGTCACGTTGGAGTTGAATGATCCCCAGTGCAGCAAGGCGACGCCTGCAGGGGGTGCGAGGTGAGTGCTTCCCGGATCAGTAGGACCACCGATGAGCTGGGGCCCGACGAGCCGGGGCCGGGCTCCGACGAGCTTCTGGCCGCGCTTCTCGACGGTATGGACGCGGCGCTCTGCGCGTTCGACGCGGACGGGGTGATCACCCACTGGAACCGCGAGGCCGAGCGGATTCTCGGCTGGACGGTCGGCGAGGCCGTGGGGCGGTCCGGGTTCGCGGGCTGGGCCGCACGGGCTGAGGACGCGGACGAGGTGCAGGGCCGGCTGATGTCGGTGATGCACGCGCCGGGGCGCCAGGTGCACGAGTTCGCGCTGGTGCGCAAGGACGGCGGGCGGTTGCTCGTACGTACCCAGTCGGCCGGGGTGCGGAGCACCGAGGGCAAACCGGCCGGGGTGTACTGCGCGTTCAGTGAGGTACACGCGCAGATCGATCTGGAGCGGGCCATCGCGCTCAGCGAGGCGCTCTTCGAGGACGCGTCCTGGGGCGTTGTCCTGGTGGACGTCGATCTGCGCCCCACGGTCGTCAACAGCCATGCGGCGCGCGCACTCGGCGCGGGGCGCACGACGCTGCTCGGGCGCCCCCTGGGGGAGATCGTCGTCCGGGGCGTGGAGGAGCTGGAGGGCGCCCTCCAGCACGTACTGGCGGAAGGCGCGCCACCCGCGCCGGCCGAGCTGTGGGTGACGCTGCGGACGCCGGAGGGCGGCAAGGGCGAGCGCAGGCGGTGCTGGCGCAGCGGCTTCCTGAGGCTCGCTTCGCCGCTCACGGAGGAGCCGGTGCCGCTTGGGGTCGGCTGGCTGTTCCAGGACATCACCGAGGCGAAGCTCGCCGAGCAGGAAGCCTCCCAGCTGCGTTTCCGCGGCAATCAGCTGCACCGGGCCGGGCGCACCGCCGCGGAGTGCGAGGACCCCATGGAGGCAGCGATGTCGTACGTCGACTTCGCCCTCGCCGGGTTCGCGGACCATGCCCTCATCGACCTCACGGTCGGCGACCACCCGGCCCGCCTGGTCCGGGCGGCGGCGACACCCGCCGGCTCGCCGGGCCCGTGCTTGGCGGCGGCCGATGCGGCGGAGCTCCCGGTCCGCTACGCGCAGGGCCACCCCGCGCTCCAGTGCCTGGACCGGCGCGGCTCGGTCCGGGCGAGCGCGAGCGCGACGGGGACGCCGACATCACAGGAGTGGGCGGCACACCGCCAGTGGCCGCAGGACAGCGTGCACGCCCTGTGCACGGTGCTGCGCAGCCGGGGCCGGACGCTGGGCGTGGCCACGTTCCTGCGGGGCCCGAGCCGCAGCGCGTTCGAGCGGCCGGACGCGGTGTACGCGGAGAACATCGCGGTCCGGGTGGCGTCGGCGATCGACTTGGCCCTGGCGCTGCGGGGCGGGGGGTAGGCGGGCCGGGCCGCTGCGGGGCTTTCCCCGACCCGCCCCTTCCCGAACTGGGGCTCCGCCCCGGACCCCGGTCCTCAATCGCCGGACGGGCTGAAATTCAGCCCGTCCGGGGGCCTGGGGGCTTGCCCCCAGTTTCAGGAAGGGGCGGGTAGGGGACAGCGCCGCAGGCAACCCGCACCCGGAGCCGCCCCGCACCCGCACCCGTACCGGCCCACGCACCCGCCCCCGGCACGCAACGCACGCACCCGGAGCCCCCCAACTCACGCCGCGTGCAACGCCAACGTCGGCGACAGTCGCGCAGCCCGCACCGCCGGGTACAGCCCCGCCACCGTCCCGATCACCAGCGTCGCCCCGAACCCGCCGACGACCGCCCAGGCCGGCACCACCCACGGCAGCCCGCCCGACGTCGCGTAGATCCAGGTCGCGATCGACCCCATCGCGACCCCGGCAAGACCGCCGAGCCCCGAAAGCATCAGCGACTCCGTGACGAACTGGATGCGGATCTGGCCCCGTGTCGCGCCCAGGGACCGCCTGAGCCCGATCTCGTAACGCCGCTCAAGCACCGAGATGATCATGGTGTTGGCGACTCCGACCCCGCCCACCAGGAGCGCGATCCCGCCGAGACCGAGCAGCAGGCTGCTGAAAGCGCCCTCCGTCGCCGCCTTCGCCTGAAGTGCCGACGACGGGTCGGTGACCTGCACGTTTTGCGGGTTCTGCGGATCGACCGTCGGCGCGATCAGCTTGCGCACCGCATTCACGGACGCGTCCGTCGAGCGCTCGTACAGCGATGTCGGATGCCCGTCGAAGCCGAGCAGCTTCTGCGCGGCCTCCCAGCCGACCAGCGCGGAGCGTTCGATCTCCGGCGACAGCGGCAGCGGGGCGAGGATGCCGACGACGGTGAAGTAGCGGTCGCCGACGTAGACCTGCTGGCCAGGCGAGGTGATGCCGAGCCGCTGCGCGGAGACATGGCCGAGTACGACCGAGGGGTAGCGGCCGTTGGCCTTGTTGAGCCAGGTGCCACTCGCCGCCCTGCCGCGCAGCACCTTGAGCAGTTCCTCCGTACTCGCTTTGACGGCGATGCCGCCCGTCTCGTCGTCGGAGATCTTCTCGCTGCGCCGCACCGCTTCCTTGATGTCCCCGGTCGCGGCG
The DNA here is from genome assembly GCF_039766235.1 of Streptomyces changchenzhani. Taxonomy (NCBI): domain Bacteria; kingdom Bacillati; phylum Actinomycetota; class Actinomycetes; order Kitasatosporales; family Streptomycetaceae; genus Streptomyces; species Streptomyces changchenzhani. The sequence continues at coordinate 232,585 of NZ_JBDHNH010000001.1, read as the reverse complement.
GCCTCCTCGATCCCTTCGATGCGCCCCAGCATGCCGAGTGAGCCCTTGGGCAGCTTGACGTCCTCGCCCGAGAACATGCCCTGGCCCGGGGTCGCCACCAGCATGTTCGTGCCCAACTTGTCGAGGCGTTCCATCAGTTGGGCCTTGCTGGACGCGGAGATGCCGACCACCGAGATCATGGTGGCGATCCCGATGGCGATGCCCAGCGCGGAGAGGATGACCCGCATGGGCCGGCTGCGCAGCCCCGCGGAGCCGACGTGCAGGACGTCGCGGGGGCCGAGCCTGGCGGCCTTGAGTCGTGTACGGGCCATCAGATGCCGTTCCTCATGTCCATGTCCGTGCCCCTGTCCGCCACGACCACCAGCGTGTCGTTGACCCTGTCATTGCTCAGGTCCGCCACCACCAGCCCGTCCCGGAGCCGGACTTGGCGGGGCAACCGTTCGGCGATCTCCGTGTCATGGGTGATGACGGCGATCGTCGCCCCTTCCTTGTTGAGGTCGTGGAGCAGCTCCATCACGGCCTCGCCGGAAGCGGTGTCGAGTGCCCCGGTCGGCTCGTCGGCGAGCAGCAGATCCGGTTCGCCGACCACGGCACGCGCGATCGCGACCCGCTGCTTCTGCCCGCCGGACAGCTCGTGCGGCCGGTGGCCCATCCGGTCCGCGAGCCCCACCCGCTCCAGCGCGTCCGCGGCCCGCCGGCGCCGTTGTGCGTGGGAGAGCCCGGAGTAGAGCAGGCCCTCCGCCACGTTGTCCTGGGCGCTGATGCCCGGCACCAGGTGGAACGCCTGGAAGACGAAGCCGACGTGCTGGGCGCGCAGCGCGGACAGCCTGCGGTCGGTGAGCGAGGCGACGTCGTACCCGGCGATGGCGACCGTGCCTGCCGTCGGCCGGTCCAGGGTGCCGATGATGTGCAGCAGGGTGGACTTGCCGGAGCCCGAAGGGCCGACGATGCCGAGCAGTTCGCCCTCCTCGACGGTGAGGTCGACGCCGCGCAGGGCGGCGACACCGCCGGGGTACTCCTTGGTGACCCCGGCCAGCTCGACGACGGTGCTCATATCTTCGGCACCCCGACCTTCATGCCCGCGCGCAGCCCGCCGCCGCTGACCTCGACGCGGCCCTGCCCGAACATGCCGAGCTCGACCTTCACCTCACGCGAGGTGCCGTTCTCGACGACCTCTACGCCGAAGCCGCCCTTGGGCAGGGCGAGCAGTGAGTTGACGGGGACGGACAGGACACCCTGGCGGGTCTCGCCGGTGAGGGAGACCGTGACGGGGGCCTGGTCGACGGCGACGACCTTGTCCGGCTTGTCGAAGGAGACCGTCACGCCGATCTTGGGTGTCGGGTCCTCCGCGCTGTCGCCCGCCTTGGCGGTCTTGGCGATCGAGGAGATCCTGCCCTCGGCGCTGGAGCCGTCCGGCAGCCCCACACTGACCTTGTCCCCGACTTTGGCGATCTTGCTTTCGGAGACCTCAAGCTGGAAGGTGACCACCCGTTCGGAGCCGGTGGTGGTGAAAACGGGCCTGCCGGGCGCGATCTGGTCGCCGACCGCGGAGTCCGCGCTCTTGATACGTACGGCACCTGCCGAGAAGGTGACCTGCTCGGGGCCCACCGTGCCGGTCTGCTTGAGGTCGTGCGACTTCTGCCAGCGTTTTACGGCGGCGGCGGTCAGTGACGAGTACTCGTCGTCGACGGTGAAACCCGTGTAGCCGAGGGCCGCCAGATTCTGCTCCAGCTGCTCGACGTCCCGGCCCTCGTCGCCGGTCTTCAGCGTCCGGTACATCGGCCCCGATCCGTACATCAGGCGCACCGGCTTGCCGTTGATCTCGTACACCCTGCCGTCGCGCTTCACCGCGGAGCCGGTGCCCGCGGCCCAGGTCAGGGTGCCGACCGCGCCCGCGTTGAGCTTGCGCTCCTTGGCGTAGCCGAGCTTCCCGTCGACCTGGGTGCTGTCGCTGAGGTCGCCGCGCTCCACGGGGGCGGTGGCGGGCGGCAGGGCGGAGTCCTGGGGGGACTCCTTCTTGTCGGGGGTGGTCAGGGCGGTGACGGCGACTCCGCCGCCCGCCACGGTGAGCACCACCAGGGCGGTGACGACGATCCTGCGCGCCTTCATCGCACGATGCTTTCGCAGGCCTTGTTGGCCTTCTCGAACTTCTTCATCTCCGGGCCCTTGGGCATCCGCTGCGCGGATACCGACCCGCCGTCCCCGCCGAACTTCGGGTCGGGCATGTTGAACCCGTTCTTGCGCATGCACTGGGCGTGCTTGAGCATCTTGTCCTTGTCGGCCTGGGTGATGCCGGCGCCCGCCGAACCGGGTCCGCCCTTTCCGGCGCAGGCCTTCATGGCCTTCTCCATCTTTTCCTTGCTCATGCCGTCGCCGCTGATGGTCATGCCGCGTCCGTCCTCGCCCGGCTTGGGGTCGGGCACGTCCATACCGTTGTCCCGCAGGCACTTGCGGTGCTTGGCGGCGTCGTCGCTCGCCTGGCCCGCGTTGTTGCCGGTGTCCTTCGACGTATCGCCGTCCTTGTCGCTCCCGCCGTCGGAACCGCAGGCCGAGGCGAACAGGGCGAGTGCGGCGAATCCCGAAGCGAGCGCCGCCGAGCGTGTACGGGTCCTGGTCCTCATGGTGTGTCTCCTCCTGGAGGGCAATCGCGGAAGGTGAAGAGGCCGTGTTCGGGCCGCAGGGGGAGCGTGCCAAGGACCGGCATTTCGTTTCTCTCAGCGAAGTCGCTTACATCGGCGAAAGGTGCACTTCAGGTACACAGAGCACATGCGTGTGCTGGTGGTGGAGGACGAGGAATTTCTGGCCGAGATGATCGCCGAGGGCTTGCGCCGCGACGCGATCGCCGTGGACGTGGCGCCCGACGGCCTGACGGCCCTGCGCAAACTTCAGCTGGGCGAGTACGACGTCATGGTCCTGGACCGGGATCTGCCGGGCGTGCACGGCGACGACGTGTGCCGCAAGGTCGTCACGCAGCGGCTGCTGACCCGCATCCTGATGCTGACGGCCGCCGGGACGGTACGGGACCGGGTCGACGGCCTCGGCCTGGGCGCCGACGACTATCTGACCAAGCCGTTCGCGTACGACGAGCTGCTCGCCCGGGTCCTGGCCCTCGGCCGCCGGGCCCGCCCCGCGCTGCCCCCGGTGCTCGAACGCGCCGGCCTGGTCCTGGACACTGCGCGCAGGCAGGTCAGCAGGGACGGCCGCTACCTCGCGCTGTCGCGCAAGGAGTTCGCCGTACTGGAGGCGCTGCTGCGCGCCGAAGGGGCGGTGGTCAGCGGTGACGACCTGATCGAACAGGTCTGGGAGGAGGACACCAGCTACCGCACCAACGCGGTCCGGGTCACCCTCAGCAAACTGCGCGCCAAGCTGGGCGAGCCAGCGGTGATCGACACGGTCCCGGGCGCGGGCTACCGCGTGGGGGGCGAGTCATGACGGGTGGGCGGGGCGACACACGGGCCGGCGCACGGGCCGGCGGGCCGGGCATCCGTGGACGCCTGACAGCGCTGCCCTCGGGCTGGCGGTGGGGCATGACGAGTGAGCGCGGGCGGCTCACGGCGCTGTACGGCGGTCTGCTCGTACTGGCCGGTGTCCTCCTCATCGGCCTGATCTACCTCCTGGTCAGGGACGCCCTGTACTCCAGCATCAGCTCGGCCATCACCACGGTCGTGCCGCCCGCGGGCCTCGCCCGCGCCCAGGAGTGGCAGGAGGCAGTCCCGGCCCAGCAGACGGTTCCCGGCTACGCCCAGCCGGGGATCGCGGCGAAGGGAGCGGATTACGCGGCCACCCGGCGGCTCAGCACCGCGGCCGAGGACGCCGCCCTGGACAGCCTGTTCGCGGTGTCCGGCGTGGCACTCGCCCTCTTCTCGACCGCCTCCATGGCGCTGGCCTGGTGGATGGCGGGCCGGGTGCTGCGCCCGGTCGGCGTGATCACCGCGCGGGCCCGCCGACTGTCGGGCGAGAACCTGCACGAGCGGCTCTCCCTGAAGGCACCGCCCGGTGAGCTCAAGGAGCTCGCCGACACCTTCGACGGGATGCTCGACCGGATCGAGCAGCTGGTCTCGGCCCAGCAGCGGTTCGCGGCCAACGCCGCCCATGAGCTGCGTACCTCGCTCGCCGTGCAGCGGGCCGCCGCCGAGATCGGCCTGGCCGACGAGCCGTCCCCGCAGAAGGTGGCCCGTATCCGCGACAAATTGATCGAGACGGCGGGGGAGAGCGAGCGGCTGATTGAGGGCCTGCTGCTGCTCGCGGTCTGCGACCAGGGGATCCAGCGCCGCGAACCGGCCGCGCTGGACACGATCGTCAGCACGGTGGCCGCCGCGCTGGAGGAGGAGGCGGAGCGCCGGGACGTCACCGTGGAGACCGTCACCAAGTCGCTGACGGTCCAGGGCGACACGGTCCTGCTCGACCACCTCGTACACAATCTGGTCGCCAACGCGATCCGCCACAACCACCCCGGCGGCACCGTCCGGGTCCGGGTCGGCGCCAACACCCTCCAGGTCACCAACACCGGCCCGGTGGTCGCGCCGAAGGCGGTGCCGCGCCTGTTCGAACCGTTCCGGCGGGCGAAGGAGCGCCGTCACGCACCCGGCGAGGGCGTCGGCCTCGGCCTGTCCATCGTGGCGTCGATCGCCCGCGCCCACGGCGCGACGGCCACGGCGACGGCCAATACGGGGGGCGGCCTGACGGTACGCGTGACTTTCCGGCGGAGCTCGTGACGGGCCCCGCGCGGCCTCAGGTGTCAGTGCCGGACGTGTCAGTGCCGGAAGAAGATCCGGTCGCCGTACTCCGTCATGATCCGGCCGTTCCAGTCGTGGCCGCCGTCGACATTGCCCGAGCGCAGCAGCGGCGGCTCGATGCCGCGCCCCGCCAGATTGCCCGCAGCCGTGGCCATCACGGCCTGCATCAGCGCGCTGGTGACCACCGTCGACGCGGGCGCGAAGGGCGCTTCGATGCCCTCGGCGGTGAGCTCCGCGTCACCCACCGCGATCTTGCTGTCGAGCACGATGTCGCAGTGGTCCTTGAGATACGTGCCCGACTTGTGCCGGGACTTCGTCTCCTCGGCATAGGCCACCGAGGTCACCCCGATGACCGTCAGGCCCAGCGCGCGGGCGTTCATCGCCATCTCCACGGGCAGCGCGTTGCGCCCGGACAGCGAGATCACCACGATCACATCGCCCGAGGTGGCGGGGGACGAGTCGAGCACCGCACCCGCCAGGCCGTCGACGCGCTCCAGGGCGGAGCCCAGGGTGGCGGGCATCACGTCGATGCCGACGACGCCCGGCACGGCGAGCAGATTCATCAGGGCGAGGCCACCGGCGCGGTAGACGACGTCCTGGGCGGCGAGCGAGGAGTGGCCCGCGCCGAACGCGAAGAGCCGGCCCCCCGCGGCGACGGCGTCGGCGATGGCGGTGCCGGCCGCCGTGATGTTGTCCGCCTCCTCGTCGCGCACCCGGTGCAGCAGCCCGATCGCGGCGTCGAAGAACTGACCGGCCAGTTTGCTTTCGCTCATCGCGTCCGAGCCCCTTTCGGCGGTACGTCGTACCTATGTCGTGCGGTGTGCGCCACCGGCGGAACTGATGGTGGCGCGGATCACGTTGCGGTCTGGACCAGTGCCCTGTCAATACGGCTTCCTCCGGCCGTTCCTCCCGCCGCGGCACGGTTGTCAGTGCTATCCGGCAGAATTGGGTCAGGGCCAGCGCACGAGCAATCGAGGGGCACGTATGTCCGGACTGATCGACACAACGGAGATGTATCTCCGCACCATCCTCGAACTAGAGGAAGAGGGCGTGGTCCCGATGCGCGCCCGTATCGCCGAGCGCCTGGACCAGAGCGGCCCCACGGTCAGCCAGACCGTGGCCCGTATGGAGCGCGACGGCCTGGTGACGGTCGCGGGAGACCGGCACCTGGAATTCACCGACGAGGGCCGCAAGCTCGCCATCAGGGTGATGCGAAAGCACCGACTGGCCGAGTGTCTGCTCGTCGACGTGATCGGCCTGGAGTGGGAGCAGGTCCACGCGGAGGCATGCCGTTGGGAGCACGTGATGAGCGAGGCGGTGGAGCGGCGCGTCCTGGAGCTGCTGCGCCACCCGACGGAGTCTCCGTACGGGAATCCGATCCCGGGTCTGGAGGAGCTGGGCGAGAAGGCCGAGGCCGATCCGTTCCTGGACGACAGCATGGTCAGCCTGGCCGATCTGGCGCCGGGCCCGGAGGGCAAGACCGTGGTCGTGCGGCGGATCGGCGAGCCGATTCAGACGGACGCCCAGCTGATGTACACGCTGCGAAGGGCGGGCGTGCAGCCCGGCTCCGTGGTAAGTGTGACGGAGTCGCCCGGCGGGGTGCTGGTCGGCAGCAGTGGCGAGGCCGCCGAGCTCAATGCGGACGTGGCCTCGCACGTCTTTGTCGCCAAGCGCTGACGGCGCGCGGCCCACAGGCAACACCGTGCTTTTGTAAGGCAGTTGGGACCTCGCGGCGATCCCGCGGAATCCCAGCGACCGGACGAATCGCGTGCGAGGCTGTGACAGGGGCACAGGACGTGAGGGCCGCCGGACGGAACTGCCCGTCCGGTCGGGGAGGGGGGCAGGGGATGCGCCCGTCGTGCAGGCGCCGAGCCGGTGCTGTTGGGGTGGGTACGGCTGACGCCGTCCGCGCGCCTCATGCTGCCCGTACGCCGTGCGTGATCCGTATGGACTGTGAGGTCCGGGCCGATGGCTCTGTCCGTCCCGCACGGTCTGTACGGTCCGTGCGTCGCGCGCGGTGCGAGTGCTCCGCGCGGGGCGTGTGCTCCCCACGGTGCGCAACGACACCCTCTACTCGCACAGAGGGCTCCGGCGCCCTGAGGCGCCGGAGCCTGTCCTCCCCTGTGCTGACCCGGAGCCCCGAGCTCCCAGGGTCAATCCCCTCGGACCGTCTTCCCCGATCGGCCCGCCTCCCGCAGAAGATCTCCCCCCGGCAGCGAGCGTCAATCCTTGAGCGCTGTCACACGAACGAGGGGTGTTGCGCGCGAGAACCCTGTTCTCGAATACAAGTTCGATAGTCTGACGTGACTCGACCACTCATGGATGGACCACCCGGGGGATGAAGGGGGTGCCAGGACAAATGGTGCGACGTATCGACGTGACCGGAGCCGACGGCGTACGCCTTGCGGCCTGGGAGTTCGCCGACCCGCCCAAGGTGGGCGGGGAGGCCGACCGGACCACCGGGGTATTACTGCTGCATGGGCTGATGGGCCGCGCCTCGCACTGGGCGAGCACCGCGCGCTGGCTGTCCGAGCGGCACCGGGCCGTCGCGCTCGACCAGCGCGGCCACGGGCGCAGCGACAAGCCGACCGAAGGGCCGTACACCCGGGACGCGTATGTCGCGGACGCCGAGGCCGCGGTCGAGCAGCTGGACCTCGGTCCCGTCACGCTCATCGGGCACTCCATGGGTGCCCTTACCGCCTGGCAGCTCGCCGCCAAGCGCCCGGATCTCGTCCGGTCAGTGATCATCTGCGACATGCGGGCCTCCGCGCTCGGTGCGGCCTCGCAGCGCGAGTGGGACGACTGGTTCGGGTCCTGGCCGGTGCCCTTCGCGACCCTGGCCGACGTCCGCAAGTGGTTCGGCGAGGACGACCCCTGGGTGGAGCGGCCGAGCCCGGCGCGCGGTGAGTTCTTCGCCGAGGTGATGGCGGAGCGCGCGGACGGCTGGCGCCCGGTCTTCTCGCGCCGCCAGATGCTCACGGCCCGTGAGACCTGGGTCCACGACGCGCACTGGGAGGAGCTGGCGCTGGTCCAGTGCCCCGCGCTGGTGGTCCGCGGCCTCGACGGCGAGCTGGGCCGCGCGGAGGCCCAGGAGATGGTCCGGGTGCTGCCGCGCGGGCAGTACGCGGAGGTCTTGGACGCGGGCCATCTGGTCCACTACGACCAGCCGGAGGGCTGGCGCGCCGCGATAGAGCCGTTCCTGGAGGAGACGGCGGACGAGTCCGTCCCGTCCTGAGTCGGCGGGTGCGCTTGTCCTGTCCTGAGGCAGCGGATGAGCCCGTCCTGTCCCGAGGCGGTGGACGAGCCCGTCCTGCCCCGATCCGGCGGATGAGCTTGTGCCGCCGTCGCGGTCAGCCCTTGCTGACCGCCGCCAGGATCTCCGGCAGCCGCGCCGCCGTCTGCGGGGCCGCGACGCGGATCCCCGCCCAGGAGATCAGCGCGCCGTACGCCGCACCCAGCGGCAGTACGATCCACGACCAGCCCTGCGCGCCCGCCACATGCAGCCAGATCGTCAGCGTGAGCAGCGGCGCGCACAGCAGGGCCGCCGCGATCATGCCGCCGAGGATGGAGATCCAGGCCAGGCCCGCCTGCCCCGGGGCGACGTTCTTGTGGGCGCTCTCCTGCGGGATCGAGTACGGGAAGCGCGCCGAGGCCACCGCGCCCGTCGCCAGCATCGCGCCAAGGAGTCCGAACGACAGACCCAGCGCCTCCGGCAGCGCCGCCCAGTTGTCCACCAGGGCCGCGGTGACCACGGTGACCAGCGCGCTGTACGGCAGCGTGATCACCAGCAGCGCCAGCGCCCGCGCACGCAGCTCGGCGTACGCGTCGCGCGTCGTGGAGATCGTCATCGCGACCATCCAGAAGGCCGAGGTGTCCTGGCCGAACTGGTTGTACATCTGGATGCCGAGCATCCCCGCCGCGAAGCACGCGAAGTAGATCGTGCCGGAGCCCTGGATCGCGTTGAACACCGGCACGATCAGCCCGATCGCCAGCGAAGTCACCCACGCAGCCTTGGTCTTCGGGTCCCGCCACACGTACCGCAGGCTGCGCAGGATCACCGTGCCCGTGCGCCCCTCGGGCAGGAACCGCCCGCCGAGCCCGGCCGAGGACTCCTTGCGGGCCGGCTCCGAGGCCTGGAGCGTCGAGCCGTCCGGGGACGTCATCAGCTTCACCAGGCTGCGCTCCCAGGACCACAGCAGCGCCACCAGGGCCGCGGCGGAGAGCAGCAGCTGGGCCGCGCCCCTGACGTACGCCCCGTCGCTCACCGCGTCCACCGCGCCGATCGCCGACGCGGGCGGCAGCCAGCTCAGCACGTCCGCGACCGGGTCGAGCCGGTCGAGGCCGCCCGCGCTGCTGAGCCGCTGCGCGCCGAAGTTCACCACCTGGATGCCGACCGCGATCACCAGGCCGCTCAGCACGGCCAGGTCGCGGCCCTTGCGGCTGGTCAGCAGCCGGACATTGGCGCTGGCGACGGCCCGCGCCAGCGCCACGCACAGCAGCAGCGTCAGTGCCACGGCGAAGACCCCGACGACGGCCGCCGCGGCTCCGTGCGCCACCGCGATCACCGAACCGAGCGCCAGACAGAACGTGAACAGCGGCCCGATCCCCACGAGCGAAGCCGCCAGCAGCGCCCGCACCAGCGGCCGGGGCCGCAGCGGCAGCATCACCAGCCTGGTCGGGTCGAGCGTCTCGTCGCCGCTGGGGAAGAACAGCGGCATCACGGCCCAGCCGAGCCCCAGCACCGCGGCAAGCACCACCACGACCGTCGCCGCGTGGTCATTGCCGCGCAGCGCGATCAGCCCGACCAGCTGGAGCGCCGCGAAGAGCAACGCGACCACACCGGAGGTGATGTACGCGGCCTTGCGCTTGGCGGACTGCCGCAGCCCGTTGCGCAGCAGGGCGAGTTTGAGCCGTACGAAAACCGAAGTGATCCCCGGGACCCGGACGGCGGCATCGGTGGCAGCGGTCGCGGGGGGCGCGTCCGCGGTCATCGGGCGCCGCCGCCCAGCCAGTGCAGGTTCTGCCCGGCCGCGCGTTCGTTCGCGCCGACCAGTTCGAGGAAGGCGCTCTGGAGGGTGGGCGCATCGCCCCGTACCTCCGCCAGCGTGCCCTGAGCGCGGATGCGGCCCGCGGCCATCACTGCGACCCAGTCGCACAGCGACTCGACGAGCTCCATCACATGGCTGGAGAAGACGACCGTCGCGCCCGAGCCCGTATAGCGCTCAAGCACACCGCGGATCGTCTGCGCCGAGACCGGGTCGACGCCCTCGAACGGCTCGTCCAGGAAAAGGATTTCGGGGTTGTGGAGCAGCGCCGTCGCCAAACCGATCTTTTTGCGCATGCCGGTCGAGTAGTCGACCACCAGCTTGTGCTGCGCGCCCGCCAGATCCAGGACGTCGAGGAGCTGCGTGGCCCGTTTGTCGACCTCGTCGCCCGGCATCCCGCGCAACCGCCCGGTGTAGGCGAGCAGCTCGCGCCCCGACAGCCGCTCGAAGAGCCGCAGCCCTTCAGGCAGTACGCCGATCCGTGCCTTGACCGCGACCGGGTCCCGCCACACGTCGTGCCCGCCGACCAGGACGGTCCCCTGGTCGGGGCGGAGCAGGCCGGTCACCATCGACAGGGTGGTGGTCTTGCCCGCACCGTTCGGCCCGACCAGGCCGATGAACTGGCCGGCGGGCAGCTCCAGATCGATGCCCGCGACGGCGACCTGCTCGCCGAAGCGTTTCCACAGGCCCTCCACACGTACAGCGGCGGGCGGCGCACCATGCGCTCCGCCCGCCTCTTGTGTCCCCGCTGCCTGGTCCGGCATGTCGCACAGCCTCTCGGTGTCCCCGTCCTACGGGGGACACCCTACGGTCGGCGTGCGCGCTCCGCGGCTGCCTCGCGTCCGCAGGCGTAGGCCAGCGGACTGATCAGCTCCTCCGCGTCCGGCAGCCACCGGTTGGCAGGCGTGGGGCGGCGCGCCCACTGCACCGCGCCCATGCCGCCGAGCCGGGTCGGCGGCGCCGCGACGTAGTCGCCCTCGCCCCGCGCGACCAGGTCGATCGAGGTCGGCGCCCAGCCCAGTTTCCGTACCAGATCAGGCACCTTGGCGCCCGCTCCGGGCAGCACGAAGAACACCATCCGGCGGTCGGGGGTGCAGGTGACCGGGCCGAGTGTCAGCTCCATGCGCTCCATCCTGGCCAGCGCCAAGAACCCGGCGGACTCGGGTACGTCGAGGGCGTCGAAAGTGCGCCCGGTGGGCAGCAGGATCGACGCCTTGGGCTGTTTCGACCACAGCCGACGCGCCACCGTGACGCTGCCTGTCGCCTGCTCCGCCCAGTCGGGGCGGGCATGGTGCGCGCCCGGCAAGTCGCAGGCGGCACCGCACGAGCAGCGTTCCACCCCCTCGTGCGCCTCCAGCCAGGTGCCGGGGAACACGTCCCAGTGCCGTTCTTCCGCGTAACGCACGGCGCTGTCGAGCAGTTGATCGCCGCGCTGCTTGGGGATCTGGGCGGCGTCCGTGACTCCGATGGTCTCTTCCACGGACAGCTCAACTCCCGGCATCACCTCGGGTTACGGGCGGGCCCGTACCGGCAGAGGAGCATCGATCCTGCACGCGGGGCGCATGGAGGCATGGGCGGGGGCGCGCATGAGGCTGCGGGGCGGTGCGCGGGTAGCAAGAGAGGGGAGCCCGGGAATGCCGGTCAAATTACCGTCAATCCCACTGTCTTCCGGCATATTCCGCATTCTCTGTATATCTGCCGGGCATTGATCAGCAGTGATCGGTGGTCGACTCGCTGATCACTTCACTGATCACTGCGGCACCAGGGGGTAGTCATGGCAGCCAGGCCTCTCGTCGCCCGCCAGCCGAACGAACGGTTGCAGGCGCTCATTCAGGAAGCCGGGTGCTCCAACGCGGGACTGGCCCGGCGCGTCAATATGTGCGGCGCCGAACACGGGTTCGACCTGCGGTACGACAAGACATCGGTGGCCCGTTGGCTGCGCGGTCAGCAGCCGCGCGGCAGGGCGCCCGGCATCATCGCGGAAGCGATCGGGCGCAAACTCGGCCGCACGGTGACGATCGACGAGATCGGCATGGCCAACGGCAAGAATCTGGCCTCCGGGATCGGTCTCCAGTTCTCGCCGACGGTGCTGGGCGCGATCGAGCAGGTCTGCGAGCTGTGGCGCAGCGACGTGGGCCGCCGCGACTTCCTGTCGGGCTCCACGGTCGCCGCCTCGGCGCTGGTCGAGCCGAGCCGCGACTGGCTGATCACGGGCGCGGACACCCAGGTGGCCAGGACCGCCGGCGGCGGCCGGGTCGGCGCGTCCGACGTGGAGGCGGTACGGGCGACCACCAGCGCCCTCGTGGAGCTGGACCACCGCTTCGGCAGTGGGCACGTACGGCCGATCGTCGTGCACTACCTCAACAGCGTGGTGTCCGGGCTGCTGTCCGGCTCGTACCGCGAATCCGTCGGGCGGTCGCTGTTCGCGGCGGTGGCGCGGCTCACCGAGCTCGCCGGGTACATGGCCGTCGACACCGGCCAGCCGGGGCTCGCCCAGCGCTACTACATCCAGGCGCTGCGGCTCGCCCAGGCGGCGGGGGACCGCGGCTACGGCGGGTACGTACTGGCCGCGTCCATGAGCCACCTGGCGGCGCAGCTCGGCACTCCGCGGGAGATCGCGCAGCTGGCGCGGGCCGCGCAGGAGGGCGCGCGGGGGCGGGTCACCCCGCGGGCGGAGGCCATGTTCTGGGCGGCGGAGGCGCGCGGGCACGCACTGCTCGGCGACGCGCAGTCCTGCAACATGGTGGCGGGCAAGGCGCTCGGCGCGATGGAGCGGGCGCAGGACGAGGGCGACACGGGCGACGACCCGGTGTGGATCCAGCACTTCGACCACGCGTACCTGGCCGACGAGTTGGCGCACTGCCACCGCGACCTCGGCCAGGCGGAGGCGGCGGGACGGCGGGCCCAGGAGGCGCTGGACGGCCACCCGGACTCGCGGGCGCGGCGCCGGGCGATCGGCCTGGTCCTGCTGGCCACGGCGCAGGTCCAGCAGCGCGAGGTCGAGCAGGCCTGCCACACGGGCACGCGCGCGGTGGAGCTCCTCGGCACGCTGCGGTCGAACCGGGGCGCGGAGTACCTGGAGGACTTCCAGCTCCGGCTGGATCCGTTCCGCGACGAGCCCTCGGTGCGGGAATTCGGTGCCCGGATGGAGATTCAGGCCGCGTAGGGACGGCGCCCGACCTGATACGAGCGACACCCCGGGGCACCTGACGTGCGGGTGGGCCACAACAGCGCCCCGGGGGCGCTGGGTGTTACTGGCCACCCGCGTGGATGTGTGGGGAGAGTGGGTACGTGGCAGAGGCGTGTTGTCACCCGGTAGCGTGAACCGACGGTGCCGTAGGTCCACACGTCAAACCCCAGCATTTCCACACGCACGTTCACACGTAGGAGTTCCCGGTGACACAGAGCGGACAGGGTGACGAGTCGCGGCTTCCCGCTGCGCAGCCGCCCGCGCACGAAGGTGTCGTGCTGCCCGCCGATGGCAGCGGGCCCTGGATCCCCGGGGCCGCGGCCTCCGGCGAGCAGGCCACTCCGACGGGTGGACAGCCGTGGGGACAGCCCTGGGGCCCCCAGTCCGAGCCGGCGCAGCAGCAGCCCCCGCAGGGGCAGCTACCGCAGCAGCCGGGCCGGCAGGCGCCGCGCCCCATGGAGCCGCTCCAGCAGGTGCCGCAGGTGCCGCAGGGGCAGTACGGACAGCAGACGCAGCAGGCGCAGTACGGGCAGCAGGGGCAGCACGGGCAGCATGAGGCGCAGGGGCAACTGCCGCCGCAGCAGCAGATGCCGCAGCAGGGTCAGGGGCCGATGCCCGGCCAGCAGGTGCCGCAGCATGCGCAGCACCAGATGCAGCCGTATCCGGGGCAGTCGCCGCCGCCGCAGGCACAACAGCCCTATCAGCAGCCGCAGTCACAGCAGCAGCCGCAGTACCCCGGGCAGGCCTGGGGGCAGCAGTACCCGCCCGCGCACGAGCAGCAGCCCCCGGCGTACTCCCAGGACCAGGGGCAGGACCAGGGTCAGGGCCGGCCGCAGGCGTACGCGCAGCCCCTGCCGCCGGAGAACGCCGGAGCGGGCGGCGATGCCGACGCCACGCAGTACATAGCGGCGTACGTCCCTCCGGTCGCCCCCGTCGGGCCCGGCGCGCTGCCGCCCGAGAACCCCGCGGAATCCACCCAGTTCCTGGGGTACAGGCAGGACATGCCCGCGACCCCCGCGCCCATGGCGGGCGCCGACGCGGAGTCCACGCAGTTCCTGCCGCCCGTGCCCGCCGGGCAGAGCCCGCCCACCCCGCCGCCCGGCGCCCCGTTCGGCATCAGGCCCGGCGCGCCCGAGGACCGGCAGCCGCCCGCCGAGTTCGACAGCCTCTTTCGGGCCGATGCCGCGCCCGAAGCTCCGGACTCCACGCAGCAGATGCCGCGCTTCGAGGCGCAGCAGCAGGCCGGGCAGGGTCAGCCCGGACACCAAGCGCCGGGGCAGCCGCAGTTCGGGCAGCCGCCGCAGGGGAGGGCCGCGCGCCGCAACGCAGCCGCGCACGGCGCGCCGGCCGCCCAAGCCGCCCCGACCGCCTATTCGGAGCCCGCGGCGCCGCGTCGGCGTTCCTCACCCGCGCCGCTGATCGCCGCCGTCGTCGTCGGCTGCGCGATCGTCGGGCTCGGGGCGGGGTGGCTGATGAGCGGGGGCGACGAGGAGAAGTCCAAGGGTGATCAGCCCGTCGCCGCGGCGAGTACCCCGGGGGACGCCAACTCGCCGAAGGCCGCCGAGGATCCGGCCAGGCCGCAGGCCGAGTCGCTCGACGCGCTACTCGCCGACAGCAACAACAGCCGTGAGTCCGTGATCAGCGCGGTCGCCGCGATCAGGACCTGCGAGAACCTGCCCAAGGCGGCGAGCGATCTGCGCGCCGCGGCGAAGCAGCGCAATGGGCTGGTGACCCGGCTCCAGGGTCTGACCATCGACAAGCTGCCGGACCACGGGCAGTTGTCGTCCTCCCTCACCACCGCGTGGAAGGCGTCGGCCGCGGCCGACAACCACTACGCGGTCTGGGCCAACCAGGTCGGGGGCAAGAAGGGCTGCAAGAAGGGCCACGCCCGGTCGACCCCGCAGCAGGCAGCGGGCAATCGGGAGAGCGGCAACGCGTCCCAGGCGAAGAAGGAAGCGGTCGGGATGTGGAACACGATCGCTGAGAAGCACGGGTTGACGAAGCGGGACGCGACGCAGCTTTAGGGAGTGGCGGGGTGGGGGCGCCTGCGGCGGGCTGTTCCCCTACCCGCCCCTTCCCAGAACTGGGGGCAAGCCCCCAGCCCCCAGCCCCCCCCGGACGCCCTTCGGGCGTGAGGCCCTGCGGCGGAGCCGCAAAATGTCACAGCGGGAAGGGGCGGGTAGGGGAACAGCGCCGCAGGCAACCCACCCCTCACCCCGCAGAAGGCGCCCGTACCAGCGTTTCGCTCACGTCGACGAAGTCCTTCTTCAGCTGCACCAGCCGCCCCTGCCGCACCGCCTGGAACGTCACGTCCCGGTTGACGATCCGCGGGAAGTCCCGCGAGGACAGCATGTCTTCGAAGCGCCAGCTGAGGCGGGGCGTGAGCCCGCCGGTCAGTACGCCATCGTCCTGGTTCAGGGTCCGGAAGACATCGGCCGCCGAGATGTCCCCCTCGTCGCCGCCCCCGATCGCCTCCACCGTCGCCTTCAGCACGGTGTAAGCGATCCACGTGGTCTGCACGCCCGGCTCGGCCGGATCGATCCGGTTGTCCGCGAACGCGTGCTCGCGGATCACCTTGCGCATCGGGTCCCACCGCGGGTCGCTCGACACCGGGTACCAGCCCGTGACGTACGCCCCCTCGAAGGGGCCGTTCCGGCCGCCCGTGCGGTCGACGAGGGGCTGCGCGACGCTGCCGAGCACCGACGCGACGCCGACCTTCCCGCCGGTCTCGGACTCCACTCGCCGGAACGAGTCGAAGAACGTCTCCGTGCGGTCGCCCAGCACCGCAGTGACGCAGCCCTTCCCGGCCCCGGTGAGGGAGGCCGACCGTGCGCTCTTCAGTGATTGGCGCGCCGCCGCCGTGTAGTCGCTCGCGTCCTCCGCCGCCCTGACGTCCGTGGCCGGGCGTCCGCCGCCCTCCGCGAGGCCCGAGCCGAGCAGCACGGGCAGGTCGTCGCCCGCGATGGTGTCGGGCCGTACCAGGGCGACACGGGAGCAGGCGCGGGCGAGCTGTCGGCCGTTGCCGGCCAGCAGGGCCGCCTGGCCGCCGTTGACGGGGTACGAGAACGGGCTGACGAACTCCTCGTCGGACGCGCCGAAGCCGCCGATGTACGGGATCCCCGCGACCTCCAGCGGTGCCATGAAGGCCCGGCCGTGCTGGCTGTACGAGCCGACGACCGCGATCGCGTCCGCCCGTACCGCCTGCCGCGCGCAGGCCGCCGCGCCGACTGTGGTGTTGCGCTCATTGCAGGTGATGACCTTGAGTTCGTGACCCGCCAGGCCACCCTTCTCGTTGACCCAGCGGGCGTACGCCTTCGCCATCGCGGGCATGCCGGGCATATTGGTCGCCTTGGTGCCCTCGGGCGCCCACGTCATCACGGTCACGGGCGCCCTGGAACCCCCCGAAGCCCCAGGGAGTGCTCCGCAACCGGCGAGCAGTGAGGCCGCTCCGACCGCCGCTGCTGTACACGCGGCGAAGAGCGTCGCGGTCCTGGTCGGGCGTGGGCGGGGGGAGGAGGGGCCTTGCCGTCCAGTCATGTGCACGCACACTTCCGCCCCCTGGGTAACAGCGGAGTGGGTACCGGACAACGTTCAGTGACATTGAGGTGAATTGCGGGGGGATGCAAGCCCGCCGCGCAAGGGAACGTACGATCTGTAATCGTGCAAGGTTCCGTGAACTCTTCCCGTCGCGGCCGTCGCTCCCCCACCATGGGCGGCATGCCGCTCAATGACATGCCGTGGTGGCGCTGGCGCACGAATGTGCGTTCCGCGCTGCACATGCTCTCCGACCCCGCCTTCCAGCAGCAGTGCTGGCTGGCCGGTCTTGAGGGCTATGGGGACGTGACCGACGCCGTGTACCGGCTGGTCGAAGACACCTGGCTGGACAACTGGTCGGCCGAGAAATACATCGGCACGATCTTCCGGGACGCCCAAGAGGCGTCGCTGGTCGATCTCGCCGTCCTGCGGGTGCTGAAGATCATGCACCAGGTGGGGGCGGACGCGCCGGTGTCGGCGTATCTGGAGCATCACGCCTGGCCGGAGGCGGTGCGGGCGGCGCGTGAGGCGCACGTACGCCTGGCGGCGAACGACGGGGAGGACCCGGACGTCGAGCCGCGCTCCCTGGACGTCATACGCATCCTGACTCGCGCATCCTGACTCGTGCGGCCTGACCCGCGCATCCTGGTCCGCGCATCCCGGTCCGCGCGGCTTGACCCGGTCGGCATGACTCGGTCCGGCTGAGCCTGCGGGTCCCCTGTCGGGTGCCATCCGCATGGTGACCGGGGCGGACCGGTCCGTGCCTGGTGTGGAATCCTCTGGGGTCATGAGCGCCACGCAGCCCGTCCCCGTTTTTGCCCCCGTTTCCGACGTGTCCGACCGGCCCGACGAGTACGTCCTGACGCTGTCCTGCCCGGACAAACAGGGCATTGTGCACGCCGTGTCGAGCTATCTCTTCATCACCGGATGCAATATCGAGGACAGCCAGCAGTTCGGCGATCACGACACGGGGCTCTTCTTCATGCGGGTCCACTTCTCGGCGAAGCCGCCGGTGACCGTGGAGAAGCTGCGGGCCAGCTTCGCGGCGGTGGGCGACTCCTTCGGGATGGACTGGCAGATCCACCGGCCCGAGGAGCGGATGCGGATCGTCCTGATGGTCAGCAAGTTCGGGCACTGCCTGAACGACCTGCTGTTCCGCTCGCGCAGTGGCGCCCTGCCGGTGGAGATCGCCGCGGTCGTCTCGAACCACACGGACTTCGCGGAACTGGTCGGCTCGTACGACGTCCCCTTCCACCACATCGCGGTGACGCGGGAGAACAAGGCGGCGGCCGAGGCGCAGCTGCTTGAGCTGATCCGCGCCGAGCACGTCGAGCTGGTCGTCCTCGCCCGCTACATGCAGGTCCTCTCCGACGACCTGTGCAAGCAGTTGAACGGCCGGATCATCAATATCCACCACTCGTTCCTGCCGAGCTTCAAGGGCGCGAAGCCCTACCACCAGGCGCACGCGCGCGGTGTGAAGCTGATCGGCGCGACCGCGCACTATGTGACGGCGGACCTCGACGAGGGCCCGATCATCGAGCAGGAGGTCGAGCGGGTGGGCCACGGCGTGACGCCGGAGCAGCTGGTGGCGATCGGCCGCGATGTGGAGTGCCAGGCGCTGGCGCGCGCGGTGAAGTGGCACAGCGAACACCGGGTCCTGCTGAACGGCCGCCGCACGGTCATCTTCGCGTAGCCCGCGCCTCATGGAGGCTGCCGCGCAGGCTTCGGCATGCTGTGCCGGGCACCTTCCCCGTGCGTGCCTCGCGCTGCTGCGCAGGCTTCGGCGCGCTGTGCCGGACTCCGTCCGGCCGGGTGTGCGGGGTCCGGCTGGTGTGCGGCGGGGTTGTTTTAGAGGCGGCTGAGGGAGGCTGCTGTGAAGAGGACGTCCCTGATCGCGTCCCGGTCCCCGCGCTGGCCCGCCGCCGCGGCTCCCCTTTTCGTGCGTGCCTCGCGCTGCTGCGCAGGCTTCGGCGCGCTGTGCCGGACTCCGTCCGGCCGGGTGTGCGGGGGCCGGCCGGTGTGCGGCGGGGTTGTTTTAGAGGCGGCTGAGGGAGGCTGCTGTGAAGAGGACGTCCCTGATCGCGTCCCGGTCCCCGCGCTGGCCCGCCGCCGCGTCCTGGGGTGGGACGTGGCCCGAGGTCAGTTGGCAGAACTCGACGCCGTCGAGGGCGACATGGGCCACCTGGTGGTCCGGGGAGCCGACTGCCGCCGGGGAGTCCAGGGCGATGTACCAGTCGCCGCCACCCGCGCCCTCGATCTCCAGGTGCAGGGAGCGGCCGGGTGAGCCCGCCTTCACCAGACGGCTCGACGGGGACGCCAGGCCCGCCCTGCGGCGGGCCGCGAGGGCCGCGGGCAGCAGGCGCGCCGCCAGGTCGATCATGCGGTTCAGATGGGCCGCGGCCGGGGGCTCGTAGGGGTAGTCCACCGCTTCCGCGATGTCCCCTGCGTGCACCCAGCACTCGAAGGCCCGGTCGAGCAGCGCGTCGCGCAGCGGCAGGCCGAAGGCGCCGTACGACACCGAGAGCTCGGATACGCCACGGCCCGCGAAGGACGCCGTGCGGATCAGGTCGTGGCTCTGCTCGCGCCACGGCTCGCGGACGCTGCGGGTGGGCGGCCGGGCATAGCTGCGCCAGTACCGCTCGGTGCGCGCGGTCGGAGAGGCCATGCCGGTGGCGACCCGGGCCGGCGGGTCCGCCAGTGGGTCGGTGAGGCCGAGAGCCGTCGCGACCAGGCCGTCGACGGTCATCAGGTGCCCGATGACCCCGGCGACGGTCGTCTTGCGGCTCACCGCCGCCTCGCCCTCGAACCACCGCAGCCGCACCGGCGCGTGCCACTCCGCGTCGCCGATGTCCCTGAGCAGGGCGTCGAGCCGCGCGGTTTCCGCGTCGTACGGCGTGACCCAGCTCGGGACAGGGACGCGCGCGGGGCGGCGGCCCAGGCAGCCGTCGAGCACCCGGTTGCGCAGGAGCGGGTCCAGGTCCAGGCTGCGCTCGATCTGGAGCAGGCCGACCGCGTCGCGCAGCCGCAGTGCCTCGTCCGCGCAGGGGGCGCACTCAGTCAGATGCTCCTCGACGGCCCTGGTCTCCTCCGGGGAGCACGCGGCCAACGCCCACGCGCCCAGCAGCGACTTGAGCACCTTGTGGGACGGCGGCGGCACGGGAGGCGGCGGTACGGGAGGCCTCGGTGGAGGTTGCGGTGCAGGCGGCGGCAGCGCGACGGCCGGGGGCGGCGGTCCCGGCGAGCCGTGGTCGTCCGCGGCCGCTCGCGGTCCCGGTATGCGCGGAGCCTGCCTGCCGAGCCACCCCTCGGGCCTGTCGGGGCCGTACCCGTCGTACTCCTGGCCGTCCTCGTCGCCGGGCCCGCGCGACCCGGTCACCGCGCCTGCCCGTAGTCGGACGCCCCTGGCGGGCGCGGGTTGGCGGTGGACAGAAGCTGGAGGCCCAGCCGTAGCCGGCGGCGTGCTTCGTCCTCGGTGACGCCCAGGTCGGCGGCCGTCTGCCGGTAGTCCCTGCGCTGGAAGTACGCGAGCTCCAGTGCGGCCCGCAGCGGCGCGGGCATCGACGTCACGATGTAGTCCGCGCGGGCTGCCGCCGAGGCTCTGCTGACCTGCTGCTCCAGCTCCTCGGTGGTGCTGTCGCTTCCCCCGGCTATGGCCGCCGCCCCGATCCGCCGCAGTCGGTCCACGGCCTCCCGGTGTGTGATCTTGGCCACCCAGGCCCGCATCGAGCCCTGCTTGGGGTCGTACCTGTCCGGGTGCTCCCAGACATGGCAGAAGACTTCACGCGTGACCTGGTCGGCCGCGTCGTCGTCGTTGAGCACCCGATGGGCCAGGCTGTGCACGAGCGAGGCGAACCGGTCGTAAAGCTCTCCGAGCGCCGCCGCCTCGCCGTGTGTCAGCCGCTGCTGCATCCTGCGGTCCCAGCGAGGTGGTGCGTCCTTCGCCATGTTGCCCCCAGCCCTCTGCCCCTGTGCGTGTACCCGTGGCGGCCCCTGTGCCCCGCGTCACTCCCTTCGAATGTAGTGCGGGCCACCGACAACGCACGCTCCTTTGGCGCAAGTGCGCCTCTGTCGGACCCAGGATGATAATGATCCAGTCCTTCTGAGGTAGTTGTGTTTCGGGGGAGAGACGTTGGGCAGCCGCGAGGTGGAAGGGCTACTTCCGCATCAGCACCCCGTGCCGGCAGAAGAGACCCGAAGCAGCAGCCGGCAGCCAGCAGCCAGTAGAACGAAAGGTCCAGTCGCGTGACGCTGAAGGTGATCGAGGCCGACGAGAACTCCTGGGCCGTGCTCCATGTCTCCGGGGAGCTGGACCTGGTGACGTCACCAGCGGTCCGCCAGCATGTCCACGATGCCGTCGCCCAGGGCCGCCACCGCGTGGTTCTCGATCTTTCCGAGGTCTTCTTCTGCGACTCCAGCGGCGTCGGCGTGCTCATCGCCGCCCGCCGGCTGATGCATTCCTGCGGCGGGTATCTGCGGCTGATCCTGCCCGCCCACGGCACGGAGGACGGCTCGCACGTCAACCGGGTGCTGGCCGCCCTGGGCGTACGCCGCCTGTTCGAGGTCTATCCGGATGTCGAGACGGCCGCCGACGACGAGGCGCAGGCGCTCTCCGCCTGAGCCGTCGCCCTCCGAGCCGCTCCGCTCCGTTCCGAGGAGGTTCGATGCGAGAACCGGTCACGGCCCACCCGCCCACGTCGTACGCTCCGCATATGGACAGCGCAGAGTACGAGCGCAAGACGGCCGCCCGTTTCGCCACCTTCGACCAGGACGGCAACGGCTACATCGACCGCGAGGACTTCAGTGCCGCGGCGGCGGCCCTGCTCGCAGAGTTCGGCACGAAGGCCCGTTCCGACAAGGGACAGGCGCTCTACATGGGGGCGGAGGCCTTCTGGCAGGGCATGGCCGGCATCGCCGACGTGGACGGCGACCAACGGGTCACCCGCGAGGAGTTCGTCACGGGCGCGGTGAAGCGTCTGCGGGACAACCCGAAGCGGTTCGCCGAGATCGCCCGCCCCTTCCTGCACGCCGTGATCGCCCTCGCCGCCGAGGGCAAGAGCGCCGGCGTCGCCCCGCAGGCCGCCGAACGCGTCCTGCGCGTGCTGGGTGTCGAGAGCGGGATCGCGGGCCGGGTCGCGGGCGCTCTGGAGACGGACGACGACGGGCTGATCAGTGAGGACCAGATCCTCGCCGGCTTCGCGGCCTACTACACGACGGCGGTCCCGGACACCCCGTAGTCCCGGGGACGCCTCAATCCCGGGGGCGGTGACGCCCCGGCGGCT
Organism: Streptomyces changchenzhani; assembly: GCF_039766235.1. Classification (NCBI taxonomy): domain Bacteria; kingdom Bacillati; phylum Actinomycetota; class Actinomycetes; order Kitasatosporales; family Streptomycetaceae; genus Streptomyces; species Streptomyces changchenzhani. The sequence goes on along the minus strand of NZ_JBDHNH010000001.1, from coordinate 210,801 downwards.
GTTACGGGCCGTTACGGGCTGTCCGGCGCGTACCGCTCGCGCAGCTTGTACTTGAGGACCTTGCGCAGCGCCTCGTTGCGCGGCAGCGCGTCCACGATCTCAAGACGTTCGGGCAGCTTGTGCACGGACAGTCCCGCCGCCCGCAGTTGGGCGGTGATCCCCTCCAGGGTCAAAGGGCGGGCGCCCGGGGGCTGTTCGATCACGGCGCACACCAACTCGCCGCGCGCCGGGTCCGGCAGCCCGACGACCGCCGCGTCCCCGACGTCGGGGTGCTGGTGGAGGAGGTCCTCGATCTCCTTGGCCGAGATGTTCTCGCCCTTGCGGATGATGACGTCCTTGAGCCGCCCGGTGAGCACCAGATGGCCGCCGGCGGTGAGGTGCCCGAGGTCGCCGGTGATCAGGAAGCCGTCGGTGTCGAAGGCCTCGGCGTTCTGGGCCGGTTCCAGATAGCCGCGGCAGACCGCCTCGCCGCGCAGTCGCACCTCGCCGTCGTCCCCGGTCGGCAGTGGCTTGCCGTCGTCGGCGGTGATCCGTATCTCCATGCCGGGTGGCGGCCTGCCCTCGGTGGTGGCCAGGTTCTCCGCGGTGTCGTCGGGCGCCCCCATGGTGATCATCGGGACCTCGGTCATGCCGTAGCCGTGGGTCAGTTGGCAGCCGAGTTCGCGTACGACCGCGTGGTAGATCTCCGGCGGCTTGGGCGCTCCGCCGCCCGCCAGCAGTCGCAGGGTGGGGATGAGTTTCTCGGCGGGCCGCTCGCGCTGGGCGCTGAGGAACATGGAGTAGAACGCCGTTGATCCGCCCGCGACCGTGACGCCGTGCCTGCGGTACTCGTCCAGTGCGGCGGGCAGTGCGAAGTGCTCGAAGAGCACGGCGGGGAAGCCGTAAAGCAGCAGCATCACCAGGTAGTCGGGGCCGCCGATGTGCGCGTAGGGGAAGGCGATCGAGCCGATGTCGTCGGGTTCCAGGTGGAGCGCGTGCGCCAGGCAGGAGCCGCCCGCGAGCAGTGAACGGTCTGTGTGCTGGACGCCCTTGGGGTCCGATGTGGTGCCTGAGGTCCAGTAGATCCAGCGGACCGCGGTGCCGTCGGCGGGCGGCGGGGGCAGCACCGAGGGGTCGCCGTCCGGCAGGCTCTCGTACGCCTCGAAGACCAGGACCGGGTTCGGGAGTTGCAGTGCGATCCGGTGGGCCATCGCCGCGTGGTCGAAGCCGCGCCACCTGCCGGGTACGGCGAAGAACTCCGCCTTCGACGCGCGCAGCGCGAAGCCGACCTCGCGGTCGCGGTAGAACGGGATGACCGGCGACTGTACGGCGCCGAGCCTGGCCAGGGCCACCGAGAGCAGCACCGTCTCGATCCGGGTCGGCAGTTGCCAGGCGACGACGCTGCCGGGGCGCACCCCGAGCCCGTACAGCCCCGCCGCGACCCGTTCGGCGCGCTCGCGCAGTGCGCCGAAGGTGAGTGTGCGCTCGCCCTGGAGCAGCGCGGGCCGCTCCCCGGTGAGCGCGGCGCGTCGGGTGACGAGTTCCCACAGGGTGCGCGAGGCGCCCAGCTGATGTGGCGTATCGGTCATGGTCCCAAGCCCCCTGGTAACCGAGCACAACTGACGGACAGTCAGATCATGCCGAGAGCGTAGGGCTCAGCGCCTTGTCGGTCCAGGGGTGCAGGGCTAGCCTGGTTTCTGACGGGTCATCAGAAATGCCGAAGGGGACACGCCCATGGAACTGCCTCGGATCATCAGCGTCGACGACCATGTGATCGAACCGGCGCACCTCTTCGACCGCTGGCTGCCCGCGAAGTACCGCGACCGCGGGCCCCAGCCGCTGACCGCGGGAATCGGTGAACTCGCCTACATCGCGGGCAAGTACCAGATCACCATGGACCCGGACGGGCCGCCGACCGACTGGTGGATCTACGAGGACCTCAAGTTCCCGTACAAGCGCAACATCGCCGCCGTCGGCTTCGACCGCGACGACATGACCCTGGAGGGCATTACCCGCGCCGAGATGCGGCGCGGCTGCTGGGACCCCAAGGCCAGGCTCGCGGACATGGACATCAACCATGTCGAGGCCTCGCTCTGCTTCCCCACCTTCCCGCGCTTCTGCGGGCAGACCTTCGCCGAGGCGCGCGACAAGGAGGTCGCTCTGGCCTGTGTGCGTGCGTACAACGACTGGATGGTCGAGGAGTGGTGCGGCGACAGCGGTGGCCGGCTGATCCCGCTGTGCATCATTCCGCTGTGGGACATCGACCTCGCCGTCGCGGAGATCAAGCACAACGCGGCGCGTGGTGTGAAGGCCGTGACCTTCAGCGAGATCCCCACCCACCTCGGCCTGCCGTCCATCCACTCTGGCTACTGGGACCCCTTCTTCGCGATCTGCGAGGAGACCGGCACCGTCGTCAACATGCACATCGGCTCGTCGTCGCAGATGCCCGCAGCCTCGCCCGACGCCCCGCCCGCCGTGCAGGCCGCGCTCAGCTTTAACAACGCGATGGCCTCGATGATGGACTTCCTCTTCAGCGGTGTGCTGGTGAAGTTCCCCCGCCTCAAACTCGCCTACAGCGAGGGCCAGATGGGCTGGATCCCGTACGCCCTGGAGCGCGCCGACGACGTGTGGGAGGAGCACCGGGCGTGGGGCGGGGTCAAGGACATCGTTCCCGAGCCCCCGTCGACGTACTACTACCGGCAGATGTTCTGCTGCTTCTTCCGCGACAAGCACGGCGTCGCCTCGCTGGACGTCGTCGGCCGGGACAACGCGACCTTCGAGACCGACTATCCGCACGTCGACTCGACCTTCCCGCACACCAAGGAGGTCGCACTCGACCACATGATGGGCCTCGACGACGAGACCGTGTACAAGCTGATGCGCGGCAACGCGATCCGCATGCTCGACCTGGACGTCAGGCAGTTCGGCACGTTCGACAAGCCGGGTCGCTGATGGATCTCACCTACACCCGGGAGGAGCGGGACTTCGGGGACCGGCTGCGGGACTGGCTGGGCAAGACCCTGCCCGAGCTCGGTCCGCGCCCCGATCCCATGGACTGGCCGGGCAGACGCGCGTACGACACGGCGTGGCAGCGCAGGCTGTACGACGCCGGGTACGCGGGACTGCACTGGCCCGCCGACGCGGGCGGGCACGGTGCGACCCCCACCCAGCATCTGATCTTCCTGGAGGAGACCGAGCGGGCCGGGGCGCCCTACGTCGGCGCGAACTTCGTGGGGCTGCTGCACGCGGGCCCCACCGTCGCCGCCGAAGGGACCGCGGCGCAGCAGGCGCGCTGGCTGCCGCCGATCCTGCGCGGCGACGAGGTGTGGTGCCAGGGGTTCAGCGAGCCGGGCGCGGGCTCCGACCTGGCCTCGCTGCGGACCCGCGCGGTGTGCGACGGCGACCACTATGTGGTCAACGGGTCCAAGATCTGGACCTCGCACGCGGAGGTCGCCGACTGGTGCGAGCTCCTGGTGCGTACGGAGCCGAAGGCGCCCAAGCACCGGGGAATCTCCTGGCTCGCCATGCCGATGGACGCGCCGGGCGTCACCGTACGGCCGCTGCGCACCCTCGCCGGGTCGACGGAGTTCGCCGAGATGTTCCTCGACGACGTACGGATCCCGGTGGGCAACCGGGTCGGCGAGGAGAACGACGGCTGGCGCGTCACCATGGTCACGCTGTCCTTCGAACGCGGCACGGCCTTCGTCGGCGAGGTCGTCGCCTGCCGCCGCACTTTGGGCGAACTCGCCGCCGCGGCAAGGGCGAACGGCCGCTGGGACGACCTGGCGCTGCGCCGCGAACTCGGGCGGCTGAACGCCGAGTTCACCGCGCTGTGGCGGCTCACCCAGTGGAACGTGACCGAGGCCGAACGCACCGGCGGCGTCCCCGGCGCCGGCGGCTCGGTCTTCAAACTCCGCTACTCGCACGCCCGCCAGGAGCTGTACGACGCGGCGGCCGAAGTGCTGGGGCCCGACTCCCTCGACCTGTCGCACGACTGGACCCTGGACCGGCTCTCGTCCCTCTCGTACACGATCGCGGCCGGTACGTCCCAGATCCAGCAGAACATCGTCGCCGAGCGCATCCTCGGCCTCCCGAAGGGGCGTTGATGGATTTCCGGCCGACGGACGACCAGCGGGCATTGCAGGCGGGGATGCGGGAGCTGCTTGCGGGCCGCTTCGGGCGCGAGCGGCTGCGGGCCGCCGTCGACGAAGCGGGCGAGGCCCCGGCGGACGGTGGTTCCCCCTCGGTCGACCGGGCGCTGTGGCGCGAGCTGGGCGACGCCGGGTTCTTCGCGCTGCGGCTGCCCGAGAAGGACGGCGGGGTGGGGCTCGGGCTGCCTGAGGCGGTCCTCCTCTTCGAGGAGGCGGGGCGGGCGCTGCTGCCCGGCCCGCTCGTCACGACCCACCTGGCCGCCGGTGACGTGCCGGGCGCGGCCACCGGCGAGACGGTGGTGACCCGGGTCGACCACGGTCTGGTGGAGTGGCTGTCCGCCGCCGACCAGGTGCTTGGCGACGCCTCGGGGGCCGTGCCGGTGCGGTCGGTGGACCCGCTCACGCCCCTGCACCGGGTGCCGGTGGACTCCGGCGCGCGGGACCTCTGGCCGGAGGCGGCGTTGCTCACCGCGGCCGAGCAGGCGGGCAGCGCCTCGCGCACCACGGAGCTGGCTGTTGCGTATGCGCGCGAACGCGAGCAGTTCGGGCAGCCCATCGGCGCTTTCCAGGCGGTCAAGCATCTGTGCGCGCAGATGCTGGTACGAGCGGAGGTGTGCCGTATCGCCGTATACGCGGCAGCTGTGACGGGTGACCCGGTGGAGATCGCCGGCGCCAAGCTGCTGGCCGACGAGGCGGCGGTCCGTAACGCCCGGGACTGCCTTCAGGTGCACGGCGGAATGGGCTTCACCTGGGAGGCGGACGTCCATCTCCACCTCAAGCGGGCCTGGGTGCGGGCCCAACGGGGGCCGACGGCCGGGGAGGCGGCGGAGGTGCTGGCCGCCGCGTTGTGACCAGGTGTGGCTGTGTGTGTCCGCGTGTGCCCTTGTGTGGCTGTGTGTGACTGGATGTGACCGGGTGGGTTTGCGCGTGCAGGCTTTGGGGTCGGGATTTCGTCCGTACGTTCCGTACAGAGGCGCTCTGTAACGAACTTTGAGCGATTACCGAGCGTCGATACCGGGTTGTGTCCTATGCGTGACTCGTCACGGGGTGGAGTCGGCGCTGCGCTCCGGTACGCTCCGTGGGATGCGAGCGGTGGTGATTCACAGCTGTCCCGGTGTTGCCAGTACGGCGACTCCGGATGCCGGTGTGTGCGCCGTTCGCGCCGTGCGGTGGCGCCGTGTGCGCCCCTGTTCGACTCCCCGCAGCGCGCGTCGCACAGTATGCAGCACGCGTACTCCTTCGCGATGGAATATGCCCGAAGCGCTTGTTGCGGTGACTGTACGTCAACCATGCTGTCCCATAAGGGAATCACGTACCGTGACCCTGTGGAGACGCGAGGCGATGTGTCCGCCGGTTCGGATGGTGTGAGCGGTGCAGGTGCTTCAGGTGCAGTTGGAGGTTGGGCCCGATCCCGCGGAGGTGGGGCGGGCCCGGAGGTGGGCGCGCTCGCGGCTTGTCGGGTCCGGGATAAGGGCCGATGAGCCGCTTGCCGAGACGCTGATCCTGCTCATCTCGGAACTCGTCACCAACGCCGTGGTGCACACGGGCTGTCCTGCCGTGCTGCGCATGCTCTTCGGCACTGCTGAGGACGGCATGGTGCGGGTCGAGGTCGCGGACTCCAGTGCGCGGCCACCGCAGCAGCGGCACGCCGAGGGCGACGACTGCAACGGGCGCGGTCTTGAGCTCGTCGACGGGCTCGCCGACCGCTGGGGCTGGCAGTCCGAGGGCGCCGGCAAACGGATCTGGTGCGAGGTCGACCGGTGCGAGGCGACTGCCGCCGAGGAGGCGGACGCGGGCAACCGGGGGGCGCCCGAGGGCGCTTCGGCGGCGTGCGAAGCGGGAGCGCGCGAAGTGGGGGTGTACGAAGCGGGGGTGTACGAGCCGTCGTGCGCCGTCACTAATCGGGTCTGACACGCAAAACGCCGTCCTGGTGTTGACGGGCCGTGGTGGCCTGATCACCCTTGGGTGGGGCGATTCGTCGTGAGGGGACGCCGAGGGGCTGAGGCACCTCGGCGAGCGCGGGTCGCGGTTCGGCGCGCTGGCACGGGGCCCGTGCGCCGGAACCGGGTGGCGGCCGCCGTGCCGTGTTCGGGGCGTGCAGGAGCGGCCGCCACCCAGAAATCTCGCGCTGCTCCATGTTGCCCCCGGAGTGTGTCTGCTTCCCGGAGTGCCCCCGCTTCAGAAGATCGCCACCGGGGCGACGGGGGTGCCCGTGCCGCCGACGAACGGCTCCGGCATTGCGGCGAGCAGGAAGGCGTACCGCTTCTCTTCCGCACAGGCTGTGGACAACTCTTCGAGATTCCAGTTCTGGCCCTGGAGCATGCCCATCTCGACCAGGTCGAGCGCGTGCACCGGCAGCCACAGGTCCTCGACCTCCGGCGGGAAGATCTCGAAGGTCAGGGTGTCGTTCGCGACCGCCGCGACGTCCCGGGCGTGGAACCACTCGGGCGTACGCAGGGACAGGCCGGGGGACGGGTACGCGTAGCCGTGCTTGTCGCCCGCGAGGTAGGTCTGGATCTGCCCGGTCCGTACGAGCACGATGTCGCCGCCCCGGACCCGGGTGCCCGCCAGTTCCTCCGCGGCTTCGAGGTCCTCGGGCGTCACTGCGTGGTCGCCCGCCAGCCGGTCGACGCCCTTCGCGCGGGCCACATCGAGCAGCACCCCGCGCGAGACGATGTGGCGGGCCTTGTCTATGCCGCTGAACTGGGCGCGGCCGTGCGCGGTGATGGTGTCGGCAGGGCGGCCGTTGTAGATCTTTCCCGAGTGTGAGACATGGGTGAGGGCGTCCCAGTGGGTGGCGGCCTGGAGGCCCATCGTCACGGCGTCGTCGCTGGTGGCGACCGTTCCCGGGCCGAAGAGCTCCTGGTTGATCTGGATCATGGAGTGGAGTGGGTTGACCCGGCCGGGGATCATGCCCGCCTGTACGCCGTCCTGCTGGAGCGGGAGCGCGAGGGGGATGCGGCGGCCGGTGCGGACGGCGGTGGCCGCGGCGGTGCGTACGACCTCGTCGGTGATGAGGTTGAGGGTGCCGATCTCGTCGTTCGTGCCCCAACGCCCCCAATTGTTCACGCGCTTGGCGATGTCGTGGAACTCGGCCGGCAATGACATGGGGCTCCCTCGGGTCTTGTGTTCGGACTGCTGCGTACCCATAAAATCTAACGGTCCGTCAGAAACCGCGGGAAGGGGCCGGACATGGGGAACTTCTTGGCAGGCAAGGTCATTGCCGTCACAGGTGCCGGGCGAGGCATCGGACGGGCGGTGGCCCTGGCCTGTGCGGCCGAGGGCGCGCGGGTGGTCGTCAACGACTACGGCGTGTCCATGGAGGGTGCGAAGCCGACCAGCGAGGTCGCCGAGGCGGTGGTGAAGGAGATCGTGGCGGCCGGCGGCGAAGCGGTCGCGGTCGCGGACGACATCTCGACGATGGCGGGCGGGCAGCGGATCGTCGATGTCGCGCTGGCGCAGTTCGGCCGGGTGGACGGGGTGGTGTGCGTCGCCGGGATCCTGCGCGAGCGGATGCTGTTCAACATGACCGAGGAGGAGTGGGACCCGGTCATCGCCACCCACCTCAAGGGCACGTTCACCGTCTTCCGGGCGGCGTCCGCGGTCATGCGGCGACAGGGCACGGGGACGCTGATCGGCTTCACCAGCGGCAACCACCAGGGCAGCGTGGCGCAGGCCAACTACAGCGCGGCCAAGGGCGGAATCATCTCGCTGGTGCGGAGCGCCGCGCTCGGCCTCCACAAGTACGGCGTGACGGCCAACGCGGTGGCGCCGGTGGCGCGGACGCGGATGTCGGCGAACGTACCGATGGAGCTGAAGGAGATCGGCGAGCCCGAGGATGTGGCGGCGCTCGTCGTCTATCTGCTGAGCGAGCGCGCCCGGGAGGAGCGGATCACCGGGCAGGTCTACACGATCGCCGGCCCGAAGATCGCGGTCTGGGCCCAGCCGAGGGAGCTGCGGGCGGGATACGCGGAGGGCGGCGCGTGGACGCCGGAGCGGATCGCGGACTTCCTGCCGGGGACGGTGGGGGTGGACCCGATGCCGATGCTGGCGCGGGTGGAGGAGATGGCGGTGGCTGCGGCGGCTAAGGGGCGGCCCAATGCGTGAGGGGGGGCGGGGGGTTGGGTGCGGGCTTGGGGTGCGGGCCGGGTGGGTGCGGGTGCGGTGCGGGGTCCGGGTTGCCTGCGGCGCTGTTCCCCTACCCGCCCCTTCCCGCTGTGTCATTGTGCGGCTGCCGCCGCGTGGTGGGGCTCCGCCCCAGCCCCCGGTCCTAAAACGCCGGACGGGCTGAAGATGCGCAGCATCCGGGAAACTTTCAGCCCGTCCGGCGATTGAGGACACGCCCGAAGGGCGTCCCGGGGTCCGGGGCTTGCCCCGGTTTCGGGAAGGGGCGGGAACAGCCCGCCGCAGGCGCCCACCCGCACCCGCACCGCACCCGCACCCCCGCTCTCCCCCAATCGCAGCGACCCAGGAGGTGCATCGTGGACTTCGAGTTCGGCGCTCAGGACGAGGCATTCCGCGCGGAGGCCCGCGCCTGGCTCCATTCGCACCTCGTCGGGGACTTCGCCGCCGCCACCGGCCAGGGCGGCCCCGGCAGCGAGCACGAAGGCGGCGCGGTGCGACGCCGGTGGGAGCGCGAACTCGGCAGCGGCGGCTGGATCGGACTCGGCTGGGACGGGGCGTCCGGCGACGCCGAGCCCGTATCCGACGACAGGGCGTCCGGCGACGCGGGGCCGAAGCCCGACGGCCGCCTCCCCCCGGTTGCAGGCGGCAGCCCCCGCGCCGCGTACGGGAATCGGCATGCCACCCTCACCCAACAGGTCGTCTGGGCCGAGGAGTACGCCCGCGTCCAGGCCCCCGCCCGCGTCGGCCACATCGGTGAGAACCTCCTCGCCCCGACCCTCATCGCCTACGGCACCGACGCCCAACGGGCCCGTTTCCTGCCCCCCGTCGCCCGTGGCGACGAGCTCTGGTGTCAGGGGTACAGCGAGCCCGGCGCCGGGTCCGATCTGGCCGCGGTGCGTACCGTCGCCGTGCGGGAAGGGGGCGTGGGGCCGTACCGCGTCAGTGGGCAGAAGGTGTGGACCTCCCTTGCCCAGGAGGCCGATTGGTGCTTCGTGCTGGCGCGCACCGAAGCGGGGTCGGCGCGGCACCGCGGGCTGTCGTTCCTGCTGGTGCCGATGGACCAGCCGGGGCGTATCGACGTACGGCCCATTCAGCAGTTGTCGGGGACGAGCGAGTTCAACGAGGTCTTCTTCGACGGGGCCGAGGCCGCGGCCGAGCATGTCGTCGGGGGCGAGGGCAACGGATGGCGAGTCGCCATGGGGCTGCTCGCTCTGGAGCGCGGAGTGTCGACCCTGGTCCAACAAATTGGTTTTGAGGAGGAGTTGGGGAGAGTCATCTCGGTGGCCCGGAACGCGGGCGCCCTCGGGGAGCCTGTCCTGCGCGACCGCCTCGTACGGCAGTGGGCCGAGCTGCGCACCATGCGGTGGAACGCTCTGCGGACCCTGGGCCGTACCGACGACCCCGGCGCTCCCAGCGTCGCCAAGCTGCTGTGGGGCGGCTGGCACCAGCGGCTCGGCGAGCTGGCGATGCAGGTGCGGGGCGCGTCCGCCGCTATCGGGCCGAAGCCCTGGGACGAGGAGCGACCGTACGAACTCGACTCCCTGCAGCGGCTGTTTTTCTTCAGCCGCGCCGACACCATCTACGGCGGCTCGGACGAAATCCAGCGCAACATCATCGCCGAGCGTGTGCTCGGTCTCCCGAAAGACCCGAAAGACCCGAAAGACCCGAAGGAGTGAGTCGCTGTGAGAGGTGTCATTTTCGACGGCAAGCAGGCCCGGGTGGTCGACGACCTGGAGATCCGGGACCCCGGACCGGGCGAGGTCCTGGTGGACGTGGCCGCGGCCGGACTCTGCCACAGTGATCTGTCGGTCATCGACGGGACCATTCCGTTTCCGCTGCCCGCGGTCCTGGGGCACGAGGGCGCGGGCGTCGTCGCGGCCGTCGGCCCCGGCGTCACCCATGTGGTGCCCGGCGACCATGTGGCGCTGTCCACCCTCGCCAACTGCGGTACGTGCGACCAGTGCGACCGGGGGCGGCCGACCATGTGCCGCAAGGCGATCGGCATGCCGGGACAGCCCTTCTCACGCGCCGGTGAACCGCTCTACCAGTTCGCCTCCAACTCCTCCTTCGCGGAACGGACGGTCGTTAAGGCCGTGCAGGCCGTGAAGATCCCGTCCGACATCCCGCTGACCTCGGCCGCCCTGATCGGCTGCGGCGTACTGACGGGCATCGGGGCGGTGCTCAACCGCGCCAAGGTTGACCGCGGCGAGAGCGTCGTCGTCATCGGCACGGGCGGCATCGGGCTCAATGTCGTCCAGGGCGCGCGGATCGCGGGCGCGCTCACGATCATCGCCGTCGACGCGAACCCGGCCAAGGAGGATTTGGCCCGGCAGTTCGGTGCGACGCACTTCGTCGAGTCCACGGCGGCGGTGCGCGGGATCCTGCCCACCGGCGCCGACCACGCCTTCGAGTGCGTGGGGAATACGAGCCTCATCCGGCAGGCCGTCGACCTCCTCGACCGGCGCGGCCAGGCGATCCTCCTCGGCGTGCCCGCCGCGAGTGCCGAGGCGTCGTTCCTGGTCTCGTCGATGTATCTGGACAAGTCGATCCTGGGCTGCAGGTACGGGTCGTCACGGCCGCAGCGCGACATCGTGCTGTACGCCGAGCTGTACCGCCAAGGTCGGCTGCTGCTAGACGAGTTGGTGACGGAGACCTATCCGCTCGAGGACTTCGCCAAGGCCGCGGACGATGCGCTGCACGGGCGGGTGGCGCGGGGGGTGCTGACGTTCTGACGTTCTGACGTGAAGACCGACGGGCCGCGAGCCGTGGGGGTCGGCCTTGGGGTCAGGCCGGCGCGCCCGCACCCGCGCCCGTCCGGAACGTACGCCGGTAGACGGTCGGTGGCACGCCCAGTGCCGACTGCATGTGCTGGCGCATCGACTGGGCCGTGCCGAAGCCCGCCTGGCGCGCCACCTGGTCGACGGACAGGTCCGAGGACTCCAGCAGATACCGGGCCCGCTCCACGCGCTGCTGCGTCAGCCACTGGCCCGGACTGATGCCGACCTCCTCGCGGAAGCGGCGCGTGAAGGTCCGTACGGACATGGACTCCTGCTCGGCCATGTCCCGCAGCTGGATCGGGTTGTGCAGACGGCCGATGGCCCAGGCGCGAGCAGCGGTCGTGGTCGCCAACTGGGGCTCTGGCACGGGGCGTTGGATGTACTGGGCCTGTCCGCCGTCCCGGTGCGGTGGTACGACCGTACGGCGCGCCACGTCATTGGCGACGGCCGCGCCGTGGTCGCGCCGCACGATGTGCAGGCACAGGTCGAGCCCGGCGGCGACCCCCGCCGACGTCAGTACGTCGCCGTCGTCGATGAAGAGGACCTCGGCGTCGACCTTGATCAGCGGGAAGAGGCCCTGGAAGTGCTCGGCGGACGACCAGTGCGTGGTGGCGGGGCGGCCGTCGAGGTATCCGGCGGCGGCCAGGACGTATCCGCCGGTGCAGATGGCCACCAGGCGGGTGCCCGGCCTGATGTGCATGAAGGCGGCGGCGAGTTCGTCGGTGAGCCGGCCCTCGGTGTAGATGCTGCCCAATTCGTACGAGGCGGGGATGATGATCGTGTCGGCGGTGGCCAGCAGTTCGGCGCCGTGTTCCACCTGGATGGCGAAGTCCGCGTCGGTGCGGACGGGACCCGCTTCGATGCCGCAGGTCACGACCTCGTACAGCGGCCGTCCCGCGCTGTCCTTGGCGCGGCCGAAGATCCGGTGGGGGATGCCCAGCTCGAAGGGGAGGATCCCGGCGAGGGCGAGCACGACGATGCGGTGCGGCGCGGTGTACTCATCGTTCCCCTTGGTCACGGTCTGCTCCTCAACCATCGGTTCAGTCATCGGTTCAGTCATCGGTTCTGGCGGGGCCGGTCGCCGAACGGGTGGGGGTGCGCGAGGTCGTGTTCGCGGGGGTCGTGATGAATGTGCTGGTGTGCGGGGCGCTGCTCTCGGTGCGGGCGATACGGGGGCTGAGGCGGATCGGGTGAGGGGCGGGCTGGGTGCCGGGATCAGTGTCGGGCCTGCGTCCCATGGCCCGATCGTATCGAATGCTGACCTTCGGGCCACTCGTTCGGCGTGATCGCAGGTCGGATGCTTGGCCACGTGACGCAGACAACCGACGATTCAGCAGCCAGTACGACGCCGGACAGTGTTCCTGCGCCTGCGGCTTCGAGTGGGAATGGGCCGAGTGACGGGGCCGACCGGACGGGCGTGACGGGCGAGACGGGTCGGACCGGACCTGGCCCGACCGGTCCGCTCGGTCCGAGCGTTCGCCCGCGCCCGCGACTCCGACTCCGACTCCGACCGCGCAAGATCCACCGCGCCTGGCTCGTCGCCGCGGTCACCTTTGTGACGATCATCGGCGGGGCCGCCTTCAATTCCCTGCCCGGTCTGCTGATCAACCCGCTCCACCAGGAGTTCGGCTGGTCACGCGGCGAGATCGGCGTCGCCGTTTCCATCGACATGGCGCTGTACGGCCTCACCGCCCCGTTCGCCGCGGCCCTCATGGACCGCTTCGGTATCCGCCGGGTCGTGGTCGTGGCGCTGAGCATGGTCGCCGCGGGCGCACTGCTCAGCGTCTGGATGACGGCCAGCTGGCAGCTGATGCTCTACTGGGGCCTGCTCGTCGGCCTCGGCACAGGATCGATGGCGATGGCCTTCTCGGCGACGGTCACCAACCGTTGGTTCGTGGCGCACCGCGGCCTGGTCACCGGCGTCCTCACCGCGGCCGGCGCCTCCGGCCAGCTGGTGTTCCTCCCGCTCTGCGCCTGGATCGTGGAGAACCACGGCTGGCGCCCCGCCTCCATCACCGTCGCCCTCGCCGCACTGGCCGTTGTACCGTTCGTCTGGCTGCTGATGCGCGACCACCCTGCGGACGTCGGACTCGCGCCCTACGGCGGGGAGTTCGTCCCCAAGCCCGCGCCGCAGCGCGGTGCGGCGCGGCGCGCGGTGAAGGTGCTCTTCAAGGCCGCAAAGACGGGCCCGTTCTGGCTGCTGGCCGGCACCTTCGCCATCTGCGGCGCCTCGACGAACGGTCTGATCCGCACCCACTTCGTGCCCGCCGCCCACGATCACGGCATGCAGATCACGGCGGCGGCGGGACTGCTCGCGATGATCGGTGTCTTCGACATCATCGGCACGATCGCGTCCGGCTGGTTCACGGACCGCTTCGATTCGCGCCGCCTGCTCGCGGTCTACTACGCCCTGCGTGGCATCTCGTTGCTCTTCCTGCCGATGCTGCTTGGCCCGTCCGTGCAACCGCCGATGATCTTCTTCATAGTCTTCTACGGCTTGGACTGGGTCGCCACGGTCCCGCCGACCATCGCCCTGTGCCGCGAGCAGTTCGGCGAGGACAGCGCGATCGTCTTCGGCTGGGTCCTCGCGTCGCACCAGGTGGGGGCGGCGATCGTCGCCTTCGCGGGCGGTGTGGCGCGGGACGTCTTCGGCGAGTACGACATGGTCTGGTACGCCTCGGGCGCGCTGTGCGCGGTGGCGGCGCTGATGGCGCTGGTGATCCGGCGCAAGCCGGCGACGCGGGCCGCGGTCCCGGCATAGACGGTGCTGACGGTCCAGCCACTCAGGCGTCGAAGCGCCCGAACTTCCCTCGATGGAAGAGGAGTGGCTCGCTGTTGATGCCGTGGCTATTGCCGTCGCTGTTGCCGTTGCCGTCGGTCGCGTCGCCCAGCGCGTTGACACGGCCGACCACGATCAGATGATCACCGCCGGTGTGCACGGTCTGGATCGTGCAGTCGATCCAGGCCGGTACGCCGTCGAGGAGCGGCGACCCGGTCGCGGGAGCCTCGTCGTACGCTACACCGGCGAACTTGTCCGCCCCGCTCTTCGCGAAACCGAGGCACAGCGGGCCCTGGTCGGCGCCCAGGATGTTGACGCAGAAGACCCCGGCGCGGGCGATGCGCGGCCAAGTCGTGGACGTACGGGCGACCATGAAGGCCACCAGGGGCGGGTCGAGCGAGAGCGAGGCGAAGGACTGGCAGGCGAAACCAGCCGGGCCGGCCTCATCGTCCATGGCGGGCGCGGTGACCACGGTGACGCCACTCGCGAAGTTGGCGAGCACGCGCCGGAATTGGGCCGGATCGACCGGCAGTCGCTCGTCCTCGCCGACGGCCCGCAGATCGGGGCGCGGCAGCGCGTGGAAGGGCTCGGTGGCGGTGGCTGCCCCGACGGACCTGAGGTATCGGACGGCGGTGGCCGCCATCCCTGCGTGTCCCATCACATCAGCCATTGAAGCTGACGGTCCGTCAGAAGTGAAGGGGTGGCGAGGTGTTCAGAGCCCCCGGTATTTGGGCGTGCGCCGCTCGACGAAGCTCGCCACACCCTCGTTCGCGTCCGCCGTCGTCATATTGATCTCCTGCGCGGCGGCCTCGGCGGCGAAGGCGCCGGCGCGGTCGGAGTCGAGGGAGGCGTTGACCAGTTGCTTGGTGAGAGCCAGGGCCCGGGTGGGGCCACTGGCGAGCCGCTCGGCCCAGGCGCGGGCCGTGGCCGCGAGCTCCTCGGCGGGGACGACCCGGTTGACCAGCCCCATCCGGTGCGCCTCCGGGGCCGGGAGCGAGTCGCCGAAGAGCATCAGCTCCTTCGCGCGCTGCGGGCCGACCAGCCGGGGGAGGAGGTACGCCCCGCCGCCGTCGGGGACGAGTCCACGGCGTACGAAGACTTCGATGAACTTGGCCGATTCGGCGGCAAGTACAAGATCACAGGCGAGCGCGAGATGCGCGCCGAGCCCGGCGGCGGTGCCGTTGACGGCGGCGATCACCGGTTTCTCGCAGTCCAGGACGGCGCCGATGAGCCGCTGCGCGCCGAGCCGGATCGTACGGGCGACATCCCCGGCGACGCGCTCGGCGGACCTGGAGGACCCGGAGGACCCGCCCCGCAGGTCCGCCCCGGCGCAGAATCCCTTGCCGGTGGCGGTGATGACGACGGCGCGGACGGCGGGGTCGGCGGAGGCGTCGGCGAGCAGCGAGATGACGCGCTCGCGCTGGTCCCAGGTGACGGCGTTCATGGCTTCGGGCCGGTTGAGGGTGATCCATGAGACGCCGTTGTCAGTGGCGTGCAGTACCAATGAGTCAGGTGATTCTTCTGCTTCTTCGACGACTTCACGGGGGGAGTCGGTCATGATCATGCTCCTGTTCAGAAAATTTCAGCGTGTCCGATGCTTCCAGGGCGTCCGGTGGTTGCGGCTCATCGACTGCTTCCGGCACATCCAGCCCGTCCGGCGTTTGAGGACAAAGGGGGCCCGGGGGCTTGCCCCCGGTTTCGGGAAGGGGCGGGTAGGGGACAGCGCCGCAGGCAACCCGCACCGCACCCACCTCCGCACCCGCCCCGGCACCCACCTCCGCACCCGCCCCGGCACCCGCACCAAACCGACGACCGCCGTCACCTCACCGGCACACCGCCAGCGCGTCCAACGCCACCGCCCCCTGCCCCCGCGGCAGCACCATCAGCGGGTTGATGTCGAGCTCGGACAGGTCGTCGCCCAGCTCCAGCGCCATCCGCTGGACCCGCAGCACGACCTCGACCAGCGCGTCCACATCCGCCGGGGGCGCGCCCCTGATGCCGTCGAGGAGCGCGTGGCCGCGCAGTTCGCCGAGCATGGCCCGCGCCTGGTCCTCGCCGAACGGCGGCACTCGCACACTCGCGTCGCCGAGGACCTCGACCAGGACACCGCCGAGCCCCACGGTCACCGTCGGGCCGAACAGCGCGTCCTGGGTCACGCCGACGACCATTTCGACGCCGCGCTCGATCATCTGGCAGACCAGTACGCCGTCCAGCTCGACCCCCTCGTACCGGGCGATGTCCGTCAGCTCGCGATAAGCGTCGCGGATCTGGCTGGCGGAGGTCAGCGCGACCTTCACCAGGCCCAGTTCGGTCTTGTGGGCGAGCTGGGGCCCGGACGCCTTCATGACGACCGGGTAGCCGACGAGCCCCGCAGCCCGCACGGCCGCCGCCGCGCTGGTCACCAATTGCTCGCGCGGTACGCGGATTCCGTACGCCCGCAGCAGCTGCTTCGCCGCGTGCTCGCTCAGCTGCCGGCCCGGCCGCATCAAGGCCTGCGCCTTGCGGAAGGAAGGCGAGTGGGTGCGCGGTGCCTCGTCGAACGGGGAGCGGTAGGCGGCGGTGAAGCGGTGATGCCCGAGGTAGGCGCGTACGGCTGTGATGCAGTTGCCGAAGGTGCGGAAGGTGGCGACCCGGGAGGAGCCGAGGAGTGTCGTGCGGTAGGCGTCCTCGGTGCCGACGGGGGAGCCCCAGACGACGCACACCAGTTTGTCCGTGGCCTCCGCCGCGTCCACCAGATCCTGCGCCAGCTTGTCGCTCATCGGTGGGAACGGCCCGGTGATCGGGCAGATCAGCACGCCCACCGCCGGGTCCGCCAGGATCGCCTCGATGATCTTCGGCCCGCGCCAGTCGCCGACCGGGTGGCCGCCGTTGTCGATGGGGTTGGCGACGCTGAGATAGTCGGGTATCCACGTGTGCAGCTCGGCCTGTTTGGCGGCCGAGAGCTCCGGCAGGGGCAGTCCCGCCGCCGTGGCCAGGTCCGAGAAGTGCGCGCCCGTGCCGCCCGAGATCGAATAGACGACGACCCCGTCGGCCACCGGCTTCCTGGCGCGTGCCAATAGGGCCGCGGTGTCCTGGAGTTCGTCGAGCCCGTCCACCCGGATCACCCCGAACTGCCGCATCGCCGCGTCCACGACCTGGTCCGCGCCGGTCAGCTTGCCGGTGTGCGAGGCGGCCATCCGGGCGCCCGTCTCCGTGCGGCCCACCTTGACCGCGACGATCGGCACACCCGCCCGCGCGGCCCGGTCGGCGGCGAGCAGGAAGGAGCGGCCGTCCTTCAGGCCCTCGACGTAGCAGGCGATGGCCCCGACCTCGGGCTGCTGGGCGAAGTACGAGATGAAGTCGGCGGTTTCCAGGTCGGCCTCGTTGCCGGTCGGCGCCCAGTGGGAGAGCCGGATGCCCAGCTCCTGGAGGGCGTAGACGGGGCGGCCCTGATGGCCGGACTGGGTGATAAGGGCGATGGCGGGCCCGTCGAGGTCCTCGCGGAACGCCTCGAAGGCGTTGAGGTTGGTGTTGGGCCCGAGCAGTCGCAGCCCGGACCGTTCCACCGCGGCCGTCAGCCGCGCCTGTGCGGCGGCGCCCTCCTCGCCGGCCTCCGCGAAGCCGGACGCGAAGGCCACCGCGAACTTGACCTTGGCCTCGGCCAGTTCCTCGATGACCGGGAGGGGGTCACCGACGAGGAGTACGGCCAGATCGACTTGTTCGGGCAGGTCCCCGACGGAAGGGAGGCAGCGCAGCCCGAACACGGACGTACGGGTGGGGTGGACCGGATACAGCCGGGCGCCGACCCGCTCGGCCCAGGCGATGAGCTGCCGGGTGATGCCGGTGTTGGGCCTGCCTTCGGTGTCGGACGCGCCGATGACGGTCACCGATTCGGGCCGGAAGAAGCGGTCGAGGTCGGGGACGGGGGCGTGCAGCGGACGGCCGCTGACATCCAGGTCGCCCGCCGCAGCACCGGTTCCTGCGGAGGTGCTGCCGTGGACGGCATCGGGTCGGGGCTGCTCTCCGCAGGCCACAACGCGGGCGCGGAGATCTGTGGTGAGGGTGCCGTGGGTAGATCCAAGCATGGTTTCAGCCCGCTCCTGCTCGTCGGCCAACAGAACTGACGCATAGTCAGGTTACTGAACTGACGGCTCGTCAGGAATAGTTGGGCAGGCAAAGCCTGACGGGAGAGCTGCCAGCAGTTCCCGGGAAGGGCCCCTGGGAGGCCCTGCGGGCATTCGCTGTCCGCGCCGGAGTGCGGTGGTCCCATGGGTCGTAGGAGGCGGCCGCACGCGGCGCATCCGCGTCCTGGCGCGCTCCGGTCCCGCACGCTCTCACGCGCCCGGCCGCCGGACCAGAGGGCCCGACGGCATCCGGCCACCGGCCGCCGGGGCTTCGTTCTCGGCGGAGGCTCGACGGAGGCTCTGCGGCGGGTCAGCGGTGCTTCGTTGCCGCCGCCACCGCTCGGGCGATCTTCCGTGCGTCCAGCGCCATCTCGCGGAGCATCCCGCTGATCGGGTTCGTATACCCGACGAAGTAGAGCCCCGGCGCCTTCGCGGGCGTGCGGGCGCCGTGGGTGACCGGGCGCCCGCGGTCGTCGAGGACGTCCAGATGGCCGACCAGGTCCTCCAGGGCGCGGCGGTAGCCCGTCGCCGCGATCACCGTGTCCGGGCTGATTCGGGAGCCGTCCGCCAGGACCACCTTGCCGTCGTCGAAGGACTCGACGGCGGCGACCGGTTCGACCTTCCCGCGTCGTACGGCGTTGATCAGGCCCACGTCCTGGACCGGGATCGCCCCCTCGCGGACCCGGGAGTACAGGCCGCCTGTCGGGCGCGGCAGGCCGTGCGAGGACAGGTCGGGGACGGAGACGCGGCCCAGTACGTCGCCCGCCCGGTCCACCAGGCCCACCGGCAGCCGCCGGACCAGGATGCCGGTGCGCTGGGCGGGCCAGCCCGCGGTCGAGCGGCGCAGGATGTACGGAGACGTACGCACCGCGAGCCGCACCCGCGAGGCCCCGCCCTCGACCAGGTCCACGGCGATCTCCGCGCCGGTGTTGCCGGCTCCGACGACCAGGACGTCCTGGCCCGCGTAGGGCGCGGCGTTGCGGTAGCCGCCGGCGTGCAGCAGTTCGCCGCCGTAGGTGCCCCGGCCGGGCCAGTCGGGGACGTGCGGGGTGTGGTTGTAGCCGGTGGCGACCACCACGGCCGAGCCGGTCAGCTCCCGGCCGCCGGTGGCGTGCAGCACCCAGCCGGCGCCGTCGGGCGCGGCGGTGACGCGCGAGACCTCGACGCCCGTGACGATCTCCAACTGGTGGAATTCGACGTACTTGTCCAGATAGCGGACGACGTTGTCGCGGGAGACCCAGCGCCCGAAGGGGCGCGGTATCGGCAGCCCCGGCAGGGCGGACAGCCGTCGCGTGGTGTGCAGGCGCAGCTGGTCGTAGTGGCCGCGCCAGGAGGCGCCCACGGTGTCGGACTTTTCCAGTACGACGGCTCGTACGCCCTGCTGACGCAGAGCCGCAGCGGCGGCAAGTCCGCCCGGCCCGCCGCCGATGACGTAAACGGGTCGGTCGTTCGTGGTGTCGGCCATGAGTTGTGAGCGTAATGGCGGCATGTCTTGATAGGTCTCGCTCAAGACCGAAATCGGTTGCGAATCGATCACGGTCCGTCGCGAAGCCACACCCCACTGTCCCGACCGGCCGCCCTCCGACTGACCTCCGACCGCCGCAAATCACCCCCAACTACCCCCGACCGTCCTGCCTCTTGCGCACAGCGGCCCGATCAGTTGAACTGACGTACCGTCAGATTCGTGCAGGGCAGAGCAGGGCAGAGGGGTGGACCGGAATGCAGACCATCTGGCTCGGCGGCGCCGAGTGGCTCGCGGTGCTGCGCATAGGCCTGGGCCTGTGGTGGCTGGAGAGCTGGCGCCACAAGGACAAGAAGGGCTGGTTCGAGCGCGGCACGGGCATCGCCTGGGCGGCGGATGTCGCAGGCAAGCACAAATGGCCCGCGGTGAACACCGGCTTCCGGACGGTGGTCGCGCCGCGCCCCAAGACCATGGCGTACGTCGTCGTCTACGCCGAACTCGCCATCGGCCTTGGCCTGGTCGTCGGCTTCCTGACCCCGATCGCTCTCGTCGGCGCCCTGCTCCTCAATCTGCTCTACCTCATCCTCATGATCCACGACTGGGCCGAGCAGGGGCAGAACGCCATGATGGCGCTGGCCACCCTCGTCGCCCTCTTCGCCATGTCCTGGCAGAGCTGGTCCCTCGACAGCGCGATCGGACTTTTCTGATGGCCGAGGCAGTCGCAGCCGCGACCGCGGCGGCCCCCGACATCGACGCCTTCACCCGCCCCTACTGGGAGGCGGCGGCGCAGGGAGACCTGCTGCTGCGCCGCTGCCTGGCGTGCGCGAAGGCGCATCACTACCCGCGCGAGTTCTGCCCGTACTGCTGGAGCGAGGATGTCGGCTGGGAGCGGGCGAGCGGTCGCGCCACGCTCTACACCTGGTCCGTCGTGCACCGCAACGACCTGCCGCCCTTCGGTGAGCGCGTCCCGTACGTCGCCGCGGTGGTCGATCTCGCGGAGGGGCCGCGGATGATGACCGAGGTCGTCGACTGTGCGGAGGCGGATCTGCGGATCGGCATGGAGCTGGAGGTCGCGTTCCGGGAGGGGGAGGCGGCGGGGTACGCCTTCCCCGTCTTCCGGGCCTCCTCGGCCGTCCGGGCCGACCTGGGCGTGCAGTAGCGCCGCCGACGGGCCCACTGCCGGGCGCGCGAGCGCGACGGGGTCGGACGGGAGGGCCGGCGACACCGCCGTCACGGCCAGAGCAGTTCCCGGATCCAGCCGCCGCCGTCGTCGCCCCGGCGGTAGCGCAGGCGTACATGGCGGCGGTGTTCGTCCCCCTGGAAGAACTCCACCTCGGTGGGCTCGACGACGTACAGCGTCCAGGACGGTACGTCGGCCTCGGGGTCGGCCTGCGCTTGCTCCCACGCCGCCTGCGAGGCCCGTAGCAAGTGCCCGTACTGCGGCAGGACTTCACTCTGGTGACCGACGAGTGCGGAGGCGAGCGCGCCCGTCGACCGTGCGTGCAGATCGGCCCGGCTCTCGTCGGGCGTGCCGACGGTCACCGGCCCCCTGACCCGTACCTGGCGTCCCTGCGTCGCCCAGTAGAAGCCGAGCGCGGCCTGCGGCGCGGCGGCCAGCTGGCGGCCCTTGGCGCTGTTGGTGTGCGAAGCGAAGTGCCAGCCGCGCTCGTCGGCGTCGTGCAGCATCAACGTACGTACGTCGGGCAGCCCGGCCTCGTCCACGGTCGCCAGGGTCATCGTGTGCGGCTCGCTCTGACCGGCCTCGACCGCCTCGGCGAACCACCGGTGGAAGAGTGCGAGTGGCTCGCGGGGCGCGGCGGACGTGTCGAACGCGGGCAGCTTTGTGTCCCATACGCGCTGGGAGCGGAGCAGCTCGTGGAAGTCGTCGGCTTCCGGCTGTTGCGGATGCTGTTGCGGATGCGGATTGCTCATCCCGTCATCTCACACCATGGGCGTTACGGGATGAATATGGAGCCGGGGTGAACGGCGGGTCTCGGCCGCGGGGGAAAGCGGTAGGCCCCCGCCACGGCTGGGGCGGCCGGTGTCAGCCGCGCCCCAGCACCACCGTCCCCGACGAGCAGAACCAGCCGCCGGTCCCCGAGGCCACCGCCAGTTCGGGCAGCCGCCCGCCCGCCTTGCGCACCTGCCCGTCGCCCGCCTCGCCGCGGAGCTGTCGCACGGCCTCGACCAGCAGGAACAGGCCGCGCATCCCCGGATGGCAGGCGGACAGGCCGCCGCCGTCGGTATTGACCGGCAGTGCGCCGTCCCGCAGCAGGCGGCCCTTCTCGACAAACGCGCCGCCTTCGCCCTTCGCGCAGAAGCCGAGGTCCTCCAGCGTGACCAGCGTCATATAGGTGAAGGCATCGTAGATCTCGGCGAGGTCCATGTCGGCGGGTCCCACCCCGGCCCGCTCGAAGGCCAGGCGCCCGGAGACCGCGGCCGGGGAGACGGTGAAGTCCTCCCACTGGGACATGGCGGTGTGCGAGACGGACGTCCCGGATCCCAGTACCCACACCGGGGCCTTCGCCATGTCCGGTACGTAGTCCTCCGCGACCAGCAGTACCGCGCAGCCGCCGTCGCTGCGGATGCAGCAGTGCAGCTTGGTGAAGGGGTCGGCGATCATCGGGCCCGCGAGTACGTCGTCCACCGTCACCGGCGCGCGGAACATCGCGTCCGGGTTGGTCGCCGCGTTCGCCCTTGCCTGGACGGCGACTTCGGCGAGCTGCTCCAGGGTCGTGCCGTACTCGTGCATGTGACGCCGGGCGGCCATCGCGTACTTGGCGATCAGCGTGTGCCCGTACGGCACTTCGAACTGGAGCGGGCCGCGCGCTCCGAAGGAGAGGTTCGACGTCCTGCGGCCCGCCTTGATGTCGGCGCGGGCGGTCGATCCGTACACCAGGAGTACGGCGTTGGCGTGCCCGGCGGCGATGGCGTCCGCGGCGTGCGCGGCCATGACTTCCCAGGTGGAGCCACCGACGCCGGTGGAGTCGACCCAAGTGGGGCGCAGCCCGAGGTACTCGGCGACCTCAACGGGGGCGAGGGTGCCGAGGCCGGCTGACGCGAAGCCGTCGATGACGGACCGGTCGAGGCCGGAATCGGCGAGCGCGCGGCGGGCGGCCTGGGCGTGCAGGGCGTAGGGAGTGGCCTCGTCGACGCGCCCGCAGTCCGAGAGGGCTATGCCGGCGACGGCGACCTTGCGGGGGGAACGGGGGGAGGGGGGCATATTTCTGACGGTACATCAGATGCGGGGCGCGGAGGGGGGGGCGGAGGCGTGTGCGGGTGGATGGGTGGGTGGGTGGGTGGGTGCGGGTGCGTGGGCCGGGTGCGGGTTGCCTGCAGCGCTGTTCCCCTACCCGCCCCTTCCCGAAACCGGGGCAGGCCCCGGGCCCCTGGACGCCCTGCGGGCGTGTCCTCAAGCGCCGGACGGGCTGAGGATGCGCAGCATCCGGAACTTTTCAGCCCGTCCGGGGGTCGGGGCTGCCCCGCCACGCGGCGGCAGCCGCAAGATGTCACAGCGGGAAGGGGCGGGGAGGGAACAGCCCGCCACAGGCGCCCACCACCCCACACCCACCCACCCGCACCCCTGTCCATCTCCCCCGCCCACCTCTAACATGACGACCCGTCAGAGATGGAGGGGAGCCCATGGACGCCGCCTTCACCGCGGAACAGGACGAGATCCGCCGCACCCTGCGCGAACTGCTGGCCAAGCGATGCGGGCCCGACGAGGTGAAAGCCGCCGTCAGGACCGCCGTCGGGTACGACAGGGAACTCTGGAAGCAGCTCGCCGAACAGCTCGGGCTGCCCGGTCTCGCCCTGCCCGCCGCATACGGGGGAGTCGGCTGCGGCTCGGCCGAACTCGCCCTCGCCTGCGAGGAGACGGGCCGCACTCTGCTGCCCTCCCCGCTGTTCGCCACCGCCGCACTCGCCGCACCCCTGATCACCGCCCTGGGCACGGACGCCCAGCGCACCGCCCTGCTGCCGGCCATCGCCGGGGGCACCCTGACCGCCACCCTCGCCGTACCCGGCGGCAGCCTCAGCGCCGCACTCGCCCTGACCGGCGACAATGCGGGCGGCGAGTGGGCCGGGGGCGGCCGGGCCGGCGGGGTGCAGGCGCGACGTACCGACGACGGCTGGCGGCTCTACGGGGAGGCCGGGCAGGTCCTCGACGGGCACAGCGCGGGCCTGCTCCTGGTCGCGGCGCACACCGGCGGCTTCGCCCGCAGCCGCGTCCTGCTGTTCCTCGTCACCGCGGACGCCCCGGGGCTCTCGTGCGCCCGAGAGGTGGCGCTGGACGAGACCCGGCCGCAGGCCCGTATCGAACTGCGCGAGGTCGCGGCCCAGTTGCTCGGCGCGGAGGAGAGCGTCGAAGCGGCCGACGTGCCGGGTGCCCTCGCCGCCGTGGGGCGTACCGCCGCCGCGGTTCTCGCCGCCGAGGCGGTCGGCGCGGCCTCGCAGTCGCTGGAGCGGACCGTCGACTATGTGGGCGCCCGCGAGCAGTTCGGGCGGCCGATCGGCTCGTTCCAGGCGGTCAAGCACCGGCTGGCCGATCTGTACGTACAGGTCCAGGCGGCCCGTTCGGCGGCGTACTACGCGGCCTGGGACCCCTCGGCCGGTGCCCTGGCCCTCGCCCAGGCACTCGAAGCGCTCCGCACGACCGCGGGCGAGGCCGTCCAATTGCACGGCGGGATCGGTTTCACCTGGGAACACGATGCGCATCTCTACTTCAAGCGGGCCGCGTCGGACGAGCTGCTCTTCGGCCCGGTCCATCGGCTGCGGGCCCGCGCCGCCGAGGTCGCGGACCTCTTCGAACCGAAGGAGCTGGCCGTCTGATGCCGCCCGGAACCCGGCTGATCCAGAAGGTGTCGTCGACCCGCACCTTCGCCAGGATCGCGCCCCACTGCATCCCGGCCATGGACCGCGCGGTCCACCGGCTGACCCGCGGCAAGGTGCTGCTGAGCGCCCAGATGCTGCCGGGCGTCATCCTCGCCGCCAAGGGGGCCAAGAGCGGCCTGCTGCGCACCACACCTCTGGCGTGCATGCCGGAGGAGGGCGGCGGCTGGATCCTGATCGGCAGCAACTTCGGCCGGCCCGGACACCCCGCCTGGACGGCCAATCTGCTGGCCCATCCGGACGTGCTGATCAACTGGCGGGGCCGCGACATCCCCGTCAGGGCGCGACTGCTTGAGGGCGCCGAGCGGGACGCGGTGTGGCAGGCGGCGGTGAAGTTCTGGCCGCCGTACACGACGTATCAGACCAGGGTGGAGCGGCAGATCCGGCTGTTCCGGCTGGTGGAGCGAGAGGCGAAGGCGGAGGCGGAGGCGGTCTAGCCGGACGTGCGAGGCCGGACGTATTCATGCCTGCGGCGGACCACCCGGGTGAGGGGGGTCCGCCGCTGACGTGACAGGACCGGGGCCGGCGGCGACGCCGCCGGTGCACCTCGTTCGCTACTCGATACCCACTATTCGGTTGGTTGGTTGGTTGGTTGGTTGGTTGGTTGGTTGGTTGGTTGGTTCGGTCGGCTCGGCTGCTTCGGCCGCTCCGGCTACTTCGTCGGCTTCTTGCCGGTGATGCCGAGGTGGACCAACAGCGCCAGGTTCGGCTTGAGTTCGGACTGCTTCACACCCCAGGTCGTGAAGCCCTTCTGGTGCGAGGCGACCGCGGCCAGCATCGCGACCAGCGATCCGGCGATCGCCGCCGGGCTGACGTCCTTGTCGACCTTGCCCTTGGACTGGAGATCCTTCATCGAGTCCGTAAGGGAGTTGGTCACGGAGTTCAGGATCTTCATACGGATCTTGTAGAACCGTTT
Source organism: Streptomyces changchenzhani (assembly GCF_039766235.1). NCBI lineage: Bacteria > Bacillati > Actinomycetota > Actinomycetes > Kitasatosporales > Streptomycetaceae > Streptomyces > Streptomyces changchenzhani. Next base: position 185,619 of record NZ_JBDHNH010000001.1, on the reverse strand, counting down.
GTCGCCCTCGGCCGCGCCCAGGTCGACCACGCGCAGAATCGCGTCGTTCCTGCGCCAGAACTCGAGGAAACCGTCAACGAGTTCTTCCGCGGTGGCCCAGCCCGCTTTACCCACCCAGGAGCGGGCGGAGACGAGCTCGGTCAACCCGGCTCCCTCCTTGGCCATTTCCTCCGCGATTTCGAGGACAGCGCCCTCGACGTCGGGAAAGTACTGGTAGAACGTCGCGGGTGAAGTCCCCGCCTTACGGGCCACGTCGATGACTTTGACGTCCCGGTAGGGCGACGAGCTGAGCATTTCGCTGAGGCAGTCGAGCAGCTTCTGCCGCGTCGCCTGGCCGCGTCGTCCGGCTACGCGGCCGTCGACGGTGCGTACTTGTCCTGTCATGCCGTCAGCTTACCGAGGGGTGATCGGAGCGCGATTCGGCCGACTGCAAATGGGGAAGAGGGCGTGCGCCGGGCGGGGACCGGGCGTCACCCGGACGTACCGTCGGCCGGCCCCGGACGTCTCGGCGGCCTGATCCCGAACCTCCCGGTGGCGTGATCCCGGCCCTCCGGGCGGCCCGGGCCGCCCGGACAGCCCGGATACCCCCGGCGGACCGATTCGGAGGCCCCACGGGGGTCCTTCCCCAGGGTCCGCGGACCGTGTCCCGGCCGCTCCCGCCACGAATAGTCTTATCAACAGCCTGTGGATAACTTCGGTGGACAACCCATGGGGGGCAAGGGAAATGCGCCGATATTGGGCCAATTGTTCGAGTGTTTTCGGCTGCACAAGGTGGGTGCGCTGGCTACTTTGATCCCATGGCCGTATTCGCGGAAGGCACGCCGTGCTGGGTGGATGTGGCGCTCGACGACCTCGAAGCGGGCAAGCGCTTCTACGGTTCCCTCTTCGGGTGGACGTTCGCGGATGCGGGCACTGCGACACAGAGCGCGTTCGTGAACGCGCTCAGTGACGGCCTGAAGGTCGCCGCTCTGGCGCCCAAGCGCGACGGCCGCATGCCCACCGCCTGGGGTGTCTACTTCGCCACCGACGACATCGTCGCACTCGCCGCGAAGGTCCGGGCGGCGGGCGGCCAACTGCTGACCGACCCGGTGGCCGTCGAGCCACTCGGCGTGATGGCGGTGGCCGCCGACCCCGGTGGTGGTGTCTTCGGGCTCTGGCAGGCGGGCACGCACAGCGGCTTCGAGAAGAGGGACGAGCCGGGCTCCTTCTGCTGGACCGAGGTCTACACGCACGACAAGGAACTGATCGACCCGTTCTACGAGACGGTCTTCGGCTTCGAGGGGCGCAGTCGGTCCGAGGAACACGCCCGGTCCGAGGAACTCGCCCAGGACGAGGAGCTCGCCCGTTCCGAGGGGGACGCCCAGTCCGAGGAGCGTGCCCAAGGCGACGCGGGTGTCGATTTCCGCACCTGGTCCCTGGCCGGCACCGAGCCGGGGCCCGAGACCGCGATCGGCGGTCGCAGCGTCATGAGCGACGCCTTCCCCGTCGAGATGCCCGACCACTTCCTGGTCTATTTTGTCGTCGAGTCCTGCGACGGAGCCGTGGAGGCGACCAAGCGCCTCGGCGGGCGCGTCCAGCTGCCGCCGGTCGACACCCCGTTCGGGCGGATCGCGGTGCTTGTCGACAATCAGGGCGCCACTTTCGCCGTTCTGGCCGAGCCCGAGAAGACCCTGGACGGGTCCGAGAAGACTTGAGAACAGGTCCGAGGGGACTTGAGAACGGATCCCAGGAGGCTTGAGAACGGATCCGGCAGGCCCGATCATGTCCGACCGGCGGTGTCCGCGTCGGCCCGAGCCACGCCCATAACGCGCTTATCCGGGCAAAATTCGTATAACGCACCCGTGTGGTGTGTCCGAATCAGGGTGAGACACCTCGGTCCGGCCCTGGGTTCGCCTCCACCGCCTCCGACAGGAAGAATCAGGGTGCGCGCCGCTGGGTGGTGCCCAGTGGTGAGACGCTGCATGGGGCTGTGTTTGCGGCCTTGTACGGGGAGGTGGCAGGCAAGTGATGGAGCAGCTGACGCAGCACGACCCGCGACGGATCGGCCCGTTCGAGGTGCTGAGCCGGCTCGGGGCCGGCGGCATGGGGCTGGTCTATCTCGCGCGCTCGGCGTCGGGCCGGCGAGTGGCGATCAAGACGGTACGGACCGAGCTCGCCGAGGACCAACTGTTCCGCGTCCGCTTCACGCGTGAGGTGGAGGCGGCACGGGCCGTCAGCGGGTTCTACACGGCGGCCGTCGTGGACGCCGATCCGCGGGCGGCGGTGCCATGGCTGGCCACGGCGTACGTGCCCGCTCCCTCGCTTGAGGAAATAGTGAATGAGTGCGGGCCGATGCCCGCCCAGGCGGTGCGCTGGCTGGCCGCCGGTATCGCCGAGGCCCTGCAGTCGATCCACGGCGCGGGCCTGGTCCACCGCGACCTCAAGCCGTCGAACGTCCTGGTGGTCGAGGACGGCCCCCGGGTCATCGACTTCGGTATCGCGTCCGGGGTTTCCAACACCCGGCTGACCATGACCAACGTGGCCGTGGGCACCCCCGCGTACATGTCGCCCGAGCAAGCGCGGGACTCGCGCAGCGTGACGGGCGCCAGTGATGTCTTCTCGCTCGGGTCGACGCTGGTCTTCGCGGCGACCGGGCATGCGCCCTTCCACGGTGGCAACCCCGTCGAGACCGTGTTCATGCTGCTGCGGGAAGGCCCCGACCTGGCGGGTCTGCCTGATGAACTGCTACCGCTGATCAAGTCGTGCATGGGGAGGGAGGCGCCGCTGCGGCCCAGCCCGGCCGACCTCCAGTCGCAGCTCGCGCCGCACCTCTTCGCCTCCGGCCAGGACGACAGCGGTACGGCGTCGGCCTGGCTGCCGCCGCGCGCCACCGCGATGATCGAGCTGCGCCGTGGGGGCGGGCGCACGGCCGTGCCGAGCGCGCCCCCGGTGCGCGCCCAGGCGCCGACACCGCCACGCCCGCAGGGCCCGCCGCCGTCGGCGACCGCGCCGTCGTACGCGCAGGCGCAGGGCGGGGGCCAGGGCCAGCAGGGTCAGGGTGTCCAGCTGCGGTCCGCGCACGCCGCCCAGGGTGCGCCGGCCGCGCAGGGGGCCCGCGGCGCGGGCGCCCACGCGGCGCAGGCTCCGCAGCACGCCGTACGGCTGCCCGGGGTGACGGTGCCGATCGGGCCAGGACCGCGGGTCGCCGACGCGCACGCGGGGGCCGCGCCGGCCCAGGCGGGTCAGGCCACCGGCTGGATCAGGCCGCCCGCCGGGGTGACCGCAGCCGCGGTGAACGGGGCGGACGCGCCGACCGGTGTCATGCAGCCCCCGTCCGTACCGGCGCCCGCACCTGCGGCCGACGACGTGGGGCCGTCCGGGGCGTGGCGGCCCTGGCGGTTCCGGATGTCCAACGATGTGTGGGGCACCCCGGCCGTCGCGGACGGCCTCGTCTACGTCACCTCCTTCGAGGTGCACGCCCTCGACGTGGCCAGCGGCAGGCGGCGGTTCAAGACGCGTGACGTCGCCTGGGCGATGGCGGTCGCGGGCGGTCGTATACACGCCTCCGACGGCCCCACGCTGTACGCCCTCGACGCGACGGACGGCGCCGAGCGGTGGCGCCTCCAGACCGACGCCTGGGTGTACTCGCTCAAGGCGGACCGCGGCACGGTGGTCACCGGCACCCGCGGCGGCGGGGTCCAGGCGTGGGAGGCCGCGAACGGCCAGAAGCTGTGGGAACTCAGCGGCGCGCAGACCGACTTCGAGACCCCGGAGGCGGGGCCCGCGCTGCACGACGACGCGGTGTACGTGTGGCAGGACGCCCGGCTGCGCTCCCTCGACGCCCGCACGGGCACCGAGCGCTGGTCGTACCCGATCGGCGACGCGGCCTCCTGCGGCGGGGTGCCGGTGCGGGTGACGCCCGCGCCCGACGGCTATGTCTATGTCGCCGCCGGTACGCGCGTCCTCGCCGTCGACACCGTCAGCGGCCGGGTGCGCTGGCACTTCGAGGCCCCGGCGGTCTTCCTCAGCGCGCCCGCCTTCGCGCCGGGCCCGGCCGTCACCGGCGGCGGTGTCTACCTCGCCGACTACCTCGGCACGGTGTACGCCCTCGACGCGTCCACCGGCAAGGACCGCTGGCGGATCGCGACCGAGTCCCGCCAGTCGATCGAGCCGGTCCTGGTCGCCGCGGGCAACGTCCATGTGGGCAGCGGCAGCGCGCTCTACACCCTGGACGCGGTCACCGGCACGCCCAAGTGGCGCTTCGCGGCGGGCGGCGAGGTCGTCGGCGCGCCGGTGGTCTCCGACGGCCGGGTCCACTTCGGCTCCGCGGACCACTGCCTCTACACACTGGACGCGAGCGGCGGCCAGTTGCGCTGGAAGCTGGCGACGGGCGGCGAGATCACCGGTTCGTTGGTGGCGCAGGACGGCGTGATCTACGCATGCAGCAAGGACCGTTGTGTGTACGCGCTGGACGCGGTGAAGGGTACGGCGACGGGCCGTTCCGGGGGTGCGCAGGCCTGACGGGGACGGGCAGTCGCTATGCCTTGGGGTTCGGCGGGTTCGGCGGGTTCGGCTGCTGCGGCCCGTCCAGCGTCGGATGCCGGGGGCGGGGCTCCTCCTCCACCGGATACGCGGGGCCCGTCGGTTCTGCGGGGCCGGGCGCGTGGCTGTCGTACCGGTGGCGGCCGGGTCGGTGGCGGCCGTGCAGGGCGCCGGCGGCCAGCAGCAGGAGTACGCCGCCGCCGAGGGCGTACGCGACGCCGAGCTTCAGGCCCGTACCGTCGGAGTTCACCGCGAGGCTGCCCTCGGCCATGCCCACGCGGACCATCCACAGGATGGTGAAGCCGAGGACGACGATCCCCGCGAACGCGACCAGCAGCCGGGACCGCAGCAGCAGGCCGATCAGGGTCACCACGGCCGCGAAGACGAACGGCAGAATGATCGAGCCGACCAGCTCCGCCGAGGTGCCGGTGATCCCGCTGAACAGGTCCTGGATGCGGTAGTCACGGCCGTGCCGCCCGTCGTGCCAGGCGTGGAAAGGGCTCAGTACGGCCGCCGTCGCTCCCACGAGAGCGAGGATCCATCCGAGGACGTTACGGAGCATCACCGGCCTCCTTCGGACTTCGGACGGCTCTCGAAACTCTCGATCACGACGCTACGCCCACCGTGCAGGAGCTGCCAGTCGCGGACCGGCGGTGGCTGCGGCAAAGCACGTTTGCCAGTGTGTCCGGCGGCGATCTAATGTGACGTGCGCCCGTCAATCGGGCGCCAAACATTACGATTTCAACGGGGGTTGAAGCGTGAAGCTTCGTCATGTCCGCGCGGTCGCCATCTGCGGTATCGCTGTTGTCGCACTCACCGGAGCCCGTGGTTCCCACGGTGGCAGTTGCGACAACAGCAGCAGCAGCAGTGGCAGTAGCGGTGGTTCGAGCAGCAGTAGCAGCAGCAGTAGCAGCAGCGGCGGGTCGAGCTACGACGACGACGACTCGACGTCGGGCGGCTCCTCCACCACCGGCGACACCACCTCGTCGGGCACCACGGGTTCGGTCTCCGGCAGCAGTGGCAACAAGGGCGCCAACGACGTCCGGATCGACTCCTGCACATACGACTCGGCGCGGGGCATCGTGGCTGCGGTCAGCGCGAAGAACAGCAGCGCGTCGGAGACGTACTCGTACTCCTTCACCGTCTCCTTCACGGACCCGACCGGCACGACTCTCGGCGAGCGCAGCCCCAGCATTCCGATGGTGCTCGCGGGTCAGACGGACACGCTGGATGTCGCTACGCCGTACGTGCCTCAGGAGGGTGCGACGTCGGGTGGCAAGTGCACGCTGAAGAATGTGAAGCGGACGGTTTCCTGACGTTCCTGACGTCAGGGCTTGTTCCTGAAGCCAGGGTTTCGCGCATTCCCGCATTTCCGCAGGTCGCCACCGGGTCCCGGTAAACCGCGTCCCGGTCGGCCGCGCCCTTACCTAAAGAACTGGGCGAAAGAAACGACCTACCCACTCCTCCAACTCCCAACGTCACACGATCGGGTGAGGGAGCGTCCGGAATGCGGAGGGGTGCGGTACGGTCGGCGCGACAACCCAACAAAAAACGTCGACCCCCGGCGGGATTGCACTCCACACCGAGGGTCTGACCACCAAGGAAGAGACACCTTCCCGATGACTGCTCCCCAGTCTAGTGCCGCCCTGTGCGCGCTCCCCGAGGACGCTCCGCGTGCCGGAGTTCTTCACGTACGTCACCGCCACACCGACCGGTTCACGGTCGTCGGCAATCACCTCGCCCAGCACAGATCGCTCTCGGCGTCCGCGATCGGCCTGGCCGTGTACATCCAGTCGCTGCCGGACGGCGCATCCATCACGGCGAAGGCGCTGATCTCAGGACGGCCGTGCGTAGGCGGAGGGCCCAAGGCCCCGAGCGGCGCCGGGTTTCGCCTACCGCTTGGCGTACTCGCCGAACCCCGACCAGTCGATGACGACACACGCTTCGTCGCCGACGATCCAGGCATCGTGACCCGGCGGACAGATCATGAAGTCGCCCGGACCGAACTCGTCGGATTCGCCGTCATCCATGACGATCTTCATGCGGCCCGAGACCACGTAGCCCGTGTGCGCGGCTTGGCAGCTTTCGGTCTTGGCGATCGGCTTGACGTGCTTGGACCACTGCCAGCCCGGTTCGAAGGTCGCCCGTCCTACGGGGCCCTCTTCGGAGTTGACGAGTTCAAGTTTCCCCTTGTTCTCTTCGAAGGGGCGGGTTTCGTCGGGTGAGCTGAGGCTCTTGCGGACGAGGCCGGACATGGATTCCTCCAGGGGCGGAGTAGCGGTCACCTAGGAGCGCCTCGAGAATTTTGACGCTGAGGCGATACGGGCTAATTGTACCAATACCACGGCCTGTCGCGAGTCGGACCTGCGACTCACCCGGTCGGCCAGGAGGTGGTTGGCCGCTGGTGCGTCGCGGTCGCTGTAGCACCGGGAGTGGGTGGGGAGGTCAGGTACGGGGGGTTGCCCTGAGGGGGACCCGCATGGTCTCGCTGTACCCGGTGTGGCCGGTCCGGCCGGCGTGCCTCAGGGCCCATGAGTCCGGGCCGAGTTGGCCTTCGTCGGCGCCCGACATTTCCGGGCACGTGGTGCATTGGATTGCGCGGGTCGTCGGTGGTACGTCCTCGGACGTGTTCGCGCCGAGCGACCAGTCCGCTTTCCGGATCACTGAGCGGGGCATCGTTTCTCACCCGCCTTTCGCGGCCAGGACACGTCGGAGTACTCGTGGTGGTGGTCGCCGTCGTGCCCCGGCTCGCGGGTGCAGCACCGTACGGGGGTATCTGGCTTCGGCTCCCAGCAGATGCGGAGCCCCGTGGGCCGGAGGATCGTGGCCGCTGCGTTGTTCATGAGCGGCTCCTCGTCAATGTGGCGCGCTCGGCGGCGGGGACCAGGCCGCGCTGCTCGCGGCACGGCGCGCACGCGGACTGTGGATGGGGTGCGCCTGACGGCCGCTCGATTGACTGGATCACCTTGGCTGTACCGGAGGGCCCTTGATGCCAGTGGCACCAGGCGCCGGACAGTTCCGTGTCGGTCGCCGTCGAGGGGCGGGGTGCGAGGTCCATTGAACCGTTCCGGATTCGGTAGAGACTCTAGATTGTGGCTGTGACCTGCAGATTTGTCTGATGTTGGTAGTGGACGGCTTCGTATTCGGCTGGCGGGACGTGGCCTATCTCACCGTGGAGTCGGCGGTGGTTGTACCAGTCGACCCATTCGGCGGTGGCCAACTCGACGTCGCTGAGGGCCTTCCAGGGCCGCTGGGGCTTGATGAGTTCGGTTTTGTACAGCCCGATGGTCGATTCCATCAGCGCGTTGTCGAGGGCGTCGCCGACGGTGCCGATGGAGGCCGCGATCTGTTCGGACGCCAGGTGAGCGGCGAGACGGAAGCTGGTGTACTGCGAACCGGCGTCAGAGTGATGGATCAACTCCCGTGCAATGACTGGGGTGTTCGCGCGGTCGCGCTGCCACAGGCCCATTTCGAGTGCGGACAGCACGAGCGGTGTCTGCTTGTTCGTCGCGGCGGACCAGCCGATGATCCGGCGGGAGAAGGTGTCGACGACGAAGGCGACGTAGACGGTGCCGGACCAGGTGGCCACGTAGGTGAAGTCTGCGACCCAGACCCGGTTCGGGGCGCTGGCCACAAACTGCCGGCCCAGCCGGTCCGGGGCCCGCTCTGCTTCCTTGTCCGCCTTGGTGGTGACGATCTTCTTCCCGCGCACCGCTCCCGTGATGCCTTCGGCCTTCATCAGGCGCTCGACGGTGCACCGGGCCACCTGATGACCTTGCCGTTTCAGTTCGGCCCAGATCTTGCGGGCTCCGTAGACGCTGTAGTTGTCCCGGAAGATCTCCACGATCAGGAGTGCCAGTTCCGCGTCCCGCATGGCACGGGCCGACGGTGGGCGCTTCTTGTGGGCGTAGTAGGTGGACGGGTGGATGCTGCAGTCGTGCTCGGTGAGCGTCCTGCAGATCGGCTCGACTCCGCCGAAGCGGTCCCGGTGCTCGTCGATGAACGCTACGAGCGTGTGTGTGGCCGGTCGAGCTCGGCCGCGAAGAAACTTGCCGCAGCCTTGAGGATCTCGTTCGCCCGCTTCAGCTCGGCGACCTCCCTCTTCAGGGCCTTGAGCTGGGCGGATTCCTCGGTTGTGGTCCCGGTCCGGGCACCGGCGTCGACTTCTGCCTGCCGCACCCAGTTCCGCAAGGACTCCGGCCCGATGTCGAGCTTCGCTCCGATCGAGCGGATCGCCGCGGACTCGGTCTTGTACTGATCACGAGTCTCCAGGACCAGACGCACGGCCCGCTCCTTGAGCTCCTTCGGATATTGCTTCGCCATAACGCACTCGATCCTTCCAAAAGATCGAGCCTCGATCAAACCCGGAACGGTTCACCATAGCCAGGGACGGTAGGGCCCGCCCTGACGCACCCGCCACAAACCTGCACCGACTTGCATGCCAATCCATCCGACTGGTTGTTGCACCTACGCCTGCTTGACGGAGCGCTCCGGAGGGCGGACGGTGGTGCAAGTCTGAGCAAGTACCGAGGCGTTGGAGGTCGGCATGACGGTACGGTTCGTCGGCATTGATCCAGACACAGACGAGGACCATTGCCCGACGGTGTGGGTGGACACCCAGACACAAGAGCTGCTTTTCCAAGGGTGGAAGCCCGACACAGCCACCGTGACGGTGTGCGAGTCGACCAGCCCCGGGCGTGGGTCTGTTCCGGAGAGCGAGGCCATCGTCAGGATTCCGGCCCAGATGGTGCCGATGATCAGGGAGGCATGCGATGCAGTTGAGCGCGGGAATACCGAGCTTCGCTGAGCTGCTGGCCGACTGCACCGACTCCGCGGTGCACCTCGAACTCCGGGACAGCTACGCGGACAACGAACGGTTCGCAGCGTGGCGCAGCGGGGAGCGCATCGGCTGGGACAACCGGGAGTCCTGGTGGCGACCGTTCCACCAGACCGTGGCGGACGCCGTCGCCCGCGGTGTCGTTGTCCGCCGGGCGCGCGTCGTGTCCGAGCCGGTCAGCGAGTACATCCGTTGGGAGTACTACGCCACGGCGGCAAACATCGCGGCGGACGAGCAGGTCCGATGGCTGCCACGCCGACAAGCGACGGGCCTGGCACTACCCGGCAACGACCATTGGCTCCTCGACGGGCGGCTGCTGCGTATCCATCACTTCGACGGAGACGGCAACGTCATCGAGGACGAGCTGACCAGCGACACCGAGACCGTGAAGCTCTGCGCAACCGCTTTCGAATCCGTCTGGGAGCGCGCTGTCCCGCACGACCAGTACGAGATCCACTGACACGCCCGCATCCGGCCGATGCCCCAGTCCCCGTCGTCCAGCGTGCAAGCCGCGCGCGTAGCCCTTGCCGAGCGGCTGCGGGAGCTGCGTCTGGATGCAGGGATCACAAAGCGGGAACTCGCGGCTCGGTGCGGCTGGCACGAGGCGAAGTCCTCACGTATCGAGCACGCCAAGACACCTCCGTCCGACGCGGATATCCGCGCGTGGTGTCAGGCCTGCGGCGCACAGCGGCAGGCCCCTGACCTGATCGTGGCGAACCGACAGGCCGACTCCATGTACGTCCAGTGGAGGCGCCTGCAACGCACGGGCCTGCGGCGACTCCAAGAGGTCAACGCGCCCCTCCATGAGCGCACCCGACGGTTTCGGGTCTACTGCTCGAACGTGATGCCCGGCTACCTCCAGACACCTGGCTACGCGGCGGCCCTACTGTCGTCCATCGCAGCGTTTCGTGGGGCCCCCGACGACGTCACCGAGGCCGTGGCCGCGCGCATGCACCGTTCCCGCGTGGTGCGCGAAGGGGATCGCCAGTTCGCGATCCTCATCGAGGAGGCCGTGCTGTGCTACCGGCTCGGCGACGCCGGGGTGATGGCCGGGCAACTCGGCCATCTGCTGTCCGCCATGGAACTGCCGGCCGTCGCGCTCGGGGTGATCCCTTCTGTGGCATCGCGCGCCATGTGGCCGATCGAGACGTTCACCATTTTCGACGGGCAGCGGGTCCACATCGAGCCGCTCTCGGCATCCATCAAAATCACTGCACCGGATGAGATCGCTCTCTACGAGCAGGCGTTCGGTGAGCTGTACAAGCTGGCCGTGTTCGGAGCGGATGCGCGGTCGCTGATCGTGAAGGCCATCGGCTCCCTTGGGTGACGCCGAAAGCCGGGGCTGCGGTGAGACCCGGGGCGGGCCGGCGCAGTGACCGCCGCGTCTTCGTCCCTACCGCACCCGAAACCCCTTCCGACGGGTCGTGAACAGCTCCGCCTGCTCCTCCGGCGGCAGATTCCCCAGCGCGATCAGCTGCGGCGCCTGCGCCAGTGCCGCGCTTCGGGCGCCCTCCTTCGCCGCCCAGACCGCGCGTACCGTGCCCTGCACCGCCCCGGTCGGGTACGAGGCGATCACCTCGGCCGAGCGCACCGCCGCCGCCAATTCCTCGCCGGGTGGGGTCAGTTCGGAGACCAGGCCGATCTCGTACGCCCGTCGCGCGGAGAGCCGTTCCGCCGTGCCCAGCAGGGACATCCGGGCGACCTCCCCGAACGGCATCCGCTGCGCCATGTAGATCGCCTCGTAGGCGCTGACCATCCCGTACGTCGTATGCGGATCGAAGAAGGTCGCGTCAACGGCGGCGACCACGAACTCCGCCTCGCCCAGCAGATAGAACGCCCCGCCGCACGCCATCCCCCGCACCGCCGCGATCACCGGCTTCCACAGGTCGTTCGCCTTCGGCCCGATGGAGATCAGCGGATCGTCGATCGAGTAGGGGGAAGGAGGCTGCGGCACCTCCACCCCCCGGTCGATTCCCGTGCAGAACGCCCGCGTACCCGCACCCGTCACGACGACCGCCCGAACGCTCTCGTCGAAGCGGAACTCCCGCCACGCCGCCGACAGTTCGGCCGCCGTCGCCAGGTCGATCGCGTTGTGTTTCGCCTCGCGGTCCAGCGTGACGACCGCGACCCCGCTCTCCTTGTCCCGCTCGATACGGATGCTCACGGGCGCTCCAGCAGCCAGCGCGGCACCGTCACGCCGTCACCGGGATCCGTGAAGGCCACCTGCACCCGCGCCCCGATGCGCAGCCGCGCCGGGTCGACCGAGTCGAGTGCGGCGCCGGGTTCGGTGACCACGTTTCCGACGAGCCGGATGCGCGGGGCGTCCGTCAGCTCGACGATCACCGCGTTGTACGGGGCCTGCGCCGCGTACGCGGGCAGGAGCGGGGGGTGCGGCAGGACGTACGACCAGATGCGGCCCTTGCCGCTCATCCGGCGCCACTCACTGTCGAACGACTGGCAGTGCGGGCAGCAGGGGCGCGGCGGGAAGCGCAGCTCGTCGCACGCGGCACAGGCCTGGACGCGGAGTTCGCCCCGGGCGGCGTACTCCCAGAAGGGCGCTCCGTCCTCGTCGGCGACCGGGGTAAGCAGGGCGGAAGTCAGCCGGCTGTCGCTCATCTCGTCTCAACTCCTCAGCAGAATCGCGGAGGTGGGCACACCCTCGCCCGCGGTGACCAGACAGGTGGCGGCGCCGGGAACCTGCGCGGTGCTGGTGCCGCGCAGTTGCTTGACGCCCTCGGTGATGAGGTTGAAGCCGTGGACGTACGCCTCGGACAGGCCCCCGCCACCGGTGTTGATCGGCAGCCGGCCGCCGCTCTCCAGGGCGCCGCCCTCGGTGAACGCGGCGCCCTCGCCCCGCCCGCAGAAGCCGTAGCCCTCCAGGGAGAGGGGGATGAGAGGGGTGAAGGCGTCGTAGATCTGGGCGACGTCGATGTCGTCGGGGCCGAAGTCGGCCTGTTTCCACAGCTGTCGGGCGGCGGTCCAGGAGGGGCCGGTCAGTGGGTCGTCGTTCCAGTAGTTGACCATCCCGTGGTGCTGGGCGGGCAGGCCCTGCGCGACGGAGTGCACGTACACCGGCTTCTGCCGGCAGTCGCGGGCCCGCTCGGCGGAGACGATGACGCAGGCCAGCGCGCCGTCGGTCTCCAGGCAGTTGTCGAAGAGGCACAGCGGGTCGCTGATCCAGCGGGCCGTCATATACATCTCGCGGGTCAGCGGGCGGTCGTACATCATCGCGGCGGGGTTCTGGTTGGCGCGGTTCCGGCAGGCCAGGGCGACATTGAAGAGGTGGTCGCGGGTGGCGCCGTACTCGTGCATATATCTGCGCGCCAGCATCCCTATCTCGTCCGCGGGCCGCAGCAGGCCGAAGGGGCGCGTCCACTGGGCAGGGGTGGGCAGTTGGGCGGTGGTGTTCTTCCAGGGGCGCGGGCCCGATCCGCGCTTGCGTGAGCGCCAGGCCACGCCCACGCTCGCCTGCCCGGTGGTGACGGCCGCGGCGAGGTGGGCGACGGTGGCGCAGGAACCGCCGCCGCCGTAACCGGCCTTGGAGAAGAAGGTGATGTCGCCGGCGCCGATGGACTTGGCGACCTCGACCTCGTCGGTCTCCTCCATCGTGTACGAGGCCATGCCGTCCACTTCGCAGGGGTCGATCCCGGCGTCGGCGAGCGCGGCGAGGATGGCCTGGCAGGCCAGGGTCTTCTCGGACTGGGGGAGGTGTTTGGCGAAGGGCGTCTGCCCCGTGCCGACTATCGCTGTCGCATCCTTGAGCGTCGCCATGTGCCCCTCCGCGATGGTCACGGCTACTGACAGCGCGTCAGGCTACCGCTAATCTGACAGATAGTCAGCTACTGCTGTGGGAGGGCTTGTTATGGGCGCGAACAGGGCGAACAGCGCGAACGGCGCGGACGTCGAGTGGGACAGCATCCCGGAGCTGGTGCGCGGCGCCGCCGAGCGGTACGGCGAGCGTGAGGCCGTGGTCGACGGCCGCACCCGTGTCTCGTACGCCGAACTGGGCGAGCGGGTCGAACGGGCCGCCGCGGCCTGCATGGCCCGCGGTGTCGAGCCCGGTGACCGGGTCGCGGTCTGGGCCCCCAACACCCTCGACTGGATCGTCTGCGCGCTCGGCGCGGTGACGGCGGGGGCGGTCCTGGTCCCGCTCAACACCCGTTTCAAGGGCGCGGAGGCGGCGTACGTCCTGGGGAGCAGCCGCGCCAAGCTCCTCTTCGTCACGGGCACTTTTCTCGGTACGTCGTACGTCGCCTCCCTGCGCAGGGCGACGACGGAGGGCTCCGGCACCGGCCCGCTCCCGTCCCTCCCGCACCTTCGGGAGGTGGTGGTCCTCGCGGACGACGCCCCGGAGAACTTCCTTACCTGGAAGGACTTTTTGGCCTCCGGCGAGGCGGTGTCGGCCGCCGAGGTCCGCACCCGCGCCGACGCGATCGACGCGGCATCCCCGTCCGACATCATCTTCACCTCGGGCACCACGGGCCGCCCCAAGGGTGCGGTGATCACGCATGAGCAGACGCTGCGCGGCTACGACATCTGGTGCGACCTGGCGGGCCTGCGCGAGGGCGACCGCTACTTGATCGTCAACCCGTTCTTCCACACCTTCGGCTACAAGGCGGGCATCATCGCCTGCCTGATGCGCGGCGCGACGATGATCCCGCAGCCGGTCTTCAACGTCGACACAGTGCTGGCGAACATCGCCGCCGAACGCATCTCGGTCCTGCCGGGACCGCCCACCCTCCACCAGTCGCTCCTCGACCACCCGGCCCGCGACGACCACGATCTGTCGGCCCTGCGCCTGGTGGTGACGGGCGCCGCGGTCGTCCCGCTCCAGCTCGTCGAACGCCTCCGCTCCGAGCTGCACATCGCGACGGTCCTCACGGCGTACGGCCTCTCCGAGGCGTCCGGCATCGTGACGATGTGCCGCCGCGGCGACCCGCCGGAGACCATCGCGGCCACCTCGGGCCGGGCCATCCCGGGCACGGAGGTCACGGTCGTGGGGGAGCCGGGCGCACCCGGCGAGGTCCTGGTGCGGGGCTTCAATGTCATGCGGGGCTACTTCGAGGACCCGGTCGGCACGGCGGACGCGTTCACCCCGGACGGGTGGCTGCGTACCGGCGATATCGGCGTACTGGACGCGGCGGGCAATCTGCGGATCACCGACCGGATCAAGGACATGTTCATCGTCGGCGGCTTCAACGCGTACCCGGCGGAGATCGAGCAACTCCTGGGCCTGCACCCGGACATCGCCGATGTTGCGGTGGTCGGCATCCCGGACCCGCGGCTCGGCGAGACGGGCAAGGCGTACGCGGTCCGCCGCCCGGGATCGACGCTCACGGCGCACGACCTGATCGCCTGGTCGCGCCGCGAGATGGCGAACTACAAGGTGCCCAGGGAGGTCGAGTTCGTGACGGAGCTGCCGCGCAACGCGAGCGGCAAGGTCCTGAAGACGGAGCTGCGGGACCAGGGGCGCGTATGACCTGTTACGCCGGACCGTGACTTACGCCGGTATGAGCCTCGTCGGGTTCGTACTCCCACCGCCACTCACTCATGCGTGAGCCGTTCTGGCAGCGCTACCTTGCCGGGATGGCGAAGACGCAGATGTGTATCCGGGTGGACGACGAGATCGCTGAGGCGGCCAGGTGTGCCGCTGTGACCCGAGGGATTTCGGTCAGCGAGTACGTGGCGGGGCTGATCCGTGTCGACGGTGTGCGGCTGCGCAAGATCGAGCAGTGGTTCGTCGAGCGGGAAGCCGCAGTCCGCGACTGCTCGGTGGGCATGTGATGCCCCCCGGACATGCGGCGACCGCGGTGGCATCCCCTCCGCGCCACCGCGGTCGTTCCCCGCCCCCGTTCGGTCCGAAGCCTCAGGCTCCTTCGGACCCCGCGTGGTTGTCCTGGGTCGTGATCTTGCCCGCACCCTCGGAACCGGCGTGGTTGTCCTGGGGAGTGATCTTGGGCTTGGGCTTGCCCGTGCCCGGCGTCCCGGCGTGATTGTCCTGGGTGGTGATCTCTTCGTCCTTCTTGGCGTTGCTCATGCTCGTCTCCCGTTGTGTGCGGTTCTCAAGTCGGTCGACGCCCGTTCGATGACTCCCCCGGGGGTCCTCGAACGGGCGTCGGGGGTCGTTCACCATAGCGGTGAGGCCCTCTGCGAACCGTCGGCCCCCCGGCACGACAGTTCGTTGAACTGAAGGATGCCGGGTGCCGATAAACAATCGATGAACGACCCGGTGGATGGTCTCAGGCAGCCGTCATCGGCGTCAGAAGCGCCTGTACTTCGTCGGCCTCCGCGGCGCCGGTCACCTCGTAGATGCTCAGCGCCTCGCGCCAGCAGGCCCGCGCCCGGTCCACCTGGCCGAGCCGGTCGAGGGCCCGCCCCAGGGTGGTCAGGACGTTGCCGCGCATCCAGTCGCCGCCGATGCAGTGCAGGGCGAGCGCCTGCTCCGCGTGCTGCGCCGCCTGCGCGGGGCGCTGTGCGGTGAGGTGGGCCTGGGCGATGCGGAAATGTGTGGTGCCCTCCCACAGGCGCTGGCGGTTGTCCCGGAAGACGAGCAGTGACTCGCCGAGTTCGTCGAGTGCCTCGTCGGGCCGGCCCGCCGCGGTCAGGGCGATGCCCAGGGCGAAGCGGCCGTTGGCGAGACGCAGGGTCAGGCCGAGTTCGTCGTAGATCGCGATGCCCTGCTCGGCGAGTTCGACCGCGCTGGACGTCCGGTTCATCGAGACGTGGATACGGGACAGATTGCACAGGGCGCTGGCCTCGCCGGGGCGGCTCCCGCAGGCGCGGAAGTTGTCGATGGCGTCGCGCAGATAGCGCTCGCCGTCCGCGTGCCGGTTCTGGTAGAGCGCGATGATGCCGCGGTCGTTGGACGCCCACGCGACCGGTACCGGGTCCCCGGCCGTGCGGGCCCTGAGGGTCGCGAGCCTGGCTTCCTCGTCCGCCGCGTCGAAGCGGCCCGACACCAGGAGGGCATTGGTGAGCGTCGTACGGGCGCGGCCCTCGGCGCGGGCGTCGCCGGCGGCGTGCGCGGCGTCACGCGCGGCCACCGCTGTCGTCTCGTACTGATAGGAGTTGGCCCCCGATTCGGCGAGGTCCTTGGCGGCCCAGAGCAGGTCGACGGCGCGCCTGAGGGTGTGGCCCGTGGCGGACTGCCGGACGCAGGCCAGCAGGCAGTTGGCCTCGATGTACAGCCAGTCGACGGCCGCGTGGCCGTCGGCGAAGTGCAGGCCCGGGCAGTGGGCGGGCTCCAGATGGTCCACCAGCCGGTCCCCGGGCCGCTCCAGCGCGTACACCGTCGCCGCCGTCGCCAGATAGAAGTCGAGCAGCCGCGACATCGCCGCGTCCCGCCCGCCCGGCGCCGGCTCGTCGCGTTCCGCGCAGGAACGCGCGTAGAGCCGTACGAGGTCGTGGTAGCGGTAGCGGCCGGGGGCCGCCGACTCAAGCAGGGACGTGTCGACCAGGGATTCGAGGAGGTCCTCCGTCTCCTGGCGGGACCGGTCGATCACGGCCGCCGCCGCCGCGAGCGAGATGTCCGGGCCGTCCGCGAGGCCGAGCAGGCGGAACGCGCGGGCCTGCTGCGGTTCCAGCTGGCCGTAGCCCAGCTCGAAGGTGGCCTTGACGGCCAGGTCCCCGGCCTGGAGCTCGTCGAGGCGGCGGCGCTCGTCCGCGAGCTTCGCCGCCAGGACCGAGACCGTCCAGGTGCGGCGGGCCGCCAGCCGGGAGGCCGCGATGCGGATGGCCAGCGGGAGGAAGCCGCAGGCGCCCACGACGTCGAGGGCGGCCTCGCGCTCGGACGCCACCCGCTCCGCGCCGACGATCTTCGTGAAGAGCTGGAGGGCTTCCTCGGGGGACATCACATCGAGGTCGATGAGGTACGCCCCGGCCAGGTCGACCATCCGGGTCCGGCTCGTCACCAGCGCCGCCGACCCCGTCGTGCCGGGCAGCAGCGGACGGATCTGGGCGGCGTCGCGGGCGTTGTCGAGCAGGACCAGGATGCGGCGGCCGTCCAGCGTCGAGCGGTAGAGGGCGGCGCGCTCGTCGAGGGTGTCGGGGATGGCCGGGTCGGGCGTGCCCAGCGCGCGCAGGAACGAGCCGAGTACCGTCTCGGGCTCGGCCGCGCGCATCCCGGCGCCCTGGAGGTCGACGTACAGCTGGCCGTCGGGGAAGTGCGGGCGGGCCGCGTGGGCGACGTGCACCGCGAGGGTCGTCTTGCCCACACCGCCGATGCCGGCCAGCGCGGAGACGGCCATGACGCTGGACTCCGCGCCGGCGAGCCGGTCGCCGAGCTCGGTGACGAACGCCGCGCGGCCGGTGAAGTCGGGCACGGTGGCGGGGAGTTGGGCGGGCCGCACCACGGCCGGGGCCGCGGAAGGCGGCGCCTCGACGGGGCGGGCCAGGTCGGCGTCGGCCGCCAGGATGCGCTGCTGGAGCGCGGCCAGCTCGGGGCGGGGGTCCACGCCCAGCTCGTCGGCGAGCAGGCGGCGCGTGTCGGCGTACGCCGCGAGGGCCTCGGCCTGCCTGCCGCTGCGGTACAGGGCGAGCATCAGCAGCTCGCGCAGGCGCTCGCGCAGCGGGTGCGCGGCGGTCAGCGCGGTCAGCTCCGAGATCGCCTCCGCGTGGTGGCCGACCTCCAGGTCCAGGTCGAGGCGGGTCTCGACGAGCTGCAGCCGCCACTCGTCGAGCCGGGTGCGCTGCGTCTCGGCGTACGGCCCCGGGACCGAGGCCAGCGGTTCGCCGTCCCACAGCGCGAGCGCCTCGTTGATCAGGTCGCGGGCGGCGAGGCGGTCGCCGGCGTTACGGGCCTTCTCGGCCCCGGCGGCCAGCTCCTGCGCGATCGCCAGGTCCAGGGTCTCGGCGTCCGCCCGTATCGCGTACCCGCCGGACTCGCTGACCAGGACGCCGGGATCCAGCGCCTTGCGCAGGCGCGAGGCGTACGTCCGTACCGCGGCCAGCGCCTGCGACGGCGGGTCCTCGCCCCACAGCGCGTCGATCAGCTCGGCGGCCGTCGCGGTCCGCCCCTCGCGCAGCAGCAGGGCCGCGAGCAGCGCGCGCTGCTGCGGCGATCCGGTGTTGAGCAGCTCATCACCCCGCCAGGCGCGGACCGGGCCAAGGACGCCGAAGCGCAGTGCCGAGCTCGCCTCCCAGCCGCCCGCGCCGGTCCTTCGGCCGGGGTCGGGACTTCGCTTCCCCGGTGTCCGAGGTATGTCGTCCATCGCACTCCCCCTGCCGTTACCGCCCGTTCGCAAGGGTCAGTTTGCCTTGTCCGTGGCGGTTGCGTCAGCACCGGAACCGAGCTGTCCGCCGCCAGAGAGCTGACGGATCGTCAGATCAACGCTACCGTGGTTCACATGGAGACCTTCCCGAAGATAATCTCGGTGGACGACCACACGGTTGAGCCCCCCAACGTCTGGCGGGACCGGCTCCCGTCCAAGTACAAGGACATCGCCCCGCGGGTGGTTCGCGCCCCATTGAAGGAAATGACCTTCCTGGGGGGAAAGTTCGCCCCCGTGATGGGGGCGAAGGGTGACGAAGGGCCGATAGGTGACTGGTGGGTGTACGAGGACCTGCACCGGCCGCTCACCCGCCTCGACACCGCCGTCGGCTACGACCGGGACGAGATCAAGCTCGAAGTCATCACGTTCGAGCAGATGCGGCCGGGATCCTTCTCGGTCCCCGAGCGCCTCGCCGACATGGACGTGAACCACGTCCAGTCCGCCCTGTGCTTCCCGACCTTCCCGCGCTTCTGCGGCCAGACCTTCACCGAGGCCAAGGACCGTGAACTGGGCCTGCTCGGGGTGCGGGCGTACAACGACTGGATGGTCGACGAGTGGTGCGGCCCGAACGCGCACGGCCGGCTGATCCCGCTCACCCTGGTCCCGCTGTGGGACGCGGAGCTCGCGGCGGCCGAGGTGCGCAGGAACGCGGCGCGCGGCGTACGGGCCGTCGCGTTCTCCGAGATCCCCCCGCACCTGGGGCTCCCGTCCATCCACACCGACGAGTGGGACCCGTTCCTGCGGGCGTGCGACGAGACCGGCACGGTGATCGCCATGCACATCGGGTCCTCGTCGAAGATGCCGTCGACTTCGGCGGACGCGCCGCCCGCGGTGGGCTCCACGATCACCTTCGCCAACTGCTGCTTCTCGATGGTCGACTGGCTGATGAGCGGCAAGTTCGAGCGCTTCCCCAACCTGCGGATCATGTACGCGGAGGGCCAGATCGGCTGGATCCCGTACATCCTGGAGCGCGCGGACGTGGTGTGGGAGGAGAACCGGGGCTGGGGCGGAGTGGCGGACAAGGTGCTGCGACCGCCGTCCGAGCTGTTCGCGGGCCATGTGTACGGCTGCTTCTTCGACGACGCGTTCGGCCTGAAGAACCTCGACTCGATCGGCGTCGCCAACGTCCTGTACGAGACGGACTACCCGCACTCGGACTCCACCTGGCCCAAGTCCAAGGAGGTCGGCGAGCAGCAGATGGGACACCTGGACGCGGACGTGGTGGAGCGGATCGTGCGGGGCAACGCCATCGACCTGCTCGGGCTCACCGCCGACGGACTCTGGGCGGGCCCCGGCGCGTAGCAGTCAGAGCTGTCGGACCGCACCCTCCTGCCCCTTGTCTGATGGACCGTCAGGTATGACGATGGGCCCGTCCATCACGGTCGAGCCTGCACGGTCGGCCCATCGGTCGAGGGGAAGGAGGCGGCCCGGTGCGGATACTTCCCATACTTCCCACAGGACGTCTGTCGTACGGGATGCAGCTCCCGATCCAGTCGCAGAGCACCATGTACGCCGAGGCCTGGGAGGCGCAGGCCGGGCCCGATGACCTCGCCGAGATCGCCCGCACCGCCGACCGCAACGGCTTCGCCTACATCGCGAGTTGCGAGCACGTCGCGATCCCGCGCCGCCTCGCCGACGCGATGAGCACGGTCTGGTACGACCCGGTCGCGACCCTGTCCTACCTCGCCGCGGTCACCGAGCGGGTCCTGCTGCTCAGCCATGTCGCCGTGGTCGGGCTGCGCCACCCGCTCGCCTCCGCCAAGCAGTACGCGACGCTCGACCATCTGTCCGGCGGTCGGCTGGTCCTCGGGGTCGGGGCCGGGCACGTTCAGGAGGAATTCGCGGTGCTCGGGGCCGACTTCCCCGGCCGCGGCGGCGTACTGGACGAGACGATCGACGCGCTCAGGGTGGCGCTGGGGCCCGACGAGTACCCGGAGTTCGCCGGGGAGCGGTTCTCCTTCAGCGGGCTCGGGCAGAAGCCCAGGCCCACTCAGGAGCGCATCCCGGTGTGGGTCGGCGGCTCCTCGCCCGCCGCCGTGCGCCGGGCCGCCGTCCGGGGTGACGGCTGGCTCCCGCAGGGCGACTCGCGGGCCAAGCTGCCCGAGCAGATCGCCAAGCTCAAGCGGCTGCGCGCCGAGGCCGGGGTGGAGGACCCGATCACTGTCGGCGCGATCACCGAGCCGCTGTACGTCGGCGAGGCGTCCTGGTCCGTCGGGCGCCGCACGGTCAGCGGGAAGCCTGACGCCGTGGCCGATTCGCTGCGCGCGTACGGCGCGATGGGTGTGGACCAGATCCAGGTGCGGTTCCGCAGCCGCGACCGCGCCGAACTGACCGACCAGATGGCGGCGTTCGGTGCCGAAGTGGCTCCGCACCTCAACAGCTAGAGCTCTAGAGCTCTAGCGCTAAGGAGTACGGCATGGGGAAGCTGGAAGGGCGCGTCGTTGTCATCTCGGGCGCCGCACGCGGGCAGGGCGAGCAGGAGGCCCGGCTGTTCGCCGCCGAGGGCGCGAGGGTGCTGCTGGGTGATGTGCTCGACGACCAGGGCGAGGCGCTCGCCAAGGAACTCGGCTCCGACACCGCGAAATACGTACACTTGGATGTGAGCCAGGAGGCGGACTGGGCGGCGGCCGTCGAGGCCGGGAAGGACGCCTTCGGGCACATCGACGGGCTGATCAACAACGCGGGGATCCTGCGCTTCAACGAGCTGCTCTCCACACCGCTGGAGGAGTTCATGCAGATCGTCCAGGTGAACCAGGTCGGCACGTTCCTCGGCATCAAGACCGTCGCGCCCGAGATAGCGGCGGCCGGCGGCGGCACGATCGTCAACACCGCCTCCTACACGGCCCTCACGGGCATGGCCTACGTCGGCGCGTACGCCGCGACCAAGCACGCCATCCTCGGGCTGACCCGGGTGGCGGCGGTGGAGCTGGCGAGCAAGAAGATCCGGGTCAACGCGGTGTGCCCCGGGGCGGTGGACACCGCGATGAGCAATCCGGCCCTGCTCGACCCCACGGCCGACCCTGCCGAATCGGCCGCCGGGTTGGACCAGCTGTACAAGAAGCTGGTGCCGCTGGGGCGGGTCGGGCAGCCGCAGGAGGTGGCGGCGCTGGCGCTGTTCCTGACCGCCGACGACTCCTCGTACATCACGGGTCAGCCGTTCGTCATCGACGGCGGCTGGCTGGCCGGCGTGAGTCTCTTCTGACGAAGCGTCAGCTATTGACGGTCCATGCGGGCAGTGGAACAGTCGACCCATCGCAATCTGACGATGCGTCAGACAGGCTGGATCTCAGTATCACTAAGGGATGGTGAATCTCCTTGGAATTCGGGCTCTTTGTGCAGGGGTACGTGCCCGCCGCACGTGCCAAGGTCGACCCCGAGGCGGAGCACAAGGCTCTGATCGAGGAGACCGAGTACGTCATCGAGGCGGACAAGTCCGGCTTCAAGTACGCCTGGGCGTCCGAGCACCACTTCCTGGAGGAGTACTCACACCTCTCGGCGAACGATGTGTTCCTCGGCTACCTCGCGCACGCCACCGACCGGATCCACCTGGGCTCCGGCATCTTCAACCCGCTCGCCCCCGTCAACCACCCCGTGAAGGTGGCCGAGAAGGTCGCCATGCTCGACCACCTCTCCGAGGGGCGCTTCGAGTTCGGCTCGGGACGCGGCGCGGGCAGCCACGAAATCCTTGGCTTCATGCCGGGCATGACCGACATGAACGGCACCAAGGAAATCTGGGAAGAGACGATCGCCGAGTTCCCCAAGATGTGGCTCCAGGACGAGTACGTCGGCTTCCAGGGCAAGCACTGGTCGCTGCCGCCGCGCAAGATCCTGCCCAAGCCGTACGGGAAGTCGCACCCGGGCATGTGGTACGCCGCCGGGTCCCCCTCCTCGTACGCGATGGCCGGCAAGAAGGGCCTGGGGGTCCTCGGCTTCAGCGTGCAGAAGGTCTCCGACATGGAGTGGGTCGTCGAGTCGTACAAGAACGCGGTCAAGGACGCGGAGCCGATCGGTGACTTCGTCAACGACAACGTGATGGTGACGTCCACGGCGATCTGCGCGGAGACGCACAAGAAGGCGGTCGAGATCGCGGTCGGCGGTGGCCTCAACTACCTCCAGTCGCTGCTCTTCCGCTACCACGACACGTTCCCGCGGCCCGAGGGCATTCCGCAGTGGCCCGAACTGCTGCCGGCGTACAGCGAGGAGATCATCGAGCTGCTCATCGCCGAGGAGCTGATGATCTGCGGCGACCCCGACGAGGTGCACCGGCAGTGCAAGCGGTGGGAGCAGGCGGGCGCGGATCAGCTGTCGTTCGGGCTGCCGATCGGGGTGTCGCCGGAGGACACGAAGACCACGATCCGGCTGATCGGGGAGCATGTGATCCCGAAGATCGACACGGATCCGGTGCACCGCACGACGAGGTTCCGGCAGGCGGCGGGCAGCTGAACGGGTGGGTGGGTGGCGCCGCTGCGCGGGGCTTTGTTCCCCACCCCGCCCCTTCCCGTAACTGGGGCTCCGCCCCAGACCCCGGTTCTCAAACGCCGGACGGGCTGAAGTGGGCAGGGTTTCCAGCCCGTCCGGCGTTTGAGGACACGCCCGAAGGGCGTCCAGGGGTCTGGGGCCTGCCCCGGTTTCGGGAAGGGGCGGGTAGGGGACAGCGCCGCAGGCAACCCGCACCCGCACCGCACCCGCACCGCCCCGCACTCCCCACCACCTCCCCGGCGTACTCACCCCAGAAGGGATCCACACCCATGCTCGACCACCTCATACGCTCGGCGACCGTCGTCGACGGCACCGGTGGCCCCCGGTACGTCGCAGACCTCGGCATCCGAGACGGCCGCATCGCCGTCATCGCCCCAGAAGGCACCCTCACCGAACCTGCCCGTACCAGTGAGGACGCCACCGGCCTGATCCTCGCCCCCGGCTTCGTGGACCCGCACACCCACTACGACGCCCAGCTCTTCTGGGACCCGTACGCCACCCCGTCCCTCAACCACGGCGTCACCACCGTCGCCGGCGGCAACTGCGGGTTCACCCTGGCGCCGCTCAACCCCGACCGTCCCGAGGACGCCGACTACACGCGCCGCATGATGAGCAAGGTCGAGGGCATGTCACTCGTCGCGCTCGAAGAGGGCGCGCCCTGGAACTGGCACACCTTCGGCGAATATCTCGACGCCCTCGAAGGCCGCATCGCCGTCAACGCCGGCTTCATGGTCGGCCACTGCGCCCTGCGCCGCCACGTCATGGGCGCCGACGCGGTCGGCGGGCAGCCCACCGAGCAGCAAATGGCCGACATGCTGCGGCTGTTCCACGACGCGATGACCGCCGGGGCCTGGGGGCTGTCCACCACGCAGTCTTCCACCCACTCCGACGGCGACGGGCACCCGGTCCCGTCCCGGCACGCCAAGCCCGAGGAACTCCTCGCCCTGTCCCGCGCGGTCGCCGAGCACGAGGGCACCCAGCTCGAAGCGATCGTCGCGGGCTGCCTCGACCAGTTCGACGACGATGAGATCGACCTCTTCGTGGAGATGAGCGCCGCGGCCGGCCGCCCCCTCAACTGGAACGTCCTGACCATCGACGCCTCCGTACCGGAGCGCGTGCCGCGCCAGCTCATTCCGAGCGAGCGGGCCCGTAAGGCCGGCGGGCGCATCGTCGCTCTCACCATGCCCATCCTCACCCCGATGAACATGTCCCTCGGCACCTTCTGCGCCCTCAACCTGATCCCCGGCTGGGGCGACATCCTCAACCTGCCGGTGCCCGAGCGGATCGAGAAGCTGCGGGACGCCGACACCCGCGCCGAGATGCTGCGCCGTGCCAACAGCAAGGAAGCCGGTGTCTTCCGGCGGCTCGCCAACTTCGGGCGGTACGTCATCGGGGACACGTACTCCAAGGAGAACGAGGGCCTCAGCGGCCGGGTCGTCAACGACATCGCCGTCGAACGCGGCCAGGACGCCTTCCACTGCCTCATCGAGATCTGCGCCAACGACGAGCTGCGCACGGTCCTTTGGCCGATGCCCACCGACAACGACCCCGCGTCCTGGGAGCTGCGCCGCGAGACCTGGGAGCACGAGGACGTACTGCTGGGCGGTTCCGACGCGGGCGCGCACCTGGACCGGATGTGCGGGGCGCCGTACACCACTCGCTTCCTCGGCGACTGTCTGCGCGGGCGCAAGCTGGTCGCGCTGGAGCAGGCCGTGAAGATGCTGACCGACGACCCGGCGCAGCTCTTCGGGCTGCGTGAGCGCGGCCGGATCGTGGAGGGCTTCCACGCCGACCTTGTCCTCTTCGACCCGGAGCGGATCGAGGCGGGCCCGGCCACCCTGGTGCACGACCTGCCGGGCGACAGCCCACGGCTGGACGCCAAGGCCATCGGCGTCGTGTCGGTTCGCGTCAACGGCGTGGAGACGATCCGCGACGATCAGGTGACGGGCGCGGTGCCGGGCACGGTCCTGCGCTCGGGCCGCGACACCCGGACGGTGAGCACCAAGTGAGCTCGGAACAGGGGTTGTTCATCGGCGGCGAGTGGATCGAGCCGGGCGGTGGTCACTACGAGGTGATCGACCCGGCCACCGAGGAGACCGTGGGCCTGGCCCCCGAGGCGAGCCGCGAGCAGGTGTACGCGGCTGCGGCCTGCGCCAGGGACGCTTTCGCGGGCTGGTCGCGTACGACGCCCGAGGAGCGGGCCGCGATCCTTGACCGGGCCGCCGATGTGATGCAGCGCGAGTTCGAGCCGTACGCGCGCCTGGCCCAGCGGGAGAGCGGCGCACCGACCGGCATCGCACGCGGCATGCAGGTCGGCGTGGGCATCGCCCGCTTCCGGCGGTACGCGCGCGGAGCCCTTGAGCCCGTCGAGACGCCGCTGGCGCCGCAGATCAACGAGGCGGGCCCGATGGGCCGGGCCGGCGTGCTGGGGGCGGTGGCGGTGCGCCGCCCGGTGGGCGTGGTCACCTGCATCACCTCGTACAACAACCCCTGGGCCAACCCGGCGGGCAAGGTCGCGCCCGCGCTGGCCATGGGCAACACGGTCGTGGTCAAGCCCGCCCCGCAGGACCCGCTGTCGGTCTACCGGATGGCGGAGGCGCTGGCGGAGGCCGGGGTGCCGGCGGGCGTGCTGAACGTCGTGACGGGGTCCGCACCCGGCGTCGGCGAGGCCGCCGTCGACTCACCGGACGTCGACATGGTCAGCTTCACCGGCTCCACGGCGGTCGGCCGGCGCATCGCCGAGGTCTGCGGGCGCGGCATGAAGCGGCAGCTGATGGAGTTGGGCGGCAAGGGCGCGGCGGTCGTCTTCGACGACGCCGACCTGGACTCGGCGGTCATGGGCATCGGCACGACGTTCTCCTTCTACAGCGGCCAGATCTGCACCGCCCCCACCCGGGTGATCGCGCAGCGCGGGATCTACGACCGGCTGGTCGAGAAGCTCGCGGAGTACGTCGGCCACCTCACGGTCGGCGACCCGAAGGAGCGGGGCACGGTGGTCGGCCCGGTGATTTCGGCGGCCCACCGCGACCGCGTCGAGTCGTACGTCGAACTGGGGAAGAAGGAGGGCGCCAGGCTGGTCACGGGCGGCGAGCGCCCCGCCTTCGACCGGGGCTTCTACGTCGCCCCCACCCTGTTCGCGGACTGTACGAACGACATGCGCGTCGTCCGCGAGGAGATCTTCGGCCCCGTCGTGGTCGTTGTCCCCTTCGACGAGGAGGAGGAGGGCATCGCCCTGGCCGACGACAGCGACTACGGGCTGCTCGACTACGTCTGGTCGGGCGATGTGGCCAGAGCCTTCCGGGTGGCGGGGCGGTTGCGCGCGGGCGGGGTCGGGATCAACACCATCGGACGCAACATGGAGGCGCCGTTCGGCGGCTTCAAGAAGAGTGGAGTGGGGCGCGACGTGGGCTCGTACGCCCTGCACGCGTACAGCGAAATCCAGTCGCTCGTCTGGCCGGGCTAGCACGCTGAAGCGACCCGACGGGAAACTTTAGAAACGGGCATAACGGACAGCGTTGCGGTTTCCGCACTTCGGAAGTTTCATCCATGGCCTGGCAATGTCTGCATGCACTCCACCTTGGACCTTTGATTATCACCCAGTAGCTGGTTAGCTACCGCTCAATACAAGGATCTTCAAGTGGAGCGCTGACCTCCGGATGTGGAAAACGCACCCGTTAACGTCGCGTTCATGACTCAGCTGGAAGCCCGGCCCCTGGCCGGAGACAAGGTAAGGGGCGTCGACGTCCCGGGCGACACCGGCGGCGTACGCGACAAGGGCCTCGGCGGCGACAGCGTCGGCCTGGTGGGCAGCGCGGTCATCGGTATCTCCACCGTGGCCCCCGTCTACTGCCTGACCTCGACCCTCGGCTCCACGGCCGGCGAGGTCGGCGTCCAGATGCCCGCGGTCTTCCTGGCCGGCTTCCTGCCGATGCTGCTGGTCGCCTTCGCCTATCGCGAGCTCAACCGCGCCATGCCGGACTGCGGCACCTCCTTCACCTGGACGGTGAAGGCGTTCGGCCCGCGGCTGGGCTGGATGTGCGGGTGGGGCCTGGTCATCGCGACGATCATCGTCCTGTCCAACCTCGCGGGGGTGGCCACCTCGTACTTCTGGCTGCTCGCGGGTGAGGTCAGCGGCAACGCCTCGATCGCGGCCCTGGACGACAGCAAGGCCGTCCACATCGTCACCTGCCTCGCCCTGATCGCCGCCGCCACGGCGATCAGCTACCGCGGCATGACGGCGACGAAGGGCGTGCAGTACGCGCTGGTGGGCCTCCAGCTGGTGGTCCTGGCCGTCTTCGTGACGATGGCCTTCCAGAAGGTCGGCAGCGGCGACTTCGCCGCGACCTCGCTGGACTTCTCCTGGTCCTGGCTTAACCCGTTCGCAGTCCAGTCCTTCTCCGCCTTCACCGCCGGACTCTCCCTGGCGATCTTCATCTACTGGGGCTGGGACGCCTGCCTGACGGCCAACGAGGAGACCACGGGCAGCGCCAGGACCCCCGGCCGCGCCGCCCTCGTCACCATGGCCGTGCTCGTCGGCACCTACCTGGCCACCGCCATCGCCGCCCAGATGGTCGTCGGCTCCGGCGACACCGGCCTCGGCCTCGCCAACCCGGATACCTCCGACAACGTCTTCGCCGCGCTCGCCGGTCCGGTGATGGGCCCGGGGCTCGGCATCCTGCTCTTCGTCGCGGTCCTCGCCTCGGCCGTGGCCAGCCTCCAGACGACGTTCATCCCGGTGGCCCGCACGGTCCTGGCGATGTCGGCGTACGAGGCCCTGCCCAGCTCCTTCGCGCGGGTGCACCCGCGCTTCAAGACCCCGGGCCTCGCCACGGTCGTCGCAGGCGTCGCGACGGGCGTCTTCTACACGGTGATGACCCTGGTCAGCGAGCACGTCCTGGTCGACACGATCTACGCGCTCGGCCTCATGATCTGCTTCTACTACGCGCTGACGGCGTTCGCCTGCGCCTGGTACTTCCGCCACGAACTGCTGCGCTCGGCCCGCGACTTCGTCTTCAAGGGCCTGTGCCCGGTCCTCGGCGGAGCGCTCCTCACCGCGGTCTTCGGCAAGACGCTCTACGACATGTGGGACCCGGCCTACGGCAGCGGCTCCGCGGTCTTCGGCGTCGGCTCGGTCTTCGTCATCGCGGTGGGCCTGCTGCTGCTCGGCGTTCTGATCATGCTGGCGATGCAGCGCCACAGCCCGGCGTTCTTCCGCGGCGAGGTCCTGACGAAGGACACCCCGGCGCTGGTCGTCGCGGACTGAGCTGTCCGCCCAGGGGCCCGGCTAGCGTGCGAAGAGAGCGTGGACCGTCTTGCCCGGGGCCGGTCCAGAGGTGATCCACACCGTGCACGCGATCCGGCGGACCATGTGCCAGCCGAAGCCTCCGCTGCCGCCGTTCAGGTCCGGGGCGCGCTCGCGGGGGCGGGTGGGGCTGGGGTCGCTGACCGCGACGGTCACCGCGTGGGGGTTCGCGAACATTTCGAGGCTGTACCGGCCGCCGCCGTGCCGCAGGGCATTGGTGACCAGCTCGGACACCACGAGGACAAGATCGTCCGCCATGCCGGAGCCCGGCGCCAGGTCGAGGCCGTCCGCGAAGGCGTGGGCCGTGTCGCGGGCCCGGCTGATGTCGGACGCGTGGGATCCGTCGGACTTCGCCCGATGCGGGGCAAACGCTTTGGTGATCTTCGTGTCGTTCATGCGTCTACACCCCACCTGTATCGGTTGTATCGGTTGTAACGGTTTGCGGAACCGGGAGCCTGCCCCCGCAGGCGGGGTTCAGACACTCGGCGGCGCATTTCCGGTGCACTTTCAGCTGCGCACGGGTGGCAGATTCCGCGGTCCGAAAAAGTCAGACCTCCGGTGTTTGAGCGTGAAGGAAATCTGTCCTGGCTGTAGTAGACATCGCCGATTCTTGGGGCTAGGGTTTTGCTCGTAGCCAAGGCAGCAAGTGAGGCGCGGCAGGGCAGAGCAGGTATGGGCTGCCGCGCATGCAGGTTCAAGCGAGTTGTGGCACGGCAGCGGAGCGTCAGGGCTGGAGTAAGCAGGGGTCCTCACGCTGGTTGCCGGGCCGGACGGCCCACAGGGGCGGATTGTGGCACGGCAGTGGAGTGGCAGGGCCGGACGCATGCAGGGGTCCTGGCGCTGGTTGCCGGGCCGGCGGCTCACAGGGGCCGCGAGCAGTCCCGCAGTTCCAGCAGTACGACAGGTTGTTGATCACGAGCAGAAGCAAGGAGGCAGACGCCATCAGGATCGCCCGAGCGATGAGCAGTCCGCTCGGGTACCGCAGGCCCCGGATTGGAAGGTGGTCCCCGGTCACGCATTCTCGATCCCCGCATCCCCGCCCACCTGGGCGAAGACGCGGAAACAAAGGACCGGCGCAGCATTAGCCGGTAGATGGTGTTGATTCCTCGGGACCCTGGTGCCATGCGGCACCAGGGTCCCTCGACGCGTTCAGTCAGGCAGTTGGACGACCAGGGCGACCAGGTTGACTAGGTTGATGAGGTGGCAGTGACCGTAGAAAAACACTCCAGTCCGCAAGCACGTTTCGACGACGACGACTACCCCGCCTACACCATGGGCCGGGCCGCCGAGATGCTCGGCACCACCCCCGCCTTCCTGCGCGCCATCGGCGAAGCCCGGCTCATCACCCCGTTGCGCTCCGAAGGCGGCCACCGCCGTTACTCCCGCTATCAGCTGCGCATCGCCGCGCGCGCCCGCGAGCTCGTCGACGGGGGCACCCCGGTCGAGGCGGCCTGCCGCATCGTCATCCTGGAAGACCAGCTCGAAGACGCCCAGCGCATGAACGAGCAGCTGCGCGATTCCTCGGGCACGTCACCGTCGCAGGCCCCGCCGTATGCCCCGTCCCAGCCCAAGGCAGATGCTTGAGCCGGTCCTTGTCCCTTGTTCCTTACGCCTTGTTCCTTATGCAGGTGTGCGAGGGGTGAGCTCGGTCATGGCCGACCAACCGTCCTGACCGGGGATCTCGACATTGATGATCTCCGGCGTACGGGCGACGGCGTCGGCCATCGACTCGATGCCCGCCTTGAAATGGTCCGACTTCACGTGGCGTTCGCCCGCTTCGGCGTCGGCGAACGCCTCGATCAGCACGAACTGGTTCGGGTCGTCGACGAGCGTGAGCCAGTCGTCGGCGCGGTCGGGCGGACGGTGAACTTGACGGCGATGAAAATCATGGCTCCACCGTAACCGGACGTCACGCCCCCTCACCCGGACGTCACAGCCCGGCCCGACGCGCCCGGCTACCCCAGGAACACCGGATTGGTCATCGCCGCCAGTGCACCCGGCAGCCCCGGGACCGTCGCCGGGTGCCGGACCTCGGCCCGTACATAGGTCGCGTACGAAGGTGTCGTGCGCCACTCCACCGTGCCCGTCCCGGACGCCGGGAGCGTCGTGGTGTGGAGCGTGCCCTGGTCGGTGACGAAGTGCGTGGTGCAGCCGGGTGCGCCGGTGACCTCAAGGCGGATCGTGACCGGGGTGTCCGAGTCGGCCTGCAGGCGCTCGCCGATGCCCGCGTGCCCGCCGCGCCCACTCGCCGCCGAGAACGCCACGGACACCGACGAGGACTCCGCGATGTAGCTGTGACCGGCCCGGATGCCGTCCAGGATCGACTCGCGCGTCAGATCGTCGGCGAGTACGACGGTCTGCGGGAGGCCGACGGCCTGCGGCACGCGGTGCGCATCGCTGTTGCCCATCGCCGGGGTCCAGGCGCGGCCCGAACGGGCCGAAGCCACCAGGGCGTTGTCCCAGGACGCCAGCGAGATCTCGTCCTCCGGGGTGTAAGGCCCGTTCCATACCTCCACCGCGTCCGCCTCGCCGAAGCCGAACTTCCAGTGGCAGCCGATGCAGGTGGCGTGCGGGTGGGCCGGGACGACGAGGCCGCCCGCGCGGCGGATCTCGCGGGCGTAGTGGCCGAAACGGTTGTCGCGGGCCCGGTAGCGCCAGTCGATGAAGGTGCCCGGCTCCACGGAGACCGCCAGCACATGGCCGTTGCGGGTGGTGACCTCCTCGCCGGTCAGGATCAGCAGGTCGCCGCCCCACAGGCCGGCCCAGGCGCGGTGCGCCGAATGCGTGTTGTGCTCACTGGAGTTGATGAAGTCGAGCCCCGCGCCGCGGGCCGCCGCGGCGATCTCGGCGGGTGTGCGCGCCCCGTCCGAGTACACGGAGTGCAGATGGCAGTCACCCCGGTACCAGGCCCGGCCCCGCCCCTTGGCCCGCTCCGGCGGGTAGACCGCCTCGGGGGTCCGGCCGGGTGCGCCGTACCGCAGGGTGATGGTGACGACGTACGGCAGACCCTCGGGTGCGACCGTGTACGGGCCCAGCGCGATGTTCCAGGTACCGGCCCGCACATGCCCGCGGATGTAGCCGGGGCTCGCGTCGTCGGCGCGGATGAAGAACGCCGTGCGGGCGCCGCCCGACCAGCCACGGAAACCCCGGCCGCCCAGGCCGGTGCCGCGCTCGTCGAAGATGCCGATGTCCAACGCGTTGCCCTGCGTGCCGGGCGGCACGGGCGTTCTCTCGTACGCGTACGACACGGCTATCTCCCGTACCCCGCGCGGGACTTCGACCGGCAGATACACGAAGTCCGGGGCGCCGGGCGGCAGCGTGCCGCGTACGGTCCTGGTCTCCTCGCCGCTGCTCGGCGGCGCGGCGTTCGCGAAGCTCACAGTTCCCAACGTAAGGGCAGCAGCCGCGCCCGTCACGAACAGTCCACGCCTGCCCATCGATCTGCCCGCGCTTGGTCCGGAGGTTTCAGCCATGCCGACGGCTCCCAGGGGTCGAGTGGGACAGTGGTGCGCACTGAGACCCTGGTATTGAGCCGTGAACTCCCGTACAAGGGAAGGAGGTTTATGGGTGTCGGTCCTGTTAGCTCTTGCCGCGCCGGGACTTGGCCACCAGGACCACGACGAGCAGCACCAGGACCACGAGCACCAGCGCGATGATCAGCCCCGAAGAGCCGCTCTTCTTCCTTTTCTTCTTCTTGCGGTCCTTGGCGAGCGTCGAATCCCCCGCAGTGGCCGTCTTGTTCTCGTGCGCGGTCTGTACGGCGGACCCCGCGCCCTGTGCGGCGGCGGCGGACACAGCCACGGACGCGCTCGCGACGCGCGGTGAAGCGACTGCTGTCGCGGCTGCTGCCGGTGCCCCCAGCAGGGCTCCGACAAGCAGAAGAGTGGTGGCGATACGCATGGTTCGGCCTCCCCCGGGATGGCCGAAACGCTCGGCCCAGGGCACCGTACGACATACGTTTGCCGCCGACCAGCCGCAGCGCTGGACAAAAAGGAGGGGTCTGCATATGCGGATCGCCACGACGATCTTCCTCACCGACGAGACGATCACCCCGGTACGGCTCGCACATGAGCTGGAGCAGCGCGGATTCGACGGGTTGTACCTGCCCGAGCACACCCACATCCCGGTCTCCCGCGACACCCCGTACCCGGCGGGCGGCGAACTGCCCCGCGAGTACGGCCGCACGCTCGACCCCTTCGTCGCACTCGGCCAGGCCTCGGCCGTCACCGAACACCTCAACCTCGGCACCGGCGTCACCCTCGTCGCCCAGCGCGACCCCATCAACCTCGCCAAGCAGGTGGCGACCCTCGACCACCTCTCCGGCGGGCGCTTCACCCTCGGTATCGGCTTCGGCTGGAACGTCGAGGAGGCCGCGGACCACGGTGTGCAATGGCGTACGAGGCGTGACCTCGGCCGGGACCGGATGGCGCTGATGCGCGCCCTGTGGTCGGCGGAACCGACGGCGTACGAAGGCGAGTTCGGGTCGGTGCGCGCCAGCCACGCGCACCCCAAGCCGGCCCAGAAGCCGCGCGGCCCGGTGGTCGGCCCCCGTACCCTGGTCGGCGGCGCGGCCGGGCCGAAGCTGTTCGCGCACATCGCGGAGTACGCGGACGGCTGGCTGCCGATCGGCGGACGCGGCCTCACCGAGTCGGTGCCGGTGCTGCGCACGGCCTGGGAGGCGGCGGGCCGCGACCCCGAGGGCCTGCGGATCGTCCCGTACGCAGTCCTGCCGAGCGCGGGCAAGCTGGCGCACTACGCGGAGCTGGGCGTCAATGAGGTCGTACTGCAACTGCCTCCGGCCGGTGAGACGGAGGTACTGCGGACCCTGGACGCGTACGCCGAATACCTCTGATCGCGGCCCGTCCCCCGGGCCGGGCTCGTTCACCGGGGTGGGGGAGATCATCCGGGCAGCGGCCCGCTCTTGTCAGTCTTCGCTCGTATGCTCGGACCATGACCACGAGTGCCCCGCAGGAGCCCGGACGACCGACCGCCAATTCCATGCGGCGTGCCCTCAAACGCGCGCGGGACGGGGTGGCCCTCGATATCGCCGAGGCCGCCGTTCTTCTGCAGGCGCGGGGCGACGACCTCAAGGACCTGTCCGCTTCGGCCGCGCGGGTGCGCGACGCGGGGCTCGCGGCGGCGGGGCGGCCGGGGGTCATCACGTACTCGCGCAGCGTCTTCATCCCCCTGACCAAGCTGTGCCGCGACAAGTGCCACTACTGCACCTTCGCCACCGTCCCCGGCAAGCTGCGCCGGGCCGGTCACGGGATGTTCATGTCTCCCGACGAGGTCCTCGACATCGCGCGGCGCGGCGCCGAACTGGGCTGCAAGGAAGCGCTCATCACGCTCGGGGACAAGCCCGAGGACCGCTGGCCCGAGGCGCGGGAGTGGCTGGAGGCCGAGGGATACGACGACACCATCGCGTACGTACGGGCGATGGCGATCCGCATCCTGGAGGAGACCGGGCTGCTGCCGCACCTCAACCCCGGGGTGATGTCCTGGACCGACTTCCAGCGGCTCAAGCCCGTCGCGCCGTCGATGGGCATGATGCTGGAGACCACCGCCGAGCGGCTGTGGAGCGAGCCGGGCGGGCCGCACTACGGGTCGCCGGACAAGGAGCCGGCCGTCAGGCTGCGGGTCCTTGAGGATGCCGGGCGCAGCTCGGTGCCGTTCACCAGCGGGCTGCTGATCGGGATCGGGGAGAACCACGAGGAGCGCGCCGACTCGCTGTTCGCGCTGCGCCGGGTCGCCCGCTCCTACCACGGCATCCAGGAGCTCATCATCCAGAACTTCCGCGCCAAGCCGGACACGGCGATGCGCGGGATGCCGGACGCGGAGCTGGACGACCTGGTCGCCACGGTCGCCGTCGCCCGGCTGATCATGGGCCCGTCGGGCTGCCTCCAGGCCCCGCCGAACCTGGTGGACGCGGAGTACGCGCGGCTCATCGGGGCGGGCATCGACGACTGGGGCGGCGTCTCGCCGCTGACGCCGGACCACGTCAACCCCGAGCGGCCCTGGCCGCAGATCGAGGAGCTGGCCGAGCGCTCCGCCGCCGAGGGCTTCGAGCTGAAGGAACGCCTCGCGGTATACCCGGAGTTCATCCAGCGCGGCGAGCCGTGGCTCGACCCCCGGCTGCTGCCGCACGTCCGGGCGCTCGCCGACCCGGAGACCGGGCTCGCGCTGCCGGACGCGAAGCCGGTCGGGCTGCCCTGGCAGGAGCCCGACGAGGGATTCACCGCGTCAGGACGGACCGATCTGCACCGCACCATCGACACCGAGGGCCGCACCGGCGACCGGCGCGACGACTTCGACGAGGTGTACGGCGACTGGGAGGCGCTGCGCGAGGCCGCCGTGCCCGGCATGGTGCCCTCCCGCATCGACGGCGACGTACGCCAAGCGCTGTCGCAGGCCGCCGCGGACCCCACCAAGCTCACCGACGAAGAGGCGCTGGCCCTGCTGCACGCCGACGGCCCCGCGCTCGACGCCCTGTGCCGGATCGCGGACGAGCTGCGGCGGGACGTGGTGGGCGACGACGTGACGTACATCGTCACGCGCAACATCAACTTCACCAACGTCTGCTACACCGGCTGCCGTTTCTGCGCCTTCGCGCAGCGCCGCACCGACGCCGACGCCTACACGCTCTCGCTCGGCCAGGTCGCCGACCGGGCCGAGCAGGCGTGGGACGTCGGCGCCGTCGAGGTATGCATGCAGGGCGGTATCCACCCGGACCTGCCCGGCACGGCGTACTTCGACATCGCGCGGGCGGTCAAGGAGCGGGTGCCCGGCATGCATGTGCACGCCTTCTCGCCGATGGAGGTCGTCAACGGCGCGACACGCACCGGCATGTCCATCCGCGAGTGGCTGTCGGCCGCCAAGGAAGCGGGCCTCGACTCGATCCCCGGCACGGCCGCCGAGATCCTCGACGACGAGGTCCGCTGGATCCTCACCAAGGGCAAGCTGCCCACGGCCACCTGGATCGAGGTCGTGCAGACCGCGCACGAGCTGGGCATCCGCTCCAGCTCCACCATGATGTACGGGCATGTGGACCAGCCCAGGCACTGGCTCGGCCACTTCCGCACGCTCGCGCGGATGCAGCAGGAGAACGAGGCCAAGAACGTGGCGGGGTTCACGGAGTTCGTGACGCTGCCCTTCATCCACACCAACGCGCCCGTCTATCTTGCCGGGATCGCCCGGCCGGGCCCGACGGCCCGCGACAACCGGGCCGTCACCGCGATGGCCCGCCTGCTGCTGCACCCGCACATCACCAACATCCAGACCAGCTGGGTGAAGCTGGGCGCGGAGGGCGCGGCGGAGATGCTGCGCTCCGGGGCCAACGACCTCGGCGGCACGCTGATGGAGGAGACCATCTCCCGGATGGCGGGCTCCAGTTACGGCTCGTACCGCTCGGTCCAGGACCTGATCGCGATCGCGGACCTGGCGGGGCGGCCCTCCAGGGCGCGGACCACGCTGTACGGCGACGTACCTGAGGAGCGGCAGCGGTCCGCCGCCGCGTCCGACGGCCATCTTCCTGAGCTGCTGCCCGTGCTGGAGTGAAGTGGTGGCGGAGCCCGGACGGGTGTCCGGAGTGAAGCGGCATGGAGAGCGCGTAACGATTGCCGGAAACCGGCAATGTTTTCCGTCCGGCCTGCGTGAGACGATCCCTCTGGTTCAAGGATCGCTCCGGAGATCGGCGAACACGGGGGAGTGTGAGCGGATGACGGTTTTTCTCGGTCTCGGCATCGCGGGGATCGCGCTGCTTGCCTTCGCGCTGATCTTCGACGGCATCTTCGAGGGGCTCTTCGGCGGAGTGCTCGACGGCTTCTTCAACGGACTGCTGTCGCTCCCGGTGGTCGCCGGTTTCGTTTCGATGTTCGGCTTCGGCAGCGCGATCGTGCTGGGCAGTACGGGCTGGGGAGTCGGCGTGGCCGCCGGGGTCGGGGCTGCGGCGGGTATCGCCGCGGCCTGGCTCGCCTGGCGGTTCAGCCGGGCCCTGATGCGTGACCAGACCGACGCGACTCCGCGCGGCGACGACCTGATCGGGACCTCCGGGTCCGTCGTGACGGCCATTCCCGCCGACGGCTACGGCGAGGTACTGCTGCGGCTCGGCGGCCACCTGGTGAAGCTGTCGGCGAAGAGCGCGGAGCCGGTGGCGCGGGGCGCGGAGATCTGGGTGGAGGCGTCGCTGTCGAGCACCTCGGTGGCGGTCCGCCCGGTCGAGCGCTGACCCCACCTTTCTTACTCAATTCGGCTGACCAAAAAGACCAAAGACCAATTCGAACTGCCGTCCCCCGGGAAGGCAGGGGGGACGTGTTCATGAGCCCAGTCATCATTGCTATTGCGGGAGTTGTTGTACTCCTGGTCCTGCTGGCCCTCGCCGTCGTGACGCGGTACAAGGTCGCGGGCCCCAGCCAGGCCTTCATCATCACCGGCCGGCGCGGCAAGAAGTCCGTCGACCCGGTCACCGGCAAGACCTCGACCGACCAGAGCGGCCAGAAGGTCGTCGTCGGCGGCGGCGTCTTCGTCGTGCCGTTCGTCCAGCAGAAGTTCACCCTCGACCTCTCCAGCCGGCACATCCCGATCGCCGTCCGAGGCGCCGTCACCCTGCGCGGTGTGAAGGCCAACCTCGAAGGCGTCGCGATCGTCAAGGTCGGCGGCAGCGAGGACTCGATCCGGGCGGCGGCCCAGCGTTTCCTCCAGCAGCAGGGCAGCATCGTCAGCTTCACCCAGGAGGTCCTGTCGGGCGCGCTGCGCGCCATCGTCGGCCGGATGTCGGTCGAGGACATCATCCGGGACCGGGCCGCGTTCGCCGGGCAGGTCGCGGAGGAGGCCGAGGCCAGCCTTTCCGGGCAGGGCCTGGTGCTCGACGCGTTCCAGATCCACGACATCACCACCGAGGGCTCCTACCTGGAGGACCTGGGCCGGCCCGAGGCCGCCCGCGCCAAGCAGGAGGCCGACATCGCCGAGGCGATCGCCAAGCGCGCCTCGGAGCAGGCCCGGCTGAAGGCGGCCGAGGAGATCGCCATCGCGGAGCGGACGTACTACCTCAAGCAGGCCGAGATCCGCGTCGAGACCGAGGCCGCCGCCGCCCAGGCCAACGCGGCGGGCCCGCTCGCCGAGGCCGCGCGCCAGCAGGAGGTCCTCGCCGAGCAGGAGAAGGTCGCCGAGCGCCAGGCGGCGCTGACCGACCGCGAGCTGGACTCGAAGGTCCGTAAGCCGGCCGACGCGGCCCGCTACCAGGCGGAGCAGGAGGCCGAGGCCCGGCGCGTGTCGCAGGTCAAGGCGGCCGAGGCGGACGCCGAGCGGTCCCGGCTGACCGGTGAGGGCGAGAAGCTGCACCGCTCCGCGCTCGCCGAGGCCGTGCGCATCGAGGGCGACGCCAACGCGGCGGCCATCGCGGCGAAGGGCTCGGCGGAGGCCGAGGCGATGCAGAAGAAGGCCGACGCGTTCGCCCGGTACGGCGACGCGGCCGTCCTCCAGATGCTCGTCGAGGTGCTGCCGCAGGTCGTCGCCAAGGCGGCCGAGCCGCTGAGCGCCATCGACAAGCTGACGGTGATCTCCACGGACGGCGCGAGCCAGCTCACCCGTACGGTCACCGACAATGTCGCGCAGGGCATCGAACTGCTCAACTCCACCACGGGAGTCGACCTCGGCGAGATGCTCAAGGGCATCACGCAGCGCGGCACGCTCCCCAAGGCGGCGGCGCCCACCACGGATTCGGCGTCCGGCAACAAGAAGATCCCGATCAACGACTGAGCAGTGGCGGTGGGCGGGCCCCGGGGAGCACTCCCCGGGGCCCGTTCCTGCTCTCCGACTTCCTCGGGGCCGCCCCGACCCACGCCGAGACCGGTGAACTCGCCGCCCTGGCCTGCGCGCTGGGCGACTGGGCGCGGGCGGGCGAACTGCTGGACGCCTTCCTGGCCGCATACCCGCCCTGGGACGAGCCGGCCGACACCGAGGCCGACCTCGCCGAGCTCCTCCTCTGTCCCGGCGCCGACACCGCCCGCCCGGGGCCGCTGCGCCGCCGTGTCGCCGAGGCCAGGGAGGCCCGTACACCCGTCACATGGTGCGCAAAGCGGACTCGGGGTGCGACTGTTCACATACCGTTCCCGCCCCCTGAACAGCGCGTTCCGGGTCGATTACAGTGCTGCGCCAGACGTCGTACGCGAAGGGCAGAAGCGGTGAGCGCAGCAGTCACAGCCGTGTGGGGCCGCACGGAGCAGCAGGACTTCCGCAGCAGGGTCCGCGGCTGTCTGCTCGGCGGCGCCGTCGGTGACGCGCTCGGTGCGGGCGTGGCCGCACTCTCCCTCGACGAGATCCGGGCCGTCCATGGCGCGGACGCCCTCACCGGTCTTGTCTCCGCGTACGGCAGACGCGGCGCGGTCACCGCGGGCACTCAGCTGACCCTCTTCACGGTGGACGGGCTCATACGGGCGCAGGTGCGCCGCGACACCGGCGCCTGGCATCCGCCCACCGACGTGCACCGCGCATACCGGCGCTGGGCGGCCACACAGCGCGACTGGGGCCCCGACGAGCGGCGCAAGGACAACGGGTGGCTCGCCCGCGAGGAGTGGCTGTACGTCCGCCGTGATCCCTCCCACGAGTGCCTCACCGGCCTCGCGGACGACGTCATGGGCACGCTGGAGAAGCCCAAGAACCCCACCGCCCGCGATTCGGGCGCCCTGACCCGCTCGGCGCCCTTCGGGCTCCTCGTCGGCTGGGAGCCGAAGCTGGTCTTCCAGCTCGCCGTCGAATGCGCGGCGCAGACCCACGGCCATCCCACGGCGTACCTCTCGGCCGGTTCGCTGGCCGTCATCGTGCACGGCCTGGCGCGCGGTGAATCCCTCGACGCGTCCGTGCAGCGCGCGCTGGCGCAGCTCGCCGCGCGCCCCGGCCACCAGCCCGTCACCGATGCCCTCAAGGACGCGCTGGGCGCCGTACGCCAGGGCATGCCGGCGCCTGCCCGCGTCGAGTCGCTGGGGGAGGGCCGGACCGCCGAGGACGTCCTGGCGGTCGCCGTGTACTGCGCGCTCGTCGGCGAGGACATCCGCCACGGCCTGCGCCTGGCCGTCAACCACGGCGGTGCCTCCGCGGAGACCGGCGCGCTGTGCGGCAGCCTGCTCGGGGCGCTGCACGGGGAGACCGCGCTGCCGCCGGCCTGGCTCGCGGAGATAGAGGGGCGCGGTACGGCACTGGAGCTCGCCGACGACTTCGCGATGGAGATGACGCAGGGCCCGGCACTGCACGGCCCGGCGGTCACCAATCCGGGCTGGCTGACGCGCTACCCGCGGGGCTGATCCGTCGCTGCCCCGGCTGATCCGTCGCGGTCCGGCTGAACGGGAAGGGCCCGCCGGGGGAGGCGGGCCCTTCGGTCGTGTCCGTACGGGACACAAGCGTGAAGGTCAGTCCTTCGCTCCCTCGCGTCCCAGCACCTTCGCGTCACCCGCCCCCGCCGGTGCGGGCACCGTGGCGGCGGCGCCGGCCGAGTCCGGGCCGTCGTCGTCGCCATCGGTGTTGATCATGAGGAGCACCGCATCGCGCTCCGGGGTGTCCTCGGGCCTGATGAAGCCAATCAGGATGTACAGCGTCAGTGAGACCGCGAGCGGCACCGAGACCTGGTACTGGATGGCGACATCCTCCATCCCGTAGTTGAGCACC
Source organism: Streptomyces changchenzhani (assembly GCF_039766235.1). Lineage (NCBI taxonomy): Bacteria > Bacillati > Actinomycetota > Actinomycetes > Kitasatosporales > Streptomycetaceae > Streptomyces > Streptomyces changchenzhani. Next base: position 145,556 of record NZ_JBDHNH010000001.1, on the reverse strand, counting down.
CAGAAGGCGAACAGGCCGGCCGCCCAGGAGACGAGAGCCGCCGTCGGACCGGACTTCCGGAACAGGGGCAGCAGACCCAGCATGAACGGGATCGCGATCGGCCCCATCAACCCGGCCACCCACTTGATGACCACGGTGATGATGTCGTCGAAAGCGGGCGAATTGACCTGGGTGGCGATCGCCATCGACAGTGCCAGGAAGGCCACCGTGGTGAGCCGCGCGGCCAGCAGACCGGCCTTGTCCCCCCAGCTGCGCGCCGTCTTGGAGAAGGCGGGCGCGATGTCACGGGTGACGACAGCGGCGATGGCGTTGGCGTCGGACGAGCACATGGCCATGGTGTGCGAGAAGAACCCGACGATGACCAGCCCCAGCAGGCCGTGCGGCAGCAGCTGCTCGGTCATCAGGGCATACGAGTCGGAGGCGTCCGGCTTCTGCGCGTCGACCAGCAGCGGGGCGACCCACATCGGGAAGAAGAGCACCGCGGGCCACACCAGCCACAGGGCAGCCGAGAGGCGGGCCGAGCGGGTGGCCTCACGGGCGTTCTTCGTGGCCATGTAGCGCTGGGCCTGGTTCCACATGCCGCCCGAGTACTCGAACGTCTTGATGAACAGATACGCCAGCAGGAACATCATGGTGAAGTCGCCGGTCAGCGGGTCGTTGTGGTTCTCCGGGAGCTTGTCCCAGACGGTCCACAGCGAGCTGAAGCCGCCCAGTTCGCCCATCACGGCGATGAGCATCGCGACACCGGCGAAGAGCTGGATGATGAACTGGCCCAGCTCGGTGAGGGCATCCGCCCACAGCCCGCCGACCGTGCAGTAGACGCCGGTGATGACACCGGTGATCAGGATGCCCTGGTTGAGCGACATACCGGTGAAGACGGACAACAGGGTGGCGATGGCGGCCCACTTGGCGCCGACGTCGACGATCTTCAGCAGGACGCCGGACCAGGCGAGGGCCTGCTGCGTCTGGATGTTGTAGCGGTTCTTCAGGTACTCCAGCGGCGATGAGACGTGCAGCCGCGAGCGGAGCCGGTTGAGCCGGGGTGCGAAGAGGTTCCCGCCGATCATGATGCCGATGGCGATCGGCAGGGACCAGGTCACGTAGGACGTGATCCCGTACTTGTACGCGATGCCCGCGTAGCCGGTGAACATCACCGCGCTGTATCCGGACATGTGGTGCGAGATGCCGGAAAGCCACCATGGCATCTTGCCGCCGGCGGTGAAGAAGTCGTTGACGTTCTCCACACGCTTGTGTGACCAGACGCCGATCGCGACCATTACGCCGAAGTAGCCGATGAGCACGGCCCAGTCGAGACTGTTCATGCCCCCTCCAGGGGTCCGCCTTGGGTGCGTTCAACTCAATGAACCGGAACGCTCTTCGTCAGTACGTCCAGGTGGCGGAGACCCCGTGCGGGAGCGGGGACTTCCGGGATTGAACCGCTTGTTCAGGTCCTCGGTCAAGGGCTCCAGCGGTCATAAGTGTGAACGTAGGTCATAAAGACGAACGTCTTTACTCTTTCTTGACCCGCCTGGACATTGTCGTGAACGTGACGACGGCCACACGATGGGCGGGCACTTCGTCAGACGCCAAGCACGCAGAAAGGCCGCACGGGATGCGGGTCCCGTGCGGCCGAGAAGAGGAGAGAGAGCTGCCTTAACTACTTCAAGCTTGCTGCTGGGATGTCCTGCTAACGCATGAGCTCACCGGCGTTGACCAGCAGCGACTGGCCGGTGATCGACCGGGCGCGGTCGCAGGCCAGGAAGATCGCGGCCTGCGCCACATCCCCGTCCGTGGCCAGCTCGGGCAGCGCCATGCGTTCGGTCAGCCGCCCGAGCACCTCAGGCTCCGGCACACCCTCGGTGTGCGCCGCGAACTGGACGTACGCCTGCACCGGTGGGCCCCACATCCAGCCGGGCAGCACCGTGTTCACCCGGATCCGGTGCGGCCCGAGCTCGCGGGCCATCGAGTACATGGCCGAGGTGAGCGCGCCCTTCGACGCCGCGTACGCCGCCTGGTCCACCTGGGACGGTGCGGCGATCGCGGACTGCGTCCCGATGATGACGACCGAGCCGCCGTGCGCCTTGAGGCCGGGCAGGCAGGCGCGCGTCATGCGCAGCGTGCCGAGCAGATTGACGTCGATGACCTGCTGCCAGGTCGCGAAGTCCGCGTCCTGGAGGCCGCCGAAATAGCCGTCCCAGGCGGCGACATGGACCACCGCGTCGATCCCGCCGAACTTCTCGTGGGCGAGCGCGGCCAGCGCCTCGCACTGCGCCTCGTCGGTGATGTCCGTCGAGAGCCAGGCGGTGTGCCCGCCGTTCGGGTCGATCTCGGCGGCGGACTTGACGAGGTTCTCCTCGGTGCGGGCGCCGAGCACGGCGTTGCCCCCGTCCCGCACGACGGCGGCGGCGACCTGATGGCCGAGCCCGGCACCGACCCCCGACACGATGACGGTCTTCCCCTGAAGCAACATGCTCGCCTCCGGCCTCTGGCAGTTTGTCTGACGGACCGTCAGAGTAGGTGCGTCCGAAGCCGGAAGGAAGGGAAAGGGGAGCCGCGATGAGTGACGCGATGAGTGAGCAGACACGCAGTGAGGTGTACGCCGAACTGGCCTCGGTCGGTCCGTACGGCGTACACCCTGGCCATGCACTGATCACCATGGTCGAGCCGCACCCGGGCCACGAGCGCGCGTACAATCGATGGTACGAGGACGACCACTTCATCGCGGGCGCGATGGCCATGCCCTGGATGTACGCGGGACGGCGCTGGGTCGCCACCCGCGACCTGCAACTCCTGCGCCGACCGGCCGAGTCGGCGGTGGCCGACCCGGTGACCGCCGGGTGCTACCTCTCCACGTACTGGATCACCGAGGGCCGCTACGACGAGCACATGAAGTGGACCGTCGGCATCAACAAGCGGCTGAACAAGGACGGGCGGGTCCACCAGGACCGTACGCACGTCTTCACGGCCTTCCAGGACCACGAGGCCACGGTCTACCGCGACGGAGCCGATGGCCCCCGGGACTTCCACGCCCTCGACCACCCGTACCGGGGCCTGGTCCTTGAGGTCATTGACGCGGAGAGCCCCGAACAACGTGCCGAGCTGCTCGACTGGCTGCGCTCGAAGCACCTGCCCGAGCGGCTGGCGGGCTCATCGGCCGCGCTGGTGACGGTCTTCCGGCCGACGCCACTGCCGGGGGACCGGATGACGTACGTGAAGCAGGTCGAGGGGGTCGACACCCGGCTGACCCTGCTCTGGTTCCTGGAGGCGGACCCGCGCGAGGCGTGGGACGAGCAATTCGGCGGCCTCGGTGATGAGGTGGCCGCTTCCGGGCTGGGGCGGGTGGAGTTGGTGGCGCCGTTCATTCCGACCCTGGTGGGGACGGACCGGTACGTCGACGAGTTGCGCTGATTCACGCGCTGCCCTGATCCGCGGGGCCGGTGGGGCTGCTCGGGGCTGATGGGAGGGCCGGGGCCGGTGGCCGCATGGCGGAGCCCCCTCGGCCAGGACGGCGGACCGGTCGAGAGGGCTCTCATGAGTCATGCCGGGTGCGGGCGGGCTCAGCCGAGGTCGAAGACGCCCTGACCGACCCCGCCGACGAACGCTGTCCAGGCACCGGGAACGAAGGTGATCGAGGGGCCCTCGACGACTTTCGAGTCCCGCACCGCGATGGCGTGTGCGACCGGGGACTTGACCTCTACGCATGCGCCGTTGCCGCCGGAGTACGAGGACTTCGTCCAGATTTCCGTAGCGCCCTTAAGGATTGCCATGTTCGCTCCGATTTTTACCGGTGGGGGTATCACGCCAACGTTCTTGATGGCGTGATCGACGCTACTCGCCAACTTGCTTGCGTGAAGCGGTCATTCACCCGACCGGATGGCATATTCAGTTAGGGTCTTCCGCTATGGGGGAGCGACGGTGTACGGTGCCGACGCTTCGCCCGGAAACGGGGATTCAGCCCGCTTCCGAGGTCGTGCGAAGGTGTCCGGAGCCGCTCGGAGCCGTCCGAGGTGCGGTCTCAGCGCGCGTAATCCTTGGCGATGTCCGAGATGAATTGTCGCGACTGCTCCACATTCAGCGCCTGGGCGCGCAGATGCTCGTACATCACGCTGTATTTCTGGACGTCGTTCGCCTTCTCCAGATACAGGTCGCTGGTGACGCCCTCGATATAGACCACGCTGGAGTCCGACGCGTCCGGGAATTCCAGGATCGCGTAGTGACCGCTGATTCCGGGGTGCGCGCCCAGGTCGAACGGCAGGATCTGGACGGTCACATGGGGCAGCTGCGACTGCTCCACCAGGTTCTCCAGCTGGTCGCGCATCAGCTGTCTGTCACCGACCACCCGCCGCAGCGCCGCCTCATCGATGACGACCCACAGCCGCAGCGGTGGCTCGGCCGCCTGGAGGCGCTCCTGGCGGCGCAGTCTGACGTTGACGCGCTTCTCCACATCGCCGGCGCTCGTCTCGGGCAGCGCGCCGGTGATGAGTGCCTCGGCGTACTGAGGTGTCTGGAGCAGTCCGGGGACGATCTGGGGGTCGAACACGCGCAGTGAGGCCGCGTCCGTCTCCAGGCCGATGTAGACGCTGTACGGGATGTCGCCGAAGGCGTGCCACCAGCCTTGTTGGCGGGAGTCCTTGGCCATTTGCATCAGGGAGTCGACGATCCGGTGGTCCTCGACCTCGTAGACGCCGCACAGATCGCGTACGTCACGCTGGCTGATCGAGCGGCGGCCGTTCTCCAGACGGCTGATCTTCGACTGGGAGACCAGCAGGCGCTCGGCCACTTCCTCGGCCGTCATGCCCTTGAGTTCGCGTAGCCGGCGCAACTCCTGGCCCAATCGGCGTCGCCTGACAGTGGGGTTGACGTTGGCCGCCACGGGAACTGCACCTCCGGCTGAGTGCGCTTGTGCGTATGTGCTGTTTGCACGCTCTAATGCTCAGCAGACTGCCACCATTGTTCCCGGCCGCGCTGGAAAATGGCCACACGCGGTGCCGACGCGAACGCGCGGGGTGGCGGCCAGGCCCTCGTCCAGACGGCCGGTCCACTACCCCGCGCGTTTGGTGCGGCTCCCGAACCGGGTCATGGGGACGTCGGTGCGGCGGTGGTTCATGTGGGTGTTGAGCGGTGGGTGTTGGGGACTGGGTGTTGGGTTTCGCTGCGCTCAGTGCGCTGCGACGTGCGCCATGCCACCGCGGCGTGACTGTGCTTGCGGTTGCATCGGTACGGCCGGTTGTGGTCGGCCACCCGTTGCCGGAGCACGGCGCGGCTGTGCCGCCACACCGTTCTGGACGTCCATCACGGCGTGCGCCACGAGACCGCCCATCGGGTCGTGCCTGATCAGGTCCCGGAGACGGGAGCGCGATGAACGCCCCTCGTTGCCGGGGTACAGGTGCTTGCCGAGTCCGACCGCGTGGGCCAGCGCGGCAAGCGCCGCGGTCCGCGGATCCGGCGGTACGCCGGTGCGGATCGCACTGTCCAGCCGGGACCTGATTTCCCGGCTGATCGCCGACTGCGTCGCCTGGTAGCGAGTCGTCGGCAGCACTCCGCACATCTGTCCCGCCACGGCATGCACCATGCCGCACCGCTCAAGATGCGAGAGGTAAGTCTGGCGAAGCCCCAGTCGGGGTCCGCCGATCCAGTGGACAGCCCGAACCGGACTGCCACGCCTGCGCAGCAGCTCCAGTGCGGAGTCCAAGGTCGGATCTCCTGTCGGCCGTGCCATCACCACGGCGATACGATCCCCATCTGGGGCTATCCGTCCTGCCAGGGCCAGCTCTACTAGCTGGGCCCCGGCGAGGCCGAGGTCGAGCGACTGCGGCTGCGCCGTGGTACCCGTGGTCGGGTCCAGAGCGAGCAACAAAAGCTCTTCCGGAAGTGATCTGCGGCTCTTGCCCATCCATGCCTCCCCGCGTGGATGATTGACAGGGTGACCCCTCTCACATTCATCTGTCGAGGGCGCGTGGGTGCTTCGTGATGGAACCGGCAGGTATGTCGTTCTCGTCTAGCGAGGCGGACGGGGGTTCAGACAGGACACTGGTACATGGTTCGGACAGTGTCCGTATGCGCGGGCGCGTAATGAGGAGGCATCGGTGGCGGGCGAGTCCCCCGACAAGTCGGAGCAGCGGAAGTCGTCGGGGGAGACGGCTGAAAGCGAGCGCGACCCGAGGCTTGCAGTTTTCCGGGAACCGGCCCCTCGGCCGAAGCCGGACGACCGCGTTGATCAGCCGACGGCGATTTTCAAGATGCCCGCGAATCCGGAGGAGCCCGAGAGCTCCCCGGGCGGCGACGCACGGCTGCGAGCGGCGGTGGCGGCGTGGGTCGCCACCGCGGACGAGCCCGATGATCCGGATAGTTCGGATAGGTCCGACGATCCGGATAGGGCGGAAGAGCGAGCGGGTGACGCGGACGCGGGTGCGGGTGCTGGGGCCGAGGGGGGCCGAGGGGATGCCGGTGGCGATGAGCCGCAGGCCGCCGACGCGGCCGACGAGCCCGACGACGAGCCGGCCGATGCCGACCCGGCCCCGGTCGCGGACGTCGACCCGGACCCGGACGTCGACCCGGACGTGAACTCGAACGTCGACTCCGGCTCCAGCTCCGACGCGGGCTCAGGCTCGGGCGCCGAACGGTCCGGTGACGTCGTTGCCGAGGGCTCCGAGAGCTCCGAGAGTGACGCCGCCGGGGCCACCAGCGTCCCCGAGGGCGACTCCGGGAGTGGTCGGGCGGCTACCGATGCCGACGAGCCGAAGGCCGCCGTGACGGCCGAGGAGCCCGTCGAGCCTGATGGGCCCGATGGCTCCGGTGAGTCGGCCGGTGCCGACTTGGACCGGGTCGCGGACGCGGAGGGCGACCGGGCTGTGGTCGGCGCCGGTGCGCCGTCCGGCACGGATGTCGACGCGACTCCGGACCCCGAAGCCGAAGCCGACGAGGCGCCGGAGGCCGGTGCAGGCTCCGGTGCCGCGCCTGGACGCGGGGACGAGCCGAAGGCCGGATCGGATTCCGAAGCCGGATCCCGTTCTGATCCCCGCTCCGATCCCCGATCCCGATCCGATTCCGGTTCCGCCTCCGGGCCCTCCTCACCCGCCGTGGACCAGCACACCGCCGTGTTCCGGGCCGTGCGGCCGGGCAGGTCCGTGGATCGGCCGACCACCGCGCTGAAGGCCGTCAGGCCCTCCGCGCCGGTGGAGCCGCCGGAGTCCGCCGCCGAGCGCACCAGCACCTTCGTGCCGCTGAAGCCCGACGACGTACGGCAGGCTCCGGCGAGGAAGCCCGAGCAGAAGCCGGAGGGGGCTCCCGCGGCCCCGCCCGCGCCCCCCGTACGCGCCCCGTCCGTACGCGCCCCGTCCGTACGCGCCCCGTCCGTGCCCGCCCCGTCCGCGCCCGCCGCGGTCCAGGCGATCCCGGAGGCCGAGCGGACCCGGCAGCAGCCGATGCCGCCCAGGCCGCCGCTCGACATGCTCGCCGAGCTCACGAACAAGCCCGCGCCGCCGGAGACTCCGGCGCGGACCGCCGTGCGGCGGGTCAAGATCTGGACGCCGCTGCTGCTTCTTGTGGTGGTCCTCTTTGCGGTCGCACAGTTCCTGCGACCGCTCCCCGCACCCGCGCTCGCGCTGACCGCGGACCCGTCGTACACCTTCAAGGGCGGCGCGCTCGACATGCCGTGGCCCTCGACGGGCCAGTCGGCCGTCGAGGTGCAGGGCGTCGGGAGCATCGGTACGGACGGGGCACAGAAATCCGCCCCGATCGCCAGTGTCGCCAAGGTCATGACGGCGTACGTGATCCTCAAGGAGCACCCGCTCAAGGGCGAGGAAGTCGGCCCGAAGATCACGGTGGACGCGCTCGCCGAGGAGCAGTCGAAGTCCCCGGACGAGTCGACCGCGTCGATCAAGGAAGGTCAGGAGTTCACCGAGAAGCAGATGCTTCAGTTGCTGATGATCCCTTCCGGGAACAACGCGGCGCGGCTGCTGGCCCGTTGGGATGCCGATTCGGAGGACGCGTTCGTCAAGAAGATGAACGACGCCGCCAAGGACCTCGGCATGAAGAACTCGACGTACACCGATCCGAGTGGCTTCGAGAAGACGACGGTGAGCACCGCGACCGACCAGCTGAAGCTGGCCAAGGCGGTCATGCAGTACGACGTGTTCCGGGGCATCGTCGATCTGCCCGAGGTCGAGATCCCCGGCATCGACGGCAAGATCTACAACAACAACAACATCCTGCTGAACCCGGGCGTGAGCGGCATCAAGACCGGCTCCACGACTCCCGCGGGAGGCAACCTCGTATGGGCCGCCGACACGATCATCGACGGCAAGAAGCGCCGGATCGTCGGCGCGGTCATGAGCCAGCAGACCGAAGGCACGCTCGACGCCAAGCTCCAATTGGCGCTCACCAACAGCCTGAAGCTGATCCAGGCCGCCCAGCGGGACGTCACATCGGCCACGGTCGTGAAGAAGGGTGAGGTCGTCGGGTACATCGACGACGGGCTCGGCGGGCGGACACCGGTCGTCGCGACCAGGGACCTGAAGGCGGTCGGCTGGCCAGGACTGAAGGTGGAATTGGCCATCTCCGACGGCGGGAAGACGCCACCGCACGCCGCGAAGGCGGGCACGGAGGTCGGACAGCTGACCGTCGGCACCGGACCCGGCCAGGTCAAGGCGCCGGTCGCGCTCCAGAAGGACCTCGTGGAGCCGGCCTTCGGCGACAAGCTGACCCGGATCGGCTGACCGCTGTGGCGGGAGCGGACCCTCGGGGCGCAACCCCGGGGGTCCGCTCTCGTACGCTCGACCATTACTGTGGAGCGCTCCCGCCGCACTCCACGACGTGTGCGTCCACGATGTGTGCGTCCATGACGTGTGTGGAAGACGCGCGCAGCCGGCAGACAGCTGTCCCTCACAGGAGTTCGTCATAGGTACCACGGTGAACGTCTCCGAGGCCGTTGTCGCCGGACGTCGTGTGTGGACGTCCCGTACCGTCGCGGCGCTGGCGCCGCTGACGCTGACACTCGCTCTGGGGCTCTGGGGCATCAGCAGGCAGGGCAGCGTCTGGCGGGACGAGGTCGTCACGTACGACATGGCGCACCGGACGCTCCCCGAGCTGTGGCACACCCTGCAGAACTTCGACGCCGTGCACGGTCTGTACTACCTGTTCATGCACGGCCTGTTCGCCGTGTTCGGCGGGGACACGACCACCCTGCGGCTGCCGTCCGTCCTGGCGACGGCCGCCACCGCCGCGGGGATCGGGCTGCTCGGGCACCGGTTCGCGGGGCCGCGGGCCGGTCTGTTCGCCGGGCTGGTCTTCCCCATGATCCCGGCGGTGCAGCAGTACGCGCAGGAGGGCCGCTCGTACGCGCTGGTGTGCGCGATGGTCACCTGGGCCACCTACCTCCTGGTGAATGCCGCGTCGGGCCCCACCCGGCGGCGGTGGATCGCCTACACGCTGGTGGCGCTGACGGCGTGCCTGCTGCACGAGTTCGCCGTACTGATGCTGACGGCGCACGGCGCGACGATGCTGCTCTCGGACGTGCCGCGCGAGGTGAAGCGGTCCTGGAGCGTGGCCGCCGCCTGCGTCGTCGCCGGACTTGCCCCGCTCGCCGTCTTCAGCATGGGGCAGACGGAGCAGGTCCGTTGGATCATGTGGCCCGACCCGGTGCAGCTGGTGAGCTTCGTGATTCTCGCTGCCGTCGGCCTGCGCTGCGCGCGCGCCCCGGTGCGCGTCGGCGGCCCGATCCGGCTGCGGACGATCGCGGTGCCGCTGCTGATTCTGCCGACGGTCTCCCTGCTCCTGGCGTCCCAGCTCAAGCCGATGTACGTCGACCGGTACGTCCTGTATTACGTCATCGGGTTCGCGCTGCTCGTCGGGGCTGCGCTGGACCGGGCGTTCCGCCGCCCGCCCGAGGGGCAGGCCCGGCTGCTGCGCCGCCGGATCAGGCTGCGTGCGCTGACGGTGGTGGCTTTCCTCGTGGCGGTGCTGCCGGTGGGGATGCATCTGCGGAGCCCGGAGAGCCGCGCGGACGACGCGATGGCGGTGACGCTGGCGGTGCGGGAGGCGGCGAAGCCCGGTGACGGGCTGCTCTTCACGCCGGCCCGGCGGCGGGTGTGGACGCTGGCCGAGCCGGAGCAGTTCCGGGCCTTCCCCGATCTGGCGCTGGCGAAGGTGGTGGACTCGTCGGACTCGCTGTACGGCGAGGAAGTCTCCGCGCCCCGGATCCGGGCCCGGATGCTGGCCACCGAGCGCATCGTTGTGCTCGGTGATCCGGACGGGGATCCGGTGGACGAGACCGCGCAGGAGGTCGTCAAACGGACGACGCTGCGGGAGCACTTCGAGCAGTGCAGCAGCCGGGAGGTCACCGGGGCGCGGGTCATGATTTACGCGCGGCCCGGGCGGTGTTGAGGGGGCGCGGGTGCCGTGGGGTGGGGGCGGGTGCGGGTTGCCTGCGGCGCTGTACCCCTACCCGCCCCTTCCCGCTGTGTCATTGTGCGGCTGCCGCCGCGTGGTGGGGCTCCGCCCCAGCCCCCGGTCCTCAATCGCCGGACGGGCTGAAGATGCGCAGCATCCGGGAAACTTTCAGCCCGTCCGGCGATTGAGGACACGCCCGAAGGGCGTCCCGGGGGTCTGGGGGCCTGCCCCCAGTTCGGGAAGGGGCAAGGTAGGCGACAAGCCCCGCAGGCCCCCCCGTCCGCCTACAGCCGCTTGGCGCTGCGCATGGTGCTCGCGTAGTAGCCGTTGCCGTCCAGTCGCGAGGTGCCGCCCTTGTCGCCGATGGTCGGCCCGTTGACCTCTTCGCGGCTCGACACGAAGATCTTGTGCCCGTCGGTGTCGTGGCCCATGTACATGCCGACGTGGTCGAGCCGGTCCTTGGTGCGCGCGTCCAGCTTGAAGAAGACCAGGTCGCCCGGTTGCAGCACGTCTATGGACTTCGGCCGGTCCTTGGGCCCGAGACCGGCCAATTTGAGGACGTCGGTGCCCAGGTCGGAGCGGGCCATGCCGTTGGCGGTGCGCGGCAGGCCGTCGCCGAGCTTGTCGGTGGCCATCAGCGGGAAGCGGGCCCGGTAGCCCAGCACGGTACGGATGAAGCCGGAGCAGTCCATGGAGCGGGCGCGGATCGCCTCGGGCTGCACCGTGGTGCCGTCGCGGAAGGTGTAGGAGATGCCCAGGTAGTCGTAGAAGTCCGACTCCTCCAGGCGGTAGTCGTTGCCCGGACTGCCGGTCGGGTTGATCGGGCCGAAACTGGCGTCACCGGCGTACGAGGTGCCCTCGTCGTCCTTCTTCACGGGCGCCTGGTCGACGTACTGGAAGGCGATCGCGAACAGGTCGTCCTCCTTGCTGCCGGAGAACTCCTTGAACCAGTCCTTGAACCACTTCTCCCGCTCGGCGCCCTTGATCCACGGCTCCGGCATCAGCCGCACCCAATTCTCGGTCACCACGCGGGACTTGGTGCCGGTGGGCTCCGTGAAGGTGCGGCTGGGACCGGTGAGAGTGGCGGTGCGCGCCCCGTCGGTGAATGTGGCCTGTACGCCGCCGTCCTCGCCGCGCAGCACGGTGCGGGCCGGGCTCTTCAGCCGCTCCCAGGTGACATCGCCGGAACCCGGGTCGGTGCCCCCGGACCTCAGTGCGGGCTTGTCGGTGACGGCCTGCACGGCGGGCGCCTTGGCCTGCTCCTCCTTGCGGAGTTCGACGGTGAGGTACGCGCTGGCGGCGAGCAGGGCGATCACGGTCGTGGCGTGCAGTACCGGACGGGGACCGCGTTTGGGCTTCGCGCTCATGAGGAAACTCCGGGGTCGGTCAGGCGGACGGCAGGGCGCCGAGCAGGATTCCGGCGGTGAGCAGGACGTAGGCCATCAGCGTCACGGAGCCGGTGGCGAGGATCGTCGCGCCCTTGGGCTGGCGGACGAGCTGATACGCGATCAGGCCCGGCACGATGAAGCCGAGCGTCTGGTTCGTGTACATCAGCGGGAACTCCAGCTGGAGCACGATCATCAAGGTGGCCTGGAGCAGCACCCCGATGAGGACCACGGTGGAGAACAGCCGCTTTCCGTAGAGGATCACCAGCCGCTGAACGAGCAGTGTGGTGACGTACGTCAGGACGGTGACACCCACCACCATGGCGGCGCGCTGGAGATCCTCGACGAGGGTCAGGGCCAGCCAGCCGGGGGTGATCATCCCGCCTGGGGAGAGATTGGTCGTCAGATAGCAGACCAGCGAGAACATCAGGCCCACGGCGATGCCGATCGCGGCGATCTCGGGCGTGAGGACGGACGGGATCAACGGGGTTCTCCTGGGTTCTGCTGCTGAGCCGGGGCGGGCGGCCTGACCGGCTCGAACATGCCGCGCGGGGGAGGGGGCCCGGCGGGGCCGGGCGGGGTGTCGTTTTCGGTGGGCTGCTGCGGGATCTGCGGCCAGGGCGCGAGGCGTTGCTCCTGCGGGCCGGATTGTTGGTCCGGGTGCAGGGCGGACTGCGGGCCGGACGGGGTGGCGGGCGGCGGGACGGCGCGCAGGGGCTGCTGGGGCTGGTAGCGCGTCTCGTACGTCTCCGAGTACGGCTGGTACGGGTCGATGCGCGGCGTGAGCTGCTGCAGGGCGAGCGTCTCGTCGTGCCGGACGGGGGCCCTCTGCGCGGGGACGGGCGCTGGCGTGCGCGTGGCGGCGCGTGGGCTGCCGTCCGCGCCGCCTGTGGTGAGGCCTGCGGTGAGGCCTGCGGTGATGCCTGTGGTGGTCTCTGCGGAGGCGGGCGCCGGGACGTGCCCCGTTCCCTGCGGCCCGCCGACCGGCGTCTCGTCCGGGGCTCCTTCCGGCGTCTCGTCCGCCGGCAGCTCGGTGAGCTGCTCAAGCAGCAGTTCGCCCTGCCCGTGGATATTGCCGATCGCGACGAGCGACGAGTCGGGGCCGAGCTCCGCGAGCATCCGGCCCATGAACTCCGCCGGGTCGCGGCGGTCACCGCCGAGGTCGACCGCGCAGTGCCGCCAGTCGACCGGGATCGCGTCGATGGCGCTCTTCGCCGGGTGCCCGATCACAAACACCTTGTCCGGCTGGAGGCCCGGGATGATCGCGCCCATCTGGCCGTTGCGCTCGACCCGGTCGGGGCGGCAGTTGATGACGACGTTCAGCGGGCGCTTGATGGCGCCCACGTCGAGCAGCTGGTTGATGTTCATCAGCGTCGACTCCGGGTCGTTCGCCGCGAAGACGTTCGCGAAGCGCAGCCGCTTGCCGTCCTCGGTGCGGTACCGCTCCACGGAGAGGACACCCGGGTCCGGCGGGGCGTCGTACATGCCCCGCAGTGCCGTCTCCCGCTCCACGCCGAGGAGTTCGGCGACGGTCAGCGCGATGGCGACGTTCTCCTTGAAGGTGAACCAGCTGAAGCCGCGCAACTCCTCGTCGGAGACGATCTCCGGGTCGGCGTACATCAGCTTGCAGTCGCGGGCGTCCGCCTCCTCCTGAAGGATGTGGAAGCGGTCCTTCTCGGCGGTGATGCAGATGCCGCCCTCCGGCATGGAGCGCGACAGCGAGCGCGCCACGTCGTCGAGGGTCGGCCCCATCTCGGCCAGGTGGTCCTCACGCACATTGCACAGCACACCGATCGTGGAGCGGATCAGCTTGCTCTGGTTGATCTCCTGGAGCGCCGGCATGACGGCCATGCACTCGATGACCAGGGCGTCCGGGTCATACGCGGCGGCGCGCCGGACGATGCCGATCTGCTCCACCACATTGGCGATGCCGAACTTGCGGTAGACGGGCTCCTCGGTGGCGTCCGGGTGGATGAACCTGGCCGCGGTACCGGTGGTCTTGGCGACCGTGGTGAGACCGCCGCCGCGCAGCGCGCCCGCGCACAGCCGGGTGATGGAGCTCTTGCCGCGGATGCCGTTGACCAGTACCCGGGACGGTATGCGGTCCAGGTTGGTGAAGTGCCGCCGCTGCTCGACGATGCCTGCGACCAGCAGAATGGCGCAGCACACCAACAGCACGGTGTAGAGGAAAAGCACGGCCGATCAGTTCCTTCCGGCCAGAGCCGCGCCGTCGCGCTTGCGCTGCCCCTGCAGTTGCTGCCTGATGAGTTCCAGGCTGCGGATGACGGCGCCGACCTCGTCGTGGTGGCGTGGATAGAGGATGGTGCGGCGGTCACCGGAGGCCAGCGCCTCGGCCTGGTCGGCGAGGGCCCGGAGCGGTCGTACGACCACGATGTACAGCCAGCCCAGACAGGCGGCGGCCGCGGTGAGGCCGAGCATCCCGGCGAGCACGGTGCGGTTCTGGAGGCTGTACTCGGGGATGTCGAGGCCCGACGCGGGCTGCCAGCTGACCACGGTCCAGCCGAGGGACTTCGCGGCGCCGCCGCCGACGAAGGGGGCCGCCGCGGCGATCTGCTGCCCGTTCGCGCCGCGGTAGAGGACTCCGCTGGGCCGCGGGCTCATGCCGACCTTCTGGTTGGCGCCCTGGACGAGGGTGTCGATCCGCCGGTCGGGCAGTTTGGTGAAGGCCTGGTAGCCGTTGTTGCTGCCGATGATCCGGCGCTCGGCGTCGACGACGCGTACCTCGCCCAGACCGGGCCGCGAGAGCAGCGAGTTCAGGAAGTCGATACGGAACTCACCGACGACGGCCGCCCCGTCGCGGCCCGGGATTTCGGCGTACCCGGTGATGACGGGTTCCTTGGACGAGTGGTCGAGGAGGGTGATCGGCTTGGTGCGCGGGCCCTTGCCTGCCGGGTTCCTGGGCTCCTTGCCGGCGCGGGCGAGCACTTTGCCGTCGGGGGAAAGGACGTACAGCGATGCGTAGCGCAGGTGCTCGGTGCGGGTGTGCTCAAGCACGGTGGTCATGTCGGCCGGTGTGGTGCGGTCTCCGATGAGGGAGGCCACGGACAGCAGGTCGGCGTGGCCCTCGTTGAGTGCGCGACGTACCCGGTCGGTGAGGGTGTCGGTGCGCTCACGCTGGTCGTTCACGAGCTGTTGCGGTACGACGGCGGTGGATTCGGCGCGGTTGAGGAGCAGCAGCATCGGTCCTGACCAGGCCAGCAGCAGCGCGGCGCAGACGACGAGCAGGCCGCGGGCGCCGATACGGCGCAGCCCACGGGCCCGCCGGGGCTGCTCGGCGGCGTCGCCGGTGGGCGTGCTCCCAGCGGTGAGTTGGCGGCGCAACTGCTCCAGGGCGTGACCGATCCGGGCGGTCTCTCCGGTCGCCGGGACGGTCACGGGCCGGGTCAGATCGCCGCGGGTGAGCCGCCGGCTCTCCAGGAAGAGCCGGAGCAGGGGGCGCTGCACCGTGCCGAGGAGCAGGGCCACGGCCAGGATGCCGACGACGAGCAGGACGCCCGCGGTGAGCAGCCCGACGAGCGGCCGGGTGATCTGCCGGGGGTCCTCGGTGACATTGACCTGCGATACGACCGTCAGGCCGAGGCCGGAGGCTGCGGTGCTCTCGCCGGCTTCGGGGGCGGCGAGCGTGGCATAGCCGGCCACCGAGCGCTCGCCGTCGATGGCGTCCCCGGTCAGGCTGCCGCTGACGCCGAGGAAGCCGCCCGATCCGGGTTCCTTGGTCTTCAGGGGATGCTGCTCGGCCTTCTTGGCGGAGAGCCGGGCGAATGTACGGAGCTGCTTCTTGTGCTGCTTCGCCTCCTCCAGGACCGTCTCGGAGAGGATCTGTTCCGGCGCGAGGATGCCGTCGCTGCTGAGGACCTCGCCGGCCGAGTCGACGACGGCGATGACGCGGAACTTGCCGAGGCTGACGCCGGGGAACTTCAGGCTGTTGGAGGCGATCAGCAGTTGCTGGGGCCGGTCCTTCCAGGACAGCAGGGAGAACGTGAGCAGTCGTGTCTCGCCGTTCTCCAGCCGCACCATCCGTGGGACGAGCCCGTCCTCGTCGGAGAGCTTGCCGAGGTCCACGGCGGTCAGGGGCACGTTCTCGCCCCGGGTGGCCTTCAGCTTGCCCGACTTGATTTCGACGATCGCAGTGCCGCGCCACTTCTGGTACACGCTGCCGAGCTTGTCCAGGACCGCGTCGGCGGAGACGGGATCACCCGCGTTGAAGAGGGTGGCGGTGTGGTTGAGGTCGGTGATGCTCTCGTCCAGGGAGGCCCGCAGGGCGACGGCCCCGTCCTCGGCGAAGTGCTGCTGGGAGGTCATCACCGCCTCGGGGAGGGCGTCTTCGCCCGTCCTGCCGAGCGCGAGGGCGGTGATGCCCGCCAGGGAAACGAGCAGTGCGGACAGCACCGCGATGGGCGGGCGTATGCCACCCAGTAGCGACATGTCGGCTCTTCGTCGAGCCTTGTGTCGCCGCTTCGCGCGCGAAGCGGCCATGAGAGTCCCTCTTCCTGGACATTTCTGATCGGAACGGTCGCGTGAGGCGCGGTACGCGCGCATGTCCGACCGAAAGATGACGACCCGTGATCGCCGTGAAGGGTTGTACGGAAGGGGCGAGATGCGATGTGAATTGCGTCTCGCACGGTCAGCCGGGCGGCTCCTGTAGTGCTTTCAGTCCGTCGGAGCCGCCATTGCGATTCAGTAGGGTTCCCTCGGTCCGCTCGAAGGCCAGCCGGTAGCGGGAGCGCTGCTGCGGGCTGAGTCCCTTGCCGTCACGCAGTGCGGCGGCCACGTCCACCAGCCGGTGGTCACGCACCCCGCCGTCGTCGGCTGCCGCGTCGTCGGCTGCCTCGGGATCCTCGGGGTCGGCCGGGATGTCGATGAAGGTCGGTACGTACCGGGCCTCGACGTCCCAGTCCCCGCCGCGCTCGGTGAACTCGAACCAGCCGATCACCCCCTCCTCGGACAGCCCGCTCGGCACCTCGTGCCGGGCGAGCTGGTTGCCGAGGCCGTACGCGATCCAGGTGCCGTCGACCTTCTCCATCGGCTGCACCACATGGGCGTGGTGGCCGATCACCAGGTTGATGCCGGTCCGCTCGGCGATCTTCCGGGCCAGGCTGAGCTGGAGGGCGTTGGGTGCGGGCTGGTGCTCACGTCCCCAGTGGATGCTGAGGATCACCACATCGGCGCCGGCCTTGCGTGCGGCGTCCTCCGCGGCGGCGATCTTCTTGAACGAGGTCTGGTTGGCCAGCCAGGGCTTGTCCTCGGGCACCTCGCGCCCGTTGAAGCCGCCGGCGAACGAGAGGTGGGCCACCTTGACGCCCTTGATGTCCATGATGAGCGGCTTCTCGGCCTCCGCCTTGCTGCGGGCGGAGCCGGTGTGCTGGAGACCCGCCTTGTCGAGCGTGTCCAGCGTGTTTTTCACCCCGCCCGGCCCGTGGTCCAGCGAGTGGTTCGACGCGGTCGAGCAGGTGTCGTAGCCGATGCGCTTGACCGTGTCGGCTATCTGCGGCGGAACCAGGAAGTCCGGGTAGCTCTGGAAGGGGCCTTCCGGCTTGCCCAGGACGGGCTCCATATGGCAGATCGCCAGGTCCGCCTTGCTGATGACGGGCTTGACCCCGGCCATGATGCGGCCGAAGTCCATCGCCTTGCCGTCGGCCGCTCCGGCGTCCTTCTTGGCCTGGTCCGTCAGCTCCGGGTGGACCAGGATGTCGCCCGCCGCGGCGACGGTGAACGACGGACCGTCCGCCCCGGCGGCGGCGTCCGTGTCCATGAGGCCGCAACCCGCCGCCAGCGGTGCCAGAAGGGCCAGAGCGACGGTGCGGGACAGGGCGGGCAGACGTGAAGATTTTGTCACGATGATATTTTCACCGTTTATGACGTCGATTCCGACCACGAAGATGACATTTTTGACAACTTTGCTGGTCGCGGCGGTGATTTTTGCGGGAGTTGCTCTCACCACAGCCGTACAACGGGACGATTCCCCCGAAGCTCGCAAAAGCCCCACTCCCTCCCGTACGCATACCGAAATCGACCTGGCGCGTCGTATCACCGGCTTCGCCACCGACACGGTTGCCGAAGCCGGATACAAACCACCGCGCCGGGTGGAGCGGCGCACGGTCGCCGAGGGCGTCGGCCTGCTGGTCGAGGGGCGGCGCAAGGAAGCGGACCGCAAGCTCGCCGAGGTCGATTTCGGCATACGTACGCTCACGGACAGCGCCACCGGGCGCAGGTTCGCCGAGGTCGCCGATCTGGCCGGGGAGGACGCCCGCGGCTGGGGGCGCGTGTACGTCGGCCTCGACGGCCCGGTCCGCTGGTCCGTGCAGGTGCCGCACCCCGTCGCCGACGCCGACAGTGAGCAGCTCGGCGCGGGCGTGCTGACCGCCGCCCCCGGAGGCGTCATGGTCCTGGCGGGTGCGCACCGCACAGCGGGCGAAGGCGACGCAGCGGATGTGGCCCACCGGCGCGACACGGTCTTCCACGCGGTCTGCGCCGAGCTGACCGGGCGCAGCCTTCCAGGCATCCAGCTGCATGGCTTCGCCGACAGCACCGAGCCGGACTTCGACGTGATCCTCTCCATGGGCGCCGGCACCGAGGGCCGCCAGGACGCCCGCCGCCTGGCCCGTGAGCTGGGCGACCGGGACTTCGACGTCTGCCGGGCCTGGGCACACAAGTGTGTGCTGGAGGGCCGGACGAATCAGCAGGGGCGACTGGCCTCGGACGAGGAAGTGCCCTTCCTGCACGCCGAGTTCAGCCGGTCGGTCCGGTCCGACGAGGCCGGCATCGGACGGGTGGTGGCGGCGGTACGGACCGTGGTGGCGGGATGGGCCTGAGGGCAATCGCCCCGCACGGCGCTTGAGGACACGCCCGCACCCCGCAGGACCGGCCCCCTACCTACGGCGTCGCGCACACCGAAGGGACCTGCGGGGTCGCGCTCTTGTGCTGGCGTCCCCGCTCGTCTTCCAGCAGTTTCAGCAGGCTTTCCAGCGGCGAATCCCGGTCTTCCGGGGCGCTCAGGTACCCCAAGTAGTCCAGTACCGCCCGGTGGAACGCCCCCACCAGATTCGGCGGCATCGCGTCCGACGCGTCCACGCACAGCTGTGTCGCGCTCCGCAGGGTCCGGTCGACCGACCGGTTGCCCCACTCCTCGCTGTACTTTCCGACGGAGACGGGGAAGAACGGCCGGTTGCGTTTGTCGCCGTTGCCGTTGTCGTCGCCGTCGCCGTCGGCGTCGCTCGCCCAGGCCGTTCGGGCCTCCTTGTCGGTGAGGAAGGTGAGCAGCTTCCGCGCCTCCGCGCTGTCGCGGAACATGGCTGCCATGTCCCCGGCCACCTCGTACGCGCGTCTGTCGTTGGCGAGTTCCCGGACGGCGTCGGTGGTGGTGACGAAGCGGACCTCGGGGCCGTACAGGCCGCGGATGAAGCTGCCCTGGTGCTCGCGCGTGCAGCCAGCGGCGGGCGGCGGCTTCAGCAGGCCCTTGTCGTCGGTGGCCTTGAAGTTGTTGGCCAGCGCGTCCTTCGCCTGGTCGTGACTGCCCGCGGTGACGATCCGGCCCCACGTCTTCCAGGCGCTGCGTACGTGGTCGTCCTGCCAGGACAGCGCGCCGGTCGCCCAGTTCTCGTACACACGGGGGCCCGCCTGTTGGAGCAGGATGTCCTCGATCCAGTCGCTGCCGGGCCAGCCCGAGGTCGCGCCCGAGCCCATGCCCAGGCACCAGTCGCCCTTGGTGGCGGGGCGGTCCGGGTAGTGCCATACGACGCTCTTGAGGTCGATCTTGACCGGGGTCCAGTAGGTGTTCGTACGGCCGTCGACGCTGAGCTCGGGGGACCAGGGCGCGGGGGAGCGTTCCCGTACGGCCTTGGGGAGGGGGACCAGTTCGCCGTCGTGCGCGTACTTGGTGAGCTCGCCGAGGCTCGGCAGGATGGCGATGTCGGGCGGCGAATCGTCCTGCACCTGGGCGAGGAGGGTCTCGCGGACCGAGGTGGTGCCCTCGTAGATGAAGCCGATTCTGTGCTTGTCGCGGAACAGTTTGAGCACCGCCTTGAAGCTCTTCCCCTCGTCACCGGTCCACGGTCCGAGCACAATGACCGCGGGTGCGTCCTCCTTCGAACAGGCGGCGGACGACAGGGCGAGACCGGCCAGCAGGGAAACGGCGAGGGCGAGGCGTACGTACTGCGCTGGGGATTTCATCGGCGACCACCTCCGGGCTTGCGCGGATACGTGTACTGGGCGAGGTGCGACTGGAGCGTCAACAGGACAACCCCCGCCATCAGCACGCCCGCGAGCGGAACGAACAAGGTGACCCGCGCCCAGCCCACGGCGTCGTACCTGGACAGCCTCTTGGCCATGTGGCTCTGTGCTTGGTCGATCGTCGCCATAGGTCGCGCGGGCTCCAGCCCGGCGGCGATGTCGCGGACGGCGGCCTGGTATTTGTGCGCCTGCAAGGTGCCGAAGCCGAGCACCGGAAGCGCGGCCAGCAGCAGCGTCACCGCTGCCAGCGGGATGCTCAGCCGCAGCCGGAAGCGCCGCCGCAGGAAGAACTGGATGCCCACCAGCCGTACGCCGAGCAGCAGGCAGCTCACCACGGCGATCGGCCAGGTGAGCCACGGCGCGATTCCCCACTCCTGCTGACGCTTGAGCGCCTCGCTCTGAGTGAGCTTGAGCTTGGCGATCCGGTCCAGCACGCCGGACGGGTCGGACATCATCTCATCTGCGTAACTGAGGATCGCGAGGCTCAGAACCGGCTCTCTGTACCGCGTCTGCGCCCCGTCGATCCACTTGGCGTAGCCGTCGACGAGCCCGGACACGATGCGCAGCTTCTGCCGGTCCTCGCGTCCCAGGGCGTTGGTCCGGCCCGCCCGGTCCAGGCTCTGACGGGCCTCGTTGAGCAGGCTCGCGTAGTCGTCGCTGTAGCTCAGGATGTCTGGCTCCCTCGGGTTCTCGGTCAGGCCGGCGATGTGCTTGCCGGCCGTCGTGTGCGCCATCGCCAGAAGGGTGTGCGCCCTGGCGAGTTCGACGACGGCGGGTCCTGTGCGGTCGCTGATCGCCAGGGTGTCGCGGTGCACTTCGTGGTACGCGCTGAACAGCGCGGTGACGGCCAGCGTGGTCAGGGTGAGCAGCCACAGCAGCTGACGGCGCAGGTACCCGGCCGTGCTGACGCTGCCGATGCCGGTGGCCGAGTGCCAGCACCGGCGGACCGACCGGCGGAGCGGCTGCCGGACCGGGCGGCGGACCGATTGCTGAATCAACTGGGCTCCTGCCGGGGCTTGTCCGGGGGCAGGAGCGTGCTGTGGGCGCGCAGCACCATGGCCGAGTTGATGTCCAGGGGCCTGATGTCGGGGCGGATCTCCACCTCGCCGCGCTCCGCGTCGATGATCCGTACGACATCGGCGAGGCGTTGCAGCATGGGCTGGTTGCCCATGGCGTGCGCGCGCCGCACAGCCTCGCCCCACGCGGCGCGCGCGCCCGCCGGGTCACCGGCTCGATGCGCGGCGCGGCCCTCTTCGAGGCCTCGGACGAGGGCGTCGTGGTGGGCGTAGTGCAGGACCTTGGGGTCGTACTGGCTGTAGAGGTCGTGGCGGCGTGTCCAGCGGACCAAAATGGGCTGTGCGCCCGGCAGTTGGAGACCGTCCCCGGGGTCCGGGTCGCGCACCACCTTCACGTCGGCCAGCCACAGTGCCCGGTCGACGGGCTCGTCGGGCGTACGGGAAGCGGCGACGCACACCAGGTACTCGCGGGTCTCGTGGCGCCACGGCGGCGTACGGAACTCCAGGCACCGCTCGCCCGCCGCCACGCCGCCCGCGAGGAGGTCACGACGCGTGGGATGGACCTGCTGGACGGTCAGCGGGGCGCTGCCCGCGCGGTGGGTGATGCGCAGCCGCAGGCCGGTGATGTGACGGGCCGCCGACTCGGCGGTGACGGACAGGAATTCGCCGGGGAGTGCGTCGAGGTCGCGTACCGCGTCGGCCTTGCCGTCGAGGCTCTCGGATACCAGCTGTAGCTCGTCGGGGTCCCAGTCCTCGCCGATGCCACGGGTGTCGCAGGTGAACAGGCCGGCGCAGGCGCTTAGTTCGGCTTCGAGCGTCTGGTGTCTCTCGTGCTCGTTGCGGCCGTCGCTGAGCATCAGGGCGTGCCGGACGGCGGCCCCGGGCCCGTTGCCGAACAGCTCGCGGGCGAGAGCGAGCCAGCTGCCGATGGCCGTGCCGCCGCCGGGCACCAGACGGGCGACCGCGTCGCCGGCCTCCTGCCGGGTGGTGGCGTCGGCGCGGGCGAGCGCGGCGGGCCCGGCGGACTCCGGCGGATACAGCAGCTCGGCGGTGTGGCGCCCGGCGACGATCGCGAAGTACGTGCCGTCGGGCAGCGCGCCCACGGCCTCGGCGACGGCGTCCTGCGCGGCCCAGAGCTTGTCGCGCGGATAGCCCATGGATGCCGAGCAGTCGAGGAGGAAGACCTCGGCCCTGGGGGGCGGCGCGGGCGGCGGGGTCGGCAAAGCAGCGCTCGCTCGAACGCCCCCTTCCGTACCCGCGTCCCGGTCCGCCGCCGGTCCCACGGTCACCGTCACCACCGCGCACACGCGGGTGCCGCCCTCGGCGCCGCGGTCCGCCGACACGTCGGGCTGCTGGCTCACTTCGAGGGAGACAGCGCCCGGCGGATCTTCTGTGTCGTCCTGAGCCATGTGTGCTCCTTGTGCGTCCACCGCAAGGGGCGGATCTCATTGGCCAGATCGAGGAGTGCGCCGTGCGTCCTCGCGTCGTCGGCCTGCTCGGAGAGGGACCGGTACGACTCCTCCAGACGTCTGCGCAGTCGGTCCTCGGTGAGCTGCTCGTCCTGTATCCGCTCCCTCAGCTCGGCGAGCCGCCGCTCCTGCCCCCGGCCGTCGTCGTCGCCGGCGCGCGGTGCGCAGAGCCAGTCGAGGACGACCTCCCGGATGTGGGTCTGCAGGCGCAGCACGGCGTGCCGGTCGGTCAGCCCCTCCTCCTCGTGCAGCCGCAGGACCTGCCCGAGGGCGGCGGTGATGGACTCCAGCGGCGGCGGGGTGTTCTCCGGGCCGCGCAGGCCCGCCGTGATGCGTACGATCGCGGTCCGCGCGGCGGTGCGGTGCCGTGAGTCCTTCGGTACGTGGTTGAGGATGGCCAGCGCCCTGTCCCGTTCGTCGCGGGCGAGGTGTATGCGGGCGAGCCCGAACGCGGCGCTGCCCATCGAGTGGTTGCGCAGCCACACCGCCTCGTAGAAGCGCATTGCCCGGTCCGTGTCGCCCAGTTGCTCGTGGCAGTAGCCGAGGGCGAGCTTGGGCCCGAACTCGCCGGGGAGCGCGCTGTAGACCGCGTCGAACTCCGTGCGGCCATCGGCGATTTGGCCGGAGGCGAGGTGCAGCAGCCCGCTGTGCCAGTTGAGCCGCCAGTCGTGACGGGCCATGGGGCCGATCAGGGCGCGGGCCCGGTCGAGCTCGGTGCGGGCCGCCTCGCGGTGGGCGGAGGCACCTTCCGCAGGAGCCTGAGCCTGTTGCGGGTCCCGATCGGGGCGCCGGGCGAGGCCGAGGTGCAATCGGCAGCGCAGCAGGTGCAGTTCGGCGGACGGCGTCCAGTCGGCGAGCAGTTGCAGCAGGCCCGGCGCGTCGTTCGCGGTCCGCGCCAGGGAGTGCGCGTGCGGGTCGTCCGGATCGGCCTTGGGTACGGGCAGGCCCACGGCGACCTCGTCGGGCGACGGCGGCGCCGCCGTGAGCGACAGGCGGTGCGTGCCGTACGTCCAGGACTCCAGGGCCGGGGCCTCACCGAGTGTGCCGTCCAGCGCGGCCGATACGGGCTCGAACAGCCGGGACGGCTCGTAGGTCTCCTTGCCGAGCCGAAGCGAACGCAACTCCCGGATCACCCCGCGCAGTTGCACCGACATCTCGTCGGCCGTCGCGAACCTCGCCCGGGGGTCGTCCGCCGTGGCCCGCCGCAGCACCCGCTCCAGGGACTCGGCGCCGAGGCCGGGCGCGGGATGGCGGGCGGCGTCGGTCAGCTCCCGCAGGGTCATGCCGACGCTGTAGAGGTCGGACTGGGGGTGGGCGCGACCGTCCGGGGGGACCTCAGGTCCCTTGTAGAAGTCGGTGTACGGGCCGGGCGCGCCGAACTCCCGTACCCCACCGACATCGATGATCTTGATGCCGTCCCCGCAGTGGATGACATTGTCCGGCTTCATGTCGCCGTAGACCTTGCGCTCGTGCTCGTGGAGATAACCGAGCGCGTCCAGGATCCGGATCCCGTAACTCATCACGAACTCATGCACCCGGGCCCCGGAGAACGGCGCCTCGTCGCGTGCGATGCGCTCCGCGATGCGGTGCAGCGCCATCCCGCCGGCGAACTCCATCACGATGTAGTCGGTGCCCGACGGGCGGTGGGTGGCGTAGTTGATGACGCGGATGATGTCCTTGTGGTTCAGGTCGGTGAGGTGCCGCCGCTCGCGCAGCGCGACCTCGCGGGCCAGTTGGCTGTGCGGATTGCGCAGGCCCTTGAGCGCCACAGGACGGTTGTAGAGCTGGGCGTCCTCGGCGAGATAGACCCAGCCCAGGCCGCCGTGCGCGATGGGCCCGATCACCTGGTACTGGTCGGCCAGTACGTCGTCGGCGGACAGCTGGGGCCGCAGCGCGTACGGCGTACCGCAGCTGCAGTGCCCCTCGGTGGCCACGACGCCGATCAGCTCCGTGCAGTCGGGGTTGCCGCAGCTCATGACGTGCGACGAGGGCTGCTCGTCGACCGGCTCGACGAGCAGAGCCGGGTCGGGGACCTCGACGAGGGGCAGGTCCATCAGCCCTTCTTCGGCGCCGGACACGACGAACTGCTCGGCCCCCGGCTCCCTTTCGACGACGCCTCCCGCCTCCTCGTCGACGGGCAGGCCGGTGCGGTCGCAGAATCCGGTCTCGGTGACCCGGCCGGTGCAGCCGACGTGCGGACAGGGCCTCACCGCCGCGCCCCCTCGGGCCCGCCGGGCAGCTCCTCAAGTGCCGTGCGGGCGGCCCGTACGAACCGGTCGACCGCCCCCTCGGCCTCCGCCGGCTCGCAGGGGCCGCCGGTCAGCAGTCGCTGAGCCTCCCGCTGTTCCTGCGCCACCGCCTCGGTGATGCGGTGGGCGGCGAGCCGGGCCCCGTACGCGTCGAGCAGGCCACGCAGTTCCTGGTGGCGGGCGAGCTGCCGGGCGAGCGTGCGGTGGCCGGTCTCCGCCTCAAGCAGGGCGGCCTCCACGGTCCTTTCGACGTAACTCAGCTTGACGAGGAAGCTCGTGGCGCCACGCTCGGGATCGGCCGCGAGGCGGACCGCCTTGAGCTCCAGGTCCGGTGCGTAGCGCGAGACGGACGGCAGGGGGCACACGCAGGACATCGCGCGCCTGCGCAGATCCCGCGCGAGCTCCTCGGTGCGGGCGAGCCTGCCGATGCGCAGTCCTATCCGCTCCAGGCGGCGCTCGGGGTGGTCCGGATCGAGGAGGAGTTCGCGGGTGCGGTCCAGGGCGGGGGAGTCGTGCCGGCGGAAGACCAGCAGCAGCCGTCCACCGCGCCGGGCCAGCGTGTGCAGCAACTCGACGGTTTCCACCGGCCGCAGGGCCTCGTCCAACCCCTCGATCACGGTGGTCAGCGGCAGGGCGTCGGCCGCTATGCGCTCCGGCATCGGCTGCGGCCCCGGCCCGTCCAGGCCCATCCCCTCCGCGATCTCGTCGGCGACCTGCGCCGGGGTCTTGCCCCGGGCGTCGACGGCCAGATCGAGGCTGCCTGCGCGTGGCACACTGCCTTGCCCATTGTGCCCGTCGGGCCCGTTGGGCCCGTTGCTCCCGTCGTGGACGGGCCCGGCGACCGAGGTGCGGGGGGAGCGCTCGCGGTCGGCGAGGGTGAGCGTGGTGCGCAGGGCGAGCGCCGCGTCCTTGTCGGCCTCCCGTACGAACGCGATCTCCACGTCGGCCATCGTGTCCTCGCCCGCCAGCCAGCGGGTCAGCCAGCGCGCGAAGCCACGGTCGGGGCCCGGGGTGGCGGGGTCGGCGGTGAGGGTCTGCGGGACGACCTGGCGGCCGGTCGCGTACCGGTCGCGCACCAGCTGGAGATGTTTGATGACTGTGGCGGTCGGGATCATGTAACCGTGCCGGTAGTGCGCGCCGTCCCGCTCGGAGTCGAGCTTGCTGACGACGATGCCGATGACGCGCCCGGTGCGGTTGTCGACGACTCCGGCGCCGCTGAAACGCCGCATCAGGGTGTCCGCCTCGACGACCGGGTCGATCTGCACCCACTCGTCCCCCGGCCCGCCGTTGCCCTTGATGAGCGCCTCCGACCACTTGCCGCCGGTGATGCGGGAGGGGTAACCGGCGAAGTGCACCCGGCGGTTCCAGATGGTCGGCAGCCGGTGGAGGGTGGTGGCGCGCGCGGCGGCGGGCGGTGGTCCGGCCAGCCGCAGCAGGGCGAGATCGCCGCTGTGATCGTCGGCGCGCGGGACCCAGTGGCGCGGCTCGACGAGGGCCCGCAGCCCGGTCCCGGCGGCGCCGCCGGAGCCGGGGAACTCCACGGTCACGGACGGCAGATGCTCGTCGGTCCCGGGGATCCGGATGACATGCGCGCAGGTCAGCACCAGCCCGTCCCCGAGCAGCACACCGGCACCGAGCACCTGCTTGGCGCGGTCGGCGCTGCGTAATCGAACACGCCAAGTCTCTTGATCAGTACGGAAGTTGTTCTCCGTATTCGACTCCCCCATGCTGTACCAGCATAGTCGCAGTGGGTGACAATGGGGCGTCGGATTCAGTGGGGGGATGTGGGCATGGTGAACACGAACGGCACTGCGGACATGGCGAACGGCACGGTCGCCGGCGCGGGTCTGGCGGATGTGATCAGCCAGGTACGGGCCGAGCTTGAGGAGGCCCAGCGCCGCGGCAGCGCGAGCGGAATGCGCTTCCGGGTGCAGAAGGTGCAGCTGGAATTCGCCGTCCAGGTGCGCCGCGAGGGCAGCGGAAAGGGCGGCCTGCGCATCGGCGTGGTCACCGCGGAGCTCGGAGCCACGGTCTCCAAGGACACCACCCACCGCATCCAGGTCGAGCTGGAACCCCGCGGGCCGGGCGGCGAGGGCCCGCTGGACATGGGCGGGCCGGGGAGGGACGAGGAGGGCTGAGTCCTGCCCCCGGGGCAAGGTCAATCGTGGGTGTTCCCTGCCTCGAAGTGGTCACCTCGTGCATAGTTGGTCCACTTGGCTTACTGTCCGACTGTTCAGGATGTTGATCGGGTCGCTCGGGTTGATCGGGTCGCTCGGGTTGATCGGGTTGCTCGGGTTGATCGGGAAGTACGGCGCGAGAAGGTCCTCATGGTGTGCGAACGGTGCGGCGGCGGCCGCAGGGGTGTGCTGCCGGGCATGGTCTGCCCGGAGTGCGGGGCGGGTGCGGACGGGGGGCGGCCCGCGGACGGGTGCTGGGTCGCCCGCGAAACGGTCCTCGGGCGGTTATCGACCCTCACCCGCGCGCGAAAGGTGTGGGTGGCCACGGGAGTCGGGGTCGCGCTGGCCGTCCTGGTCGTGTTGGCGACCCTGCTGACCGACTCCGACGGCGGCGGTACGGACGGGCCCGTGGGCAACGCGGACGACGCCCCCGGCGGTGCCCCGACCCGGATCGGCCCGACCGGGCAGGAGCCCACGGAGTCCACCCCGGCCCCCACCTCCCGGGCCCCGAAGGCCCCGGCCAAGCCACCGCCGCCCGCGCGCAGCCCGTCGTTCACGGCGTGGGCGGGTCCCGGCTGTTCCCCCGGGCGCTACCGCGAGTTCGGGCGCTTCGAGAACGGCATCGCGGCCTGGTACACCGTCAAGTCCGGTGGTTTCAAGGGTGGTTCGTGCGACGGGCGATTCAGCGCCGTGCCCATGTCCGGGGCCACGGACAAGGACCGCGGCAGCAGCGCTGTCTGGTCCTGGGAGGTCGGCAAGGGATTCGAGAAGTGCGGGCTCGCGGTGTTCGTCCCCAAGAGCGCCCGAGACAACGATGTCGCGGGAAATCCCACCTTCTACCGTGTCCTCGCCGACCCCAACGAGGAGAAGTCCTCGTACGCAGCGTTCGCCGTGCGCCAGACGGTACATCGCGGCACCCTGGTACAGGTCGGGAGCTATGCGGTCAAGGGTGAGCGGATCGCGGTTCAGCTGATCGACCGCGGCCGGGACTGGGGGGATGCGTCGCTGGTGGGGGCCCATCATGCGGCGGCCCAGATGAAGTTGACGTGCCGGGGCTGAGGGCGGCGGCAGAGGCGCGGACCGGTCTGCCGGTGTCCGTGCTTGTCGTGCTGCACATCCCGGCCGGCTCGAAGCCGCACAGCAGGCCCTTGCCCGGTTCCCGCGAGTGCGCCGCGGCAAGCGGCACCGCCAACCACCGGCGGGCGGTGGAGAAGGTCTCCGGCCTGCACGGCAAGGTCCGCCGCCAGCGTCTCGACCACGCGCACAAGGCCGCCCTCGCGCCAGTCCGCGAACACGACGTCATCGCGCACGAAGACCTCAAGATCCGCAACATGAGCAAGGCCCCCGCACTCAGGCCCGCCCCTGACGATCCTCACCGCCAAGGCTGAAAGCGCCGGACGGGAAGTGATCGCCGTGGCCCCCTGCTACACCTCCAGGCAATGCCCCGAATGCGGGCACACCGCCAAGGAGAACCGGCCCACACGGGAGAAATTCCACTGCGTTGCCTGCGGCCACCGGTCGCACGCCGACGTGGTGGGTGCGCTCAATGTTCTACGGGCCGGGCTGGTCCGTCGTAACGCCAACCAGGCATAGCGAGAAGCCCCCTCGCTTACGAGAGGGAGGAGTCACGTCCACAATCTCGCCACAATACCGCCACTTACCGGTCCTGGAGCCGGCAAGTGGCCCAAGGGCCTTCAGGGGGACCGGCCGCAGTGCCCGGTCGGGGCTTTACCGGCCTGTGAAGGTCCGATGGGCGATACTGGAGATCATCAATGCCGCCTGCCGACGGCAGGGCGGAGGTGAGTGGAATGCCCGAGTACCGCGACGCCGGAGACGGCGAGGAGTCGACCGCCGGTCACACCCGGTCGGGTGGCCAGGACGAGCGGACGTGGGTCACCGAGATCCTGGCCGAGGCCACATCGTCGGTCACGGACGCGGATGCCACGCTGGGCGAGGCCGGGCGGAGCATTCGGGAGGCACAGGCTCAGCTGTGCCGGGCCTGCGTCAATCTGCTGTCCGTCACCGGTGCGTCGATCTCCATCGCCGGCAGTATGGGTGTACGAGCCACCTGGTGCGCCAGTGATCCCACGGCGGCCCGGCTGGCCGAGGCCCAGTACACGCTGGGTGGCGGGCCGTGCCAGAGCGCACTGGACGCGGTGGCGCCGGTGTTCGCCCCGGATCTGACCCGGGGGTCCGATGTGCGCCGCTGGCCCTTCTTCGCCCAGCAGGCGATCGAACTCGGGGTCAAGGCGGCCTTCTCGCTGCCGCTCGGCAGCAGTGTGCTCGCGATCGGGACGCTCGATCTCTACCGCACGACACCTGGTCGGCTTTCCGATCGAGATCTGCGGATCGCCCTGTTGGCCTGCGACGCCATCACATTTACCGTGCTCAAGCTGCACAGCGGCAGCGACGCTGCTAATGACGGAGGAGTAGCGTCATGGTTGGACGCCGCGGAAGCAGACCACGATGAAGTCCATCTCGCCGTCGGTATGGTCATGATCCAGTTGAACGTCGACCCCCAGCAAGCTCTGGACCGGCTGAGGGCACGTGCCTTCGCCCAGAGCCGCACAGTGACCGAGGTGGCCCGAGATGTCGTCGCGCGGACGGCCCGTTTCCATGACTAGTGCGTTGGCCACGAACGTTCGCCGGGTCTGGCGACACGCTGATCGATGTTTAGGGTGCTGGGGTCGGTCGGCTTCACTCTGGATGCAACGTAGTTGTTGTTGAGGATGAGTGAGGTCGCAGATGGCAGAGCCGGTCAGGGCGCGACGGTTGACTGATCAAGAGGGGCAGAGGCTGCAGCAGATCGTTCGGCGGGGCCGCCACGAGTCCGTGCGGGTGCGTCGGGCACTGATCATCATGGCGTCGGCGTCGGGGACCACCGTGACGGCGATCGCGCAGTTGGTCGCCGCGCACGAGGACACAGTCCGGGACGTGATCCACGCGTTCAACGAGGAGGGCCTGGCCGCGCTGGACCCTCGGTGGGCGGGAGGCCGTCCCCGCCTGATCAGCGATGACGAACGCGAGTTCATCATCGCGACGGCCCGGACCCGCCCGGTCACGCTGGGACGTCCCTTCACGCACTGGAGCCTTCGCAAGCTCACCGACTACCTGGCCCGCAACCGGGTGAGGACGGTGAAGATCGGCCGGGAACGGCTGCGGCAGATCTTGCGCGAGAACGGGATCTCCTTCCAGCGGACCCGCACCTGGAAGGAGTCCAAGGATCCCGACAAGGACACCAAACTCGACCGCATCGAGCACGTGACCAGTCGTTTCCCGGACCGGTGTTTCGCCTTCGACCAGTTCGGCCCGCTGTCGATCCGCCCCTGCCACGGCTCCGGCTGGGCCCAGGAGAAGAAACCGGACCGGCTGCCGGCCACCTATCACCGCACCCACGGCATCCGGTACTTCCACGGCTGCTATTCCCTGGGCGACGACCAGCTGTGGGGAGTGACCCGCCGCCGCAAGGGCGGTGACCACAGCCTCTCGGCGCTGAAGTCGATCCGGGCCGCTCGCCCCGACGGCGCCCCTGTCTACGTGATCATGGACAACCTGTCGGCGAACAAGACCCCGACCATCCGGACCTGGGCGAAGAAGAACAAGGTCGAGTTGTGCCTGACGCCGACGAGCGCGTCGTGGGCCAACCCGATCGAGGCGCAGTTCGGGCCCCTGCGCAACTTCGTCATGGCCAACTCGAACCACCCCAACCACACCGTCCTCGCCCGCAAGCTCCAGGACTACCTGCGGTGGCGCAACGCCAACGCGCGGCACCCCGACGTCCTGGCCGCCCAGCGCCGCGAACGCGCCAAGGTCCGCAGCGAACGCCAGCAACGCTGGGGCCACCCACGCCCCAAGGCCGCATGACCAGACCCGGCACACGTTCGTGGCCAACGCACTAGCCGCATGCTCAGCCGCACGGCGCGTCGGGTGACCTGCTCCAGTTCCAGGACGGATATCGATACGGCACATTCGACCAGGGACGGTGTACGGGCATGAGCCGCGAACAGCAACTCGCAGAGGCGTTCGTCGGCCTTGCCGACACCCTCTCCCACGACTTCGACCCGATCGTCCTGCTCGACAGCCTCACCCGGCACTGCGTGGACCTCCTCGGGGTCGACGCGGCCGGAGTCATGGTGGCGAAGGCCAACGGCGAGCTGCGCACGATGGCCGTCTCCGACGAGCGCGCGGCCATGCTGGAGCTCTTCCAGCTGCAGATGGGGGAAGGCCCCTGCCTCGACGCGTACCGCACGGGCCGGCCGGTCGCCGTGGAGGACCTCGCGGAGTCCGCCGACCGCTGGCCCCGGCTGGCTCCGATCGCCGTGGCCGCCGGATTTCGCTCCGTGTACGCCCTGCCGCTGCGCGTCAACCAACACATCATCGGTGCGCTCAATCTCCTGGGCATGACCCCGGAGTGCCTGTCCCCCGCGGGGCAGGACCTCGCCCAGGCGCTGGCCGACGTCGCCGCGGTGGGCCTCGTCCACTGGCGGTCGGACCCGGCGAGGCCCGGCGAGATCCTCACCCAGGTGCAGGCGGCGCTGGCGGCCAAGGCATCCGTCGACATCGCCAGGGGCATGCTGGCGGAGGCGGGCGACCTCGACCCGTCGCAGGCCTCCCGCCTGTTGACCATGTACAGCAAGCAGCACGGGCGGCGGCTCACCGAGACCGCGCAGGCGCTCGTACGGCGCACCATCGGCCCCGCGACGGTGCTGAGCGCGCTGCCGCAGACCTGAGGCAGCGGCGTTCGGTCAGGCGCGCCGCCCCGGTGGTGAGGGCGGCGCCGGTCGCCCCGGTGGCGGGTCGCAGACCTTCACCTGCGCGGGGCACAGCAGCCGGTGGCCAACCTGGTAGCTCGGCCAGAGTCACGCGCATGGCCGTACCCGCGCGTCCGGTTTCCGGGTCCCTGCGCGTGCCGTCCTCGGGGTGGCCGTACTCCGCCTGCCCGTCAGGTCAGCAGCCGCAGCAGGTGTGCGCAGGCCGCGTCCTCGCTCGGATGCCACTCGATGACGTGGTAGGTCCCCCGCTCGTACACGCCCGTCTCCCACGCCCCGCCCGAAGTCCTGCGCACAAAGAGGAAGTCGGGGGGTGCGGGAGTCGGTTCGTGCACGTCCTCGATCCGGTAGTACCCGTCGGCCACCCCGGCCCGGCGCAGTGCGGCCCACAGGCCGTGGCGGTCCAGCACGGGGTTACGTCGTCGACTTCGCCGGGATCGGCCGCGCCACCACCGGAGCGAGGTAACCCCGGTCGAGCAACCACTTCACATTGAGCGCCTGCCCCTGCCCCGGGTCGAGGAACACCGGGTCCAGCTTGATCTGCTGCCCACGGCCCGGCTGCTCGAACCAGGGCGCGATGCTGCCCTGCCAGACGGTGAACGACTTGGCGACGCGGTACACGCGGTAGTCGCAAGGATGGGCGGCGTCACGGGTGTTGAGATTCTGCGGAGGCAGCGCCCGCTTCGCGTACGCGTCACCGGCGGGCGCCAGATAGGAACCGTACTCCGATCCGAAACGGTCCAAATTCTGCCCGCGCACGAGCCGTTGGGGATGCTTGTCCACTTCCCCGTTGACGTCACCGAAGCCGTCGTTGGGCGGGTACTTCCAGCCGCCCGAATCGGCCGGCCCCTCCCAGTACTTCTTCAGGAAGTCCGGCGAGGACAGCTTCCCGGTCCGGTGATACCGATTCAGCAACGGCCCCACGGGCTTCTGCCACTTCTTAGGCAACCGCTCGGGCCCCAGCCGCGCGTCCCCCTGGAACTTCCCGGCGCAGATCTCGGCCTTGCCCGCCGCCGGGACGACGCGCGCCGCAGCCCCCGCTCATCACCCGCCGGGGCGGGCGCGGCGGCGGCCTGGGCGCCAGGACCTGCCACGATCACGGCAACGGCGCCAAGTGCGGCAAGAACACTGCGAATTCGGCTCACCCGGTGTCTCCTCACGAGTCAACGATGTACTGACTGACGTCCTGACGTCCTGACGTCCTGACGTACTGACTTCGCGGAAGGTATCCGGCTGGTGGCAGAAAGTGAATGGCGCCTTTTGCGTCGAAGGCTCGCCGCGGCGCTCAACCGGCCGAGCAGCGCTCGTATACCTATGTCCCGTTGCGCGGGCCGAAGGCCGGTGGCCCCTGGTCGCCCCCGGGCAGTTCGCTGTCGCCGCTCTTCCACGCGGGGTCATAGGCGCAGGGCACGGTGGCGCCACCGGTGAAGTACTCCCGGTCTCGGTACCAGGTGAAGGACATTCTCTCGTCCCCGTCGTCCCGTTGGACGAACAGGTCCCAGTCCCTGCCCTTCGCGCCCTCACGGTAGGACGTGATTTCCCAGTCGTGGTCCTTCAGGTACTGGTGCAGCCGACGGAGGCCGGATTTGGCCTGACTCGCGGGGACGTGGTCCAGCGCCCAGCTGTGTCTCATCGCGTAGGCGCCGTCGATGGTCTCGTCCTCCAGCCCCAGTGGGCCCCCGTCGTAGCAGGACGAAGAGCTGAACGTGTTCTCCGTACTGACGCCGATGTCCTCGACGCCCGGTACCACGGTGCGCGTGAACCCCACGATGTCGTATGCCTCCTGGGAACGCTGGAAGGCGCGGTTCCCCATTTCCTTGGGCGCGACCCGGGGGAAGTCCGTCGACCCCATGGAGTTCCATGCGGCCCCTGCGAGCGGGACGACCAGAACGAGTGCGAAGAGTGCGACGAGCGCGGCGCAGCCGCATCCGAGGGACTTGAGAACGGAAGAGGGGGACCCGGACTCGGCCGGGGCGGTGGTGGTGGACGGTGCGGTCTCGTCGGGCATACGAGGACCGTATGTCGGCAGTGGAGCACGGCGGATGGGCCCGGCTACCCGGCAAGGAGTGAGTACTCGTACTCACTTGATCTTCGCTCGCTGCCCGAAGGACGACGACCACTGAAACGGGCCCAGGTTCTGTCCCGTGGATCATGTGCGGAGCCAGACGACGAGGGCGGCTGCTGTCGGTCGGGGCCGTTGTCGAGTGCGGGTTGTGTCATCGATTCCCTCTGAGAAGTCGGGAGTTGCTGGTCGCGAGACGACGCCGTGGCCCCCGGCAGGATTCGAACCTGCGGCACCCGCTTTAGGGGAGCCGGCAAGATCGTGACGGGTATACCAGGTGATCACAGTGGCTCCTGTGCTTCCTGGTCAGAGCCGTGTCCGCATCGCTGGTGTGACGCTCAATCCAACGGGTGCTGGCTTGTCCGCTCACACATCGCTCACGCCCAGACGGGTACCCCGCATGCTCGGAGGCGGGTGCGTCGTCGGTTCACGGCGGCCATCACGACACGGCTGGGCGTCACCTGTCCACCTGCCGCTTGGCGCAGCAAAGGATACGTTGTACAATTTCTTGTACAAGAGTAGAGGTGAGCGATGAAGACCATGACTTACTCCGAGTCTCGCGCGAGGTACGCCGAGGTACTCAGTTCCGTGAATGACGACCGCGAAGAGGTCGTCATCACCCGAGCTGGCCATGATCCGGTCGTCATAGTCTCCCTGGAGGACTACGAGTCCCTCAAGGAGACGGCATACCTGCTGCGCAGCCCGGCTAACGCCAGGCGGCTGCTGGCCTCGATCGAGGAACTGGAAAACGGCGGTGGCACCGTACGTGATCTGGCGATCGCCGAATGAAGATCACTTTCGCTTCTCGTGCCTGGGACGACTACCTGTGGTGGCAGGCCCAGGACCGGAAGCTGCTGAAGCGGATCAACACGCTGATCGCGGATATCGAACGAAACGGGAATGAGGGAATCGGCAAGCCGGAGCCGCTCAAGCACGGCTTCCAGGGCTACTGGTCGCGGCGTATCAATGATGAGCACCGACTGATCTACAAGGCCACTGAAGATGCGGTCTTGATCGCACAGTGCCGCTACCACTATGAGAGCTAATCTTTCCCCTCGTGAGGTGGCCTCCTTCTCTTGCGTGAGCGGGAGCGGGGGGCAGCCAGCAGTGGCGGCGACCGCTCCGCCACCAAAGACTTCTTAGCCGAAGCGCAGGACATCGCCCGTCATGTGGCCCTCGATCGGCCCGCCGCCTGGGCCAATTTCAGCCCCACCAACGTCACCTTTCGCTCCGTCAGCGCCGCCAACGTTTTTGGTGACGTGGGCATTGGATCTCCGACACCTTGGCCGTGTGTCAACGGTCATTGAGATGCCCAGGTAGGTGGCCGTTGGAGGCCCAGGCTGGTGGCCATCAGAAACCCAGGCGTGTGGCCAGTGGTGTTCCTGGGGTGGGGGGTCAGTTCAAGGGGACCACTCCCTTCCCGGCGAGGGCCTCAGCGAGGCGATGTGAGTCGCCGGAGGTGGTCACGAGGTGAGCGTGATGCATGAGGCGATCGGTGCTCGCGCCCGCGAGAGTCTTCGGCATGATCGTGTCGAAGCCCGAGGGATGAATGTTGCTGGTCACCGCGATAGAACGGCGCTCATAGGCGGCATCGATGATCCGGTAGAACGCCTCGGCGGCGTCCTCGCCGACTGGAAGCAGGCCAATGTCATCAATGACAATCAAATCGGCCCGGCAGATCCGGGCGACGGTCCGTGCGGTGGACCCGTCGACCTTCGACTTGCCGATCGCGGTGCTCAGCGTCTCCAGGGTGAACCAGGACACCCGCATGTCCTTCTCGATCGCGGCCTGGGCCAGGCCCTCGGTGAAGTGGCTCTTGCCCGTCCCCGACGGGCCGGCGATCACCAAGTTCTCGGCGCGGCCGATCCATTCCAGGGTGGTGAGGGAATTCTGGGTGGGTTCGGGGATGGTGGAGTCCTCGGCCCGCCAGGAGCCCAGGGTCTTGCCGGTGGGGAAGTTCGCCGAGTGGCGCCGCAGGCGCCGGGTGGCCGCGTCGCGGCCGGTGACCTCCTCGGCTATCAGCAGCCGCAGCACCTCGGCAGGGTCCCAGCGTTGAGCTCGGGCGGTGGCCAGAACGTCCGGGGCCGCCTTGCGCATATAGGGCAGACGCATGCGGCGCATGAGCTTGTCGAGTTCCTCGGGGATCGCGGGCGGGTTGGGAAAGCTCATGGGGGTGCCGTTCTCTTATGAGACGTTCGGTCAGGATTCGCTGGTGGGTGATGTGTTGGGTCAGCGGCCCAGGGCCTGCCAGCCACTGGTTCCGTTCTGGACGGAGTGGGCTTCGTCCGCGCGGACGACCTCTCCGGCGGGCTTGCTGTCGGCGATGTGTCCCAGGATCGAGAGCAAGTCGTCGTCGGCGAAGCGCCCGGCTGTGGCCGCCAGCCCCAGGGCCTGGTCGACTCTGTCGTTGCCCAGGACGGCGGCCAGCTCGACCGCGCGGGCCATCTTGGCGCGGATGCGGGTGGCGCCGGCGGGTCCGGCTTCCTTGAGCCAGCGCCCGGCTCCGGGGCCGATGCCCACGAACGCGATCTCCGCTTCCGAGCGGGGCCGCAGCCTCGGCTGGTGGATGCTGCGTCCGTCGGGATGGTCGGGGTAGTGCTCGTCGATGATCTGCGGAACACCCGGGGTGGAGAGCTCGTGGCGCCAAATCTCCGAGAGATCACCGGAGTTGGTGCGGGCGGTGATGGACAGTTCCTCGCCGACCACCCGGCACCACACCCTCGCGCCGGTATATCCCGGCGGGGTCGAGTAGCGCACCGAGTTGAAGCTGATAGTGCGGTCCGAGCCGACCAGCCGTTCCTCGCCCAGCGCGAGCGCGAGCGGCTCGATGGGCAGGACGTGCAGCGTGGTGCGTTCGACGTCCAGACGGTCCGCAGGTATCTGCCCAGTCGCCCGGTGGCGGCGCGAGTTCACCGCATCGCACCAGGTCAGGCAGGCATCGGCGAGCTCGGAGAAGGTGTCGTAAGCGGCCAGCAGGTTCGCATCTGTGGGCACCAGGTCGGCTTTCGCGATACGAACCGTCGCTTCCGCGCCGCCCTTCGATTCGGGGTCGTAGGGCACGCAACTGACCACTTGGCAGCCGTAATGCCGGCCCGCGGCGACCATCTGCGGATGACGTACCGGGATCCCGGCGATGTGCTCGACGGTCACCGTCTTCGCGTTGTCGGTCAGCACGTAGGTCGGCGCCCCGCCGATCCGCCTGAGCGTGGTGTCCAGGCAGGCCACCAGCGTGCCCAACGTGCAGTCCCAGACCGGGATCACGACCCGAAACCGCGACCAGGACAGCCACGCGCAGAACAACCAGGTCCGACGGCCGTCGATGCGCGGACCCTCGCCCCAGTCGAACTGGAGCCACCGGCCCGGCTCGGGAATCCACGGCCGGTACGTGCGGCGCTTGCCCGCCTTCCACGCGCTCTTCGCCGCGTTCACCGCCCGCCGCGTCGAGCGTTCGCTGCCCCGGTAGCCCATCTTCACGAGCTTCTCGTGCACCACATCGGCTCGGATCGTCGCCTTCGACTGCTCGACCCACTCCTCGACCTTCTCCCCGAACGCGTCGATCATCTTCGGCCGCGGCTCTCGCTCATAGGGATTGCGCCCGCCGTTGCGGGCCTCGACATACCTCTTGACCGTCTTCGGGTCGTGCCCCGTCAAGGTCGCCGCCGACCAGACCGTCCCGGTCAGGTCGTACGCCTCAAGGATTTCCATAATCTCCGTGTCAGACTTCGTCACAGGACCTCTCCGGCCGGTAGCTGATGCGTGCAAACACCAGCAAACGGGCGGAGGGGTCTCCTCCAGTTAAGGAAGTGATCAGGAACACCACTGGTCAGACGGCCATCCACCTGGACTTCCGGTGGCCATCAGCCTGGACTCGGCTGGCCGCACATCTGGACTTTGCCACGGCCGCCGTCAGCCGTGGGCATCCTGTGCGAGGCGTACGGCTTCAGCATCCCCACCGCCGTCCTGCCGTACCTGAACTTGGCCCAGGCCGCCCACTGCGCGTACCGGCTGAGTCTGGCCCGGCTGCGCGAGATGGGCGTACTGATCGGCTCGTACGAGCCGCACCGGCCGAAGGCCGGAGGCGGGGCCGACCGCTTGCGCTGGCAGGAAGCGCTGGAGCTGCTCACTCCCAAGCTGTCCGCCCAGGCGTGATCACCGCCGCCGTGGTTGTGGCGCCTGCGGGAGCGGGGCCGTCGATGCGGCGGGGACCGAGCCTGAGGCGGACATCCGGCCCGGCGAGGCCGACGGGACTGTGCCGGATGATGCTGCTCCGCCGGGCGGTATTTGGGAGATCAACTCCCCGTCCGCTCACGCAAACGGCCCCGGACGAAGGGTCCGAGGCCGGTTGGAGCCCCTCCCTGGGGGAGGAAACCCAGGTCAGAGCGGCAATGCTTTGTGCCCCCGGCAGGATTCGAACCTGCGGCACCCGCTTTAGGAGAGAGTTGGATCTTTCTCCCGCGCAGTGGAGCGGCGATCCGCCTTTTCCCAGGTCATCGCACTATAAGTGCAGGTCAGAGGCTCGCG
The DNA here is from genome assembly GCF_039766235.1 of Streptomyces changchenzhani. Taxonomy (NCBI): domain Bacteria; kingdom Bacillati; phylum Actinomycetota; class Actinomycetes; order Kitasatosporales; family Streptomycetaceae; genus Streptomyces; species Streptomyces changchenzhani. The sequence goes on along the minus strand of NZ_JBDHNH010000001.1, from coordinate 107,269 downwards.
GTGGTAGTCGCGCCGTCTCGACCCAGCGGCATTTCTTACCGGATCGTTCCCCGTCCTTCCCTGGCTGTTCTTAGGGTTCTGTCCCCCGCCTGTCCCCCGGGCGTCCCCTGAGACCCTCCGCTTGGTCCTCCGCCTGAGCAGCCGAATCAAAGGCGCAGCTGACCGAACGCTAAGCATTCGAGCGACTACCGCTCAGGGTTCGTGCCGCTCAAAGAGAACCACGTAAGCGCGGCGCACGATGCGGCGCTCGCCAGGAGGAGTCGCCTCGGCGGACAGGGTGCCGAAGGCGACTGCGAGCACTGGCGGAGGAGGGAGCATCTCCGGCGCCACGGCCGTGCTGATTGTGTCGGTCACTCGCTCAGACCCTTGGCGTCGCACTCGGCGCAATGGTCCGAGCACAGAAACGCCTCGCCGTGCGTCTGGCCGTGCCCGCAGGCCCGGCAAACCGCCCACTGCCTGACCGTGAGCCCGACCTGATCTGAACCGCACTTCGCGCAGCGCACTCCGTGCACGAGCGGCGTCTGGCCGTCCGCGTCGGGGTGGCTGGCCGTGTAGCCCAGCAGGCGTGCCTGCGGCTGCATCATGTCCACCTCGGGCAGCTTCGGGTCCTGCGTCAGCCGGACGAACGCCGAGTGGGCGACGGTGACGTTGGACGTCAGCGGGTGTGCTTCGAGTTGCGTCATGAGACACGTCGGGCCCCGGTCGCCGTCTTCGGTGAGCGTGTAGTGCGCGACCTCCCACACCGCCCGCCAGTCTTCGCCCAGTCCTGGGCGGCCCGCGTCCGTGCGCGGCATCCTCGTCGTCACAGCCAGCGTCCTTCGTTGTCGCGGGTGGTGAGGCCTATCGCCTCTTGGTCGTGGATCTCCCAGAGGGTCAGTCGCGGCAAGGCGCTGACGTGCTCGATGTGCACTACTGCGAGACGGTCGCCGTCTGGGTCGTAGTGGCCTTCGTCCCATCGCATGCGGCCCGTGTTCTCCCAGTACAGGCCTGAGTGGACGAGCCAGATACGGCGCAGCTCAGGGTCGTAGTCGAAGACCTCCCAGACGTCGGCTGGGCCGTCCGCGTCGCGCGGCCACGACTGGGCTGTGCCGTACGGGCGGCCGAGCTCGCGCTGCGTCTTCAGCTCGATAGGGGTGAGCGGGTGCGCCGGCCGTATGTGCTGGTACGCCTGACCGGCAATCAGCTCCCGTGCGGTGACGGCTTCGCCGTTGCGGTCGAAGGTCGTCACGTCGTCGGCGACATCGTTATAGACGTGGAAGTTCCAGCGCGCGCCGTCGTGGCACAGGAATGTCTCACCCACGTTGATCTCGTCGTAGCTCACTACTCGTTCACCTCCGGGAGGTAAAGCCAGGGCGAGCCGTCGCGGACCCGCTTCACGTAGGCGTACTCCAAGTCGTGGGCGGCCTCGGCGGAAGGTGTCAGGGAGTTGGGGCAGGTGGCGGCTCGTGATGACTGCTTGGTTGGTTGTGTCCTGAACGTGAAAGGGAGCTGGTTGTAGGTCAGTTCCTGGAATCGATGCTGCGCGAGAGATGAAGGTATGGCCCTTCGAAGCCGCCCTGCGGAGGGAGGCTTCAAACCGCCTCATGCTGCGCTAGTTGATGACTGCCGTGGTGAGCGATTGGGGAAAAGGCGTCGTAAGAGACGTCAGGTAGGGATCGGGAAGATGAGCGCAAGCGAATCGTTGCGGAAGCGTCGTTAAGCAGACAGATGACATCGAAACCGGGGTCTTTAGCCAACTCCGGGATGAGCCTGGCGGACATCCGCTTACTGGCCAGGTGGTGTCCGGCGTGTAGACGACATGAGCCCGGTCTGCCGCTTTCGCGTGGAACAGGAGAAGGCGTGCCCCGATACCGTCTTGCCCGACTGGGGCAGGACGAGAGGGAGTGTCCCAAGCGGCAGACACCGCAAGGGATCGAGTACCGATGCGGGGGACGCTGGCGGACCGACTCGTAGTAGTGATGAAGCCCCTGTAATGGGGGTGGAGCGAAGGGGTCGGGCCATTCGTGACGTTGTTTGTCTAGACAACCGGGGATCTCCGGGAGGAACTACATGGACGCGTTGAAGTCATCAGGCAAGCCGTTTGATATTTCGAAACGGGAAGTCTGGGAGGCATACGAAAGAGTGAAGGCAAACAGAGGTGCGCCCGGCGTGGATAGTCGGTCCATCGAAGACTTCGAGAAGGATCTCAAGGGAAACCTTTACAAGATCTGGAACAGGATGTCCTCAGGGACCTACTTTCCACCGCCGGTGCGTGCGGTGGAGATTCCCAAGTCGTCGCCTGGCGACGGCGTGAGGGTCTTGGGCGTGCCAACGGTGACCGACAGAATTGCCCAGACCGTAGTGGCCAGGCATCTCATGGAACGGGTTGATCCCGTATTCCATGAAGACTCCTATGGCTATCGGCCTGGACGGTCGGCACTGGACGCGGTGGAACGTTGCCGTCAGCGCTGCTGGAAGAGGGACTGGGTGATCGATCTCGATGTCCAGAAGTTCTTCGACAGTGTCCGGTGGGACCTCATCGTCAAGGCCGTGGAGGCGCACACCGATGCCGTATGGGTGATTTTGTATGTCAAGCGGTGGCTTCAAGCACCGCTGCAACTACCCGACGGCACCTTGCAGGTGCGAGACCGCGGAACCCCACAGGGCTCAGCTGTCTCACCTGTGCTCGCGAACCTGTTCATGCACTACGCGTTCGACACATGGCTGACCCGGAAGTGGCCGGGCATCACGTTCGAACGGTACGCCGACGACGCGGTCGTGCACTGCGTGTCGGAGCGTCAGGCCCGCGATGTGCTGGCCGCGCTGATGGACAGGATGGAGGAAGTCGGGCTGCGACTGCATCCCGACAAGACCAAGATCGTGTACTGCCGGGACGGGAAACGCCGACGGCCCTTCGGGCAGACGGAGTTCACCTTCCTCGGGTACACGTTTCGAGCGCGAGAAAGCCGGAACAAGCACGGACGGCGATCCACGTCGTTCGAGCCGGCGATCAGCAAGGAAGCTCTGAAGAGGATCAGTGGGGAAGTCCGCAGTTTGCGGCTCCACACCCGGTCCGACCTCTCCTTCGTAGAGCTCGCACGACGGGTCAACCCGACCGTGCGGGGCTGGATGAACTACTACGGCCGGTTCTACCGGTCGGCGTTGACACCCCTTCTGATGCGCATCAACGCCTACTTGGTGCGATGGATCCGGCAGAAATACAAGAGGCTCTCGGCGCTGCGGAAGGCACTCCGGAAGATGTGGGATATCGCAGATCGGTATCCCTGCATGTTCGCGCACTGGAGATGGACAACAGTTGCGTCCTCGGCCTGGTGATCAGAGTGGCAAGAGCCGTGTGATGGGAGATCATCAAGCACGGATCTGTGAGAGCCGAGGGGTGAGATTCCCCTCGGCTACTCGGCAGTGGTGAGGTCGCCGAGCCAAAGGCTGCGTAAGGCGTGGTCGAGCTGGTGGGAGTCGGCGATGGTGTGGAGGTTGAGGGTGCGGTGGATGAGTTCGTGGAGGAGTAGTTCATCGAGCTGGATGGTGGCCCAGTGGAGAGTGAGGCCGCGGGTGGGGTGGTGGCGGGCTCGGGTGGTGCGGAGCCGGGTCGAGAATGAGACCGGTATGCCTGTATTGCGGGAGCGTGCTGCTATTTGCAGGTCGATGATTTTGAGCCATTCCTGGCCGGTGGCGGCGTAGAAGTTGATGAGCCCTTGTCTGGCTTTGTGGAGTTTTTCCGCTGTGCTGTGTCGCATGGAGATGCAGCAGCGTGTTCCGGGGTCCAGATGGTGAAGGGCGGGCTCGATCTGCTGGGTGTCCGGGACGACCCGGAGGCGGTGCGGCTGGCCGAGGACCGGGAACTCCTCGCCGGTCTCGAGGACCTTGATTGGGTTGTTGGGCCTGGTGTCGGCGATGCAGGTGAGCTGCTGGTAGATCCAGCGGCGGCGGCGCCGGGCGAGGTCGGATGCCTGGGCGTCGGTGGTGTGGTGGGGGCCGCGGACGATGACCTGTCCGATGGTGGTGACGTCGAGGTCCATGGTGGTGCGGTCGCTGGTTCGCACGCTGATCGTGATGTCGCCGACGACGATGGTGCGTTCGGTCTTATAGGTCACTGCATTGGCGTCCTGTTCATGGTGTTCGCGGTGTGTAAGGCAGTCCGGTGCAGCTCGGCCGGAGGCTCGTCAGTGGCGGTTGCAGACCCAGGTCTTTGGTTCGCCGTGAGTGACGAGGTCCAGCTCCGTCGTGGTGCTCTTGCTGCACAGCTGGCAGGCGACGTGGACGGTGCGGGGCATCCGCAGAGGCCGTATCGGCTCGTCGGCGTGGAGTGTGAACGGGGTTGTCTTGCCGGGGACGGTGATGATCAGCCGAGAGGGATGGTCGGGATGGGGTTCGGCCTGCACGACGAGCAGGTGCTCGTCGGGGGCCTCGTGGAGGGCGAAGGTGTCGCCCACCCGAAGGCGCGAGGCGGGAAGGGCCGAGGGGAGCGAGACGGTGACCATGAAGCCCTGAGCCTGGCGGGGGTTGGGCATGGGCGGGTTGGGCGACGGGTTCACGGCTGATCTTTCTGGTGTGGTGCCGGAGCGAGGGAGCGGTAGGTGTGACTGGCTGTGAGTTCGGCGGTCAACTGGATCCGCGCTTTGCGTAGTCGCTGCTGAGCAGTGCGCAGGCGGGCTTCGGCGCCGGCTAGGGCTTGCTTGTGCCGCGTGACGAGTTCGGCGAGGCGGGCGACCTGCTGCGTGTAGTGCGTTACTGCGTCGGCGCGGAGTTCGACGGTTGGCCTTCGGGGCTTGTATCCACCCGGGGGCTTGCGGGTCTTGTTGCGCTGAGTCCGGGCGAAGTCGACGAGTTCTTCACGGACGACGTACTTGATCCGCTTGCTGAGGGGGCCGGTCAGGAGCACCAGGCGGGGGAAGTCGGTGTGACGCTTGGCCCAGTTGCTGACGGCGGAGCGGCTGACCCCGACGAGGCGGGCTCCGTCGGCGAGGGTGACCAGCGCGTCCTCGTGTCCTTCGTACTCGGGGCGGAGCCATGTCACTGCTTCCATGCTGGTCGTCCTTGCTGGGGGTGCGGGTGCGGGTGCGGGTGAGGTAGCGGTAGAGGTGGCCGCCGATGCGTTTGTTGATCTCCGCACTGGCGGATACGTCGCCTGGGGTGTGGTCGGCGTGGGTGGCGACGGGGCGCTGGTGTTCGTTGCACCAGCGGGTCCAGTGCCAGCGGGAGCCGTCGGGCGCGATGTACCGGCGGGTGAGGTCGTACCTGACGCCGACGAAGTCGTAGACGGTGGTGGGGAAACCGGCCTGCCAGGGCAGTCGACTGGTCACAGGCTGGTGTGCTGCTGGGTGTAAATCTCGGCGGCGTTGCCGTCGCTGGGTACGCCGAGGGTGATCGCCAGTGCAGCGAGGAGGCCGGTAACGATGGCTGCCTGCTCGGATCTGTGCGCGGGTGTCATGGCGAGGTGGGCGGGCAGTTCGAGATCGGTGCGAAGACGGGCGCGCAGGCGGTTGATTTCGTCGGCGATCTGGCGGCAGACCGGTTCGACGTGGCGCTGATGGTGTCGCCTGGCTGCGGCTTCCTGCTGCTGGTCGGATGTGTGCAGCCGCTGGCAACTGCCGCACAGATGGCCTGGGGCGGGTTCGGGGATTTCGCGTAGGGAGAGGCTTCCGCAGCGGGTGAGGACGAGTTGGTGAGGGTCGGCCGGCCAGGTGGTCACGGGCACGAGGTGCGGTTTGCCGGAGACGGAGATGCCGTACAGAGGATTCATCGGCTTCGCCCGTTCTTGATGAGGGCCAAGAGGAAGGTGAGATCGTCTGCGGCGTGGACGAGGAGGTCGGCTGCGGCTTCGGCGTCAGCGAGAGCTTGTTCGGGTTGATCGTCGTCCGGTTCGTGGTTGCAGAGGACCTCGGCGACCCGCGCGCCGTCCATGTCGCAGATCTCCAGGGAGGTGTGCGCGGCCTTGGCGTGGGACGCGTCGAGGAGTGCACTGTCGGTGGACCAGTCGGTGCGGCGTAGTCCAAGGGGCGGCAGATTCGCGGCCTTGAGGCGTGCGGTGATCTCGGTGATGCGCTCGCTGCGGGCGTGGTCCGCCTGCGTCCAGCGGGTGTGCTGGTCGCGGGTGGCGAACCAGTGGTAGCCGCGCCGGCCGTGGACGGTCGTGGTATCGAATGCGGTACCGAGGATCTGGCGCCACTTCGGTGAGGGGAGTCGGACGAGTTCATCTTCGGCGAGCAGACGGTCGATGAGTCGTACGCATTCGACGCTGCCGTGGGGGAGGTCTGGGACGGTGCGGTAGGTGTCGCGGTCGTATCCGGCGGCCCAGAACACGGTCATGACGAGGTCGTATCGCTGCAGGGGTCGGTCGGCGGATTCCAGGGCGTTGAGGATGGTGTCGCGGTTGAGGGTGATGGGCGTCATGGTGGTGTTCCGTTCGTGGTGATTGGGAGGTGCCCCCTCCATCTGTAACTAAATTCTACTCTCGACAGGAGGGGCGTCAAACCCGTTCATGCAGGTCAGTAGGGGGTGCTTGTCAGGCGGCGACCGGCGAGGCGTCCTTGGCCGCTTGCTTCTCGGCTTCGGCAGCGGCCAGTCCCTCAGCCCTCTTCTTCGCCTGTGCTTCGGCAGTCGCCAGGGTCTCTGCTTCGAAGTCCGAGAGTGCGTACCCCTCGGCTTTCAGGAAGGCCAGCCAAGCAGCGGTGTGGGAGCCGATCTCCCCGCGCCAGGCGCTGTCGCCCATCGCCTGCGACTCGTGTGCGGCACAGACCAGGGCGAGCAGGATCTGCCAGCGGCGGGATGCTGGGGTCTTCGCGATCACCTCGGCGAACGGATCGCTGACCCGGGTCCATTTGTTGCGGTCCTCGTTGGGGTCTGGAACCCGTAGGAAAGCAGCGGTCAGGGTGGTGTCGCCGGTGTCGACGAAGTGCTCGTACAGGTAGCTGGTGCCGGTGATCGTTGACATGACCAGCGTCCACGCTGCGGGCGAGGCATCGCCCTTGCGAGTGCACAGCGTTGCCAGGAATTCGTGCCGCACCAGCCGGGCTGCCCGCCACGCCTTGTTGTTGCGGATGACGGTGCGCCGCGCCTCCTTCTCCTCCTCCTTGTCCTTGTGCTCCCGGGCATCCTTCGGGGCATCGGGGGAGAGCTTGTGGCCGCACTTGGCCCAGTTCTGGCACAGCCACACCGCGACCGGCTCGTCCCGGTCGAGGTAGGCAGCATGACCGGGGCAGTTGCGATGATCCTCGGGGGTGACCGGATCGCCGTCCGCCGTGGCGAGATCGGTGAGTGGGCGGGTGGGGGTCTTCGCCCAGTTCCAGGACCGCTCTACGAGCGGAATGTCGGCCGTGGCCAGTTCCTCGGTGAGCTTCTCGCGGGCTGCCCGATCGGCGAGTTGGTCACGCAACTCCTGCATGGTGTGCGCCCAGTTGCCGCGTTGACCCTTGTCCTGATCGCGCTCCTTGGCGCTGCGGAGCCACCACAGGGCATGGTCGAGGTCCTCGACCTCGTGCAGGTCGGCGAGTTCCACGAAGTCGAAGTCGTAGGCGAGCGCCTCGGAGAGGCTCTTGTCGCTGAGCTTGTCCGCCGTTTCGGCAGCCTTCACCTGCTCCGGAGTCAAGCCCAGGGAGCGGGCGTGCTTGGCCTTGCGCGCCTTGCTGATCTGCATGAGCGACAACTGGCGTACGGCATTGATGTCGTCGCGTACGGAGGCGGCCCTGCGGTGCGTGTTCTCGATGAGGCTGATCGTCAACGCGTCATCGTCGACGCCCTTGAGGTCGGTGCGGATGATCGCCGGGACCAGCCGGTAGGGGCGGCCTGCGGCTATCGCGTTCTCGGCGGCGATGATCGCGGCCTTGAAGCGGCGCTGCCCGAAGATGATGCCGAGCGTCTCGCCGTCGGTCTGCGGGCGCAGGAGCAGCGGGGATTGCACGCCGATCTCGGCGACGGAGGCGATGAGATCCGCATCCGGCTTCGTGGTGTCTTCCTCCTCCTTGTCATCGTCGTCGTCGGTGTTGGAGGGGCGCGGCTTGCGGTGGTTGTAGGGATCGACGACTAGCGTGCGCGGGTCGACCCAGGCGAACGTGCCCGCGAACCCTTCGATACCGACGGATGCTTCAGCGGTGGTCGTGGGCTCGATGTCGGCGCTGGTCAGGGGTGCTTCAGTGTCAATGACGGTCATCGTGGTCTTCCGTGACGCGGGTGTGAGTAGCCGATGGCCGCCCATACCGAGGTGCTGGGGCTGGAACAGGTCAGGCGGTGGCCGTGGCCTTCTTCCGGGGCGTGCGGTTGCCGGGCTTCGCTCCCGTCGTTCGGGTCGTGCTGCTCTTGCGCGTACGTGCCTTCGGCGTGTTCTTCGCCTCAGCCTCGGTCTTGCTGGGGGCCAACTCGACGGGGGCAGAGTTGGTGCTCGGCGGAGGCGTGAGGCGGCGGGTGCGTGAGTCCATCGGGGAGCGGTGGCCATCGAACGCCGGGAGCAGCACGGTGCGGATGGCGGTGAGGATCGACTCCAGCGGAGCCTCGTCGGACGTGAAGGTGACGCCCGTGCTGTAGCGCACGCCCTCCGCCAGGCGGCGAGGGCCCGATGCGGTTGCCTTAGCGGTGCCGGCCGGGGACGCGAGTGCTGTCCCCCCGATGGCGAATGCCTGGACGGCCTGGCCGTTGAACAGGTGGCGGATGCCGATCGCGCGGCGGTCGGCAGCGACGAGGTGGATGGTGGAGTCCTGGCTGGGCTCGAAGTCATCGACGACATTCCAGACCCCGAGTTGGTCGGCCAGACGCTCGGCGAGAAGGTGCAGGTCCATCAGGGAAATTGCGTTCGGCGGCTGCGAATCGGTGGCTCCGGCGCTGGTCATGCGGGTGAGCTCTCTTTCCGAGGGGCGTGTTGGCGGAAGGGCGGGACGTGGAGCAGCCGTCCCGCGCGAGGGTTTAGGGGATGTGGACGATGGCCGGGATGCCGTCGGGGTTGGCCGGGCACAGGTCGCGGATCTCGGCGGCCGCGTCCCTGGGGAGCGCCGTCAGCTCGCCGCTGCGCGTGTATCCGGCGAAGACGACCGGGCCCTGGATCTCGTGGCCGAGGCTTCCGGCCAGGACGTGGACGGCGAGAACGGCGTAAAAGTTGGGCAGTTGGCGTGCGCGATGCTCGGCGGCGAGGGCGACGATCGAGGGGCCGCTCGGCCTCTTGATGTACTCCACGGCTTCTACCGAGTCGAGCAGCGCCCGGCTGATGATCTTGGACTGTTGGTCGAGCGTGGCGCCGATGTCGAGGTCGGTGACCTTGCCGTCGAGGCCGATGCGCAGGGCATGGATGGTGCCGGTCATGAATCGATCCGTTCGTAGAAGTGGAAGGGATTCACTCCCCAACCCATAAGTTAATTCTACTCTCGATGGGAGGGGTGTCAAACTCGTTTGTGCAGCTCAGGTGGGGTGCCTCGGTATCGTGGCCCGGTCGGTCTGCGTCAGGCGGCGACCGGGGCGGCCTGCTCCAGAAGCTGCTGCGCCTGACGTACGGCGCCGATAATGCGCGCCTTGCCGAGCATCTCGTCGCGGTGCTCGAACACGGCGCGCGCGTGCTTCATGGCGTCCTCGATCGCGTTCGGGTTCGCCAGCGAGTCGGCGCAGGCGACCGTCACGCGCTGCCCGAGGTCCCAGATGATCGCGTTCACAGATGCGCAGGCTGCGGCTACCTCGTCGATGTCGCACATCGACCACTGGAACTGGGCCGGGTCGAGGCCCCGCTCGCGCAAGTGCTGCGCCGCCGAGCGCAGCAGACCGCCGCTGCCGGCGGCAGGGTCGTGGATGTGCTCCCCGGCCTGGGGCTGATCCACGTGGAGTCTGACGTCCATGACGCTCTCGGCCGCGAGCATGTTCGCCATGGCATCGGAGACCGACGGCGGTGTGTGGTACTCGCCGAGCCCCTGCTGGGCCCCGACGGAGCGCACGAGCGTCATGACCGGCGACAGCACATCGGTCTGGGCGCGCAGGTACGGGTCCGCGTGCCCAGTGAGGTCGAACAGGCCGTTCTCCAGAGCCGCTTTGGTGACGCCGCGTACGACGTAGGCGCGGTGGTCGTCTATCTCTTCGTCGTTGAGCCACTCGTGCAGAATGCGGGCGCGGTCGATCAAGTCGGGACGGTTGATCCAGTGCATGGACCAGATCTCCCGGAACATCCCGATCAGCTCCGCGTCCTTCTGGCCGAGGATTTGCACCTTCAAGTCCGGGCCACCCTGGTCCTTCTGCCGGATCAGGGCGAGCGCAGCGACGATCCCGATGGGCACCTCGATGCGAGTACCGCCGTGCTGCCTGTGCCACACGCCAGCGACCGCCTCACCGATCCGCATGGCCTGCCCGTGCGGGTCGCGCGCAACTTTCGGCGGCAGCGGCCGCGGTGCCGCCACTGTCGCGGCGGGCGGAGGGCTGGGCGGTGCAACAGGCACTTGGGCTCGTGTGAAGGTCGCGGGTACGGGCTCCGGCTCTTCTTCCAGGCCAACGAACAGGTCGAGTTGCGTCACAGGTTGATCGCTTTCAGTGAAGGGGTGTGGGCATGCGGAGGCCCGCCCCCGCAGGGGCGGGCCGTGATGGGGAGGGCGACCGCTCTAGCCGGTCGGGCGAGGGTCAGCCCTGGTTGATCCAGACGACGCCGTAAGGCGTGTGCCAGGTGTATGACAGTGCGGACTTGTGGACTTCATCGCGCAGGTGTCCGCCGCGCTCTGCGGCAAGCGGCCATCCGCGTTCGGTGATCGCGTCCTGCTGTACGAGCGCCACCCAGGCGACGGCCCGTTCCTTCGAGCGCACGGCGGGCCTGAACGCCACCTCGCCGACGATCATCTCGTGCAAGTGAGTCGGGTCGGTCATCACCGAGGCCATGTCGGCATGGCGGGCCGCCGCGACGGTACGGGCGGCTTGCTCGGTGCGTGCCTGCCAGTGAGGGACCAGGTAGACGTGACTCTCGTTGTCGTTGTCGGGGTGCCACATCGTGATGCGCCACATGCCGCGCATCCAGCCCGCCACGTCAGGCTCCGCTGGGAGTCGGGGCGATGGAGTGCAGCCACTCGGTGAACCCTGCCGGGTCGATGGAGCGCCACTGCTGGATGCAGCGGGCGGCGGCGCGGGCGTGCTCGGCGCGCGCCGCCTCGGTGAACGCCACCTTGACGGGCGCGTGATGGCGGCCGTGCGGCCAGATCATCTGTGCCGAACTGGGCGCGGCGGCAGCGAGGTGCCACGTCAGGTTCATGGCCAGGTGCGCCGGGCTCTGTGACTCGATGGGGTCGCCGTCCATCAGGGCTATGGAGTCGTTGTCGGCGAAGAAGTCCAGTGGTGTGCCGTACGCGGCGTCGTCGGGCATGTTGACCCACACCCGCTGGCCGCGCCGCTCGTGGGGCTCCGTCTCGATGACGGTGCGGTTGAAGGTGAGGCAGGTGCCGTGCTTCTTCGACAGGTACAGGACGCTGACGTGGTCGCCGGGCTGGTAGGTGGGCATCGTGCTTCCCTTCTCGGTGGGGTCAGTTGCGTGCGGAGGTGTACTCGGCCACGGCAGCGGCGCGTGCGGCCGTGGCGGGGCAGGGGGCGAGGAGCCGACCGAGCCCGGCCAGGAGGCGCGCGGAGTCCTCCTGGCGGTAGGCGTCGACGATGGCCTCAATGACGTGGGCTGTCTGGTCCGGGGTGGTGGGGTGATCTGCGCGGCAGTTGCATGAGTCCTTCGCGTAAGCGGCCAGCGCCGCGAGCACCTGCGGGCGCTTGCTCGGCGGGGCGCAGCCGTCGTGCCGCTTGCGGGGGCGGTCCCGGCGCAGGTGGCTGTAGAACCGCTCTCCACTCCAGCCGCATACCAGGCAGTGGACTTGCCACTGCTCGTCACTGCCGGGGTAGCCGCTGCGCGGAGCCCAGCCGAGTTCGTCGATCCGGGCCAGGGCGACAGCGGCGGAGATGAGATTGCGGACGGTGGGGTTGAGGCCCGTGAGGTATTCGCTGAACTCCTCGGCTGAGGAATGGTCGGTGACGGTGGTCGTCTGGGGTTGGCTCGTCATGGCGGTGCTATGTCCTCGTGGTGTTTCGGGGAGCCCGTTCGTTGGCGCCAGGGCCTGCGGCGGGCAGTTGCCTACTGGGCCGCGTAGGCGCGGAGCACGGCGTATGCGGTGGCGACACTGGTTTCCGGGATCGCGAGGGTGAGCGGCGCATCGGGGTCGATGGCGCGTGCGTCGTGGCGGATCTTGAGATCGTCGGTGGGCGTCCGGACGATCGTGAATCGGGGGCCGGACTGAGAGAAGGCGGCGTGCAGTCCCGGTATGGCGTCCAGCACGGTGTGCACTTCGGGGGCAAACCCGAGGGTGGGATCCGTGTCGCCGGGCAGTTGTGCGGGCAGTGCGGGCCGGGCGCAGCGGATGGCCTGGCGGGTGTTGAGTCGGTCGAGGAGCAAGCCGACGTGCACGCCGTCGCGGTGCGGGAAGGTGATGACGATGGTGAGGACGGGGTTGCCGCCGTCGTTGGCGCGCAGGTTGATCTCGGCGTGGTCTGTGCTGCCCTGGGCGATGGCGGGGATTTTCGCGTCGCGCAGCGGCAGGCTGAGCAGCCGCAGGGCTGCGATGGCGTCGAGGCGTCCGTAGTGCGGCAGGACCTTGGTGTGGATGACGCTCGCGAGGGCCGCGCTGTCCTTGGAGTCTGCGCCTCGGCGCGGCATCGACATGGTGTGGGAGATGGCTTCCGGAAGCTTTGCCGGGTTGTGGCTGGTGGTGACGAAGGCGCTGATGCGGAGCGTGTCCGCTTGGGTGTCGAGGCTGACGCGGAAGCCGAGTGGGTGGGTCAGCATCGCGGTGGACAGGAGTCCGGTCACTTCCCATTCCGGGCCGAGGGTGTCGGCTGTGTCGGCGGCGAGGGCGAGCAGGTGCGCGGGGACTTGGCTGGTGGAGTACAGGTGTGTGCTGGTCGGCGCGCTGCTGTCATCGCGGGCAGGGGTGCTGTCGCTGTTCATGGAGTCCTCGGGTGGGGTGTGGATGAGGTGGGCGGATCGGGTTCACCTGCCCACCTCGTATCTTAATTCTACTCTCGAATGGGGGTGGGTCAAATCCGAACCACCAAGTCACAAATGGGCGTTGAGCTATGAGCCGCTGGCGGCAGCGAGTGCCGCAGTCATCTCCTCGGCAGACTTGCGGCCCGACACCTCGTCGTACGGGATGGTGTGTGTCATGTCCTTGTGCGCCGAGTTCTCCTTGGTGGCGACCTTGCCCCACACCTTGAAGCAGTCCTTCTCGGCCTTCTTATCGCGGTGATCGTCCTGGCCGTGCTGCGCCACGACCAGCGGTTGGCCGACATGGCCGTCGGTAACAACTTGTCCGAGTCCACCGTCCGTCGCTGGCGGGACGAGCTGATCGCCCTGCTCGCTGCCCAGGCACCGCGCCTGAACCGCGCACTGAGGGAAGTCACCAAGAAGGGCGGGGAGGTGGTTCTGATCGACGGCACCCTCGTTCCCACCCAGCGCCGCACCGGAAGAGCCGACCGCAAGAACTACTCCGGAAAGCACAGTCATCACGGCCTGCACTTCCTCGCCCTGACCGATGAGAGGGGCCGCCTGATCTGGAGATCCGCCGCCCGGCCCGGCGCACCCACGACAACACCGCCGCCCGCCACCACCATGTCCTGGCTCACCTGCGCGCAGTCGGCCTCGGCGCCCTCGCGGACGTCGGCTTCCGCGGCCTGGACAACGACGTACGCGACCCCGTGATCGTCACGGGCTTCACAGCCACCCGCACCCACGAACTCACCCCCAGCCAGAAGGACGCCAACCGAGTCCTCGCCGTCGGACGTGCACCGGTCGAGCACGGCTTCGCCCACGTGAAGAACTGGCGACCCTCACCAACTCCGCACCGACCCCGCCGGCGCCACCCACCTCCTGCGCGCCCTGCTCGTCCTGACGAACCGCGAAGTCAACCGCTGACGGATACTGGCCGCAACCGGGGTGAGCACGACGATACTCATAGAGGGGCCTTCGAACCCGCTTGTACGGTGGGGGTATGGCAGATCAACGGAACGTAGAAGGGTCGGTCGCGCAGGTCACTGTGGCCTGGGGGCGCGTAGAGAAGTGGCTGCATGCCCACGCCCCGGCGTCCGCCGTACTGCTGCGCCCTGCGGCCGGTGATGCCGATATCGCCGCCGTGGAGGAGACGATCGGTGTGACGTTTCCGCCCGCGCTGCGAGCCTGGTACCGGCTTCACGACGGCATCGACGATCCTGAGGACGGGAAGAGCTGGTGGCCCGCCGGGTTCTTGCCGGGGGGCCAGGGCTGGTATCGACTGGGGCAGCTGCAAAGCGCCTACGTGATGCAGACTCGCGACTGGGAACGCGAACCGGGTCGTATTCCGATCTCCTGTACTCCGGACGACATGTGGCACGGGCTCTACATCGATGCCCGCCCGGATGAACCGTCTTACGGCAATCTTGGCCGGTGGGTGGTCGACCGCGAACCGGATCTCATCCCGGAGTCCACCTCGGGCTGGCCGCTTCAGGCGTGGCTCACCGAGATCGCCGACGCTCTGGAAAAGGGCCGCTGCCTTATCGAACCCGACGGCTGGCGCGACGAGGACAAGTGGCCCGCATTGACCGTGTGCGGAGGGCTGACGTGGGTGGCCCCCGGGGAGGAGCCGCAGTCTCCCGAGGGCCGAATCCTTCTGGACGGTCCTCGTTAACGCCGGGTGGTCCGGCAGGAGCAGTGTCCCTGCCGGACCACCCGGCTCCTTACGGCTTGGGGACCGCGCAGGTCACGGTCGCCTTGGAGGCGTCGCAGTGCCCGAACTGGGGGAAGTTCACCCAGTAGAGGTCCTTGTCGAGCAGCCGGTACTTACCGGAGAATCCGGAGCTGAACGCGCCGCCCATCGAGGTGGAGTTGATCCAACTGGACATGGCGGAGCGGCCGCAGACCTCACTCCACGTCGGGGCCGCCTTGCGCTCGTCGTCGTACAGGTGCCACTCGCCCTGCTTGACGCGGGTGGCGTAGGTCTGCACGCACTTGTCGCCCGAAGAGACCGGGTTCAGGCCACCGATGATGCCGCCGGGCATGCCGCCGGAGTTGTAGCTGGAGGCATAAGCGAACTCGTCGCACGACACCTTGTCGCCCGCGCTGATCTCCGGGACGGGCGTGGCGTCCGGGTTGCCATGCTTGCTGGCCCAGCTTGAGCCATCACTGTTCCTGGGGCAGATCACGTCCCGGTTCTTGTTCGGGTCACGGCCCGGGGCGTTCTTGGACGCGTCCGGGAGGAAAAACATCGGCTTGTTGTGCGCCTTGCTGCCCGGGTGGTTGGGCAGCTTGGACTGGATCAGCCACGCGTGCGCGACCGCGGCCGGCGTCTTGTCGAAGTTCATCACCCACGTCGGGATGTACTTGTGGAACGCGCAGCCCGGTGTCGTGGAGGAAATCTTGTCGCAGCGGATCTGCGCGCCATCGGCCTGCCAGCGCGAGGCGGCCGGGTTCGCCACCGGCGAGTAAGCGGTGATCTTCGTGGACAGGTCGAGCGTGTCGGCATTGTTCGCCGTGCTCCAGGTGTGGTCGATCTTCCCGACCGCCGTGTGCGAGAACGGATCCGCACCCACCCATTCCAGTGCCCCGTCCCACGACTGCGGGCCGTTGGTGCACCGGTCAGGCATCATGCAGTCGAACCGCACGTCCAGCGTCACCGACACGAACTTCGCATCGACCGCCACCGGCACGAGGGTGAGCTGCTGGGTGAACGTTGCCGAGTTCCCCGCCAGTTTTACCTCTTGGCCGACGGCCCACGAGGCGTTCAGGATCTCACCGGTGGGCCTGCCGTCCTTGACGACGATGCCTACGTACTCGAAGGTGAAGCTGCCGATGCAGGCCTCATACCGTTTGATGTGCGAGTTGCCGAAGCCCTCGCACCAGTCGACCAGGTGAGGCAGTGGCGCCCTCGTCCCGTTCGTCCCTTTGGTGAGGGCGGCGCGGGTCTTCTTGCTGTTGTCCGGCACCAGACGTGAACACGGTTGAATGTTCGTCTTCTCATTCACCTCGCCACAGCTCCAGCCGTCTGCCGCGCTGCGGCCGATGGGCGGCTCGGCCGGTGGCACCGGTTTCACATCCGGCTGGGCGATCGCCTGTGGCTGCTGGTGGCCGTCCTGGCTAAGGGGCGGTGTGTCCTTTTTGGGCTCGAGCAGTTTGATGTCGACGGACCGGTTGCGGATCTTGAAGTTGACCCACGGGGACCACTCGGTCTCGTACAGGCCGCTGTCGTCGTAGGCGGAGGTGTGGAGGGCATAGGTGACGCCCGGCTTCAGCCTCCCGTGCTCGACCTTGACTTCTGCCGTCGAGCCGGATGGCACGAACTTGGACACGAGGACGCCGAACTGGCTGTCATCAAGCTTCACTTGAGTCTTCGGCTTGCCGAAAGCGTCAGTCGTGTAGACCTCGAACGTCAGGTTCGCTGTGTCGTTGTCCTTGTCGGTCACGGTGTTGCGCAGGACCGTCTCGGTGGTGTTGACCTGCCACACCCCGCCCACCTGAGTCCAGGTCGGGCCGGCCTGCGGGTTCTTGCCCGACACCGGTCGGTTGCCGGCCAGGACGTTGTTCTCCGGACCTGCTGCCGGGCGGGAGGAGGGAGCGGCGTTGGGATTGGAGGTGGGGGGCAAGTCGGGCTCGGGTGCGGCGGTTGCTATCCCGGATCCCAGGAACAGAGCAGCCGCGACACCCATGGCTATGCGAGCCATGATGCCTTTTCGTCTAGCTAAACTGGACACGTAGTTGTAGCCCTCACTCTTGGTGGTCGGGTTCGTCGCGCCGTCCACCTTCTTAGGCGCTACTGAACTCACGCATCAACGCCATCTATCCGGACATCCCCGCGTGTTCGGCAGAAACCAGATGTGACGCTGCGCACGGTTGTAGAACACTCGGTCACGATCAGGTTGCACTCTTCGCTGCAAGGACGAGACGGTGGGCTTGCCGCACAGCCATCCGCCGGAACCCCGCAGCCAGCGGCTACAACGTTCCGCCTGCGCACACCGCCGACTGAGGACATGAAGTAGTCACGACTTCGGCCGGACAGGGACTGATTGGACACTGACCGACGATCTACCCCGCAGACTGCCGCCCCGACCAGCGCGAGCACCCGAAAGGCCGTCACGCCAGCCCCTTTGACCTGGGACTTCAAGTCGGCGGAGGCTCAGTCCATGCCACGCGACCACTTGAACGGCACGGACCGCCGCCACCCGTAGTCGCGCATCTTGAGGATCTCGGCGCCCCCCCTCGCGGTCCCGTCAACGCGATCCGCGGCTCTATCACGACGCAGCCCCAACCAGCGCAATGCCCCGGCGGCTGCGCTTGCGGATGCTCGCCGCCCCAGCGTGACGCGCACTGGCCCGCTGCGCCGTCACCCGACACTCCCCGCACAGCGCCTCACTCAGCCGTCGATGCCCCGCCACCCCGCTGCTCGTCCCGCACGTCCCCGCCTGGGTCGGCAGCTTCGGCAGCGCAGGCGCCTCCTCGGCTACGGCAACCGCCTTCCCGTTGACCCATATCCGGGCCGCACACACACCGTCGAAGTGGCCGGCCTCCGGCCGCACCCGGTCGTAGCACTGCACCACGAACGGACAAAGGGCCGCGCAGTCCTCCATCAGCGGACCGCAGGCCTGGAGGAGTTGCGTCGGAGCGCGAAGGAGCGAGTCGTCAGGGATGTAGCCATCCAGGCCTGCGCAGGGCGCGAAAGAGGTCCAGGCGGCCGAGGTGGTGGAGTTGATCACGAGGGTGGTGCTTCCTTGCGGTGGAGGGCGGTTCAGAACAGGTAGGGATGCGCGACGGCAGCGGGCAGAATCGCGTCCAGAGCGGCAGCGGCCTGGAGTTGGAGCGTCATGGTGTGGCGCGACCAGCGGCGATAGAACTGCGCGTCCCACACCCCGGGGCCTGCGTACGGCCCAGGGCACGGCACGTACGACGCCTCATGCACCCGAGCCCGCTCGACCACCTCGCGAAGCGCGCCATAGCGCACCGCGGTCAGCCTCTTGCCGGCGAACTCGTAGGCCTCACGCCAGGTGACATATCCGAAGCGCACGCCTCGCGGGCCCTCGATCTCGTAGCGGAACCCGCCCGGCGCCGGCGTCCACACAGTCAGTGCCCCCGCGTCGGGCTCCCCGTCCAAGCGGCGCACAGTGAAGCGGCCCTCGCGCTCCTGGAACTGCTGCTCACCCCACTCGGCACGGGCCAGGCCATCGGCCAGGTCGATGAACTCCAGCAGTTGCGCCGGGGCAAAGAAGTCACGGACCGCCATCTGCAGGTCGTCGTCCGAGAGCCTCATGCGCCTGCCGCCCCTACGGTGTGCGAGCAGGTGGCCAAGTGCTGGGTGATTGCCTCGGCTATCGCGTCGAGCCGTAGATCACCGGGCGACTTGCACAGGTCCTCGGGGATCGTGTCGCGCACGATGCACCGCCACAGTGGGCTGTTGGAGTCCTCCGGGACATGCGAGACGTGCCAGCCCAACAGCCGGCGGCGCCGAAGGGGCAGGGAGTCCTGGCAGGCCACCACCACCAGGGTGCCGTCCGGCGCGTACGCGCACACGGCAAGACCCCCACGGGTCTCGATGTACGGGTGCAGCCCGAGGGATTCGAGTACGGAGTGGACGTTGCTGTAGATGGCGAGCGCATCCAACTCCTCGGGCCCGTAGTCGTCGCGGATGGCGGCAACTGCCGAGGCGGCGTTCAGCATGAGGATCCGATCTGATTCTTTAGATCGCGACCTATCTGCGGTCGCGTCGAGTCTGCCGTGGGCGCTGGCGGAAGGGGCGTGCGGGGCGGCCCCGCCATGACGACGTCACAGGTGAGCGGTCGCTGCGGGTCTCCCTCCTAAGTGCTGCATTGCGTCTGAATTCTACTCCCTGGAGTGGAGATGGCAACTGAGATCCTTGCGGCCATCTTCATATCAGATGCGACCTATCTCGTGTCGAGATTCCGCTCGCTGCCGTCATCGGCGCTCCTCACGCGCACATCACGCATCGCGTCAATGCTCTGGCGGGCAACCGCCGACAGCCCTTGCCCGCCTGGAGTGCGCCGCACCGACTTCAGCACCCGCTCGTTCGCCTCCCGCTCGGCCTTCTTGAACCGCTCCTTCTGTGCCCGTTGCTCCGCCTCCCGCTGCTGCCTCGGACTCGTACCGCAGCCACGGCACGAAGGCCCGGCCCCGTCCGGGTGAGTCGAACAGCCAGAAGCAGGCGGCGTATCGCCCAGCGGCTTGTCCTCGCCAGCGGCAGCGGGCTCCCCTGCGGCGTCAGCCGTGGGGGTAGGGGGGTTCTCTTTCTCTGGGTGTTGGCTCTGGTTACTTCCTATATCGCCTGAACCACCTGTCCCCGGTGCGCCGATGACTGGAGAGCCGACGCCTGAGAAGCCGTCTTCGGCCGCAGCAGGACTATCCCGTTCCAACTCCCGGCCGAGCCTGCGCGTGATGCGCCGCGCCTCCTGATCCAGGTACTCCTGCCCCGCCCACTCCTGCACCGTGTCGTACACCTCCGTGACCTTGACGAGTTGCCCGTTGTCGAGCCGTTCGGTCACCACCCGGTAGTAGCCGAGCACCTTGAGTTCCTTCACCGCTTCGCGAACCGCGTCCCGCCCCTCCTTGCCCGCCTTCGCGATCGACTCCGTACGGACCTTCCACGAATCCGGCTTCGCGATCAGGTATCCGAGGATGCCCCTGGCTCGGAATGAGAGCCGGGAATCCTCCAGGGTGGCCGTCGGCAGCACCGTGTACCCGGTGCTGAGGTGGCGGCGCAGAATTGTCACGGGGCATGCCTCCAGGGCGATAACAGGGCTTCGAATGATCAAGAGGGGGCCGAACCCCGCACCGCGCGTGCGGGGCCGCCACAGAGGCCGTCAAGCGGCCTTACGGGCCCGGCTGATCTTGATAGAGCGGGCGGTCTTCTGGCCAGCAGCCTTGCGCCGAGGCACGACCATGCCAGCGCGGCGCAGAATATGGATCATCGAATCCGTATCCGGGACCATCGGCACGACCAGGTCGGCGTCCTCGAACTGCTCGACCATGGCCGCGACGTCGGTCTCTTCCTTGTCGTGTCCGCCGCCCCAGCCCAGATGGTTGTCGCCGTAGTTGCCTTCGGGGGAGTCGTCGAGCATCGCGCGGACGGTCTCCTTCACCCGCTTGCTCTCCCGGTAACGCTCATGCGCGCGTACGTAGTCGGCCAGCGCCTTGGCCCGGTCCTCATCGTCGTGGATGAGGACCGTCTGGGCGGGACGGCCAGGAGCCGCTCCTGGCCAGCAGGCATCCACGAACGGGCAGTTGTCGCAGATCACCGACAGGCCAGGCCCGTCGTGATCCCGCCGAAGCTCTGCAGGGAAATCCGCCTCCAGGACACGGTCCACCCACCACCGGGCCTCAACACCCAGCCACTCGTCGAACGGGAACTCCTGAATGTGCTCCTCGCCTGTATCGCGGCATACGAACCGGAACCGGATCCGCTGCACGTCGATCGGTCCGAGCCGGTGCAAGTGCCGCTGACCAGGGATGTCCGCGAAGCCGACCGTGCGCAGCAGACCCGCGTAGAGCAGGACCTGCCGCATCTCCGCCGCGGTCGGCCCGTACCGCACGACGCGGTCCCAGACGCGGCTGGACTTCGTCTTCACGTCCTCAACGGTCACGACCTCGGCAGGTTCAACCGGCCCGTGCCGCTTGGGCAGCCGGGCTGCGGTCGCAGTATCGAGTTGGACGACGTCGATGTGCCCGTGCAGCGCATCGTCCGCGACGGTGCGCTCGACGAGCCATCCGTACTCGCGCCGCGCGTCCTCGAGGAGGCCCTTGTGGATGTACGTGCCGAGGATCGCGGCGCGCTTGTCCCCGGAGTTGGTGCGTTCGGCGCCGGCCAGGATGTACCCGGACCGTCGCGAACAGATCGTGTCCGACGCGCCCAACTGGGTCTGTACGGAGCGGGGTCGTCGGGCGTCTGCGGCGTGGGCGGCATCCCAGATCGACACGGGGTTTGCCGGGGCAAGGGTTGGTGCGGTCACACTGATCTCCAAGAGGGCATGCCGGGGCCCGGCCCGTGGGCAACGGGCCCCGGCATCACAGGGGGAAGGGAAGGGCTAGGCGGCGGCGAACTCGTCGACCGGCGCGTCCTCAGCAGGGTCTTCGGTCTGGGCGTCCTTCTGGGCGGCCGCCCGCAGCCTGGCGGCATCGCTGGTCGGATCGGACATCTTCTGGGGCTTCTTCAGCTCCGTGGCCTTCCGCTCGATGTCCGCACGCACCACGCGGATCTCCTCACGGGACAGTTCCTCGTCCGCCTCGACATCCCGCCACAGTTTCTTGAGGCCGTCCACACCGTCCTTCGCGGCTTCCTGCACCCTCGGCAGCCACACCTGAGCCAGGTCTCCAGTGAGCTCAGGGGTCGCCCTGGGCTGGGTGTGAATAGAGCAGCCCATCAGCCCGAAGACCAGCTTCTCGACGGAGAAGTCCGGCACGACCCTCGGCTCCCCGTCGCGGGGAACCTGGAACTTCAAAGACCGTGCTCCGATGATCTGCGGCTGCTCCTCGCGGCGCAGGCGCACCCACGCGGTGGCGTCGTAGGCGAGGGACTTGTGCCCCTCCACTCGCCAGTCCTTCGACTTTGGGATCGGGTCGCCGTTTCCGTCGACAGCGGCAACCTCCTTGCCGCGCGCCAGAAGCAGCACGATGCCGGGCATGGTGCGCACCAGGTACATGACCTTCGCCCACCGCTCGTACGCGTCGTTCCACAAGTTCATCGACGGCTTGACCTCGGCGTCCGGGTCCTGCCGCAGCTTCCGCTGTCCCTGGTTCGAGCGGCGGGCCCGTTCGTTGGTCCAGTTGACGAGCATCCGCCACAGCAGCGACACGGAGTCGATGACGAGAACGATCGGGGGCTCCTTCGCGGCGGCTGCGCGCTTAGCCTCGGCGTGCACTGCCTCGACCTGGCCGAGGATGTCGCGGTAGGCGCCGCTGTGTTCGATCAGTAGGTAGTCCGCGCCCGGGACCTGCGCGTACTCGTCGGCGGTGTCCTCGCCCAGCTCAAGCCAGTACGCCTGGCCGGTCTTGTCTGAGCCGGTGAACTGAGCGGCTACGAAGCTCTTGCCAGCCTTTTCCTCGCCTTCCAGCAGGATTTTTGGCCACGGCACAACGCCGGTGGGCTTGCGGGTGCGGAGCTTCGGTATGGGGTGGGTCATGCAGTTCTCCAAGAGATATAGCGATGTTCTATCGCGACCTATGTCAAGCGGTGCGGAGCTCCCGGGTCTCGAACAGGGAGCTCCACTCGGGGCGCCGGTCGAGCAGGGTGCGGACGTAGCGGGAGCGGAAGTCGTTGTTGAGCTTGAACGGCTCACCCCGCGTCGCACGGCCGTACTGCCAGCGCAGAACCTCGAACAGCATGCCGATGCCGATGCGGCGCAGGCCGCGCTCGGCGCAGTCGGCGGTCAACGCCTCCAACTGCTCCAGGATCCAGGGGTTGAGCTGGTGGAACGATTCGAACCGCTCCTGGATGCTCACCCCTGCGCCGACCGGGTCCGGATGCCGCAAGGGCGCGATGGGCAGCTCGAGCTGCACAGGAAGCATGACCCCTCCTCTATCTCTGTATCGCGACCTATATTGCGGCATAACCGGAAGGCGATCTAACAGGCCCCCTCCCCTTCGTGAGTCAATTCTACTCTCTGTGGGGAGGGGGTCAACTTCGCCTACGCCCCCTCGGGAGCTGGCTTCGCCTTGTTCCCTCGCTGGGAGAAGAACGAACCGGGACCCTCGTAATGGCCCTCACGCAACGCGGCCGCCACCTCGTCCCGCAGCACCCAGATCTTCTTACGGGACATCTCCATCGTCGTCGGAGCGTGAGCCAGCACAGTGTCCAGCAACCACACCTTGGACCCCGACAATTCGTAGTCAGCCTCCGCGACCTGGCCCGACCCCGTACGGGACGCCTGGCTGACCGCGAACTGAGTCATGCCGAACAGTTCGGCATACTCCTGGGCACCGACCAGCGCCGGCAGTTCGCCCTTCTTCATCGGCCGAACCCCGGCCCCTTGCTCCACCTCGAGCGCGGCCAGCTCCCGCTCATCCAGTTGCCGGCCACGACTGCCCGGCGTCAGTGCCAGCGCAACCACAAACCCACCAGGCCAGTACGGCTTGCCTGAGACGATCACCGCGTCCTCATAGGAGAGGACGCCACGGTGCACCCAGCTGTTACTGACCACCGAGGCCTTGATGTTGTAGACCCGGCCGATCTCCATGCGCCCGAACAGCAGCGGCTTCGCCACCACAGCCTCCTCTCCCCATACGACGTGCCTGAGAGAGCAGAATAGTTGCAGCCGTCGCGAATCCGAGCGCCGAGGCCCGTGAGCTGGGGACTGTTAGGCTGAAGCCGCACTTTCCAAGAGGTGTAGCAAGGCCCTCGTGCCCACTTAGCCGGTGCTCGGGGGCCTTCACCCATGCTGTGGGCCTGCGAGGTGCTAGGACGGCCAACGCCCCGAAAACCTAGCGGTGGGACTCGGGTGGAATCGAAGTCGGCAGGCGTGGGAAGAGCACCTTGTGCACACGACCTCTCGCACCATCT
This sequence comes from Streptomyces changchenzhani, assembly GCF_039766235.1. Taxonomy (NCBI): domain Bacteria; kingdom Bacillati; phylum Actinomycetota; class Actinomycetes; order Kitasatosporales; family Streptomycetaceae; genus Streptomyces; species Streptomyces changchenzhani. The sequence goes on along the minus strand of NZ_JBDHNH010000001.1, from coordinate 83,762 downwards.
GTCCGTACCGAGCGACCGATATCCGCACGGTGCTGGAACTGATCGAAACGGATTGCCTACCAGGCCAGCCGGTTTGCGCAACGAACATGCTCGGACAGGCACTGGGTGGCCGATCGCCCATCGACTCCCCTTGGTAGTCCGCTACGGAGACAAGGCCGTCGGGGAAGCTGTGATCGGGAACCCTATCGACGACGTTGCAGTGCTGCGGTGGCCGCGCGTCGCTCCGACGGTGCGGCGGCAAGGAATGGGCCGGGCCGCGCTCGGCTCCGCATCCCGGCTTCCATCACGGCGTCCTGACCGGCTTCCGCGAGCGCCTGGCCGAGGGACGCCGATGGGCTCCTGGATCTCGCTCTGGAGCGGATCAGGGCCGTCGGGCTGCTCCGGGAGTGAGGACGCCAGCGCACCGACTCCACCCACATTCTGGCCGCGGTCCGGGACCTGACCCGCTTGTAGTTGCCTGCTGTTCTTCCATGAGACCAGGAGATGCCGGTGCTTTCCGGCCGGGAAGATCCTATTCACCTCAGATGATCCTCAAGTCTGTTGTGTTCTTCCGCCGTTGACTGTGAAGATCACTTTGTCGTCGCCTCGGTGCGTAGCCTGACCAGCCGCATCGGCGGACGACGCCCGGCCGACCAGCCGGGTACGACCGATCGTTGGGGGAACCTCTTGAAGATCACTAAGCTCACCACGCTGACGGCTTCTCTTGTCGCAGCTGCAATATTCAGCACGGGCCTTACGGGTGCTGCTGCGGCATCGGAGAGCGCCGGCACAGAGCGCACGGCCGCCGTCGAGACCGCCGTCTCTGCCGATGAGCAGCGTCTTGTCCAGACTCTGAGCGTCATCGAAGCGATGCCGGACAGCGTTGTCGCGGGGGGCGACGCCGCTGTGCAGGCATACCTGAAGGAAAATCTCCCGGCGCCGGCCGGTGTCCAGGCTTTCGGCTGGGCACAGAGCCTGAAGTGCGGGGCTGCCATCGGGGCAGCGATAGCGGGTGGGGCCGTACCCGTGGCCAAGATACTCAAGCTGAGGGCGTTCATCCGCAAGGTGGGCTCCGTGAAGAAGTCCGCCTCCCTCCTGATCCGCGTGGCCAAAGGTGAGGAAAAGCTCAGTGAGCTGGGCGCCACCCTCGGCGGCCTGGCCTCCGTCATCCTTGGGATCGACATGATCAAGAAGCACTGTCGCTGAGGAGAGAGGGGCCAAGAAGATGACCACGAGTAAGGCACGTCTCACAGCGTTGATCACGCCGGTGGAGCAGGAAGCGCAGAACGAGGCGAAAGCTCTGTCTCAGGGCGGCCGCGTGTCCAGGGCAGTGTCCCGTCTGCGCAAGGACTCGGGACTCGGACTTCGCACCGGATCAGCGGCGCTGGACCTTCTGAACGAGGGTAGTTCTTTGCCCACGTCCTACCAGCAGGCGCTGAACGCCCTGAGGTCTCTCTCTCCAGATCTCGTCGACGAGATGTCGGCGCTTCTGGACAACGAGGACAGTACGTCCGCGATCAAACTCCTCAGGGAGCGCACCGACATGGACCTGGCCGGCGGCTATCACCTGGTCCAAGAGCTGTCGGGCCGGCCTGACACGGCGGCGTAAGACAAAACGACGGTGGTACAGCCGCAACGTGTGCGGCTGTACCACCGGACGGTGCAGATCGCGAAGCGGCCCTCGCCACCCGGTCTCGAACCGGGCAGCGAGGGCCGCATTTTTGCGTTTCCGGGTTTTGCTCCCTGCCTACCTTGCGACGCCTGGGCCAGCGGGCAGCACGGTGAAGCGGATGGATGGGGTGGAGATGAGGGCCGCCCAGGATGTGCCATTGCACCGGGACACGCGGAGGGCGATGCAGTCAGTCCTCCGTTACGCCGAGAGTCTCACCTGCTGCCCGTAGAGGCAGCTCAGGGACACCGGCGTCCCATCTTCGCGAAGTGGCGGTTGTACCCCTTGGTATCCCACCACTCTTCCAAAAGGCCCCGCACCAGCTCAACCAGTTGGCGAAGACGCTCAGGATCAGGGGCAGACGAGGTGAACACGTCCACAAAGGACCTGTCGCTCCATGGCAGTGTGAACACCCAGCACTCGTCGGCGTGACCCTTCCGCTCGATGATGAGCCGGTAGGTCAACGTGACGCTGCGGTCCGTTTGGTGGTCTACCGTCAGGTCGGTGACATTGAGCCTGGTCGCGCCATCACCGGAGGTGTATGAGCGAGCCAGGGCACGCTCAGCCGGAGTGTGAACCGCCATATGCACCTCTCACCTCGTCTACGAGTATCCCAAGTTAGTCGCTAGCACCTGGCGGCGGCGAGGCTCCTGACCTGGTAAGCGGTCCGCAGGTCGTTGCTACCGGCGGGCGTTCCGATCTTGGTACGGAACTTCTCGCGACTTGGGCAGGAAGCGGTCCAGGTCGAGAACCCACCCCCGTTGGGCGTGCCGGACCATATGGCGGCACTGATCTTCCTATCCATCGTGTTGTTCCAGCCGTGCCCCGCCTTGGCTGAGGTGATGCACGAGTGCGGGGAACAAGTAGTGCGTCGCTCCGGGAGCGAGGTGGTCTTGAAGCCAGTCGACCGGAAGCCGCTGGCTGAAGCCGTACGCGCCAGCCTCCCGCTCCAGATCGAGGAGCTGTTCGGTGTCGACTGCCCGGATCGTGCGGGGAAGAGGTGCGGTCATCTCGAGAGGATGCCAGGAAGACCGCAGTGGGCTAGGTCGACGAATCAGCGTGGGCGGGCTGCGATCTACCGCCGGGCGGCATCCCAGACCTCTTCTGTCCTGTGTCATCGAGTCGTCCCTGACGCGGTCGCTCTGACCTGCCACGAGGAATCTTGAGTGGCGAAGCGACCGTGACCCACGGGTGCCATCGTTCGGAGATGCGGAGAGTTTCCGCCAGTGGATCTTGCTGGACCGTGGGAATGCTTGGCGAGTGCTCCTGCGGCGAGTTCGATGGCGTCGGGGTAGATCGCGGCGTGTGCGTATGTATCGAGTTCGGTCGAGACGCCGCGGTGGTGATTGTGGGTCTGCAGTGTGAGGAGCCGGTATCTCCAGTGGTGCGGGACGGCGGCTGGGGAGGTTGGCCAGGGCGGGACGGCGTTGGCCGCGGTTTGGTGGGCGAGGGTGAGTTGCTGGGGTGTGAAGCGGCGTAGGAGGCGGTTCGCCCGGTGTTGGGCGGTGGTGATCTCGGGGCATATGGAGAGGTCGAGATGGGGTTCTCCGAGATCGCTGAGCCAGACTCCGTGCCGTGTGCAGACCTTGTGGTGAATCGGCAGATGGACGGGGACGGGCTGGCGGATGCCGAGGCGGGCAGTGCACCGGTGGCAGCAGGCGGTCGTGGCCCGGACGGGGCCTTCGTCGGTGTCGAAGGCGGGAAGTGCGCGGGAAAGGCCGGCGGGAGTGGTGCTGGTGAGGTGGGCGAGTTCGTGCAGGGCCTGGGTGGCTGCGGGGGCGAGCATGTGGTGCTGGGCTCGGTCGTCGAGGTTGTTGGTCTTCGTGGAGAACCACGTGGGCAGCACGGCCAGTACCTCGGTGACGGTGAGGTGGTTGGCCTGGGCGATCCGGGCCAGATAGGAGTTGAGGGTCTCCCCTGCGATCGGGGCGACTCGCTGTGGCAGCACCGGTGTCCGCTTGTGCCTGCGGGCGAGTGTGCGGGACATCCCGGATGGGACCTGGGGAGGCTCCTCCTGCGAGTTGGGTTCCTGGCGGTCGGCCAGGACCGGCAGGCGGTGTCGGCGCTTCAGCTCGCGATAGAGGGTCGCTCGGCTTCCCTGGAAGCCGAGGGCGGCTACTTCTTTGAACAGGACGCTGGTCCGCAGGTGCGGATCTTCGGTGAGTCGCTGACGGCAGTAGCGGGCGAGGGGTTCGGTGAGCAGGCTTGGCCGTGGGGCCCGAGTCCCTGGCGTTCTGCGGCCGTTGATGTAGTCGCGGATGGTTTGGTGGCTGTGGCCGATGTGGTCGGCGATGGCCTGCACCGGCCATCCGGCCGCGTGCAGGGTGAGGATCTTCTCGGCTCGTTCTCGGGGCAGCATGGGTGTTGATCAGGTGGCGGGTGGCCGTGGGGACTGGGAAGTGAAGTCGGCGTCGACGGCGTCGAGGGTCTTCTTGGTGATCTTCTCGGTGCTGTCCAGGACTGCGTTGATGGCAGCGCCGCGGATCAGCCAGAGCAGGCTTCCGATCATCCCGTGGGTGCGCTGGTGCAGGTATCGGTCGAGTCTGGTGAGGGCTCCGGGCCGGTGGCGGTGGAGCCTCAGGCTGTCCTCCAGGGCTGCGATCAGCGCGGTCCACTGCTGGTTCTGGCCGAAGGGTCCGGTGCGGACCATGCTGAACCGGCCGGCGATCTGTTCTCCGCGGGTGCCGGAGAGCAGTCCGGTGCGTTCCAGGCTGATTCCGGCGTAGACGAAGGTGGCCGGGATGCGTTCGGAGAAGTACTTCAGAGTGTCGGAGGCTTCGGCGCCGGCGCGTGTGGCGGTGTTGAGGTTGTGGAGTTCGTCGACTGCAACGAGGGTCACGTGAGCGTCTGTACTGACGCCGCAGACCGCGTCGGCGATGTCGGTGATGTTGCTCCTGGCGGAGATCGGCAGGTCGAAGAACCGGGCGAACTCCATCGCGATCATCTTGGGGGTGGCGGCGGGTGGGACGGTGATGTAGATGACCGGAATGTCGCTGGACGAGTTCGGGTGACGCCGCCGGTGGATCACCTCGACGGTCTTGCCGAGTTGGGTGAGCGCGGTGGTCTTGCCGGTTCTGGCGGGGCCGGACACCATCAGGCCGCACCGTCCGTAGTGGGCGTTCTTGTTCATCTGGATCAGGCATCGGCCCGAGGCGATGACCTGGCGGATTGTAGGAGTCTGGACCACCAGCAACCGTGAGTGGTGGTCGATGCGGTCATCGTCATAGCAGACCCGTTTGTCGTCCGCGAGACCCGACCAGATCACCTCGGGCAGCAGATCCGGCACTCCGGGTATCTCGGTGACGAACCCGCGCCAGCCCGGCAGGGTGGTCAGCTGCAGATGCCCATACCCATCCGCGGGATCCCCGCCCCGCCCCGGCCCCTGACTCACCACTGCTTGTCCGCTTCGGTGAAGGCATCGAAGATCGGCATCGGGATCACCTTGGCGATGTTCTCCTCGGGAGCGTCGTCGTCCGGGCCCGCTTCGCCGTCGGCGACGCGTTCGGCAGGGGGCTCCTCGGGCGGGATTGGGGTGGATGGCGGACTGGACTTGGTGCGGGCGGCGACACGCCGGTCCCGGCGGCTGAGCCGGGCCCTGCTGCCTGCGTCACCGCTGTCAGCGGGTCCCTGATGTGCTCGTCGCAGCAGGTCGGCGACGGCGTCGGCGAGTTGCTCCTCAGTCGCTCCGGGCAGGCTGCGGCGGGTGTGGTCCCATGCCAGTTCACCGAACGGGGCGGCGACGCGGTGCAGTTGTTTCCAGAACAGAGTGATCCAGCCGCCCTTCCAGTGGTCACGGACCCAGATGCGGGACACGTCGTAGGGGTCGTAGTGGATCTCCCACAGATCCTTGCGGTCCCTGACGCCTGACCGCTGCTGCCGCAGCGGGTTGAGGGCCTGGTCGTCGTAGGTCCGGTGCTTGATCTTCACGCCGTAGGCGTTGACCGCCCGCCAGGTCGCGGGCAGCAGCTCGATGTAGTCATCAGCCGACAACGCGACCGGGACATAACCGGCCGTCTCGACGAGAGCGGCGTACTTCTCGTTCGGGCTGAACATCCGCCCCGGGTGAAGGGGGTCGCGCAGCCCGTCGTGGGGCCGGCTCTGCCAGAGCACGATCCACTCGTCCAGGAGTTCCTGCAGCTCCAGCAAGGACCAGAGCGGCTGCTGTTCGACGTGCCGGCCGCGGCGCTCGGCGTTGAAGCCGGTGTAACCGGCCACGAACTGGGCGAACAGAGTTCCGACGGAACCCAGCATCCGCTCGATGTGGCCCTTCTCCCAGCCAGATGCATCGTGCACCGGCTGGAAGTTGATGCCCAGGAAGTTGCAGGAGGCCCGGAAGTTGCGGGAGACGAACACCTTCCCCTGGTCGACCACGATGGTCTCGGGGACGATGACCGGACGGGCGGCGGCGTGCTCCAGACGCGCGTCGATGTCCAGCAGCCGCCTAAACGGCAACGCCGAGCGTGACATCGCCAGCGCCTGGGCCCAGCCGGGCCGCATCGGCTCGGGGGTGACGGTGCGGGCCAGCAACACGCTGGCGTCCACGGACTTGGTCGTCGGCCGCAGCACCGCCGCGGTCAGGCTCCTGGTCGCGACATCGATCATGCCGGTCAGATCAACCCGGGCGGGGACCCCGTCGTCCAGGCGGACCAGCACGTCCAGCGGGGTCGAGTCCATCTGCATCAACTCGCCCGGCGCCGCCGCGCTTCTTTCGCCGAACGGCCCGTCGGGCCGGTCCGCCAGCGACCGGCGGGTGCGGGCCGATCCGGTGGTGTGCTTGCCCGCCGACAGCTTCTCCAGCAGCCGGTAGAGACTGCGCTGCGACGGCAACTCCACCGCACCCCGGCCGTGATCCGCCTCCAGGATCTGACCGGTCCTCCAGAACAGGTAAGTCGCCGTCCGGGTGGAACCCTGGGCGGCCTCGGCGACCGCCTTCTGCATCGCCTCCACCACCAGCGGGTCCACCCGGCCGTGCGCGCTGACGGGCCTGCCCGATCGGTGGTCGGCCATCCCGACCACTCCGCGGGCCTCATAGCGGCGGCGACGCTTGGCGATCGCACTCGCCGTCACCGGCCGCCCCGCAGCGCTCAGTTCCGCGGCCTTGGCCTGCTCACGGCGGGTCAGCGACACCACCGCCGGGTCGTACTCCGGCTTCGGCCTCGTGCCGGCAGGAGCCTGCGGCGGAACCCCGCGCAACACCTCCACGATGTGCTGTTCCCACCACAACGCCTCCGCCGCCGCTGCCTCCGGCAGACCCTCCAACGGCGTCGCCGGCGGAACCGGTGTCCGCGACGACGCGCGTACCACCTCGAAGTCCTCGGCCGCCGACAACTCGATCAGGCCGAGGTCGGTGACCATGCCATCCGTGTCCGCCAGACGCACGGTCGTGCCGGACACCGCGATCACCGTGTGCAGAACCCCGGCCACCCGTACTCGATCACCGATCGACACCCCGGCAGGCCGCCGCGGCCGACGCCCCGCGCTCACCGCATGCCCCTCGCTGAGCCAGCGGCCCGCACCAGTGTGACGGGGCCCAGCCGCTCATGCGCGAGATCCGCCACCAGTTCCTGCCTCCACATCAGATGAAACAGCGGGGGCAACACCGCCAGCCGATCCCCGACGTCCTCGGCTCCCGTCAGCAACGGCGTCGGCACTGCGAAGGTCTCCTGCAACCGGGCTGCGACCTCAGGTCTGCCGGCGCAGCGCGGATGCCGGTAGCGGGCCAGCCACCGCAGATTCGCCATCAGCGCAGGATCAGGGACACCGACGTGCCTGAATTCCCAGCCGGCCGCCGAACAGGCCCGCTCGGTGGCTGCGAACGCCTCGGCGGTCCGCTCATCGACCTGGTCTTCGGCACGGACATCGACCACGCGAGCACGGCCGTCGGCAAGCCGTACGAAGTAGTCCGGGGCGTGGCGCCGCTTCTCTTTCCCGTCATGCCAGTGCAGCCAGAACGGCTGCGAAGCGATCCCCATAACATCAGGATCGAAGTCCATCAGGATCAGCCGGTCCTGTTCCAGCCACGACTCGAACCCCACATGACGTCCAGTCGATGCGGCCCACCACCAGCCTGGGAAATGCCCGAGTCCGCGCGACCAGCGGAACGTCCGTACCGGAGCTGCCTCCTCCCACGCCAGCCCGTGGCACTGATCCAACGGGACAATCCGGTCGTGGCCTTCAACACCGCCGAAACGGAGCGTGAACCCACCTCCGGCGGTGTCATGCTCCAACGCACGTGCAGTGCGCACCTGGTCACCTCGCCCATTACACCTGTGCCTGCCCCAAGCACGGCCAAGGCGTGTCCCAGGCACACCCGGGACACGCCCATTACTTCAACTTGCACAGCCGCCGATCGGCCGCCTCAGCCCGCCAGCAGCGCCTTCGCGGCCGCGATCACCGGCACGCCCACCTCGCCGACCAGCGCCGCGATTCCGGAGATGCGCTGCACCAGGCCACGCCGGCGCTCCGCAGACGTCTCCTCGGCGATCGAGTCGGCCGCCGCGTCCACCTCTGCCCGGTCGTTCTCGTCCAGGTACGGGCGCAGTTTCTCGACCTCCCGCAGGAGGGCCTCCACCGCAGGCCCTCCTGCGGTCGCGCCGACGGTCTTGCCGCCGGCCACGATGTCACCGGAACCGGTGTGCTCGGCCTTGCCGATGCTGCCCGAGCCGTACTGCTGAATGTGGTCGCCGCTCATGATCCCCCGATGTTCCCGCTGCCGCTGTGCTGGGCCTTGCCGATGCTGCCCTGGCCGTACTGGTGGATGACGTCACCCTGCACCGCGTGGGCCACGTTGATGACCGTCTGTGCGACGTCGGGGTTGCCGATCGCCTTGGTGATCTCGTAGATCAACTGCTGGATCTCCTCCTGCTGCGTGGACCAGATGGCCTCACGCTGGGTGCCGGAGGTGTTGAGGACCAGGCCGTACACCGGGGGCTTCTGCAGGGCCGAGACCAACCTCCAAACCAGAAGTGCCTCGACGGCGAGGAAGACGATCGTTCCCACGGTGCCGGCGAAAGAGGCGAATATGCCGCCCAGGATGAACCAGCCGATGCTCTGGAGGATGAACTTCTTCCACGCGGCACCCTTGTCGACGGTCAGTCGTCTCTGGCCGACATGGGAGATGTTGCGCAGCGGATAGGCCTCGCCACCTACCCACAACACACCTTCATTGATTGTTACTTGGGCCGCCAAGGGACCCTCCTGTCCACTCCCGGACGATGAGGTGTGCAGCGTAGCGGAGCCGATGCGGACACAAGACGGAAATCACACTTTCCGCCCATTACCTTCGAGTAAACCGTAGTGGCAACAAGCCGAGCTTGAGCAAGATTCAGTGGCAAAGAGGAAGATCGACTGTCACAGGACATCTTCGAACGCGTCGGAGGTCAGCCACTCGGAGTCATGGCGTCCCGTCTTAAATGATCTGGTTCCGAGTCGGCCCGTTGACCTGCGGCGACCAGTTCAGTTGAGACGTGGGGATGCCAGGAATCTCAGGTGGTGCGGTCCCAGGCATGCCGGAGGCTGTCTCAGTTGACCTGGTCCGGCTCCGCTGTGTCGAACTGATACCAGGTCTGAGTCGTCAGCCACTCCTGGTAGTTCCTGAAGATGTTGGCGAGGCCGTCTGGTTGTTCTCGTGTGTCGAAGAACTCGCCGAGGAGCTGGTGGAGTGTGATCACGGCTTCGGTGTCGGCCTGTGCGGTGAGTGGGTGGACCCAGCCTCCGGGAGCGAGGTGCCGGATGAGAACGGGCCAGGTCAGGTCGTGGCCCCGGCCGAGGCGGACAACGAGCCACTCCTGGGGTGTTCACGAGTGGGGTTGACCAGTGCCTTCGCGGCTCGCCGAAGATCGTTCCCCGTGTGCGTCGTGATCGTTCCCCCAGGCTGGGTCGAGTTCATCGATTCCAGGGCGAGGCGGGGGTCGGTCGGGGTCCGACGGACCAGCCAGTGCAACACCTACTTCACTGGCCCGGAACACCAGACTCCGACGCGACGATGACATGGGCAAAACCATCCATGTCAGTGAGGGGCAGTCAGCCTGTCGAAGGAGTCCGTTGGATCAACCTAGATCAGATGAGTACGACTACCGATGCCCGAGGCGGTTGATGGTGATGGGGTGGGGCCCATGAAGACGACGCAGAACCATGTGACGCGGCTCCCTGCCCTCCACAGAACCTGGTGGAAGGCACCCCTCGTGGCCTCCCTGCTCGGTCTTCCGCTCCTCGCGATGGAGTACAGCGTGATCCGGGCCCACGACGGCATGGGCCAATACGGAGTCGTGATCTATGGGGCCCTGTCCCTACTTGCCATCGCCTGGGTCCTGCCCCACCGCCGGTCCATGCGGACGTACCGCATAGTGGCGGCTTCGCTCGCGCTCGGGTGGGTGTTTCTGCCCCTCCTGATTGCGCTGCTGCTGGCGGCGGCGCTGGCCTAGAGCTGAGCCGCGAGAAGAGTTCGAACTGCTCCTCGCGGTCACGTAGCGAGTCGGCCGGGGCGGCTGGTTTCGTGCTCTGGCCGCGAGATCTTCGAAGTAGGCGATGCGGCGTTGCCGTACTTCCGTCGATCACCTCGTGGAGCACCACAGCCTGTACGCAATAGCGTCACCCCAACGAGCGACAGCCCGTCACAAACACGTCGGCGAACCACATCACCTGAGACCAGAAGTGAATCGGACCAGATCACCTAAGACGCGGACCAGGTCGCTGGAGACGGGACACATGGCCTTCACACTCAGAAAGGCCCCTCGGTGTCCTGTCGCAGTTCATCTGGCGGGCAGAGGGCTGCTGAACTGCTGAGGTGCCAAGTCGTTTAAGAACATCGCCCCGCGGCGTTCTCGAACGACATGGCTTTCGCGGAAGCCTGCTGACGGTTCAACGACGTCGGTGCGGACCCGCGGGGGAGGTCCTGCCTTCCGTTGCCGTAGCCACGCTCCCCGCGCGAACGAACTCGGTCGCGGCGCCTTGCTGTGGCCAATTATGCTCACTCGCGTGCGTCGGAGGTCCCTACCAGGGGATCTAACCGGGTTCAGCCCAACGTCCTGGCAGGGGGTTCGTCCATGATCACGGCGACCGTGCGCGAGTGGTACGAAGAGGAAGGCTGGGGAGTGCTCGACTCGGTTGAAACACCCGGTGGTTGCTTCGCGCACTTCAGCGACATCGAGATGGCCGGCTTCCGCACCCTCGACCCGGGTCGGCAGGTCCAGCTCGAATGGGAGGCCCCCGGTTTCCAGCAGGACGGCTACGACTTTCGCGCCCGCCGAGTGGTTCTCTGAAACCTCTGCCGTTGGTGGTCGCAACACGACCACCAGCCCATCGCCTCAGAAACCGACCGTGACAGGCGCAGTGAGAACGAGGTCAGCAAAGTGAGATCAGGCCCCACGATCGAAGGCAAATCCTCCGCTCCGGCCGCGAGCCACTGAGAATCGGTCACATGACGAAGGAGCGGCCTCCCGACGAGTGGGCAGCGCGGAAGGCAGCAGCCCGCCTCCGCCGTCGGATCGGACGAGGGAGGCGGGCTGACTCGGGTCAGTCCTGGAGGGTGTGCGGCGGTTCGAGGGACAAAGCCTGGCTGGTCTTGCGGTCTTCGAGGCGCTGCACCGCTTCGCCGGTTCCGAGGACCGCGGCCATCAGGGCGAGGATCAGCCCGGTCGGTAGCCCGTCCACGTAGTAGGCGACCAGGGAGAGCGCCGACGCGGCGATGGCATACAGGCGAGTGCTGTGATCATGGATGAAGGTGCTCAAGTTCAGTTCCCGTTGGCGAGTTGGTGCAGGAGGTCCCAGCCGCGCCGGCCGATGGCCGGGTCATTGGGGCGGCCAGTGGCATGGAGGTTGTGCTTGCGGTTGAAACCGGAGGCCGCCTTCTGGGTCTGCGGGCCGTAGGTGTCGGACAGCGGCACCGACCGGTCGAGCCATCCGGTGTCCTTGAGTGCCTGCTGGAGTCGCTTGGCCGACGGAGAGGTGCGACCCGGGGCGAGCCCGGCCGGAAACGGCGGCGGCGTGTATGCCTTTCCGCTGCTCTTGCCGGGGATCGTCAGCCGCTGGCCGGCTTTGATGACATACGGGGCAGGGATGCTGTTGGCCTGGGCGATGGCCTGCCAACTGGTCCCGAGGCGCTGGCCGATCCCGGAGAGCGTCTCACCGCTCTTCACGGTGTGAGTGGAACCGTCGGATGTGCCGCCGCCGGGCTTTCCGCCGGTGGGCCGCCCCTTCAGGCGGTCCCTGACCCGGCTGCGCAGCCAGCTCATCGCGAAGCCCTTGGGATCGATCTTCCCCGGCTGCCACTCCAGATGTCCGATCACACTCGCCGCGCCCCAGCCGTGCACACGGCACAGTGCCGTCGAGACCCGCTCGATCGCATCGAGCTGCGCAGACGGCCACGGGTCATGACCGTCGCCGAGGTTCTCGCACTCCCATCCGTAGAACGCTGTATTGCCGTCCGTATCCGCCTGATTCGCCGCCGGCAGTGCCCGTTCGGCGATCACGGCCTGGAGAACGTCTCCGTCTCCGCGGCCAGCATGATTCGCCCTGCCATTGGCGATGAGGTGAACCGTGCCGTCCTTGGCGATCACGCCATGACACAGCGGACCTGGAAGGCCCTCGTATCCGCGCTCGCAGATGCCAACGGTGTCGCTCGTCCCGGACGTCACCGTGTGGTGGATCATCACGCCGCGGACGGGGCCCCAGGGGCCCTTGTGGTTTCGATTGTGAGTTCGCCAGCCGGAACGCTCGACGACACGCACGCCTTCTGCGCGCAGTGCTGAGACGAGCCGGTCAGGAGTAAGGGGTGTTGCCAACGTCGACGCTCGAAATCTCCCCGCGCCCGATCTTGAAGTAAAGGCTGCTCGCGTACCCGCCTACGGCGGCGTCCCTCGCGAGACGATCCACAGCTGGAGAGCCATGAGGAGCAGCGGGGCCACGAACGAAGAGATCACCAGACGTCTCGTCGCAGCGGCCTGCGTCTGATCCTCACGCCGCTGCTGCTCCGCCCGCTCCAGGCTCTGGTCATGCTCACCGCGCAGGCCGGACAAGCTCGCTTCGACCTGGCTGATGCGCTGATCGACCGCCCGCTGATCTGCCCGGTACACGTCCTGGGTGACGACCTGGTCGAGACGTGCGGCGAGATGCGCGAGGTCGCCGCGCAGATCCTCACGCAGCTGTGAGACAGCACGGTGCAGCTCCCACAGCGTGGGCTCGGCACTCGGCGGCACGGACACCGCAATCACTCCTGGCAGCCCCGCGCCACTCTTGATCTTACGAGTCTCAAGAATCCCGCTACCACGGGTGCAGCCCCAGCCCGTCCGGGGCGCCGCAGGGGCGTTGGCCCAGGCCGGGCCATGGACATAACCGATGCCTTAGGGCTTGTGTGCGACCCCGCCGAACATCGCCACTTCGTCCGGCATGCCTACGGCATCCGTCTCAGGACGCCAGCGGCTGCATGACACCACGCCAGGGGCGAGGAGCTCCAGGCCGTCGAAGAACCGGGTGACCTGGCCGGGAGTGCGCTGGGTGAGCTTCGGGGTGCCGTGCTCGTTCCAGAACGCCACTGCCGCGTCCACATCGGGCATCGCCGGATCCGTGATCGTGTGGGAGAGGACCAGGTGGCTCCCGGGCGGCAGCGCGTCCATCAGGCGGCTGACGATGCCGTACGCCTGCGCGTCGTCGTCAAGGAATATGACCACGCCGAGCAGGATGAGTGCGACCGGCTCATTGAAATCCAGGGTCTTCGCCGCGTGCTCCAGGATGACGTCGACGTTGCGCAGGTCCTCGTCGAGGTAGTCGGTCTTCCCCTCGGGCGTGCTGGTGAGCAGGGCACGCGCGTGGGCGAGCACCAGTGGGTCGTTGTCGACGTAGACGATGCGGGATTCCGGCGCCAGCCGTTGGGCGACCTCGTGGGTGTTGTTGGCCGTCGGCAGGCCGGTACCTATGTCGAGGAACTGCCGGATCCCGCAGTCGGCGACCAGGTACCGCACCGCACACCCGAGGAACAGCCGATCCGCCTGGGCGTAGTCGCCGATGCCCGGGTGCAGCTCACGGATCTGGTCACCGGCCACTTGGTCGACCGGATAATGATCCTTCCCGCCCAGCCAGTAGTTCCAGATCCGGGCCGTATGCGGCTGCGCGGTGTTGATCCTGTCGCGCTGCAGGGACGCATCGGCAGGTGTCGACTGCTCGGCCACGGGGTCTCCTCTTGGAATGCAGCTCGCTTCAAGGTCAACGCGCAGCCTACATAAGCGAGTTACGCACCAAGATGGCACGTCGTCTATGCGATCAGCTGCCCCGAGCATGAGCCGGGCCATTGCGAGTCCTGCTCGCGGAACGACCCGCGGGGCGGCGGCTGCCCAGTGCCGTGAGGCTGAGGGCAGCACCGTAACCGGGTGCTACCGGCCATCGACGAGAACCTCGGCGAGAAAAGGCGAGAACGTGCCGGCGGGAACATCGGGAGCCACGCCGCACATGCCGTCGGAGTCGCCGGGGACCTTGATCCACAGCAGGTACTCGGCGCCGCCGACGCCGATCGAGGAGGGGACTCCGAGTCGCCGTCCGGCTGGGTTGCAGTAGTCGACGTGCTGTCCGTCCGCGTCCATTGCACCGTTCCCGTTCCGAGAGGTATCGATCACGAACCGCGCATTGGGTACGCCGAGTGCGGCGAGGGCTTGGCTGACCTGGAGCCCGTAGGTGCAGGAGATGTCGGTGGAGTCGAAGTTCGCCACTCCGATCGCGAAGCCCCTCGCGCTGGCTGCCCCCGCTGCCGCGAGCCGGGCTGCCATCTCGGCGGGCCTGATCCAGGTGGCGTTGCCACCGTCGAGGTAGGACCGGACGAGGGGGCGGTCGGCCAGGGAGTTGGCCGCGTACGCGACCAAGGCGGTGCGTTCGACTCGCATTGCATCTGTGGGCAGATCGCCGAGTTGGCTGAGAGAGTCCGGTTCGACGATGACGAGGGCAGGCCGGTCGCCGATACCGGCGGCGAAGGCGTCGATCCACGTACGGTATTCCTCCGGTGATGCGGCTCCGCCGCTGGACTGTCCGCCGTTGTCCCGGTTGAACATGTTGTAGGCCGCCAGGATCGGCAGCCGCCCCGCGGCGGCCGCAGCCGACATGTAAGCGTCGACATCACCCTGAACATCCTTGTTCCAGTCCCCGAACCACTTCGCGGCCGGCCGCCGCACCAGCGAACTGGCGATCCTCGTGGCGCGAGGATCGCCAGGGTTCGCGGCCACCCACCGCGCCGCGTTGGAATCCGGATCGGCGTAGAAACCTTCGCGGACGGTGGAGCAGGTCAGGCGGACCTCGGTCAGGTAGACGATGACCTCTGTGCCCTGCCCGAACTGGAAGCTCACCTGCCCCGCCGTGGTGTCGAGAGCGGCGGTGAAGGTGAGGACGAAGTGCGTGTCCACCGCCGACAGCGTCACCGTACGATCCAGCCCTGCTGTCCACGGGGCCGCGCCGAGCCCGACCTGCGCGCGCAGCGTCGTGCCGGGCTGGCTGGCCCGGGCGGTGAATGTCAGCGTGTAGGTGCAGCCGGGGCGAAGGGTGATGTTGTCCTGCCCGAGCGGGGCATCCCACAGGTTCGCGGCGTCGGTGGTGGCGGTTGCCTCCAGTCCCGTTCCGGGTGCATTGAGGGTGACCATGACGGGGTCGCCGGACCACCAGCCGGTGGTGCCGGTCGTGAACGTGCCGTTGGTGACGAGGTCTCCGTACAGGGCGGCCACAGATGCTCTCCGATTACTTGATGTAGGTGACGCGAAGCTGCGGCGGGTGTGCAGTGCCCACGCCGTCGAAAATGCCGTAGAACGTCTTGGTCGTGGTGTTCGGGTCGATCGCGATGCCGCGGAAGGTTGCCGAATCGAAGATCGAGGTGATGTCGATCCATCGGCCGCTGGCCCGGGCCCAGCCGGTGACAGTCTTCGACTCGCTCTGATCGGCGGAGAACTTGGCCGGCCGCGACGCGTGGTTGTGCACCTTGAGGACCGTGGTGCCGCCGGATGCGTAGTACCAGTGGTTGGCGTAGAGGTAGACCTCAACCTTGAGGAGTTTGGCGCCGGACAGGTCGGAGGCGAGGCTGCCGCCGAAGCCCACCAGCGCGGCCTGGGTGCCGTTGTTGGCCGAGAAGTAGCCGCCCACCATCTGGTTGCCGTAGTAGGTGTTGTAGCCGGACCGCTTCGCGTAGCTGCCGGACCAGTTGGCCTTGTACGTCCGCATGACCTTGACGGGCGGATCGGGGACCACGGCACCACCGGTGTTGAAGACGCCCGTCTTCGCTACCTGTTCGCCGATGTCCTCCACCGTCATCTGCCCCTCGCGGCCCTGGGCTCCGGTCAGCGTCACCTGCTGGCCGGCGGGTGCGCCGCTGTCGCTGGTGAAAGTCAGCAGGAGCCGGTTACGGCCAGGGCGGATCAGGTCGGTTGGTCCGCAGGGGCTGGTGAACTCCAGGCGCACGTTGCGGCGTACGGCTTGCGACAGCGGAAAGCGTGCCTCCTGGATCTGAGTGGACTTGATCAGTGGTGCGGAGGCGTACCCGGTGCGCAGTCGCAGCACGAGCGAGCCCCCGGCAGGACTGCATTCCGCTGACCCGTCGTAGACGATCCGGTACATGCGACCGGCCTCGGCGTCGAAAGCCAGCTCGACGTAGCCCATCTCGGTGCCGGTGGTCGTCTTTACCGCCTTGGCTATCCAGTCGACCGCGACGACGCCCTGTGGCCCGTTGTTGAGGGTGGTGAGGTCGTCGCCGCCTATGGTGACGGTCCCGGCGACGTTGAGGTTCTGGAATGAGGCGTCGCCGGTGGAGCCGATCGCGGCGACCCGAGTCGTACCGTCGCGCAGTGTGAGGTAGTTGGCCTGACCGGACACCAGCGAGACGACCTCCTCGCCGTCTTCGTCGTAGAGGCGAAGACCCTGAGGGCCGATCTCGGCGCGGGCACCGCCGGTCGCGTCGCCGAAGATCGTGTGCGCCTCGGCGTTGTCGAACACACACCATCCGGCCGTGGCCGCGGACGCTTCCAGACACAAGACCGCGCGGGTCGTGCCCTGCGGCGCGGCGACCTGCCCCGTCACTCGCCGCCACACACCCGCCTCGGGCGCGGTCGCCTCAGCGACGCCGTAACCGAGCACTTCACCTGCGGTCGTTTCCCACCGGGCGAGGACCTTCACCGCCTGAGAGGCGAGGCTCTCAGAGGCCAGGACATCGACGCCGAGGAAGATCTGCGAGGCCGCCAGTACCGGAACCGTCGCCAGAGGCAACGTGAAGTAGGTGGGGGAGTCCGCCGTGCAGTCGAGACGAATCCCCACACCCGTACGGTTGCCGGGGGCGAGCGACCAGGCGGCACCACCGGCCGCAACCGTGTTGGCGGTGGCCGCGCCCTCGAACCCCGGATCTGGAATCAGATTGGTGCCCTGGCCGACCGCGAGTTGGTCGGGGGTGACCGAGCCGACCGCCAAATGCGGGGTGATGATGGCGCCGACCGCGATGTGCCCCTGCTGGACCACTCCATTGCCCAGGTCACCCGAAGCGGCCCGACGAGCAGTCGTCCGCACAGAGGCGGAGGGGAAGCTGGGGATGCCGGAGGTGTTCACCGCGACCAGCCGCACCCACAGGGGCCCGTAGTGATCGACCGCGACGGTGACTGAGGCACCCGATGCGGCCTCGATCGTCGCAGTAGGCCACCTCGCATCCGGCTGCGTACTCGCCGAGGCCAGTACATGGACCTGCACCCGGGACAGATCCAGCGGCGGAACATCCCCATCGGCGAAAGCGCCGTCCCAGGTGATGCGCAGCCCACCGAGGACCGATTCCACCTCCGGTACGGACGGGGTGGGCGGTCGCGGCCCATTGACCGTGACCACGCCGCTGGTGCCGTCCGGCTGCTGGCCGATGACCGCGCGCAGCGAACCGTTTTCGTCATACACGTCGACCGAGCCGCTCTCGATGCTGGCGTTGGCCAGCTTGGGGGCACGGACGGCGCTTCGGAGGAGCTTCTCCAGGCGGGCGAGGCGAGTACCTATGTCAGTGGGCAAGGCAGTCTTCCTTGAGGTGCTTAGGCCGCGGTGGCGTACTGGTGGGCGCCCGCCGGTACGAGCTGAAGGGTGGCCGTCTCGCCGGCTTCGGTATCGGGGCGGACGGTCCAGCCGGTGATGCGGCACCACCCGGACCAGTCCGTCCACTGATCGCGGACGCTGACGCGTACGTCATCGCCGATCTGCCAGGAGCCGATGGGCGCCGAGGGGTGATCGCGGACGGTGATCTGCTCGACCTGGCCCAGGACCTGCCGCCACGCCCGCTCCGCCTTCGCACGCTGGGCGAGGACGTCGCGGCCGCGTACCTCGGGTAGCTCCAGGATGTGCTCCAGGCGCAGCCTGCGGTTGCGGACGGCTTCGACGGCGCGCTGCTGGGAGCGGCCTTCGCCTGTGCCGGTGGCGATGACGACCTGCGCGTACTCGTCCGCGCTGTACGTGACCGGCGGGCTGTCGATGATGTTGATGCCGCTGGAGAACGCAATGTCCGTACGCCTGGCTCCGAGGCGCGGGTAGCCGAGCTGTATGCGGCGGACCGGCCGATGGTTCTTGTCCCACCAGGTGGTGCAGGTGTAGTCGGGGGAGTCCGTGCCCTTCACGAGGTCATCAAGCTGCTCCCCGAGGACGGGGGTCTCCCACCAGCGGGAGTGCCACGGCTCGGCCGTGGTGCCGACCGTCGCCTTCGACGTGGTCGCGTCGACGCTCAGGCCGAGGT
Organism: Streptomyces changchenzhani; assembly: GCF_039766235.1. Lineage (NCBI taxonomy): Bacteria > Bacillati > Actinomycetota > Actinomycetes > Kitasatosporales > Streptomycetaceae > Streptomyces > Streptomyces changchenzhani. The sequence goes on along the minus strand of NZ_JBDHNH010000001.1, from coordinate 65,403 downwards.
CACCATCGGGGATGGACTGGGCGTACGCCACGATGTCCCGGGCCACTTTGCACGGATCCGCCCGTACGTACGGGCCACGGCCGCCGAGCTCGCCGTCCAGGTCGTGCCTCCGATGCAGGTATGAGGACCATCCGGCAGCTTCGACCTTGAGGTTGTCGCCGTCGGGCTCGGTCTGCCAGATCGTCCCGCCCCACCGGAGGTGACCGTCCCGCTCGGCGTAGATGAGGGTGTTGCCCGGATCTGCGAGTTCGGGATGCGACCAGGCCAGGCGCGGGGAGAGAGTTCCTTCCAGGTGGCCGGGGCCGTTCAGGTCCGGGCCGAACTCGACACCGGTGAGCGGGAGATGGGGTGAGAGCCACTCGCCTGTCAGAGCGTTCTGCGTGAGGTAGCGGTAGGTCACACCGGGCCCTCGGTGAACTCGATGTCCGCGACGATGCTGCTGCCGGCGTCAACGCCGAGGTCGCCCTTCCAGTCCTTCGACATCTTCGCCTGGAGGAACAGCGGTTGGCTGGTGCCCCGGTAGGCGGCCGGGAGGGTGAGGGTGTCGGCCACGATGCCCGTACTGCGGCGGACGACCTTGCCCTGGTTGTCGTCGATGACCGTGCCCTGCCCGACCACAGTGCCGAAGACGGGCTGAAGCATCCCGTACAGGCTGTCGACGTCGAGGCGGAGCCCGGCAATGATGACCGTGAAGATCATCTTTGTGGCCCAGGCGGGAACGGGAATCATCCACCGCGCCTCGGCGGGCCAGTTGTGCCACTTGTCGTCGTCCTTCCACGCCTTCGTCAGCTTGACCGGGTAGGCGGTGTGCAGGGCACGCTCCCGGCGCGGGTTGGCAACCCGCCGTAGGTCGCGGATCATTGCCGCGGTGATCGTGCCCGTGTTCGCGGGAATGTCCAGACGGCCGATCGCCACACCTGTCACCCCGGCAGGGGCGGCGGTGGCGGTACTGTCGACGTTCGGGATGACATCGAAGACGTTGATCTGATCCGTCGCCGGATCCAGACCGCCCTCGAACTCCGGGTCCGTCACCCGCAGCACCACCAGATCGGAGCGCGGCGTGGCACCGGTCGGGGCAATCGGCACGGTGGCCGTACCGATGTTGTACGCCGTGTAGGACCCCTGCCAGGCGTTCGCCCTACCGCGGATCACGGCGGAACCGTCAGCGATCTGCACACCAGCCCCCGGTACGGGCAGCGCAGTCACCTTCAAGTCCGCAGCCTCGGTAATGCCCTGCGCGCCGCGGCTGAGGTCTTTGATCATCATGCGGAACGTCTGGGCCGAGTGAGTGGCGCCATCAACGAGGAGAGGGGCTTGCGCGAGCGTCATCGGTGTACGGGTTCCTTCGGTCAGAGAGCGATGTAGGCGTCGCGCCACGCCACGGTGAGGCGCGCGGTCGCGGTGGGGTCGGATGCGGTCCAGCGGATCTCGCTGCGCCCGGGCGGCAGCACGAACGTGTCCAGCCGGGACGTGGTGGGCGCGCTGCCGCCGTTCTCACGGGTCACCGTGATGCGACCGGGCCGGGTGTCGATCCGGACCCACTGGCCGGCAGCGAGCGTGACCGGCAGGTTCACGGAGCGGCCGGTTTCGATATGCGTGATGACGGGGTTCGCGCACGGCCCGTGCACGGTGATCACCGGATGGGCGTCGGTGGTCCCGCCATTGGTCACCCAACCGGGACGGGTCTGCCCGGACGGTTGGCCGCTGGAGACCCGGAGGGGGGCCTGAACAGGGGCGGTGAAGCCGCCGCCCGACAGCCAGCCCAGCCGCAGCTGCGCCTGCTGCTCGAAGTCGGCGTAGTAGCGCGGATCCGGGGCCACGAACTCAAGGTCGAGGGGCACCCAGCCGTGCGCCGCCTCAGCCCATGTGGGGTCGAGCTTCCGCAGCCGCCCGAACAGGACACGGACGGGGGAGCCGGGCCACTTGATGCGCAGCGGCATCACCGCCCCACCGACCGTACGGACTTGCCTGGTGTCGCCGACCTGCTGGAGGCCGGCGAGGACCTGCCGCGCCGCGGCCGGATCCCCCGGAGTCTTGATCGCGCAGTCGATGCGCAGGGTGCGGGCCTCGTACCAGTCCGGTGCCAGCCACGCACCATCGGCACCCGGCTGCTCGACCAGCTCGCCGCGTACCCCTGCCCGGCCGAGTCCTTCGACTTCCGCTATCGGGATGCTGGTGGCATGGCCGAGGACGATGCCGCCGAAGTCCAGCTGCCAGTCCGTGAGTTCGGGGGCGCTCATCGAAGGACTCCTCCGCGCTTGGCGCGGCGCATCTGGTACGAGACGGCGGAGGCGATGTCGTTCGCCGATGCCGGGCTCTGGGCGACATGAATGGTCTGGCTGCCGATCGCGGGAGCCTGGTGGACGACGACGATGCGGGAGCGGCCATCGGCGGCATCGACGAGACGGCGCGGGGCGATGGAATAGCCGAAGCGGTCAGCGGTCTCGGCCAGGACAGCGGTCGCGCGGCCACGTTTCGCCGGGGCGTGCGGGATGTACGACTCGGAGCCCGTCTCCTTCTCGGCGAACTTGATCAGCCCGTCCGAGGAGGAAGAGGAGTAGACGCCGGGCTCCCAGATGCCGCCGTTGGCATACGCGTGCCCCGCATTGGCCTTCACCAGATCGGCAAGGAAACGATTCGCCTTACTGCCGGTGCCCTTGATCTGCTGCTTGCCGAGGTTGCTGATCTCGATCAGCCGGTCCTCGTCTATGCCCGTGGAGCCGGAGACATCGTGGATGCCCTTGTTCTTGGCGAGCGCCCCGATGATCTTCAGCAGATCGGTGAGCTGATCGCCGTCCAGGAGCCTGCCCGCGGCCTTCGAAGCGTCGTTGGCTTTCTTCGCCGTCTTGCGGTCCTTCACTGCCTGCCCGGCCAGGACCTCGGCATTCTCGTCACCCTGCGCTGCCAGCCGCTGAGCAAGAGCCCCGTACCCGCCGTCCGAGAGCTTGGCCAGGTTCTTCTGGAAGGCGGCGTTGTCTTTCACCGCCTTCCGCAACTGGCCCGTGTAGGCGCCGAGCGACACGCGGGTGGTGCCGGCGAGCTTGGTCAGCTGCGCCCCCATGTCCTTGATGTACTGGCCGGAGCCGCGGGCCATCTTGCGGGTGAGAGAGACCCCTTCCTCACCCATCTCCTCCAGGGCCTTCGCGACGTCCGCACCCGCGCGACGCGAAACCGTCGCCAGGTCCTTGCGCCAAGCCGCCGCCGTACGCGAGGACTTGCGGAGGTTCCTCTCGAACAGCTTCAGGTCGAAGTGCTCGCTGCCGCCCTTGCCCTTGCGCTGCGACTTCGAGACGACATTCGACACGGACAGGCCCGGGGTGTTCACCGGTTGGTACGACCAGTCGGACAGCCCGCCGGAGGCGTTGTAGGTGACGGAGCCGCCGAAGCGGCTGGCCACTTGATCCAAAATCAGCTTGGAACGAGCCCTCTTGCTCGACGCGAAAGGTATATATGCCTCCCCGAAAGTTTCGTCCTCCGCCCACACACGCCAATCGCCGCCCTTGGCGATCTGCGCAATGTGGTTCTCCTGACGCACACCGCCGTCGGCGTACGTGACGATGCCCCCGTCAGCCTTCGGGAAGACGTAGCCGTCGGCCCACGGGCCCGGCTGCCGGGTTATTTGGTAGACCTCGCTCCTGAAGATGGAGACCGTCACCGACTTGCCTTGCAGCCCGTTGATGGCGCCCTGGATCGCCGATACGTTGCCCGTCGCCGTGCCAGTCGGCACCGTCACCGTGACGTTCTTGCTGCCCGGTACGTCGTGAACTTTGAACCCGAGGGCCTCCAGTTGGGCGCGAGCGCCCCCGGTGGGTGCGCTCATCGTGACGGTCTTACCGCCCGGGACGCTGGCGATCTTCTGCTTGACCGCTTCGAGGCCGCCGATCGTCGCCGCCGTCGCCGCAGTGACGTTGACGTGCTTCCCGCCCGGGGTCTGGCCGATCTTCGCAATCAGCGCGTCCAGATCGGTGCGCGCCATGCCAGTCGGGGCGGTGACCTGGACACGCCGGTCCTTGAGGTCCTCAATGTCGAAGCCAAGGTTCTTCAGGTCCTCGCGGGCCTCGTTGCTGAGGGTGGCGATGGTGACGGTCTTGTTGTCCGGAGTGGCCTTCAGCGCCTGCTGGACGGCAATCAACTCCGCCATCGACTCGTCCATGCCGGCCGTCTGAAGCAGGATCGACACCTGGGAGGGAACCAGCCCGGCGGCGTCGGCGAGCTTCCCGGCCTGCTCCGCCCCCAGCCCGTAGCCCTCGGCGGTGGCGATGGCCGACTCGCGGGCCGTCTCCATCTGCGACTGGGCGGCCTTCAGCGCCTCCGGGACCGTCTTCCCGTTCGCCTCCGCATACTGGTACGCCGCCAGCGCAGCCTCCGAGGAGTTCGTGGACAGCCCCTGGAGCAGGTCGTACAGCTTCTGCCCATTGCGGGTGACAGTGGACAGCGAACCGTCCATGTTCAGCAGGGACTTACCGAACCCGTCGGACTGGCTAATGCCGCCCTTCAACGACTCAGCAGCGTCGGACACAGACCGGTTGAGCCGTGCTTCGGCCGCCGACAGGTTCACTGACCCGCCTGCCAGGACATTGAGCGCGTCGTGCAGAGCGCGAGCCCGGGTGTCGGCGTCCCCCGTCGTGTCCGAGAGCCGGCGCATCGCGTCGGAGAACTTCCCGAACGGACCCACCGAATCGGCCGCGGACCTGCCCCCAGTACCCGTGGCATCAGCGAGGTTCTTCGCGTCCTTAGCAGCCTCGGACATCTCGCCCTTGACCGAACCGAGCGCATCAGCGGCGCTCTTCGCCTTCTGGCCGAAGTCGCTGTACGCGACTCCGCCACCCCTGACCGCATGCCGACTGGTGTCGGCGGTGGCGTTCAACTCGGACTGCAGAGCCCCCAACGACTTCCCCTGCCCGAGGTAGGAGTCGGTGAGCTCACGCATGGAGACGCCCGCGTCGGCCATGACATCGACCAGGCGCTTCTTGCCGTCATGAACCTTGGTGTCCATGATCGACTGAGCGGCTGCGACACGGACGCTGTCGGTGACCGCACCGTTGGACTCCCGCAACGCCTGGGTGAGGGTGCTGACCCTCGACTGGTGCTCGGCCGTCGCCTGGGCCGCTTTCTGCTGGTGGGAGGCGAGCATCGACAGGCCCACACCAGCAGCAGCGACAGCGACACCCCACGGGCCACCGAGCGCACCCATCAGCCCACGGGCAGCACCACCCAGGCCCACACCAATGGACCGGGTCAGGCCCGAGACTGGCCCGGACGCGCTGCGGAATGCAGCAGTCATCTGCCCGACGACCGGGATGCGCGTCTGAAGGACGGCGAGAGCCTGCCCCACACGGCCGATCGACTGACCAGAGGCAGCGGCGAGGTGGCCCTGGACCCGCATCTGGCCGCCGAGCGACCGGAACGCGCCGACGACCGGGCCCGCGATCGTGCGGCCCAGGTTCAGCATCATCGGGGTGACCAAGCGGGCCAGGAACATCGCCGCGACCGCCGTCTGGACCGGCCCCGGCAGCGCGCCGAAACCGCGCACAAGGGCGGCGACGACATGGCCGATAGGTATGAGGACCGTGGAGGCTGTGCCAGCCGCACCAGAGACGAGATTCAGTGCGGTGACGATCATGTCCAGGTCCGTCGCCCCGGCATCCGCCTCGTCTCCGATGTCCCCGATAGCCTTCGCGACCGGGGAGACAGCGGAGCCGACGTTGCGCAGGATCTCCATCAGCGCGCGGCCGCCGTTGACGAGCACATTCAGCGCGGCGGCGGCGCCGCCGAACGCCACGTCCTTCACCGGCTGGCCAAGTCCGCTGAACGCGTCGGTCAACCCGCGCAGCCCGGCCTCCGCCGCAGCCGACACCCCGGGCGCGGCCAGCGTGTACAGGTCGTGCAAATAGTCCAACGCTCCGGCGACGAAGGGGGTGGCCGAACCCAGACCCGCGGTGAGAAGCCGAGCACCCTTCTCCAGCGCCGGGGACACCGCGGTGTAGAGCACCTGACCGGTGTTCTTGGCCTGCGTCTTCAACTGGGTGACCGCACCCGCCAGACCCTTGGTCTGCGAGGCGGCGATCTCACTCGCCGCACCCGTACGGCCGATCGCCGTGTGCATCTGGTCGAAGCTCTCGACACCCTGATGCGCCAAGGCCGCAGCACCGGCCAGCGCAGGCTTGCCGACAACGTTCGCGAGCGACCCGAGGAAGTCCCTCTGCGACATCCGGTGCTGGGCCTTCTCGAACCCGTCGATCACTGTGCGCAGGCCCTTGAAATTCCCGCGGGTGTCCCACGCTTCAATGCCGAGATCCGCCAAGCCCCTGCGCATATTCGCAGTCGGCTTGGCCAGGTTCGTGAGCATGCCGCGCAGGGACGTTCCTGCTTTGGAGCCGAGGATGCCCGAGCGGGCCAGCATTGCGACCGCCGCCGAGGTGTCCTCGATCGAAATACCCAACTGGGCCGCAACGGGCCCGGTGTAGGACATCGCGTAGTAGATGTCCTGCAACCCACCAGAGGCAGCATTCGCAGACGCCGCGAGAACATCAGCAGCCCGGCCCGCATTGTTCGACGAAAGACCGAACTGGTCCATCACGTCACCGAGATACCGGGAAGCATCGGCAGCCGACAGGTTGTCGGCTGCGGCGAGCTGCATCGCAGCCCGGGCATTCGTGATCGATGACGTACTGGTCTGGCCCGCCTTGGCCAGCTCCAGCATCGCGTCCGCAGCCTTCGCTGCGGACGTGCCGGGGATGTTCAGGTCGGCGCCGAGCTGGCGGGCCTTCGCCGAGGCCTGCACCATCTCCTGGCCCGAAGCGCCGGTGACCGCACCCCATTTATTGATGGCGCGCTGGTACTCGTTGCCCTCCTTGGCGATCTCCACGAGCCCGGCGACAATGCCGCCGCCCACCAGCAGACCCCGCAGATGGTGCGCCTCCTGCCGGGCACCCAACAGCCCATGCTGCAACTGCCGCATCGAGGCATGCCCGTCCGCACCGACACGGCGCAGACCAGCCCGGGCACCATCGGCATGCCGCCCCAAGGTGCGCAGCCCAGAGCCTGCACCGCGCGCACCGGAGCCGATCTGCCCCAGCTGCCGATTCAGACCACTGACATCCCGGCCCAATGAGCGGACAGCACGGGACGCCTGCCGAACCCCCGAGAGGAGGCGAGACGCGTCGGCGCGCATCTGCACACTGAGCGTGTAGTTCGACACCTGACGGTGCCCTTACTCCCCGCGCCCCTTCCGGCTCTGCCCCTGGTGCTGCTCCCACCGCCCACGCGAAACGAGGCCGACCCGCACCCCGTACCCGTCAGCCCCGTCCGGGACCTGGTCCTGCTCGGCACTGATCAGCTCACAGCCCACGCACCGCACCGTGGTAGTGACGAACGCGTACCGGTCACCACCCTGGGCCTCGTCCCACTCCGCAGCCCGAGTCCCGCAGTTCGTGCACACACTGGACCGGTACGCGTCGTACGCCAGCGCCTTCGCCCGGTCCGCCTCCGACCAACGACCTTCACCCGCACCCATGAACAGCGAATGCGGAATCCGGTACCGGTCGCACAGCTCCAGCTCAGCGCGGAACTGTACGTCCGCGATCAGCCTTTTCCCAGCTCCACAGTGCTCGTCCGGACGATCTGCTGCGCCTGCCACGCGGCGGCAAACAGGGCATTGGACTCCGCGACCGGCCAACTGTCCAGCAGATCCTGCGCGTCGTCCTCGGTCATCCCGTCGACACCCTGGCCGGCGTCATCACGCTCGATGTGCGCGGCCGCGATCAGAGAGGCAGGGAACGTCTCAGGGTTCCAGGCGTCGCCATCCTCGGCCTGCTCCTCCGTCGGCGGGAACCGCTTGATCAGCCCATCCAGCACCGGCCGGGGCAGAGCCTTGAACGTCAGCGACAGCGAGACTGTGTCGAACGCGGCCTGAACCACCATGAGCTCGTGCTCCGCGCGCTCCGTCTCTGCACTGTTGGTGCGCTCGGCCTCCGCGTCCGCCATACGGCAGCGGGCCACCTCCACCTTCACCTGGTCCAGGCGCTTCTTCGCCGCCATGTCGTCACAGATCTGCAGGGTGTGCTCCGGCAGCTGCCGGGCACGAAGACGGGCAAGCTTCCGCGCCCAATGCGCGTCACGGGCAGCGGCGTTCGCGGGCGGTGCAGGGGTGGGGCGGGTGGTGCTGGACATGCAGGACTCCACACAGAGGCGCAAAAGGGGGAACAGGTGGGGAGCCCGGCCGGAACCGTGCGGCGGAGCGCCGGAACGGAGGGGGTGGCGCTGCAACGCGCGCAGGCCCGGCCGGGCAGATCAGGGTCGGCCGGGCTACTTCTCGATCTTCGGCGGGATGCCCGCAGCCGGGATCTCCGCATCCTGCGTCGGCTTCTCCGTGATCGAGAAGTTCACGGTGAACTTCGCGGCCTCGTTGTCCGTCGAGTAGTTCGGCGAGCGCGAGCCGATCCGCACTGGGAAAATGTCCATGGACCGGGAGGCCGGCACGTCTCCTTTACGGAGGAAGACCACCCAGCCCGTGTCGTCCTTCTTCAGTAGCTGCTCGATCTCGTCCGAGACCTTGTCCTCGTAGAACCCGAGGGATGAGTCGTCCGCTTGGTCGGTTCCGGGGATCTTCGACTCGAAGGTGCTGCCCAGGTCGGGAGTCTCGATCGCCTGGTTCGACAACGACCAGCCGTCGATCGCCGCGATCGTATTGGTGAGGTCGGTGCCGGCGGTCAGCTCCGGACGGGTCGGCACATGGCCCGAATCGGCGACCGCCTTCAGCCACAGGACACGGGTAACGCCGCGCCGCGAATACTTCTTTACCTGCAAGGTCTACTGTCCGATTCCGGGACGGCAGCCAGACGCGCGAATTGGGGTGGCCCCGTCCCTCGACGACGTGTCGGGGAACCGGCCCATCCCGGATTCGGGTGGGCGTCCGCGCGGGGCCTCCGCGGTGAGGATGCGAGCGGAGCTCAGCCAGAAAAGGCGAGCCCGAACCGCTGCACGTAGATTACGATACCGTCGTCCGAGAGGTGGCATGGGCGGCGGCAGCGGAGCGCGCCATGAGGCCTATGGCACAGTGCGCTCAGTGCACTCTGCTGGAAAGAAGTGCAGCCTCAGATGGCCGGTGAGGACTCGCCGCAGTGGGATGTCTCCGTAGCGACGCGATTGGCAGCGGCGCAGCATCTATCGACCGTTGCCGGCCGCTCACGAGCATGCAACTCTACGCCTGCTGCATCCCGTTGGCACGGGAAGACTGTTCACTGCCCTACCCAGATGCGCAAGCATCTGGGTAGGGGGAAAATGGACTCGACAGGCTCGGCCAGCTCCTGGCTTGACTGAAGGCGATGTTCGCTATGGCGGTCTCCGCTGTCCCCTCGGTGCAGGAAGTCTTCAGCGAGGTATCAATCAAGCAGGTCGACGATAAATTCTGGCAACTCGTTACGGACCTTGAGTACCAAGGCAGTCAGGGAAGATATGTAGTCCCTACCGGATTTGAAACGGATCTGGCTTCAGTGCCACGCCACTTCGTATGGCTTTTCCAAACGTACGGCAGGTACACCCAGGCGGCCATCCTCCATGATTGGCTAATCAAAGAAGAGCCGACCGTAAACCGGTCTGAGGCCGACCATGTCTTCCGCGTTGCCATGCTGGAGTTGAAGGTTCCGTTTGTGCGCCGCTGGATGATGTGGGCTGCTGTGCGCGCTGGTGGACGCCTAAGCTACACAAGGCCCACGCAGCTTATGTCCTGGACTTGCGTAATCCTGCCGTCATTTATCTTCCTGGCGGTACCGTTCTTCATCTTGACTGCTTGGTTGATGCTGTTCAAGATCATCGAAGTGATCTTCTACGTCGCCCTGAAGCCATTCAGCAAGAAGCCTGTCCCTTCCCCAAACGTGTTGCCGGAAGGGCGGATAATTACACACGGCGAATAGGTGCTCGCCCCATACGCAGGGATTTGGCATAAAGTCGGAATGCCCTGTTTTTGCTCATGGGATGGCGAGGATCTTGAGGCGGCGGGTGGCGTCGCGGGCCTTGCGCGGCAGCGCGGCGCCGATCGCATGGTGTCCGGTGGTGCGGAGGGCGCCGAGGGCGAGGTTGCGCCAGGTGGCCATGGCTCTTGGTGCGTTTCCGGTCCGTAGCTGGGAGGCGTCCTCCGCGCCCCCGAACAGCGGAAACACCAAAATCTGGCCGGAGTACTACAGGGGCGTCGACGAGACATCGAGCTGATATCGCTGGATGGATGTCACCACACCTTCGCTCGCCATTGAGTGATCAGGGCCCTCGTCAGCCATCAGCTCGCGCGACCACACTTCGATGCCGTGCGCCGTGATCGGATGCTCCCAGCCGTTGGCCGACTCCCGGTCGAGGAAGGCTCGTCGTACGCGGTCAGCCAGCCACTCCGCCTGATCCGTACGGCCAGCAACGACGGTCACCTGGTAGACGAGATGAGCATCCTCCGACGCGTCGGCCAGCGGCGCCCCATCGACCAGCCCTCCCTGCGGGTACAACACCGTGTACGGCACTGCGGCGGGCTTGCCGTCCACGAGGGGCAGGCTCCCGAGCCCGCACGGCCGCTCCGTCGCCCGGGCGGTCATAGTCCGTACAGCGGCAGACATGGAAGCGCGGTCGATCATTCGCCGTCCCCAGTGAAGTGAGCCCCCGCAGGTCCCTCGATGGACAGCACCCCATAGCGGCACATGCCCAGCGCGTCCCATTCCGGAAGATCTGGTGTCGTCAGGACGGACAATGTCCGCTCGCCGTCTTCATCCAGCACCTCTGCGACCACCACGGCGCGAGCGAGCATCCCCCGCTCGTTATCGGCCAGGACCTCCGCCAAAGCAGCTTCCAATTCCTCAGTCAGCGCGCTCACAGGGCCCTCCCCACGGCCTGGCCAATCTCCCGCACAAGTGCGGGCCCGGCCTGCTCGACAGCCATCCCCAGGTGCGGGAACGGCGGCTGGTTGTAATGACGCCCCAAACTGTCGACGCCGACGAACCCGAACTCCAACCGCCTGCCCTGCGGCGCACCCGTACCAACCTCACCGACCACCACCGGCCCAGCACGGTGAACCTCCGTACGCCACGACGCCCGATACCGACCGGTGATCGCACGCGGCCCCGGCCTGCCCGAGGCGTGGCGCTGCACCTGCACCAACAGCGCCTTCGCACCGTGATGCATCGCCACCTCCGCTGCTGCCATGGCGGCCACGGCACTCCGATCCAAGGTTTTGGCGAGCGCCGCCGGGTCCGTGAACGCCCCGCCGCTCACGGCGCCGACGTCTTCCGGTTGTGCTCCTCCAACCACACGGTGCGAACGACGGGGAACGACGACACTTCGCCGAGCGCCGTCACCCGGTACGTACGGCCCACCGCCTGCTCGTCCCGGGCCTCCACGACCAGCACCATGTCGTTCTCCCACACCTCCGGCGCAGCCAGCGGCAACAGCATCCGATAGCCGGCCAGTGCTTCCTCTACCCACGCACCGCTGGGGTCGCCCTTTCCTCGGATGCGCTCCTGGTGCCCGTACAGTCCAGCGGCGCCCGCATACACCTGCACGGGATCGGCAGGTATCAGGTCACCCGTCGACGAGTCGAAGACGTCGTCACCGGTGCCCCGAGTGGCCTTCACCTTGTCCGGCATCAGATGCTGTTCGGCGAACCGGGCTATCCCGGACTGATCAAGCACGCTTCGCCCACTCCGTCAGCTGCGCCAGCACCCCCCGGGTCAGCTCACCCGGCTTCCCGTCGAGATCCCCACGGCCAAGGACGGCTTCATCGAGCTGCCGCCAGTCCACAGACTCCAGGAAGCCGACCACGACGTGCCGAAGGTCGGCGGGTTCCGCCGTCACCTCAGCCAGCCCGTCGAACTCCACACCCTGCCAACCCTGCTGTACGTACAGAGTGACCTCGGGGCCCTCGTCGACGGTCTGCGTGATCCGATACGCCTCCACCGCCGATGCGACATCGTGTCCATCGATCTCAATGACCGCGGGTTCATCCGGGCGGGCCGCGATCCGAACGCGTTGGGGCTTCAGGTACGTGCTCATGTTCTGGAGCCTAGGTGTGCGAAGCATGCTCCGACCGCGGCAAGGGCAGGCGCCCGACGCGTGGGACAGCCCGGTCGCAGCGTAGGCCTGGCCCCTTCCAATGTGCGGTGATGTCTGGCTTCTCGCCCTTTCCAGCCGCCATATCATTCGAGCATGGCCCAAAAAATAGTCACGACATATGTGGACGATTTGACCGGCGAAGAGTCGGCGGAAATCTCCACACACAGCGTTCTTATCGACGGCGCTGGGGTCGAAATCGATCTCACGGACAAGAACTACGATGCCCTCCTCGAAGCCCTGAGCCCCTACCTTCACGCGACAGGTGCCCGAAGGGTTCGCGGCGGAACAGCAGGCAAGCAGCAGGCCCGCAAGACGACCAGCAACACGGACGACGCGGCTGCTATCCGCCGCTGGGCGAAGGAGAACGGCTACGACGTCAGTGACCGCGGACGCGTGCCGGCGCCGGTCAAGGAGGCGTACGAGAAGGCCCGCTGACCCTCTCGACCACACGAAGGGTGCCACTTGCCGAGGCGTGGGATTCCGGCTGACGCCTCGCGCTACAGCCGCCGGTTCTTCAGGCACTCAACGACGCGATCGTTGGCGGTCAGTCACGCCGGACCACTACTCGATATCTGACACCACTCGCGGCGGGGTGACGCCCGGGACGCCGTGGTCGGGGAGGGCCGGCGCAATGCGAGGCGGCGTGCGGAGCGCAATCTCGTAGCGTCCGTCAATGATCTGGTGCAGGAGCCGGGAGCGCCGGGTGGCGGCCGTCGCGATGCGGCCGGTGCGTGAGCGTGCCCAGAACGTGCGGCCGATCTCGCCGGCAAAGATCTCGTCCGCCCCGGCGGCCACCCATTGATCGGTGAGATCCCCGACCTCGAACGCCATCTCCCAGTGCGAGACGACAAGGTTGACGTACATGTGCTGCTGGCGTAGCAGGACACTGCGGGTGGCGTCCGGGCCTCCCCAGCAGTCGAGGTACTGAGGGTTCTCCATGGCGGTCTTGGCCAAGTCGATGTGCATGATCCGCGTGTTCTGCACCCGGGCAGCCTTCGCCTCGCGGGCCTGCAACACCAAAGACGCGACAACGCCGAGCACGGCCAGTGCGGACAGCAGGGCCGACACCGCCCCGTACGTCTGGCCGATCTCACTGATCCGCTTCCAGTCGTGTTCACTTCCGCGGTCCAGCGCAGGCAGGGCGAGCGGAGAGACATAGACGAGACCGAGCGAGGCGACCAGAGCGAGTACGGACAGGGCCAGCACGAACGCCCGGGACCGGTACCAGGACCGTTTCCGGACCACGGTGCGTGGTGCCGTAGAAGGCTCGGGTGGCGAAGTCATTCCGCAGCCTCCGCACACCGGGCGCGCAGCAACGGCTCCGTCTCGCGGGCATGAAAGACCGAGAAGTCCTCACCGGCGGCGTACAACTGCTCGAAGTCGGACCGGCAAGCATCGATCAGTGCCGGATCAGTGTGCCGGTAAGCGCCAGCAAGCACACCGTCAGGCTTGTACCTCAGCTCAAAGAGCGAGTACGTCCCGAGAAAGACCAGTTCGGAAAACCATCGGGGGGGGGTGCCAGTTTGCCAGGTCGGCTCTCGCCGACCACTACACGGATCTGCTCGCCCAGCTCAGCACGCTGCCGAAGCACAGCCATCTCCCACAGCACGTAATCCGACGGCGGAATCTCGACATAGCGGACACGCCGCAGTCGCAGCCCGCGCTGCTCGGCATCAGCGAACTGCCGCCCCATCGCGGGGTGCTCCTCAGCAAGAAGGGCGAGGGACTCGCGCCACGCACCCTTGTCCACCGCCTCCCAGGAGGGGAAGCCCGGCTCTTGGAAAACCTGGCCACACTCCAACTTGTCGACCACAGACACCTCGGGGCGGGCGTAGTCCTCCCGAAACGCCTTCAGGTAGCCCCCCAGAGGCAGGAAGGAGCCGCGCTCATCGGCAGGAAGCACAGTGAGAGCACCGATGCCAGTACGGCCACCGGGGACCTCGGCGGCCTCACCGGCATCACGTATCGGCTCATGCATCAGGAATGTCCGGCTTGGCCGCGACGATCAGGCTCCGCGGGATGAGAACCAACCGCTCGTCCGCACCTATCGATACCCCGGCGGGAAGACGCTCGGCCACCTCCGACGTGACATCTCGACCAATCACCGCAACATCACCATTGGCCATTTCCCATATATCCGGGCAACTCTCCGTCGCGCTCGTGATCCCCAACTCCTGCGGGGACCGCCCCAGACGACGAACAAACCCCGCACCCGAATCAGCTTCCCAAAGCCGCGCCATGGTCATCTCCCCCGCAACGAAACATAGTTGACCACTCGGCCATACACACGAAGATCGATCCGAGGCTAACAACCAGGACACACAGCCGCAATGGCACCTCAGGTATGCTCCCACCCGCGATGTACTCCCCGCCAGAACAAGTTCATGGTCGCCGCAGCCCGACACGTCCACACGGTTCGCCACCGCTCGAAGAGCCGCACCCTTGTACACCGGAACGCTCGGGTCGCTTGTCCATTGTCTTCTGTGCCCGTTGCTGAAGCGCCGCCAATTACATCGGACGTCAGGGCCGGGCTTGTCACGGCCGAGCACACGTGCCCGCACTCGCTCAGTCACGTGATCATTGCGAGCGTGCCTTTCTGGACTGTGGCGAGGTCGCGGACCTGACTGCCAGCGGATCGAAGGGGCGACAGAATGGGATCATGGATGCTGGACTCGCCGCACTTCTCGGCGCCGCCGTAGGCTCCCTCGCCACCCTCGGCGCGGCGATGGTGAACGGGCGTGCGTCGGCTCGCTCGCAGTTCGGCCAGTGGCGCAGGCAACACCGTAGGGACGCCTACGCGAATTACCTCGGCGCGCTTCACGACCGCGACATTGCTATGGACGCGGTCTTCGATGCACTCCAGCCGGACACCCCTGACCTGCGAGATGTCGACGACAAGGTTCAACGCTTCGTCACGCTGGCGCGGGAGGTCCACCGGGCCGTCGAGATCGTCGTACTTGAAGGCCCTTCCTCCGTGGTGGAAGCAGCCGAGCAG
The DNA here is from genome assembly GCF_039766235.1 of Streptomyces changchenzhani. Taxonomy (NCBI): domain Bacteria; kingdom Bacillati; phylum Actinomycetota; class Actinomycetes; order Kitasatosporales; family Streptomycetaceae; genus Streptomyces; species Streptomyces changchenzhani. Next base: position 50,321 of record NZ_JBDHNH010000001.1, on the reverse strand, counting down.
GTGGCCCACGCATCCGGCGACCTCTCAGAGGTCATGCGGCGGATGGTGCGCAACGCGCACGCAAGCGAAGCTTCCCGCAAGGCAACGGACGGCGCTCTGGGCACCGAGCGGCAGCACCTCCTCTACCAGGCCGTGAAGAGCTTCCGCACGGCAGCGGGTGATGTCCTCGGCAACGCGAACTGACCAGTCCACGATGACGGCACCGTGCAGCCGGTCGCCGATCACCTGGAGAGGCCGTCCTTAACCTTCAACACACGGGACAGGTAGACGGCTTCAGCTTCGCGACCGCTGTCAGGTGGAGCCACTTCAAACCGTCCTCGCGATTTCCCAGCTTCACGAACTGCGGCCAGTGCAAGCCGTTTTGGTGGGCTCAGATGACGCCACCGTAGTTGCCGGACGATCGTCCGCCGCGGGGAGAGGCGTGGCCGTGCTCGCCCGGGGCCTCTGGGGGAGGTCTAAGGTCCTGGGCATGCCTGCGCATCCGCTCGCCGACCAGGCCGCCTCCCTGCGGTCCACCACGCTGACCTTCCTGCGCTCTTCGCTGAGCCGAGAGCTGTGGAGCGATCTGCTCGCAGAGGGGGCCACGTTCGTCATGCCCGCAGCATGGGGAACGCTGCCCCGCGCACGGCAGGTCGAACAGTCGCTGAAGGCGGAGGAGCGCCGGGTGGCCGGCGGCACCACCTACGGGCTCGATATCCCGGTGGTGGCCGCGGTCCGGGCCGTCGCCGCGGATCGCTCGATCCCGCTGCCGTTCACCGAAGAGATATTGCCCGCCCCGTCCGGCATGCTCGTCGCCGCAGCCCCGCTCCACGACCTCGGCGAAGCACCGATGATCGCGGCGACCTGGGGCCCGCCCTTGGAAGGCTTCGGCCCGGGTGTCCATCTGACGTGGTGGTTTGTGGCGGATGCATCCGGTCCTCCCGTGATGACACGGACCGGCCGCCAGGTGCCGCTGGCCCCCGACTTTGATCTGCACCTGCCGTTTGCACCGATCGTGGACAGCCGCCTCTGGCACGCTGAGGTGTCATCGGACCTGGAGAGCTCGGCGGCGCCCTTGCGGGCGGTCGTCGCCGCCTGGTACGTACTGTCCGGACACCTTGCCGACGTGTCCGAGCAGCGGCCACACCCCTCCGTCGGCCGCGCCCTGGCCGCGCAGAAGGCCAGGCACCGTAGTGTCCAGGTCGCCACCGCCCCGTCCGCCGACGATGTCCGCCAGGCCGTCATCGCCCACGCCGCAGCGCAGAGCGCACAGGTCCGCGAGAAGTACCACGCCGGGGAGATCGGCGGCCTCGACTCGTGGAGCGTCACGCCCCGGACCGTCTCCCACGGGGTGTTCGATCCCGAACTCGATCACCAGCTGGACGCGCAGGGACGTGACCTCGCGCGCCTTTACCGTGAGGCCGCCGGGTACTGGCACCGGCTCGAAATGGAGGTGTTCCAGACCTACCCGGGCCTGTTCGAGCAGCTGGAGGAGTTGCGGGCCCGCGAGCAGGGAAAGTGGAAGCCGTGGTGCTGGGTGCCGGCCACCCGGGTGGCCGCCTGGCTCGTGACCCAGTTCCAGGTGCCCGTGGACCAGGCGTTGTGGGACAGCCCGCGTATCGCGGCCCTTGGGGCGTGGCGCAGCGGCGGCCGCCACGCTATCCTTCCCAAATTCTGGCGCCCGCACCTGTCCGGCGACCGTGTTCCCACCGAGCTGCCCCAGATCCTGCCGGTCCCCGGGATAGGCCTCCTGATCCCGGATGGGGAGACCGTCCGCCTGGTCCTCGCTTGCCTGGACGACAACAAGAACGCCACCGGTGGTGAGTTGATGCTCATCGACGACCAGGGGGACCGCACACGCGGGTTCCGCGACCTGACCAAGACCACGCTGTTCCTTACCGGCGAGACGCTCCTCGACGCGGTCAGGACGACCCAGCAGGACTACGACCGCGCCGCCGTACAAAACGGCGAGCCGCCGGAACCGACCGACGAAGCCCTGTACGCCCAGCACGCCCAATTCCAGGGCTTCTTCACCGGACTGCTGTCCACGGTATGCGCCCCCGATGCAGTCCTCAAGGACGCCGGAGCCACCGTGGGCCGCAAAACCCCCGCCCCCTGGCCACCCCAACCGGGCCGACTGCCGGAAATGCTGCTCTGGCTCCTGCCGCGCCAACGGACCTCCGCTCCCCGGCGCTTTTCGGCCCAACTTTGACGAGTGCGCATCAAGGCCCTCCTCGTGCCGCTAGCGTCGGCCCCGACCACTCGACGTACGTCATCAACTCCCGTTGCGCAGGCGCCGCGTACGGGGAAGGCATACGAGACAGGGGACAACGAATGATCATCCGGACAGGGGCGGGGCGGGCTGCGATCGCCGCGGCCGTCACGGGATTAGCCGCAACACTTCTCACGATCAGCCCGGCGCAGGCCGCGCCGGCCGCCGAGGAATCGGCACTGCTCGAATCCGCGAAGACCTACTTCGCCGGTGAGAACGCGATCACGGTGGAGGGCGGCCCGGCGGCTGCCACCCGCAAGGCTGAGAGCCTCAAGGTCGCCGACACGTTCCGCGCCACACGGGACAACCGTATGGAGGCGCGCGAGCAACTGCAGAGCATCAATGACCTTGCGGGCGTGCGCTATTCGGCCGTCGATACAGAGCTCACCCCGGTCGGCAAGGCCCGCACCGAGGGGGACACCGCGCGGATCGGCGTGCTGGAGCACACGGAGTACACCTTCGCCGGCAGCAAGGACGCGCCGTACAGCTACACCGTGCGGCACGAGCTGTCCTTCGTACGGGCCGACGGCGGCTGGGCCCTCGCCAAGATCTCCACCCAGGACGGTCCGGCGGACCTGGCCACACCGAACAAGCTCGACCCCACCGAGCTGAGCGCCGCGCAGAAGGCGGCCAAGGAGCTGCGGGCCGGGGCCGCGAACGGCGAGAAGAAGCTGACCGACCCGGCGCAGAAGCAGCAGTCGAGCCGTGAGCGGGGTGCCGGCCCGAAGGGTGAGGGTGCCCGACCGCTGGCCGCGTACGACTACACGGCGATGGTGAACTTCGCCACCAAGTACGCCAAGCCCGTGCCGAAGGACAACGTCCCCTACATCAGGGACACGAACGACTGCACCAACTTCGTCTCGCAGGCGCTGAAGGCCGGCGGCTGGGAGCGGGTGCTCGGCTGGTACCGGAGCGACTCGGCCTGGTGGTACACGGGCAACCCGTGGCCGTTTCCGAAGCACAGCTACACCTGGGGCGGAGCGCCCAACTGGCAGCGGTTCGCGCGCGACGAGTCCGAGCGGGTATATGCGCTGTCCGGTCCCGCCGGCCTCGGGATCGCGGATGTGGTCCAGTTCGAGATCTTCGGCTACAGCGACCCGGGGCAGCCAGGGCACACCATGATGGTCACGGACTTCACTCCGGACTGGATGCCGAAGATGAGCTACCACAGCACGGACACGCTCAACCGGCCGCTCAGCGAGATCATCGCGGAGCACAGCGGCGGTGAGAAGTTCTGGTACTTCCGTACCTGAGCTGTCCCGGAATGAGGGCGCGCGTCGCGGTGGCCGGGGTCATGCCCCGTTCACGGCGGCGCGCAGCCGGTCCTGCGGCACCGAGCCCGTGCTGCCGTCGGCACACCGCAGTTGGACGCGACCGTCGGCGCTGAGGGGCAGCGCCTGCTCCGGAGCCAGATGGAAGAGGGGTGCGCCCTTGCTGTCGGGGCGGTCCGCGCGGTCGAGGAGGAGTACATAGCGTCCGGGGGAGGGGAGTTGGACCTCGGCCGTCGGGTACCAGACGTGGACCGGTCCGGTAGACGGGACTCCGGTGCCGTCGGCAAGGGCGCCGTCGACGTCGAAGCGGAACGCCGAGCTCTTGGTGACCCCGTCGTCCATCCGGATCCGGCCCTCGCGCAGGGTGCCGTACACCGGACGGTAGCCCTGCCCCTGGCGTTCCTTGATCTTCTGCACCGCGTCGTGCAGACACTCCGCGGACGCGGCCGGAGGCGGCTCGTCATTCCCGGTCGCACCCCCGACGAACAGTGTCCCGGCCACCGCGGCGGCGCCTGCCGCAAGCGCGGCCGTCGTCACAGCGAGGCGGCGGCGCAGAAGCGAGCGGCGGGCACGGGCGGTGAAGGCCGTACCCGGTGGGGCGATCCGGCCCTCCGGTTCGGCGGCGGACATGAGCAGCAGGCGTACCCGCTCGTTCTCCGGAAGCTGCTTGTCAGTCATCGGCGTGACCCCTCTCCCGGATCGCCCGGTCGGGTACCGAGGTGGTGGAGAACCCTTCGGCACGCAGTGTGGCAAGGGCGCGGGCGGCCCGGCTCTTGACCGTGCCGGGCGAGCAGCCGAGCACATCGGCGATCTCCCGCTCGGTGAACTGGTGGTAGAAGCGCAGCACGAGCACGGCCCGTTGCGCCGGGGGGATGGTGCGCAGGAGTTCGCGTACGGCAACCGCGGTCGCCACCTGCTCCTCGTGTCCAGGACCCGGGAGCTCCGGCAGGCGCTCGGCAGGGATCTCGGTGTGCCAGCGCCGACGCCGGTCCTTGACCAGGAGCCGCACCATGGTGGTGCGGGTGTAGGCCTCGGCGGCCTCGAGCCGTCCGATCCGGTGCCAGGCCCGGTATGTGCGAAGGAGCGCCTCCTGCGCCAAGTCCTCGGCCCGCGGGCGCCCGCCGGTGAGTAGCGTGGCGGTGCGAAGGAGCGAACTGTAGCGTGCGGCCATGAAGGCCGTGAACGCCTCGTCCCTGCGGTTCCGCATCCCCTCGCCTCTCACTCGGCGCTATTGACCCCTACCCCTATCAGAGGACCTGGGGGTCCCAGAGGGTTCCCCAGCGGGCACCGCGAGCCCATGCGCCCACATTGTGGAGGACCAGTACGTACCCGAGTAGTGCTTCTGCCCGTCCCGCCAACGGACGGTACGCCACGGTACTGAAGGCTGGAGCACATCGACGCTCGTCCCCAGCCAGGCCCGATCCGCATCGATCTTCCCGTCTGTACGACGGAGACTTACCGAAATCTGTCCGATCACGCGCGACATGCCCCCCAAGCAGCGTGAGCTGGGATCGGAAGCCCGACGGAACCGCCGTCCGGCCACGACTGTCCCGCGAAGATCGGCACGATTTTCTTCATGACGCTCCTCTAGGGTCGGTGGTTTCCGGCAGGGCAGGGCCAAGAGGAATGGTGGTGATCGGTGTCCACGAATACAGGCGCCGCCAGTCCTGCTGCTGGTCGACGAGCATGATCCTCTCGACCGTCATGCGTGCGCGCGCCGGCCGCACTTCCTTGGCGAGGGCGCGCTTGAGGTCGTCGTCATTCCACTGAGAGTTCGAGTACGCGAGGGAGAGATGGGGCCAAAACCGGTCCGGGGCCGGCGGCAACGCATCGGGGCCGATGACGCTCTCCGTTGCTTTGCGCAGAGCCCAGTACACGGCGGAGAGATTCTCCTCGGGGTAGAGGTCGACCACGACGCCGTTGTGGATCGCGTGCACCGGGCCGATCTCGATGTCGAACGGCTGTATACCAGTGAGTGCGGTCCGGCCAGCTTCGCCCACCGCGGTGGACTGCTCGGCAGTGAGCGGGCCGATGGACTCCAAGGTGGTGTGCAGCCACTCCACCGGAACCCGGGTCAGCTCCGGATAGCGGGCTAGGAGATCGTCATGGGCGTGAGCGAACCGGTGGACGTCTGCCTCGCCCTGGAACAACAGGTGCCAGTGGGCGCGCCGTTCACCGGCTGGCCACTGATGGGAGCTCCAGAAGTCCTTCATGCGAGTGCCTCCAGCAGGTAGTGGGTTTCGCGTACGGTGCGGATCTCGGAGGGGGCAGCCGTTGCTGTGTTCGCGCGGGCTCAGAGTTGTGTCACCGGTAGGTCCACGGGGTGGTGGTGTCGATCAAGTCGGTGTCGAGGGTGATCATCGCGCCGTGGTGGTCGCTGGCGTCTTCGGGCGTATCCAGAAGGGTGTAGGCGACGAGGGCGGGGACGAGCGGGGCGCTGACCCAGATCTGGTCGATCCGGTCATCGGTTCCCGTCGGCGCGAGGAGCGCCGCGTCCTTGGTGCGCTGGTACAGCTCCCAGGCGGCGTCGCGGAATCCGTTGGCATGCAGCTTCCACGCCACGCGGCGATCCGGACGGGGTGCCGCCTTCTCTGCGGGATCGGTCAGGACGGTCCGCGAGCCGAGGTTGTACGGGCGCATCTCGACGTAGTCGGGCTCGGGCCCTTCCTGTGGCGGGTAGTTCACGTCACCGCCGATGATCGCGTACGGCCCGAGCTTGTAGCTGCGCGAGGCAGCGAAGTCCACCTCGATGATGGCCTTGTCGACCGAGTACGGGGTGCAGTGCAACGAGGTGACGGCGAGCGGGTCAGGAAGGCCCGGGATGTTGAACCCCGCCGTGCCGAGCCCATGATGGGTCTCGTCCTTCGCGTAGTCAGCGTTCCAGTACGCGTACCGGCCAAGGGTCGTGCGCCGGTAGAGCGCACCGGTGCCCAGGCCGCTGCGTGACGGTGCGAGGAGCACATCCATGTCCAGGTCGTGCTCGGCCCGCACCGTCTGTCGGCGCCCGTCGGCCGGCCAGCCCTCCAGCTCCTGCAGCAAGGCCACGTCGGCCTGCGCGGCGCTGATGCGCTCGGCCAGGAGCGGCCAGCGATCCTGCGGGATGCCCGTGCCGGTCTTGAGACCCCCGCGACCCGTGTTCTGGATCAATACCTTAAGCAGCATGGTCAATCCCCTCAGTGAAGTCGATCAGTTGGGCGGCGCTGGGGCTTGCCCCGTCGGGTGTCTCTGCGGGCAGAATCTCGAAAGTGTGCACAGCGTTCACGCGGTTCCCTGTGTTGAGGCGCGGACCTGTGTTCCTGCGGGCATGGAGCGCATGGCACGGATGGGCGAGAACCACAGCATGAGGAACGGGGCAGCGATGACCACGAAGTAGGTGTTGTGGAACGCCGGGTCGTCGGCCAGTCGCGGGGGAGTGGACGGCGGGGCGTCGCTCATCAGCGTCCCCCGCGCCGGTTGGTCGACGTCTTGAGTGCGTCTTCGATGTCGTCCAGGCTGTCGAGGAGGTGGCGGATGCTGGTCTGCCGCTCCTGCCAGTGCCGCTTCAGGTCCTCTTCGGCCTCCGCAGGCAGTTCGTACTCGTAAGTGGTCGCGCCGTAGAAGCTGAACAGCATGTAGAGAAGGGAGATGCGCGCGCACGCCAGTACATCGGCCAGCGGCAGGCTGGGATTCTCCGAGCGATACGCGGCGACCATCGCCTGTACGCACTCGCGCCACCGGTCGCTGATGGCGACGGTGCGAGGGTCGAATGCCGCCCGTCCCAACTCCCAGGCAGGCAAGGATCTTGCGCTGCGAAAGTCGATGACACCGGTGACGACATCGGTGAGGACGAGCACATTGGGACGGGTGAAGTCTGCATGCAGGGCCTGTTCTATCAACTCTGTGGGCAGCCCGTCCCGAAGTCGGCTGACGTGGGTGCTTAGATCCGCACGTCGCTGGCCGATCTGAGCACTCAACAGAGCCGGATGGTCGTGCTCTTGGCGACGCGCCGTGTCGAGTACGGTGTCGCATTTCCTCAGGGCGTCCTCGACGGAGCCGGTCCGCCACCTCGAGGGCTGTACGCGCTTCGGCAACGGGTACGCGGCCAAGACCCGGTGCATGCGCCCCAACACCATGCCGATGTGCTCAGCGCGCGCCACCGTCATCGCCCCAGCGGCCACCCGGCCCGGCGCCTCGTCGGCCACGGCCCACGCGCTGCCCTCGGCCAGGGTGACCAAGTTGCCGTCCCGGTCGGGCCACACCCGCGGCACGGGAAGCTGCGCGGCCCGGCAGTACTCCGACATGTCCCAAGCCGAACGCGCTGCGTCCAGGTCGGCAATCGACGCGTACTCCTTGACGAACAGCCGTCGGCCATCGGCCAACAAGATCCGCCGGTTGATGGTGTCCGTGCCCATCGGCACCAGTTCGACCGTCTCGGCCGCCACCTCATACCGCTCGGCCAGCACATCGGCCGCTAGTTCTTCGTCCCGGCCCGCGCTATCCACGCCGGTCACGGCTTCCCCGGGAGGAAAGGCGGCGTGTGGCGAGCACTGTGAACGCGGTGTCCTCCGTGAGCGTGCTGCCGGGGCTCGAGTCGGGCAGGGCCGCGTCGGTAGTGGCGCCTCTGTCGGCGAAGAGGTCGGGCGCGGTGATGTCGTCGAACTGGTCCACCAGGGCTTCGGTGACGAGGCGGGGGCCGGTGTACGGAGCCTGGTTGAGCAGCGTGACGAGCTCATCGGGGATGCCTGGTCGGGGCTGCCGGGAGTGGTCTGTTGTACCGGTGAACGCGCTCATCCGCTCGTCTCCCTCCGGATATGCGATGCATGCTCGGCCTGGAGGTGCCGCAGCATGGTGTGGGCTTCGTCGACGGATTTAACGTCGCGGTGCTCAAGGCCCCAGTGCAGGGCGCTCACCGCATCGAGTGCGGCGTACGCGGAGCAGGCCCGGCGCTCATCGTCGGTGAGTGTGCGCCCATAGCCTTGGAAGAGCGCCTCTTCCAAGTCCGGCCGGCCGCGCAGGATGCGGTAGCCCAGGCGGGACAGGTCACGGCGCGCCGGGGATTCCACGCAGGCCCGCTCGAAGTCGATGAGGCGCAGGAGCCGTTCACCTTCGTCCCACAGCCAGTTTCTGGGCATGAAGTCGGCGTGCGAGACCAGGACCGGCAGGTCGGGTGGAGCGTCCGTGGTGAGGGCACGGAGCATCGCCACGTCATTTGCCGTCAGGTGTAGCGCGGCGCTGGCGAGCATCTTCTCGACGTCCTCACCCCAACTCCTGTCGCCCGCGGGTGACACGGTCCCGCCTACCCCGGCAGTGTGCAACCGGGCGAGGAGCAGACCGGCTTGGCGGTACACCTCCTGCTCCTCCGTCGAGTCCAGGCGGAGACTGTGAACGGTGCGGCCGGAGACGGCGGTGGTCACGATGGCGTGCGCCTCACCGTCGACGGCCATCAGAGTGGCGGCTCGACCCGTCCCGAGTGCCGTAGTCCACCCGCGCTGGTAGGCGTCTACTTCACGCCGATGCATCTTGGGCCCGGAATGGAGCTTGGCGAACCACCGGTGCCCGTCCGGGCCTTCGACCTCCCAGACGACGGGCCGTCCGTCACCGGCCGATGAATGATCTGCGACGATGCGGAAGCTTCTGGTCACCGACGCCACCAAGCGGTGGACCGTCTCGGGCATGTCAGTCACAGTGGTGATTCCTCCCGTGTACGAGACCAACTCGCGCCACCGTGTGTGATCGCGAATTTACACATGGTGGCGTGCCGTTGGTGTGTAGCTCGCCGACCGCCACTGAAAATCGACCTCAGCGATTTCTGAACGAACCGATCCCCCACCGTCGTAGGCCGTCTCGATGCTTGTCTTCCCTTTATGCTGATGGGCTGCCAAGGGTGTTGCGGTAGGCCCGCGTTCGCACATCCGCCCGGTGATATCACTGAGGTGATGGCGCCCAGCCATGCTCCTGGAGGAGGATCTCTGCCCTGATGGGAGATAGCTGTGGCAGATGAGGGAGATCGCCGATGTGCCCGGTGCGGCAATCCGCTGAGCCGGTACAACACCGACGTGCGATGCGCGGTGTGCACCCGAGCCGCCGACAACGAGCCCAGAGCTCCGTTGAGGGTGCCGGCTCACGTGTGGGAGAACCCGGCTGTGACCGTGGCCCTGGCCAACTGGGACTTCGGCACAGTCTTCCGGCTGATCAGGCAGATCGCCTCCCTGCGCCAGGAAGACATGTCGGCGATCACGGGGCTGAGCCAGTCGTTCCTGTCCATGCTCGAGTCCGGTGCGCGGCGACTGGCCAACATCGACAAGATCATCCCGCTTCTTGAGCGACTGGGTGTTCCCCCGCACGTTGCGCCGCTCTCCATGCCAGGATCCACAGCCCAGGGCCACCTCCCGGCATCCGGCCCGTACTCCACGTTGGTACCGGCCCCGGCGTGGGAGAGCCCTCTGGGGATCGCAAAGAGGCTGAACACCACCACCACCTCCAACACCGATCCCGCGACCGTCGCTGTCCTGGAGCAAGGCGTAGCGGAACTCGTCGACCGCTACGAAGCCGAAGGCCCCAACCACCTGGCTCCCGAAGCCGTCGACCTGCGCAACTTCGTCCAGCAGTTGCTGGACGGGCAGCAGCCGCCGCGCCAGCGCGAAGCCCTGTTCCGGCTGGCCGCCCAATCCTCCGGCCTGCTGGGCTACATGGCCGTCAACGCCGGCCGCGAAGCAGTGGCCGAGGCGTACTGCAAGGAGGCCGAAGAACTGGCGAAGGCGATCGCCGACCATGAACTGATCATGTGGACGTACGGAACACGGTCACTCAACGCCTACTACGCGGGCCGCTACGACCAGGCGGTTCAGTGGGCTGACGCAGGGCTCGCGATCGACCCCCACCACCCGCAAGCCATCCGGCTCCAGTCCAATGGGCGCGCTCGGGCCCTGGGTAAGCTCAGCGACCGCTCCGGTGCCGAGCGCGCGATAGCAGCGGCCGAGGAGCTGAGCAGTCGGCACGCCGTGCCCATGGGGCTGACTTCCTGTATCTCCTTCGAGCCGTACGGGAGGGCCCGCACGCTGGCCAACGCTGCGACCGTCCATGTCGCGCTCGGCAACGCGCCACGGGTGCTCGCCTACGCAGACCAGATCGACGAACTCGTCGAGGAGTCTGACTCCGCCTGGAGCCAAGCCCTGGTCCGCTTAGACGTGGCCACCGCACTGCTCACGGGCCCGCGCCCGGACGTTGAGCACGCCATGGTTCTTGGCCGCCAGGTCCTTGAAGCCGGGGGCGGACCACCGATCCGCTCCGTGGTGCAGCGGGCCGGCGAACTCCATGCCCGTGCCGAGGACTGGCGGGACCTGCCCGCCGTACGCGAGTACGGCGATGCTTTACGGACCTGGCAGTCCGCCCCGCAGACAAGAGACCTGGCGAAATCTGCCAAGATGGCACGCCTGACGGAGCAGAGGAGAGGGACATCGGATGCAGCTCACGGCCGACCCGGGCGCGTTCCCTCCCACCCCTCCACCCGATACCAGTGACGCGTCGGCGATCGCCAACCACGAATGGGCCGCCTTCGGCAATGTCGAGGAGATGGCCAACCACTGGGACCGGCCCGGCTGGACGCCTTCCACTCGCGCCTACTACTGGATGTTGACCTTCCCCGACGCGTTCCCGCTCATCGACCATGCACGCCATTGCCAGAAGGCTCTCCGCCACCTCGGCTTCGACGACATCAACGAGGAGGGCCTGCACCTGACACTGGGCCGCATCGGCCACGTCGGCGAGATCGGCTCCGGGCAACTCGACCGCCTGGTCGCCGCAGCGCACAAAGCCCGCCCGAAGGCATTCACCATGCGGGCGGTGCCGCTCACAGCGTCCCGCGGTGCGATCCGCTACAGCGTCGCCCCCTGGCCCCCCGTCATCCAGCTCCACGCGACTCTCGCCGCAGCCGGTGTCGAGTCGGGGTTGCCGCCGCGCAAGCCGACGTCGATTCTTCGTCCGCATCTTGGTCTCGCGTACTGCAACCGCCCCATGCCCGCTGACATCGTCCGTGACGCCGTGCGGCCCCTGCGCTCCCTCGACGGGGTGGACGTGCCCGTCCAGCGGGTGCAGCTCGTCGAACTCCGCCGCGAAGGCCGGGCCTACCGCTGGCACGTCATCCACTCACTGGAACTGCGATGAGCACGCCAGATGCCATGTCGGTCAGCGAGTCGTCGACCACCCCGTAACACCAGCCCAACGTCACCAGCTGCGCGTCGTTGGCAGCGCCCACACGTCGTCGCAGGACCTTGACCCGCTCGCGTGCGGCATCCCGAGAGACCTGGCTCGCGTCAGCCGCACGCTGCAGCTTCGCGCCGGACGCGACGAGCCGCCAGGTCTGCATCTCGATGCCAGTGAACTCGCCGCCGAAGGTCTCCCGCGAAGGCTGGGGGAGCTGTTTGGTGAGGTAGCCGGCGTGGACGAGAGCGGCGCGCCCGCTCACGCCGAGCTTCCGGCCGATGCTGGTCAGCTGCACGCTGACGGTGCCGGCCGTGATGCTGAGCTCGGCGGCGATCTGATCGGCGGTCTTCCCCTCGGCGATCTTGGAGAGAACTCGGACTTGGGCAGGGGTGAGGGGCAGGGGCGTCATGCGGGGGCGTGCGGGCACCGGGAAGTCCGTTCGTTTCGGTGTACGAGGGGGATCGGTGGGGCGGGGCAGGTCAGTCCGCCGGTGGAGCCTTCCGGAGGTGGACCGGCAGGCTGCGCAGTCCGTCGGAGATGAACGAGTCGACGGGCTGCAGGCTGTCGGCAGGGGCGGCGAGGGTGAGATCGGGGAAGCGGTCGAAGAGTGCAGGGAGGGCGGTGGCGGCTTCGAGGCGGGCCAGGGGTGCGCCGAGGCAGTGGTGTACACCGTGGCCGAACGCGAGGTGCTCGGGTGTGAGGCGCGTGATATCGAACTGGCGGGCTGTCGGCCCGTGTTGGTCCGGGTCATGGCCTGCGGCGGCGTAAGTGGCGAGGATCGCGTCGCCCTTGTTGATGGTGGGACCGCCGGAGACGTGGATGTCGTCGACGGCGTAGCGCAGGGGGAGGTTGGCGATGCTCGGGGACCAGCGCAGGGTTTCCTCGATGACAGCATTCCATGACGCGTCACCGGTGCGCAGGAGGTGAAGCTGCTCGGGGTGGGTGAGCAGGGCGTGGACGGCGTTGCCGATGAGGTTGACGGTGGTTTCGTGGCCGGCGGAAATAATGAGGAGCAGGGTGTCGAGGAGTTCGCCTTCGCTCAGATGTGAGCCGTCCTCGTCGCGGCTGGCGACTAGGACGCTGGTCATGTCGTCGCCGGGCGCCCGGCGCTTGAGCGCCACCAGTTCGGTGAGGACGGCGTGGATCTCGCCGTGCGTGGCGGCTGCCTGCTCGGGGGTGATGGTGGTGTCGAAGATGCGGCTGACGAGGCGGGCCATGTCGGGTCGGGAGTCGTGGGGCAGGCCGTATAGGTCGCAGATGACCTGCATCGGCAGCGGATGGGCGTAGGCCGCCTTCAGGTCCACGCTCTCGCCGTGGGGCAGGGCTGCCATGGCATCGAGGAGCGTTTGAGTGATGCCCTCGATGCGCGGTTTCATCGTGGTGGTACGGCGTGCGGTGAAGGCGGGGGCGATCAGTTTGCGCAGTCGGCGGTGGCCGGTGCTGTACGCGGTGAACATGTTGGTGACGCCGACCCAGTTGCTGATCCAGGTGTCGTGGTGTTCGCCGTTCATCCAAGCGGGCCAGTGCTGGTTGGGGTCCTTGGACACGCGGTCGTCGGTGAGTAGCGCCTTGAGGAGCACGTGGCTGGTGATGTACCAGGCGGGTATACCGCCCGGCAGGATCACACGGACTGCGGGGCCGCTACCGCGGAGCTTGTCGGCTTCGGCATGGATGTTGCTGCCTGCGGGGTCGAGGACGAAGGGCTGCTGCTGGTCCACGGGGTGACTCCTGCCTGGTCGGGGGAAAACGGGGTGAAACGTGCGGGAAGGTGGGCTAGTGCGCGGTGGAACGGGCCCGGCCGCCAGTTCAACTGGTCACGCGGTACGGCGAGTTCGAGGTCGCACAGATGGCTGGTCAGCCGCTCCACTGCGGCTGTAGCGATCAGCAGTGCGGGCTGCTTGACCGGGCACGTGTGCGGCCCCGCGGCCCAGGCCAGGTGCGAGCCGCCGTCCGTTCGTACGGAGTCGGTGGATAGCCCGTCGGGGGCGGTGTTCGCCGCGTGGTAGGAGATAAGGACCAGCTGGGTGGGGTCGATCCAGATACCGCGGAAGCGCACCGTGCGCCGCGGGAAGTGGGCGCTGTAGTTCGCCATGGGCGGCTCGCTGCGCAGCACGTCGTTGATCGCGTCCCGGGCGGTGAGGGCCCCGCCGGACAGGGTGCTGTAGTAGTCCGGGTTGGACAGCATCCGGGACAGTGCGTTGGAGATCAGGTTCGTGGTCGGCTCATGCCCGGCAGCCATGGTGAGCACGATCTGGTGGACCACCTCTTCCAGGGTCAGCCCAGCGGGATGATCCATGAACCACGAGGTCAGGTCCGGCCCGCGCGCCTTCTGCTTGAGGGTGACCAGCTCCATCACGTACTGCTCGAAGTCCGCTCCCGCCTGGGCGCCTTCCTCGGGAGTCGAGTCGAACATGCTGGCCAGCGCGTCGACGAGGCGCGGACTGTAGTGGTCGGGCATTCCGAAGAGGCCGTTGAACAGCACTAGGGGCAGCGGGCGCGCGTATTGGGTGACGAGATTGCTCTCGCCCGTCGCGGCGAACTCGCGGATGAGCTGATCCGAGGCCCGGGCGACCTGCTCGCGCAGGCGGTGCGGTTCGATGAGGGAGAAACTGTCGGTGATGACGGATCGGTAGCGTTCGTGGGTGTCGCCGTCGTTGAACAGTGCGTTGGGGCGCCACTTCATCATCGGCAGCACCGGGCAGTCCGCAGGCAGCGTCTCCTGCCAGGCGCGGGGGTCCTTGGACCAGGTGTCGGTGTCCTTGAGGAGGTCGAGTGCGGCCTGGTGGTCGGTGACGAGGTAGGCGGTCACGCCGGGGGAGATCTCGACGGGGGCAAGGGGCCCGTACTGCCGTAGCCGGGCGTAGACGGCATGCGGGTTGGTGGCGAAGTCCGGCCCGTACAGCGGCACCGGATTCGGCGTGTAATAGGTCATGAGGCGTCCAGAGCAGAGTGGGTGATCAGGTGGGAGACAAGAGCGATGAGCGCGTCGATCGATGAGGTCGCATCGCGTGCATCGCAGGTGACCAGCGGAGTCTGATCGGCGAGATCGAGCCGGTCGCGCAGCACTTCGGGTGCGTACGTCGGCGTGTCCGGGAAGGTGTTGACCACCACCGCGTAGCGCAGCCCCTGCTCTTCGATCATGTCGAAAACCTCGAAGGAGTCGCCCAGGCGCCGAGTGTCGACCAGGACGAGGGCGCCGAGCGCACCGCGGGTGATGTCCTCCCACAAGGGCTTGAAGCGTTGTTGCCCTGGGGTGCCGAACAAGTAGAGGACGAGATCGCCGGGCAGGGTACGACGGCCGAAGTCGATAGCGACTGTCGTGGTGCTCTTGTTCTGGACGCCGGCGAGATCGTCGACACCGATACCGGCCTGCGTCATCGTCTCTTCGGTGTGCAGCGGCACGGTTTCGGACAGCGCGTCGATCATGGTGGTCTTACCAACCCCGAATGGCCCCGCGACCAGGATCTTCACCAGCGTCTGGTCAGCGTTCTCCAGGTACTTGGGGTTCACGGAGGGTGCGGAGTCCACTGAGTAACCTTTCTAGGAGCTGCGGTTCTGGCCGTTCGGCCTCGGGGATGGGGGCACGGGCACAGAGATGCCCGCTGTCGACCACATCGGCCACCAGCACGCGGACCACGCTCACCGGCAGGCCCAGGTACGCCGCGGCCTCGGCGAGCGACAACGCCCCGCCATGGACGAGCACCGCCAGGCGGCGCTGCGCCGGTTCTAGCCCCTCCGGTACCTGCGAGGTGGCCGCGCTGAGGACGGTGAGCCGGTCCAAGGTGTTGCGGGTCGGCTGGGTGCGGCCCGCCGTAGCCAGGAAGGCGGGCACCAGGCGCCTGCTGCCGCGACGGGCCGTCATGCCGGTGTGCCGCTGTCCCGGGCGTGGGAATTCATGACCTTGTCCCCGAGGGTCGCGACCTGGATCTGCATGTGATGCGAGACCACTCCCATATCGGCCTCCCGCTCGGCGAACACCGCCAGGACCGTGTTGGCGCCCGCCGGGATGGCGAACACGAGGCCCGAAGTCGCTTCAACGACGATCTGGCGGAGCTGGGTGCTGTCGTCACCGGAGAGACAGATGGTCACGGCGCGGGCTGCTCCCTGGAGGGCAGACATCATCGCGGACGAGCCTTCGCGGGCGTCTCGGCCGAGGCTGGGTGAGGCACCCATGACCAGGCCGTCGCCGGACAGCACCAGTGCGTGCACGACCTTGGGCAGGACCATCAGAGGTTCCAGTACCCAGGACATGTCCTTGACCATGGGGCGCTTGGGGGTGGTCATCAGTGGGTCCCTTCACGGTGATCGGTGTGGGCGGTGGCCCGGCCGGAGGCGGTGCCCGACTGGAGTGCACTCCAGGTCGCGTACGTCTCTTGCGGCGTACGGGTCTTCTCCGTATGGACAGCAGGGGTGTGACCGGTGGGCTGTCGCCGTCGGCGGCGAGGCAGACCGTCTTCTTCGTCCCCGGCATCAGCCGTAGGCACGGGCGGGGTAGCCCGGGGCACAGGTGGGGCCTGGCGCAGGAGCGGGGCCATGGCCGACATCGGATGCGCCTGCTCATCCAGCAGTGTCAGCAGATGTCCGGGGATGAACACGACAGCACGGACACCGCCGTACGGAGCGGGCTTGTCGATCGACACGGCGAAGCCGTACTGCCGGACCAAGCGGCCGATGGTGGCGAACCCCGAGCGCGGTGGGTCACCGAGTTCGGTCAACAAAATGGGCTGCTGCCCGGACAGTAGGCCGGCCGCGAACTCCACCTCGTCGGCGTGCATGCCCACTCCGGCGTCGTCGATGACGACGCACGCACCGGACTCGACCTGGTGGAGGCTGACGTCGACGGACAGGGTGCCGTGCGAGTGGTGAACGGCGTTGGCAAGCAGCTCGGCCACCGCGATGGCGACCGGCTCGACCGCCCGTGCCACCACGGCGACCGGGACCTCCAGCTGGCTGGTGACCTTCACACGGTGATAGCCGCGAATGCGGGACTGGGCGCCGACGACGACATCACCGAGATGGGAGTCGGCGCGCGTCAGCCCCGGCCACGCCCCGCACAGCACCCCGGTGCCCTGGATGCGGCGCAAGTTCTGTTCGTTGAGCTGATCCAGTGCGATGATGTCTGCCGCGATGTCCGGGCCGTCGTAGCGGTGCTGCATCGCGTCGATCTGCGATTGCAGCTGGTAGCTCTGGGCCTGGATGACTGTGGTCGCACCCCGCATCACGGCCTGCGCGGCTTCGTCCACACGATGCCGCTCGGCGGTGACCGCCGTCGTCAGGTGCTCCAGAGCCGCCCTGTGGACCTGGTCGATCTCCGTCCCTGCGAACGCGGGGTGAAGGAGCCCCGGAACGCGGATGTGCCGGTGCGCCAGGTGGCTGGCCAGAGCCGGCATGCGGACGGTGACCAGATGCCGGGTCTCCTCCACCAGGGACTGGCGCAGCACGTCGAACTGCGTGCTCTCTTGGACGGCGGTATCCCGCTCGGTCCGGAGCTGCGCGACCAGACGCCGGGCACGGAGCAGGAGCGGCGCAGCGACAAGGGCAGCAGCAGCCGCACCCGCGGCCAAGACCTCGGGCAGCACCTCAGGTATCTGCGTCATCAAGGGGTCCTCAGTAGACGGGGGATGGTGGAAGGCCACCGGGGCAGGGGACAGAGGAGAAGCAGCTCCAACGGCGTCCCTGCGCCCGGCGGCCGGTCTAGAAGTTGATCCCGCCGATCATCCGGACCACTCCGGTCGTGGCCTCACGGATCGTCGGAGCGATCGAGGAGCTGGCCAGGTGGAAACCCAGAAGGGTGCAGACAACCGCGTGGCCCGCCTTGAGTCCGCCGCTGCGCATGAACACGACGGTGAGGATGGCCAGCACGACGACGGCGGAGACGCTAACGGCCACGTGGCACCTCCCACCCGCTATCGGGTGTTGAGCGGGCCAGGGTGATGCGGTGCTGGAGTTCGCTGCTGTTCGTATAGGGGCGCACGGCTTCATGGGGGATCAGCCAGATACGACAGCAGGCGTAGCGAGCCGGTTCCCGCTCTGGGGCTGAGCAGGACAACGTGCCGGGCCGGCAAAGTGTCTGTGGTGCATGCCAGCGGTACACGGCACCCGGCTCCACCGGAATGTGCATGAGCAGGTGGGTCAAGCAGACGAGGACAGGCCCCACGAGAAGGTTCTGCGTGCGGACATCCTCCACCGCCCGCAGGCCGATGCGCATACCGGTCTGCACCACATCGATGGGGGAACTGAGCACCGGCGGCGGAGGCGGATGCTCCACCAGTTGCACCCTCCAAGGCAGCTCAGTCTGCAGCGCGGACGACAACGTTGGCTCCGGTGTGAGAGGACAGTGGAGAGAATCCGGCGCATCCCGTCGGGCCACAGCAAAGGAGGCATGCTGACGACCAGATGGCAGAGCGTGCCTGGCCTCAACTCGGCTAGGAGTGGCAATCACCGGGATCTCCTGTACGTCTGGACGTACGGTCTGAGCAGCCCGACCGGTCAACTTCCAACAGCCGGATGCTGGCTGACCACCAACACTGTTCGTCGAAAGACGGCTACGCACATTCCGAGGGTGATATCACTTTGGTGATCCCGGTTCCAGGAACGGCCGTTGAGGCCGCGCACGTTCTCTCAGGGAGGCGACGGGGTGGCAAAGCAGACAGTGCGACAGTGTCCTGAATGCGGCTGCGGTCTGAGCCGGTACAACACGGAATCACTGTGCGCAGGCTGCGCCCGCTCCCAGGGCGCGACAGAGCGCGAGTGCCCGGCAGTTCCCGACAGGGTGTGGCAAGATCCAGAAGTCCGTGAAGCCTTATCCGCTTGGGACTTCGGGCAGGTCAGCCGCCTTCTCCGGCAACGCAGTTCCCTCCGGCAAGATGACATGGCCCAGCTGACCGGCCTGAGTCAGGCGTTCCTGTCGATGCTTGAGTCCGGGGCGCGGAGACTCACCAACATCGACAAGATCATCGAGTTCCTGACCGGCCTCGGCACCCCTGCTGAACTGGTCCCTCTTCCGCTCCCAAGGAAGTCTGCCCGCCCGGCCGGACGGGAGCCGTCCAACCCGTTCATCGGCGAACTAGACCCGTCATTGCCCTGGACTGCGAGCCGTATGGTGGCGGCACTGAACAACGCGGCAGGAGGTGGCTCTGAGGTTCCCCCGGTGTGCGGGAGGTGCTGATCAGCTGGTCAGGATGGGTTGACGTGGTTTCAGGTTCGCTTGTTCGGTCGTCGCCTGGTTGGCGTAGTGCTTCTCCTCGAACTCGATGGGACTGAGGTAGCCGAGGCGTTTCTGGATGCGTCGGCTGTTGTAGAAGCCGTCGATGTACTCGAACAGCGCGAGGTTGGCCTCGGCCCGGGTGACGAAGACGCGTCCGCGCACGCACTCGGTCTTGATCAGCATCCACAGATTCTCCGCGAGGGCGTTGTCGTAGCTGTCGCCCACGGACCCCATCGACCCCTCAATACCCGCACGTACCAGCCGTGTTGTGAGCTTGATGGACGTGTATTGACAGCCGTGGTCGGCGTGATGGATCAAGGTGCCGGGCACGGGCTCGCGGCTGGCCAGGGCGTACTCGAGGCAGGACAGGACCAGGTCGGCGTCCGCGCGGGCGGAGGTCTCCCAGGCCACCACCCGGCGGGAGAAGGCGTCGCGGATCGCGGAGAGCCACAGCGGTCCCTCACCCGTGGGGATCATGGTGAGGTCGGTGACCCACAGCCGGTTCGGCACGGGAGCGGTGAAGTCCCGCTGCACCAGGTCCGGGGCGAGCGTGGCCGTCGGGTCGCGGCGGGTGAAGCCCTTGCCCGTGCGGCGTGGGCTGAGGCCCGCCAGATCGGCCTCGCGCATCAATCGCTCGACCCGCTTGCGGCCGATGGCCACGCCCTCGCGCTTGAGCACGGCATGCACGCGGGGCGAGCCGTAGATCCCGCCGGAGTCGGCATGGATCTCCTCGATCTTGGTCGTCAACTCCGCGTCACGGCGGCGGCGTTCACACGGCTCCTTCTCCTGCCGGCGCCAGCGGTAGTAGGTGGACGAGGGGACGTGCAGTTCCCGGAGTACGGGCTCGACACCGAGGTCACTGCGTTCGCTGAGGAACGTCAGTACCTGCGCCGGGTCGTGTCGAGTTCCTGGGCGAAAAAAGCCGAGGCCGTGCGCAGGATCTCGTTCGCCCGGCGCAGTTCCTTCACCTCCCGCCGCAGCTGGCCCAGCTCGTCCTTCTCCTCGGTGGTCAGCCGGTCGTCGCGCTCGCCGCGGTCGGCCTCGGCCTGGCGGATCCAGCCGCGCAGTGCCTCCGGGTGGACCCCCAGCTCAATGGCCAGGCGCTTGATCTGGGGCTTCGGCTCGGCGGTGCGATACATCCGCACCGCACGCTCACGCAACTCCAGCGGATATTTCCTCGGAGCGGCCATGGTCAGAGTTCCTCTCATGAGAACCATCTGACCCGCTGTCATCGCCCTCCGCATCTCGGGGGAACCTCACTCTGTGGAGCGCCGAAAGTTCCTCACCGTGAGCGGCTTTGCCCTGACAGCATTCGTGCACCACTGGGGCACGGAAGAAGCCGAGCCGCTCAAGCGTGCCACGGACGGCAGTAGAATCTCAGACTCCCTGCTGGACAAACTGCAGGGAACCACGGATGAGCTCCGGGTCATGGATGCAAGTGCCGGGAGCGGCACGCTCACCCAGTTGGGCAAGGCCCATCTCGAACTGCTCAAGCTCATCATCAACGAGTCCTCTTACGACGAGGCCACCGGACGCTCCCTCGCAGCGATCATCGCTGACACCGCCACGCAGACCGGCTGGTTTGCCTTCGACTCGGGTCAGCATGACGTCGCTCAGGGGTACTTCCTCGCAGCTGCCCGTGCCGCGAAGTCCTCAGGCGACATACGCCTGGGAGCTGGCGCGCTCTCGTACATAGCGATTCACGGCTACTCCACCGGCGCGCCGCGGGATGCCGTCAATGCAGCGCGAGCGGCCAGAGAGAGAGTCAAGGGGATCAACGCACCCTCCCTGGAGGCCATGCTCCTCACCCGCCAGGCTCGCGGTCACGCCAAGCTAGGAGAACGGCAGGCCGCGCTCGCAGCTCTGGGCCAAGCAGCCGAACTGTGCTCCGCGGGACGCTCCGAGAACGACCCGCCATGGCTGTACTGGATCAACGAAGGAGAGATCCACGGGCAGGCCGGCAGCTGTCACCTCGACCTCGGAGATCCCCAGCGCGCCGTAGACAGCCTCGCCCGGGCCCGGGAGGCGCTCAATCCCACAGACCTCCGAACCCGGGGCCTGATTCTCACCCGCGCAGCAAGGGCCCAGATCCGGAGCGGCGATGCGGAAGCTGGCGTCGCCACCGCAAACGCAGCGATCGACCTGGCCCAACATCTCAACTCCGCCCGCCTGACCGATCATGTCCACGACGTGATAGACGAACTCACCCCGATCAGCCACACCCCGTACGCTCGGGACCTGCTTGAGCGGGCCGCCATCGTGACGGGATGAGGAGCAGAACGTGACTAAAGCCGCGCCAATCCTGGTGCTCTGGGACATCGACCGCACACTTCTGTACGTCGGTGACATCGACCGACAGGTCTACCGGGAGACCTTCGCCGAAGTAGTCGGGCGCCCGGCTGATCGTCTACCTGCGCGCGGAACCGGGGTGACGATGCCGCTCGCGATCCGCGGGCTGCTCGTGGACAACGGTGTTCCGGAAAGTGACGTGCCGGAGCTCTTGCCGCTCATGGTCGAGTTGCTTCCGAAGCAACTAGCCAGTCACTCGGAGGCGCTCCGACGCGAGGGCGTACTCATGCCGGGCGCCGTCACAGCACTGCGCGCCGTCCACGACGATCCGGGACTGGTCCCGACCGTCGTCACCGGCAATCTGAAAGCAAACGCCCTCCTGAAGCTCGACGCTTTCAACCTCAGCCGATTCGTGGACACCGAGATCGGCGGCTACGCCTCCGATAACGACCACCGGCCGTCGCTCGTCGCCGTCGCCCAGAAACGCGCTCAGATCAAGCACGGCACCACATTCACCCGCGCCAATACCGTGATCATCGGCGATTCCCTCGAGGATGTCCGAACCGGACTCGAAGGCGGCGCGCCAGTCCTCGGCGTCCCCTCCGGCAAGACCTCTGCGGAAGCCCTCATAGGAGCGGGGGCCAACACCGTCCTCGACAGCCTGGAAGACATCCAGCAGCTGATGGACGCCATCGCGTCCGTCAATTCTTCGCACAGGTGACTCGAGCCGAGGCGGTAGAGCCGACGCTCGATCCTCAGTGTCGCGGTACGGAGCGCACCTCAACGGCTGGGAACAGGGCAGGCTATGACCTGGCCAGGTATTCGGTTGCTTCAGGAGGGGTCCACGTCGCCATGGTGAGTTCGCGAACACCAGGCACCGGCTGCGACCGTTGACCGGATACGAAGAATCACCCCCACTTCAGATGCTGGCCCTTGACCAGTAGTCCTTGGGCATCTCGCCCGGCCAGCCAGCGGGGCACACGAACTGAAGTGAACCGGATCTTGTAGCGGCCCTGAGCTCAGTCAGGCCTTCCTGTCGATGCTGGAGTCAGGAGCCCGGAGGCTCGCCAACATCAACAAGATCATCATGATGCTCGATGGCCTTGATGCGCCGGCCGAACTCACGGGCCCCATGCTCCGGTCTTCGATGAACTCTGACTCGCAGCATGACGCGAATCCAGGCCCATTCGGCCGCCCGTCTCTGCTGGAATGACGTCGAGGCGCTGCGTGCCGAGGGCGTGCTGGCGTCGTGGCCAACTGAGAATCGCCTGCTCAACGGCCAGGCGAGGCGCTGCCGCGAGCCATATCACTACGGAGATATTACTCGCGGAATGTGCGCTCTCGCTCACTTCTCGGCAGTCTCATGGCCTGACCCGCGAACCTTGCGGGCTTGCACAGCATCACGTCACAGGTGGGGAACATCCAGCGACAGGAGATGAGTGCTATGCCAACACCGCGCCGCACCAAGGGAGATCACATGCTCCACGCGGACGTTGTGGACTCGAAAACGAAGGCCGGAGTGTGGATGGGCGAACAGGACGCCTTCAAGACCAACCAGGCCAACATCGTCGAAGCCCTCAAGGACAGCACGGACTGGGTGCCGATCGAAGGTGCCGTCATGATCGTCAGCACGACTCCCGCGGGCATCACGATCGTCGCCCCGAACCCGACGCTGCCCGGGATGATCGTCCTCGCCGACGGCGGGTCCCCTCAGGCGTCAGAGGTCCTGCGGGCCAAGGGAGAGGAACTCGTCCGCAAGTCGATGGCTGGCCTCGGGATCGCCGAAGTGGAAGCTGCCTAGGACGATGACTTCTCCCCAGCTTCTGTGGGGGAGGTACGTTCAGTTCGACCGGGACGGCGAGGCTGCTCTCCTCGACCCGGTCACTCTGAACAGCGTGTACCTCGACCGCGGGGAGGTCACCGACCTCTCTGCGGTTCCCCCGACCGCCACCCACACCGCTCTCGCGGAGCTCGGCTTCGCCCCCGACGGCCCCAGGACCGACGGGCGCGCAGCACTCCGAAACCACCTCGCACGGCTCGGATTAGGCGCAACCCCATTACGAATCAGCGGACTTCGTGTGGTGCTCACCGACAAGTGCAACATGAGCTGCGACTACTGCTTCGTCCAGACGAACACCGGCAAGGCCGACATGACCGAGGCCGAACTCGAAGCCGGACTGTCCTACCTGTTCGAGACGAATGCTGGCGAAGACGAAGTCTCCATCCAATGGTTCGGCGGCGAGCCGACGATCCGCTTCGACCTCATGCAGTACGGCGACCGGCTCGCCGACCGCCTCGCCGCACAGCACGGCGTGAAGCGCATTCGCCGTACCGTCGTCACCAATGGCGCTCGCCTCACCGACGACATGATCGACCACTTCGCCCGCCACCAGTACGGCGTCGGAGTCTCCATTGACGGCCCACCGGCCATCAACGCCGAAAACCGTACGCTCCTCGGCGGCCAGCCGGCCGACGACCGGATCCGCCGCAACGTCCAGCGGCTCCTGGCCGCTGACGGGGTCCACGTGGGATGCAACCTCACTCCGACCTCCGCAAACATCGGTCGCCTCGCTGAGATGGTCACCTGGATCATCGACGACCTCGGGCTGACATTCATCTACACCAACACCCCCATCCCCACCGGCGGACGCTGGAGGGTCGACGGGGCCGAACTGGCGCGGGAGCTGTACAAGGCCCGCATGGTGGCGCTCGGCCGCGGCGCAATGATGTTCTCGGTCCTGGACCGCGCCTTCCAAGCCCTTGACCGGCGCCACCCCATGCTCTTCGACCACATGCAGAGCGACCGGACCCTCAATGTCGCCCTGCTACCCGGCAACCGCATCAGCCTCTGCGACATCAACTTCGATGAACCTGCCTTCCTCCACACCATCGACGAACTTCGCGCCGATCCCAGCCTGCTGGGCGGCATCGCGAAGACCATCGCACCGATCGCCGACTGCGGCACTTGCCCGGCCCTCGCGATCTGCGGCGGCCCCTCCCGCAACGAACAACTTCTCATCGGCGGCACCACCCCTGATCCGCAGATGTGCGCCTTCTACCAAGGCACCGTGGAGGTCGCCGTCTGGGACAGCACGGGGGTCCAATGACCACACCCTTCAGTGCACCCCACCGCTTCAAGGAAGCCCTCGTCAGTACCGCTGGCCACTGCAAGATCGCCTGCGGTTTCTGCCTGCGCCCCGACCGCGAAGCCGGATTCGTCGATATCCCCACTTACACGCGGACCTTGTCCCGCTTGAAAGAGGTCGGTGTCGAAGGGATTTGCCTCACCGGCGGGGAACCCGCCCACCACCCGCAACTGCGCGATCTCGTGCGCCTAGCCCATCAGTTCGGCATCGCCGTGTCCGTGGTGACCTCCGCCCGCACCGAAGCGGACGTCACCACGCTCGCCGCAGTCGGACACCTGCTGACGAACCTCACCGTCTCCGCGGATTCCGAGGGTGCGATGAAGCTCGGACGCACCACTCGTTCCGTCAAGAGCGGCCTTGCCACCCTGGAAGCCGTCCCCGCCCCAGTGAAGGTGCTGCACCTGACCTACTGGGACGTGGAAGAAGCCGAGGGTCGCAGCATGTACGAGCAAATCCGAGACGCCAACATCGATCTGCAATTCAGCCCCGTCATGCTCGACAGCGCCGACCAGCGCGATGCCGGGCTCCACCTGGGCGACTACCTCCAGCAGCAGCGCAGCGACGCAGAAACGCTCGCTTGCTATTTCCAACTCAGCCCCCGCTTCCAGAAGCACCTCGCGGCCCTACGCACCATGCTCCTTCAGCCGAGACGCGCACTGTGCCGATCCACGGTGCTGTACGTATCGGCAGACGGCAGACTCCGCCGCTGTCCGTACGGCACAACCGGCGTCACCGTTCAGGCGCCCCGGTCCACCATCCGCGCGTACCTGGAGGCGAGCCCGGAAGACGAGGTCACCCCAGACTGCGCAGCGATCTGCCGTACCGACCGCTGAAACCCGAGGGGACGTCGATGCCCGACACCATCGCGACGCCGGACGAGTTCACCGAACGCTGGGTGGCGCCGCCCAACTTCCGGATCAGCCCGGACTTTGGGCTATTCCAGTTCGAACTCCCGCCGGCCCTGGAAGTCCTCGATGCCATCCGGCAGGATGACGAAGTACGCGTAACGATTCTCGGAGACCTCGACCCGGATCTTCGCAGCGCCAGAACTAGAGCCTTCCGACACGCCCCGGTCGAGGACATCGCCGCGTGGCCGTTCCGGCTCGTGCACTTCCACCTCGCTCGCCTCTACGACGGGCCACTGCGCGGTTTCCACGAACAGGTCATGATCCCGTGGCGCACCTTTCTGTCCGCCCACGGCTTCACATGGCACCGCTGCGCGCCGGCCCTGTTCATCTCAGGGCCAGGCGGCAGCTCTACCTACCACTCGGACCAGTCGCATGGTCTGGTTTGGCAGGTGGAAGGAGTGAAGACCTTCCACAGTTACCTCGACCCGGACCAGGTGCTCTCCGCCGAGGCGGCCATCAAGGGGGAGACCACCGCGGAGATCCCACCGCTCCATGACGCTGCAACGGTCCAATCCGTACGCATGGAGCCGGGCGACCTGCTGTGGAGCCACATCCTCACGCCCCACTGGGTCACCAGCGAGTCGGCCCTGAGCATGAGCATCAACCTCTCCCACGGCGGCCTGTGCCACCACGGGCACTACGCGGACCGTGAGGTCACCGTCCGCGAGCACTGGGACAACAACCCTGATCAGGCATGGCTCACCGACGTGCGGAACACCCGGTACTGATCGGTAGCCAAGAGAATCCCCTGACCTGGCAGGATTTCGAGTTGTTCGTGAAGGCCCAACAGGGTCTGACCAGTACCGATCC
Source organism: Streptomyces changchenzhani (assembly GCF_039766235.1). Classification (NCBI taxonomy): domain Bacteria; kingdom Bacillati; phylum Actinomycetota; class Actinomycetes; order Kitasatosporales; family Streptomycetaceae; genus Streptomyces; species Streptomyces changchenzhani. The sequence goes on along the minus strand of NZ_JBDHNH010000001.1, from coordinate 24,258 downwards.
GAGTGGTGCCGCAGGTCTCACTGCGGCACCACCAAAATCAAACCGGGTCACGAACCTCGTTACGGGGTAAGTCGGTTCGGCCCGCGGAACAAGAACGTGGCCTCGCGGATCGAGTCCAGCCCGAGCATCACCATCAGCACCCGGCCAAGCCCCATACCCAGGCCGCCGTGCGGCGGGCAGCCGTACCGGAATGCGTTGAGGTAGTCCTGCAAAGGCTCGGTGCTCATGCCCTTCTCTGCGGCCTGCTTCAGCAGCACGTCATACCGGTGCTCGCGCTGTGCGCCGGTGGTGATCTCCAGGCCCTTCCACAGCAGATCGAAGCTCAGCGTCAGGTCCGGCCGGTCCACCGGGCGCATGTGGTAGAAGGGCCGGATGCTCGTCGGGTAATGGGTGATGAACACGAACTCGTGCCCGGTCTGTTCCTTGATGTACGCGGCGATGCCCCGCTCACCCTCCGGGTCGAGGTCCTCCTTCGCCCCCTCGGGGTCCCAACCCCTGGCACGCAGGACCTCCTGCGCCTCGGCCATCGTGATCCGCGGGAACGGTGTGGGCGGCACTACGACCTCGACACCGAGCAACTCCTGGATGGCTTCGCCGTGCTGGCCGGCGACCTTCTCGATGGCGTACGCGAGCATCTGCTCCTCGAAGACCATCACGTCCTCGACATCGGTGATCCACGCCAGCTCCACGTCGACCCCAGTGAACTCCGTGGCGTGCCGGGACGTGAACGACGGCTCCGCACGGAAGACGGGGCCGATCTCGAAGACCCGGTCGATGCCCGCGGCGATCGCCATCTGCTTGAAGAACTGCGGCGACTGCGCCAGATAGGCGGAGCGGTCGAAGTAGCCGAGCTTGAAGACCTCCGCACCGGACTCCGAGGCAGTGCCCATCAGCTTCGGGGTGTGCATCTCCGTGCACCCCTGCGCATACGCATACTCGCGCATCCCCTGCTCAAGAGTGGTCTGCACGGCGAACAACAGTTGTGCGGCCGGGCGGCGGCGTACATCGAGGAAGCGCCAGTCCAGGCGCTGCTCCAGGCCGGTGTGCTCGTCGATGGGAAGCGGCGTCTCGGCCCGGTTCAGGACCTCGATCGACTCCGGAATGATCTCCAGGCCGCCGAGCTTCACGATGGGGTTGTCGACCACACGGCCGATAATCCGGACCGCGGACTCGGTGCTCAGGCGCTCCAACTCGGCTTCGAGACCGTCGTCGGCGCCGCCGCGCTTGTGGGTCACTTGGGCTGTGCCGGTGTGGTCCCGTACCAGAGCGAACTGCATCTTGCGTTGCAGGCGGAGAGTGTTCACCCAGCCTGAGACCGAAACGGTTTGGCCCACGTGTTCTCGCAGGTCAGCGACCAGTACGCGGGTAGTCGTGTGGATCATCGCAGCCCTCCAGGGGCGTCGTCATGATCCCTTGGGAGCGTGGGCGAGAAGGGTACTCGCGGTGCCACCACGCCTGCGCCGCCACTAGACAGCGGCGGCCTCATTCGTGCCCGATGACGAGGGCTAGCCGGCGGGGCATGAGACCCCGAGGGGTCGTTTCTCCCCGCGCTCAGGAGGGTCTTCACCAAGGGCGCGAGACTGCCTTCCCAGCTACCGGCAGCTCTCTCTGCTCACGTGACCCGCGGCTACTCGTCTCCATCAACGCGTTGCAATCGAGGATATGGCGACGGTCTTGACTCTGGCAACGGTATTGGGCCACAGCGGCCGAGCTTCACTCATATCGGCGATCGCTCTCGGACACGCACCAGCACTTTCACGCGCCAAGCCCACCGGAGGCACTTCCTTTTATGGCCGAAAACGCCATCTGAAGTTCCCCCCCCTGAACGTGGACAGCGGGTGGTTACGCTGCGGGGGGTCAGATCTGGTTGCAGCAGGCTCCACGTTTCGAGTGGGGTGAGGTACCCGAACTCGGGGTGCTTCCCTGGCACCAGCACGCGGACTGGGCCAAGCCGGAGGATCTGGCAGGGGCGACAGGATTGAACCTGCGACATGCGGGTTTGGAGTCCGCTGCTCTGGCCAGCTGAGCTACACCCCTTCGGTGGTGTCACGATCGCATCGCCAGCGTGCAGGCTGCCACCCGTTTTCCCGCTGCCCGCCTCCGCATTGCAGGCAGGCAAGGGCGAGAGCCGACAGATGGGCTGCGCGCATTACGGTCCCAGCCGGTCACGAGGCTGCGCTAGGGGGTGAACCGGAGTGGGTAATCCTCAGCTTCGACGCCGTCAGTGGCGGACGCATGCCCGCCGGTCCCTGGCCGCTCAACGAGCTGACCGCAGCCTTGAGTGCCTATGCGGCTGCTGCTGAGGCGATCGTGACCCCCTTGAGTAGCTGCTACAGCTTGGGCTCGATGGGGGCACCCTGGCGTGCGTAAGGCATAGAGGTGGCCAGTAGGGGTGGACACCACCGGCCACCTGAAAGCACAACCAAGGTAGTGAAAGCGCCGTCAAATGTCACAATGGGCTCGGTGATGTGTGTACAGTAGTGGCAGCTCGACAGTCCGCCTCCGCGACCGACAGGAAGCTTGAATGCCGCAGAAGCCCGAAGCGGCGACTCTAGTGACCGCCGCCGAGATCTCGCGTTACGCGGGTGTCACACGCGCCACGGTTAGCAACTGGCGTCGTCGGCACGCGGACTTCCCGGCGCCCGTAGGGGGCACTGAAGCCAGCCCCCAGTACGACCTTCAGGCCGTGGAACGCTGGCTGGCGGACCGTGGTCAGCTTCCGGCCGTCTCACCCGTGGACGACCTCAGGTCGCAATTGCGCAGACCCCCGGGCGGCAGTTCCATGGGAGAGCGCCTGGCCCCCGTGGTGCTCGTTCTCGTGCGCCTGGAAGCGCAGGGACGTAGGGAGTTGCTCGACCTGCCGGATGCCGGTCTATCCGAGCGCGTCGCTGAGTCGGTTCGTACCTGCGGCGACGATGTACCAGGCGGAACGGGCCTGGAGTACTTCAGAGCAGAGGACGCACCCGTGCTGCGCGCACTGACCCGCTGCGTCCAGGAGAGCGGAGCGTCGGCCGCACTCGACGCACTGGCGGAGCAGTCCCACGGCGACAGCCGGGTGCGGGGTGTGTACACGACCCCAGCCTCGGTGATCGAACTCATGGTGGATCTGGTGGGCCAGGCTGACGCATTCCCGGGCAGTGTTCTGGACCCCGCGTGTGGAGCCGGTGGTTTCCTCGTGGCTGCGGCCGCGCGCGGAGCCAGCGCCCTGTATGGGCAAGACGTACTCGCGGCACAGGCTGGGCAGGCCGCAGTACGGCTCGGCGTCCTTGCCCAGAAGGCATCGACACAGGTCAAGGCCAGCGACAGCCTGCGGCATGACGCATTTCCGGACCTTGAGGCCGAAGCGGTCCTGTGCAACCCGCCGTACGCCGACCGGGACTGGGGCCACGACGAACTCGCATACGACTCACGCTGGGAATACGGAGTCCCCCCGAAGGGCGAGTCCGAGCTCGCCTGGGTCCAGCACTGTCTTGCTCACCTGGCGCCGGGAGCCTTCGCGATCCTCGTCCTCCCGCCAGGGACCGCCGAGCGTGCCTCCGGACGCCGCATCCGTGCCGAACTCGTACGACGTGGAGCGGTCCGGGCGGTCATAGCACTTCCCGCTGGTGCAGCCCAACCACTCCACATCGGATTGCATCTGTGGCTGCTCCAGCGTCCGGTTCAAGGGAAACCGGGATGCCAGTCGGTGCTGTTCCTCGACGCCGTACCTCTCGGTGCTGGAGCGGCCACAGTGACGGCAGGCTCCCGAACCGACAGCAGAGGTAACAGAGAGATCGGCTGGGCGGACTTGCGTAAGGCCGTCGTAGACCGCTGGCGAGATTTCAGTGCCTCTCCGGACTCGTATCAGGCCGAGCCGGGCATCGCACACGCAACTCCCGCCATTAAGCTCCTGGACGATGTCACCGACCTCACCCCGGCACGTCATACCAGGGCCACCACGGTCGCGGTCGCCCCCCAGGAGTTCGCCAGGCAGGTGCACCGGTCACAGATCGATCTGACCCTGGCTGTCGATGCGCTAAGAGAGCGCGGCCAAGTCGAGGATTGGCCCCCAGCCGGACCCGAGCCGCGCATCTGGCGTACCGCCACGGTTGCCGACCTTGCCCGAGGCGCCGCGCTCACTGTGCACCGTGCCAGTCCTGTCACGCGAACGACGCGGAGGCGCGAGGACGTACGCCGACATGATCAAGACAGCGAACGTGGCGTACTGACCACCTCCGATGTCACCAGTGGGCTGCCCGCATCAGGCCGACTCGACGAGAACCGGAGCAGCAAGCCTCTCGAAATCTACCAAGACGACGTCGTGCTACCGGAGTTGCTGCACAACGCGAACAGCAGCGTGCGGGTGGCCGACAACCAGGACGCGGGAAGCCTCCTCGGCCCGAACCTGTGGCTGTTCCGCCCCGATCCGGAGCGCCTGGACCCATGGTTCCTGGCCGGCTTCCTTTCAGCCGAGGAGAACGTCCACAGTGTCGCGATGGGCAGCACGATCATGCGTATCGACGCACGTCGACTGCGGGTCCCACTGCTGCCGCTGAATGAACAGCGGCAGTACGGTGCGGCCTTTCGGCGACTCCTTGACCTTCAAGCGGTGGCGATCGAGACCATGCGGCTCGCCGCCGAGACGACACGGCAGCTTGGCGCCGGCCTCACCAGCGGGGCGCTCCTGCCACCCGCGGTCGACGGCACGTCAACTACCTGACTGCTGACACGACATGACTTTTCCCGCGAGACTTCAACCGCCGCCTGCTTCTGGCGGCCCAGTGGAAGGAACCCGTTGAACAACAGCAAGCACACGGAGCTGGCGAGCCACATCTGGTCCGTGGCTGATCTCTTGCGAGGCGACTACAAGCAGTCGGAGTACGGCAAGGTCATTCTGCCGTTCACGGTGCTGCGCCGCCTGGAGTGCGTTCTGGAGCCCACCAAGGACAAGGTGGTCGCGCAGGCCGCAGCCCTTGAAGGCCAGGAGGAGATTGAGGCCGACCGCTGGCTGCGCCGCGCGTCGGGCCACGCCTTCCACAGCACCAGCACTTACACGCTGAAGAAGATCACGGACGACGCGGGCCACGCTGCCGAGCATCTGATCGAGTACGTCGGTTCGTTCTCGCCCAATGCCCGGGAGGTCTTGGAGAAGTACGAGTTCGTCCGGCAGATCAAGAAGCTCGACGACGCGGGCCTGCTGTACCAGGTAGTGGGACGCTTCGCGGACTTGGACCTGCGGCCCGTTGAGCGCAACGAGGGGGGCGAGGTCATCCTCGGTGAGAAGGGGCAGCCCAAGGTGGTGGTCTCCAACCACCAGATGGGCTACATCTTCGAGGAACTCATCCGCCGCTTCGCCGAGCAGTCCAACGAGACAGCCGGTGAGCACTTCACCCCGCGCGAAGTCATCGAGCTGATGGTGAATCTGCTCATCGCCCCGGACGAAGACGCCCTTACCTTGCCCGGCGCGGTACGTACTGTCCTCGACCCGGCCTGTGGTACGGGCGGCATGCTCACCGCCGCCGAGGAGCATATCCGTGCCTTCAACCCGGATGCCACGGTCAAGGTATACGGACAGGAGCTCAATCCCGAGTCCTGGGCGATTTGCCGCTCCGACCTGATGATCAAGGGTCAGGACCCCGACAATATTAAGTACGGCAACTCCTTCAACGACGACGGCCATAAGAAGGCGAAGTTCGACTACCTCCTTGCCAATCCGCCCTTCGGTGTGGAGTGGAAGAAGGTTAAGGACGATGTCGAGGACGAGTATGAGACGCTCGGCGACAGCGGCCGCTTCGGCGCCGGCCTGCCGCGCATCAACGACGGTTCGCTGCTGTTCCTGCAGCACATGCTCTCCAAGCGGCAGCCCGCAGAATGGATCCCGCCGCAAGGCCCGGACGAGCCGGGCCGATGGAAGGGCGGCAGTCGTATCGCCATCGTCTTCAACGGCTCCCCGCTATTCACGGGAGCTGCCGAGTCTGGCGAGTCCCGCATTCGGCAGTGGATCCTGGAGAACGACTGGCTGGAAGCCGTGGTCGCTTTGCCGGACCAGCTCTTCTACAACACCGGCATCTCCACGTACTTCTGGATCCTGACCAACCGCAAGAGCAAGGGGCACCAGGGCAAGGTTGTCCTTCTCGACGCGCGTGAGCACTTCGTCAAGATCCGGAAGTCGCTCGGTGACAAGCGAAAGAAGATCGACGATGGCCAGATCAAAGAGCTAACCCGTTTGTACGGAGAGGCCCTGGATGTCGTCACCGCCCCGGAACACCCCCTGCACAGCAAGGTCAAGGTCTTCAAGAACGAAGACTTCGGCTACCACCGCTTCACAGTTGAACGTCCGCTCAAGCTCCGCTTCGAGGCGACGGAAGCGACGCTGTTGACGCTTGCCGCGTCCAAGCCGGTCCAGAACCTGGACGGGGCCGCGGAGTTCATTGAGGCGCTGAAGCCGCTGATTGGCCAGCAGTGGCCGACAAAGATGGAGGCGTGGGTTGCTCTGAAGGACGCCGTGGTCGCGGCGGGGTTGACCTGGCCCACGGGGGCGCCGTTCAACAAGGCGCTGCGGGAGGCTGTCGGTGTTCGGGACCCAGAGGGCGAGGCTCAGATCCTGAAGGGCGGAGCGGTCGAGCCGGATCCCGACCTGCGAGAGTACGAGAACGTGCCTCTGGAGGAGGATGTTGAGGAGTACCTCAAGCTCGAGCTGCTGCCGCATGTGCCGGACGCGTGGATCGACCACGATAAGACCAAGGTGGGCTACGAGATCCCGCTCACACGGCACTTCTACCAATACAAGCCACCTCACCGAGGCCGTTGGCGGAGATTGGCGTGGAGCTGAAGGCTCTGGAGGCGGAAATTCAGGCGCTGCTCAGCGAGGCGATCTAGTGACGACCGGATTTGAGTCCATTCCGGCTGGCTGGAAGATGTCCCGACTCGACAGAGTGGCTACCGTAAACGCCCGAATCGGCTGGAAGGCGCTCACGGCTGCGGAGTACCAGCCTGAGGGGTACGCATTCCTGGCTACGCCAAATATCAAGAATCCAGAAATCGACTACAGCAACGTAAACTTCATCTCCGAGTTCCGGTACCAGGAATCTCCGGAACTCCAACTCTCCGAAGGGGATGTTCTTCTAACGAAGGATGGATTTACGATCGGAACGGTTAACATCGTCCGACGCCTCCCTCGTCCCGCTACCGTAAATGGCTCGATCGCTGTGCTGCGATCCTTTGGGATTCACCCAAGGTTTCTATACTACGTGATCGCTAGTAGTGTAACCCAAGAGCACATCTGGACTGTCAAAGACGGCATGGATGTCCTGCACCTATTTCAGCGGGACATGAAGAAATTCCCAATTCCGCTACCGCCTCTCCAGGAGCAGCGCCAAATCGCCGACTATCTCGACGCCGAAGTCGGCAAAATAAATTCCTTGATGTCAAAGAAGCTTGAGATTCTCTCCCTTCTTGAGGAAAGAATTGACAGTCGCATCCTCGGACACATCGGAGCTAGCCGGCTCGTCAATCCTGATTCCGGCCTGCCGGTGCTACCCATCCGCAGGATGTTGTCCAAAATGCGCCGACCGCCACTGGCCGGTGGAGAAGTGATTACCGCATTCAGGGATGGCCAGGTAACGGCGCGATCCCTTCGGCGTCCTGACGGCTACACGCTCTCGTCGACCACAGAAGCGCAGGGGCAGCACGTAGCAGCGGGTGATGTGGTCATCCACGGTCTTGACGGCTTCGCTGGTGCGATCGGTGCATCTGAGGTGCCCGGAAATTGCAGTCCGGTGTACCACGCCTGTATCCCTCGCAATGGCGGCGATTCTCTCTTCTTCGGAAGGCTCTTGCGAGTACTTGCAGTCTCCGGATATTTGGGGCTCTTCGCCATTAGTACACGGGAGCGTGCGGTCGACTTCCGTAACTGGGATCTCTTCGGCAGGATCCCAATCCCCAATGTCCCCTTGCAGGAGCAAAAGGAAATCGGGGCATGGATCAGTTCGGTCCGGCCACTCCGTGTCACGGTAGGGCGGGCAAATGCCCTTGCAAGGGAACACCGCCAGGCCCTGATTACGGCCGCCGTGACCGGCCAGTTCGACGTATCTACCACCAGCGGACGAGGAATTGAGGAGTAACTCATGAGCCCCATCCACCACGAGTCCGCCTTCGGTGACGCCATAGTTGCCGCGATGCGCAAGCACGGCTGGGCCGAAGCCGCCCCTGCCGACTACCGGCCCGCGCTTGGCTTAGACACCAACCAGCTGTTCAGCTTCATCGGCGCCACCCAGCCCGCCGAATGGAGCGAACTGCTCGGCTTCTACGGCGGTGACCCGAGCGCCGCCCAACGTGGTTTTGCCAAGCGGCTCGACCAGGCGATCGCCAACGCCGACGGCGGAATCCTCGAAGTCCTGCGCAAGGGCGTCAAGGACCACGGTGTTCGTATCCGGCTGGCGTACTTCAAGCCGTCGCTCGTCGAGTCCGAGGCGATCCTCGCCAACTACCGTTGCAACCGCCTCACTGTCGTCCGGGAGTTGGAGTACGCCACCAAGCAAGCCGACTGTGGTAATCGGCTTGACCTCACCCTCTTCCTCAACGGAATCCCTGTCGCCACCGCCGAATTGAAGAACCCGCTCACCGGGCAGAGTGTGGAGCAGGCCAAGACGCAGTACCGCACCTCCCGTGACCCGAGCGAGCTGATCTTCACTCGGCGTGTGGTTGCCAACTTCGCGGTTGACCCGGACTTGGTCTTCGTAGCGACCCAGCTGCGTGGTGAGAAGACCAGGTTCCTACCATTCAATACCGGCTCCGAAGGTCCCGGAAGGCCCGGCGGCTCCGGGAATCCGTCCGCGTCCACTCCCGGCACGTATGCGACCTCGTACCTCTGGGAGCAGGTCTGGCAGCGAGACAACTGGCTGGACCTGCTGGAGCGTTACGTCCATCTCCACACGGAGAAGAAAGTCGAGGGGAAGGCGAAGAAGTCGCTGATCTTCCCTCGCTTCCACCAGTGGCACGCCGTGCGTGAGCTCACCACGCACGCTGCCCGCCATGGGGCCGGTCACAACTACCTGGTCATGGCCTCGGCCGGCTCGGGCAAGTCGAACACCATTGCCTGGCTCGCCCACAGACTATCGTCCCTGCACACCCTTACAGAGTCGGCCGCTCTTGACCCGGACGCGGTGGAGAGGGGCCTGCAGCCGGGTAAGCCCGTCTTTGACAAGGTCGTCATCATCACCGACCGCACCGTTCTGGACCGTCAGCTCCAGGACACGGTGGGCAGCTTCGAGCAGACCGCCGGGCTGGTCGTGAAGGTGGGCCGGGAGGGCGGGTCGAAGTCCGAGCAGCTCGCCCGGGCGCTGTCCCGGGAGACCGGGAAGATCGTCATCGTGACGCTGCAGACATTCCCCGCGCTCGTCGACTATCTGCAGCGCACGCCGACTGAGATCAAGGGCAGCCGGTTCGCGATCGTCATCGACGAGGCGCACTCTTCGCAGTCCGGCGATGCGGCCACCGCCGTGCGCAAGACGCTGCGCGACCTCGGCCTGGACTCGGACTCCGAGGACGAGGGCGCCACCGAGGTCGTGGCGGAGGCCGCGGGGGAGACGGAGGCTGTGGCCGGTACCGACGCCCGGCTGAAGAAGAACGCCGGGGACCGGGGCCAGAGCGCGAACCTCTCCTACTTCGCGTTCACCGCGACGCCCAAGTCGAAGACGCTGGAGCTGTTCGGCACGCTCGCCCAGGTCGACGGCAAGGCCACCTACCGGCCGTTCCACACCTATTCCATGCGGCAGGCGATCGAGGAGGGCTTCATCCTCGACCCGCTGAAGAACTACGTCACCTACAACACGTACTGGAAGCTGGTCAACAAGGACCCGGACGACCACGAGGTTGACCCGTCGAAGGCGAACGCACTGCTCGCCCGTTATGCCCTCACCCACGAGTCGACCGCCGCCCAGCACGCGCAGGTGATCGTCGAGCACTTTAAGGCCCACACCTCGGGTCGGCTCGGTGGGCGGGCGAAGGCCATGGTGGTCACCGCCTCCCGACACAGCGCGGTGCAGATGGCGCGCTCGATCATGCAGTACATCGGCGACCGGGGCTATCACGGCATCGGGGTGCTGGTGGCGTTCTCCGGGACCCTCACCTACGACGGTGAGGAGACGACCGAGCCGAAGGAGAATGGTGGACTCGCGGAGAGCGCGCTGCCGAAGGCGTTCGCGTACACCCGGGCCACTGACAAGTCCATTAAGAGCGGCGGTACAGGCAAGCCCGAGTACCGGATTCTTGTGGTGGCGGAGAAGTACCAGACTGGGTTCGACCAGCCGCTGTTGACGACGATGTACGTCAACAAGACGCTGGGCGGCGTCTCTGCGGTGCAGACCCTCTCGCGGCTGAACCGGACGGCCGACCGCAAGTCCCAGGGCGACCTGGCGGTTCTTGACTTTGTCAACGACGCCGAGGACATCCAGGACTCGTTTCGCCCGTACTTCGAAGAAGCGATGACGCTTCCTAGCGACCCTAACCTGCTGTACACCGCGCAGGGCAAGGTCATGGCGGCGCCGATCCTCGTCGACGCGGAGATGCAGGCGTTCGCCGAGGCATTCCTGGCCGCCCAGGAACAGGCGGCCGGCAATGCGGTCAAGTGGGAGAAGCTGCACGCCGAGCTCTACCGGCTCACTGATCCGGCCCGGGACCGTTTCGCTGTGTTCCTGGATGGCGAGGACGAGGACGGCCAAGAAGTGGCGGAGGACTTCCGGGCGAACCTTAATGGCTATATCCGCATGTACGGGTTCCTCGCGCAGATCGTGCCGTATAGCGATGCCGACCTCGAACGGCTCTACCTCTTCGGCCACCACCTCCTCAACCGGCTGCCGCGGCTCCAGGACGGCGGAGTGGACATAGGCCAGGTCGACCTCACCCACCTAAAGGTGGAAGAGGCCGGCGAGTACGACGTGAGCCTGGCCTCCGAGGGCCCGGCCCTGATGAAGGGCATCGGCGATGGTTCCGGCGGCGCGAAGGAGCAGGAGCAGTCCTTTCTCTCGGCGCTGATCGAGCGGTTCAACGACAAGTTCGGCACCGGGCTTACTGAGCAGGACGTGCTCCCGGCATTCGAGGAGACCGTTGCTGATCAGCGGGTGCGCCAGGCTGCTGTGGCCAACGACTCGGAGGAAGCCTTCGGGCATGTCTTCGAGCCCGTCTTTGAGGAGAAGATGATGGACCACGTCACTCTCACCGCGGACGTCGGGCGGCAGTACTTCGGCCCGCAGCCGGACTTCCGCAGCTCCCTCAACCGCAGTGCCCGCAGCGCAGCATGGCGGATGATCCGGCGCGACGAGGGTCTCGACGCCGTGTACTGACCGTGGATACACGCGGTGCGCCGGGCTTGGCCTTGGATCGAAGGATCCCGGCCAGGTCCGGCGATGGCCTGGACGACCGATCACCACTGTCGACACACTGGTCACACATGATGGCGCGCTCGATGAGCGAGAAGTGAACAGTACGGGGGACGTGTGCAACCTCGAATGATCTCTGGACGGTACGAGCTCACCCATGAGTTGCCCGGCGGCGGCATGGGCCAAATCTGGCAGGGCTACGACAGCGTGCTCGACCGCGAGGTTGTCGTGAAACGCATCCGCCCCGACGCGATCACATCCGCGGAAACCGCCGACGAACTCGCCAAGCGGTTTCGGCGCGAGGCACGGGTCACCGCACGCATCAAGCATCCAGGCGTCCCGCAGGTCTACGATGCTGTACTCGACCGGGCCTCCGAAGAGCTGTACCTGGTGATGGAGTGGGTGCAGGGCATCTCACTCGGTGCCTACATTCAGCCCGCAAAACCGCTCCCGGTCACGTGGGCTGCTGCCATCGCCGCCCAGATCTGCACGGTGCTCTCGCACGCGCATGCCCTCCCTGTTGTCCACCGGGACCTGAAGCCGGGCAACGTCATGGTGGCAGAGGACGGCACCGTGAAGGTCATCGACTTCGGCATCGCCGCCATCCTTCGCAGGGGCGTCACCCGTATCACCGCCACAGGTACACCCATCGGCACGAGCCAGTACATGGCTCCTGAGCAGGTGCAGGCCGCCCAAGTCACGCCCCAGAGCGACCTGTACGCGCTCGGGTGCATCCTCCACGAGCTTCTGTGCGGACTGCCGGCCTTCGACGGCGGCAGCGACTTTGAGCTGATGCACAAGCAGGTCTACGGCATACCCGTCCCGCTGAGGCAACTGCGCCCGGACGTGCCCGGACCTCTGGAGCAACTGACCCTGCGCCTGCTGGAGAAGAAGCCCGAGGACCGACCAGCCCACGCCCAAGAGGTCTACGATGCGTTGCTGCCGTTCGTACCGCTGCCCGGGCAGCAGCACATGGTTGAGGAACACGGCCCAGTCGGCGCCCCCGACCCCACGCTCCTGTACCGCAGGCCGTACGCGCCCCGTCCTCAGCCCCAGCCCTCGGTGGCGACACCGACCGTACTGGACCTGTCCGCTCAGCCGACGCCCGCCGTGGCGCAGGTCCGCGAGGCAATCAAGGTGGCGATCGCCCAGTGCGACGCTCTCCTTGAGGAGGAGCGGTATGCCCAGGCGGCCGACGTGCTCCAGGAGGTCACCGGTCCGGCGGCTGCCGCGCTAGGCGCCGAGAGCCCTCTGATCCTACGGCTCCGTTCCCGCCGTGCCGCGATCCTCGTCGTCGGCGGTGACTTCCGCCGGGCCCTGACGGAGTTCGACGCGCTCGGCGCAGCGTACGCACGCACAGCAGGACCCGACAGCTTGGATGCCCTTGAGTGCCGTCGCCAGGCGGCCTACTGCCGGGCGGAACTTGGCCAGTCCACGGCAGCCTTGCAGCAGTTCCGGGCAGTACTGGAACAGGTCAGAAGCGTCGGTGGTGATGCATCCCCCGATGCGCTGGACCTGCGGCGCAGCATCGGCATGCTGCTTCTTTCGGAGAGTCAGGTGCCGGAGGCGGTCGAGGTGCTACAGCCCCTGTACGAGGACTTGGGAGTGGTTTACGGGCCGGATCACGAGGACAGCCGGGAGATCGCCGGTATCCTCGCTCGCATCAGGCTCGCCGAAGGGTGACCGCCTTCTCGCTATCAACTCCGATCGCCTGCCGTATACCTCCTTGCTGGTGATGTTCGTGAGCGCCAGGTCATGAACGGTAGGCTGCGCGACCTTTGTCGTGGCTCGGCACGTCTATCGGCGGGGTCGGGCCCTCAGCTGCACAGTGGAGAGCAGCTGAGGGCCGGTGACGGACGGTTCGTCAGGTGTGGGCTCATCAGTGAGTGCCGTGAGACGCCGCTCGAGAGCGGCGACGTTGGCTGAGTTGTCGATGGTCGCGACGCCGTTGACGGTGACCTTTAGTGGCTCGGCTACGAGCGCGGCGATCCGCTCGTGGAGGACTTCGAGGGCGACCGTGCGGGCTGAGTGCAGGAGCTCGTACCGCTGGGCTAGGTCACCGGGGTCGGTTTCGGGGCCGAGTTGGGATTGGAGCCAGCGCAGTACATCGCTGTTCACGGTGGTTCCTGGGGAGTGGGCGGTGGGGAGCAGCACGTGCTACTCCCCACCGGTATGGGCTTAGTCCTGTGCGGGCTTGGGCTTGCGGGCCGTCTTATGGCCTAGTTCCGGGGCTTGCCCGTCCTGCCAGCACTTGGGGTTGGTGATCTGCTCGGCGATCGCCGGATCGCCTACCTCAGTGCCGGCGGGCAGCACGAGAGGCAACCGTTCGACGGGATCGAGTACATGAACGGTGACCGCGAGAACGCCGGGGGAATGGACGGCTGCGATCACAGGACGGTCGCTGCGATGTGGCAGTCCGGCGAGTACAGGACGGGCATCGCCATGGCGGCGCCCTTGGTCCAGATCTGCACCGGGTCGTCCTCGACGTCGCGGGTGATGACGATGCCGGGGGCGTCCTCCCGCTCGATCTGCGGGTTCGTGCCCCGCGACAGGGCCAGGGACTCGGTGGTGGTGCCGTACTGGGTCTGACCCCACTTCGCCCGATCCGGGGGCAGCATGATCCAACGGTCCTCCGGCAGGACCCGCTTCGAGACGTCGTCCTGCCACACCTGCGCCTTGTAGAAGGTCACCGGCGGCAGACCGTACGTGCCGCGGACAGAGTTGATCTGCTCCGGGTTGAGGGCCGAGGTCGGGGTCTGGCCACCTGCCGGGGTGCCGTAGTAGGCCGCCCGGTACGCCCCGTTGGACGCGAGGTGAGACCACGCCTTGCGGGAGGTGAGCACCATCTCGGGGGTGGGGGCCCCGATGGAGTCGAGGTAGTCCATCCACCGCAGTTCGTCCGCGATCGGATCCGCGTCCGGGGAGCTCCACGGCTTCGGTGCAGTTGGCATGTTCGCCGCCGGGACACCGTAGTCGACCTCGACGGTCAGACCATTTTCGCCGGCCAGGCTGAACTTGCCGTCCAGCAAGACATCACCGGCAGCAAGTTCCAGACGGGAGCGGATTGCCTCGACGTGCCGTTCGACATCGTCGTAGAGCAGCTCCACCAGGCGGTCATCCTCTGCACCGCGGGAGGCGTCGAGGAGCAACTGCTCCATCTCGCCGACGACGAGTTTCTGGCCGAGCGCCGGAAGGGTGCCCTCGGTCTGTGTGGTTTCGGCCTGCCGCTTCGCGAACGGCACGGACGCGTCGTACGCCCGGTAGGAGGCGGTGTTGACGCGCCGCTTGGACTGCCGCACTCGCCACTTCACGTCCTTCACCTTGGTCTCGGCAAAGACGCTCTGGGTGAGGAGGAAGTCTGTGGGGGTGGGGATGGAGCGGGCGTAGACCGTCAGGTCTGCGACCGAGACGTTCTTGAGGAGGTCGGCGACGCTCACGTGCTCACCGCCACGAGGAAGCGGATCTGTGCGCCCGCCGGGTTGTAGGCGATCTTGGCGGGGTCGATGCCTCCGGGGATCTTCGCGGTCTTCACCGTGCCGTGCCAGAACAGCGCCGCGGGGACGTTGGTGGCGCCGGGCGTGAACGCCGCCTCGGCGTAGACGAGGCCGGCGAGGACCTCCCGGCCGTCCTCCGCTGCCGGGTCGTACGGACCGTAGAGGCCGGACGCGGTGATGCGGCCGACCGGCACGCCGGAGCGCACATAGCCGTACGGCTGGCCCGCAGTGGGCTCCGCGTAGTGGGTGCCCTTGGCGAGCTTGGTGAGGTCGAGGGTGATGGTTTCCGTGGAATCGGTGCCGTGCCGGGAGGCGAGCCAGTCCCGGTCAGCGGTCACCGTCACAGAGGTGGTGTACGGCTGGATCACGCCGCGTCTCCTGGTGGTGCTGCGTATGGTCGCGCACTCACCGGTTGTGGCGCGGTCCACGAGAAGAAGCAGGGGCGTGGTCCCCAAATCCCTTTGAAGGGCAGAGAGTTAGCCGGCGTGAGGGAGTAGGCCCCGACGGCGAGCCATCTCGATCCCGGCCGCTCCCGGCTTACGGTCGACTCCACCGGGGCGCGGTGGCGGTACGGAGGCAGGAGCACCACCGGGGGCAGCGGGAACCTGGCCGCTGCTGGGCGGTGCGGTGGTAAAGAGTTCAGGGCGGCGGGTCTTCAACTCCTGTACGGCCTCGCTGACAGTGGCCGGATCGGCATCGTCAGCGACGCGCAGCAGCGCGGCGGCGTCATCGAGTTCATGACCGGTCGCCCCGATGCCGGCGAGCGCAGCGCGACGAGTGGCATCCCGCTCCCGGGTCAGGGCTCCGGCCTCGCGCGCAATAGCGGCCTTCTCCCGCAAGTCGAGATCCTGCTCGCGTCGCTGTGCCTCAGTGAGTTGCTCCTGCTCGGCCTGTCGCTGCCCGGAGATGAAGTCCGTCAGATCCGAGGTACTAGAGAATCCGAGCTTGTCGACCAAGCCACGCACGGCGGCTCGGCCGCCCTGGTCTTTCTCCCGAGCGAGGAGCGTGTTCAGCTGCTTCTGGCTGATAGTGACGCTGGCTTCCTCGTTCGACGGGTCGTCGGAAGAGGCGCCGAGGATTGGGAAGATAGGGCGGCCGTCCTGGCGGTAGCCGAGTGCGGTGGACGGATCGGGCAGGCTGCGGGTCATCAAAGAGTGCTGCTCCCACGACGGCCCCGCGCCATGATCGAGTCTACGGAGGTGAAGATCATGCCTGCGCTGGTGGCCGCATGAGCCAGGATCGAGCGCAAACGGCAAGATCGTTTAGGCGGTCGTAGCCGATATGATGTCCTATGGAGAGCGGGGGAATCGTGAGCATGGATCAATCTCGCAGTAGGGGCAAACTGGGCATAGGAGTGGGGGCAGTCTGCGCTGTCGCGCTGCCCGCCGGAACCTGGTGGATGATCTCGGCAGGCGCGTCGGCAGATGAGTCGGATCGGTCACTCACCTACGCCGAGTCCACTACCGTCCCCCTGCAGGGAAGCCGTGTGGAGGTCTCCTATCTGTCAGTCGATAGCGCGTCATCAAACATCCCCAACTACGGTGACAGCACCTTCACTCCGCACATCGCGCTCACCGCGTACAACGACTCCGATGAGGCCCAGGACTACACAGTGACCTTCAAGGTTCTGCGGGCAGGCAAGGGGGTGGAGCCGTACAACACTACTGTGAAGATCCGGCAAGTTGAGCCGGACGCAAAGGGCCTAGGCCAGTACGAGATCTCGGAGAAGGAGTGGGACCCGGACCTCTACGACGACGAGCCTGGGCAGGCAGGTGCGGAGTCAGAGACGTACATCGACAGCCCGACAGGCAAGGACTTCACCCTGAAGATCGTGTCAGTGAAGGCAGAGAAGCACTACGCCATCTCTGGACATTAGCGAGTTACACCGATCAGGCAGCCTGCTCCTCCTCCTCGGACTCTTGTGCTTCCGACGTCGCCCAGCGCGGTGTCCGATGCCCTTCCGGGCGAACGAGGATGCGCTGGGCCTCTGCACGCGCGTCGTCGATCGGATACCCGGCGTCCTGAAGCATTCGGATACCGGTCTCCAGCGACAGCACAGAAGCACCTACGCCCTTCACGACTTCGTCCAGGATCACGGTGCGGTCCGTGGGAGTGTGGGGGCCGAATACGATCCGAGCCGGAAGGCTAGCGCCTTGAGGCCAGCCCTCGGCCCGTCCTGCTTGGTGGATGCGCTGGACCATCTTGAGCAGAAGCGCGTACTTGTGGGCTCGGACGAGCCGCATTGAGTCAACGAGGGAGTCCAACGGCCCCAGCGACAGTTGGAGTGCATACCCACTGGGCACATCGGACGGATCGACGGTGCCCAGGCTGACCGCCGGCAGCCTGGCGTTCACGGCGGCGCGGTTGCGGATCTCCTCTACACGGGCCCGGAGTTCGGCTAGCTGACCGGACGTGTCCAAGACGTCCATACGTCCACCGTCGGCGAGTTGGAACACTGTGCCTGGCTCGACGCTGAGGGGCTTCGGGCGGCCGGTGGCACGGTCAACCTCGGCGCGGGCTCCGGCGAGTCCAATGATGGGTGCGCCGGTGGTCGCGGAGGCGCGGGCGGAGTCAGTGTCAGTCTCGGCCAACTCGTCCAAGGCCTGCATCACCTTCGCGAGGCTGGACTGCCCGAAGTGCTCTCCGTCGGCGATGGTGTTGCTGATGTGGACGAGCGGGATGAAGTCGAGACGCAGGTCCAGCCGATGCAGGACTTCGCCGTCGGTTCGGGTGCGGAAGCGGGCCTTGTCGAGCGGCAGATCATCGAGACTCTGCCCGTGGCGGAGGTCGTCGAGAGCCCATTCAGCGTCGGTGAGGTAGCAGGTGCCCTTCGACCGCCGGTCTGGCGCCCACGGGTAGGCGCGCTCGATGCGGCCCGACTCCGGCACGAACGTGTCGCCCAGTTCGAGAATGAGACCGCCAACATCGTCTTCCAACGGAAGCCTGCCCGACTGCGCAGTAGCGTCCGCACTGCTTCGGGTAGCCGGGGCGATGGGGCCGAGCTCGTACGTGATCCTGCGGAGCTTGGCTTTCACACCGCGCTTGGGATCTTCGGGTATCTCCCACGCCACATGCACGCGCTGGGGGTAGTCACCTGGGTCGGCGTCGTCATCGAGGACGGGAAAGTAGAAGCCGGGATCGTACGTCTTGAGCCGAACTCGGCCCTTCTCCGGATCCCAGGCCAATAGATACAGTCCGTCGCCGAGAAGCACGGCCTTCCGCTCGGCGGCCTGCATCCGCAAAGGCAGCAGCTCCGCCTCCGCCCAGCCCCGCAGTCGCTGCTGCGCCTCGGCCGCAGCCGCAGCCTCTGGGGACGCATCGTCGTCACCTGCGTGCTCGGCGCCGGGCACGGTGATCTGCTGCGACTTCCCCAGCAGGTGGGCGAGCGCCGTGTCCACGAACACCGACGGATCGCCAAATTCTCGCCGCTCGGCTGCGGCGTCATTTCCTGTCAACGAGGCAAGTTCGCCAGCCTGGTTGGAGTCGTAGGCAGCGATCAGCTTGTACGCGGCCAAGCGCCGCACGGCATCGTCGGGCAGCCAGCTGGCTTGCAGCTCAGGAGTGAGAGCACGGTGAGGACGGCCATCGTGCGTTCCGGCCATCACCGGCTTGTAGTTCAGCCACGACCAGGCATCGGTCAGGAAGGTGCGCACGCCCACGGGGACAGGTCCGTAACGTCGGCCCCGCGCCACCTCCAGCGTAGGTGAGCCAGATACGGCCCTTACAAGCCGCTGACATGCGACTTCACGCAATCACAGACTTTCATGCGTACGTCCATGGATGCACACACAGGATCAGCCCCACCAAACCACATACAGACCGACCTTCACGTCTGCCTACCGGCATACCTACAGACACAACCGCTCACCGGCGGCCCGACAGACGCCCGTCCTGATACGTCGATGTACTCACTCCGCTCTGCGCGGGATCAGCGAGCTGCGTGAGTCCATGCACTGCGGCGTCCATACGGTCTGGGGAGTCCATGCCAGCAACCCATGTCACCATCTGCTGTTCCAGCGCCGGCCATTCCCCGACGTGGTGGACACGGCCCTGCTCGTAAAGCTGGGCGATCGGCTCTGCCCTCAAGCGTTTCCCGTGCTTGGCGGTGACGGACAGCACCGCGGGCATCAGCATGTTCTGGGTGCGCTTCTCGCGCTGAAGCTCCTGCCACGCCTGGTGCAGGACCTGGCGACTCATATCGCCCCCGTAATTCGCCTCCACCACGATGGCGTCCGCGCGCAGCTCGACCGCGAGCAGACACGTCTCCCGGCCCCATGAATCCGCCCCCCGGTTCGCGGATCGGTCATCGAGGATGTACAGGTGCCCGTCGCGGTCGGTGGCGGCGGCCACGATGCCGGTCTCGTCACCGACTGCTGATTCCCCGCCCGCAGGGTCGACGGCCACGACAATCCGCGTGAGATCGACTCCTCGGAACTGGGCGGCGCTGATGCGGTTGCTGGTGATCCACGGCCATTGCCAGACGCCGCCGTCCTGCGGGCGCGGCTTTTGCATGTAGAGGCTCCACCACACGCGCTCGCCCACAGAGCGGCGAATCTCGGCGAGCGCATCGCTGTCGTACCGCTCCGGCCACAGAGCAGTGCCGACTGGGCGGCCGAGTGCGTCGTTCTCGGACAGGGCGAGGGCGGGGAGGTCGATGACCGTCCACCGGTCGCCTTCGTCCGCGAGGATTCGGCCGGCGAGGTCGTCTTCGTTCCAGCGGGTCTGGATGAGGATCACGGAGCCGCCGGGCTCGATGCGGGTGAGGAGTACGGCTTGCCACCACTCCCAGAGTCGCCTTCGCATGGTGGGTGAAGAGGCTTCCGCAGCGTCCTTGATCGGGTCGTCCACCACGGCCAGGTGCGCGCCTTTGCCGGTGAGGCCGCCGCCGACACCGGCCATGACGGCGCCGCCCTCGGTTCCGGCCAGGTCGAAGCGGTTCGCGGCGGAGGAGCCGGGGCGCAGGTTGATGCCGATCTGGGGGCCGTAGGTGAGGATCGCGTCCCTGATCCACCTGCCGTGATCGTCGGCGAGGTCGGAGGAGTAGGAGGCGATCATCACCCGGTGCTCTGGGCGACGCCGGAGATACCAGAGGGGAGCCCACCTGGCCGCTCTGCGGCTTTTGCCGTGCCGGGGCGGCATGGTCAGCAGCAGCTTCGTCGGCTTCCCTGCGGCGACTCGCTCGAAGGCGGCGTCGATCTTCGCCAGGTGCGGGGCCTGCATCTCCCGCCCCCCGGTGAGGACAGATGCCATCGCGCCGGGAGAGCGGTCCATTGCCAGCCCGCGCTCGATGCGCGCGAGTCGTGCGCGAAGTTCGGGGGTAGAGGCTGCGGCTATCTCACGGCGGCGCTGTACGGGAAGCGTCCGGTAGAGCTGGAGGACCGCAGCCTCGTCAGCTCTGGGCATCCTCGCCCGCATTACCGCCGGCGAGGCTGATCAGCCGCTCCAGCTCGCCCAGGCCCGTGGTCTCGACCTGCACGGCGCCACCCTCGGGACCGGACAGTTCCGTGCGGACGGGGCGGTCCAGGCCCAGGAGGCGACTGCTGCGCTCGATGATCCGCACCGCGCGGTCCACAGCCTGGTAGTCCCCGTTGCGGATCGCGGACCGGTAGACGGTGAAGAAGAGACGCTCCAGGCGCTCCACCATCAACTGCCGTAGCTCATCGGTGTTCTCGTCCAGCGCCGTGGTGCGCTCGATGAGGGCCTTGGAGACGTCCTTGCAGGCGAGTTCGATAAGCCGCTTCGCCGTCGGCGGTTCCAGCCCGCTCCGGTACTTGTCGATGCCGTACCCCTGCGGGTAGGCGACACCGTCAGTGTTGATGGCAGGGTCGGCGGAGAGCTTGCGGCCGATCGTCAGCCAGTCCACGCCAGCGAGCTTCAGGTCGATCGCATCAGCGCGGCGCTGGGTGATGGCAGCCCGAGTGGCACGGTTGGGGCGGCCCATGAACGACTCCCAGGGCCCCGCGCCTCTTCTCTATGATCCCTGATCGAAGCCGTCAGTCGCGTTGCTCTGGATCTGTACGGCATGCAGGTACCCAGGTCCTCGCTGGTATGAGCCTTCGCTCCGGCGGGGTGGCGAAGTGGTTCGGGCGATGGTCAAGGCAGGCCGGGAGCAAGTCGGGCCACCTGAATATGTGCTCACCGCCGGAGGCTGCACCGGCCGGTTTCCGAGGTCGATTTCATACGCAGTGCGCACCAAGCCGCCCCGTCCCAGGTGGAGTTTGCTCGGCTTGAAGTGTCCGGCCGTTTCATGGGTGCGTTTAGGTTGGTGGTTGATCACTGATGAACGTCCCACAGGAGGCGCCCCGTGTCAGACCGTGACCCCAGGCTCGACTTAGCCGCCGACATCCGCGCGCGGATCGACACAGGCAAGCCGCAGCAGGCGGCTGATGGCCGGGAAGATCGAACGGAAGGGTTGATTCGTGGCTGAGTTCTGGATTGGGCAGCGCCAGTACCGGACGAAGGGTGATGCGGCTGAAGCGGTACGCGAAGTGCTGTACCGGTACACCGTGGGGAGCACAGTGGACGAGGAAGAAGATCACCTGCTCCTGGTGGACCTCCTCGACATGCACCACGAAGCGGACGACAAGATCGGCCCGGGCGTTGAAGCCTTCGCGATCGCCCCGCCGCAGCGCGGCCCGTACCCCGGCTTCGAGGTGATCCGTACGGACGGGAGCCGCATCGACTTCTCGTACAAGACGTGCATGAAGCCGCCGAGCCAGCGCCATCAGGTGCTGAACGTGATGCGGGACGAGGTCAGGCCGGACACGAACACCTACTTCGAGTCCCGGAAGACGGCCAATTCCCTCGTCTCGGACCAATCCGGGAGGTCGCTGCACAGCAGCGACACCGCTGTGAGTTACTTCCGCGGGCCCTCGTTCGTGGAAATCGCCGAGGAGTTCGCCGAGGCGGTCGGTGGGTGGGATGCGATCCAGCTGACCTCGTCGACGGACCCCGGCCTTGGAAAGTTCGTGGACCGCGCGCTGGCCGAGCGATGGCGCGATCACCACCAGGAGTGCGCTGTACTCGGACTTCTGTCGTCACAGGAGAACTTGCGCCGTCCGCGCAGGTGAGGATCTCAGGTCAGCGGCTTGGCCACCAGCAGGAGCACGGCCCGGGAAGGAAGTGAGCAGGTGAACGGCGACCTGGAGGAGATCGCGCGAGCCGAGCTCGTCGAACGCGAGCCCTGCCCGCGCTGCGGGGCTCCGCCCGGCTCTGCCTGCCGGGCCAACTCCGGCGTCGTCGCTGTCGATTACCACACCGGCCGCTACGCGAAGATCGCCGCACTGCGGTCCGGCCCGGCGGTCCGCATCCCCGCCGCCCGCGGCCCCGGCAAGCCGTGGCAGCCTGGCCCCGAACCCGACCCCACCGTCGGCGCCGCCCTCGCGCGGACCGGCGACCGCATCGGCTACGCGCGAGTCTCCAGCAAGGGCCAGGACGTCGCCGGACAGGTCCGCCTCCTGAAAGACGCCGGGTGTGTACGCATCTACGTCGAGAAGATCGGCACCCGGGAGAAGATCCGCCCCGAGTGCAACGCGGCCCTCGCCGACCTCCGGCCGACCGACACTCTGACCGTCACCATGCTCGACCGGCTCGGCCGCAACATGGTCGAGCTGATCACCTCCGCGCAGGAGCTCGCAGAGCGCGACCACCGCCTGGAGATCCTCACCGGGCCGCTGTCTGGCATGTACGACCCGCAGGGCGTCGGCAAGGTGCTGTTCGTCGTCTTCGCCGCGATGGCCGAGGTTGAGCGGGAGTTCATCCACGAGCGGACCCTGATCGGCCTGGACAGCGCCGCGGCGAACGATAACCACGGCGGGCCGCCGCGCCGCGATCAACGGCGACATGCTCGCCGTCGCCCTCCGACGCCGCGACACGAAGGAGTCGGTCACCGCCATCGCGAAGCACCTCGGCGTCGGCCGCTCCACGCTCTACCGCACCCTCGCCGCGTACGACGAAGCCACCGCCACCACGTCCGAAGCCCGAGGGCGACCGGTGGAGGCGGCTACCCGCCGGCGTCCTTGACGGCCTTCTTGAGGTCCGTGCCGGACATGAACGCAGGGGCCGTTGCGGTCTGGATATCGATCTCTTTGCCGGTTTGGGGATTTCTTCCCCTGCGCGCCTTCGTCGCATTGACCTTCAAGCCGTCCAACAGCACGTTCTCTCCCTTGTCCACCGCCTCGGTGATTGAGTTCAGGACTACCTCGACCGCAGCCGTTGCCTGGGATTTCGATCCCCGTGGGCACGGTTGGGTCACCCCAGGCTGCGGCATCAGCGAGGCGACCTTCCGTGTCCTCGAAGGGCTGGGACTCTGCGAGATGGCCGACACCGCCACCCGGGCCGAACTCGCAACCGGCAACCACCTGGTGTGGGCAGCGCGCCTCGCACCCGACGGCCACGACCTGCTCCTGTACCGTCCGGCGGATCAGGACCGCTCTCGGGCGTGGTTGACCAAGCAGGCAAGCGAGGGCTATCAGGAAGTCGCGCTGCAGCCCTCAGAGATGACGATGCTCCGCCGTTTCGTAGCTCTCGCCCCGAGGCTGAGTCACTCGCCTGCAGAGGGTCTCGACGACGCTGTTCTGGAGGCGCATTGGGACGCGGAATGCAACCGCTGGCGGCTTCAGGTCAACCGAGACCAGATGGACTCGATCGCGCGGACGTTCTACCTGGAGCGGTTCACGGGGATGACGACGGCGTCCAACCGGTTCGCACGCAAATACGGGGTCATGCATCGACGGCCTCGCGCTGCACGCTGAAGCCCCCGATCAACTGACCCCTCGGTGCGTCCAGCTGGCCGTCGGTGGGAGTGCGGGCGGGGAATATGGGGGAGATGCTTCGGATATGCCACAACGCCGCAGGTACTCGTGTGTCGCGCATATCCCTTGGGGCCTGCCGGTGGCTGTAGGTGACTTGGGCCTGGTCAAGCAGGTGAGCATCGGTGGGCACATGGTGAGCATGACGTTGCCGATCCTCAAAGGTGATGGGACATTGGGGGCGCCCTTGGGCTACGGTCGTCAGCCGCTTCCTTCGCAGCTCGTGGAAAAGTTCGACGGCCGGTGGGGGATCCTCGAACCGGACCGCTGCTACGTAACGGCGGCTTCGGCTTCCCTCCTCCTTCACCCGCAGGAGACGACGCCCGGCTCGGCGGAGTTACTGACCTTGAGGGAGGCATTCTCCGAGTGGTCCAGGACCCTGGAGGAGTGGGCTGCGGCATGGAGCGGGGAGCTCATTCTGGACTTCGACGCCTCACAGGAAGTGGCACTCCACATCCCCGTCGGTGAAAAAATCTTGATCGCGCGTCTGCCGCGAGGAAGAACGGTCATCGGCGGAACGGTGCCTCTGACCCTGGCTCAGGTGATCGGGGCGCTTAACCGAGCCTCCCGAAAGAAGCGCCTTCCGGTCGAGCACCG